>NZ_QAGK01000004.1 GCF_003057885.1 Oceaniglobus ichthyenteri
CGGCCATAGCTCCCTAAAGACAGGGCAAACTGCTCGCGAATGTGCGCGAGGACCACCATATCCTTTCGCTGGCTTTGGCTGAGCGGACGATTGCGATAGGCGCGATATCCAACAGATCATCGCCGCCATATCCACCCGCCGCCCGTCCTTCGCCGTGACCATGGCCCATGATAAGCAACTGAATGTTGGTTGGGGTCGTGCGGCGCAGCCAATCCTTGACCGAATGGCGCAGCGAATACGGCACCTTACGGATTTTCACCCAGACCCCAGCGGCCTTCATAGGCTTCACCAGGGTGGCCGACAGGGCGTTGGCGTTGCGTTGATGGGCATAGCGCGGGAACACGTCAGACGAACCCCCAAGGGCGCTGTCACGCCGCCGCTGCATCATGGCCAAAGCCGTGCCGACAAGGGGAACACGCCGCCGCCTCTCACCCACCTTCAACCTGCGCCGCCCATTGGGTTTGACTTCAAAGTGTGGGGTCGCATCGCCCAGGTGGATTTCATCCCATTGCAGACCCCGCGCCTCATTCGGCCCCAGCCCGGTGAACATCATCAGGTGCCAAATGTCGCGCATATCGTCATTAGATCCGGCTAACTTATCCCGCACCTTGCAAATATCGTCCAGGGTCAACGGGTCACGCTTCATTTCGCCCGCTGCATCATCGTCTTGCGCCATCTCAATGCCGTTGAACGGATTGCGCCAATCGGGCAGATCAAACCGCCTTTCGCCGTGGTTTAGGATTGCCTTAATGGTCGTGATACGCCGCCGCACGGTGCCATGGGCGTTTCCCTTTGCGGTCAGGCTATCACGATAGGCATAAGCGGCCTCACGGTTGATACTTTGAATGGGCGGGTCTTTGCGCCCCATGGCTTGCTCAAGACCCTCCACCACAAGTTTCACCTGTTTCGACAGATCGTCATAGGACGAACGCCGCTCACGATCCTTGAGATACGCCTCAACCACGGCGCTCAATAGGATGGGGGGCCGCTCAACCCCGAACATCTGGGCTTTGGCCAGCAAACCAAAGGCGGTTTCTGGGGGCTTGTTGGCGAATGACGTGTTGAGGGTTTGCGGGGTCAGCTTTGCGGCTTCTTCCAAGGCGGCTTTGGTGAAGGCATCGAACCGCCCACCCTCCAGATCGCTATCAATGGGGCCGATCTTGCTGGCATCCGGGCGCACCAAACCATGGGCCACAGCGGCCTTGTGCAAGATACTCCATTCAACTTGATCGGTGGTCTTGCCCTCTGCCTTGGCCAGCAAAGCCTTAAACCGTTCATTGGCTTCTTTCCAAGCCTCAACGATCTTAACCGGGTCACGGGTCTTGAGCGACCACTCCACCGCTGACTTGCCCAACAAAGCCCGCATTTGGGGTGACGTGACACGCCGCCGATACTTGGCGTTGCCAGTTTTCCCGATCTTGAGATGCGGCAATTCCATAGTGAACCTCATGGTCGCCACCCGGTTCGGTGTAGCGTTTGTGTAGTGGTTTTCCCACTAACACCATGAAAACATAACGATTTCAAGTAGAATTGGTGCCCCCACACGGACTCGAACCGCGGACCTACTGATTACAAATCAGTTGCTCTACCAGCTGAGCTATAGGGGCTTGCAATGTACGAGCGGTTTTCACCTCCATTGAAGCATCGGCTTTGATTTCCGCCAATTCCGATGCTCGATGTGCCGTTTAACTGCGCCGATACATATTGTCCATAGCTCTATTGCGGGAAATTTTATTGTTCGGGGTGCGCTTGACGATGGCGGGTTATCCGGATCAGCGGCATCAAAAAGCTTCCCACCGACGCGAACATCAGCATTGTCAGGCGCTTTGAGGTTGCAGCCGCGCAGATGTAGCATGGCGCGGTCGCTGATTGCCCATATCCGGCGCGAGATTCGACACATTGCATCAGATGATCTGCTTGCCATAGAGGCCACTATACTGGGTTCGCTCTGTTCAGGTTCAGATCTTCTTTTTGGCGTGTGGATACAGTTTGGCGAAACTGGAATGTGGGCGTGGGTGGCTTAGGTTGTGGGGCAGATTCTCATTTAATATTGAGCACTTGTGCCTTCAGTTGAACTTTCGGCAAACTGGCGTTTTCGGCGCGTTGCTGTGCCAGTCAACCTTTCCATGCTCCAGTCGCCGACAGCATTTTTACCTTATGGCCCGTTCTGCACCACGCCCTTGGATAACAATTGGGCAAGGTGGCTGATGTCGGGCACGACGACGGTTGCCAGCGGGGCCAGTTCCACGGCGCTGCCAGTGCCGCTGAGCACCCCAACGACCATGCCGGCCCCTGCGTCGCGGCCAAGCTGCAGATCTTGTATGTTGTCGCCGACCATTGCGATTTCGTTTGGTGCGGCGCCGATTTCGTCGGCAAAGGCCAAGAGTGCGGCGGGGTCGGGTTTGTGGCCATATCCGGAATCATAGCCCGCGATGAACTGAAAATACTCGGCAAGGCCCACACTGTCGAGAAAGACACGAATCGCGGCGGCGCTGTCGCTGCTGGCGACGCCCATGATAATTCCCTGCGCCGCAAGCGTGCGGATCAATCCCGCACCGCCGGGGATGGGAATGGCGCGGTGCATGGCATCGACAAAGATTTCATCGATCTGCGCCCCCAAGCTTTCCAGGGTCCACGCGACGCCATGCGTGATCCATGCCTGCGCGATCTGCGCAGAGTTTCCGGCGGCAAGAAGCCCGCCGGCCTTGGCCATTCCCGTATCGGGATCGGCATCCGCCAGCGCAAGCAGTTGTCGCGCCAGTGCCGGGTTGCCGCGTGCGCCCACTTTGGCGGCCTGAAGATTCACCTCGGTCCATGTGGCATGGTAATCCAGCAGTGTTCCATCCTTGTCGAACAGGATTGCCTTGATTGTCATTGTTGCACTGCCCTATCGAATAAGAGTGACGCCGCGCGCGCCTGCGGCCCAAAGTACGCTGCGCACGACCAAAAGCATCAGGATCACAATTCCCATGATGCAGACCGAAAACGCCGCGGCCTGATTGGTGGCCCCGCGGTCTGCCAATTGCAGAACCGACACGGCCGCCACTTGGGTTTGTGGTGTGATGAGAAAAATCACAGCCGAAAGTGAAACCATCGCACGCATGAAAAAGAACACCCCAACACCAAGCAAAGTTGGCCAAAGCAAGGGCAAGGTGACCTTGATCAGGGTGCGCAGCGCGCTGCCGCCCAACATGGTCGACGCTTCGTCAAAGGTTGTGCTGATCTGTTTCAGGCTGGTCGCAGTGATAAGATAGCCCTGCGCATGGTTGTAATAGATATAAAGCAGGATGATCAGCGGGAAGGTGCCGTAAAGAAAGTTCAGCGGATTCGCGAGGCTGTTGAATGCCAGCACATAACCCAGCCCCAGCACCATGCCCGGAATCGACGCCGGCAGGGTGGCAAGGAACGATATTGGCCCGCTCAGCGGTGTGCGGAATTTGAGGGTGACGATGGCCGCTGCGAAAACGGCAATCACCCCGAAAAAAGCGGTCGCCAATGCCACGCCAATGGAGTTCCACAGGGGTTCGGTTCCATTCTGAACATCAAAACGGTAATGTTCCAGTGTAAAGGTCATGTTATAAGGCCAGAGTTTGACCAGACTGGCAAAGACCACGATCAGCGGAACCGCCAGAAAGATCAGAACAATCAGACCAACATAGATGCCGAACATCAGATCGCGGCGGCGATTGGGCCTGATCTGCAGGGCCGTCGATTTGTCAGTAACCTGCGCATGCTGCTTTTTCGAAATACGCTCAACGATCAGTTTCGATACGGCGGCAGGCACCAGCAGGACAACGCCGATCACCGCCCCAAGGTGGAATTGCGCCTGGCCGATGACCTTGTTGTAAATCTCAGTTGCGAGCACATCGAAGTTGCCGCCAATCACGATGGCATTGCCGAAATCGGTGATTGACAGCGAAAACGCAACAAAAAGCGCCGCCGCGATGCCAAACCGGGTGGATGCCAGTGTGACTGTGCGAAAAATCTTCCACGGTCGTGCACCCATTACAATGGCCCCTTCATAAAGCCGCGCATCGGCCACGGCGAGGGCCGCCGACAGGATCAGGAAGGCATAGGGAAAAGTGTACAGCGTGTTGGCGATTGCCACCCCCCAAAAGCCATAAATTTCGATATCGAAACCGAGAAAACGGTTGAAGACGCCGTTGCGGCCCAAAAGAAAGATTAGGCCCTGTGCCTGAATCAACGACGGTGCAAACAGCGGCAGCATCACAACCATCCGCAGCGCAGATTTCCAGACGACATTGGTTCGTTGGAGCGCATAGGCATAGAAATAGGCAAGGGTCACGGCACAGACCGCCGAAAGACCAGACACGGCAAGACTGTTGAGCACCAATTCCCAGATCCGCGCATCGTTGAGCGCGGTGGCGTAGTTGCCAAAGCCGATGCCGGTATCGGTATCAAAGCTGCGCCAAAGGATCGCAATGACCGGAACGATGAAAAACACCGCCATCGCAAGGATCACGATGATCGAAAGGCCAAGCGAAATCGTGCTATCGCCAAATTTCGGCAGGCGGCGACGCGGGGTGGGGGCAACCTCGGCCATCAGCGCAACACCATAAGTGCGTCGGCAGGAAAACTGGCAACAACCCTGGCCCCCGAAGCGGGGGTGGTGGCCAGACCGTTCATCTCGATCTGAAGTCGCTGTTCGGGGGCGCAGTCGGGCTGTATCTCGATATGCTGCAGATTGCCCATGAAACGGGTTTGGGTCACCACGCCAGACAGTTCATTCGCGGCGCCAATCGGCTGTTGTGACAGGGTGATGGCCTCGGGGCGCAGACCCAGCGTTGTGGCGCCATTAAGCTTGCCTGTCATGGCAAGGGAGTGTGTGCCCAATTGCGCCTTGCCCTGTGCATCACTGGTGACGTTCAACAAATTGATCGCGCCGATAAAGTCAGCAACAAACCGGGTTTCCGGGTGCGTATAAAGATCGCGTGGGGCGCCGACCTGTTCAATCTGACCTTCGCGCAGAACGACAATCTGATCGGCCATTTCCAGCGCTTCGTTCTGGTCGTGGGTCACCATGATGGTGGTGATTCCGAATTTTTGTTGAATGCTTCGGATTTCGCTTCTCAGTTCGGCACGCACCTTTGCATCTAGCGCCGAAAGCGGTTCGTCGAGCAGCAAAAGCGATGGTTCGGGTGCCAATGCGCGGGCGATGGCGATGCGCTGCTGTTGCCCGCCCGACATCTGCTCGGGCAGTTTGTTTGCCTGATCGCGCAAATGCACAAGGTCAAGCATCTCTTCCGCCCGTTCCCGGCGCCGCGTGCGGCCCCAACCCCGGCATTCCAGCCCGTATTGCACATTGCGCAAGGCTGTCAGGTTGGGAAACAGCGAATAGGATTGGAACACGACACCAAAGTTTCGATCCGACGGCGCAGTGTCCGACAGATCGTCATCCCCCAGCATGATCTGTCCGCGCTCGGGCGTTTCCAGCCCGGCGATGACCCGCAACAGCGTGGTTTTGCCACAGCCCGAGGGGCCGAGAAAACAGGTCAGGCTGCCAGCGGGGATGGTCAGCGACAGATCGTTCAACGCTGTGACACGACCATAGCTTTTCGAGATATTCTTGACGTCGAGATCCATGAAGCGCCTTCAAACTATAAGGTAATTTCGCCCCCGGCCAGATCGGGCCGGGGGCGATCAAGGCCAGAGCACCGCCCGGGCCGATTGCCATGCAATCAGTTTTCGTAGCGATTTTGCCATTCTTCGATGATCGCGGTGCGGTCTTCGGCGGCGGCGGTGAAATCGGTCGGGTGCAGAACGTCAGATGTGTCTTGCGGCAGACCGGCATCAAGGAACTGCTGGGGCTTTTCACCGCCGGGCATTGTCACGATGGCCTTCCACTTGCCATAGGCGGTGGCGGCTTCGGGCGTTACTGTCCAATCAAGGAACCGCTTTGCATCTTCCTTGTTGTCAGAGGTGGCAACCAGTGCGTTTGCCTCCAACTCGTTGCCGGACCCTTCGGAGGGGATGACCATGGTGATTGGATAGCCTTCGGCGATGTTCTTGATCGCGCGCATGTCATAAGAGGCGCCCACGACATATTCACCTGCCGATGCCGCATGGCAGGGCTTGGAGCCGGATTTGATGTATTGCGCAACGTTCTCGTCAAGCTTGTCCAACAGCGCCCAGCCTTCATCCTCGCCCATCATCTGCAAGAGCGAGCTGATCTGGATATAGCCGGTGCCAGAGGATGCGGGGTTTGGCATGACCACCTCACCCTTGAAGGCGGGGTCGGTCAGATCGGCCCAGGATGTCGGCATTTCAAGGCCCTTGTCCTTTAGGCGCTCATTGTTGACGCAGAAGGCCGCCATATACCCTGTCACGGCAAACCATTTGTCCTCATCCGAGCGGAAGGCCGCCGGAATACCTTCGACACCCTTGGGCGCGTAGGGTTCAAGCGTTTTCTCGATCTCGGGGTTAACGATGGTGGACGCGGCAAAGCCCCAGATCACATCATGCTGCGGATTGCCTTTTTCAGCGATGATTCGCGCGGCCAGATCACCCGTCGACAGGCGCAACATATTCATCTCGACATCGGGCAGCGCCGCGCGCGCCAGATCAAGAAATGCGGCTGCCTCGTCTTCTTCGTAGGAGGTATAGATTGTTATCTCACCGGCAAAGGCCGAAGTGCCCATCAATAGAGCGGCGGTCAAAGTGGCGGTATGAAATTTCATGGTCTGTCCCCTTGATTGTCGTTTTGTGGTCTCGCCGCCAACCTACGGAATGTGAGGTATTTTACAAGTTATTTGTGAGATTTCTTCCATTCTTCTGGATCACGGGCGGTTTTTCGGTATAGAATAAAGGAATTACGCTGCCGTCGGTCACGAGGCTGGGGGCGGGAAACAGCACAGAATGGACGGCGCTTTATGGCTGCGGAACCCGAAAAGAAGGACAAGCGACGCGCGGCGCTGATGGCGATCGTCGAAGAGCGGGGATATATCACGCTTTCCGAAGTCGCGGCAGCCTTGGGTGTGTCTGCCCAGACAATCCGCCGCGATATGACCGAGCTGGAAAAGCTGGGCCGGGTAAAGCGCACCCACGGAGGCATCACATTTACCGGCGCGCTTGATCAGCGGGCCTGGCACCAGCGCCAGCGCAGTCAGACAGTCGAGAAAAAGGTCATTGCCGAACAGATCGCAGATCTTGTCACTGATGGCGCCACGGTATTTCTTGATATCGGCACCACCTGCGAAGAAGTCGCCGTCGCCCTGCTTGCGCGGCGCAACCTGAAAATCGTGACCTACAGCATCCGCAGCGCCGCCATTTTTGACAACCGCGAAGATTTCACAGTGGCGATTCCCGGCGGGATTGTCCGACATATCGATGGCGCAATCTTGGGCGCGGGGGGCGACGATTTCATTTCCCAGTTTCGTTTCGACTATGCCATTCTCGCCGTTAGCGGAATCGACATGCACGGAACGCTGCGCGACGATGATGAGTTCGAGGTGCTTCGTGTTCGCACAGCCATGGCCCACGCCCGACAGATCCTCCTGGCCCTGACCACGGACAAGATCGGCACCGGCGGATTGGTGAAACTCTGTGATCTCGGCGAGATCGACGTTGTCGTGACCAACGACCAACTGCCATCACCCATCCTGTCGATTGCCATGGAGAATAACGTCGAGGTCATTCCAGTCTCACCTCTCGATCCGATGGGGGGCAGCGCCCACAAATAATGCGCAAAAGTTGGTGACGCTTGATCAGGCGGCAGCTCGAAATTGGCGGAGGCTATCGCGGAACTCAACCCCTCGGACGGTTTCGGGCAGGCGGTTTTGGCCGTTAAGTTTGCGCCATTTCTTCTGCGCGGACATCATCAGCTTGAAGGCCATGGCCAGACCGGTCTTGCGGCTGAGGCAGCCCTTTGTGCGTTTCGTGTGATCGACACCACGCATTCAAGGTCTCAACCGATATCCCGACCATTGGAGCCACGTCGGGTGGAAGAAGAAGCGGAAGCTTCAGGGCGTTCCAAAGGCTCTCATCCTGGTGAGGACCGAGTCCGATTGCAGACCAAAGTTCGCTCCAGGCAAGCGTCTGCCTGCCACTAAGCCCCCATGATCTCAGCAGTTCGCGACGCTTGTCCTCCTTCACCCGCAAGAAGGAGTCGATCTCGGACATCGTGGCGTGGCCGGACGTCGATGTGTGAAGTGAGTTCAACATGCCAAGAACCTTGGTTCGTTCTTCGGCCCGCAGAAATCCGTCAAGATACAGTCGATAATGCGGGCACTCGCCCTCGATCGCTGAGCGGGCTGGGGACGCCAGCAAGTCAGTCTTGGCTGCGTCGCGTCCACGCTTTCAGGGCGCTTTCGCTGGAAGGGAAATTGACCAAATCTTGCCCAAACCGGGTGCCATTCTGTGCCTCTCAGTGCCATTTGAGCACGTTTTTGGGCGCAGGGAGGTTTTTTCAATAAATCCCAATTTGGCCTTGTATTCCCTATGTTTGCTTGGCTATACGCGTCGGTGGAGACGTGGCCGAGTGGTCGAAGGCGCTCCCCTGCTAAGGGAGTAGGCCCGGAAGGGTCTCGAGGGTTCGAATCCCTTCGTCTCCGCCACTTGCCCCCACGAAAGCGTTCTCCCGATCCGGCTGTGGCCGGATTTTTCCGTTGTTTTCGAGGGTTATGCACGAGGAGCTGTTCACCGGCCCCGGTGCGAAGAGGGCCCAAAGCGTTCTCTACGGGCTGATATTCTCCGGACCTGTTGACTGCGCTGATTTAGTGAAGTTCCACAAGTGGATGATATTATTATGATATTCCGGTCACATGGCTTCATTTGGACAGCGGTCTCGTTTGGTTCAGCGGCGACTAGCGTCGGAATTTCTCAGGCCATTATCCTCTCTAGGCGTTGCTTCCGGCGCTCCCAATCCGGCATCACCCGGTCCAGCAGGTCAAAGAAAGCCGTGCCGTGGTGCGGCTCACCCCATTCCGGTCAAATACCTCGACCAGCTTGGAAAAATCCATCAACGAGCGCGACAGGCGGTCGATCTTGTAGACCACGACCACATCGACCAAGCCATCTTCGACGTCTGTGAGCAGCCTTTTCAGGTCCGGGCGTTCCAGCGTGCCGCCGGATATGCCGCCATCATCATATTGATCGCGGACCAGCACCCAACCCTCCGACCGTTGGCTGGCGATATAGGCTTCACAGGCCTCCCGCTGGGCGTGAAGGCTGTTGAACTCCTGCTCAAGCCCTTCCTCGGAGGATTTGCGGGTGTAGACCGCGCAGCGCAGTTTGCGGACGATGGGTTTGGTCATGCGCCCCTCCTGTGGTTTTTCAGGCCGAAGAACACCCAGCCGTTCCAGCGCGTGCCGGTGATGGCGCGGGCAATGGCCGACAGCGATTTGTAAGGGCGACCCTGCCAGTCGAAACCGTCAGCAGTGACGGTGACGAGATGCTCGACGCCCTGCCATTCACGGATCAGCCGTGTTCCGACGATAGGTTTCAGGTCAGCGCGGATGCGGCTCTTCTTGCGGTCGCCACCGTCGAGCTGCTCGCCGAGAGCTTCCAGCCGTTTCACCGTTTCCGGCTTCAGCCCGCCATAGGCCAACTCCTGAATGCGGTATGCCAGCCTGCTTTCCAGATAGCGCCGATTGAACGGTGGTGGCTCACTGTCGAACAACTCGCGCCATTGTTGCTTCAGGTCTGGCGTCGACGTGGTCTTGAGCGCGGCCAGGCGGGCGGGAATTGGATCTTGTTTGGTCATGCGTTTCTCTTTTTTGTTGGAGTTGCATGACGCCATTGGTCGGGCGGAAAGTGTAGGCAACTTTCTCCATTTTCGTCAGATACTTCCCCCCGATCCCGCATCCGCAGGCGAACCAGCCCGAGAGCCAGAAAGCCACACAAATCGGCGCGGCGCTCAATGGGCGTCATCTGGTCGGGCGGGAGCGGATTGGGTCGTTTCATGCAAACCTCGGGGCGGTGGTCTCCCTTGGCTTCTACTCATCGGTCTCAGAATCCGTCCCAACTGTTCACCAAACTGTTGCGGCAATATGGGTGAGAACATATTATGAACATTCATTTCATGGAAAAGGGGATTCGCGATGGCCGGAAATTTGAAAAAGTTCGTGAACCCCAGGTTCATCAAGACAATTGATCTGGTTCTGATGAAGGCATTGTTGGCTCGCCACGAGAGCAAATTCACCAGTTTCTCCGTCGATCTGCTTGATCAGGACGACGATGCGGCGCGCAGTGCGCTACACGACCTCCTGACGGGAAGTGAGGACAGTTATCCGGAAGGGCTGCGGGCCGATCTCCATCGGATTGCCGAACTGGGCGACAGGCGGGGCCTCGAAGTCATCCAGACTCAGGCCGCCCGTCAGGGCATCGATCTGTTTCCGGACATGAAGACCGGTGATGAGGATGCTCCCAACAGGGCACATGATCCAAAACACATTGCGGTCCGCGTGTTTCTTGAACATCCCGATTTGTTTGACGCCGCCGCCGATCACATGGCGATGCTCGCCGCAGATCGCCTGTATGAGTACGCCGGACGGGAACGGGGTGTTACGATCGATCTGACGCAAGAGAAGGTCGAGGCGTTCCGGAAGGCTGTTGCCGATCTGTTCCGCGATGCGTTCCTGGGAGATTACTGCCGGGTCGGCGATTACGCCGACGGCGACGAGGTCAACCTCGTGGTCAGTCACGGCTCCATGGTCTCGACCATGCCGGTCGTCGAGGGCCTGCAGGAGCGGGTTATCAGCGTTCGGCAGATTGCCCATGCCGTGCTGCGCTATTCCGAGAACACCGGCATGCTCCGGCTCGCCCGGATCAGAAAAGCCCACCAGCCGGAGGTCGCCGAACTCTTCGCCGCGATCATCCTGGAGCGGCCGGGCTTTTTCGACGGTGATGATGCACAAGACCTCTACACGCTGCGACCGGTTGAACTCGCGGGCCCCGATTTCGCATTTGATCATGTTTACGATCCCATGATTGATCGTGCCCTGATCATCGAGGCGGCGGCAGACCTGATGGTGCCTGGCAAGAAGGGGTATCTGCGCGTGGCGCGGACGCTGCGGTCGCGCGACCTTGGCGGCGAAGCGCTTCGGCATTTTGTCAGCACGCCGGTGTCATTTGCGGGATCATGGCGCCTTGGTGAAATCGTCTTTCGGATCCTGTTCAAGGGCGATGGTAAGCGCCAACCGCAGGTGACGGTCAAACTGCGCCCGCCCGGTGTCGTGCAGTTCCGGCGCACTCAGCATGAGGCGCGGGTGATGAAACTGATCGAACGGAATGGGCTGGTCAATGACCGAGACGATTTTGAGGTTGTTGACGCGGCTGAGTGAGGCTGGCGACGACGCCATCCTGCCCGGTGAGCTTGCCGCGCCGTTCTTTGGTCCGGTCTTTGACCGGCTGCTGGCGAAACGTGTCCTCGTCGAACTGGCGCCGCTCTCCGATTGGGAGGTCTGCGATGCCTGCGAATGCGGGTTGCCATGTCGGCCGATTCGGAAAGCAGGCGATGCATTTCGGGCTGAGTGTCCGCTCGATTGCCGACAGGACACTGATCTCACCGAGGAGGATCTGCGCGTGTTCGGCATCGGCGCTGCGGCGTTGGCGTCCGTGATCGGCGCGGCTGCGGGATTTGGCGCCGCCACGAAGCTGGCGGCAGAGAAGGTCTGGCGGCTCGGCGATACGCCATCGGGGCGCGCAGTGTTTCTTGCGCTGGAGCCTGCAGCCCTGACCGGCGAGGGCATTGCCGCATCGTTGCGCCAGGCGGCGCAGGGCTCGGACATCACGATCCTCGCACCGAATTTGCCAGCGGAGGCTACGCGGCGACACTACGATGCGGGCTTTCATCTGATCGAAACCCTCGAGCTGCTGAAGCCTGCCTCGAACGTCCTCGGCGCTGCAATCGACGACGCGGCTTTGGCGCCGGTCCCACTGGCGCCCGTGCTTCGTGTGCGAAGGGCAACGGCCGAGGTTCAGTGGGATGGTCGCTCCGTCATTCTGTCGCGCCAGATTTTCCCCGTATTCGAG
This sequence comes from Oceaniglobus ichthyenteri, assembly GCF_003057885.1. Lineage (GTDB taxonomy): Bacteria > Pseudomonadota > Alphaproteobacteria > Rhodobacterales > Rhodobacteraceae > Oceaniglobus > Oceaniglobus ichthyenteri. Next base: position 11,992 of record NZ_QAGK01000004.1, read on the forward strand.
CGCCTGTTGGAGAAGGCGCTGTCGCGCGATCCGGTTGCCTCCCAAGCCCATGTCGAAGGCACGACGGCGCGCGAGGCCAAGGATCTGATCCGCGAGCTGCGCGCTGCATTCAGGAATGCGGGGTTTACCGATGCCGAGAGCAAGGCCCTGATCGAGACGGTGCGCAACCGGGGCTACCGGCTCGGCGTTCCGGCATCCGAAATCGTGGTCGAAGGCTGACCAGCCGCTCTCTGTTGAAGTCCGGCAAGCCGATCCTAGCGACATTTGCCGCAGCTGCACTGCGGCGGAGATCGGCAATCGGCAGTGCGCAGGAAGCGGAATCAGTAAAGTTGGGAACCTTGGTCGTTGTTCTCGACGTGGCCGGCCTAGACCGGACCTTGGCCACTTCGCCTGCCTCTGCGGCGCAGCTTCCCGAGACCGGCCATTCGCGCTGAGCGCAGCATTCTGGACAGGCGAGTTACGAAGGCGCGGACGAAGCTTGCGTTCATCTGAGGGACACCGATGACTGCAAGTAGCCCATTTTGTCCGTTCGCGTTAGCGGAGCAATGATCATTCTGCCGTGGCAACGCAGGTAGAAACTCGGCGGCTCTTTAATTTCTCCATCGCCGCCAGATTTTTTACTTTTTTCGGTGGAACTTGGTTAAACCTCACCCGCCTCTTTGAGAAGCTCAATATATTCCTCTTGGGATACGGTGCATTCCGCAAGACCTCTGAAATTCTTGGCAGTTAGCTTGCACTGTTTAGCCATCTGGGAAACAAGATCATCGCCCAGTGTCTTGTATTTGCTTCCATGGCTAACGTGGGTGCGGATATGAGTTTTCTTCCCGTTGTGATGGAAGTGATAGAAAATATGCTTCCGGTCGTCTTGTTCAACGAAACCCTTTTTCGGCAGGTTATCCCGCACTTTAGTGCGCTCCAGATTCATGAAGAAATTTCCTTGAACAGTATCTTAAGCTCTGCCTTAAGCAAAATAGCCTTTGGCGCAAGGTTGGCGTCGTCTTCCTGAGCTACATTTTTCCACAGAAAATCAATCTCGGCTTCCAGTGCATCTACCAAATCGGAGCGGGTATATGCGGCGTGATCAATACCGAGTTCGTCCAGCTTCGCAAAATAGGTCTGCTTATCCTCGCTCAATTCCACGGATACCTGAAGATTATTCAATTGATTAGCTTTGAGGTAATCTGGGAGAAGCTCGATAAGGTCGATATCATCAGTGTTGACTGGATGCACCTCCTGAACGTCAGTAATTCTTTGCGGATTTCCGTCTTCATCAAGTTCGATGGTCCCAACGACCTGGATAAGATCTCGTGCATTCTCGAGAAGTGCAGGCTCAATATCTTCCTCATATAAGCAGCTGATCAAACGTCCTGTGCTTGGTATAAGCAAGGAGAGTTTGCGCTCCTTGAAGTCAATCTTATTGAAATACCCTGTGACAATCGAATGGGTGCCCGGCGACAAACGCGCCTGCCGTAGCCGTTCCAGTGCATCGGTCGCAGATACACTGTTAACGATCACGTTGCCCGCCTTGTCCTCAATCGCAAGGCGGTAGTGCGAGCCTTGCCCACCAAACATCTTTCCGAGAGATGCAATGATTGGTGTTCTGAAAGCAGAATCCACTACTGTCTTCTTAAAATCTCGCTCATCCCCCGCCTCGATCGAACTCAGCAAGCTTCGAGTTATCTGTGCCACTTCCCTCGCTTCGTCCGTGCTGAAGAGGGTTTGATCTCTTTCCGCAATGAAGGTCGGCTGATAAAAGCTCCCTTCTTTTGGAATTTCGCAATGAAGCTGAAACCGATCTTCAATATCGCGTGTCACGCGAGCTCGCGTCTTTACTTCTCGTCCTTCTCTCATCATCGCGACCAAATGGATGGTTCGCTGCAATCCCTCCAAAGCTTGAACAAGATTATACGCCGGAAGAACATGAGCGCCATCGCCCTCATGTCGTGTCTCAAAATGCAAGCCAAAGAAAGTATCTTGTTCGAAATCCATTTGCGGGTGCCTCCGAGGGGAGCATATCCAACCGTTTTCACTTCCGCCATTGGAAAGCACGGAAGCCCTTACGGTATTTTTATAGTCGGTGCGCCTCCGACACGATCCCGATAACGCAGCGAGTGTCCGGAAACAAGAGCCGCGCCAAGCGACAGATGAGCATGCCCCATGACGGCCTTGGTGCAATCACGCCCACGCGATCTGGTGTGCCACTTTTACTCAGCAGTGTCCGCGTCCTGCGCATGGCTGTTATTTGCAGAGGCCACAGCGCGAGCGACCGGCGTTTCGGTAGTAAATGGCCGCTCTCGCCTTACTGATGCAAGGCCCGTGCGCTTGCGACAAACTACCGATTTCCGCCCGACCTACATATGCTGGCCCACCTGACTGCGCAGCAGCCATGCGTTCGCTTAGGGAGGAAACCGGTCCGCTGTGCTCGCAGCACCCATGGCCGGTGGGCCGGCCCGTCCACCCGCTGTGAACTCGGGATCTGCCCTTGCCTGAACTGCGTGATCTTCATTCAGCCTGACTGGCCGTGGGAAAGGTCTCGGCCCACCAAACCCCCACCTTCTTCCCACACCGTTCCCACCTGCACACCGACCGCATCCGGCATCTTGGGCTCATCAGAAACGATGACCGAGGCGCACAGCGATGCAGATCAAGCTCTCCCCCGACGACATTGAAACCATCATCTCCGAGGCTGACTCCGCGGCCCGGCGGCTGCGGCGGCGGCTGGGCTTGCCCGCCTGCGATCGCGAGGATCTGGGTCAGGATCTTCTGATCGATCTTCTGCGCCGCTTGCCAGCGTTTGATCCGGCACGCGGCAGCCTCGGTGCATTCGCGGGTCTGGTCTTGCGCAATCAATCGTCACGGATCGCGATCCGGATGATGCGTGATCGCAGTGCGCAGGGTGGCGGGCTGCTGTCGCTCGATGCGCCCTCCGGACCGGACGACCAGCGTCCGCTTGCCGAGACAATCGGTGAGGATGAGGGCCTGTCGGCCTGGCATGGCCAGGCGACCACCGCGCATGCCTCCACTGAGCAGCATCAGGCCGTGCAATCCGCGATTTCACATTTGCCGCTCGAGGATCGTCGCCTCTGCGCAGCGCTGGCGCATCGCCCGATTTCGGCGCTCGCCTCCGAAGGTTTCGGCAGCCGGTCCGGGCTCTACCGCCGCCTTGCCGATCTCCGCCACGTCCTCACCGCACATGGCCTCGGTCCCTCCTGGGACGATTTCGCAGCGGCCTGAGTAGAGGGGAAAGGAGGAGATCATGTTCATGGGAACCACACCCTTTATCACCGTTCGCGCCAGCCGACCGCTGTCCGAGATCGAGTTCTGCGCCTGGGTGGCGCAGGCCGTTCCCGGAGACCGGCTGGAATACCACCGCGGTTTTCTGGTGCTCGACATCTTCCCTGTGTTTTCAGGGCTATCGGATGCGGCGCGGGCCGAATTGAGCAGGCTTGGGTCGCGGGCCTTCTGGGCCGCCGAGCTGGGTCTCGTGCATCTCGTCCAGGAGCGCGTGGGGCCCGACCAGTTCGCCTATATCGCCGTCGCCCGGCCCAAGCCCAAAGCCGCCGCTGCCTCCCTGTCCGAGCTGCTGCTCGCCGAGCCAGAGGCCGCGTGATGGCCGCCTTCCAATCCTTTTTCACCGATCACGGAGACCAACTCATGCCATTCCCAGAGAACACGCCCACGCCCGACGATCTGCCATCCCTGAGCGCAGGCGAAATCGCGGCCCTGCCAGTCGAATTGCTGGCAATCCTGCAGCGCGAGATCGATGAGCGTCTGAAGCGCGACAAGGCGGCCAAGACCCGCTTCGATGCCGGACTGGCCGTCCGCTACGCCAACCGCGCCGCTGAAGAACGCCAGGCTCAGGCCAAGGACACTGGTACGGTCCGGTTCGATGACGGCGATTTCACCGTGGTCGCCGATCTGCCGAAGCGGGTGGAATGGGATCAGGACCGGCTGGCCGCCATGGTCGCCCGTATCAGCGATGCAGGCGACGACCCCGCCGAATATGTCGATCTCGCTTACAAGGTGCCCGAGCGCAAATACGCGGCCTGGCCCGAGGCCATCCGGCAGGGCTTCGAGCCTGCGCGCACCGTGAGGCCCGGCACGCTGAAGATCGAGATCGTCGCTCAAGGGGCCGATCAATGAGCCTGCTCGCCCATGCATCGGCCCCGTCGCAGGACCTGCCCAGCCTGATCGATCGTGCCGCGAGCATGCTGTCGGGTGCGAAAACCGCCGCCGAGGTTCTCGAGGCGCGGGAGGTTGCCGGTCTGGCCTACGATGTTGCGAAACGCGCCGCTCGACTGCAACGCGCGAAGAGCGCTCATGATGATCTGATCGCCGCCGCGCACCGCGCCCAGGCAGATGCATTGGAAATCGAGGCCGCTGCCAAGCGGCGCCTGGCTGATGAATACGATGCTGCGCAGGCGCGCGGCGACGTCGCCACCCGCCAGCGCAATCCCGGTTCTGTGGGGCATGTCGGCGATCACAACATGCCCCCGGCGACGGCCGCCGATCTCGGCCTGCGTCGCGATCAGATCCATGAGGCACGCCAGGCGACGTTCGACTGGCAGGCTGCGCGCGACAGCCTTGTTGGCCGGATGTGCACTGCAACCCTCGTGAATGATGTGGAGTCCTATTGATGCTGACACTCGATCTGACGAATGCGCCAAGGTGGCATGACCTCGCGCCGGGCGTCCGGGTGCAACTGCGGCCACTGACCACGGCGCTGATGGTGGCAACGCGCAGTGACCCGGTGGTGGAAAGCCTGCCAGAGGAGGCCAGCGACGAAGAACGCGCCGTTGCCTTTGCCAAGGCGCTGGCGCGCCGTGCCGTGCTGGTCTGGGAGGGCATTGGCGACGCCGACGGCAATCCCCTCGACCCCAGCCCGGACGCCATCGACGCGCTGCTCGATATCTGGCCGATCTTCGAGGCTTTCCAGCTGACCTATGTCTCCAAGGGCCTGCTGCTGGAACAGGAAAAAAACGTCTCCGCGCTCTCGCCGACTGGTCCTTCGGCGGGGGCGAGCGCTACTGCGAGGGTTGCCAAGAGGTCTGCGCAGACTGCCCGGCGCGGCTGAACCGACCGCTCACCCATGAGGGCTGGCAGGCCTGGGACCTCGTCGGTCGTCTCGGCGGGCAACTGCGCGTGCTGCCCGGCGCGGTGATCGGTTGGGACCTGTCGGCGGCACTGTCACTTGGTGATGCCCTCGGCATCCCGCCTCTGGCCATGGCCGAACTGCTGCCCGTCATCGAGGCGGTGATGGTCGCCAAACTCAACGAACAGATGGATCATTCCCATGGCGGAAAAACGGGTTAGCGTCCGCCTTGCGGCCGTGGGTGGGCGGCAGGTGCGCGCGGAGTTGGAAGGTGTCGGCGAGGCCGGGTCGCGCGGCTTCGGGCGGCTCAGCCGCGAGATGGAGGCGGCCAATGCCCGGATGGCGGCGTTCTCGCGTCGGGTCAAAGTTGCGGCCGCGGCCGCGGTTGCTGCTGCCACCGCCGCCGGTGTCGCCATGGTGCGCTCCGGGCTGCAAACCGTGGATGCGCAGGCCAAGCTCGCGGCCTCCCTTGCCACCACGGTGGCCTCGATCCAGGTGCTCGAACGCGCGGGCGATCTTGCCGGAGTATCCATGGGTCAGGTTGAACAGGCGACCGTTCAATTGACGCGGCGGCTCGCCGCAGATATTGCCCGCGCCGTGTCGCTCGGGCGGAGGGGCATGTGATGTTCCACGAAATCAGGTTTCCCGATGACATCAGCCGTGGCGCACGCGGCGGGCCGGAGCGGCGCACGCAGATCGTTGAGCTGGCCTCGGGCAGTGAGGAGCGCAACGCCAGTTGGGCCAATTCGCGGCGGCGCTACGATGTCGCTTACGGCATCCGCCGCGCCGACGATCTGGCGGCGGTCGTGGCCTTCTTCGAGGCGCGCAACGGGCGGCTGCACGGCTTTCGGTTCAAGGACTGGTCGGATTACAAATCCTGTCAGCCCTCGGGAGCGCCATCGCCCCTCGATCAGGTGATCGGCATCGGCGATGGCACGACGACGACATTTCAGTTGCTGAAGAATTACACCTCTGGCGCACAGACCTGGATCCGAACGATCAGCAAGCCGGTGGCGGGGTCGGTGCGCATTGCCCTGGGAGGCGTCGAAACGGCCACGGGCTGGTCGCTCGACGCCACGACCGGGATGGTCAATTTTGGCACGGCCCCTGCACTGGGCGTGGCTATCACGGCAGGCTTTAAGTTCGACGTGCCGGTGCGGTTTGACAGCGACCTGCTGGATGTCACCCTCGACGTCGAGCGGCTGGGCTCGATCACCTCCGTTCCGCTGGTGGAGATCCGCATCCCGGTGCCTGTCGCTGCGCTTGAGCCTGAACCGGCAATCTTCACCTGGGAGGATGTGTTCACCGATCACAGGGCGATGGCAGGCGGCGCTGACTGGACCGGCTGGGGCACCAGCACCGCGCAGCCTGCCGAGGTGCCGCTGGAGTTCTTCCTGCGCAGCGTTTTGCCGGAGCTGCAGCCGGACGGGGCGGTGCTTGTCCTGGAAAGCCCCACGGGTGTGATGCACCTGCGCGGCCGCATGCAGCCGCCGCCGCGCTCTGTGCTGGCCAACTGGACGCTGGATCTGGCCGATACCGTGGTCGAGCGGGGCAGGGCGGGCACCTATTGGGGCCAGATCCATCTCTGGGGCGACGTGGTCGAAGCGCCATCGGCCTCGCCGCCCTCGGTCAGCGTCGCGGCGGCCATCGGTGACACCCAGCTGACCCTGAAAGATGATGCTGACACGACGATGTTCCTCGCCACTGCGGGTCCCGGCGCCATCGCCGTGGTGCGCACCAATGCGACCGCCCCGGATTATCACCCGGCAGAGAGCCGGGAGGTGATCTATATTTCCTCGGTCAATCAGCGCACTCTGACCCTGTCGCGGCCGCTGAGCATCGACGTGCCGGTGTCCAACCCGCTGGATTATCCCAGCGAGGTCAGCGATCCCTCGACAGTCACCCTGCTGGTCGGCTCCCTGCTGGCAGGTGACGCGGCCGAAGGTGCCACCCAGATCACGCTCGTCGACGCAGGGGGGCTCGCGGTCGGCGATTGGGTCTATCCCTCGACCTCCGAGTTACCCACGCCGACCGGCAACCAGTTTGCCGGTACGCTGGGGGCACTCCTCGACCCCGGGCAGGAGTTTGGCGACATCCTGATCAACGAGGAAATCCACCGCATCACGGCGATTTCCGGCAACACGCTGACGCTGGCCGAACCGCTCGGCAAGAACAAGCTGACCGCCTGGAACGCCGCCTGCGTCAAGATCGATCCGATCGAGAATGCCACGATCAAGGGCGGGCAATTCCTCGGCCAGGAAGACGGCAGTTCGGCTGAAGCCTGGGAGCATCAGTATATCTGGGCGCGCTATTGCGTGGGTTGCACGATCAGTGATGCCGCGTTCGACACCGATCCTGCTCGCAGCCTTGCGCAGCGGCGTATCGGTCAAGCGGTGCGCTCGGACACCGGCGCGGGCAACCTGATCACCCGTCTGACCATCGCCCAAGGGGGCAGCATCGCCGCGGGCGAGGGCTACGGCGTCTCGTTGCGTCGCGGTGAACGCAACACCATCGTCTCGCACAATGACATCGAGAAATGCCGTCACAGCATTGAGCTCTGGAGCACGACGGCAGGCTGCATCATCGAGCACAACAATGTTCGCAACGACACCTCCAGCAGCCTCGACACCCATGGCAGCTGGAACAAGGGGGTGGTGATCCGCAACAATACGATCTCGAACGACGGGCTGCTGCTCTCACCGGACCTTGGCGACCGGCCCGATGCAATCCGGATCGGCAACAACAAGTTCTGGCTGGACGAAGATATCCAGGTTCTGAACAACACCGTGACCGGCTACCGGGGCACTGCGATCAGCATCGTGCCGGGATCGCGCAACGTGACTGTCGACGGGCTGGACTGCGACGACATCGACAGAATTCTGTCGATCGGTCGCAACAGCCGCCACCCGGGCCTCTATTCCAGTGACATCGTGATCCGCAATGTCAGTGCCGATGATGTGCGAGACCGGCTGGCGGAGGTCGACAACACGTCGAACAGCACCCACGTCAAACGCCTGACGCTGGAAGGTTGGACGGTGGGCGGCTCTGGCCTTGGCACCATCGACGATCCGGGCATCCTGAACTTCCGGCTGTTCTGGATCGAGGATCTGGTGCTCGACAATGTTCGGCTCGAAGCCATCCACACACAGCAATACCACTATGCCTGGCATTTCGAGGACGTGGCGGGTCTGACCATCACTGATTGCTTCCAGCAGGGCGGCGAGCGCGGCATCCGCGCGACCCGCACCAGCGGTATTTCCGGCAGCATCACGATCAACAACTTGGAAGCCAATACACCGCATGTCTTCCGCCAGGTCAGCACCGGCTCCGGGGCGCTGAGCGTCACCCATGATGCCTCTTACACGCCGGTGATCGATGCGGCCGATGTCGCCATCACGCTGATCCCGGCCTGATCCTCATGACCATTCCGGAGCCACGCCGATGAAAGCTCTTTCGCCCGACCTGCAGGCCCATCTCGATGAGGGCACCACGACACTCGCCTGGTGCTGGCGGATCCTCCGCGCCGATGGCGTGACTTTCGGGTTCACCGACCATGATCTGACGCTTCGCTTTGACGGCACCGACTTCGAGCCGGAAAGCGGGCTGACGGCCTCCGAGGTCCGGTCCGGCTCGGACCTGTCCGTAGATGCCCAGGATGCCGAGGGTGTGCTGACCTCCGACCGGATCAGTGAGACCGACATTCTCGATGGCCGCTGGGACAATGCTGAGGTCGAGGTCTGGCGCGTGAACTGGGCCGACACCGCGCAACGGGTTCTGATGCGCCGCGGGGCCATCGGCCAGATCCGGCGAGGGCGGCTCGCCTTCGTCGCCGAGGTGCGATCACTGGCCCATACCTTGAGTCAGACGGTGGGGCGCACCTTCCAGGCGACCTGCGACGCCGACCTTGGCGATACGCGCTGTGGTATCGATCTGGAGGACCCCGCCTACAAGGGCACTGGGGCCGTCCTCGATGTCCTGCGCGACCGGACATTCACTGCCTCGGGGCTTGGCAGTTTTACCTCTGGCTGGTTCACCTTCGGCACCGTCAAATGGACCAGCGGGGCCAATGCCGGGCGGCGAGCGGAGGTCATCGCACATGATGTCGCGGACGGCATTGGGGTGCTGACGCTGCTCGAAGCGCCGGTGCGGTCCATCGCCGAGAGTGACGGCTTCACCATCCGTGCTGGCTGCGACAAGCGCATGGAAACCTGTGGAATGAAGTTCTCCAACACCGCCAATTTCCGGGGCTTCCCGCATATCCCCGGGCAGGACGCGGTCCTGCGCTACGCCACTAAGGACGGCGGACATGAGGGGGCGGTGCTTTGAATGCTGCCAAATCACAGTGCGTTCTCAAGGTAGCGCGATCCTGGCTGGGCACGCCGTATCACGACCAGGCCAGCCTCCGGGGCGTCGGCTGCGACTGCCTTGGGTTGGCGCGGGGCGTCTGGCGCGAAATCGTCGGCCCCGAACCATTCCCGATTCCGCCCTACAGCCGCGACTGGGGCGAGACCGGGCCGCACGAGGTTCTCGCGGAGGGCGCGCGGCGCGTGATGATCGAGGTGGACCTTGTCTCGGCTGGTCCCGGCGCGCTGGTCCTGTTCCGCATGAGGCCGCGCGCCATCGCCAAACATGTCGGGATCCTGACCGGGCCTGACAGTTTTTTGCACGCCTATGAGCGCCTCGGCGTGATCGAAGAACCGCTCACCCCGTCCTGGCGGCGGCGCATCGCCTTCGCTTTCCTGTTTCCGCAACGCTGAGATCTCGCCATGGCCACACTCGTTCTTGGTGCCGCAGGTGCCGCCATTGGCGGCAGCATTGGCGGCGCAATTCTCGGCGTCAGCGCCGTCACCATCGGCGGTTTTATCGGCTCAACCATCGGCTCGGTGGTCGACAGCTGGATCATCTCGTCGCTCGCACCGACCCAGCGCATCGAAGGCGCGCGGCTTGATAATTTGCGGATCACATCGTCGACTGAAGGGGCAGTGATCCCGCGGCTTTATGGCCGCATGCGGGTCGGCGGCAATATCCTATGGGCGACGGATTTCCGCGAAGAGACCAGCACGACCCGGCAGGGCGGCGGCAAAGGCGGCGGACCCAAAGTCACAACGACCGAATATATCTACTATGCTTCGTTTGCCGTGGCGCTGTCGGAGGGGCCGATCACCGGCATCGGGCGTATCTGGGCGGACGGCAAGCCGTTGGACACCGCCGGAATCACCTGGCGCTGGTATCCGGGCGATGAGAGCCAGGCGGCCGATCCGTTCATTTCGGCCAAGATGGGCGCGGCCAACACGCCTGCCTATCGCGGCACGGCCTATGTTATCTTTGAAGACCTTCCGCTGGGAACCTACGGCAACCGCATCCCGCAGCTGAGCTTCGAGGTGTTTCGCCCTCTGGCCGATCCCGACACCGCCGAGGGTCTGACCCGCGCCGTCACCATGATCCCGGCCTCTGGCGAGTTCGCCTATGCCACGCAGGGCATCCGGAAAGGCAGCAGCGGATCGCAGACCGCTGACAATCTTAACGCATTGACCGACACTGCCGACATGGTGGTGGCGCTGGACCGGTTGCAGGCCATGGTGCCGAAGGTCGAGAGCGTCAGCCTCGTGGTGTCCTGGTTTGGCGATGATCTGCGCGCCGGGCACTGCCAGGTCCGGCCGAAAGTCGAACTGGCCGACAAGACCGCCAAGCCAAAAGCCTGGTCTGTCAACGGCGTGAACCGGGCATCGGCACATCTGGTCAGTCGCGATGGTGATAATCGTCCCAACTTTGGCGGCACGCCTGCGGATTTCACGGTGGTGCAGGCGATCCAGGAGATGAGGTCGCGCGGGCTGCGGGTGACACTCTATCCGTTTCTGATGATGGACGTGGCGCCGGGCAACACGCTGCCCACCCCATATTCCGACAACGCCGCCGAGACCGGCCAGCCTGCGTTCCCCTGGCGGGGACGGATCACCTGTTCTCCGGCTGCGGGCTATGTCGGATCGATGGACAAGACCGCTCCGGCCGCCACTCAGGTCGCAGCGCTCTTTGGCAGCGCCAGCCCTGCAGATTTTGCCATATCGGGCGAAAGCGTCAGTTGGACCGGCGCGTCCGGCGACTGGGGCCTGCGCCGCATGGTGCTGCATTACGCCTTTCTTTGCGCGGCGGCGGGCGGCGTTGATGCTTTTCTGATCGGGTCGGAGATGCCGGGACTGACGACGATCCGCTCGGGTGCCTCCACCTATCCGGCGGTGCAGGCGTTACGCGACCTGGCGGCGGATGTGCGCGCGATCCTTGGGGCGTCGACGAAGATTGGATATGCGGCCGACTGGTCGGAATATTTCGGGCACCAGCCGGGTGACGGCAGCGGTGATGTGTTCTTCCACCTCGATCCGCTCTGGGCCGATCCGGAGATCGATTTTATCGGCATCGACAATTACATGCCGCTGTCGGACTGGCGGGATGGGTTTGACCATGCCGATGCGCAGGAGGGTTGGCCCGCGATCTACGACCGTGCCTACCTGCAGGGGAACATTGTAGGCGGCGAAGGCTTCGAGTGGTTCTATGCCAGCGCCGCCGAACGTTCAGCGCAGATCCGGACGCCGATCACCGACGGCACGGCAGGAAAGCCCTGGGTGTTCCGCAACAAGGATCTGAAAGCTTGGTGGTCGAACGCACATTACAACCGCCCGGGTGGGATGGAAGGCAGCACGCCGACGGCTTGGGTGCCGCAATCCAAGCCGATCTGGTTCACCGAGCTTGGCTGCCCCGCCATTGACCGCGGCACCAACCAGCCCAACGTCTTCTTCGACCCGAAGTCGTCCGAGAGCTTCACGCCGCATTTCTCACGGGGCTGGCGGGATGATGCGATCCAGCGCGCCTACCTCGAGGCGACATATCTCTGGTGGGGTGACGCGGCGAACAACCCGGTCTCGTCAGTCTACGGCGGCCGGATGGTGCACTTGCCTGAATGTGCCGCCTGGACCTGGGACGCGCGACCCTATCCGTATTTTCCCGAACTCACCGATGTCTGGGCCGATGGGCCAAACTGGCGGCTCGGCCACTGGCTGACCGGACGGCTTGGCGCGGTGTCGCTGGCAGCGCTTGCCCGCCACCTCTGCCTGCGGGCCGGAATGCCGGAGGCGAGGGTCGACGTCACTGGCCTCTGGGGCGCGGTCGAGGGCTACGCCATCGGCGCGCTGGAAAGCCCGCGCGCCTCGATCACCACGCTGTCGCGGCACTTTGGCTTCGACGCGGTCGAGACCGAGGGGGTGATCCGGTTTGTCATGCGCGGCCGTGGATCCGTCACCACCATCGTACCTGACGATCTTGTTGCCGCTCGCGAAGGCGACGTGCTGGAACTGACGCGCGGCCAGGAAACCGAACTGCCGCAGGCGCTGAAGTGGCAGATCGCGCGGGCCGATGAGGATTACGACGCGGCCCTCGTCGAGGCCCGGCGCATCACGGTGGACACGACGCGCATCGCGTCCGAGTCCTTCCCGATGGCCGTACCGCCCGAGGAGGCCGAACGCCGCTGCCGCCGCGCGCTGATGGAGGCGTGGGTGGGGCGCGAGACCGCGGCGTTTCGTCTGCCGCCCTCGCGCCTCGCGCTTGACCCGGCCGATGCGATCCGGCTGGAGCATGACGGGCGGTTGGTCGATCTGCGGCTCGTCTCCATTGCCGACGCCGAGGCGCGGGGCATCGAGGCGGTGCGCCAGGACCGGGCGACCTACGACATGCCGCCCGGCGATCCCCGCGCGGCGTCGCTGACGCGCGCCGTGGTGTTCGGCGCACCGGATGCGGTGCTGATGGATCTGCCGCAGCTGACCGAGGACCAGCCCGCGCATCGGCCGTTTGTCGTGGCGAATGCCGTACCCTGGCCCGGCGAGATGGCGGTGTTCCGCAGCCCCTCGACCGATGGCTTCGAGCTGCTGACCACGTTCGGCAGTCGCGCCCGGATCGGGGTGCTGGTCTCCGACCTCTATCCGGGCCCCACCTCGCGCTTCGATCTCGGCAATGCTCTGGTGGTCGATCTGCTGACCGGCACGCTGGAAAGCGTCACGGACCTGACCTTGTTCGGCCGGGCGAACGCGCTGGCCATCGAGAGCGCGCCCGGCGTCTGGGAGATCGTCCAGGCGGGCGCGGCCGAGCTTCTGGCGCCGGGCCGGTATCGTCTGACCCGGCTCCTGCGGGGCCAGCGCGGCACCGAGGGTGCCATGGGCAACCCGGCGCCTGCTGGCGCGCGGGTCGTCGTACTCGACGACAGCCTCGCATCGCTGCCCATCACCGAGGCTGATCTCAGCATCCCGTGGAACTGGCGCATCGGACCAGCCAGCCGTCCGGTCAGCGACGAGACCTATGTGGGGCAGACCTTCACGCCTGAGGGCGTCGGGCTGCGGCCCTTCTCCGTCGCACATGTCGATCAGCCGTGGCGTCGCGCCCGCACGCCCGGCGACCTGACCATCCGCTGGACGCGCCGGTCCCGCGCGCTCGCGGCCGACAGCTGGGGCGCGGTGGAGGTGCCGCTGGCCGAGGGTGAGCAGGGACCCTGGCCCCAGTGGGGCCAGGCAAGCCCTGCGAACGAAGCCTACGAGGTCGAGATCCTCGACGGCGCGACCGTGAAGCGGGTGCTGAGCACGGCCACCACCAGTGCGGTTTACACCGCCGCCGTGCAGACCGCCGACTGGGGCGCGCCGCTTGGCCCCGGCGACACGCTCGACATCCGCATCGTCCAGCTCTCCGCCCTCGTGGGGCGGGGCGCGCCCAAGACCGTCACGCTCACGTTCTGAGGCCATCCCATGTCCGACGCCACGACCCATCTCCTGCTGCCCTACATCCTCGCGGCGCAGGCCCAGAAGCATGTCACCCACAACGAGGCGCTGCGGCTGCTCGACGGGCTCGTCCAGCTCTCCGTCCTCGACCGGGAACTTACCGCGCCGCCCGGCAGCCCCGTCGATGGCGACCGCTACATCGTCGCCTCGGGCGCGACCGGCGACTGGGCGGGGTGGGACCTGAACGTCGCGCTCTGGACCGATGGCGCCTGGTTGCGCCTGCCGCCGCGGAGCGGGTGGCGTGTGTGGGTGGAGGACGAGGGCCTACTGCTCGTCTACGATGGCGCGGGCTGGATCGGGACCACACCAGCAGCGCTGCAGAACATCGCGCTGCTCGGGTTGGGCACGACAGCGGATGCCTCGAACCCGTTCTCGGCCAAGCTCAACGCCGCGCTCTGGACGGCGAAGACCGCGGCCGAGGGCGGCACCGGAGATCTGTTCTACACCATGAACAAGGAGGCCGCTGGCGACGATCTCGGGCTCACGCTGCAGACCGGCTTCGTGACCAAGGCGCTGGTGGGGCTGTTCGGGTCGGACCGCTTCCGGCTCGCGGTCTCCGCTGACGGCAGCACCTTCTTCGACGGCCTCAGCGTCGACAACGCCACCGGCATTGTCGATCAGCCCCGGCTGCCGCGGTTCAAGGCGTACACCAACTACGACAACTACGTGGGCGTTGGGACCTGGACGAAGATCGGCCTGAACAACACCGACTACAACGATCAGGGGGCCTTCGACGCCGCGAACAACCACTTCGTGGCGCCTGTCGACGGCACCTATCTCTTCGGCGCGACGCTGCTCTACAAGATCAACGCCAGCGCCACGGCCCGCATGCGCGGGCGGCTCGTCCTGAACGGCACGACCGAAATCCGCGGCTCCCTCGGCGAAATCTCCGCCACCCATGTCTCGCTCGCTACCGCGATCTGGCTTCAGACCATGGTGCCGCTGACGGCAGGCGATACCGTCGAGCTGCAGGGGTATTTCCGGGTCGCGGACGGCTACTTCGCCGCCGATCACACCTCGTTCTGGGGCTGCAAGGTCGGCTGAGCGGAAGGAGGACCCAATGAACCCACCCCGATCCGAGGGCTTCGTGCGCATGCCCGATGCCGAGTTCGAGGCGATCCTGACACGCGCCGCCGAGGAAGGCGCGAAGCGCGCGCTGGCCAATGTCGGGCTCGACGGCGACGAGGCCGCGCTCGACATCCGCGATCTGCGCTCCCTGGTGGACTGCATCCGCCTGGTCCGCCGCACCGCGATGCAAACCGCCGTCCGCATGATCACCACGGGCGTCATGCTGGCGCTGCTCGCGGGCATCGCCATCAAGCTGAAGATCTTCGGCGGCGGCCCGTAGCCGCGCCCCATCCCCATTCATCAGTCCGCAATGACCCGCCCTTTGAGGCGGGTTCTTTCGTTTCGGAGGACCCTCATGACCACGACATTCCATCGCCATTGGCGCGACGTTCCGGAGAGCGCATGGCGCTTGCGGAATTTCAGCCCCGCCGAGATCGCCTGCCGGGGCACCGGCAAGCTGCTGGTCAACGAACCCGCCCTCGACAGGCTGCAGGCGTTGCGCGACCGGCTGGGCAAGCCGCTGATCGTCCGCTCGGCCTATCGCAGCCCCGAGCACAATCGCGCCGTGGGTGGCGCCACCCGCTCCAAGCACCTCGACGGCGCCGCCTTCGACATCGCCATGGCGAACCACGACCCGGTGGCCTTCGAGGCGGCGGCCCGCGAGGTCGGGTTCCTCGGCTTCGGCTTCTACCCGCGCTCGGGCTTCATCCACGTCGACCTCGGCCCGGCGCGTCAGTGGGGCGAGCGCTTCCCGGTCCGGGCGACGGCATTTGCAGCCGAGACGCCGCCCGCGCGCGAGGCGCTGGCCGACAGCCGCACGATGAAGGGTGGCGGGGCGGCGGGTGTCGCGACGCTCGGCGCAGCCGGGGTGGAAGTCGCCCAGCAGGTGCTGGCGGAGACGCAAAGCGCCGTCCTGCCGCTGGTGCCGTATCTCGACACCCTGCGCTGGGTGTTCATCGCAGTGGCGCTCGGCGGCATCGCGGTCACGATCTACGCGCGTCTCGATGACTGGCGCCGAGGGCAGCGGTGATGGCCCCGCTCCTGATCGGGTTCGCCGCCAGCCCATGGATGCGGGCCGCTTTGCGCTACGGCGCCATCATCCTCGCCCTGCTCCTGTTCCTGCTTTCGCTTCGGCGGTCCGGCGAGCGAGCGGGACGCCTCGCTGAACGCCTTCAGACCACGGAGAAAGCCAATGATGTCCAACGCCAGATGCTCGAGGCGACGGCTCGTCGTCCTAGGTCTCGCGACGAGCTTGCTGAGCGGCTGCGCAACGGTCGGTTCTGAGCCCGGCATCGCGACCGTCTGCCCGCCCGTGGTAGAGTACAGCCGCGAGTTCCAGGCGCGCGCAGCCGAGGAGCTCGCGCGGCTGCCGCACGGGTCGGCCATCGCCGAGATGCTGAGCGACTACGCCGTGATCCGGGATCAGGTCCGTATGTGTTCTCGCCCCTGATCAAGAGCCGAATTGGAGCCTCAAGGTCAGGCAGCAGCGTAGCTGGTAAAGACCTCGTTCGATCCGTCGCGCCGGATCAGAAACACGTCGTAGGCCTCGCGCTGGCTTTCCGGTCCCATCCCGGGCGAGCCGTAGGGCATGCCTGGCACTGCGAGGCCGACCGCGTCGGGGCGTTCCAGCAGGAGACGGCGAATGTCGGCAACAGGGACGTGACCCTCGATAATGTAACCATCCACACGACCCGTATGGCAGGAGACCATCTCCTGCGGGATGCCGTTGTCCAGCTTGTAGCGCATCAGAAGCGTCCCGGCGCTCGCCTCGGTCGTGACGGCGAAGCCGTCGTTCTCGAGGATCTCGATCCAGGCCGAGCAGCAGCCGCAGTTGGGGTCCTTCATCACGTGGATCGCCGGACCGGCGCCTTGCGCCAGAGCCCTCAAGGGCGACGCAGCCGCCAGCGCAGCTGTGCCGATCAGGAGCTTGCGGCGGGAAAACATGTCTTGGGTCATCTGATGTTCCTTTCGAGGTTGGATGTGTGGGCTGGCAGATCAGAGGTCGACCCGCCTGAGCCGCAGGGCGTTGGTGATCACCGAGACCGACGACAGGCTCATCGCCGCCGCCGCGATCATCGGCGAGAGCAGAAGTCCGGTGACAGGGTAAAGCAGCCCGGCGGCGATGGGGACGCCAAGCGCGTTGTAGGCGAAGGCGAAGAACAGGTTCTGCTTGATGTTGCGCAAAGTCGCACGCGCCAGCTTGCGCGCCCGGACGATGCCCATCAGGTCGCCGCCCAGCAGGGTAATCCCTGCGCTTTCCATCGCCACATCCGCGCCGGTGCCCATGGCGATGCCGACATCGGCTGCGGCGAGCGCCGGGGCGTCGTTCACTCCGTCACCGGCCATCGCGATCTTGTGGCCATCGCGGCGCAACTGGTCGATCAGGTCCTTCTTGGCCTCGGGCAGGACGCCCGCGCGGACTTCGTCAATGCCAAGCTTACCTGCCACCGCCTGTGCCGTGCGTTCGTTGTCGCCCGTGGCCATGATCACGCGCAGGCCCTGGGCGTGCAGTTCCTTGATCGCTTGCGCGGTGCTGTCCTTGATCGGGTCAGCTACCGCTATGATGCCAACAAGCGCGCCATCAACGGAAATGAACATCGCCGTTTTGCCGTCGGCGCGCAGGGTGTCAGCCTTCACGTCGGCCGCACCCGTGTCCAGCTCCATCTCTCGCATCATCGCGGCGTTGCCGAGCGCCACGGCGCGTCCGCCAACTCTGCCGCGCACCCCCTTGCCGGTGACAGCCTCGAAGTCGGTGGCCTCCTGACGCGGGGAGCCCTGTGCCTCGGCGCCCTCGACGATGGCTTCGGCCAGCGGATGTTCCGAGCCGCGCTCGAGCGCAGCAGCCAGCGACAGCAGCTCCATCTCGGTCAAATTCCCAAGCGCGACCGTATCCGTGAGCTTGGGCTTGCCCATGGTCAGGGTGCCGGTCTTGTCGACGATGAGCGTATCGACACCCGCCATGCGCTCCAGCGCCTCGGCGTCCTTGATCAGCACGCCCGCCTGCGCGCCGCGCCCCGCCGCCGTGGTAATCGAGATTGGGGTCGCCAGCCCGAGCGCGCAGGGGCAGGCGATGATCAACACTGACACGGCAGATGCGATGGCGAAGACCAGCGCGGGCTCTGGGCCGAAGATCAGCCAGACTACAAAGGCGACAATGGCGATGGCGACAACGGTTGGCACAAAGACTGCCGACACCCGGTCCGCCAACCCCTGAATGGGAGCGCGGGACCGTCGCGCGTTCGACACCATGGCCACGATCTGTGCGAGCACCGTATCCGCGCCAACCTTGCCCGCCTCGATTACCAGGCTGCCGTTTTTGTTGATCGTGGCCCCGGTCACATCATCGCCCAGACCTTTTTCCACTGGCATCGACTCACCAGTCAGCATGCTCTCGTCCAGCGAAGACCGGCCCTCGATCACCGTCCCGTCGACCGGGACCGCGTCGCCGGGGCGCACGCGCAGCCGGTCGCCCTCCATGATGTTCTCGAGCGGCGCATCATATTCGGTGCCATCGGGCAGGATGCGCCGTGCCGTCTTGGGTGCGAGGTCCAGCAGCGCGCGGATCGCGTCGCCTGTGCGCTCTCGTGCGCGGAGTTCCAGTACCTGGCCCACGAAGACCAAAGTGACGATGACCACGGCCGCCTCGAAATAGGTGCCGACGCCGTGTCCCATCCGGTACTGTTCGGGGAAAATCCCGGGTAGGAAGGTGGCAACGATCGAATACAGGTAAGCCGCCGCCACGCCGAGGCTGATCAGCGTCCACATGTTGGGGCTGCGGTTCACGATCGAGTCCCAGCCGCGGCGGAAGAACGGCAAGGCGGCCCAGAGGATGATCGGTGTCGCGAGCAGGAACTCCAGATAGCTCGCTGTCTGATGCCCGATCCAGTCGCGCACCGGCAGCGCCACCAACTCGCCCATTGTCAGGATGACGAGTGGCACTGCGGCGGCAGCCGAGATCCACATCCTCCGTGTAAAGTCAGTCAATTCCTCGCTGGGCTCGTCGGACGGCACCATTGGCTCCAGCGCCATGCCGCAGATCGGACAGGCCCCCGGCGCATCGCGGACGATCTCCGGATGCATCGGACAGGTGTACTGGACATTGGCCGGTGCCGCCTTCTTCTGCCCGGCAGCCCGGCCCGAGGCGTAGAACCACGGATCCGCCTTGAACTTCGTCTGGCACTTCTCCGAGCAGAAATGGAAGGTCTCGCCCTCGAACTCGGCGTGACGCCCGTCCGTATTGACCGCGACCGTCATCCCGCAGACCGGGTCCTTTGCCGTCTCGGTCCCCGTCGGGATGTCGTGCGTTGCGTGATGATGATCATGTTCCATGGTCTGCCAGCCTTTCGGTATCTCGTTTCAGCTTGCGGCCTCCAGCCGTTGGAAGCTCAAGCCCTTTTCAATGGTGGTCGTGAGCGCCTTCCGGGGCGGGATTCCGTGCGAGGAAGATTCCGACGAACAGGAACACCAGCGCCATGCCGATCGCACCCAGGACGACGATCAAGGGGTCGGACTGCCATTTCATCGCGGCGAAGGCGGCCAGCACCACGGCATCAAGTGCGATTGCCGTCAGCAACACCCAGCCCCGAGCGCCGATTTCTTCGCGCAGATGCCGGAACACGCCAAAGTGGATGATCATGTCCATCACCAGATAGAAGAAGGCCCCGAGCGAGGCGATGCGGTTGAGATCGAAGAAGACCGTCAGGAAGCCCGCGATCACGACGGTATAGACGAGCGTGTGATCCTTGATCGTGCCTTGCATCCCGAAATGGCTGTGCGGGATCATTTTCATGTCGGTCAGCATCGCCAGCATCCGCGAGACCGCGAACACGCTGGCGATCAGACCCGACGCGGTGGCCACCAGCGCCAGCGCCACCGTCAGGTAGAAGCCAGTCTTGCCGAGCGCGGGCTCGGCGGCCTCGGCCAGCGCGTAGTCCTTCGACGCCACGATACGGTCTAGCGGCAGGCTGGAGCCGACCGCGAAGGCCACCAACAGATAGACGACGACGCAGAGCGCGATGGACCAGATGATGGCCCGGCCCACGTTGCGGTGCGGGTCGGTGACCTCTGCGCCGCTGTTGGTGATGGTCGTGAAGCCCTTGAAGGCCAGGATCGACAGCGCAACCGACGCCACGAAACCTGTGGCTGCAAAATCATCACCCGTCGCCTCGAACGAGATGCCGCTTGCCCAAAGACCCGCTGCGCCGAACAGCGCGATGCCGCCCACCTTGAGCACGGCCATGATGATGGAGAACAGCCCAACCGACCGGGTGCCCGATGCGTTCACGAGATAGGCGAAGACGATCAGCCCGACACCGAGAATAGGCACGAGAATGCTGTCCGGATCGCCGCCGAACGCCCGCAGCGTGTAGGTGCCGAAGGTGCGCGCGACGAGGCTTTCGTTGATCACCATCGACAGCGCCATCAGCAGGGCGGCGCCCGCCGCGATCGTCGTCGGGCCGTAGGCCTTCTTCAGGATCATCCCGATGCCGCCCGCTGACGGATACGCGTTCGACATCTTGATGTAGGTGTGGGCGCTGAAGGCGGTCACGATGGCGCCCACGACGAACGAGAGCGGGAAGAGCGGCCCGGCAAGCTCGGCGATCTGGCCGGTCAGCGCGAAGATGCCCGCGCCGATCATCACGCCGGTTCCCATGGCCACAGCACCCGGGAGGGTAATGCTGTTCTTCTCGTAATCGCTTTTCGTCATGGATTTTCCTTTTCAGGCTTTTGTCGCAGCGCCACCCAGAGCAGCGGCAACCCCGTCACAAGCCCGAGTCCGAGCACCGCCCATGTCGCGCGCCCGAGGTCACCGCTCACCGCCTCACCGCCGAAATGGGCCAGCAGGAAGCTTGCCGGTATGATCCCCGCCAGTGTTGCGACGGCGAACCGCCAGGCGTGCAGGCGGCTCAGCCCTGCCGCATAGCTAATCATGTCGAAAGACACGAAGGGCATCAGGCGGCTGGCAAAGATCATCGCCGTCAACGCGTTCTGCGAGCCGAGCAGCCCGGCATCGACGCGGTCCCCGAACACCCGCCGCAGGACGTCATGCCCCAGAACCCGTGCGAGACCGAAGGCGATCAGCGCCCCGAGCTCGGCGCCGATGACGACCTGCACGGTCCCCCAGAGATGTCCGTAGGCCGCTCCGGCCGCCAGTGCGATGGGTGCACTCGGGATTGGGCTGGCCACGACCGCGATGGTCATAAGCGTGACGATCAGGACCGGCCCCCAGAGACCCGCACGCGCCACCAGCGTTTCCAGACGCTCGGGCTCCAGGAGGCTGCGCGCCTCGGCGAACACCGAAGGCGCGAACTGCCAGACAGCGAGCAGTCCGATGCCGAGGATCGCAAGGCCCGCGAGAATGGTGACGCGCAGGCTCATCTCAGACCGCCGCGACGGCCTTCGCCAGGAGGTCGCGCACCTCGCCCGCCACGGCCGTCAGTTCGGCGTTCTCAATCGCCTGCATCGACGCCACAGGATCGATGGCGCTGACTTCCACGCCACCGTCGACCTCGCGCAGGATGACGTTGCATGGCAGCATCGCACCGACGCGCGGTTCGATCCCGATGGCCTGATGCGCCATCTTGGGGTTGCAGGCGCCGAGGATGCGGTAGGCGGGCATCTCGACATCTAGCTTCTTCTTCATCGTCGCCTTGACGTCGATCTCGGTCAGGATGCCGAAGCCGTGGTCGGTGAGGGCCTTCCGCGCGCGAGCGTCGACGTCGTCGATACCGGCGTCGGGGAACATTCGATTGATCGTGTAGGTCATTGCCAACTCCTTTTTTCTATTTCCGAAGATACTTGATCAGCGCTGCTATGGCCAAAACCAGCAGCACGAGGATCAGCAGGCCGAAGAGCCAGCCAAACCCCATTCCGAAACCCATTCCGGGGCCCATGTCGTTCCAGTTCATCATCTCATCCTCCTGATTTTTACCCGCAGGGTGCGTCTTTTGGCCGGCCCTCACGACAACATGGGGCAGGACAGACCAGGATCGGTGCCGGGCGGGGCGCCATGTCCGGACGACCCGCTGGGATCAGACGGACGCCGTGACCGCGAATTCGGTCATCATCCCCGTCGTAAGGTGCGGCATGTGGTGGCAATGCAGCATCCATCGGGCGGCCTCACCGACATCGAGGGCGACATCGACCATCGACATCGGTGGCACGTGAACCGTGTCGCGTAGTGCACCGGCGACCCGACGCCCGTTCAGCCCGACGACCTGGAACACATGGCCGTGCAGATGCATCGGGTGCGCCATCATCGACATGTTGTGGAACGACAGCACGACCCGCTCACCGCTGCGTGCGGTGATCGGCTGGTGCTGGCCCCAGACTGCCCCGTTTATCGTCCAGACGTACGGCTGCATCGAACCGCCCAGCATCAGCATCTGGCTGCGGTCCACGGGTCGATCCGGCAGAGCGTCCAGCGCGATGAGGCGCGCCTCCTGCGCCAGATCGGTGTCGAACGCGGGCGCTTCGGCATCCGCCATTGCATCGAGACGCCGCACTTCGGCACCCTGCGTGGCGAGGATCAGGCCGGTGCGCTCGCGCGCGCCTTCGCGCAGGGCGAGGATCGGCCAGGCGCCGCCTTCGTGCGGCAGGTCGATCTCGATGTCCAGACGCTGGCCCATTGCCAGACCGAACCGCGTGCCGGCGAGAGGTTCGACCGCGTGCCCATCTACCGCGACCAGCCGCGCCTCGGCACCGCCGGTCTCGATCCAGAATACCGTCGCCGCAGCGGCGTTGATGACCCGAAGCCGGATACGGCCACCGCGCTCGACCTGGACCACCTCCGGGTCCGACAGGGTCCGGTCATTGGCGAGATAGGCGTCCCAGTCATAGTCGTTCAGGTCCATGGCCATGCCGCCCATCTGGCCGCCCATACCCATCATCCCGCCCATTCGGGGCATGTTGCCCATCGGCATGCCGCCCGTGGCGCCATGGCCCATGGCCCCGTGATCCATGCCCTGCATCGCCCCCATGCCTCCCATGGGAGCGCCCTGATCGGGCAATGCACCGGCACCATGGCCCGCGCCGTGCCCGCCGCCATGACCTGCGCCGATCTCGGCCAGAACCTCCTCGGGGGCCTTGAAGGAGAAGTCATGAAGGAACATCACGACGTCTTGCCGGTCGGCAGCAACGTCCTCGGCCGAGCGCACGATCAGCGGCGCGGCGAGCAGCTGCATCTCCTGGGTGGGCACATGGCTGTGCATCCAGTGCGTGCCGGGCCGTGCCTCGAAGTCGTAGGATCGGGTTTCACCCGGTGCGAGGAGGGGCATCGGCATGTCCGGCACACCGTCCTGCGCGTTGGGCGGGATCTGTCCGTGCCAGTGGATGATGGTACCGACGTCCAGGTCGTTGGTCAGATCGACCCGGAACCTCTGGCCGGGGTCGAGGATCAGTCCCTGACCGCCGGGGCCGGCAAGCCCGAAGACCGTGGCAGCGCGACCGTCGATGTCGAGCGTGCGCGTCGCAGCGGAGAGGCTGATCGGCGCCACCCCTTGCGCGAAGGCGATGCGGGGCAAGTGTGCAGCGCCAATGGCGGCCGCACTTGCGGCAAGAAAGCCGCGTCGAGAAAGCATGTTCATGGTCGTCTCCTCGGGACTTCCGTCCCGTTCATCAATACCGATGGGGCGCCTCGGGCGTCTGCCCGGGCGCGCTCAGAGGAGACGGAGCTTGGGAGGTCGTTCGTTCAGTCCCGGCGCACGGCTGACGTGGATTGCCGCGGACGGGACGTCATGACTGGCGGCGCCGTAGGCGTGCCCGGCTTCCTCGCCTGCCGACGTCAGGAAGGCAGAGAGGCCTGCGCATACGAACTCGCACATCTCGGCATCGGCCGATCCACAGTGCTCTCCAGCGTCACAGTCGAAGCCCGAAATGACCGGAGAGTGCATCATGTCGGCGACATGCATCGCGTGATCCACACCGGAATTCATGCTCATGCGTGTCGCATGCGCGGAGGTCACCGTCGTCACCACGGTGATCGCGAGTATGGCAAGCATGGTGACGACACGTTCGAGCATGCTGCAAAGATAGGCATTGCTCACGAGAATGTCCAGTGTCGCAGGCGCCTCGCCGCTGGCACAACGTGGTCTCGACCAAACGCGAATGTTATTCCGCAGTGATCGGGGATAGACGTCTTGAAAAAAGCTCTCCGAAATACTGTCGTGATCGGTCTGGTCGTCGGAGGTGTGATCCTCGCGGTCTTTGCTGGCTGGCGTTATGCCGGTACCGCATCCACCGCCGTGGCGTCGGCGGACATCATCGCGCAAGGACGCCAGATCTATGCGGATCAGTGCGCCGCCTGCCACGGCGCGGAACTGGAGGGCCAGCCGGGCTGGCGCTCGCCGCTTCCGTCCGGCCGGTTGCCGGCGCCACCCCACGACGCCAGCGGCCACACCTGGCACCATCCTGACGATGTCCTGTTCCGCATCGTTAGGGAAGGCACCGCCGCCGTGGTCGGCGGCGGATACGAGAGCGACATGCCCGGCTTCGCAGACGTGCTGAGCGACGCGGACATCCGCGCCGTTCTCGATTACATCAAGAGCACATGGCCAGAGCGCGAGCGCCGATACCAAGAGAGGTTGTCGGAGGCAAACTGACATTCCCCATGGTCGTCGGCTGCTACTCGCGCCAGGCCAGTTCGCAGACCGAGTTAGAGGAACGTCGCCGACCAGGTCAGCACCATGAAGCCGCCGAGCGACTGCATCATGTTGACCATCCGTATCGGCCCGGTTGCCTCGATCTGCGTGTACCCGAGCGTGGCGAAGTTGACGCCGGAGAAGTAGATCAGGCCGCTCCAGCATGGGTCGTAGCTGCCGTCGAAGCCTCCCACGCCCCAGCCCTGCAGCGCCCTGTAGACTGCGGCGAAGAGATATGCGCAAAAGTTGGTGACGCTTGATCAGGCGGCATCTTGAACGTGGCGGAGACCGTCGCGGAACTCAACCCCTTGGATGATCTCGGGCAGGCGGTTTTGGCCGTCGAGTTTGCGCCATTTCTTCTGCGCCGATATCATCAGCTTGAACGCCATCGCCAGACCGGTTTTGCGGCTGAGGCACCCCTTGGTGCGTTTTGTGCGATGCCGGACGGTGGCGAAGGTGCTTTCGATCGGATTTGACGTGCGGACGTGTTTCCAGTGCTCGGCCGGAAAGTCGTAAAAAGTTAGCAGCGCGTCGCGGTCCTTGACCAGCTTGGCCACCGGCTTGTCCCATTTCACACCATAGGTTTCGACGAAGAAATTGAAGGCGACAGAGGCCGTGGCTTTTGTCTCTGCCTGCCAGATGTCGTGCAAATGGCCCTTGGCTTTTGCCTGCAAGGATTTCGGCATCGCGTTCAGCACGTTCATCGCCTTGTGAACCCAACAGCGTTGTTCTCGCGTCGTAGCGAACACCTCCCGCAGCGCGGTCCAGAACCCGAGTGCGCCGTCACCGACAGCCAGCTTGGGGTCCTGTTTCAGGCCGCGCCGCTTGAGATCGAGCAGAACCTCGCGCCAGCTTTGCGTGCTTTCGCGGAAACCGTCAGTCATGGCCAACAGCTCTTTGCGGCCATATTCATCAGCCCCGACGATCACCAGAACGCATTGCTTTTCTTCAGCCATGCGCGGTTTGAAGTAGACGCCGTCAGCCCAGATATAGAGGAAGCGCCGACTGCCAAGATCGCGTTTCTGCCAGGCCTCGAAGTCTTTCCACCAGTCGGCTTTGAGCCGCGTGATGGTCTTGGCAGACAACCCCTTGGCGTTCGGACCCAGCAGCGCCTCCAGCGCCTCGGTAAAATCGCCCGTGGACACGCCCTTGAGGTAAAGCCAAGGCAGCAGCTCCTCAATTGATTTCGCTTTGCGCAGATAGCGCGGCAGGATGCTGGGCGTGAAGGTGATCTTGTCTTCGCCAGCGCCCCTGTCCCGCACGCGCGGTACTTTCACCGGCACTGGACCAATGCCAGTCATCACCTCCCGTTCGGGTAAGTGACCATGGCGCACCAGGCGTGCCCGTCCGTCCTCGAGCCTTTCCCCAGAAAAGGCGTTCATCAGAGCAGCCAGTTCCGCATGGATCGCCTGTTCGATCAGCTTGCGCGCTCCATCGGGCAGGACTTCGGTGAATGGGTCGGAGCTAAATCCCGATGGATCGGATAGCTGGGTGATGGTAGTCTCTTGCATGTGGCATATCCCTTTCTCAGCAGAGAATTGACGGCGTCTGAACACCGCCATGATATGCCGCCCCTCAGGGCATCACCAACTTTCGCGCGTTTCTCTGCGGCGAAAGCCAGGATTTCAATCGTGTGGAGCGCGAGCAGCCCGACGAACGCCACCATGATCGCCGCCTGCGGTCTCTCTTTCGAGTTCGGCTTCACGCCCCGGACGGCCAATAGCCCCGTAGTGGTGCGCGACCAGATGGCGGCCACCAGCGCGAAACCGAGCAGAAGCCCGATTCCAGTTGCAGCATGTTGAGCACTCGCGGCGGAACAGTACCCCGAGGTTTATGTTCTCAGCGCTCGGCCCTGCGGCATGGCAGCGGAACCATCGCCCTGCCGATGATCTGATCTCAGGCCTCACGTTCCGGATCAAACGCAAGAAGCCGCAGCGCGTTCAGCGTGACGAGCACCGTCGCGCCGGTATCGGCGAGGATTGCAATCCAGAGCCCGGTGATGCCAAGGATGGTCGTCACTAGGAACACCGCCTTGAGGCCGAGCGCGATCACCACGTTCTGCCTGATGTTGGCCATGGTCGCCCGGGAAAGCCGTATCTTGCCGGCCACATCGGTTACCCGGTTGCGGAGGATCGCGGCATCGGCAGTCTCAAGCGCGACATCCGTACCGGAGCCCATAGCCACGCCAATATTGGCGGAGGCAAGCGCAGGGGCATCGTTGATGCCGTCACCCACCATCATGACCTGGCCCTTGGCAGCCATCTCGCGGATCGCAGCGACCTTGTCTTCGGGCATCAACTCGGCGCGGTACTCAATGCCGAGGCCGTCTGATATGGCTGCCGCTGTGCGTCGGTTGTCACCGGTCAGCATCACCGAACTCACGCCGAGCGCCTTCAGCTGCTGGACCGCACGGGCGGCATCCTCTCGAGGCTCATCCCGAAGCGCGATGAGCCCGACAAGCTCGCTCCGGCGGAAGACTGCGACGACCGTCTTGCCCTCGTCTTCAAGGCTCGCCGCCCTCCGCCGCGCGCTGCCGTCGAGCACACCGTGCTCCTCCGCGAACCGTGGCGAGCCCACCCATGCCTGGTCACCCTCCACGACCGCCTCGGCCCCCCGGCCCGGGAGCGTTTTGGCGGCCGATGCGACCAAGGGCGCAATTTCCGCCGCTTCTGCGCGCGCCAGGATCGCCTCCGCCAAAGGATGGCTCGACCCCGCTTCGACGGCGGCAGCCAGCGCCAGCACCTCCGTCTCCGATACCGAGATCGGCACCACGTCCGTGACTCGCGGCCGTCCGTGGGTCAGGGTCCCCGTCTTGTCGAACGCAACATGAGTGATCGCCGCCGCAGCCTCGATCACGGCGCCTCCCTTCATCAGGAGCCCACGCCGCGCGCCGGAAGAAAGCGCAGAGGCGATGGAAGCCGGCACCGAGATCACCAGCGCGCAGGGACATCCGATGAGCAGGAGCGCGAGCGCGCGGTAGATCCACGTATCCCAGGCTTGCGCGAACGCGAGGGGCGGAATGATCGCCACCAGCACCGCAACCCCGACGACTGCGGGCATGTAGATACGGCTGAAACGATCGATGAAGCGCTCCGTCGGTGCGCGGGCACTCTCTGCCTCCTCGACCAGACGAATGATCCGGGCGATGGTGTTGTCCTCGGCCGACTTCGTGACCCGGACACGCAGCGCCGCCTCGGAATTGATCGAGCCTGCAAAAACCGGGGACCCCGGCTCCTTCAGCTTCGGCACACTCTCCCCCGTGACGGCGCTCTCGTCGACGCCCGAAGTGCCCTCGATCACCTCGCCGTCTGCCGGGACCCGGTCCCCCGGGCGCACCAGAACGATCTGGTCCACTTGCAAATGGTCGGCCGGTATCACCCGTGTCCTGCCGCCGATCTCGAGGAGCGCAGTCTTCGGCACCAGGCGAGCGAGCGCCCGGATCCCGTCGCGCGCCTTGTTCGCCGCCACGCCTTCGAGAACCTCCCCAACAGCGAAGAGGAAGACGACCAGCGCCGCTTCTTCTGCTGCATTGATGACGAGCGCGCCGGTGGCGGCGATGGTCATCAGCATCTCGATCGTGAACGGCATACCCGCTCGGGCGGACGCCACGGCGCGGCGCGCGATTGGCGCAACCCCGATGAGCGTGGCGAGGACGAATGCCCAGGTCGCCACGTCCTGGGAAGCGAGCAGTTTCACGGCCCATGCCGCCGCGAGGAGGAGCCCGGTGCCGATCACCAGTCTGCCCTTCGCGGTCCGATACCAACGGGAACCGGGCGCGGGTTGGCTCTCGGGCTCTGTCGATGCAGTGTCGGGCTCGCGTCCTGCGCCATCCTGCGCGCCGTCTGGCGACAACGACCGGTCGCCCGTCGGCAGCACGAAGCGTTTCCGGTCGGGGCTCGACCCTTTTGTCGCGATCCCGTAGCCGAGCCGCTTGACGGTCGCCTCAATCTGATCGCGCGGCGTCTGCCCTTCGTCGAGGGTTAGCCGAAGCCGCTCAGTCATAAGCGCCACGTCGACGTCCCTCACGCCCGGCAAGCGTTCGACCGCACCCCGGACCTTGTTGGCGCAGGACGCACAGTCCATCCCGGAAACCGTCCACTCGTAGGTTGCACTGTCGCTCGCTGTCATCACGCCCTTCCACCCGCCCAGCGGGCGACGTTGTATTTACTGAGTCGGGAATGTAAGATCTCTAGTAGCTATAGCTTCAAGAGGCAATCTGATGCTCACCATCGGAAAATTGGGTAAGGCGGCCGGCGTAAAGGTTCCGACGATCCGCTACTACGAGCAGATCGGGCTCCTGCCGGAGCCGGAGCGCAGCGCCGGAAACCAGCGGCTCTATGGGCAGTCGGCACTGGATCGGCTGGCGTTCATCCGACATGCGCGCGAGCTCGGGTTTCCGCTGGAGGCTATCCGGGACCTTCTCAGCCTCTCCGACAAGCCCGATCAATCCTGCGCAGCCGCCGACGTCATTGCGAAGAAACATCTTACCGCCGTCAAGGCCCGGATTGCGCGGCTGACGGCGCTGAAGGCAGAGCTCGAGCGCATGATCACGCAATGCGCACAGGGCACCGTGGCCGACTGCCGCGTGATCGAGGTGCTGAGCGATCATTCACGCGGCGCGCAGGACCACAGGACGTCCGGGGCCGCCGAATGACGGCGCTGCCGACCCTGGCGATTTATGCCGCCGCGGCTCTGGCCGAAATTGCGGGCTGTTTCGCGATCTGGGCTTGGTGGCGTCTCGGCGCCTCAGCGGTTTGGCTGGTTCCAGGCGTTGCGAGCCTGATCGCCTTTGGCTGGCTCCTGGCGCAGATTGACTCGGCCTTCGCCGGGCGCGCCTACGCAGCCTACGGGGGCGTCTACATCGTGGCGTCGGTCGCCTGGATGTGGCTGGCCGAAGGCGAGCGACCAGACCGCTGGGATCTCACAGGCGGCGTCGTTTGCCTTGCGGGCGCGGCCCTGATCCTGCTCGCCCCGCGCGGCGCTTGAACCTCTAGCGACTAGAGGAATTAGAACTGCCTCTCGGCCGATTCTTGGGGCAGCAGGCCTGCTTCTTTTCTGGCGAGGATCGAGTGGCTTGCGCATGCAGGGCAGATGAGGCCGCCTTGATCCGACGGCCGGCACGAACGGAGGCGAACCTGATGACCAAAGAACTGCCAAAGGATCCGGATGAACGTCAGCGCCGTACGCTCTGGACGGTTCTGCTGCTGAATGCGGCCATCGCCATCGGCTTTTTTGCGACAGGTGCATTGGGCGACTCCAGTGCGCTGATCGCCAACGGTCTGGACAACACCTCCGACAGCTTCGTGTACGCCATCAGCCTTTTCGCCCTGTCTCGTTCGGACAAATGGAAGCGTGCGGCCGCTAACGTGTCGGGGGGCTCCTGCTGATCTTCGCGGCCGGTATCCTGATTGATGCCGTCCGCCGTTTCTACACCGGTTCCGAACCACTCGGCCCGCTCATGATCTCCATGGCGCTCATTGCCGCGGTCGTTAATGGCATCTGCATCTGGCTCCTTGGTCGGCTCGAGGATCCCGACGTGAACGTCCGAGCGGCTAACACATTTAGTCTCAATGACTTCATTTCGAACGGCGGGATTCTCGTCGCAGGCGGTCTGGTCTGGTTGCTGGGCAGCAATTGGCCCGATCTGGTGGTCGGTATCGCGGTCGCCGGCGTCGCCGCCTGGGGCGGTATCGAAATCCTGCGCGACGCGCATGGCGAGCACCACAAGGCGGTCCATCAAGATGACGGCAAGACTTAAGCGAGAACACGATGTCTCACGACCATGGCCACGCACATATCGACCCCAAGTCCGGCGACCGACGGGTTTCCATTGCGATCTGGGCGAACGCGCTTTTGACGGTCGCCCAGATCGTCGGTGGCATCCTGTCCGGCAGCCTCGCCCTGATCGCCGATGCGCTGCACAACTTCTCCGACATGGCGTCGCTCGTGATCGCCTTCGCTGCGCGCAAGATCGCGCGGCGGCCCGCTGACGAGAGGATGACCTTCGGTTACGGCCGCATCGAAATCGTCGCCGCTCTGATCAACTACACCACGCTGATCCTCGTTGGCTTCTATCTCATCTACGAGGGCGGCATGCGGATGATCGACCCGCCCCAGGTCGCTGGCTGGACCGTGGTCATCCTCGGCGGTGTCGCGCTGGTGGTGGACACGCTGACGGCGCTGCTCACCTATTCGATGCAGAAGGGCAGCGTGAACATCCGTGCCCTTTTCCTGCACAACCTGTCGGACGCCCTGGCATCGGTCGCCGTGATCGTGGGTGGCGCGCTGATCATCCTTTACGACATGCGGTGGGTCGATCCGGCGATCACCATCGGCATCGCGCTCTATATCCTCTACTTGGCTTTGACCGAGATCGGTGGGCCGATCCGGACCCTGATGCTCGGCAGCCCGCCGGACATCGACAACGACGCGGTTGTCGCCGCGATGCGTGGCATCGACGGGGTGGCTGACATCCACCACGCCCATTTCTGGCAGATGGAAGAGCATGCTGCTGCGCTCGACACACATGTGGTGGTCGAGGTGACTGCATGGGATCGCCTCGAGGACATCAAGCACGCGATGAAGCGGGCGCTTGAGAGCGAATTCGGCATCACGCACTCGACGCTCGAGTTCGAGCGACAAGATCGGGCCCACCAGAATGCTAGCCTCTATGGACATGGAGGAAAGGAGGATGCGGACTGATGCGAGCTGCAGTGTGGTAACGATCCCAATGTCACTATAACGAAAACAATGACTTAGGGTGGAGAAGGTTGTCTTTCAGGCCCATCCCCTCCGCCATTATCCCCCATTGCGAACCACTCACACCGCCCTGACGGGCACGGATTTTTCCGTGTTATCAAAAGGCTTTGCGCGAACCGACCGACCTTCCGTAGCACCAAACCTGCAGCCCGTGAGTTCACACATTGGGTGGCAAACGTGGTTCTCCCAGCCATCCGCAAGGACGGTGGGTATATCGTGGGTGAAGAGAAGGTCGCCACTGGTGAGATGGACGAGGACGAGTTGATCCTCAAAGCCCACGACTTGTTGAAGCGTAAGGTCGAGCGGTTACGTGAAGAGAACGTGGGATGCTTGCAAAGCTCGCTGATAGCGCAAGTCACGCTGAGTTAACCATGATGCGCAAGCTCAAGGTAAAGGCGGATCACCATATGACCGATTCCAATGTGGCGACATTAGTTACTTCATAGCAAGGCATAGGCAATCGTATGTAATGCAATGTTATCAACATCTTATTGTGTTTCGCTTTTGTGAATCCTAGATTTCCGTAGGGGCTTAATCACAATCATAGGACAGTCATCATGGCCAATACCGAACAGACAACACGAGACCTCAAATCCCTCTGGGATATTGCCGACACCCGGATTGCAGAAATGACAGGGACTGCATTCTACAAGGTGCCGGGGGATACACCAAGTGAAGCTGAGATCGAAACTCTGGTGGACCTAAGAGGCCGTATTGCTGCGGCACTGGGTGAAGCAGCGTAGGGGGCGGCGCAAGGTAGACCCGCCGGTGATCTTAGGGTGACCGGTGGGCTTGCGTTCAGCATTCCCCATTCTTCATTGTTTGCCTGTACTGGCAGGTTGCTTTCAAGCTAAGGGCTAGGGCAATATTCCAGCGTGTTTGTTGGCGGAACAGCAGAGAGCCAGATTAAGGACCACCCTAGATATATTTGATGAACGATCTCTCCCAGAGTTCACCACTTGATCCGCCTTGTCGTTATCATGATGTTGCTGCGAAGCTCTTCAATGGGCGAGACCGAATTAGGGACCACCCACGAAGAGCCAAAACCTGAGCCAACCTAAGTGTCACCTTAATGTACACGCTCAGTCCTCCCCCGAATACCCGACACATACGATTGACACAGAACCTGCGTCGCCACCGACCTAGTCGGCTTGGGGGTCTTTCGGCAATCCAGCTACACACCCAAGGCCCACCTCAGACACCGACATACACCGCTAAAGACGCCATACCTTGTTACCACTGTGAGATGCTCATGGTTTCTTTGAAGTCCAGATGTAGGTTCTGCGGTATCGGATGCCGTTTGGCAGCGCACAGGGCCACACACAAGCCACCCTCTCAAACGATCCTGCAACGTGGGAAGGCCGATGCCTGCTTGCCGGACATGTCATCCGTAGCGCTACGTTCGTGATTACCATGAGCTTATCCCCGACACCTGATCGCTCGGGGTGCATTCATGGTTATCTAAGCGTGATCGTTGTTTGGTGATGACCACCATTATCAATCCATCTTGGTCATGCCTGATCTGCGGTCTCCATCTCTGACCAGCACTACGGGTCATCGCCCGTCGTTGTCTCAGAGTATCTCTGCATACAACTTTGCTTAACACGAACAGCCGACCCCAAGCCTCTCATTATATGTGCGGAGGCGGATTAGGTTCACCGTTGGTGTTCAGCTCTTGCCATCAACCACCCCCAATATCCCTCATGAAAGGAGCCGCCATGCTCGATGCCATGGCCAATGCGTTAGTATGCCCACGGTGTAACGCCGAGTTCGAACCGCGCCGATCCAACCAAAAGTTCTGTTCTCGTTCGTGCCAGAAAAATGCCACTCGGGGCAAACGCTCACAGGAACACCAAGACCGCTCTAAGCACCACTACGAGCGGTCCCGCCGTCTCTTCGAGATGATCTACAAGGCCCCTCCAAGTGAACGATTAGGGGTCATGAGACACATCCTGCTCTTCGTCCCAACAGATACCGGTCTCCGCAACATCCTCACCGATCCGGCGTTACTTTCGAAACCTCGTCGTGCGGATCATCGAATGAACATCGCCAAAGCAGCTGACGCATACACCAAGATGTTCTTTGGCGTATCGATCTCGACCTATGTCAGGAAGACTCGAAACGGTAAGCAACTGGAAGGCATCCCTGTCCGCTTGGGAAGCTGATTCAACCCGACCCCAAACATTGAACTTGGTTACGTCACGAGTATGACTGTCGCGTCCACCGGACGTCGCCCTTTACACCCTATCTCTGAGAAGCCGCAAAAGAAACCAAAGCCCTCGCCCAAGTGGCGGGGCTACATCCCAATTCGGTCACTGATTAAGAGGGTTCGATACCTGCCTGTTTCCCTACCTTTTTGGCTATCTATCATGGTTGTGCATCGTTCGTTGGCGGGGCGTTCATGCCAGCTCTGGGGCGGTATGGCGGTTCACAAAGAGGGCCTTCCAGCGAGCATATGAAGCATACCTCGCGCTGTATCGGTGTTTCCCAGTAGGCCGCACAAGCAGGCTCAGGAGGACTTCAAAGCGCTTGTCGTGGCGGCTGTAGGAAATCTGTGGCCTCCGTATGGTTGCACAAAGTTGCTAACACAGACGTTCAGTTGTTCTGTGAGGTCGATAGAAACGGCCTTGTGACGCCATGTACACCGCCGCCGCCTCCACATGTCGATTCTGCAATGTTGGAAGAACCCAAGTGATCCAGGGTTATGGTGCCGATAAAAGGATTGATCTCGTACGGCAGGCGCATAGAAGGCGCGATAAGTGGGACTGAAAATTGGGTATAAAACTAGGTACAGCCATGCCCAGGCTGGTCTTTAAGCTGTTGATTTCAAAGGAAAACATATAAGTGGCAGCCCGTAGGGGAATCGAACCCCTCTTTCCAGGTTGAAAACCTGGCGTCCTAACCGATAGACGAACGGGCCACTGTTGATGCGTTGGGGTTTAGGCAAACTGCGCGGGGAGGGCAAGTGGCATTTTGCATCTTTTTGTAAAAAAGATCGAAGTTCGGTGAGGCGGCTGGTGGTCAGGGCCTGGCGACATCTTCAAGGCGCAGCTGTGGGCGCGATTTCCCACCCCAGTGGTTGATTTCCAGCCGCCCGGCCATGTGAAAACGTGCGCCCCCGTGCGATTCGAGGGCCGGGCCGAGGGGGCCGTCAAATGCGCCAAAACAGATTGCGTCGATTCGGGCGCCCAGGCCGTCGCCGAAGGTCACCTTGAGGTGGCTGTCACCAACGCGGCGCGCGGCGTGAATCTGGCAATCGGGAAAGGCGAATCGCGGCGCAGGGGCGCCCATACCAAAGGGGCCGGCCTGTTCGATCTGTTCAATCAGCTCGGGCGTT
The DNA here is from genome assembly GCF_003057885.1 of Oceaniglobus ichthyenteri. Taxonomy (GTDB): domain Bacteria; phylum Pseudomonadota; class Alphaproteobacteria; order Rhodobacterales; family Rhodobacteraceae; genus Oceaniglobus; species Oceaniglobus ichthyenteri. Next base: position 46,699 of record NZ_QAGK01000004.1, read on the forward strand.
GCGGCACCGGGCATCAAAAGCGCATCAAGACGCAATGCCGCGGGGCCACCGGTTCCGGCGCCTTGCCGGGCCAATAAATCGCCCAGTCGGGCCATGGCCGGTTCCAATTGCTCGGCGGTCACGCTCAGCCCGGCCGCCATCTTGTGCCCGCCGCCTTTTAACAGCACTCCTTCGCTGGCCAGGCGTTGGATCGCCGCGCCCAGATCGACACCCGATACCGACCGGCCGGAACCTTTGCCCATGCCATCGGCGTCGAACCCGATCACGACTGCCGGGCGACCAAAGGTTTCTTTCAGACGGGCGGCGACAATGCCGACGACACCGGGGTGCCAACCGGCCCCGGCGGCCCAGACCAACGGGCCATCACTGCCGCGGGCCTCAACCTGGGCCATGGCGGCGGCGCGCACGGCGGATTCGATATCGCGCCGCTCGGTGTTCAGCAGATCAAGCCGCTCGGCGAAGGCCTGCGCCTCGGTCAGGTTGTCGGTGGTCAACAACCGCGCGCCCAGATCGGCGGCACCGATGCGCCCACCGGCATTGACCCGCGGACCCAACAAAAACCCCAGGTGATAGGGCGTTGGCGCACCGTCCATCCGCGCCACATCGGCCAGGGCAACCAGACCGGGGCGGGCGCGCCGCGCCATCACTTTCAGCCCCTGGCGCACCAGTGCGCGGTTCACGCCGATCAAAGGGGCCACATCGGCCACCGTCGCCAGGGCAACAAGATCCAGCATCGCCATCAGGTCGGGCCCTTTGATGTTGTCCTGGCGCAATCTGCGGTTTGCCTCGACCAACATCAAAAATACCACGCCCGCCGCGCAAAGGTGGCCCAGATCGCCCGACTCGTCCTGGCGGTTGGGGTTCACCACCGCCACACAATCGGGCAGGGTTTCGCCGCCCTGGTGATGGTCAAGCACGATGACATCGGCCCCCTTGGCCGCCGCAATCGGACCATGGGACAGGGTGCCGCAATCGACACAGATGATCAGATCGTGGGTTCGGGCCAGATCGGCCATCGCGGCGTCGTTCGGGCCGTAGCCTTCGTCGATCCGGTCGGGGATATAAAGGGTCGCGCTCAGGTTCATCTGCCGTAACCACGTGATCAAAAGCGCCGCCGAAGCGCCGCCATCCACATCGTAATCGGCAAACACGGCGATCTGTTGTTTGTGTTTTACGGCTGCCAGAAACCGCTCGGCCGCGGGGGCCATATCGCGCAGAATCATGGGATCGGGCAGCAGATCGCGCAGGGCAGGGGCAAGAAACGCGGCGGCATCTGTGGGGGCGATGCCGCGCCGCGCCAAAACCGCCGACAGCGCGGGCGGCAGCCCGGTTTCCTGTGCCATCGCTTCGGCCAGACGGGTTTCATCGACGCTGGGCCCCACCCAAGGGCGCCCAAGAATTGACTGTTCCACACCTAAAAACGCGGTTGTCATTGGATCACCGGGCCTATTGTCCATTATCTGTATTGGTCAAGAAACCGATACCCTATCGCGCAGTCACAGACCATCCAAGGGGCCACGCCCCCTGTTTTTTCTTGCTGAAAATATCCAAATCCGATGGTCGGCCGCAGGCGCGAGCGGCGCTATTTCACGGGATTGCGATACGTCATGCGCCGCACCGATCCGGTTTTGCTGCGCATCAGGATCGTTTCGGCGGTCAGCATCCCGGGTTCGCGTTTGATTCCGGCCAGGATCGAGCCATCGGTGACGCCGGTTGCGGCGAAAATTACATCGGCCGTCACCATATCGTTCAAGGTATATACCCGATCAAGGTTGGTGATTCCGGCCTTTTTGGCGCGGGCTTTTTCATCGTCATTGCGAAACAGGAGCCTGCCGTAAATCTGCCCGCCCATGCATTTCAGCGCTGCTGCGGCCAATACGCCTTCGGGCGCGCCGCCGCTGCCCATATACATGTCGATGCCGGTTTCTTCGGCCTCGGCGCAATGAATGATGCCGGCCACGTCGCCATCGGTGATCAGCCGGATCGCGGCACCTGTGGTGCGGATTTCGGCGATCATCTCTTCGTGGCGTTCACGTTCCAGCACGCAAACGGTAATGTCTTCGGTGCTGCACCCTTTGGCGGCGGCCAGGGCCGACACACGTTCGCTGGGCGACATATCCATCGTCACAACGCCGCGCTTATACCCCGGTCCAACGGCCAGCTTATCCATATACACATCGGGCGCGTGCAACATGGAACCGCGCGGGCCCATGGCGATCACGGTTAACGCGTTGGGCATGTCTTTGGCGGTGAGGGTCGTGCCCTCAAGCGGGTCAAGGGCGATATCGACGGCGGGCCCGTTGCCGGTGCCGACTTCTTCGCCGATGAACAGCATCGGGGCCTCGTCGCGCTCGCCTTCGCCGATGACCACGACGCCGGCAATATCCAGCATGTTCAACTGATCGCGCATGGCGTTTACGGCGGCCTGATCCGCGGCCTTTTCATCGCCGCGCCCAATCAGGCGCGCACTGGCCAGTGCCGCCGCTTCCGATACACGGGCCAGGCCGAGGGACAGCATGCGGTCATGAAATTCGGTGGTCTGGTTCATCGGAAAATCCTTGTCACGGTGTGAAATGCATCTGGCATGGGCCTAATGGGTTGGCCCATGCCTGACAAGGCAGTTAGCGCAAACCAACCGCCGATGCCGGGCCGCGATTACACCTCTTCGATGCGCAACGCGACCGGATCACCCACCAGGACGCCGGTGCCCGCCATCCCCGCCAACGCCACATCCAGCGCATCGCGGGTGGTTTTGTGGGTGACGATCAGCACGGGTGCGCTACTGTCCTTGTGATCGTACTGGCGCATCCGGTCGATGGAAATGCCCGCATCCCCCAGAACAGTGGCAATTTTAGCCAGCGCGCCGGGTTTGTCCTGTAACCGTATCCGCAGATAGAATGGCGCCGGGGTGGGGGCGTTTGCGGGTTTTGCAACGGTCAATGTGTGGGCTGGCTGACCAAAGGTGCTCAGACGGGTGCCGCGCGCAATATCGATAACGTCGGACAACACGGCACTGGCGGTGGGGCCCATCCCTGCGCCGGCGCCGCGCAACACGGTCTGGCCCACACTGTCGCCTTCCAGCACGACCATGTTGGTGCCACCCTCAAGTTGCCCCAAGGGCGAGGCGGTAGGCACAAGGCAGGGGGTCATGCGTTGTTCCAACCCGCGGGCTGTCATTTGCGCCACACCCAACAGTTTGATCCGATATCCCATATCGGCGGCTTGGGTGATGTCATCAATGCTGATCCGCTGAATGCCCTCAAGCGTCACATTGTCAAAATCCACCCGGGTGCCAAAGGCGATGGCGGCCAGCAGCGCCAATTTATGGCCCGCATCAATGCCCCCCACATCCAGGTTTGGATCGGCCTCAAGATACCCCAGATCCGCCGCTTCGGCAAAGACCGCGTTATACCCGATGCCGCCACTTTCCATCCGGGTCAGGATGTAATTGCAGGTGCCGTTCATCACCCCCATGACCCGGCTCATTTCATTGCCGGCCAACCCTTCGGTCAGGGCCTTGACCACCGGAATACCGCCCGCGACCGCCGCCTCAAACCGCAATACGCTGCCTTTGGATTCTGCCAGTTCGGCCAATTCCTGACCGTGATGTGCCAGCATTGCCTTGTTCGCTGTCACCACATCCTTGCCCGCTTTCAACGCTGCGCGGGTGGCCTCCAATGCCGGGCCGGTATCGCCGCCCACCAGTTCGACAAACACATCCACATCATCGCGTGTGGCCAGCGCGACAGGGTCATTTTCCCATTCATATTCACCCAACCGCACACCGCGATCCTTGTCGCGGCTGCGCGCGCCGACGGCGGTGATCACGATGTCACGCCCGGTGCGCGCCGTCAGGCGGGCCGCCTGACGCTGGATGATTTTCACAACACCGGTGCCAACGGTGCCAAGACCGGCAATGCCAAGGCGCAAGGGCCCAGGGCCAGTGGGGTTCGTCATGGGGATGCTCCGTGGCTGATGGCGTTTGGCGCGGCTTACCGTGTTTCGCGCCCCGCTTCAACGCAGGTTGTTTGGGGCTAACGGGAATGGCGCGCGACGGCGGCGCGCATGCGCGCCTTGTCGGCGGGACTGACGGCACTGGCGCGCATGGCCAAAGCGCGGGCGCGCAACCGTTGCGCGCGCGCCACCAGATCGCGCGACTGGGTCGGATCGGCCAGCCAACCAGATTTTGCGCCATCCACAATGGGTGTCAGTGGGATCAACCGAGGGTAATCGGCCCGCGCGGTGGCGGATGGCGACGGCCCAAGATCGGGATAGCCCGAACAGGCCATCAACAACAGAAAAACGGCAAGGCGGGGCATGGTGATCCTTTGCGCGGCTTTGTGCCATTTAACCGCCTGTTGGTATGCCCGGCAAGGGCCGATGCCCCCCAACCATTGCATGTGACCGGATGCTGCCGTTAAGGGCGAGTGGAACACCGCCTCATTCAACTTGATCTTCGAATCAACTTTGGCTTGTGGCGCAGCGCCCGGTGGGCAAGACTGATTTGTACGCTTCTGGTATTGCGATAAGGCGACTTGATGACGGAATTGAACGCGGGCGATCTTTCAAACCTTGCCATTCTTCAGGCGCTCGCCGCCCCGATCTGGATATTCGATCTGGATCGCCATTCCATGTGGTGGGCCAACGCGGCTGGCCTGACGTTTTGGAAGGCTGACAGCCTTGCCGATCTGAAAGCCCGGGATTTTTCATCGGACAGCACCACCGTGCGCCGCAGGTTGCGCCAGATCGCGTGGTTGGCCGAGCGTGACCAGATGACATCGCAAACCTGGACATTGTACCCCGGAGAAGAGCCGGTGACCGTGGCCCTGCATTATCAACCGATCAAGATCGAAGATGGCCGCGATGCGATGCTGATCGAAATCATCAAGACCCATGACACCGGCCCCGATGCCGCCTCTGTGCGCCTGCGCGAAACGATGCGCTATTCCGGCGTGATGCTCAGCATGTATTCGATGTCTGGCACGTTGCTGGTGCAAAACGCCCCGGCCTTCGATTGTTACGGCGGCAGCCCCGGCAATGACGCCATCATTGAACGCCTTGGCAGTCAGGAAAGCGCAATCGATCTGTTGGGCGCCATTGCGCAATCCCATGTGTTCGACGCCGAAATCGAAGTTGCAACGCTGGCGGGCAAACGGATGCACCGGGTTCGGGCCCATCGCGGGCGCGATCCGATCACCGGCGAGGTTGTGGCCGTTGTCAGCGAAGACGACATTTCAGATATCATCCGGTTGCGCAACGAATTGTCAGGGTTGAACTCTGATCTTGAGCGGCGCGTGTCGGAGCGCAATGAGAGCCTGAGAATCAGCGAGGAACGGTTTTCATTGGCGATGCGCGGGGCCAATGACGGGCTGTGGGATCATGATTTTGAAACCGGCGAAACCTATCTTTCGCCGCGCTGGCTGGAAATGCTGGGCTATGACGAAAAGAGTGGCGCAGATCTGGATCAACCGACGATCCTGGCACGGGTCCACCCCGAGGATCGCGCGCAGGTTGAACAGGAAATGTTGCACGCCCCGCCCGATGAATCCGTTACCCGGGAAATTGAATTTCGCATCCGACACAAACTGGGTCATTGGGTCGATGTTTTATCGCGCGCCTTCGTGGTGGTGCGGGATGGCAAGGTGGCGCGGATGGTTGGCACCCATGTCGATATTTCCGAACGCAAACGTCACGAGCGCGCCCTGCGCCGGTTAAAGGAAATCCTGTTTGAAGGCAGCGCGGCGTTGCCATTGGCGCTGGCTTATTACAATCAGGATTTCAGATTGGTGATGCACAATACGCGCTACAAGGACATGTTGCCGCGCAGCGCGCATATTTTGGTGCCCGGTGTCCGGTTCGAAGACATCCTGCGCAACGCGGCCCCGGAAATTGCGGCCGAACTTGGCTATGATAATCCAGAGGATTTCATTCAGGATCGGTTGCAATCTGCCCGGGTTGCGCCGCGCACCTGGATTCACAGCCAACCTGACGGGCGCATTGTAAAAGCCACCGAAGTACCCACCAGCGGCAATGGCGTCATTTCCCTGATCGAAGATATCACCGAAGAACGGGCGCGCCAGAAGTTGCTTCAGCAAGCCCAGAAAATGGAGGCGATCGGCCAACTGACCGGCGGTGTCGCCCATGATTTCAACAATCTTCTTGCCGTGATCATGGGCAATCTTGAACTGCTGCAACTTGAGGCGGAAACCGGTGTGCTGAATATGGAGGATGCCAATTCCTTCATCGGTGCGGCGATACAGGCGGTGAAACACGGCGCCGATCTGACCAACAGCATGTTGGCCTATGCCCGCAAGGCCCGTCTGGCCCCCTCGGTTCTGGACCCAAACCAGACCGTGCGCGAAACCGAACGCTGGATGCGGCGCACCATTCCTTCGAATATTGAAATCGAAACGGTGCTTCAGGCTGGCATCTGGCCGATCCGTGTCGATCAAAGCTCGTTACAAAGTACGTTGGTCAATCTGATCGTAAATGCCCGCGATGCGATGGAAAATGGCGGCAAACTGACCATTGAAACCGCCAATTTGCGCATTGATGATACCTATCTGGAAACCAGATCAGAGACCATTTCTGTTGGGCGTTATGTAATGGTGGCCGTGTCGGACACGGGCGATGGCATCGCGCCGGATGTGATTGAACAGATTTACGATCCGTTCTTCACCACAAAAACGGTGGGCAAAGGCACCGGATTGGGGTTGTCGATGGTCGAAGGGTTCGTGAAGCAGTCAGGCGGCACGATCCGGGTGTATTCAGAACCGGGCAAAGGCACCAGTTTCAAACTGTATTTCAAGGCCGAGATGCCCGGTGAATCCCCCCAGCCAGCCATCGCCAGAAAACGGGCAAAGACCCCAGGTGGCAAGGATTCTCGCGCCCGGATATTGTTGGCCGAAGACAAACCCGAAGTGATGATGGTGCTTGAGCGCACGTTATTGGCTGCCGGGTATGACATTGTCAGCGCCAGCACGGGCGATATCGCATTTGCGCAGTTTCAGGCCGACCCGGATTTTGATCTTGTGGTGACCGATATCGTCATGCCGGGGCGGTTGCAGGGGCCGGATCTGGCCAGGGAATGCCGGGATTTGCGGCCAGACACGCCGTTTATTTTTCTGTCGGGCTATGCCTCCGAGGCGACGGTGCATGGCAACGGGTTGTTGCCCGACGATATCCGGCTGATGAAACCCGTGTCGCGCGCGGATCTTTTGCGCGCGGTTGAAAAGTGCCTGAGCCTTGAAAAGGGCCAAACGTAGCGGCGCAGATATCTTTGAAACTGCGGTGGCTGGCGAAACGGCTCGATTTCAGGTTTGGTATGGGATAGGCGCAGGGGAACCCAATTCAGAGGCCCGCCCATGTCAGATATCATCGCCGTTGTTTCGCCCTCTCCGATGCGCCGGGTGGTTGGCGTTGGGATCATGACGGCGCTGGGCGGCGTGATGATTTACATGGGCGTGGTTTCGGCGGCGTCGTTTGGGGGGCGGGTGGCGTTGCTGGTGTTTGCCACGGTGGCGCTGTGGGGGGCGGTGCACCTGTGGCAATCGACCCTGAACCGGATTGAACTGACCGACACCGAATTGCGCACATCCGACGGTATCTTGTTGGCCCGGATCGATGACATCACCGGCATCGACCGCGGAACATTTGCCGCCAAACCGTCAAGCGGATTCGTTTTGAAATTGGCGCACCGGCACAAACCGGGCTGGGCACCGGGGCTGTGGTGGCGCACACCGCGCCGGATCGGGGTGGGCGGTGTGACCGGCGCGGGCGAGGCGAAATTCATGGCCGAGTTGTTGACAGAACGGATCGCCGCGCGAGGCCAAAAACCCTAGGATGTGGTGCTGCCTGTCCACAACAGCTGTGGCACGAACCTTGGCGAGGTGATGACACGGTTGGCAAATTCGGTTTCCGACAGACCAATCGCAAAGGGTGGTTTATAATCCATCCAGGTTTCCACGATGATTGCCGTATCCGCATTGGCCAGAACCGGAATGGCATCTTTCAACTGCTTGAGATTGGCCTTGGTCGTTTTGGGTTTTGACGCATCGTTGCTGTAGGACCAGACCAATTTGTGCTCATCCGTATCCGAAAGATAATACACCACGGTGATGCGCATTTTCGTGTCATGGCTGTCGTTGGTCAGAAATTCGTGATAGCGGCCCAGCCCGGTCATGAAATCCTGATCCACCGGATTCCATTGCCGGGTCAGCAGATCGCTGATTGTATAGGTCGCGCGCAGGTTAAGCGCCTGCATGCGGTAGCCATCGACAAAGGTATATGTGGCCAGCATGCCCCATAACAACATCGGAACAATAAGAGCGGTTTCAATCGCATAACTGCCGTTTTCATCGCCAGTAAAAAGGCGCAGCTTTTTTTGGATATATGTGAGAGTTTTCATGTCGGCTCATTCACAAAAAAGGTGGATGCCATCATTCTGTACCCGCCATTGACAACCGGCGGCAAAATCGCGCCAAGGCCAATTGCCGGAAAGATCGGATCGTGCAGGTAACAAAATCGGATCAGCATGATTTCGTTTTTTGACCCCGAGGTGAAATTGATCACCGGGTTGGAAACCTGATTGCGCTCGACGCAATCGCCGTTGCCTTCCCAATAACTGAAACCGCGGGTTTTGACCGGGCCCATTTCCAATTTCATGTTGTCCATGCAATCGCCCAAAAGCAGCGCCTCATCACAGACCGCCTGTTTCAACACGATCGGATCGCGGTATTCCGGTTTGCCAAGACGCAGATCACGCACCACGATATCCATTGAACGTTCCAACATCGCTTGGCGCAGTTGGATAGAGCCCATTTCCGCCGACATCATGAAGATCCCCATGACAATCGGAAACATCAGCGAAAATTCGAGTGAGGCAATGCCATCTTCGCGGGCCAGAAACCTTTTCATACGCTGGATCATTGGATCAGCCTCAGTTGGTTGATGGTCGAGGCGATGGCAGAGAATGCATAGATGATTTCATCACCTTCGACGTCGAAATAATGATTGGGCGAAGAGGCGCATTGTTTCATCAGGCGCGCATCCTCGTCGGTGATTTCAAAAGCGACGGTAAAGATCAGAATGCCGTTGGCCTTGGCCGCGTTACAGATTTCGACCAGACGATTATCTTTGGTCCGGGCGCTGATTGTTCGATAGGGCGCATAGTACCAGTCGTAATAAACCTGGCTGTTGTTGTTCTGTCGGTACCACATGTAATAAGCGTTATATTGCGTTGACGCCGATGCCCAAAGTTCGGGATATGTCAGTTGTTTTGTGTTTGCGTCACCGCCATCGCGGGTATTGTTCCAGCTGTCGGAGGCAGGCAGGTACCAGCGTTCATTGGCGGTCCAATCGCCGTCTTCCCAACCGTTTTCCGGGTGATCCACGCTAAACCGCCAGCGCCCGCGCGAATCCTGATAACCCCAGACATCTGACAGGCCGCCGCTGAATTCATCGCGCAATTCGTATTGGGTGGTGTTGGCGCCATCGGTCATCAACACCAACACTTTCATGCTGTTGGGATGATTATAATCGAAGGGGCGATTGTCAAACGTGGGGTCCACCTTTCCCGCGTCAACCAACCCTTGGGTCACGGGGCGAAACGACGGATCAAGCAGGGCCGCGCCCCATTTCGCGCCGATTTCAGTAGAGGTGTTTCCATCGGGATCAAGCGCGTCGATCTGCGCAAGCAGCGCATTGCGATTTTCGGTCACCGGCTGTACGATAAACGGCGCATCATTGCGACAAACCGGTTTGCTGATCGGGGATGTGCGTGTCCAGGGATCGAAATGGCCGGTTTGATTGCGGACTTCCTGCGGCAGCTCGGTGTGATCGTAATCGCCATCCTGAAGATCGACGCAATGGGAATAATCGTGGGTGTAATCGAGTGTCAGCTGTTCAGCGATGCCAGAGCCCACGTTGACCTGGGTGGAATATGGCACAATCGAAAGTGAAACTTCGCCTGCTGCGCCTGCGGTTCTTTCATCGGACAACACGGTGTTCACAAAACTGCGGGCGGCATTTTTCATCCGGGGCAGACGCCCATCAGATCCCATTGATCCGGAAATATCCAAAACCATCGATATTTCGATATCGCTGATTTCTTCGTGGGCGGTTCCAAAAGCCCTTGCAGGCATGGACGAAATGCCAAGCGTGTGCATGAACAAAGTGCTGACATCGACGGACGAGTCAGCCGTCACAGTGCGCGAATTGATGTTTTCGACCACTGTTGTGCTGTTCAGGTGATCACGCAAACCGGCCTTGTCGAAATAATCTTCGACAACTGCGGTGGGATCCAGCCGTTGGTCCAGATCGGCGGCGGCCAAAACTGCGGTATCCACGGTGTTTTGCAGCCCCAAACGCGAAAATTCGTTGCGCATGATATCAACGGAAATCCCGCCGATAAGCAGGATCGCCATAAACAGATACAGCGAAAACAATATCATCGATCCATCTTCGTCGCGGGCAAATCCGGCAATATTCAAGCGTCGGTTGCCGGGCCTCGCTGGATCTTTTTTATGTGTCACAAGCTGACTCCCAAGGTTGTCTTGGATGCAGGACATGCACCGCCGTGGATCAGGTGTGACGAAGATGTTCGTCGGAATTTAGACGCAATTAAGACGTTTCACGACGATTTATGGCATCTTTTAGGTTTTTGATGGGTATTGGAACCGCTCATTTTTCTGCGCCAAAACAGGAACGGCGGCACCCGGCATGGGCACCGCCATTCTTTCCGGGGGCAAGGATTGGGGCTCTGCCACCCGAAAACCGTCAGGTGTTGGCAGCGGCCTGACCTTCCCACAAAAGTTGCGGCGCAAATCGCGGGCTGGTTACCAGAAAGTTGTAAAGCGTCGTATCGGTCAGGCCCATGACAAAGGCAGAGCGATAATCCATCCAGGTTTCGACCGTGATCACCGTATCGCCATCGGCGGTGACTGGCAGGCGGTCAATGGCGTTTCCTGCTGTTGCCTGGGTATATCCCGAAACGGTGCCGCGCCCCTCGGACCACATCAGATCGAACTGATTGTCAGTCCCGTCAAAGCGAAACACCGATATCCTCAGCGATTTCTGATATCCGCGGTTTACCAGAAAGCCAAAAAGGTTTTCAGCGCCGTTGATATAGGCGTCATTCACCTCATCGGTTTCGCGCGACAGGATATCACTGATCGTGTGCGCCGCCTTGACGTTCACATTGGCCAGACGCAGCCCGTCAAAATAGCTGTACATCGCCAGGATGGCCCAGGCCAACATCGGCAACATCAGGATCGCCTCGACAGAATAGCTGCCTTGGCTGTCGTGTCGAAACCGGCTCAGGCTGTTTCTTAGGCAGAGTTTCATAGGGATAATCCTTAAACTCAGGGTTCATTGACAAAGGCGGCGGTCGAGATTGCGGCGTAATCGCCGGCACCGTCCTTGGGCAACATCAGACCCAAAGCGGTGGTGGGAAAGATTGGGCGCACCTTGACGCAGGCGCGCACCAACATCAGCGCACTGGGCTGGCCGGGCACGAACCGGGTAATCGGTGCAATGGTATCGCTGCGATCCTGGCATTCGACAGCCGGGCCAATCGTGTTCCACTGGCCGCGGGGGACATTGCGCAATTCAACGCGCAGGTTTTCCATGCAATCGGGAATCAGCAACGCCTGATCGCAGATCAGTTGTTTCACCTGATCATGGGTGGGGGGCCTGTTGGGGTTGATGCGTACGGCGCGCATGGCAATATCGGTGCCACGCTCCAACATCACGCTGCGCATGTTCAAAAGGCCGGCCTCGGCCCCGGACATGAACATCCAGATGATCGGCGTGACCAGGATAATGAACTCAATCGTTGGCCCGCCGTCTTCGTCGCGGCGAAACCGGCGCAAAAGGGTGAAAAGCCGTTTCATTGTGTCAGCCTCAGTTTGGAAATCGTATTGGCAATCTGGTCAAACGCGGCTTCCAGGTTATCGCCGACAACGCGAATGAAATAATTCGGTGTACTCGCGCATTGGCCCATAATACCGGCCGAATGGTTGGTGACTTCAAAGCCGATGGTGAAAATCGTCGCCCCCTGGTCGCGCAATTCGTTGCACAGGGTCAAAAGCCGGGTATCTTTGGTCGGCCCTTCGACGGCGCGCCAGACATCGCGATAAAACTGGTTCATCGGCCTGGACGAATTGTGCCGCGTGCGCACCCAACTGCTGGCAAAGTGGCGCACCGCCATTTCATTCCACAGGCTGGCATAATCCAACTCGACGGGCGGCTGGTTTGTGGGGCTGAGCGCGTTGACCAGCGCCCTTTTCAGTGCCGCACGCTGCCATGCATTGCCGTTCGTGACTTCAAGTTGGGAAAGATCCAGACCAATGGGATCGTTGGTCCAACCCCGGGCAATGGTGACATTGCTGGACAGGCCCGTCACACTGCGCGGTATGGTGAAACCGCGGGTCCAATAGCGTTCGTTATGGATGCCATCGCCGTCCTCATCGCCGTCTTCCGGGCTGTCCCAAGAATAAAAATGCACCGGCAACAGCGGTGCAGGGGTCCACCGCCACATGCCCGACGGGCCGCTGGCATAATCTGGATTGATTTCCTGCTGGGTGGTGTTCACGCCATCGGTCAGAACCACGATAAATTTTTCGGTGTTGCCACGATTCCAGTTATAGGGCCGATCGCGATGTGCATCTTCGACCTCGCCGATATCTGCAAGACGGGTGGTGATCCGCCGTGCGCTCGGGTCCAGAAACGCGGCGCCCCATTTCAATCCGATCTCGATCGACGTGTTGCCATCGGCCACCAGATCATTGATCGCGCCTTTGATCGCGTCAGGGTCGCTCATCACTGGTTTGACGATCTGATCATCCTCGGCGCGGCAAACATAAAGCTGGGGTGTTTGGTTGGAATACCACTGATCGAAATGCATCGTGTGACCGTAGGCATCATCGGCCCGGATGACTGTTTCGTCAAAATCGGCATTTTCAAACGCCAGACAGTGGGAATAATCGTGATTCTGGCTCACCCCCAGTTCATCCATGATTTCAGGGCCCGCGTTCACATGGGTGGAATAGGGCACCAGGTTCATGGTGATGCGATCCGGATCGCCCGATGTGTACACCTTGTCGACAAACCGGGTGGCGGCCGATTTCATATCGGCCAGTTTTGACGTGCTGCCAACGGCGGTACTGGCCCAATTCATGGAATTGGACACATCCAGCACAAGCGAGATTTCCAGATCGGTGCGCGCCTCGGTCGCGACCGAGGTCGAACGGGGCGTCAGGGTATCAATCCCGGTGTGGTTCCAGAAATTCAGAAACATGGTGCGCTGCACCTTTTCCGTTTCAATGTGAACCGTGCGATTGTTGACCCCCTGGGTCACCCGCACATCTTTTAAATAGGCATCCATCCCTTCTTTTTCGAAATAGGAGGCGACAATCTGTTGCGCGGGCAGGTCCTGATCCAGATCGGCGGCGGCCAGCGCGGCACGATCGCTCAGGTTTTGCAGGCGGGTGCGGTTGTTTTCAAACACCATGATATCGATCGAAATACCGCCGATGATTACCATGCAGATAAACAGAAGCAGCGCAAAAGCGGTCAGGGATCCGTCTTCTTCGCGGGCGAACCGATGGGTCATGGCCGGCGTTTCAGTAACCTTGATTGACATCACTACCCTCGCATTTGGCCCGGAACCGGGTTTTATCGCGTCGTATTTCGCATAATTTTTAAAAGGCGCTGCAATTCAGGCAGGAATGTGGCGACACCGGGTCAAACCCGCGCCATAAAACCGCGCCTGTCACCGATTTCCGCCCGGGCCTATTACTGTTTACAATGTCACTACAATTTGAACCTATTCTGCCATAGCCTGTTCAAAGGCCGCGCTCTGTATAAACCGGGAGCGGTTAACATCAGGTCAAGTTTTCGGATGATTCGCAGCCATTCAGAGGGGAAAGCGATGGCCAGGGATGTATCGTTTCGCTGCAAATGTGGCCGCGTTCAGGGCAATTTGCGCGGCGTTGGGCCGGGGGCAGGGTGCCATCTGGTCTGTTATTGCGCCGATTGTCGCGCCGCCGCGCGCCATCTGGGCCAACTTGATCAATTGTTGCCGGGCGGTGGCAGCGCGCTTTATCAAACCTTGTCATCGCGCGCCACCATTGACCTTGGAGGCGAATATATTGCCTGCCTGCGGCTGTCGCCAAAAGGGCTGCACCGATGGTATGCGGCCTGTTGCAATCGCCCCCTGGCCAACACGGTTGGCACGGCAAAAATGCCGTTCATCGGATTTTGGCGGCCCGTGTTCAGTGACCCAGCCGCGCTTGGGCCGGTGCAATCCCACGGGTTTACCAAATACGCCCTGCGCGAACCCGGCGCGCCGACAAAAGACCGAGGCATGGCGATCATGGCGTGGGGCATGTTGCGCCGTACCGCCATGGCCTATGCCACGGGCACAGTGTACCCGCACCCGTTTTTCAATCCCGACGGAACGCCATTGGTCACGCCCGCGGTTTTGGACCCGTCACAGCGCGCCGCCGCCTATCGCGATCCGTAGACACATTTGGCCCCTCGCCAAATTGCCGGTGACTTTTTAGCGTCGGACCATAGCCGCAATTCGGAACCTGTGATGACCTATAATGCCCTGCCCATGCCTAAAAAGGGGTTAACCGGCAATCGCGGTTGGAAGCCTGTCTGGCGCGATCCGGGCGAAAAAGCTGGGCATGGTTGCGGCAGGGAGCCGCCCCACTGCACAACCTGCATGAACGGTTAAAATTCGATTTCAACGGCGGGTGCGGCTTTGGCGGCCTCAACAGCGGCCTGCGCGGTTTTGGCGGCGTCGCTGATGAATGTGGCATCCACCAGTTGAATTTCGGCCCTGTCGCGCCCCGCCGCAAGCCCGATATAAGCCCCACAAGCCCGCGCCACATTGGCGGCGGGCAGAACACTGCCTGATTGTTGCCAAAGCCGCAGGGGCACACAGGTTTCGGCAAAATCGCGATCCTGTTCCATCCGCAGGAATGCATCGATATCGTCAACCCAAAACCGCTGTGTATCGCTGGGCGCGAATGCACCGGCGGCGCCGTATTTCTGCTCCATCTGGGCGATGACATCCACCGTGGCACCGTTCCAATTCAACACCCGCGCCACCGCGATCACCTGTCCATCGCGCGGAGCGTTTTTGCCCAGATAGACCCGGATTTCATCGGTGATGCCGCCGCCATGGGCGCGGTTGGCGGTAAAGCTTTGTGAAAGCGGGTCGGTGTCAATCTGGCATTCAGGCGGCATATTCGCCAAACGTTCGGCGCGGCGGGTCGCGATAAGTTCGGCATCTTCGGGGGTTAAAGTGCCATCACTGCGCCCGGCATTTTGGCTCAGCGTGCTGGTCTGTGCCCGCAAATCCCGCTCTAGCCGGGTGAACAGAACCCCACAGGTGGTTAAATCATGGGCGGGCGTGGCTTGGGTTGTGCTTAGCTGGTAACGATCGGCCAACAGCGCGCGCGCCGCGTCTTCGTTCTGGCCCAGGGTCAGCCCCAAAATATCAAGGCTGCGCGCCTGAAACGCCTGTTGCAATTCATACCGGCGCTTTTCTTCGTTGGTCGCCACGGTTAGCGCCGCTTCGGCGGCGCGGCGTGCGGCGGCCTCGGCGGCCTCAACTGCCGCCTTTTCGGCGGCGCGCCGGGCAATGCCCAGATCGAGATAAAAATCACTTAATCCAAAACCGGGCAGGGGCCGTTGCAACAGTGGATCAAGATACAGAACCACCTCTTGTGGCGTCCAAATATTGGCTTCGCGCGCTGTGCCCGAAAGGCTGAGAGTGCCGCGAATGACCAGATACGCCTCGCGAGTGTCGCCATATTTTGATCTGGTCATGGCGCGGACGATGTCAACGGCGTTGGCGGGGGGCAGATTCAAATGTGTTTTCTGCTCGATATCGTCCATTTTATATTGGAACGATCCGAGATTGTGCAAATAGCCGATCCGTTGAAATGCCGGTGCGATATTTCTGATTTGCAATGCGCCGGTCGTCGGATTGATTTCTCCAAACGAAACGGACGTGTGCATCTCGACCAGGATCTCGCCCACAACCGGGCCACCGGCACCGTAAATCGCCTTCATGTTCTTATAAAACGCGGCGCGATGAAACTCATCGGCCTGTTGCTTCATCCAGCGTTCAAAGCTTTCGGCGCTTTCGGCAGGGGCCATGTTGGCCACGCCCATTTGAGTCAGGAAATACATGCGCCCTTGGGTATCAAGCACATATCGGGCCAATTCCAGGCTACCATTGTCAGGGTTTTCGGCGCCGCGATACATCTGCATTTGGCCAAACAGCCCCCAACCCTTGGCCAAGGCATTGGCCAATTCATCGGGCTGACGTTGGTTTCTTTTCAAATGCTCTTGGGATTTCCCGGTGATTGTGCTGGTCAACAGCCGTCCGTTGATCATTGGTATGCCAAACGCCTGACCTACCTGAGTGCTCAGCAACGCGGCGGCATCCCCATCCTGCGCGCGGGCCATTCCCGGCAGTGTCAAAGCCAGGCAAAGCGAAAGGAGAATGGGTTTGAGCATGAGAACAGAACTTTCACTGTCAGGGGCGTTCGGGTCAGGTTGCCAAAGGCAGAGCGCTCGTGCAAACTTTTTTGACAGAAATGCGGATTAAGTCATGCCGCTGATCTGCGCGAATTTCCCTATACCGGCGCGGCGGTATTGGCCGATTGCCCGTTCCGGTTTGTCTCCGGTCGCCCCGCTTGACAGGCAAAAGCGATTCAATCTGCGCCATTGCGCACGTTGCATGGCCTTGCCCGATTGATACGCGCCCGGCCAGGTTTAATCCGGGCCATACCGCGTGCACCCTGTTGGGCCAGATCAGCGCCAGCATGCCCCAGATTTCAAACGATAAATCCGCATCATAGTGTTTCGATCCAGGGCGCAGACGGTGATTCAGGATCTGATCCGCGCCATGGAACATGCGCAGCGCTAAATTTGTTCGACGGCCACCTTTTCCGATGCAACAAAGGCCAGATGCCCGGCAATGGGTTCAAACCCCGCGCCGGGTGTTTCATAGCTCCAGGCCGCGTCGCGGATCGTTTCGCTTTTGGTGACCACGGAAAAATATCTGGCATCGCCCTTGGCCGGGCAATGGGTGTGGCTGTCGGACGGTTCAAGAAACGCCATGGCCAGATCGGCGCGCGGAATGTAAATGACCGGCGCAAGGTCGGTTTCAATCAATTCCATTGCGTTCGACGTTTCGCCGATCACGGCGCCGCCCGCGCGAATGCTCCAGGTGCCGCCTGCCGGTCTTATTTTGATATGCTCGGCCATTCTGCCGCTCTCCCTTGATGTGACGGTGGAGTTTAGCCCACCAAATCTCGAACTTCCATTGGCACAATATGTCCCGCGCTAAAGCGGTGCTGTTGCCCGGGCCAGCCAATCGGCCACATCCCC
The DNA here is from genome assembly GCF_003057885.1 of Oceaniglobus ichthyenteri. Classification (GTDB taxonomy): domain Bacteria; phylum Pseudomonadota; class Alphaproteobacteria; order Rhodobacterales; family Rhodobacteraceae; genus Oceaniglobus; species Oceaniglobus ichthyenteri. The sequence continues at coordinate 64,111 of NZ_QAGK01000004.1, forward strand.
CGTTACCAACGGCCCGATTCGCGCCGCAACCTGTTCATGATAGGCATTGATCCAGGCACGCTCATCCCCCGACAGGGCCGCCAGATCAATCAACCGCCGCTCAAACGGTACCCATGTCAGCGTTTCAAAACTCAACTGGTCGCGATTGTCGCCCAAGGCAGGGGCCTGTTGCACCACGATCAGGTTTTCGATGCGAATGCCAAACGCACCCTCGCGGTAATACCCCGGCTCGTTGCTCAGGATCATGCCGGGCTGCAAAGGCACATCGCTGGCGCGCGAAATGCGCTGCGGGCCTTCGTGCACGCATAAATACACCCCTACGCCGTGGCCAGTACCATGGTCATAATCCAACCCGGCCACCCACAAGGGAAAGCGCGCCAGCGCATCCAGATCGCGCCCCGAACATCCGCGCGGCCACCGCGCCCTGCTGAGTGCGATCATACCCTGAAGAACGCGGGTATAACACGACCGTTGGATGTCATCGGGCGTGCCGATCGCCATGGTGCGGGTAATATCGGTGGTTCCGTCCAGATATTGACCGCCTGAATCCACCAACAACAATTCGCCCGCCACCAGATCGCGGTTGCTGTCCTGATTGACCTTGTAATGCACGATGGCCCCGTTTGGCCCCGCGCCTGCAATCGTGTCAAAGCTGATATCGCGCAGTTGGTTTGTGTCGCGGCGAAACCCCTCTAACGCGGTGACCACATCAATCTCGCTGATCCGTTCGCCCGCGATCACCCGTTCTTCGGCCTGTGCGAGCCAATGCAAGAACGCGCACATCGCGGCGCCATCGCGCAAATGTGCGGCGCGGGTCGCGGCGATTTCGGCATTGGATTTACAGGCCTTGGCGATGATACAGGGGTCGCCCTCATACGCCACATCGACATTGGCATTGTTCAAAATCTCGGCCACTGCAAACGGCACGCTGGCCTTGTCCAACCGTACCGGGCCGCTCAGGTTGGCCAGTGCTGTTTCAAATTCGGCAACGGGGCGCACTGCAACAGCATCACCCAACGTGATTTCCGCCACCTTGGCGGGTTCCACAAACAGGGTCACTGCGCCGTCATCGTGTAAAATCGCGAAGGCGTGCATCACCGGGTTACGCTCAATATCGTGGCCGCGCAGGTTAAGCAGCCAACAAATACTGTCTGGCAGGGTCAAAACCACCGCCTTGTGGTCCGAATTGCGCAATATCTCTGCCATATCGGCGCATTTTTCGCAGGATGAGCGTCCGGCGAATGCTTCGGGATAGGGTTCTGCCGTACCACAGGGGGGGGCTGGTTGATCGGGCCAAATCCGGTCAATCAGATTATCAACCGGCACAAACTCAACGGCGGCACCGGCCCAACTGGCCACTTCGGCGGCGGTGTGCAACCATGGATCAAACCCCACTTTCCCTTCCGCCTTGACCCGCGATTCCAGCCAGCCTAACAGCGGTTGTTCCGGCCAATCCACCGGGGTGAACACATCGGCCACCTGTTGGCGCACCTGCACCCGGTAACGGCCATCAACAAACACACCCGCCTGATCGGCCAAAACCGCGCAAAATCCGGCCGATCCGGTGAACCCGGTCAGCCAGGCCAGGCGCGCGTCGCGCGGCGCGACATATTCGCCCTGGTGCGCATCTGCGCGGGGCACAAGAAACCCATCCAGCCCTTCTGCCGCCATTTCCGCGCGCAGTGACGATAGCCGTGAAGGCCCGGTGCCGGGCGATGTCGCAATCTCAAAACTTTGAAACATCACACATCGCCCCCGGCTTTTTCTTGCTAAAAATATCCAAATCCTCGGCCCGCCAACCGGCGCCGCCGCGTCATTTGGCGCGTTTCATCCCCATGACACGGGCGCGCGCCCGCGGGTCCGTATCGAACAAAGAGGCCAGTTGCTCAGTCATCGCGCCCGCCAATTGTTCGACATCGGTGATCGTGACCGCCCGGTCGTAATAACGGGTCACATCATGGCCAATGCCGATGGCCAACAGCTCAACCTGTTTTTTCTTTTCCACCATGGCAATCACATCACGCAGGTGTTTTTCCAGATAATTCGCCGGGTTCACCGACAGCGTGCTGTCATCGACCGGTGCGCCATCGGAAATCACCATCAGAATCTTGCGGGATTCATGACGGGAGGACAGACGGCGATGTGCCCATTCCAACGCTTCGCCGTCGATGTTTTCCTTCAACAGCCCCTCTTTCATCATCAAGCCCAGATTGGGCCGGGCCCGCCGCCAGGGCGCATCGGCGGATTTATAAATGATATGGCGCAGATCGTTCAGGCGCCCGGGCGCGGTGGGGCGTCCGGCGGCCAACCATGCCTCGCGGGCTTGCCCGCCCTTCCAGGCGCGGGTGGTAAAGCCCAGAATTTCAACCTTGACCTGGCAGCGTTCCAACGTGCGCGCCAGAACATCGGCGCAGATCGCAGCAATCGAAATCGGGCGACCCCGCATTGACCCGGAATTGTCGAGCAGCAGAGTGACGCAGGTATCGCGAAATTCGGTGTCTTTTTCGCGTTTGAACGACAACGGTGTTGTCGGGTTTGCCACCACGCGGGCCAGACGCCCGGCATCCAAAGTGCCCTCTTCGAGGTCAAATTCCCAACTGCGCGATTGCTGAGCCTGCAACCGGCGCTGCAATTTGTTGGCCAGACGCGAAACCGCACCTTTCAGCGGCTCAAGCTGCTGATCCAGATAGGCGCGCAGGCGTTCCAATTCTGCAGGTTCGGCCAGATCTTCGGCGCGGATTTCTTCGTCATGGGTGCTGAGATAGACCAGATAATTCGGATCGGCCGCCGACGGGGGCGGTGGGGGCGGGGGTTCAAACGGGGCGTCGCCGTCGGGCATTTCTGCCTCGTCGCCCATCTCGGTGTCGGCCATATCATCCAGCGTAACCTGGGCTTGCGCGGCATCCTGAGTCTGCTCTTGGGATTGCTCGGGCGATGCTTCGCTGTCTTCGGCGTCGTCGTCGCCCTGATCCTGACTGTCGGGGTTTTCAGAATCGTCGTCCTGGGATTCGGCCTCGTCTTCGGTGTCGTCTTCGGCATCGGGATCATCACCCAACTGATCGCCATATCCCAAATCTTCGATGACCTGACGGGTGAACCGGGCAAATGCGGCCTGATCGGCCAAGGTGGCCTGCAACCCCTCCAGTGTGCCGCCTGCCTTTTCCTCCAGAAATCCGCGCCAGAGGTTCATGACATTGGCCGCACCTTCGGGCAGGTCGCGCCCGGTTGCGAGATGCCTGATCAAATGCCCCGCCGCCACCGATAGCGGGGCGTCGGCGGCTTTGGTGATCTGGGCATACCCTTTGCGGGTGGATTCATGGGCGATCTTCGCGTCAATGTTTCCGGCGGTGCCGGGCATGGTGCGCGCGCCCACCGCTTCGCACCGGGCCTCTTCCATCGCTTCGTACAAATCGCGCGCCATCTGCCCCTGGGGGGCATAACGGTTGAAGGTGCTGGCATTGTGATGACGGCGCCGCAGGGCATAGGCATCAGCGGTTCCGCGCGCCAATAACACCTCATCCCGGGTCATGCGCCGGGTGATTTGCGGCAGGCGCACCGAGTCGTCGGTCATGCCTGGCGGATCCACCGAATAGGTCACCGACATATCGCTGTCGTTGGCCATGGTTTTGGTGGCCTCGGCGAGGGCTTTTTTGAACGGATCGGCGGGGTTGTCGTTTTTCTGAACCATGGTGCGATGATCACCCTTTTGCGCGATTTGGCAAGCGACCCGGGGCGCTGCCCCGGACCCCGGGATATTTGAAGCAAGAAAAAATCAGTTCCGTTTTTTCTTGCTCTAAATATCCAAATTCAGACGTTTCAGCCCAGTGCGATGCTGGCGGCACTTTCGGGAAGCTCTTCGTCAAAGCAACGCTGATAGAATTCGGCGACGGTTTCACGCTCAAGCTCGTCACATTTATTCAGGAACGTCAGGCGGAAGGCATAGCCGACATCGCGGAAGATGCTGGCGTTCTGGCCCCATGCAATCACCGTGCGAGGTGACATGACGGTGGACAGATCGCCATTCATGAACGCGGTGCGCGTCAGATCGGCGACGGTGACCATTTGGCTTACGATCTTGCGCCCGGCTTCGGTGTTGTACGCGGGCACCTTTGACAAAACGATCGCCGCTTCGGCATCATGGGACAGATAATTCAACGTGGCAACAAGTGACCAACGGTCCATCTGGCCCTGGTTGATTTGCTGTGTGCCGTGATAGAGGCCCGTGGTATCGCCGAGGCCCACGGTGTTGGCGGTGGCAAACAGACGGAAATAGGGGTGGGGTGTGATCACCTTGTTTTGGTCAAGCAGGGTGAGTTTGCCGTCAACCTCAAGCACCCGCTGGATCACGAACATCACATCGGCGCGCCCGGCATCGTATTCGTCAAACACGATCGCGGTGGGGTTGCGCAGGGCCCAGGGCAGAATGCCTTCCTGAAATTCGGTGACCTGCACGCCGTCTTTCAGCTTGATCGCGTCTTTGCCGATCAGGTCGATCCGGCTGATGTGACTGTCAAGGTTGACGCGTACACACGGCCAGTTCAGGCGCGATGCGACCTGTTCGATATGGGTGGATTTGCCGGTGCCGTGATACCCTTGGATCATGACGCGGCGGTTGTGGGCGAACCCGGCAAGGATCGCCAGGGTCGTGTCGGGATCGAACTTGTAGGTTGAATCGGTTTCCGGCACGCGGTCTGATCGGTCGGCAAATCCTTTGACCTTCATATCGCTGTCAATGCCGAACACTTCGCGCAGCGAAATGTCTTCGGTGGGTTTTGCATTAATGTCGATCGTGCCGTCCGCCATGGTTGTTTTCCTCTCCGCGTGGCACCCGGGCGGGGCACCCATATCCATCAGGTGGTGCAACATATCCTGAACGGGTGCAAGGGCAAGGGGCCCAGAATTCAGTGATGGTGCTGGCAACGGGGCGCGAGTTTTGATTTAACTGTCCCGTAGCCCCGGAGGACACATGACCACCCCAGAGGACATCGAACATTTGATCTTGGCCACCGCGCGCCAGGACCGCGCGGCGTTTCTTTCGCTTTATGATGCGACGGGCGCGAAACTATTTGGGGTCTGCTTACGTGTTCTAAGGGACAAGGCCGAGGCGGAAGATGTGCTGCAGGATGTGTTTCTGAAGATTTGGCGCAATGCTGATCGTTATAAGGTGAACGGATTTTCGCCGATGACCTGGTTGATCACAATTGCCCGCAACGGCGCGATTGATCGGTTGCGGGCGCGTAAAACACGGGGCGAGTCGTTGGATTTGGCCGATGTTTTGCCCGACCCGGGCCCGACACCGGAAGCCTCTGCCATCGCCGCGTCAGAGGCGGCCCGGGTGCAGGGCTGTCTGAAAGAACTGCAATCCGACAGGGCGGGGGCCGTGCGCGGCGCCTATCTTGACGGGCTGACCTATCAGGAGTTGGCCGATCATTATGATGTGCCGCTGAATACCATGCGAACATGGCTGCGCCGCAGTCTGCAAACCCTAAAAGAGTGCCTGAGCCGATGACGAAATTGGACCCCGAACACAATGACGACATGCTGGCGGCGGAATACGCGCTGCATGTGTTGTCACCCGAGGACCGGGCCGCGTTTGAGGCGCGCCTTGAGCTTGAAGGCGGGTTGCGGCAGCGTTTGGCGTTCTGGGCAAACCATTTCGCCGGTTTGAGCAGTGAGATCACGCCGGTTGCGCCGCCCAAATCCCTGCGCAGAAGGCTGGCGCAGGCGGTACAGCCGATAACAACGGAACCGGTACGTTTGCGCAGATTTTCACCGATGCGGTTGTTTGGCGGGGGCGCGGTGGCTTTGGCGCTGGTTGTGGCATTGGTTGTGCAACTGCCCGATATGCGTTTGCCGACCCCGTTTGAACCTGGATATTTTGCCGGCATTTCGGCGCAAGAGGGCGCTTTGGTTCTGAATGTGTCTTACAGTGCGCAATCTGGTGATTTGCGGGTTGAACGTGCCGCAGGCGCGGCGCCGGCCGGGCGGGTTTTGCAATTGTGGGTGATTACCGGCGATCCACCCGCGCCTGTGTCATTGGGTGTGTTGCCCGAGGGCACCCTGGCCGACCTGCGCGTGCCCGAAAACCTGCAGTCTGATCTGCCCGGCGCGACCTTGGCCATCAGCGAAGAGCCGCCCGGCGGATCGCCCATCGCGGGCCCATCGGGCGAAGTATTGGGCACGGCCGCCCTGACCGAAGCATGAGAAGAACAGCAAGGGTCAGGCAGGCGGACGCGCGGGGATATCCACGGCGAAATGAAACCCGGTATCGTGCAAATTGCGCTGAATATTGGATGCCTTCAGTTTGCTCAGGCAATGTTCTGTCAGGATCGCGCCAAAGCCGGTGCCGGATATTTCACCGACAGGGGTTTTGCGCGGGCGATCCAGGGTTTCGTGCCAGTCCAGATGCAGAACATCATCGGTTTTCAGGCGAGCATGGATGTTCAGGCGTCCGGTTTGCGCGCCCAGCACCGAATATTTTGCCGCATTGCTGGTCAGTTCATATAAAACCATGGCAAGGGCCGCGATGTTTTGCGGGTTTAGATCCGGATCATCCTCCAACTGAACGACAATGCGTGACGCAAGCGGCCCGGCGCGCCAGCTGCGCATCACCTTGTCCAAAACCGCCGAGAAACGCACGCGATCCTTGCAATCGGGGCGATGCAGAAAGAAATCGGCGACCAGATGATGGGCATCGGCAAGGGCATGTACCTGTGTTGACATCATGTCGGCGAACCCATCCAGATCCTGCGCCGTTTCGCGCCCGATCATCAGCATCGAACCGATCAGGGCAAAGGCATTGTTTACGCGATGGTTCATTTCACGCACCAGATGGATCAGCCTGTCTTCCTGATCTTTTGCCTGACTGACATCCCAATTCAATCCCAACAGGCGCAGTGCTTTGCCGAACTGGTCCCGTTCAACCACCCGTCCGCGCCCGGAGACCCAGACAGTTGTGTCATCGGGGCGATTGACGCGAAAGGTCGCGTTGTAATCTTCGTCGTGATTCAGGGCCCGTGCGACGGATTTGTTCAGATCAGGCAGATCTTTTGGTTCAATCATTTCGAACACCTTGGCACCACTCAGTATCTTGTTTGGCAAATGCCACAATTCGCGCAGTTTTTGATCTGTGATCACCTCGTCAGTGACAAGGTTCCACTCAAAACTGCCCATGTTACCCGACGCCAGTGCCAGCGCCGCGCGATCGGTCAGATCCTGGTGGGTCATTTCGGCAAATTTTGGTATCGCAACATTCATTGTCTTTACTGCTCCTCAGCATGGGTTCAGGCGCTGTGGGGGGCGGGGGTGTTTGCCAGACTTGCACAAAGCGCGGCCAGTATTTCGGACCCGTGCGCAGGCTTTTCCAAGGCGCGCGGTGGGGCGCCATAGGCCCGCAAACCGTCATATCCGCTGGCGTTGCCTGTGTGAAACACCAAAGGAATGCCGCGGGTATGCAGCGCGTCGGCCAGTGGAAACACCTCACCATCGCTGAGAGAAACATCCAGAAGCGCACAATCATAGACGCTGTCTGATTGTTCGATCCCTTCGGCAACCGATGCAACGCGGGTCACATCGGCACCCGCCTGCGTCAGAACGCGATCCAGAAACATCGCAATCAACAGTTCGTCTTCCGCCAATAAAATGCGCACCCCATTCAGAGGTTTTGTCGCAATAGCCAAAACATGCCCCTTGTCACAACACCCGGAAATTCTCCGGTGTTGTGACCATGGGGCATGAGAATTACCGGGGGGTTAAGCGGGCCGCCGAAAACACTTTTTTTTCGGCCGGTTTGCCGCAAATCAGCCTGTAAAATTGCGGCTTTCCTTGATCTGGTCCCAGGCCCAGACAACCTCTTGCAACTGTTCTTCGTGGCCGCGATCGCCGCCATTCATATCCGGATGCAACACCTTGATCAGCGATTTGTATGCCTTGCGAATCTCGGGTTTTGTCCAATGATCCTTGGCCTCGAGAATGTCGATGGCGCGCCGTTCGGTGGGGGGCAGGCGCCGTGTGCCGGTCACCGATTTGCCCGGATTGCGGGTCGCATTTTCACCCAACACCTGATGCGGGTCATCCACGCCCAGGCGCGACCAGGCGCGCTGTTCTTCGGATTTCCTGAAGGGTTTGGTTTCGCGGTTCCAGACCCGGTCACTGTCAAGCTGGGCTTCCATTTCTTCTTCGGTGGTGCCGTTGAAGAAATTCCATTTCAAATTGTATTCGCGCACGTGATCTTTGCAAAACCACAGGTATTCATCCAGATGATCAGGGGATTTGGGCGCGCGATACTGCCCGCCCTCTTCGCAACCGGGGTGTTCGCATACGCGGGTCGACGTTTCAAACGCCCCCGACATACCGCGCCGGCCGCGGGGATTTTTCTTTTTTGCCGCAGTAACGCGGAGATCAAAACCAAAGGGGTCACTTTTGGCCATATCAGCACCTTTCCGACTCGGGCCTCACAGTCTAGTGGTTTAGGCCACAGAGGGAAGGGGAGATTTTAGAAAAATGTCAGTGACCAAAGGAACTATGACCACCGAGATTCGCACACGGTTAGAGACCGCATTCACGCCCACACATCTTGATGTGGTGGATGACAGCGAATCGCATCGCGGACATGCCGGGTTTCAGGAAGGCGGCGAAAGCCACTTTAACGTGTCGATCACCGCACCCGCCTTTGCCGAGATGTCGCGCGTGGCCCGCCACCGCGCGGTTCACGCGGCATTGGGGCCAGATGTAATGGGGCAGATCCACGCCTTGGCGTTGGATATCAAGGCGGGTTAGCGCCCTTCAAACCGATCCGCAGCAGAGCGGGGGGCTGATTTGTTCGGCCCCGCAGGGCCAAGCCGCGGCGCAGGGCCGGTTGCCCCCTCACGTGCTGCGCCGAAAAGTGGCCTTTTGCCATGATCCACGGGCGCTTGCGCCGTCTGGGGGGCGGCAACGGGCGTTTCGGTGTGTTGTGCCGTTACGGATGGGGCCGGTGTTGGCGCGGGTGCCGGGGCGGCCACCGCTTCGCGTTGCGCGGGCGCGGCAACACGCGGGGCCGGGGGTGGCGGCGGTGTGTACGCCTCTTCCGGCTCGGCAGGTTCGGCGCTCAGCTCACTGGCCAATTCCTCTGGGGTGGGTGTATCGTCCAGCTCGGGCAGGACATAGGGCGCGTGGCCATCCTCCAGCACCCGACGAAACACCAACATGTTCTGAAACACGGTCTTGGTGCCGGTAAACCCCGACCGTTCTTCGCACGGCAGCGTGTCCGAGCGGATATATTCCCACCCTTCGGCACCATAGACGTTCATCAATTCGCTGAGCGTGGCGGCAAACCGCGCTTCGTTGGTTTTTGCGCCTTTGATCTTGGGCGCTTTCTTTGGTGCCGGCACCACGACATATTCAAATGACAACATAACCCGCTCTTTCTGATTTTGGCACATTATACCAAACGCCCGGGGCAGTGTAAAAGCCCCAAGCGTCTGCCGATGGCGTGCTATTGCCGCCGATCCCGCAATCCACCGAATCAATATGGCCGCTTTGGTAGGATGAGGTGGCAGATGCGGCGCAGGAAACGGCGCGCCGCGCCGGGGTCACACCCGTCAAAGGCCCAGCTTTGCCGCCACGATCTGATTCACCGACGCCGGATTTGCCTTGCCGCCGGTGGCTTTCATCACCTGGCCCACGAACCAGCCCGCCAGCTTTGGGTTTACCTTGGCTTTTTCCACCTGCGCCGGATTGTCGGCGATGATCTGATCAACTGCCGCCTCGATCGCGCCGGTGTCGTTGACCTGCTTCATGCCTTTTTGTTCAACAATTTCAGCAGGATCGCCACCTTCGGTGTAAACGATTTCAAACAAATCCTTGCCGATCTTGCCGCTGATGTCGCCGCTGCTGATCAGGGTGATGATCCCGCCCAATTGGTCGGGCGACACCGGGCTGTCGGAAATGCCCAGATCATCCTTTTTCAACCGGCCAAACAATTCGTTAATCACCCAGTTTGCGGCCAGTTTACCATCGCGCCCTTGGGCAACCTGTTCAAAATAAACGGCATTTTCCACATCTGCGGTCAGAACGCTGGCGTCATATTCTGTCATCCCGAAATCACGCACGAATCGCGCTTTTTTCTCGTCGGGCAGTTCGGGAAGGGACGCGGCGATGTCATCGACGAACCCCTGTTCAATCTCTAGGGGCAACAGATCGGGGCAGGGGAAATAGCGGTAATCATGCGCCTCTTCTTTTGAGCGCATCGAGCGGGTTTCACCCTTTTCCACATCATACAGGCGGGTTTCCTGCACCACCTTGCCGCCATCTTCGATGATGGCAATCTGGCGGCGTGCCTCAACCTCGATCGCCTGCTGGATGAACCGCATTGAGTTCATGTTCTTGATTTCACAGCGGGTGCCAAGATGGGAAAAATCCTGTGTTTCCATGTATTTTTCGTAATCGCCGGGACGGCAGACCGACACGTTCACATCGGCCCGCAAATTGCCGTTTTGCATGTTGCCATCGCAAGTGCCGAGATAGCGCATGATCTGGCGCAGCTTCACGACAAAGGCGGCCGCCTCTTCGGGGCCGCGAATATCGGGGCGTGATACGATTTCCATCAAGGCCACGCCGGTGCGGTTCAGATCGACAAATGACATGGTCGGGTCCATATCGTGAATCGATTTACCGGCGTCCTGTTCCAGGTGAATCCGCTCGATCCGCACACGGCGCGCCACGCCGGGGGCCATATCGACGATCACTTCGCCTTCGCCCACAATCGGATGATAAAGTTGCGAAATCTGGTATCCTTGAGGCAGGTCGGGGTAAAAGTAATTCTTCCGATCAAAGGCCGATTTCAGATGAATTTCGGCCTTCAACCCCAGCCCGGTTTTCACCGCCAGCGCCACGCAGCCTTCGTTGATGACCGGCAACATGCCCGGCATTCCGGCATCCACAAATGCCACGTTTGAATTGGGTTCCGCCCCAAATTGGGTCGACGCGCCCGAAAACAGTTTCGCCTTTGTGGCCACCTGGGCGTGAACCTCAAGCCCGATCACCAGCTCCCAATCATGCTGGGCGCCCGAGATGACCTTGGGCTTGGGGGCTTCAAACGTAAGATCGAGCATGGCGCACCTGTGTTAAAAACGACCGTTTGCGTTTTAGGTCAGGGCGGGATTGCGCGCAAGGGGCGCGGGTTTTCGCCGACGTTTTACAACAGCGTTGCCAAAAGGGGGTCGCGGGTTTTATGCCACCGGTGCCGGACAGTTTCCGCCCGGTGCTGCCAAAATGAACATGATGAAACGTATTTCTATCGCTTTTGCGCTGGCACTTTCGCTTGCCGCATGCGGTGCCAAGGCACCCGCCACCCAAGAACCCGACACCCGCCCGGCCATGCGTTGGGATCACCGCCCCGAGGCGTTGAACTGGACCGAAGCGACGATTGCCGCGCTACAGGCCAATCCCGCCGGGCTGCACACGCTGACACCAGGCGACATTGCCACATATTGCCCCGGTTACGACACGGCTTCGCCGACAGACCGCGCCGCATTCTGGGCCGGATTGCTGAGCGCACTGGCAAAACATGAAAGCACCTGGAATCCACAGGCCGTTGGCGGTGGTGGGCGTTGGTTTGGTCTGGTGCAAATTGATCCGCGCACGGCGCGTGGCTATGGCTGTGCGGCAAAATCGGGCGATGCATTGAAAGATGGCGTTGCGAATCTGCAATGTGCCGTGCGGATCGCCACCGCGCAGGTCAGCAAACGTGGCACGGTGAGCCGGGGCATGTTGGATTGGGGCCCCTTCCACAGTGCCGGTAAACGCGCCGACATGCAGACCTGGACCCGCCAGCAAAGTTACTGCCAACCGTCCTGATCGCGTTGGCGAATCATCTTGCAAGGGGCCAGACGCATTGGCATCCTACCAAAATGATCCCGGGCTGCCTTTATAAATCCCTACGCTGCCTGCTTTTTTGGGCAGTGCTTGGCCTGGGCCCGGCCATGGCCGGCCCCGAGCGCAGCCTGCGCCCGATGCCCCGCCCCGCGTTCACGCCCGAGTTCATTCCCCAGACCCGCTGGGATCATCGTGGCGAAAGCGATGTCTGGACCCGTGCCGCCCTTGGCGCGCTTAAATCCCATGGTGCGCCGCTTGCGGATATTGTGCCGCGTGACATCGGCCAGTGGTGCCCGGGATATCCAACAGCATCAAAACCCGTGCGGCGGGCGTTTTGGGTGGGGCTTTTGTCGGCCTTGGCCAAACACGAAAGCACCTGGAAGCCCAAAGCGGTGGGCGGCGGCGGGCGCTGGTATGGTCTTTTGCAAATTCTGCCCGCAACGGCGCGGGGCTATGGGTGCAAGGCGCGCACAGGTGGCGCGTTGCAAAGTGGGCCGGCCAATCTGGCCTGTGCGATTCGCATCCTGTCGGTCACCGTGCCGCGCGATGGCGTGGTTCATGCCCAATCGCCCAGATGGGGGGGCGTTGCCGCAGATTGGGGGCCAATGCGATCGGCGACAAAACGTCAGGATATGGCCAACTGGCTGCGCAGTCAGGCCTATTGCCAGATCAACAGCAGCCCGCGGCCGATGCCCCGGCCCGGACGGCAAATAGCCCTGAAGTGAGCGGTTTTGGCGCAGGGGGCGGCGATTCGCCAAATTTCCGCCCGATCTGCGAAATCATCCAGAATGCCGCCGCCCCCAATGATCCTGCAAAAGGGGCGGCGCCTGTTCAGCCGAGAATGCGCCCGACCATTTCGGCACAATCACGCGACAGGTTCGGTGTGGATTTGATCCGTTCCAACGCAGCGCGCATCAATGCCTGTCGGTCGGGGTCATAGCGCCGCCAGGTTTCGAAAATCGTCGTCATCCGTGCCGTTGTTTGCGGATTGAGCGGATCAAGCCGAATCAACCAATCCGCAATCAGATCATAAGCCGCGCCGCCAACATGGTGCAGCCCACCATGGTTTGCCGCCAAACCGCCGATCAGCGATCGGAACCGATTGGGGTTTTTCCAATCGAAATCGGCATGTTGACCAAGGGCATGCACCACATCTGCCGCCTTTTCCGGCGAAGCCTGCATCGCTTGCAACATGAACCATTTGTCCATCACCAAACGGTCATGGGACCATTCGTCGTAAAATGCCGCGACCTCATTTTCGCCCTTGCCAATCGCCAGCAGCGTAGACAACGCGCCGAGTTTTTCGGTCATGTTGTCCGCGCTTGCGAATTGGTCGCGCGCCCGCGCCCCATCATCCAGATACGACAAAAACCCAAGGGCGGTCATGCGCAACGCGCGCAGTCCCGCCGCCTTGGCATCGGGGCTATAGGGGCCGGACAGCGCGCAATCGGCATAGGTATGTGCCAAGGCATCGGCGTGGGCCTTGGCGATCTCTTTGGTCAAGCGTTGCCGTTGATGATGGATCGCCGCCGGATCGGGGGTGAGGCCGCCATCAAACAAAGACTGTGCCAGATCATCCTCGCTGGGCAGGGACAGCGCCAGCGCGCGAAACGCCGGGTCGAGCGTGGTATCACCGATGACTTGGGCAAGCGCGTTCAAATAGGCCGGATCAGGGGCGGCATTATCGGTGATCATCGCGATCAGCACATCCTTTGCCAAGGCGCGCCCCGCCTCCCAGCGGTTAAAGGAATCGGTGTCATGGGCCAGTAAAAACGCCCGCTGCTCTGCGGTCAGGCTGCGTTCGACGATCACTGGCGCGGAAAACCCTCGCAGCAGCGAAAGCAGGGGCCGCGTGCCGTTGGTGTCAAAGGTCAGTTCGGTTTCTGCCGTGTTCATCACCAACATTTCCGTACCGATCAGATCGCCGCCATCCTCGCCGATCAACCCATAGGCAATCGGAATAACCTGTGGCCGCTTTTCGGGATACCCCGGCGTGGGCGGTGTGTGCTGAGTCAATTTAACGGTCAGACGGTTGTTTTCATAACTCTCTTCAACCTTCAGGCGCGGCGTGCCCGGCTGGGTGTACCAGCGTTTGAACTGGCTCAGGTCACGGCCTGTTGTATCTTCAAACACCTGCAACCAATCCTCGATCGTGCAGGCCTGGCCATCGTGGCGATCAAAATACAGGGTCAGGGCGTTATCATAGGCATCATCCCCCACCAGACGTTTCAACATGCCGATCAATTCGGCCCCTTTTTCATAAACCGTCGCGGTGTAAAAATTGTTAATCTCGATATAGCTTTCGGGGCGCACCGGATGGGCAAGCGGCCCGTTGTCTTCGCGGAACTGGCGCGCGCGCAGGGCAAGCACCGATTCGATCCGTTTTACCGGAGCCGAGCGCATATCGCCCGAAAACTGCTGATCGCGAAACACGGTCAGGCCCTCTTTCAGACACAGCTGAAACCAATCGCGACAGGTGATGCGATTGCCCGTCCAATTGTGGAAATATTCATGGGCGATGATGCCTTCGATAAATTCATAATCCCGGTCGGTGGCGGTTTCGGGGCTGGCCAGAACATACTTTGAATTGAAAATGTTAAGCCCCTTATTCTCCATCGCGCCCATGTTGAAATCATCAACCGCAACGATGTTGAACACCGACAGATCATAGGCGCGGCCATAGACCTGTTCATCCCATTTCATGCTGCGAATAAGGGCATCCAAAGCATAATCGCATTTGCCTTCATCGCCGGGGCGCACCCAGACGTTCAGCGCCACTTCATCGCCATTCATTGTGGTGAATTGGCCGGAATGGGCCACCAGATCGCCCGCAACCAAGGCAAACAGATAGGCGGGTTTTGGCCACGGGTCGTGCCATTCGGCGAACCCTGCGCCGCTGTCACCGGGATTGCCGTTTGACAGCAAAACAGGTGCGTCGCCCTCAATGCGTACTGTAAAGGGGGCCATCACATCGGGGCGGTCGGGGTAATAGGTGATTTTGCGAAAACCCTCGGCCTCGCATTGGGTGCAATACATGCCGTTTGACATATACAGCCCCTCAAGCGCGGTGTTGGTTTCAGGGGCGATTTCCACTTCGGCCTCCCACACAAAGGCGCCATCCGGCACGGCACAAGTCAGGTGGGTTGGCGTGATGTCGGGGGTCACCGGCACGCCGTCAATCGTGGCGCGGATCAGGGTCAGGTTTTCACCATCCAGACGCAGCGTGTTCGCGGCGTCAGCGTCAGGATTGGGCCGAAAGCCAATGCGTGAAATCACCCGCGTGGCCCGGGGCGACAGGCGAAATGTCAGGTGAACACTGTCGATCAAATGGCTGAACGGGCGGTAATCGGCTAGGCGAATTGTTTGGGGTGCGGCGTCTTTCATGGGGGGCCTTTCGAAAAAGCGGCAAATGAACTTTTGGCTGAGTTGCACGTTAGGTCCACAACCCATCGGCATCAATGGCCGAGCAATGAGAGTTAGGAGACCACCATGTCAGCACCTGACACAAACGTAAAAAAACAAGAGAAACATCACAAGCCCGCCCTTTTCGGCATGGGCGCGGCAATCGGATTTGCCGCCCTGATTTTGGCAGCTTTCATCGGCTGGACAGTCTATAAAGGCGGCGAGCCCGAAGGCGCAGCCGTGCAAATTGACAGCCGAACAGGCGAGGCTGTTTCAACCGAAACAGGCGCACCCGTCGCTGAATAACACTTGCCATTGGGCGATCTGAATTTAACTTCGGTTCATGCCACGCACCGTTAAAAAATCAAACCTGCCGCACAAGATATGCGCAACATGTGAAAAGCCGTTCACATGGCGCAAGAAGTGGGAAAAGGTGTGGGATGATGTCCGCTATTGCTCAGAGCGGTGCCGCCGTACGAAAGACAAGAACAGATAGACGCCGCGCCATGTGACGCGGCGTTTTTGTTTCACTACTCTTCCGGCTGATCCGCGCCTTTGGTGATGCTTGACGCCGGTTCGCCCAATTTCACGGCGGCAAATGGCCCGCCGTGGCAGGCATGAAACGGATCTTGCGGATCAAGCGGGCCGGTTTTTGCCAAAATCTCATCGGCGAATTGTTCGGCGTTGTCTTGTGGGCGATACCCCAGAAACCGCGCCTTGGTATTGTCGACCGGCGCACGATCATTGTCAGACACGCCATAAACGATTGAAAAACCGGTGATCGGCGTGGTGATACAGCTTTGTACCAACCGCACCATATCATCATACGACAGCCACGACCCCAAAGCGCGGGCATTGGTGACGGGCGCGCAAGACAAAATCCGCATATGCACGCTTTCAAGGCCGCGTTTGTCCCAATACATGCTGCCCAGATCCTCGGCAAAACATTTCGCCAGACCATAAAACGTATCGGGGCGATGGCGCACTTCGGTATCTATCGCCTGGGTTTTGGGGTACATGCCGACGGCGTGAATCGAACTGCCGTAAATCACCCGGCGCAGCCCGTTGCGATAGGCCGCCTCCCATACATTATAAGCCCCGATAAAATTTGGCCCAAGCAGTTTTTCAAACGGTCCCTCATCCACAAACGCGCCCATATGCACCACCATATCGGCCCCGGCCATGACATCGATCATCGCCTCAAGATCGGCCAGATCGGCCTGAACATAGCGTTCGTTGGGCTGCAGATCCTCCAATTCTTCCACGATATCGGTCGAAATCAATTCGTCACACATCGCCGCCATCGGCGCGCGCAGATGCCCGCCCAAAGATCCGGCCGCGCCGGTCAGTACAAGTTTTTTCATATCGTGCCTTTCAGTCAGATTACGGCCTGTTCCAAAATCGGGCGCTGGGCCGCGATCCGGTCAAAATGAAACGGCGTCAGGTCAAGCGTTTGATAGCGTCCATGCACCAACATTTCGGCGGTGCCGCGCCCCATCGCCGGGGATTGTTGCAGCCCGTGACCCGAAAACCCATTCAGAAACAGGAAATTCGAAACCTCGGGGTGGGGGCCGATGATCGCGTTATGATCCAACGTGTTATAGGCATAATGCCCGGCCCATTCGCTTTGCACCTTTATCGCCTCAAACTGCGGGATGCGGGTGGCGATGATCGGCCAGACGTGATCCTGCCAAAACCCGTGATCCATGGTGAAATCGTCATAGGGCGCGGTTGGGTCATGGTCGGGGTGGCCCCCGGCCATATAGGTGCCGCCGCCGTTTTCACGGACATGCACGCCCGATGGATCAATGGTCAGCGGCAAATCCCGATCCAGCGGAGTTTCAGCGCTAAACACCCAAGTAAACCGTTTGCGCGGCTCAACCGGCAAGGTCAGGCCCGCCATCTTTGCCGTTTCCACTGCGCGTGGGCCAGAGGCATTCACCGCCTGGCCACAGCCCACCACAGCACCCGATTTCAACGTCACGCTGTCAATCCGGTTGGCGTTGCGGGCCATGGCGACCACCTCGTTGTGGATATATTCCACCCCGCGTTCGCGTGATTTGCGGCGAAACCAATCAAACAGGGTCGAGCCGTCAAAATACCCCTCATCCACGGTATTGATCGACCCCAGCATGATGTCATCGACGTTATAAAACGGATATTCCGACGCGATCTGATCAGGGGTAAGCAGCCGGGTCGCGGCCCCGGCGGCCAGTTGCACCTTTTGATTGGCGCGCAATGTGTTGGCAAAATCATCGCTATCGGCCAGATAAAGATAGCCAAAGCTGCGGATTGTCAGGTCGGGCACGCGCGGATCATCGCCCATATACCGGCGCAGGTTTTTCACGAAATCGGCGGCAAATTGCGACACACGCACGTTCAATTCGGTTGAAAACTGTTGCCGCATACAGCTGTTGGTGTGGGTGGTTGAGGCGAATTCGTAACTCGGATCACGCTCAACCACCAAGACCCGGCCATCAAAATCGGGCTGCTCGGTCAAAAACCAGGCGGTCGCGGCGCCCATGATGCCGCCGCCGATGATGACGATGTCATAGGTCTGATGTGTTGGCGTGTGGTTCATTTTTCAAACTCTTTACCATCCTGCGGAGCGTGTCAAAGACTGTGCGCCCTATACGGGATCGCCCCGGCGCACGGCGGCTTCAACGCTGGCAATGTCTTGCGCGCTTAACCCATAGGTCTGCGCTGCCGCCTCTGTGCTGATATACCCGCGCGCCAGATCGCGTTTGATTTGGGCCGGGTCACGTTCGGCGGGCGCGCCGTATCCGGCCCCGCCGGGAAAGGCCATCATCACCCGCCGCCCGTGGGGGACGAATTGTTTGCCTTTGCCGTTCATCACCGTGCCATCATCGCGCGCAATCGTGGTGGGCGCACCCGGCCCGCCGCCGCGCCGCCCGCGCGCGGGGTGATCGACGCGATCCAGCATCGCCTGGAAATCAAACTCGTGCCCGTCGCGTGCGCCGACCACCATATATTGCCCCAATCCGCCGCGCTGTTTGCCTGCACCGCCTGAATCGGGGCGCAGTTCCTTGCGCCAGATGATGACCGGGCCGGCGTGTTCTGTCGCCTCAACCGGCATGGTCATCACGCCGGAAGGAAAGGCGGTGGCGTTCAACCCATCGTATTCAGGCCGCGCGCCGGTGCCGCCCGAATTAAACGTCAACACCTCGGCACGGATCGCGCCGGGCGGGGCATCGGCGGTGGGGCGCAGGCTGAGTTGAAAGTTGCACAGGCATCCGGCCCCTTCGGCAGGCACCAAACCGGGCAAAATTTGATCGAGCGCGCCATACACAGTGTCGGGCACGAAATGGCCGATGATATGGCGCAAGGCCACCGGCGCGGGGTGCAACGCGTTGACAATGGTGTTTTCGGGTGCGGTAATTTCAAACGGCGCAAGCGAGGCAGCATTGTTGGGAATATCGGGCGCGATGGCGCATTTCAGCGCATAACAGGCATAGGCCTTGGCATAGACCAGTGGGCAATTGATGCCTTTCGGGTCCACCGCCGATGAGCCGGTGAAATCCGAAACGATCCGGTCTTCGTGAATGGTCAGCGTGACCTTGAGTGTGATCGGGGTGGCAAACCCATCAACGGTCATTTCCCCGGTGGCCGATTGCCGGGGCAGGGCGGCGATACGGTCCAACGTGGCGCGGCGCGAATTTTCCAGGATGAACGCGGCGATTCCATCGAGCGAGTCGAGCTGGAATTCCGTCATCATGTCGATCAGGCGGCGATGGCCGATGTCATTGCAACTGGCCAGCGCATAAAGATCGCCGATCAATTGATCCGGCTCGCGCACATTGCCGCGCACGATCTGAATCAGGGTTTGATCGACCGTGCCTTTGGCGGCAAACCGCATGATCGGCAGATACAGCCCTTCTTCATACACGCTGGCCGCATCCGCGCCCAAACCGCGCCCGCCAATATCAACCACATGGGCGGTACAGGCGAAAAACCCAACCAAAGCCCCCTTATGAAACGATGGGGTGACCATGGTGATGTCGTGCAAATGGCCCGTCCCCTCCCACGGGTCATTGGTCAGGTAAATATCGCCCTCGGCGATGGTGTCGCGGCCAATGCGGCGGATGAAATGCGCCACCGCATCGGCCATGGCATTCACATGGCCGGGCGTGCCGGTGACCGCCTGGGCCAACATTTGCCCGTGGGTGTCATAGACGCCCGCCGACAAATCGCCCGCCTCGCGCACCGATGTGGAAAACGCGGTGCGCACCAAGGCTTGGGCCTGTTCCTCGACCACCGAAATCAGCCGGTTCCACATCACCTGATAGGCGACGGTTGAATGTTCAGTCATCGGTTCAATCCTTTTCCACAACGTCGATACACCCGTCTGGCTGGCAAATCGCCACCCGGCTGGATGGGACAATGATTGTCGTTTCATCTTCGGTGATTGCGGCGGGGCCTTGAACCATCATGCCGGGGCACATATCGGCGCGCGCCACCACGGCAGCATCGAAATAGCGCCCCAAGGCCGGGTCGAAAATCTGTCGCTGACCGGTGGTTGGGGCAGGGGTGGTTGCGGTGGCCGTGGCCACGCGCGCCACCTGTTCGGGCGGGGTGGTGGCGTTGACCGACCAGACGGTGATTTCAATATCCAACCCCGCCACCGTGCGGCCGAACAATTTGGCGTAATCCTGTTCAAACAGACGTTTGAATGTGGCCGCGTCGGGCGCGCTGGCCTGATCCGCTGTCAGAGTGATGGGAATTTCCCAGCCCTGACCGGTATAGCGCATATAGGCTTTGAACTCTGACAGGATTTCGGCGGCGTCATCGCAATTTCGCACGAACCCTGCCGCCTCGTTTTGCAACTCAGCCATCAAGGTTTTGATTGTGGCTGCGTCAAATCGGGACAGTTTCATGTAAACCGAACGGTTCGCCTCAAAACTGAACGGTGCGCGCAAAAATCCGATGGCTGAGCCAACACCGGCCCCCGGCGGCACCAACAGGCGCGAAACGCCCAGCTTTTCACACAACCGCCCAGCATGAAGCGGCGCCGCCCCGCCAAAGGCAATCATCGTGTAACCGCTTAGGTCTTCGCCGTTTTCCACCGCATGCACCCGCGCGGCGTTGGCCATGTTTTCATCCACAACTTCGGCCAGGCCAAAGGCGGCGGTCGGTGCGTCCATATCCAACGTATCGCCCAAAACAGTGCTTAGGGCGGTTTGCGCGGCCGTGCGGCTTAGTGAAAATGCGCCCCCAGCAAACACATCGGGGTCAAGTCGCCCCAAAACCAGATCGGCGTCGGTCACCGCCGGTTTTGCCCCGCCCCGCCCATAACAGGCGGGGCCGGGTTCCGATCCGGCACTCTCCGGCCCGACGCGGATCTGGCGCATACTGTCGATATGGGCCAGGCTGCCGCCCCCTGCGCCGATTTCGACCATATCAATCACCGGAATCGAAATCGGCATCCCCGATCCCTTTTTAAACCGATAGCTGCGCGCCACTTCAAACACCCGCGCGGTTTTCGGGGTTTGGTTTTTGATCAGGCAAATCTTGGCCGTGGTACCGCCCATGTCAAACGACAAAACCTTGTCCAACCCATAGCGCGCGGCGATATGGGCGGCAAACACCGCGCCCCCCGCCGGGCCGGATTCAACCAGGCGCACCGGAAATTCGGCGGCATTTTCAAGCGAGATGATGCCGCCCCCCGAATGCATCAGGAAAATGTTGCACCCGACACCTTCATCACGCAGCCGCCCAGCCAAGCGGCCAAGATAGGATTTCATCAGAGGTTTGATATAGGCATTGGCCACGACGGTGTTGAACCGTTCGTATTCGCGCATTTGCGGTGAGACCTCGGAGGAGATCGACACCATCGCATCCGGCATCCGTTCGGCCAGCACATCGCGGATCATCCGTTCGTGACTGTCGTTCAGATAGGAATGGATCAGCCCCACGGCGATGCTGTCATACCCGGCCTGTTTGATCTGGTCGACGATGGCTTCCACTTCGGCCCGGTCCAGCGGGATCAGCACGTCGCCCGTCGCATCCACACGCTCGGCCACAGGATATCGCATCTGACGGGGCAGCAGCGGTTCGGGCAGGGTCAGGTTCAGATCGTATTGTTCAAACCGCGATTCGGTGCGCATTTCGATGACATCGCGAAACCCTTGGGTGGTGATCAGCGCGGTTTTGGCGCCGCGCCGTTCGATCAATGCATTGGTGGCCAGGGTGGTGCCATGGATGATCTGGCCAATTGCCGCCGCGCTCAGTCCCGCCTTGGCGCAGACCTGGTGCATACCTTCGATAATGGCGTTTTCCGGCGCGGCATAGGTGGTCAGAACCTTGGTTGAAAACGACGCATCCGGGGTTTCAAGAACCACATCCGTAAACGTGCCGCCAATATCCACGCCCAACCGCACCGATGATGTCTGCATACCGCCCCCCGTTTTGCGCCAAGGATAGAACCAAGAATGGCCCAGCGGCAATTGAAATAGCGGTATATTTTGGCAAATGCGCCCTTGGTCGGATCTGACCCCCTGTTGAAACTTCCCGATCTGACGCACGTGGCGCAAAAATTTTTGATCAACACGGATTTTCCCCTTGCAGCCACCGGCCCGCTTGAGTATCTCGTCCGTACTAAGGAAGCGGGCGTAGCTCAGGGGTAGAGCATAACCTTGCCAAGGTTAGGGTCGGGCGTTCGAATCGCCTCGCCCGCTCCAATTAGGCCACACACCCCATGTGGTTCACGAAAAGGTCGCTCTAGGGCGGCCTTTTGTCGTTCACGACTGGCGTAGTGTGGGGCAGGGTGGCCGGGGTTCCAACGGTGGTTTCAAACCTGCCGAAACCTCGCACGCGATGTTGTTATACGCGGCGTTTTATGAACCAAAGTGTCGGTGCCGCGTTAGGCAGGACACAACAAGAGGTTCGCCAATGCGTGCTATTTTATCTTTTGCCCTGATTCTGATATCCGGCCAAGCAACCGCCCTGACACCCGATGCGATCGAAACGGCAGCCTATGATGGCGGGGCGCTGCCCGAAGGGCAGTCGGGCCTGACCGTAAAGTTGCAGGTTCTTTTGGATCGTGCAGGCGTTTCACCGGGCATAATCGACGGGTACAAGGGCGGCATGAGCGAAAGCGCGCTACGGGGTTTCGAGGCGCGCGAAGGTTTGCACGTTGATGGCATTCTGGATGCCGAAGTTTGGACCGCATTGGGGGGCAATGGCGTTTATTCTGTCTTGATGTCCTATGAAATTACCGAAGACGACGTGTCCGGCCTCGTCACCTCCATTCCCGATAATGTGCGGGACAAGGCCGAGATGGATCATCTGGGCTATGTTCGGGTAAGCGAGCGTTTGGCAGAACGGTTTCACATGGATGAGGATTTTCTTACGACCCTGAATACAGGGGCAACATTTACCGTGGGCGAGACAATTACAGTCGCCGATCCCGGCGAGCGGATGGAGGCAGACGTCGCACGGATAGAAATACGCAAATCCAGCAACCGCGCGGTTACGTTTGATGCCAATGGCAATATGGTTTCAAATTACCCGGTCGCAATCGGATCAGAGGACACGCCATCGCCAGAAGGGGTGGTTGAGGTGGTCGCCGTGGCGATGGACCCGACCTATACCTATCGGCCGGATGTCAATTTCGTTGCAGATGGCGTTGACGAGGCCCTGATATTGCCGCCGGGGCCAAATGGGCCTGTCGGATCAGTCTGGATTGATCTCTCCAAACCCACTTATGGGCTGCATGGCACCGATACGCCGGCCGCATTGTTTCAGAACGAAAGCCATGGATGCGTCCGGTTCACAAACTGGGACGTTGAAGAATTGGCCTATATGGTCAAGGAAGGTGTGACAGTGGAATTCGTGGAATGATGCGGATTATCGCACTGTTGATGCTTGCCGCGGTCCCGGTGGTGGCACAAGGGGCGGCGCCGGATACATCACCTATCCCCGAGCAGCGGCCAACCGAAAAGGGCGCGACCGGCACCGCCCCATCTGACATACACGTGGTTGAACGTGCGGCGCCCCAACCCGGACCGGGCACACGGGATATCTTGCGCCTTGACGACGCGGCCTATGCGGCCTGCCTTGCAACGCTTGACGCGATGGGTGTCGTTTATGAGGAAACCGATCCAATTGTGCCCGACAATGACCCCGATTGCGGAATCCTGCGCCCCCTGAGCATCAGCGCAATCGCGCCCGGCGTCGCGATTGAGCCGGTCTCCATCTTACGCTGCCCAACGGCCCAGGCGTTGGCAAAGTGGACCCGCGATTTCGTTCTTCCCGCCGCGCGCCGACTGGATGATCGCGGTGCGCTGACTGCAATCGAAAATGGATCTGGCTACATTTGTCGTCGCCGCAACAATCAGCCCGATGGAAAGCTGTCAGAACATGCTTTTGGAAATGCTTTTGATGTGATGGGATTTCGGTTTTCGAAAGGTCGCCCAATCGCGATAGAACCCCGCGAAGCACAAGGCACACTTGCCGAAAGTTTTCAGGATGCAGTCAGGGCGTCTGCCTGTCTTGATTTTTCGACGGTCCTGGGGCCCGGATCGAACGCACAGCATGACAATCACCTGCACTTTGATATCATAACCCGAAGCAGCGGTTACCGACTTTGCGAGCAGGGCGGCGCGTTGATTGAGTGACGGGGTTATCGGGATGGCGGGGCGATGGTGAATTGCCCCGGATCCGTGATGATGTCATTCAAATTCGATCAACAAATCCTTGGCGTCGATCTGCGCCCCGGTGCTTACATGAACGGCCTTGATCGTTGCGGCGCGTTCGGCGTGAATGCCGGTTTCCATTTTCATCGCTTCGATGGTTAGCAACAAATCGCCCTCTTTCACCTTTTTCCCTACCTGAGCCGCCACGGTCGCCACCACGCCGGGCATCGGCGCGCCGATGTGGTTTGGGTTGCCCAATTCGGCCTTGGGGCGCTTTTCTGCGGTGCCGGCAACCTTGCGGTTGGGCACGCGGATCAGGCGGGGTTGGCCGTTGATTTCAAAGAACAACCTGGCATCGCCCGTATCATCGGTTTCGCCAATCGCCTGGCAACGGATTTCCAATGTCTTGCCCGGATCGATTTCGGCGGTGATTTCTTCGCCCGCTTCCATCCCGTAAAAAAACGTTTGAGTGGGCAGGGTGCGCACCGGGCCGTATTCCAGATTGCGACGGCGATAATCCAGATACACCTTGGGATACATCAGATAGCCGTTCAGATCTTCATCGTCCACGGTCACATCTTCGCCGATTGCGCTGGCGATTTCGGCGCGCTTTGCCTCAAGATCGACAGGTTTCAGATGTTTGCCGGGGCGGTCGGTAAATGGTTTTTCGTCTTTCAGGATTTTCTTTGAAATCGCTTTGGGCCACCCGCCCGGTGGTTGGCCCAGACTGCCGCGCATCATGTCGATCACGCTGTCGGGAAAGGCCACATCGGTGTCGGGGCTTTCGACATCGGCGCGGGTCAACCCCTGGGCCACCATCATCAACGCCATATCGCCCACAACTTTTGAGCTGGGCGTGACTTTGACGATATCGCCGAACATCTGGTTCACATCGGCATAGGTTTGCGCCACCTCGTGCCAGCGGTCTTCCAACCCCAGGGATCGCGCTTGCGCCTTGAGGTTGGTGAACTGACCACCGGGCATTTCATGCAAATACACCTCTGAGGCGGGGGCCTGCATGCCCGATTCAAACGCGGCATAATGTGCGCGCACGGCCTCAAAGTAGTTCGAAATCTCGCGCACGGCGCTGATGTCAATGCCGGTTTCCCGGTCGGTGTGGGCCAGCGCCTCGATAATGGTGCCGAATGTCGCCTGCGATGTGTTGCCCGACAGGGAATCCATGGCGCAATCCACCGCATCCACCCCGGCCTCGGCCGCGGCCAGGATCGTGGCACAGGCAATGCCCGCCGTGTCATGGGTATGGAAATGGATCGGCAGACCGACTTCTTCCTTCAGCGCCTTGATCAGCATCTTGGCCTGAACCGGTTTCAACAATCCGGCCATGTCTTTCAGACCCAGAACATGGGCGCCTGCCGCTTTCAGCTCTTGGCCCATGCCGATGTAATATTTCAAATCATACTTGCTGCGCTCGGGGTTCAGCAGATCGCCGGTGTAACAAATCGTGCCTTCGCACACCTTGTTCGCGGCAATCACTGCGTCCATGGCGACGCGCATGTTTTCAACCCAGTTCAGCGAATCAAACACCCGGAACACATCAACGCCCGATTGTGCCGCCTGGGCAATGAAACTTTGCACAACATTGTCGGGATAATTCGTGTACCCGACCCCGTTTGAGGCCCGCAGCAACATTTGCGTCATCAGGTTGGGCATGGCCGCGCGAATATCGCGCAGGCGTTGCCACGGGCATTCCTGCAAGAACCGATAGGCCACATCAAACGTGGCACCGCCCCAACATTCAACGCTGAACAGTTGCGGCAGGTTGGCGGCATAGGCCGGTGCCACCTTAATCATATCGATGCTGCGCATCCGTGTGGCCAACAGCGATTGATGCCCGTCGCGCATGGTGGTGTCGGTGATCAACAGTTGTTTTTGATCGCCCATCCAATCGGCCACGGCCTGGGGGCCGAATTCCTCAAGGATCTGCCGGGTGCCCGGTGTGGGAGAATCGGTGCGCAAGGCCGGGGGGCGGGGCGTTTTTACATCGGCCGGCGGTTTGGGGCGGCCTTCGGTTTCGGGATGCCCGTTGATCGTGATGTCGGCGATATAAGTCAGGATTTTCGTCGCACGATCCCGGCGTTTTGCAAATTCAAACAGCTCTGGCGTCTGGTCGATGAATTTCGTGTGGTATTCGTAATTCAGGAACGTCGGATGTTTCAGCAGGTTTTCAACAAAGGCAATGTTGGTGCTGACGCCGCGAATACGAAATTCGCGCAACGCGCGATCCATCCGGGCGATGGCCGCTTCGGGGGTGGGGGCCCAGGCGGTGACCTTTTCCAACAGGCTGTCGTAATACCGGGTGATCACGGCGCCGGCATAGGCGGTGCCGCCATCCAGGCGAATGCCCATGCCCGTGGCACTGCGATAGGTGGTGATGCGGCCATAATCGGGGATGAAATTGTTTGTCGGGTCTTCGGTGGTGATCCGGCACTGAATCGCGTGACCGCGCAAAACCACATCATATTGCGACGCGGTGCCTGTCGCCTCGACCAATGATTTTCCCTCGGCGATCATGATCTGGGCGCGCACGATGTCGATCCCGGTGACCTCTTCGGTCACGGTATGTTCAACCTGAACGCGGGGGTTAACCTCGATAAAGTAAAACTCGCCGCTGTCCATATCCATCAGGAATTCGACGGTTCCGGCGCATTCGTAATTGACGTGTTCGCATACCTTTTTGCCCAGACTGCACAGCTTTTCACGCTGTGCGGCGGTCAGATATGGGGCAGGGGCGCGTTCAACCACCTTTTGGTTGCGCCGTTGCACGGAACAATCCCGCTCCCACAAATGATAGATCGTGCCGTGCTGATCGCCCAGAATTTGTACTTCGACATGGCGCGCGCGCAGGATCATCTTTTCCAGATACCCCTCACCATTGCCAAAGGCGGCCTCGGCCTCGCGGCGTCCTTCGCGTACTTTTTCTTCCAACTCCTCGGGGCCATTGATCGGGCGCATACCCCGCCCACCGCCGCCCCAGGATGCCTTGAGCATCAGGGGATACCCGACCTCATCGGCCTGTTTGGCGATTTCCGCCATATCCTCGCCCAACACTTCGGTGGCGGGAATAACCGGCACACCGGCGGCAATCGCCACGCGGCGCGCGCTGGCCTTGTCGCCCAGGGCGCGCATGGTTTCGGCCTTTGGCCCGATGAACGTGATGCCATTTGCAACACAGGCATCGACAAAATCGGGGTTTTCCGACAGCAGGCCATAACCGGGATGAATGGCATCGGCGCCCGACATTTTGGCGACACGGATGATTTCATCAATCGAAAGATAGGCCGCGACCGGCCCCAGCCCTTCGCCGATGCGATACGCCTCATCGGCCTTGAACCGGTGCAGCGACAGTTTATCTTCCTCGGCGTAAACCGCGACGGTGCGTTTGCCCAATTCATTGGCGGCGCGCATCACACGGATGGCAATTTCGCCACGATTGGCGATCAGGATCTTCTGGAATTCGGCCATGTTTTGGGCTCCTCGCTTTGCAGGCGCAGCATAAACGTATGCCAGTCGTGTGAAAGCGTTTTTTCAATGCGCCGGGCTGCCCGGCCCCCTGGGCGGTGCAGAATCGAAAAAGGCGCAGAACATTTAGCGAACAGTCCTTTTCCTTGTGGGGTGGGTATACTATAGTCATGGCATGAGCAGTTTTGACGAAGCCGATGCATTTGACGCCGCCGTGCCGCTAAGCCAACAGGCGATGCGCGCGCGACCCGTACCATATCTTGATGATCTGAACCCCGCACAGCGCCAGGCGGTCGAAACACTGGATGGCCCGGTGTTGATGCTTGCGGGGGCGGGCACCGGAAAAACCAAGGCGCTGACCGCGCGGATCGCCCATCTTATGATGACCGGGCGCGCCCGCCCGAATGAGGTATTGGCGGTGACATTCACCAACAAGGCCGCGCGCGAAATGAAGGAACGTGTGGGGCGGTTGTTGGGTCAGACGGTTGAAGGCATGCCATGGCTGGGCACATTTCATGCCATCTGCGTCAAACTTCTGCGCCGTCACAGTGAATTGGTGGGGTTGAAATCAAACTTTACGATTCTCGACACTGACGATCAGATTCGGTTGTTGAAACAGCTGATCGTGGCCGAGAATATTGATGAAAAACGCTGGCCCGCCCGGCAATTGGCCGGAATCATCGACAATTGGAAGAACCGCGCCTGGACCCCGGCCAAGGTGCCCGCATCCGAGGCGAGCGCGTTCAACAATCGCGGCACCGAGCTGTATGATCATTACCAACAGCGCCTGAAAACCCTGAACGCCACCGATTTCGGTGATCTTTTGCTTCATGTGGTCACGATTTTTCAGGACCACCCCGATGTGCTGGAACAATATCAGCGGTGGTTCAAATTCATCTTGGTGGACGAATATCAAGATACCAACGTCGCCCAATATATGTGGCTGCGCCTATTGGCCCAGGGGCATCAGAATATCTGTTGCGTGGGCGATGACGATCAATCGATCTATGGCTGGCGCGGCGCCGAAGTGGGCAATATCCTGCGATTTGAAAAGGATTTTCCCGGCGCCCATGTGGTGCGGTTGGAACAGAATTATCGTAGCACCCCGCATATTCTGGCCGCCGCTTCCGGCGTGATTGACGCCAATCAGGGGCGTTTGGGCAAAACCCTGTGGACCGCCGAAGAGAGCGGCGAAAAGGTGCGCCTGATCGGCCATTGGGATGGCGAGGAAGAGGCGCGTTGGATCGGTGAAGATATCGAATCGTTGCAGCGCGGCACCCGCGGGTTCGATCCACAAAGCCTGGATCATATGGCGATTCTGGTGCGCGCCTCGCACCAGATGCGCGCCTTTGAGGATCGGTTTTTAACCATCGGCCTGCCTTACCGGGTTATTGGTGGGCCGCGATTCTATGAACGGTTGGAAATTCGCGATGCTATGGCCTATTTCCGGCTGGCGGTGTCGCCCGATGATGATTTGGCGTTTGAGCGGATCGTGAATACCCCCAAACGCGGCCTTGGCGACAAGGCGCAGCAGAATATCCAGATCACGGCGCGCAACAACGGTTGCAGTCTTGTTGATGGCGCGCGGATTTTATTGGCCGACAAGGGAATCGGTGGCAAGGGCGCGGCGCAATTGCGCATTTTGGTCGATGCAATCGCGCGCTGGCACGATCTGACCCGCCCCACATTTGTCAGCGATGCCGATGATGTGATCGAGGTTGAAACCCCGGCCCAGCCCCCGATCAGCCATATCGAACTGGCCGAACAGATATTGGAAGAATCGGGATACGTCGCCCATTGGCAAAATGACAAAACGCCCGAGGCGCCGGGGCGGTTGGAAAACCTGAAAGAACTGGTCAAAGCGTTAGAGCAATTCGACAACCTGCAAGGGTTTTTGGAACACGTGTCGCTGATCATGGACAATGGCAGCGAACAGGCCGGTGAAAAAGTATCAATCATGACGCTGCACGCGGCCAAGGGGCTGGAATTTCCGGTGGTGTTTCTGCCCGGATGGGAAGACGGGCTGTTTCCGTCGCAACGCAGCATGGACGAATCCGGCCTTAAGGGGTTGGAGGAAGAGCGCCGCCTGGCCTATGTGGGCATCACCCGCGCCGAACGTCTGGCCACGATCAGTTTCGCCGCCAACCGGCGGGTCTATGGACAGTGGCAATCGGCGCTGCCATCGCGGTTCATTGATGAATTGCCCGCCGCCCATGTGGATGTCTTGACCCCGCCTGGCCTTTATGGAGGCGGGTACGGTGCGGCCGGCATGGCGGCCCAGGCCAGCCCCAGCATTGCCATGGGCGCCCAAAGTGATCTGCATAAAAAGGCGGCCGATGCGAATGTGTATAATTCGCCCGGCTGGAAACGCCTGCAAACCCGCAGCGCAAACCGCCCCATGGGCCAGCCGCGCGAAAGCCGGAACATGGTGATTGATGCCACGGCCGTGTCGGCCCATACCCAAGGGGACCGGGTATTTCACACAAAATTCGGCTATGGCACCGTCATGGCGATTGAGGGCGATAAACTGGACATTGAATTTGACAAGGCGGGCGCCAAAAAGGTGGTTGCACGGTTTGTGATTGATGCCGCCCAGGCAGGGGATGTGCCGTTTTAGGCCGCTGATCCGCACTCCATAACACGATCCCCAAAACAGAAAACGGCGGCACCCAGGGAGGAGGGGGTGCCGCCGTTTCTTTTTACGCACCCCCGGACTGGGAGGAGAGGGGGGCGCGATCCGTTTGAGGACAAACCTCGAATTTCTGCAGCGACACCCGGGAGGAGGTAGGTGCCGCTGCTTTCATCACTCGGGCCAAATGGGAGGAGACGACCCGGCGATTTCTGAGGTGGGGGCCATCGAGCCCGAACCTCGGTTGTAAAAAAGCGGCGACATCCGGGAGGAGGTGAATGTCGCCGCAAGAAACAGATGACCCCGGGAGGAGGTGAGGCCCTCTGGTCTTGGTACGCCCTTATGCGTTTTTATAGGCCGCTTCGTGTGCGATGCTGGCCAGCATGGTCCGGTTCAGGCCCAAGTCGGTCAGTTCACGATCGGACAAACCTTGCAGCTCATCCATGGTGCGGCGATAAACGCGATATTGCTCCATCCGGTCACTCGCGTTTGCGAAGAATGCGGACAAGCGGGCGAAAATGTCGGTGCGGACTGTGCCGCGGGTATTTGTCACAAAAGCCATGTCTCTACCTCATCTGGTTTTAGCGTTGGCTCGCTAGCGTCGTTGTTGAGACTGAAGATAGGCATATGCTGCAGATGCGCAATAGCCTGGGTGGTCAATGCTGCCATGCAGCAATTGCATACGTAAGACTGACCTAAAGTCAGGCAGTTAGCCGGAATTTATAGCGCTTTGGAAAGCCGTCTTGCCGTGAATGGCAAATGATGCATGTATAGGGCAGACTTAGGCAGAGGTTCCCATGACCATCACGCGCGACGCGGTTCTTGAAAAGCTGTCCGGCCTGACACTTCCTGATGGTAAAACCCTGGTAGCGGCAGATATGGTGCGCGCGCTGAGTGTGGAAAAGGGCGCCGTCCGGTTTGTTATCGAAGCGCCAAATGCCGAAATGGCGGCACGTTTGGGTCCGGTCCGCGAGGCGGCGGAAAAGCTGGTCTTGCAAATGCCGGGCGTCACGTCGGCGTCAGTGGTTCTGACGGCCCATGAAACTCCGAAAGCTCCGCCAGATTTGAAGTTGGGGCGTCATCCCACGCCGTCCAATGGCGGGGTTGAAAAACTGGACGGGATCAAAAGCATCATCGCCATCGGATCGGGCAAAGGGGGCGTTGGCAAATCAACTGTCTCATCAAACCTGGCCGTGGCGCTGGCGCGGCAAGGGCGGCGCGTGGGCCTGTTGGACGCGGATATTCACGGACCATCGCAACCACGGATGATGGGGGTAAATGCGCGCCCGGCGTCCCCCGATGGCAAAACGATCATCCCTTTGACGGCCCATGGCGTGAAGGTGATGTCGATCGGCCTGATGCTGGATCCGAACAAGGCGGTGATCTGGCGCGGTCCGATGTTGATGGGTGCATTGCAACAAATGCTGGGGCAGGTCGAGTGGGGCGAACTTGACGCGTTGCTGATTGATCTGCCGCCCGGCACCGGCGATGTGCAACTGACCCTGTGCCAACGCTATGACGTGACCGGCGCAATCGTGGTCAGCACACCCCAGGATGTGGCCCTTCTGGATGCGCGCAAGGCGTTGGACATGTTCGCGACGATGAAAACGCCGGTGTTGGGGCTGATCGAAAATATGTCGGTCTTTGTCTGCCCCCATTGTGGGGGGCAATCCCATATCTTTGGTCACGGCGGTGTGCGCGCCGAGGCAGCAGCGTTGGGATTGCCGTTTCTGGGCGAGCTGCCCTTGAACCTTGATGTGCGGTTGGCCGCCGACGCGGGCGCCCCGATCGCCCTGGGCGAAACCGAAGCGGCCAAAGCGTATCGCGCGTTGGCCGCAGGCCTGATCGAACAGGGCGTGGTCTGAACCCGATATGGGAATTCATGGGCTGCATGGGAAATCATGGGCCAGTGGCGGGATGAATTTGGGATTGGCGATCAGAGTCGCCGGTCGTGCCCGCAAAATCCGCCGCGATTCTGGGAATCGCCGAATCGAACCCACAAGAATCGGCCCGCCTTTCACAGCGCCCTCACAGATTCGATGAACCTGGGGCGAACGGCCTCGCTCGGAAATGCATATTGCATGGATTCAGGGTAAAAATTCTGACACTACATCTAGTGTTTGCTTGAGTCAGTTTCGCCTAGGTTGTGTAAATTTAACCTTAAAACGTGTCAAACCCGCCACAGGTCAAGCGCCAATAGGGCGGATGGGGATAACTTTTATATTGCGTCCCATGGTTTCCCATGGCATCCCTGTCTCATCGAAGAGCAGGCGGAGAGAGACACCAAAGATCTTCAACCGCACCAATAAAAACAGAGGCTTAGCTTCATACAGGCACACTACTTTCTTCGACACATAGTCCGGTCAACGGGCACATAGAATCCGGCGCGCGGGCGAGCAGACATCCCCCCAGGTGGCGCGTGCAGTCGGACAACCCCGGAAACGGGTAGAGGGCGGCGGACCGTACAGTGGCAGCAGTACGGTCCGCCGTTTTCCGTTTCACGGGTCATCTTACACCACATCTGGGCAGGGACAAAGAGGAAACGGCACGTGTTTGATGTGTTCATCGGCGAACACGAAAACAAGATCGACAGCAAAGCCCGCTTGTCGATACCGGCCGATTTCCGTCGCGTTTTGGAAGAGGGTGATCCCAAATGGGAACCCGGCAAAAACGCCACCATGGTCATTGTATATGGCGATCATCGGCGGAATTATCTTGAGGTGTTTCCCGTCACCGATGTGATGAAACTGTACAAACTGATTTCAAAAATGCCGCGCGGATCGAAAAAACGCGACGCGTTGCAAAAACTCTATGCCTCGCAATCGGTCACGGCGACCCTGGATGAAACCGGGCGCATCGTTTTGTCGGCCAAGTTGCGACAGAAGCTGGGGCTTGACGGGGCCGCCGCGATTGTTGGCTATGGCGATACCTTCCAGATCTGGAAGCCCGAAACCTATGCCGAAGACGCCGCCGCCCTGTTGCGCGAAGACGAAGATTTCGATCCCGATCTTGATCCGTCGGTCTATCTTCCCGGCGATGAGGACTGACCCATGGTCGCCTCGCCCCCGCCCGATGCCCCCCATATTCCCGTCCTGCTGCGCCCGCTGCTTGCGGCCTGCGCGCCGATATCGGGTGTGTGGCTGGATGGCACGTTTGGGGCCGGGGGATATGCCAAGGGGTTGTTGAACGAGGGTGCGGATGTTGTGATCGGCGTTGATCGTGACCCGATGGTGTTTGACATGGCGCGCGATTGGGCCGGTTCATATGGCGACAGGCTGCGCCTGGTCCAGGGCACGTTTTCAGACATGGATGTTCTGGCGGGCGAACCGCTGGATGGTGTCGTGCTTGATCTTGGGGTCAGCTCCATGCAGTTGGATTTGGCCGAACGTGGGTTTTCATTCATGAAAGACGGCCCGCTGGATATGCGCATGGGCGATACCGGGCCAAATGCCGCCGATGTGGTGAACGACGCGTCAGAAGAACAACTGTCCGATATCCTGTTTCACTACGGCGAAGAACGCGCCGCGCGCCGCATTGCGCGGGCCATTGTGAAAATTCGCGCCGAAGGCCGGGTTGAAACCACCCGCCATCTCGCCCGCATCGTCGAGGGCTGTCTGCCCCGCGCCAAACCGAACCAAAGCCATCCGGCCACCCGCACGTTTCAGGCCATTCGCATTGCGGTGAACGACGAATTTGGCCAATTGGTCGCCGGGCTTGAGGCGGCCGAACGGGCGTTGAAACCCGGTGGGAAACTGGCCGTTGTCAGCTTTCATTCGTCGGAAGACCGCGTTGTAAAACGGTTTTTCACCGCGCGCAGTGGCGGTGGCGGCAATGCCAACCGCTATGCGCCCGAGGTCGTGACCGATCAGCCAAGGTTTCACAAACTGTCCAAAGGCATCGGCCCTGATGACGAAGAACTCGGGCAAAATCCGCGTGCCCGTTCGGCCCGTTTGCGCATCGGCGTGCGCACCGATGCCCCGGCGGGCGCGGTGGACCGGGCCACATTGGGCCTGCCGCGTTATGATTATCAGGGGGACATCCGAGCGTGAAAAGCATTCTTTATCTTGTATCGGCGATGGCGGTCATGGCCCTGGCATTCTGGGCCTATAGCGAAAATTACAAGACCCAGCAGGCGCTGAAAGAGGTTGATCAGCTTCAGCGTGAGATTGGCGTGCGGCGCGAGGCGTTAACGGTTTTGCGGGCTGAATGGGCCTATCTCAACCGGCCCGAGCGGTTGAATGAACTGGTGAACATGAATTTTGAACGGCTGTCGCTGTTGCCCCTGACCCCCGAACAGTTTGGCCGCGTTGATCAGCTTGCCTATCCGCAAGCGCCTGAACTTCCTGTTGATAATTCGGTATCTGTCCAAGGAGACCGGCCATGATCCGCACCCCCCTGCGCCCCTTGGCGCGTATCCTGCGCGCCCGTGAAACCGGTGAAAACCCCGATGCGATCGAGGCAGAAAACCTGCGCCTGCGTCACGAACAAATGCGCGACAATTCGCGGTTTCAGGCCGAAGGCCGGTTGTTGGTGCTGTCGGTGTTTTTCTTTTGTGCTTTTGCCGTTGTTGGGGCGCGCATGGGGCTTTTGGCGGCCTCCGAGGCGGAAGAACCGCGCGCCCAAGTGTTGGGCGCCGATATCCTGGCGCAACGCGCCGATATCACCGACCGAAATGGCCGCATTCTGGCGACCAATCTGTACACCCATTCCCTGTACGCCCAAGTGCCCGATATGGTGGACAAACCCAAAGCAGCCCGCGAACTGGCACAGATTTTTCCCGATCTCGATGAAAAGAAGCTGCTAGAGGATTTCACCGGCAAGCGGAAATTCCTGTGGATTCGCAAGAAGTTGAGCCCAGAGCAAAAACAGGCTGTGCATGATATCGGTGATCCGGGCCTGTTGTTTGGGCCGCGCGAAATGCGCCTGTATCCCAACGGCAAACTGGCGGCGCATATTTTGGGTGGGGCCAGTTTTGGGCGCGAAGGCGTGCATTCTGCCGAAGTGATCGGTGTGGCGGGGGTGGAAAAGGCGTTTGATGACTATCTGCGCGATCCGGCAAATGGCGGTAAGCCGTTGCAATTATCCATCGACCTGTCGGTGCAATCGGCCATGCGCCAAGTGTTGTATGGCGGCATGAAACTGATGAACGCCAAGGGCGCGGCGGCAATCCTGATGAATATTCATACAGGTGAAATCGTTGCCATGGCATCCCTGCCGGATTTTGACCCCAATGATCGCCCCCGTCCGGCGCTGAGCGGCGATCCCGCCGACAGTCCGCTGTTCAACCGGGCGGTGCAGGGGGTGTATGAGCTGGGGTCAACCTTCAAAATCTTTACCGCCGCGCAGTCCATGGAATTGGGAATGAATGGCCCTCTCAGCATGGTCGATGCGAACGCGCCGATGCGGTGGGGCAAATTCACCATCCGCGAATATGACAACAAGAATTACGGGCCGAAATTGTCGGTGACCGACGTGATCGTCGAATCCTCCAACGTTGGGACGGCGAAGATGGCGATGGAGATTGGCGGCGCCCGGCAAAAGGATTTTTTGCGCACGCTCGGATTTCTTGACCCCACACCGGTCGAGTTGGTCGAAGCCCCGGGCGCCAAACCGCTGTATCCCAGCAATTGGAGCGAAATTACAACCATTACCGCATCTTATGGGCACGGTATCGCGGCCTCTCCGCTGCATCTTGCGGCGGGCTATTCATCGCTTTTGAACGGCGGTACTTTGGTCAAGCCAACGCTGTTGAAACGCGAAAATGTGGCACCCGGACCGCGGATCGTTTCGAAAAAAACATCCGCCGCCGCGCGCGACATGTTGCGCCAGGTGGTGGTGCGCGGCACCGCCAGTTTCGGCAAGGTGCCCGGATATCAGGTGGGTGGAAAAACCGGCACCGCCAACAAACCCAAACACACCGGCGGCTATTACCAAGACAAGAACGTGAACACCTTTGCCGCGATTTTCCCGGCCTCTGATCCCGAATACACCCTGATCGTGACAATGGACGAAGCGTCGGACAATTCCTCCGACAAACCCCGCCGCACCGCCGGGTGGACCGCCGTGCCTGTCGCTGCCGAAGTGATCCGGCGCACCGCCCCTTTGCTGGGCCTGCGACCAATCATTGAAAAGGTCACCGTACCTGCGGTAACACTCACCTCAAACTAAGAATGAGGGCGGTTCAATGGCTGCGGGCGGATCAAACGACAAACAGGCAACCTTGGCCGATCTGGGGCTGACGGCGCAATTGGGCCGCGAGGCGGTAATCACCGAACTGGTGGTCGACAGCCGCGCGGTACACGAAGGCGCGCTGTTCGCGGCGTTGCCAGGCAGCCGGGTGCATGGCGGCGAATTCATCCAATATGCCCTTCGGATGGGCGCCAGCGCGATATTGACCGACCGCGAAGGCGCGCGCATTGCCGCCGAAGATCTGGCCAGCTCATCCGCCGCCCTGGTCGTGGCCGAAGATCCGCGCCAAACCCTGGCCATGGCCGCCGCTTTGTGGAGCGAACGCCAGCCCGAAATCATCGTTGCAACCACCGGCACCAATGGCAAAACCTCGGTTGCGACCTTCACCCGCCAAATCTGGATCGCGTTGGGGCACGCGGCGGTGAACCTGGGCACCACCGGGGTTGAAGGCGCGTTTACCGCCCCGTTGAAACACACAACCCCCGAGCCGATCACGCTGCACGCGATGCTGGCGCGGATTGCCGACGCCGGAATTACCCATGCGGCGATGGAGGCGTCATCGCACGGTCTGGCACAGCGGCGGTTGGACGGCGTGCGATTGTCTGCGGCGGCATTTACCAATTTTTCACAGGATCATCTGGATTATCACGAAACGTTTGACGAATATTTCGCGGCAAAGGCCGGACTGTTCAATCGCGTCCTGTCCGAAGATGCCGTGGCGGTCATAAACATTGATGATCCGCGCGGCCCCGACATGGCCGCCATCGCCGAAGCACAGGGCCAGGATGTGTTGCGCGTGGGGCGTGCGCCCGCCGCAGCGCTGCGTATCCTTGACCAAAGGTTTGACTCTACCGGTCAGGATTTGCGGTTTTCGTGGAATGGCCGCACGCATATGGTGCGCCTTGGTCTGATCGGTGGGTTTCAGGCCGATAACGTACTGGCCGCGGCGGGTCTGGCGATTGCCTGCGGGGATGAGCCGGGGCGCGTGTTTGATACCCTGTCGGGTTTGCAGAACGTTCCGGGCCGGATGCAGTTGGCCGCAACCCGTGACAACGGCGCGGCTGTATTTGTGGATTATGCCCATACGCCCGATGCCCTGGCCACCGCATTGTCCAACCTGCGGCCCCATGTGATGGGCCGTTTGATCGTGGTTTATGGGGCGGGCGGCGACCGGGATACCGGCAAACGGCCGTTGATGGGCGCGGCGGCCGCACAACACGCCGATGTTCGAATTGTGACAGATGACAACCCCAGATCCGAAGATCCGGCCGCGATAAGGTTGGAAATCCTCAAATCTGACCCTGATGCAACCGAGGTGGGCGACCGCGCCGAGGCGATATTGCGCGGCGTTGATGCGTTGCAGCCGGGGGATGCATTGTTGATCGCGGGCAAGGGCCATGAAAAGGGCCAGACCATCGGCGATGCGGTGTTTCCGTTTGATGACGTCGAGCAAAGCAGTGTTGCCGTCGCAGCACTGGACGGGCGCGTCGCATGACCGCGCTTTGGACCGCCAAAGAGGCGGTTGCGGCGACAGGGGGCAAAAGCACGACGGGCTGGCATGCCACGGGCGTGTCGATTGACACACGCACGCTGCAACCCGGTGATCTGTTTGTCGCGCTGACCGATTTGCGCGATGGTCATGATTTCGTCGCCCAGGCGTTGGAAAAAGGCGCCGCTGCCGCGCTGGTGTCGCGCATTCCCGACGGGGTTGCCGAGACAGCGCCATTGATCGTGGTTGATGATGTGCTGGCGGCGCTGGGTGAACTGGGCCGCTTTGCCCGGGCGCGAACGCGGGCACAGGTGATCGGCGTCACCGGGTCGGTTGGCAAAACCTCGGCCAAGGAAATGTTGCGCACGGTTCTGTCGGGGCAGGGAACGTGCCACGCGGCCGAAGCCAGTTATAACAACCATTGGGGCGTGCCGCTGACCTTGGCGCGAATGCCGCAGGATGTGGATTTTGCCGTCATTGAAATCGGCATGAACCACCCCGGCGAAATCGAACCTCTGGCGAAAATGGCCGCGCCCCATGTGGCCTTGATCACCACGGTTACTGCCGCCCATCTTGAGGCGTTTGATGATATCCAAGGCATCGCCATGGAAAAATCTGCAATTTTCAGGGGCCTCATTGAAGGCGGTAAAGCCATCGTGAACACCGACCTGCCCACCACCGAAATCCTGCAAAACGCCGCGCGAAACGTCGGCGCGCAGATCATCGGGTTTGGACGCGCCGCTGATGCCGATTACCGCTTGGTCGAGGTCAGCGTCGGGGATCGTACGACCGTCGTTCAGGCGCGCTATGGCGATCAGCCGGTCCTGTTCAAGATCAACTCGCAAGGGTCGCATTTTGCGATGAACGCGCTGGGCGTGATCGCGGCGGCCTGTGCAGTGGGGTGTGATCCGGCAATCCTGGCGTGTGATATCGCGCAATGGTCCCCCCCCGCCGGGCGTGGCACGCGCGAAGCCATCCAACTGGATTCGCTGGATGAAACCCTTTCGTTTGAATTGATCGATGATGCGTTCAATGCCAACCCCGCCTCAATGGCCGCCGCACTTGAGGTGCTGGCCGCCAGTCAGCCAACCCAAGGCGTGGGGCGCGTGGCCAAGGGGCGGCGCATTGCCATTCTGGGCGACATGCTGGAACTTGGGCCGACCGAACACGCCCTGCACATGGCGATCAAGGACCTGCCCAGCCTGCAAGATATCGATATCGTGCATTGCGTCGGCCCGCGTATGAAACCCCTGTTTGATGCCCTGCCAGAGGAACAGCAGGGCCATTGGATGCTGAACGCTCAGGGATTGGTTGAAAAGGCGCACAGCCTTGTGGATGCCGGGGATATCGTTTTGGTCAAGGGATCAAAGGGCATCAAGGTCAGCGCTGTTGTTGACGCGATCCGAAAATTGGGCCATCGCAGCGCAAAGTCGGGCCATGCCCCGGCGATAAAAGGCGCGTCGCGCGTCGAAACGAAGGACGAATAAGTGCTGTATTGGCTGACCGAATTTTCCGATGGTGGTGATGTTTTCAACCTTTTCCGCTATATCACCTTTCGCGCGGGGGCGGCGTTTTTCACCGCGCTGATATTCGGATTCATCTTTGGCAAACCGCTGATCAATCTTCTGCGCCGCCGTCAACGCAACGGCCAACCGATCCGCGAAGACGGACCCGAAAGCCATATTGAATCCAAGGCCGGCACGCCAACCATGGGCGGTCTGCTGATCCTGTCGGCGCTGACCCTGTCAACGCTGCTGTGGGCGCGCTGGGATAACCCCTATGTCTGGATGGTGCTGTTGGTGACGGTTGGTTTTGGGCTGATCGGGTTTGCCGATGATTACGCCAAGGTAACCAAAAACACCCATGCCGGGCTGTCGGGCCGGGTGCGGTTGGCGATTGGGTTTGCCATTGCGGCGGCGGCGTCGATTTGGGCGGCGGCGCATCACCCGCCCGAACTGTCTTATAATCTGGCATTTCCGGTGTTCAAAAACGTGCTGCTGTACATGGGGTTCTTGTTCATCCCGTTTGCGATGTTCGTGATT
The DNA here is from genome assembly GCF_003057885.1 of Oceaniglobus ichthyenteri. GTDB lineage: Bacteria > Pseudomonadota > Alphaproteobacteria > Rhodobacterales > Rhodobacteraceae > Oceaniglobus > Oceaniglobus ichthyenteri. The sequence goes on from NZ_QAGK01000004.1 coordinate 103,852, forward strand.
GTCGGCGCGGCCAACGCCGTAAACCTGACCGATGGTCTGGATGGTCTGGCGATCATGCCGGTGATGATTGCCGCCGGTACACTGGGCGTGATTGCCTATGCGGTTGGGCGGGTCGATTTCACCGAATATCTTGATGTGCATTATGTGCCGGGCACAGGCGAATTGCTGATCTTTACCGCCGGTCTGATCGGTGGAGGCCTTGGGTTCTTGTGGTATAACGCACCGCCTGCCGCTGTGTTCATGGGCGATACCGGCTCGCTGGCGTTGGGCGGTGCATTGGGCGCGATTGCGGTGGCGATCAAACACGAATTGGTGTTGGGCATCGTCGGCGGCTTGTTCGTGGTCGAAGCGCTAAGTGTGATCATTCAGGTGCTGTATTTCAAACGCACCGGCAAACGGGTATTTCTGATGGCACCAATCCACCATCACTTTGAAAAACGCGGCTGGGCCGAGCCGCAAATCGTGATCCGGTTCTGGATCATCTCGCTGATCCTTGCCTTGATCGGCCTGGCCACGTTGAAGTTGCGCTGATGATACCGGTTCGTGGATATGACGGCACACGGGTCGCGGTGTTGGGCCTGGGCCGCTCGGGCCTGGCCACGGCGCGCGCCCTGGCTGCCGGGGGTGCGACGCCCCTGTGTTGGGATGACAGCCCCGAGGCCCGGGAAAATGCGCAAAAACTGGGCCTGACGCTGCACGATCTGACCCGCGCCGCGGCCTGGGACGGGGTGAGCGCGCTGATCGTATCGCCCGGCATCCCGCATCTTTACCCGGCCCCCAACCCCCTGATCGCCCGCGCGATGGAGGCGGGCGTGCCTGTCGACAATGACATCGGCCTGTTTTTCCGCAGCTTGGCCCATGTGGATTGGGACCAGTACGAAAACCCGCCCCGCGTCGTCGCGGTGACGGGCAGTAACGGAAAATCCACCACCGCCGCGTTAATCCACCACATCCTGATCGAGTCGGGCAAATCCAGCCAACTGGCCGGGAACATCGGGCGCGGTGTGCTCGATATTGATCCGCCGGGCGATGGGGCAGTGGTGGTGTTGGAACTGTCCAGTTATCAAACCGATCTTGCCCGCGCCCTGACCCCCGATATCGCAGTATTTACCAATCTGTCGCCCGATCATCTGGACCGGCACGGTGGCATGGGCGGATATTTCGCCGCTAAACGCCGTTTGTTTGCCGAAGGCGGGCCGGACCGCGCGATTATCGGTGTGGACGAACCCGAAGGCGTCTATCTGGCCAATCAACTGGTGGAAAACGCCAGCGATGACCGGCTGATCCGCATTTCGGTGGAACGCAAACTCACCGGTCCCGGTTGGATGGTGCAGGCCCGCAAGGGGCAGCTCAGCGAATGGCGCAAGGGCCGTCAGGTGGGCAGCATTGATTTGCGCGAAATTGCGGGCCTGCCGGGCAGCCACAATCACCAAAACGCTTGTGCCGCCTACGCTGTTGCCCGCACCATCGGCCTTGCGCCGCGCGTCGTCGAAACCGCATTGCACAGCTTTGCGGGCCTGCCCCACCGCAGTCAGATGGTGGGCGAAAAAAACGGTGTGCGATTCGTGAATGATAGTAAGGCCACGAATGTGGACAGCGCACAAAAGGCGCTGTCGGCGTTCAAAAACATCCGCTGGATTGCCGGTGGCTTGGGCAAAGATGGCGGCATAACGGCCCTCGCGCCGCAATTGTCCGAGGTGAAAAAGGCCTATCTGATCGGCCACTCGGCGCGGGATTTCGCCCTGCAACTGGGCGATACCCCCCATGAAATTTGCGATACCATGGCCACTGCCGTGGCCCGCGCCGCCGCTGATGCTGTGCCGGGTGATACGGTCCTGCTGGCCCCCGCCGCCGCCAGTTTCGATCAATACCCAAACTTCGAAAAACGCGGCGACGATTTCGTCGCGCAGGTCGCTCTCCTATTATAAACCACCCTGGTTTTTTCTTGCGAAAAATATCCCGGGGTTTGGGGCAGCGCCCCAATCCGTTCTATCCGTTATGCGCCGCAATCGCCGTGCCCGCCGCCCAGCCCGATGACCACGCCCATTGGAAATTATAGCCCCCCAACCACCCGGTCACATCCACCGCTTCGCCGATCGCATAAAGGCCGGGCAAGGCTTTGGCGGCCATGGTGCGGCTGTCCAATCCATCGGTATCGATCCCGCCCAAGGTGACCTCGGCGGTGCGATACCCTTCGGTGCCGCTGGGGCGCAGGTGCCAATCGGTCAAGGCATCACAAAGTTCGGCCAGCCGCACATCCGACCAATCGGCCAGGTTCCCGGCCACACCGTGCAAATTCACCAGATAGGCGGCCAGGCGTCCGGGCAACAATTCACCCAGATGGGTGGCCACGGCGCGGCGTCCGGTTTCGGTGCGGCGCGCGCGCAACGTGGCAAACAGATCTGACTCAGGAAACAGATCAACGGCAATATCCGCCCCCTCGCGCCAATAACTTGACGCCTGCAACACCGCCGGACCTGACAGTCCCCGGTGGGTAAACAGCATCGCCTCGTCAAATCGGGCGGCACCGGCGGTGATGCGCGCGGGGGTGGCAACCCCGGCGAGGGGTTTCAGCCCCGCCATCATATCTTCGCCAAAGGTGAACGGCACCAGGCCCGGGCGTGTTTCGGTCAGGCGCAGACCGAATTGTTGCGCCAACCGATACGACAGCCCGGTCGCGCCCATTTTCGGGATCGATTTGCCGCCGGTGGCCAATACCAGATTGCGCGCGCTGACAGATACGGTCCGCCCGTCACGTTCGAGCGCGACAGTGAACAGGGCGCCATCATGGGACACGTCGCGCACCGCAGTTTCCAGCCACAAATCGGCCCCCTGCATTTCGGCCAACAACATCGCGATGATATCTTTCGCGGATCGGTCACAAAACAACTGACCCAGGGTTTTTTCGTGCCACGGAATGTCATGCCCCGTCACCAGATCGAGAAAATCCCATTGGGTGTAACGGCTTAACGCTGATTTGCAGAAATGCGGATTGGCCGAGATGAAATTTTCAGGCCCCGCGCCCATGTTGGTGAAATTGCACCGCCCGCCGCCGGAAATGCGAATTTTCTCGCCCGGTTTTTTGGCATGATCCACCACCAATGTACGCCCGCCCGTATGTGCCGCGCACATCATGCCCGCAGCGCCCGCGCCCAAGATTACTGTATCATACGAAATCATTCCCCCTGTCACCACGAAGCCACGCCCAACGCAAGAGGGCAGCGCGCGCGCAAAACGCTGGCATGGAATGCTAAAGTGAGTTAGCATTTCATTCAGACCCGGCAAACGGGCGTATTTCGAGGCAGTAGGCGGCACATCCGATGACGGAAATGGTATATGGCACGGTTCCCGTGCAAAGCGGCGAACCGATTCTGCCGCGGTGGTGGAACACGATTGATCGGTGGTCCTTGTCTTGCATCCTGATCTTGTTCGGGATCGGGCTGTTGCTGGGGCTTGCCTCATCTCCGCCCTTGGCCGCGCGCAACGGGTTTGAACCGTTTCACTATGTAAAACGTCAGGCGATTTTTGGCGGCGCGGCGTTGATTGCGCTGTGGATCACCACGCTGATGTCGCCGCAACTGGTGCGCCGGTTGGCCGTGCTGGGGTTTCTGGCGTCTTTCGCGGCGTTGGTGATGTTGCCATTTTTTGGCACGGACTTTGGCAAAGGGGCGGTGCGTTGGTATTCGCTGGGCTTTGCATCGGTGCAACCGTCCGAGTTTCTGAAACCCGGTTTTATCGTCGTGGCCGCCTGGATGCTTGCCGCCAGTTACGAGGTGGGCGGCCCGCCGGGGCGCACATTTTCCTTGGTGCTGTGCCTGACTGTCGTGGCATTTCTGGCGGGGCAGCCCGATTTTGGCCAGGCCAGTCTGGTCTTGTTTTCCTGGGGCGTGATGTATTTTGTGGCCGGTGCGCCGATTTTCATCCTGATCGCGCTGGCCTGCGCGGTCGTGTTTGCCGGCTCGATCGCCTATAGCAATTCTGAACACTTTGCCCGGCGGATTGATGGCTTTCTATCTGCCGATCTCGACCCAACAACACAGTTGGGCTATGCGACCAATGCCATCCGCGAGGGCGGGTTTTTGGGTGTCGGCGTGGGCGAGGGCGAGGTGAAATGGTCACTTCCCGATGCCCATACCGATTTTATCATCGCTGTCGCCGCCGAGGAATATGGCCTGTTGCTGGTGCTGTGCATCATCGGCCTTTATGCCACGATTGTTGTGCGCAGCCTGATCCGGCTGATGCGCGAACGTGATCCGTTTATCCGGCTTGCCGGCACCGGCCTGGCCTGTGCGTTCGGGGTGCAGGCGATGATTAATATGGGCGTGGCGGTGCGGCTGCTTCCGGCCAAGGGCATGACATTGCCGTTTGTGTCTTATGGCGGGTCGTCGTTGATTGCCGGGGGTATTGCGGTTGGCATGCTCTTGGCCTTTACCCGCACCCGGCCCCAGGGTGAAATCGGCGATATCCTGATCTCGCGGGGGCGGTGATATGACCGGACCGTTGATTGTGATCGCCGCCGGGGGGACCGGCGGCCATATGTTTCCCGCCCAAGCCCTGGCCGAGGCGATGCTGGCCCAGGGGTGGCGGGTGCAGCTTTCCACCGATGCACGCGGCGCGCGGTACACCGGCGGTTTCCCCGACGCGGTTGAAATCCGACAGGTGCAATCGGCCACCTTTGCGCGCGGCGGTATATTGGCGAAACTGGCCGCTCCGTTTCGGATTTTGGCAGGCGGGGCCGCCGCACGGCGGGCGATGCTGGCCGACCGGCCCGCGGTTGTTGTCGGGTTTGGCGGCTATCCTTCGGTGCCTGCGCTGATTGCGGCGGTGATGTTGAAACTGCCCAAGGTTATTCATGAACAAAACGGCGTGCTGGGCCGGGTGAACCGGCTTTTTGCGGCGCGGGTCGATGCGGTGGCCTGTGGCACCTGGCCCACCGATCTGCCCAAGGGCGTTGAGGGTGTGCATACCGGCAATCCGGTGCGCAGTGCGATTTTGGCGCAAGCGGGCGCGCCCTATGCCATGCCCGACACCCTGTCGGTGCTGGTGATTGGCGGCAGCCAGGGCGCGCGCATCCTGTCCGATGTCGTGCCCGCCGCGCTGGCCGCTTTGCCCGATACCCTGCGCGCACGGCTGCACGTCACCCAACAGGCCCGCGCCGAAGATGGCGCGCGGGTGACGCAGGCTTATACCGAACATAACATCCCACACACGGTTTCGCCGTTTTTCACCGATGTGCCTGAACGGCTGGCAAAGGCGCAATTGGTGATTTCGCGCGCTGGCGCATCGTCGGTGGCGGATATCAGCGTGGTTGGCCGGCCTTCGATCCTGATTCCCTATGCGGCGGCGACGAATGATCACCAAACTGCCAATGCCCGGGGGTTGGTTGCTGCGGGGGCGGCGCATGTTTTGGCCGAACGCGATGTGACGCCCGAAACCTTGGCCGCGCATATCACCGCGATTCTGGGCAATCCTGACACCGCCGCCAAAATGGCCCGGGCCGCCGCCGAACACGGGCGCCCTGACGCCACGGATCGCCTTGTCGCCGTGATCCATTCCCTGTTACCGCCCCACCTGACCAAAGACACACCCAATGTTTGACCTTTCGAAAGACCAGATGATGAATGCCACAAAACTGCCCACGGAAATGGGGCCAATCCACTTTGTCGGGATCGGCGGAATTGGCATGTCGGGCATCGCCGAGGTGTTGTTGAACCACGGTTATACGGTTCAAGGCTCTGATCTGAAGGCGAGCAAGATCACCGACCGGTTGGCCGAATTGGGCGCGACGATCTTTGTCGGGCAACGCGCCGAAAATCTGGAAAACGCCGAAGTTGTGGTGATTTCATCGGCAATCAAAAAGGGCAATCCGGAATTGGACGCCGCCCGGTTACAAGGCCTGCCCGTGGTGCGGCGCGCCGAAATGTTGGCCGAGCTGATGCGCCTGAAATCCAACATCGCCGTGGCCGGCACCCATGGCAAAACAACCACCACAACCATGGTTGCCGCCCTGCTGGATGAAGGCGGCATTGACCCGACCGTCATCAATGGCGGCATCATCCACGCCTATGGCAGCAATGCGCGCATGGGGCAGGGCGAATGGATGGTGGTTGAGGCGGATGAATCCGACGGCACGTTCAACCGTCTGCCCGCCACCATCGCCATTGTCACCAATATCGACCCCGAACATATGGAACATTGGGGCGATTTCGATACCCTGCGCAAAGGGTTTGATGATTTTGTCGGCAATATTCCGTTCTATGGTCTGGCGGTGTGTTGCACCGACCACCCCGAGGTTCAGGCGCTTGTGGGCCGATTGACCGACCGGCGTGTTGTGACATTCGGGTTCAACGCTCAGGCCGATGTGCGCGCGATCAACCTGACCTACAAGGGCGGGGCGGCGCATTTCGATATCGCGCTTCAGGCCGAAGATATCGTGATCGAGGATTGCACCCTGCCGATGCCGGGCGATCATAACGTCAGCAATGCCTTGTCTGCTGTGGCCGTGGCGCGGCATCTGGGGATGAAACCCGATCAAATTCGCGCGGCCTTGGCGAATTTTGGCGGCGTTAACCGGCGGTTTACGAAAGTCGGAGAGGTTAATGGTGTAACCATCATTGATGATTACGGCCATCACCCGGTGGAAATTGCCGCCGTTCTCAAGGCGGCGCGCCAATCTTGCGAAGGGCGGGTGATTGCCGTGCATCAGCCGCACCGCTATTCGCGGCTGCATTCGTTGTTCGATGATTTCTGCGCCTGCTTTAATGAGGCCGACGTGGTGGCGATTGCCGAGGTCTTTGCCGCGGGCGAAGACCCGATCGAGGGGGCAGGGCGCGACGATCTGGTGACCGGGCTGATCCGCCATGGCCACCGCCACGCCCGCGCCATCCATTCCGAGGATGATCTGGAGCGTTTGGTGCGCGAACAGGCGCGCCCCGGTGACATGGTGGTATGTCTTGGCGCCGGTACAATCAGCGCCTGGGCCAACGGCCTGCCTGCGCGGCTGGAACAAGGCTAGGGTGGATTTGGCCCTGTATATGCCGGGGATTACCCTGGGATTTGGCCTGTGGTCGGGATTGCGCTGGCCCTTTGCAGCGGTGCGCCTGTTGGCGGCGCTGGCGGTGACGGCATATATCGCCCTTGGCGTGATTGCGGGCATGGCCGATGATCCGGCGCTGCTGGTCGAAAATGAAACGCGCATGACATGGCTGGCGTTTCCCAGCCTGATGGCGTTTCTCATTGGACAGGGTGTGGGTGCGGTGATTAACGCCAAGGGCGGCGGGGGCATGGAATGAGCGTTTCGTTAATCCTGACCTGCCTGTGGTTTATCATCGCAAATGTTGGTGCGATCCTGCCCAGCAATCGCGGCCATCGCCCCTTGGCGTTCGGGTTGATTGCCACTGGCATTCCGATCCTGGGCTATGTGTGTTTGCAACACGGCCCATGGGTGGCGCTGTTGGTGATGGCCGGTGGCGCGTCAGTTTTGCGCTGGCCGCTGCGAATTTTGTTTCTCAGGGTGAAGCGCATGTTCACCCGCCTGTCATAAGCGTTTTACCATGGATATTCCCACCCCACGCGGCACCTTGACCCCCAACCGCCCCTTGGCCGATCTGACCTGGCTGCGCGTCGGCGGGCCGGCGGATTGGCTGTTTCAACCTGCGGATCGCGACGATTTGCAATCCTTTCTGGCCGCGCTTGATCCGGCGATTGCGGTGTTTCCCATGGGTGTGGGCAGTAACCTGATCGTGCGCGATGGCGGCATGCGCGCAGTGGTGATCCGCCTGGGGCGCGGGTTCAACAGCATCGCCATTGATGGCACCACGGTTACCGCCGGGGCCGCCGCGCTGGATGCCCATGTGGCGCGCCGTGCGGCGGATGCGGGGGTGGATCTGACGTTTCTGCGCACGATTCCGGGGGCGATTGGCGGTGCCGTGCGGATGAATGCCGGATGCTATGGCAGCTATGTGGCCGATCATTTCATCGGCGCCACGGCAATTTCGCGCCAGGGTAAGATGCTCGACCTGAGCCCGGAGGATATGAAATTCGCCTATCGCCAATCATCTTTGCCCGACGGCGCGGTGTTGGTTGAGGCGCGGTTTCACGGCGCGCCGGGCGATCCCGAAACGTTGCACGCCCGGATGGCCGACCAGTTGGCCAAACGCGATGCCACCCAGCCAACAAAAGACCGCACCGCCGGTAGCACATTTCGCAACCCGGCCGGGTTTTCCAGCACTGGACAGGCCGATGATACCCATGATTTGAAAGCCTGGAAGGTGATCGAAAACGCCGGTTTGCGCGGCCATAGGCGGGGTGGGGCGCAGATGTCGCCCAAACACCCGAATTTTCTGGTGAATGCCGATCAGGCCACCGCCGCCGATCTGGAAGGTTTAGGCGAAGAAGTGCGCGAAAAGGTCTTTCAAAATAGCGGGATTCGTCTAGAGTGGGAAATTATGCGCGTTGGTGAGGCTAACGCGGATAAAAAAGGCAGCTAATAACGAAAACCAATGGCCGAAATGGGCCAATAGTGGCCGAAAAGGCCATGTGAGGCAAAATCAGTGGGTGTGTCGAGCAGGACAGATCCCAAAGTTGTGGTATTGATGGGCGGACCCTCGGCAGAGCGCGAGGTGTCATTATCGTCGGGGCATGAATGTGCCGCCGCACTGCGGGATGAAGGATTCAACGTGGTCACCGTGGATGCGGGCCGCGATTTGCCCGCACGTCTGAGTGAACTCAAACCCGATGTCGTGTTCAACGCCCTGCATGGCCGCTGGGGCGAAGACGGCTGTGTGCAGGGGATGTTGGAATGGCTGGGCCTGCCCTATACCCATTCGGGGGTTTTGGCCTCGGCCCTTGCGATGGACAAAGAGCGCAGCAAGGATGCGTTTCGCAAGGCCGGATTGCCGGTGGTGGCGTCGCTTTTGGCGCAGGCCAAACATGTGCGCGCCTCTCATGTGATGGACCCGCCCTATGTTGTGAAACCCTATAACGAGGGGTCATCGGTGGGCGTCTATCTGGTGCACGAGGCCGCGAACGGTCCGCCGCAATTGTCCCCCGATATGCCCGAATGGGTGATGGTGGAGCGGTTTGCGCCGGGGCGGGAATTGACCACCACGGTGATGGGCGACAGGGCCCTGACCGTGACCGATATCATTGTTGATGGCTGGTATGATTACGATGCGAAATACAAACCGGGCGGATCGCGCCATGTCTTGCCCGCCGATGTGCCTGCCGAAATTCACGCCAAATGTCTGGATTATGCCTTGCGCGCCCATGATGCGCTGGGCTGTCGCGGTGTCAGCCGCACCGATTTTCGATGGGATGAAACGCGCGGTGTAGATGGGTTGATCCTGTTGGAAACAAACACCCAACCGGGCATGACCCCCACATCTTTGGCCCCCGAACAGGCTGCGTTTTGCGGCATTTCCTTTGGCAAACTCTGCGCCTGGATGGTTGAGGACGCGTCATGCAACAGATAAGCCCGCGCCGTGATCCCGCGCCCTCGCGGCTGGCCTATCGGATGGAGCGGTTGCTGCTGACACCGGCGTTTCGCCGCCTTCTTTGGGTCGGGGTGCCGGTGTTTTGCGTGTCGTTGGCGGTGGGTCTTTACCTCTCGGATCAGACGCGGCGCGATGCGCTGTCGTTGATGGTGGAAAACGTCAAGGCCAAGGTGCGCGACCGCCCGGAATTTATGGTCAAGCTGATGGCGATCGACGGCGCATCGCCCGGTGTCGCCGAAGATATCCGCGAAGCTCTGCCGGTTGATTTTCCGATGTCTTCCTTTGATCTCGATCTGCCGCAAATGTTGCGCGAGGTCAGCGCGCTGGATGCCGTGGCCAAGGCCGATCTGCGGGTGCGGCCCGGCGGCGTCTTGCAGATTTCCGTTCAGGAACGCACGCCGGTTGCGATTTGGCGCAATGATGAAACGCTCGATCTTCTGGATATCGAAGGCCACCGGGTTGCGCCCTTGGCCAATCGTGCGGCGCGCCCGGATCTGCCCCTGATTGCGGGTGTGGGTGCGCAAAAAGCGGTGGAAGAGGGCGTGGCAATCATGGCTGCGGCCTATCCGCTGGCGACCCGGCTGCGCGGATTGGTGCGGGTGGGTGAGCGGCGTTGGGATGTGGTGCTGGACGATGATCAGCGCATTCTGTTGCCCGAAATTGACCCGGTTCCGGCCTTGGAGCAGGTGTTGGCCCTGGACGAGGCACAAGATTTGTTGGCCCGTGATGTGGTGTCCGTGGATATGCGGAACAAAAACCGCCCCACGGTGCGCCTGGGCGAAAGCGCGGCAGACAGCCTGCGCCTTGTAAGATTGAAAGAACTGGGAGTTGACTAGATGAAAGACCTCTATGAATCCCAGCGTGCGATGCGGTCCATGCGCAAGGCCGCGATGCAACGCGGGGTGATTGCCATTCTTGACGTGGGCACATCAAAAATCGCCTGTCTCGTCTTGCGGTTTGATGGCCCCGAAGGGTTTGATGGCGGCGATGGCGTGGGGTCATTGGCGGGGCAAAGCAGTTTCCGGGTAATCGGCGCGGCAACCACCCGGTCGCGCGGCGTGCGGTTTGGTGAAATCGACGCAATGCAAGAGACCGAGCGCGCCATCAGAACAGCCGTGCAGGCGGCGCAGAAGATGGCGAATGTGCGGGTGGATCATGTGATCGCCTGTCTGGCGGGCGGCGCGCCGCGATCCTATGGATTGGCCGGACAGATCGAGGTTGAGCACACAAACGTTACCGAACAGGATGTGGCACGGGTGATGGCCGCCTGTGATGTGCCCGATTTTGGCGAAGGGCGCGAAGTGTTGCACGCCCAGCCGGTGAATTTCGCGCTGGATCATCGCAGCGGCATGTCAGACCCGCGCGGGCAGATCGGTAATCAACTGGCCTGTGACATGCATCTGCTGACCGTTGATGGCAACGTGATTTCGAACCTGCTCTATTGTATCAAACGCTGTGATCTGGAGTTGGCCGGTCTGGCCTCGTCGGCCTATGTCAGCGGAATATCATCGCTGGTCGAAGATGAACAGGAATTGGGTGCCGCCTGTGTCGATATGGGCGGCGGTGCCACGGGTCTGTCGATATTCATGAAAAAGCACATGATTTATGCCGATACCGTGGCCATGGGCGGCGATCAGGTGACATCGGATATCTCCAAGGGATTGCAGGTGCCGCTGGCCGTGGCCGAACGGTTGAAAACCGTTCATGGCGGCGTTGTTGCCACCGGGATGGACGACCGCGATCTGATCGAAATCGGGGGTGAGACCGGCGATTGGGAACTGGACCGCCGTACCGTTTCGCGCGCCGAACTGATCGGCATCATGCGCCCCCGCGTCGAAGAGATTCTGGAAGAAGTGCGCGCGCGGCTGGATGGGGCCGGGTTTGAGCACCTGCCCAGCCAACAAATCGTGCTGACCGGCGGTGCCTCGCAAATTCCCGGGCTTGATGGGCTGGCCCCGAAAATTCTGGGCCAACAGGTGCGGATCGGGCGGCCCTTGCGGGTGCAGGGATTGCCACAGGCCGCCACGGGTGCGGGATTTGCCAGCGCAGTGGGCCTGTGCCTGTTTGCGGCACACCCCCAGGATGAGTGGTGGGATTTCGAAATGCCCGCCGATCGCTATCCTTCGCGGTCGTTAAAACGGGCGGTGAAATGGTTCAAAGACAATTGGTGATCGCAAGAATGGGCGTAATTGGCAAAATGCCGCTGACTACCCCCAAAAAACGAAGAATTTTTGTGGCAAATTTGTGGTTTTAGGGTGACGCCGCAGGATGGAAACGTTAGAATCAATGAAAACAACGGCAGTAAACCCCGAAAACGGGATCAGAACAGGCGGACAGACCCAATGACACTCAACCTCATGATGCCATCTCAGGAAGAATTGAAGCCGCGGATCACCGTTTTCGGTGTCGGCGGGGCGGGCGGCAATGCCGTTAACAACATGATCGCCAAACAGTTGGACGGGGTCGAATTCGTCGTGGCGAACACCGATGCGCAGGCCCTGCAGCAATCCACCGCACCAGCCAAGGTGCAGATGGGTGTGAAAGTGACCGAAGGTCTGGGTGCCGGTGCGCGTCCGTCCGTCGGGGCCGCCGCCGCCGAAGAAAGCATCGAGGAAATCGTCGATCATCTGGCCGGTGCGCATATGTGTTTCATCACGGCCGGCATGGGCGGGGGCACCGGCACCGGGGCCGCGCCAATCATTGCACAGGCCGCGCGCGAACTGGGTGTTCTGACCGTTGGCGTGGTGACAAAGCCCTTCCAGTTTGAAGGCGCCAAGCGGATGAAGCAGGCCGAAGAAGGGGTTGAGGCGCTTCAGAAAATGGTCGATACGCTGATCATCATTCCAAACCAGAACCTGTTTCGTCTGGCGAATGAAAAAACCACATTTACCGAAGCGTTCAGCATGGCCGACGATGTGCTGTATCAGGGCGTGAAAGGCGTGACCGATCTGATGGTGCGCCCGGGCCTGATCAACCTTGATTTTGCCGACGTGCGCGCCGTGATGGACGAAATGGGCAAAGCAATGATGGGCACCGGCGAAGGTGAGGGCGAAGATCGCGCCATCATGGCCGCCGAAAAGGCCATCGCCAACCCGCTGCTGGATGAAATCAGCCTGCGTGGCGCCAAGGGCGTTTTGATTAATGTAACAGGCGGGCATGACCTGACCCTGTTCGAACTGGACGAAGCCGCCAACCGCATCCGCGAGGAAGTGGACCCCGAAGCGAACATCATCGTCGGTTCAACCCTGGATGAAATGATGGAAGGGCGCATGCGCGTTTCTGTTGTGGCGACTGGAATTGATGCCACCGAAGCGGTGCATGACATTCCCGTGCCGCGCCGCCGCATGGCCGAACCCCTGCGCCAGGCCACATCGATGGAAGAAGCCGCAGCAGCCCCGGCACCCGCCCCCGCTGCGCCGAAACCCGCCCCGGTTCAACAGGTGGCCCGCGTTGCCCCGGTTCAGCCCGAGCCGGTTGAAGATGAAATCGATGATTTCTTTGCCGATATGAATCCGCCCCGGCAGGACGATCAGGATCTGTTCGGTGAACCCATGGAAGTGGTCGAAGACGATGTGCCGCCCCCGGCCTATCGCCCGCAACCCGCCGCGTTTCAGCCGCGCATCGAGCCCGAGCAATCGGCCGAAACCTTTGTTGCACCTCAGGCGCCGCGCCCTGGCACCCCGTCACCCGAAGCGATGGCGCGTTTGCAGGCGGCGGTTCACCGCACACCTGGCCAGCCCGGTCAGCAACGCCCCGGTGCCGCGCCACAACGGGCGGCGCCAGCACCGGCCGCCGCTGCGGATCGTCCACGTTTCGGGATCAATTCGTTGATCAATCGGATGACCGGCCATCAGGATGGCGGCGGCGAACGTGGTGCGGCGCAATCCGCCCCGCGTCGGGAACAGCCGCAAGTCAACCGCATCGCCGAGCCTGAAGACATGTCGCCCGATCAGGAACGGATTGAAATTCCGGCGTTTTTGCGGCGCCAGGCGAACTGACGCCACGTCACAACTTTTCGGGAAAAGGCCAGCAATCGCTGGCCTTTTTTCTTTTCATACAACGGCTTAGGCTTCTATCGCTGATATGTCGGCAGTTTTCTGTAACGTTTGTCTTTCTATGTTTCAGACCGTTACAAAGATTGAATTGTCTAATTCCTGCCCCGTGATTACCTCAATGCAACACCGGGCGTTGCACCGGTGATCAAACAGACGAGGCGGATCATGCAAACGACATTGAAGGCAGCAGTGACCTTTACGGGCCTTGGCCTGCATTCGGGTAAACCGGTGCGCATGACTCTGCGCCCGGCATCGGCCGAATTCGGTATCTGGTTTCAACGTACTGATCTGGGCGCGCGCGATGGATTGATCCCGGCCCATTGGGATGCGGTTGAACCTTCGCAACTGTGTACCCGAATCCGCAATGCCAGCGGCGCAACCGTTTCGACCATTGAACACATCATGGCGGCTGTCGCTGGGTGTGGCATTCAAAACCTGTTGATCGAACTGGATGGGCCAGAAGTGCCCATTCTTGACGGATCTTCCGCGCCTTTCGTCGCCGGCATTTTGGCAAAAGGTCTGCGCCGCCTTGATGCCCCCATTCGCGCCTTGCAGATTCTGGAAACGGTTGAGGTGCGCAACGGCGATGCATTTGCCCGCCTGTCCCCGGCGAAATCGCTTGAGATGGATTTTCACATTTCCTTTCCTGATGCCGCCATAGGGACGCAGGACAAAAGCCTGAACATGGCCAACGGGACATTTGTGCATGAGCTGTGTGACAGTCGCACCTTCTGTCGCCAATCGGATGTTGAGGCGATGCGCGCCAATGGATTGGCCTTGGGCGGAACCTTGGAAAACGCCGTGGTGGTTGATGGGGCCGAGGTTTTGTCGCCCGGTGGATTGCGCCACGCGGACGAGGCAGTGCGCCATAAGATGTTGGATGCATTGGGTGATTTGGCTTTGGCTGGTGCGCCGATCTTGGGCCGCTACACCGGATATCGCGCCGGTCATGCGATGACGAATGCGCTGTTGCGGGCGCTGTTTGCCCGGTCACAGGCGTGTCGCATGGTCACTTGTGACGCGGCAATGATCGCCCGTTTGCCCGGTGCGGGCCTGTCGCGCGATGATGCACCGCACGTCCAATAGAAACTGCGCCAAAAGACGTTTTGCACCGTGTTTTAATATGCTAGACCACCCGTTAAGAGTGCAAGCGCCCGTAACGGATGGGGCGACGTCGGAGGATATGGCATGGGGTTAGACACGGGACGGCATCGGATCATTGCCGCGGCCACATTGGCGATGATGCTGACCGGGTGTGGAGATTTTTTCACCACGCGGGAACAGCCGCTGGAGAGCTTTTCAGCCGAAGATATCTATAAACGCGCAGAATTTGAGCTGGAGACCAAAAAACCGGATGAGGCTGCGCGCTATTTCGGCGAGGTTGAGCGGCTTTATCCCTATTCTGAATGGGCCAAACGCGCGTTGATCATGCAGGCGTTCGCCTATCACCGCGATCGTGACTACGAGGCGTCGCGGTCATCAGCGCAGCGGTTTCTTGACTTTTATCCCGCCGATGAAGATGCCGCTTATGCGCAATATTTGATGGCATTGTCATATTATGATCAGATCGATGATGTGGGCCGTGATCAGGGGCTGACCTTTCAAGCGCTGCAAAGCATGCGCGATGTGATCGAAAAATACCCCGATAGCGAATATGCGCGGTCTTCGATCCTTAAATTCGATCTTGCATTCGATCATTTGGCCGCGAAAGAGATGGAGATTGGCCGCTATTATCTGAAGCGCAAGCATTACAGCGCGTCAATCAACCGCTTTCGGGTTGTGGTAGAGCAATTTCAAACCACCACTCACACGCCCGAAGCATTGCATCGTTTGGTTGAGGGATATTTATCCCTTGGGCTGGAGGATGAGGCACGGACGGCGGGTGCGATTCTGGGCCATAACTTTCAATCGACCGAGTGGTATCAGGATAGTTTCGCCTTGCTCACTGGCCGCGGCTTGACCCTTGAACCTGCAGGGTCGGGGTGGTTGCGCAACGTTTATCGTCAGGTGATACAGGGCGAATGGCTCTAACCGGGATGGTGGGCTAACCCCATCCTACAAAGGCAGGCACATGCTGCGCGGGCTTGATATTCGGGATATGTTGTTGATTGACCGGCTGGAATTGATGTTCCAGCCGGGTCTGAACGTGCTGACAGGTGAAACTGGGGCAGGTAAATCCATTTTGTTGGATTCGCTGGGGTTTGTCCTGGGTTGGCGGGGGCGGGCCGAATTGGTGCGGCAGGGCGCAAAGCAGGGCGAGGTGACCGCCTGGTTTGATCTGTCGCCGCAACATCCAGCGCGCACAATTCTGGAAGAGGCCGGATTCCCGGTTTCGGATGAGCTGATCTTGCGGCGCATAAACACGGCTGATGGGCGAAAAACCGCCTTTGTGAACGACCGCCGCACCAGCGGCGAAGTGCTGCGGGCCCTGTCGGACACTTTGGTTGAACTTCACGGGCAACATGATGATCGTGGATTATTAAATCCGCGCGGGCATATGACCCTACTTGATCAATTTGCGGGTAATGATTTGCCGCTGGCCGCAACGCGCGCGGCTTGGCGAAACTGGTCAGCCGCGCGAAAGGAGTTGGCCGAAGCACAGGCCGCCATAGATGCCGCGCGCGCCGAGGAAGAGTATCTGCGTCACGCGGTTGAAGAGTTGGACGCCCTGTCACCCGCCCCTGGAGAAGAGGCCACATTGGATGCCGAGCGGCGTCGGATGCAAGGTGCCGAGAAGATCCGTGAGGGCATCCTGAACGCAGTCCGTGCCATCGGTGCCGATGGCGCAGAAGGGCAGATGACCGATGCTGCGCGATGGCTCGATGCGGCGGCGGGGCAGGCCGACGGTCTTTTGGATGAACCGCTCGAGGCGTTGACCCGCGCCTTGCATGAATTGGCCGAAGCCGAGCAGGGCGTGTTGGTTTGTCTGGATGCGTTGGATTTCGATCCTCACGCATTGGAATTGACCGAAGAGCGGTTGTTCGCGATCCGTGGTTTGGCCCGTAAACATGGCATTCTCGCCGATGAGCTTTCGGCATTTGCCGATGGGTTGCGGGCGCGTCTGACTGCGCTTGACGCGGGCGAGGCGGATCTGTCGCGCCTGACAAAGAAGGTACAGCAGGCCGAGGCCGAATATGAAACCGCAGCCAAAAGTTTGACCGATTTGCGTGTCGCTGCCGCAGCGCGCCTGGACGCGGCAATGTCAGCAGAGCTTGCGCCGCTAAAAATGGAACGGGCGGTTTTTGTCACACGCATTACTCCTGTCAGTCCCGGTGCCGATGGCAGCGACGCTGTCGATTTTACAGTTGCCACCAACCCCGGCGCGCCTTCAGGGCCACTGGGAAAGATCGCATCAGGCGGCGAACTTTCGCGTTTTTTATTAGCGCTGAAGGTTTGTCTCACCCGAAGTGATACCGGACTATCGTTAATTTTTGATGAAATTGATCGCGGTGTGGGGGGCGCGACAGCAGATGCAGTTGGGCGTCGATTGTCGGCATTGGCCCAGGGACAGCAGGTTTTGGTGGTAACCCATTCGCCCCAAGTTGCGGCTTTGGGACAGCATCATTGGCGTGTGGAAAAGTCAGTCTTGAACGATGTGACCACATCGAATGTGATCCCGTTGAACGCGGCACAGCGTGTGGATGAGATCGCGCGGATGCTGTCGGGTGATATCGTAACAGACGAAGCACGCGGCGCAGCGGCGAAATTGTTGACTGGGTAATATTGTTCGATTTGTGTAATTTTGACGCAGAATACCTTGGATACAATCCTGGTAATTGTTCGATAACTGAAAGTCTAAAATGCCTTGGCCGAAGCAATTGCCAGCCCGTCAACAACGCCGGTGAATGGATCAGAGCGTTTTTGGATCGCCTTTGGAAACAAATCTGACATTGATTGGGTGATACCGCCCAAAAGGCTCGATCCACCCACAAAAACGATCTGCTCCACATCAGCCACGTCCACCTTGCCAAGGGTGCAGGTGTCCTGCGCGGCGGTGCGTATGTCTGACGTCAGATCTCGCAACGTGAGGTTCAAATCCTCTTGTGAAACAGGAATCGAAAGTTGGGGTTCGATCACGCCCAAGTCGATGGTTCCTTCGCTGTCGTTGGCGGCGATCTTACCGCGCTCAACCGCAAACGCGATATCGTGACCCGTTTCCATCTCCAGCACATCTTGCAGTCGTTGGAATGGTGAGGAATCGACCGCCTGGCGTGCCATCGCCGCCACATCGCGCCTGGTTTTCGCGGCGTACAGAAACGGGATTTTTTCCCAAGTCGCCAGATCTTGCCACAGTCCCACCGGGGCGGGCAGAACGCCATCGCCAAATGCGTTGCGCAACATGCCGCCCGCGCCCAATAAGGGCATCACATGATTAAGGCTGAGCGACTTGTCGAAATTGGTTCCACCAATGCGAACACCGTGGCTGGCCAAAATCTGCGCGCCGCGAAACAAGGTAAAATCCGACGTCCCGCCACCGATATCCACGATCAATCCCAACGCGCCGTCCGTTGCCCCATTTGCCAGGGCGGCTGCCTCTGGCTCAAACAGGAAGGCGACATCGGTAAATCCCGCACGAAGATAACATTCCCGCAAATCTGTCAATGCCTGCGCATCTTTGGCTGCATTTCCACTATGAAAATGAACCGGCCGGCCAGACAAGGCGTGGGTGAATTCGGTCTGACAGGCCCGTTCTGCGGCGGATTTCATCTGAGCAAGAAATCGGGCAATAATATCAATGAAATCAAGCGTTTCATTGATGATTTTCCGCCGCTCGCGCATCAAAGACGTGCCCAGAACCGATTTTAACGCCCGCATGAAACGTCCTTCGGCGCCATCAATCAACGCGTGATTGGCGGCCGTGCCGAACAACGTGCGCCGGGTATCAAAATCAAAGAACACCGATGTCGGCATGGTGCTTTTGCCCGATTCAATTTCAATAAGCTGTGGACGCCCGTGAACCAAAACACCGCAAGCGGAATTGGACGTACCGAAATCAATGCCCAAAGTGTTCATAGTAGCCCCCATCGAAAGCCGACGTGGCTATCTGATCGGAGGTGTGGCGGCAAGGCGCATTTATGATTGCAGATCGGCCAACGAACCGACTGTACACACAGGGGTGATCTACTTGGATTAAAGATGGCAGGAGATATGACGCTTTCAGCCACTGGATCTATCCCGTAACAAGGTCGGTAAATCGCAACGTACCGGGGATCAACGGATCAGGGCTGTACGGCGAATGTTCAAGGCAGGTTAATCGGGGGCCTTTGTGAGGAAGATCCGCGCCACGAAAGAGAAACGGGATTGGGCATGACCAGGCCGCCAAAACCGTCGGCTTGGTCACCCGGTGGGCAGCTGACCCTGACCTCGGCCGCGCTGGGGCGCGGTTGGAAGGTTTTGCGGCGGCAGGGCCCCGGGCAGATTCAATTCTGGTTCATTGCCTTGATGGTCGGCATTGCGGCTGGATTTGCGGCACTTTTGTTTCGCAAGGGTATCACGTGGCTGCAATCAACGGTGTACGGCACAGACGATGTTTTGCTGATCCATACATTCGCCCGCGGGCTGGAGTGGTATTGGATCCTGATCATTCCGATTATTGGCGGGCTGATCGTGGGGGTCATTTTGGATCGGTTCACCGATGATGGCCGTGTGCGTGCCGTTGCCGATGTGATCGAGGGGGCGGCGCTGTATGACGGGCGGGTGGAAAAGCGCGCGGGATTGGCCAGTGCTGTCGCATCGTTGGTAACCCTGTCAACCGGTGGATCGACGGGGCGCGAAGGGCCCGTTGTGCATCTGGCGGCGGTTATATCCAGTTGGACGAGCAATTTCATCAAAGCGGATGGTATAACCGGGCGCAACCTGTTGGGCTGTGCGGTGGCGGCGGCGGTTTCGGCCAGTTTCAACGCCCCGATCGCCGGTGCGCTTTTCGCGCTTGAGGTGGTGCTGCGCCATTTCGCCGTCAATGCCTTTGCGCCCATTGTCATCGCATCGGCGGCGGGAACGGTCATCAACAGGCTAGCCTTTGGCGATGTAACGGAATTTTCGCTGGGAACCGATGGTATTTTGGCGTTTTACGTCGAATTGCCGGCATTTCTGATCCTTGGTCTTGTTTGTGGCTTGGTTGCCGTCGTGTTCATGCGCGCGATTTTCTGGGCCGACAAACTGTCGTCAGAAATTCAGGCCAAAATCAAACTGCACCGCGCGCTACGCCCGATGTTTGCTGGGGCGGTTTTGGGGGCAATCGCAATTGTCTTTCCCCATATCATCGGCGTTGGCTATGAAACGACCTCGCTCGCGTTGACCGGCAATCTTTTGCTGCACGAGGCGATTGTATTTGCCGTGATCAAAACCGTTGCCGTTGCGGTTACCATGGGGGGGCGTATGGGCGGGGGGGTATTTTCTCCTTCTTTGATGGTGGGGGCGCTGACCGGCCTTGCCTTTGGTTTGATCGCAACCTCGATTTTCCCTGACAACAGCGGGTCTGAAACCTTGTACGCCCTTGCGGGGATGGGGGCCGTTGCGGCAGCGGTTCTGGGTGCGCCAATCTCGACAACGCTGATTGTTTTTGAGCTGACAGGTGACTGGCAAACCGGTTTGGCCGTCATGGTTGCGGTGTCCTTGTCGACGGCGTTGGCGTCGCGCCTGGTTGATCGCTCGTTTTTCCTGACCCAGCTTGAGCGGCGAAATATTGCCGTATCGCGCGGGCCGCAGGCCTATCTTTTGGGGATGTTCCGGGTTGCCAATGTAATGCGCAGGCCCGAAGATGCGGGTGCCGCGCCCGATGACGCGATTTGGGCCGCCATCGAAGCAGGCCATATGGTGGAGGCGAATGCGACGTTGAAAACCGCACTGCCGTTGTTTGATAAAACCTCACGTCCTTTCCTGCCGGTGGTGCGAACGGGTGCCGCCGGGGAAGCGCCCGAGATTTTGGGAGCCCTTTTTCATGTCGATGCCTTGCGTGCCTATAACCGGGCCCTGGCCGCAACAGCGGCCGAGGAGCATTCGTAAAACCAATCTTGATCTGTTCATGATGCGTTCTGAATCTTTACAAATTCTTACCACCAACCAAGAAATCCATCCCCCAGCACAATCAGCCGCGATGGAGGGGGGCCGATTGGGATTACAAGACTCGACAGTCGTCTGGTTTCGGCCAATATCAGAGGCATGAGCTTACCTCCTGGATTCCTTGATGAACTGCGAACGCGTGTTTCCCTGTCCCAGGTGGTCGGGCGCAAAGTCGTGTGGGATCAGCGCAAATCAAACCAAGGCAAAGGCGATATGTGGGCGCCGTGCCCGTTCCACCACGAAAAAAGCCCTTCTTTTCATGTGGATGACCGCAAGGGGTTTTACTATTGCTTTGGTTGCCACGCCAAGGGCGACGCGATTTCCTTTGTAAAAGACACCGAAAATGTCAGCTTTATGGAAGCTGTCGAAATTCTGGCCGGTGAGGCCGGAATGCCCATGCCGGCGCGTGATCCGCAGGCGCGCGAAAAGGCCGACAAGCGGGTGCAATTGGTGGAGGTCATGGAGAAGGCGGTACAGTTTTACCGGCTTCAGATGAAAACCGCGCAGGCAAACGAGGCGCGCGATTATCTTGCGCGACGGGGATTGGATGAGGCGGCGCAGGATCGCTGGCAAATCGGTTTTGCCCCCAAAGGCTGGCAAAACCTGTGGGATGCCCTGATCGCCAAGGGGATCGAACCTGAAATGATACTTGAGGTCGGTCTTGCGAAGCCCTCGAAGAATGGCAAAAAGCCATATGACACCTTTCGCAACCGGATCATGTTTCCGATCCGCGATGCGCAAGGGCGCGCCATTGCATTCGGTGGTCGTGCGATGGACCCCGACGATAACGCCAAATACCTGAATTCGCCGGAAACGCCGTTGTTTGACAAAGGTCGCAGCCTGTTCAATTTCGCCCCGGCCCGCGAGGCGGCTGGCAAGGGGCATCCGTTGATCGTGGCCGAGGGGTACATGGACGTGATCGCGTTATCCGAGGCGGGGTTTGGCGCGGCGGTGGCACCCTTGGGCACGGCGGTAACTGAAGACCAGTTGCGCCTGATGTGGCGGATCGCCGACGAGCCGATCATCGCATTGGACGGTGACACCGCCGGCCTGCGTGCGGCAATGCGCGTGATCGATGTGGCCTTGCCGGTGCTGGAGGCCGGAAAGGGGTTGAGATTTTGTTTGATGCCACAGGGGTTGGACCCTGATGATGTTCTGAAAAATCAAGGCGTTGGCGCAATGAAATCCCTGTTGGGGACCGCGCAGCCCATGGTTGAATTGCTGTGGCAACGCGAAACCGAAGGCGGCGTTTTCGACAGCCCCGAACGGCGTGCCAAATTGGATAAAAGCCTGCGCGCGGCCATTGCCAAAATCACCGATCCGCATATTCGCAGCCATTATGGCGCCGCGATCAAGGAAAAACGCTGGGCGCTGTTCAATCCGCGCAAACCGGGCCGTAAATGGCAGCCAAAGAACGCGCCGTTGGCGGCGGCATCAACCACTCGGGCGTCGCAATTGGCCCAGGGCGATTCGACCATGGATGAAATCCTGCGTGAGGCGGTGATTTTGGCGATCTTGTTGACACATCCCAATGTTATTCCCCAGTTTGAAGATGCGTTGGAGCGTTTTGAATTTATCGATCAGGATCATGGCCGGATCGCTGATGCGGTGTTGCGGCACATGGAAACCGACAGGTTGTATGATCGTGTGGCCGACTCTGTTGGCACTGCGCCACTTGAAAAACTGTTCAAGCCACGCCATGTGAGCCTGTGTCCGGCCATCCGATGTCCGGGCGATGATGAAATTGCTGCACTCTGTATCGCAGAAGAGTTGAGCAAGTTGCACGCCAGGCGCGGCGCGCGCCGCGAAATCGAAGATGCGGTACGGGATGCCGAATCAGTTGGGGATGAGGGAACAACCTGGCGCCTGAGTCAGGCGGCCGAGGCGCGAAATCGGGCCGAACGGGCGCAAAACGAGGACAAGACAGAGTTTGAAGTGGGGTCAAATGGTGCCCGAATCAGCCGAAATGAGCGATTGAAGCTTGATTCGCTGTTGGCACAGATCAACAAAGACAACACAACGGGGTAACGCCGTGACTCTCGGTGAGAAAACGGTAAATAAATAACGCTAAGTTAGTTGCGAATCGACGATTCGCACTAGATGATTCGGGTGAGACGCGAATCGCTTCGCTGTGGAAGGAGTGCCGCATGGCCGCCAAAGACACCGACGACCGGAACAAGCAGGATGATCAGGACAGCGAAGGTATGCTGGACATGAGCCAGGCCGCCGTCAAGAAGATGATCGCCGAGGCCCGCGAGAAGGGCTACATCACATACGATCAGCTTAATCAGGTCTTGCCACCCGAACAGGTTTCGTCCGAACAGATCGAAGACGTGATGTCGATGCTGTCGGAAATGGGCATCAATATCATCGAGGATGAAGAGGCCGAAGAAGAAGAGGCCAAAGGCTCGACCGAACTTGCCACGACCAAGGGCGCGCGCGATATCGTTCTGGCCGGGTCCGAAACGGAAAAGCTGGACCGTACCGACGACCCGGTGCGCA
The DNA here is from genome assembly GCF_003057885.1 of Oceaniglobus ichthyenteri. Classification (GTDB taxonomy): domain Bacteria; phylum Pseudomonadota; class Alphaproteobacteria; order Rhodobacterales; family Rhodobacteraceae; genus Oceaniglobus; species Oceaniglobus ichthyenteri. The sequence goes on from NZ_QAGK01000004.1 coordinate 126,965, forward strand.
TGTATTTGCGCGAAATGGGCTCGGTCGAACTGCTGAGCCGCGAAGGCGAAATCGCCATCGCCAAGCGGATCGAGGCCGGGCGCAACACGATGATCCTGGGCCTGTGCGAAAGCCCGCTGACCTTTCAGGCGATCACGATCTGGCGCGACGAATTGTTGAACGAAGACATCTTGTTGCGCGATGTGATCGATCTGGAAACCACCTTCGGCAATTCGATGGACGAAGACGGCGGTGTCGAACCGGTTGTGCCGGGATTGAACGTTGCCAATGTCGCGACGCCGACAAAGGACGATGAGAGTAAGCCCGAGTTGGATGCCGACGGGAATCCGATTTCAAAAACCGATGACGATGATGATGATGATGAGCAGGCCAATATGTCATTGGCCGCCATGGAAGCGGCGCTGAAACCTCGTGTTCTTGAAATGCTTGAGGTTATCGCGCTTGACTATGCCAAGCTGTCGGAGATGCAGGATTTGCGGATGTCCGCAACCCTGAACGAAGACAACAGCTTTACCAAGGGCGCCGAAGAAGAATATCAGAAATTGCGCAGTGAAATCGTGTTGTTGGTGAATGAGCTTCATCTTCACAACAACCGGATTGAGGCCCTGATTGATCAGCTTTACGGCATTAACCGCAAGATCATGTCGATCGATTCAAGCCTTGTGAAACTGGCCGATCAGGCACGCATCAACCGCCGTGAATTCATCGAGGCCTATCGCGGCTACGAACTTGACCCCGCCTGGATGGAGCGGATGGCCGAAAAATCCGGCCGCGGTTGGCAGGCGTTCATCGAACGATCCACCCCCAAGGTTGAGGAATTGCGCGGAGAAATGGCCCAGGTCGGGCAATATGTCGGCGTTGATATCAGCGAATTCCGCCGGATCGTGCAACAGGTTCAAAAAGGCGAAAAAGAAGCCCGCCAAGCCAAGAAGGAAATGGTCGAAGCCAATTTGCGTCTGGTGATTTCGATCGCGAAAAAATACACCAACCGCGGTTTGCAATTCCTTGATCTTATTCAGGAAGGCAACATCGGCCTGATGAAGGCGGTCGACAAATTTGAATATCGCCGCGGCTATAAATTCAGCACTTATGCCACGTGGTGGATCCGTCAGGCGATCACCCGTTCGATTGCCGATCAGGCGCGCACGATCCGCATTCCGGTGCATATGATCGAAACGATCAACAAACTGGTGCGCACCGGTCGCCAGATGCTGCACGAAATTGGCCGCGAACCCACGCCCGAGGAATTGGCAGAAAAGCTGCAGATGCCTTTGGAAAAAGTGCGCAAGGTGATGAAAATCGCCAAAGAGCCTATTTCACTTGAAACGCCGATTGGTGATGAAGAAGACAGCCAACTTGGCGATTTCATTGAGGATAAGAACGCGATCCTGCCTTTGGACAGCGCGATTCAGGAAAACCTGAAAGAAACGACAACCCGCGTTCTGGCCAGCCTGACACCCCGCGAAGAGCGGGTTTTGCGCATGCGTTTTGGCATTGGAATGAACACCGACCACACGTTGGAGGAGGTGGGGCAGCAGTTCAGCGTGACGCGCGAACGTATTCGCCAGATCGAGGCCAAGGCCCTGCGCAAGCTGAAGCATCCGTCGCGCAGCCGCAAGTTGCGCTCGTTCCTCGATCAATAGGGGGCGGATATGTCACTTTGGTCACGATTGTTTGGCGGTGGCGGCGGTGCGCCCGCCGCGCCACAGGGTGAAACCCACGCGGGTTTCACCATTTACCCCGAGCCTGTCAATGACGGTGGGCGCTGGCGGATCGGCGCGCGGATCGAAAAACAGATTGACGGGACGTTGCAGTCTCACAAAATGATCCGCGCAGATACATTGGACAGTGCAGAAGCGGCCACCGAAGCCTCGCTGAAAAAAGCAAAGATGTTTGTTGATCAGCAGGGTGACGATATTTTTCGCTGATCACAATTACGCCACGGCGGTTGATCGTCGCCGTCAGGCTCACCACTTTCGTGGTATGAATTGAAGGAGCCGACATGCGTATTCTGTCTTTTGCTTTGCCTTTTGCGGTTGCGGTGGGCCTGACCGCGGCACCTGCCTCGGCTTATCTGGCCAGTAATGGCTTGGTCGTTCAGCCACAGGGCGATGGATTTTATGTTCCCTATCGTGGCAAATCCGGTGCGCGGGCGTTCTGGTGCGCGGCGGGTGAATATGCCCAAAAACAGCTTGGCCTGTCGCCCTCTGTCACGATTTTTCGCACATCTGAGCCACCGCGCCGATCGGGTGAAGGAATCGCGTTTTCCCTATCGCCGGGTCAAGCGGCCAGCAAAACCGGCTTGGCCACATTTGGCACGCGAGGGGGCGGCATTTCGATCAATCATGCCCGGTCGCTTTGTGACGAGTCCCCGTTTCTTTTCAGGTAACCATGCGCCACACGATCTTTGACATCCAAACGTCCGGGCAGGGGTTGGTTGAATTTACGCCTCTGGTCGCTGATTGGGTTTTGGGTGACGGCCTGCTGACGCTGTTTGTGCGCCACACGTCCTGTTCGCTGTTGATTCAGGAAAACGCAGATCCCGAAGTTCAGATCGATTTGCAGGCGTTTTTTTCCCGGCTTGTTCCGCCGACGACAGATCCAGCCATGCGGTATCTGACCCATACTTATGAGGGGCCCGATGATATGCCCGGCCACATCAAGGCCGCGCTTTTGCCGGTCAGCCTTGGTATTCCGGTGATCGGCGGGCGCATGGCTTTGGGCCGTTGGCAGGGGTTGTATTTGTTTGAACATCGCGATGCGCCGCATCTGCGCCAGGTGGTGGCGATGCAAAACTGAATCTCCTGCGCAACACCTATATCTGGTGTTGTTTTTCTTCCCTACCCAAGGTTTCGCGGCTGGCCTATAAGGGCAGTGGATCAAGTGCAGTAGGGGGCCAGGACAACATGCGTTGCCCGTTTTGCGGAAATATCGACACGCAGGTGAAGGATTCGCGCCCTGCCGAAGATCACGTTGCCATCCGTCGGCGGCGGTTTTGTCCGGCCTGTGGCGGCCGGTTCACCACCTATGAACGGGTACAGTTGCGCGATCTGGTGGTGATCAAAACCAACGGACGGCGCGAAGAATTCGACCGTGACAAATTGGAGCGGTCGATCCGTATCGCCTTGCAAAAACGCCCGGTCGAGCCTGAGCGTATGGATCAGATGATCAGTGGAATCGTGCGCCGGTTGGAATCTCTGGGCGACACCGATATCCCGTCCAAAGTGATTGGCGAAATCGTGATGGAAAGCCTGGCGCGGATTGATACCGTGGCCTATGTGCGGTTTGCCAGCGTTTACAAAAACTTTCAGGCGGCGGATGATTTTGATAAATTCGTCAGCGAGCTGCGCCCAAATCTGCCCCCCGAAACGTGAACGACACTGATTTGCGGCATATGGCTCACGCTCTGTCTCTTGGGCGGCGCGGGCTGGGGCAGACATGGCCCAACCCTGCGGTCGGCTGTATCATCGTGAGGGAAGGTCGCGTTGTTGGCCGCGGATTTACTCAAAAGGGCGGGCGGCCCCACGCGGAAACTGTGGCGTTGGCACAGGCAGGCCATCGCGCACAGGGCGCGACCGCCTATGTCACGCTTGAACCTTGCGCCCATCACGGGCAGACGCCACCCTGCGCCGCCGGGTTGATACAGGCCGGAATCACCCGCGTCGTATGCGCATTGGGCGACCCCGATCCGCGGGTGGCAGGGGCCGGATTTGCCATGCTGCGCGCGGCCGGAGTTGAGGTAATAACCGATGTGATGCAGGATGTCGCCCTGCGGGATCAGGCGGGTTTCCTGAGCCGTATCAATAATTTACGCCCGATGTTGACGCTGAAACTCGCCAGTAGTTTTGATGGCCGCATTGCCACGTCACAGGGTGAGTCACGCTGGATCACCGGGCCATTGGCCCGGCGTGCGGTGCACGGAATGCGTCTGACCCATGATGCGGTATTGATCGGCGCCGGGACAGCGCGGGCGGATGACCCGATGTTGGATGTCAGGGGGTTGGGCCAGGTGGCCCAGCCTGTGCGCGTCGTGATGTCAGAATCGCTTAACCTGCCGTTGGACGGGCGGCTGGCGCGCACCGCCAATCAGGTTCCGGTGTGGTTGATCCACGGTCCCAATGCCGATCCCGCGCCTTGGCAGGCAATCGGCGCGCGAACTTTTGCGTTGGCTGATTTCACACCCAAGGCCGCCATGCAGGCAATGGCCGAGGCGGAGCTGACTCGGGTATTTTGCGAGGGCGGCGGCAGTTTGGCGGCGTCATTGTTGCGCGCCGGGATGGTTGACCGGCTGATTGGTTTCACCGCAGGGCTGGCTCTGGGCGCCGAAGGGCGGCCATCTGTGGGCGGTTTGGGTTTGAACCGTTTGCCAGAGGGGCCGCGATTTTTGCTGGAACGGGTGACGCCCGTGGGCGGCGATGTGTTGGCAGAATGGGCATCAGCGCCATAGGTGCGCGCGGCTGGCCAACACCCCCTGCAGTTTTGAAAGTAACCGGTTTGCGGGGCCGGGTCGTGGCACGGTGCCTGTCGCCAGCCGATCGATCACCACATCAACCGGGCAGGGCATCTTGGTAACGGGATCGAAATATCGCGGATATCCGATCAATACGGCATGGGCCAATTGTTCAAGGCTGGGCCGGGCGGTGCGCCGTGCCGGAACATCGCCCAGATCATGGGTCAGGCCCCAGCCGGCGTAAAACGGCGCGCCCAGGGTGGTAACGCGCCGCCGCCTGAGCAGGGCCTCAAACCCCAAGAGTGAGGTCATGGTCCACACTTCTTGCACCTGTTCGATCAACACGATTGAATCCGCCCCGGTAATTACATGATCGGCGTGTTCTAACGCCGTGGCCTGATCAACCTTTCCCGCCCTGAGGCCAGCCTCGACATCGGGATGGGGTTTATAAATTATAACCGCATCCGGATTATTGATGCGGGTTTGCATAAGCAGATCAAGGTTGGTGACGCAGTGGGTGCACCCCCGTTTGATCGAGGCATCGTTTTCAACCTGACCGGGCACCAGAATGCGGTGCCCTGATTTCAAGTCAGGCAGGGATTTGGCTCCAATGTTGTATTTAGACAATTTCAAGGTCGCTATATCGGCAATAATGCGCCGCGAATGTTCGATTTCTGATGGTGTCAATCTGCAAGATTCTGCAATCATCTGCTCCAGCCTTGAGGGGCGGCTGGGGTCATAATAGATCCCCAGATTGTCTGCTACCAACGAAAGCGGCGGGATCAGCGTTGCGCCCAGACCGCGTGAGCGCAAGAATCCATCCTCCACCCGCAGGATTGCGCCATGGTGGGCTGTGTCTTCCTTGCCAGCCCAAACCAACAGGCCGCGCCCGGTATTTTTTGCCAAAGCGCTGGCGCGGTGCGGGTCATCTTCGAAGATCAGCGGTTTGTATCGGCCAAAAACCTGTTGCAGCGGTTTGCGCTTCCATAACCGCATGCCGCTGGCCACATGTCCCCGGTGATCCTGGCGCCAGGCGCGTGTTTCGGCCTCAAGCACGTCAATCGCTGTTTCCAGTGTGCACAGCTCATCACGAAATGGATTGTACCAGATGGGATACAGGATCATCGCGGCGGCAAACAGTTGCGCGCGGGTAAGTTTCCGCTCGCGGCGGGGGCAGGGGTTTTCATCCTGGCTTAAACCCCAGCCACCATAAAACGGTTGTCCGAACACCCGCGGTTTATGGCCTGCCAAGATCGCCTCGAACCCCAGTTGCGAGGTCACGGTATAAACCGCAATCGCACCTTCAAGCAGCGCCCAAGGCGATATCGCATCAGTATAAAGCCGTGTGCGCGAATCCTCGTGGCATGCGCTATAATGTCCTCTTCTGTGCCCTTGCTGAGTTTCCGGATGGGTTTTCAAAAGGATTTTCGCACCGGGATGTTCGATTTGTGCAAAGGCCAGCATTTCATCAAACAGCGTTTCAGAACCCGCACCATGGGTTATCGATGCGTCGCCCCGTGTTTGATCAATAACTAAGACATACCCGGGGTCAGGCAGGGGTGTGGCGGGGTTAAACGCATTATATTTACTCAGATGCGCGCGGCGCAGCCGAGAGATAGCATCGCGCGCCCGGTTCAACAGTGCCGTGTCATCCAGCGGTGCAGTGGCCAAAAGGTGTTCAAGATCAGAGGGTTGCGCGCAATCAAAATGCGCGCCCCGTGTATCAAGATGCAGGCCCAAGGGCGGGCTACCGGCCCGACCCGGCAAGACCGAGCGTAAGAAGGCATCTTCAACCGTCAAAATCTGTGACGCGGTGGCGCGGGCAACGGTTTCACCCCGGCCCGCAGTGGGGGATTTGCCCCAGACACCAACCCAATCCTGCGACCCCGGTTTGCCCAATCGCACATCCCATCCGGCCAGATCCAACATCCGGCGGATGCGCTTTTTTGTCAAAAAACCGCCATTATAAACAAAAAGCCGCCGCCGGGTTTCCCCGACGGCGGCGTTATCGTTCATGTAATTTGTGTCACTCACTGCCGATTGAGGTCAACCCATCAACGGTTGACACGGTGCCGGTCAGCGCGCTCAGCACTTTTGTCCATTGCACATAGGGTGCCTCGGTCACGTACACGGTATCCTGATCGCGAATGGCGAAATCGCGCGCTTCGAACATGCCTGTCGGTGCGGTCAGATCAAGAACGTAGACCATCCGCTGTGCCCCTTGCAAATCTGACCGGCCCAACACCTGATTGGCAATTTCAGCGGGTTCATTGCGAAACACGAACACACCTGTCGGATCGGCGAGAGATGTCGAAAGACCGCCGACCTGGGCAAGCGCCTCAATCGCGCTGATGTTTTGGGATTCGAAAATGACCCGGTTCTGCGTGCCTGTCGCGCCCAATGCGGTGAAAGACCGTGAATCTTCTTCCACCAGAATCCGATCCCCGCCGCGCAGGGCAATATCAAGCATCGCGTTCTGATACAGATCTTCGAACCAGACCTTGCCTTTTTGCCCGCCACGAATCACGGTCACCTGGGCAATTTCGGTCGGGATCACAACGCCGCCCGCCCGGGCCAGCATGGCCGACAGGGTGCGCGTGGGCCGCTCAATCGCATAAACCCCTTGCGCGCCAACGCCGCCCGTCACGCTGACGGTGGTGCCATCGCCCGCCAACCGGCGCACCTGAACCTGTGGATCGGGGGTCTGACTGTCAAGCTTTTCGGTAATCAGGCGGCGCACGGTTTCGGGTGAATTGCCCGCGGCTCTGATCCGCCCGGCATAGGGGACAAAGATAAATCCGCTGCCGTCGACCTGGACCTCTTCCAATATGGCCGATGGCGCGCCTTCGGGCACCAAAAGACCATCATCGACGTTTTCGAAAATGGTAAGGCCCAAGGTGTCGCCGGGCGCGATGGTGTCTGATCCGACAATACCGGCCTTCAAAAACCCTTGGGAGAAGCCAAAAGCAGGCACAACCGATGTCGCGCGCGTGACCCGTTGGTTGACCGTGACGACAAAGGCATCGCCCGAGCGTTGCACCGAGCCTTCGAAAATTTCGCGTTTGCTGGGGCCGGATCGGGGCAAGCCGCAGCTTGCAACGATAGTCACAAGCGCGGTCAGGGCGACACACTTCGCCCAGCGCGATTTGTTGATGTTCACTGCGCGGTCTCCTCGACCTATGTTTCTGCCTCAAGTTTTTTTATAAATTATCGGTTTTGTGATGGAAAATCTAGGGTTGACTGCACCTGTGGCTATTTCACAACGCGCAACTGTTGCCTTGGTGCCGCTGTGCCACGGATCAGGGCATCATACGGATCATCAGGGGCCAGCATCATATCGACCACCTGGCGCAACAGTTGGCGCCGTCCCGAGGTTGAATAAAACCCGCCCGCCACCTGACTTGTTTCCAAGAGATAGTGCCGATATTCGCGATAGGCGCGGCTGTCGGGGCGCGTCGGCTGGGCGAAAAATTCGGCAATCGGCTGCGTGCTGACAAATTCGGGCTTGGCATAAACAGCATCGCCAAACACCTTTAGTGGCAGGCCGCGCCACAACACTTGTTGTGCTGCGGTGGAATTGACCGTCACCGCGCTGCGCGCATGGTCAAGAAGCTGTGCCAGTTTGCCGCCGCGCACATAATGAACCCGGTTTTCCACACCATAGTGATGCGCCAGACGGCGCACATCGCGCCGCTGCGGCACGCGCCCATCTTCCAGCGGATGCGCCTTGAACACCAGATGGTGATGACCGGGCGCGCCCATAGCAAAACCCTTGATCACGGTTTCCAGAAAATCGACCGTTGACTTGAACGGCGAATGGTTTTGAAAATTGCTGTCATGTTCCAGTTGCAGCAGCGCCAAATGATACGGAAACCCGCCGCCGCGAATTTTCAGCGTGGCCAGAACGCGGTCGGCCCATAACAGCGGCATCAGGGTCAGTCGTTTGATATAAAGCCGAAATTCTTGCGTGACCGTTTGTGCGCGGTGGGGGCGAAACCCCGAATACCGCCGGTTGGCCAGCATCACGAACGCATGATACGCGGCCCCATAAAAAATGTGATGGCGCATATCGCCCCACTGGGCGGGGGCCTCGGCCTGGTCCAGTTCGGCATTGGCCAGGGCGTTTTGCATATCGCTGATCGAGGTGTTCATCAGAACCGAATTGCCATTCGATCCGCCCCGTTCATAAGTCACCCAATAGGGGCGCAGATACCCCTCTTCGAACACGTGAATGCCCAGCCCTAGGGCGCGGGCATGTTCAACCGCCTGGGCGTGAATCGGGCGGGTATCGCCATATAATACGATGTCGGTGATGGCGTGTTCGCCCACAAGGGCTGCAAAAGTGGCGGGCCATTGATCGGGCGAATCGCAATAGGCGTGATAATGGGATGGATCGTGCCAAAAGAACTGATCACCGCGATTGAAACCGATGCGCCGTGTTTCTGCGCCTGCCGCCCGCAACATTTTGGAAAGACGCGAGAAAAATGGCCCGTGTGGCCCTTGCAGAAACAAGAAACGGCGTTTTTTCGGTTGGGTCATATCAGCCATACCTTTGCCCGAAAGGGGCGGGATTGTTGAACAACCGCGCAACATTGGCCCGGTTTGCCAAGGATTGCCGCCAAATTCGACACTAAAATGTCAACAGCGGGGCAATAAGGCGTTAAATAGGGCGGGTTTGGGGGTCTTGCCGTGGGGCGCGTGGCGGAATACCCCTGTGTTCAGGCAAAAGGGGGCGCATATGTTCACAGGCATCATCACCGATATCGGCCAGGTTCTGGCGGTTGAGCAAGAGGGCGATTTGCGCGCCCGCATCGCCACCGGATATGATATTTCGGGAATCGACATCGGCGCCTCCATCGCGTGTGATGGTGTGTGTCTGACCGTCGTTGCCTTGGGCAATACGCCCAAGCCGTGGTTCGATGTTCAGATTTCTGCCGAAACGGTCGGGGCCACGAACATCGCGCGCACGGGCTGGCCGGTTGGGCGGCGTCTGAATCTTGAGCGGGCGCTGAAAGTGGGGGACGAGCTGGGCGGGCATATCGTGTCGGGCCATGTGGATGGTGTGGCCGAAATCATCGCCATGCAGGACGAGGGCGACAGCACCCGCGTAACCCTGCGCGCGCCAGAACCGTTGGCGCGGTTCATTGCGCCCAAAGGTTCGGTCGCGCTGAACGGCACATCGCTTACCGTGAACGAAGTGAGCGGCGCAGAATTCGGGATCAATTTCATCCCTCACACGAAAATCGCCACCACCTGGGGGGATGCCAAGGTGGGCGATGCCGTGAATATCGAAATCGACACGATGGCGCGCTATGTCGCGCGTTTGCAGGAATACGCATAGCAGGTGGGGGCATCGCGCCGCACCGGCGGTTTGACCACTGGCCAACGGCGCGCCAACACGCTAAGGCCCCCAAGATCACAGGAGCGCCCATGACCGACCACCATTACAGCGATGCCGTTTCTTCCATCGAAGAGATTCTTGCCGATGCCCGCGATGGCAAAATGTTCATTCTGGTCGATCACGAAGACCGCGAAAACGAAGGCGATCTGGTGATCCCCGCCGAAATGGCCACGCCTGAGGCGGTGAATTTCATGGCCACCCACGGGCGCGGCCTGATCTGTTTGACCCTGCCTGGTGATCGGATTGACGCGCTGGGCCTGCCGTTGATGGCATCGCAAAACTCATCGCGCCACGAAACCGCCTTCACCCTCAGCATTGAGGCCCGCGAAGGCGTGACAACCGGGATTTCGGCCCATGACCGGGCGCTGACCATTGCCACGGCGATTGACGACAGCAAATCAGCGGCCGATATCGCCACGCCGGGTCATGTGTTTCCGTTGCGCGCGCGCGATGGTGGCGTTTTGGTGCGCGCAGGCCATACCGAAGCGGCCTGTGACATCGCGCGGCTGGCCGGGCACAAGCCCGCCGGTGTGATTTGTGAGATCATGAATGACGATGGCACCATGGCGCGGCTGCCCGATCTGGTGGCCTTTGCCCAACGCCACGGCATAAAAATCGGCACGATTTCCGATCTGATTGCCTATCGTCGCCGCAACGATAATCTGGTGCGGATGCGCAGCGAAGAAATGGTGCAAAGCGAATTTGGCGGCGAATGGCGCATGCAGATATTCTCGGATGAAACCCAGGGTGCGGAACATATCGCGCTGATCAAGGGGGATCTGTCGGGGGATGCGCCGGTTATGGTGCGGATGCATGCGCTTGATCCGCTTTTGGATATCATCGGGCTGGGTGGCGCAAACCGCAGCCGAGAATTCAGCGATGCGATGGAAATGATCGCCGCCGAAGGGCGCGGCGCGCTGGTTTTGCTGCGCGATGTGCATATGAAACTGAGCGCCGAAAACGAAGTATCGCCCCAGACCCTGCGCCAATACGGATTGGGCGCGCAAATCCTCAGCTCGCTTGGGTTGTCCAAGCTGATCCTGCTGACAAATTCGCCCCAGCCCAAGGTTGTCGGGCTTGAGGCGTATGGCCTCGAAATCGCAGGCACCCGCAAAATATCGGAGATCGGATAATGGCCGGCGCGTCACATTATACCCCCCCCATGCCCGCATTTGACAAGCCAGTGAAACTGTTGATTGTCGTGGCCCCCTATTACAAGGACATCGCCGATGATCTGGTTGCCGGGGCCAAGGCGATGGCCGAAAAGGCTGGTGCAACCTGGGATCTGGTCGAAGTGCCGGGCGCGTTGGAAATTCCCACGGCAATCCGCATCGCGCAGCAAACTTCGAATTTTGATGGGTTCGTCGCGCTGGGCTGTGTGATCCGCGGTGAAACCACCCATTATGACACGGTGTGCAACGACAGTTCCCGCGCCATTACGTTGCTGGGGCTTGATGGATGCTGTATCGGCAACGGCATTCTGACCGTTGAAAACCACGCCCAGGCCGCTGTGCGTGCGGGCGAGCAGGACAAGGGCGGCGGTGCGGCGGCGGCGGCATTGCATCTGGTGGCATTGTCGCGCAAATGGTCGCGCAGGCCCGAAGGCATCGGATTTCAACCCGGCAGCTACCGCATGGCGGACAACACAGACGGATCAAACATCGCATGACCACGCCGCCAACCAAACGTCAGATGAAATCGGCCTCGCGGCTTTATGCGGTGCAGGCGCTGTTTCAGATGGAACATTCCAGCCTGACCATTGACCGGGTGCGCGCCGAATTTGAAACCCACCGGTTCGGGGCAATCTATGACGGCGATGAGATGATCGAAGGCGATGTGGATCATTTTCGCCGGGTTCTGGAAGACGCGGTGCATCATCAGGCCAAGATCGACCAGATGACCGACCGCGCCTTGGTGGCGAAATGGCCGATCGCCCGGATCGACCCCACATTGCGCGCCCTGTTTCGCGCTGCCGGGGCCGAAATGATTGGCAAGGACACACCGCCCAAGGTGGCGATCAACGAATATGTCGATATCGCCAAGGCGTTCTTTCCCGAAGGCCGCGAATCCAAATTCGTCAATGGCGTGCTTGATCACATGGCCCGCGCGGCCCGCCCCGAAGCGTTCAGCTGACGCCGGTTTGCCTGTGACATGACAGGCCCGAACTGGCGCTTGCAGAACGGACGCGTCGGATTATATTGATAGGGATAAGGGAGGCGCAACATGCCCGATATCGCAAAGTTCTATATCAAGAATTGTCTGATCGGTTTTTTCTGGGCCGGCCTGTTTGTGGCCGCGCTGTTGTGGTTCAACGTCGCGAACCTGTGGGCCTTGGTCGAAAACTCTGACGTTGGTATTCTGGCCACATTATTGTTGTTCTTTTTCAACGGTATCGTTTTTGCCGGGGCGCAGTGCGGTGTGGCGATCATGTTGATGTCGGAAAAGGATGATCAGGATCCAACCGGCGGTCACGGCGCGGCCGAACCCGCATTGGTGCCGATAAGGATCCGCTAAAACGCGCGATACCCGATGGCCTTGACCAGGTTCCTCAAGGTGCCAGGAAAAAGGGGATCAGCGGCCTATTATAATAGGCCAGAAGGTGCGACGGGACCGAAACGATCGTCAGGGTGCTAAATCCCGAGAGCCTGTATACACAGGTGGGCGCCAGATAACAGGACCACGATCCAGCCAGAGCCAGCTCCCTCGGAATTGATTAAGGCCACTGGATTTTGACCCCGGCACGAAAAGCTCAGAACCCGCCGCCCCCTACACATAGGGCGGGGCGGGGCACACGACAAGCCCCGGTTTTTACTGTTTTAACGATCTGGAATTTGCCCCCTGTTACCAAGGTGGTGTGCGCGCCCGCCACCGGCAAAAGATTGCAGTGGCCGGGCCGAATCCGATCATTTTCAAGAACAGCGGTTGATTTTTGTTTACCTTATGTTCACATTCCAACCATGCCAAATGATCTGACCCCACACTCCGCGCGCCCCGGCCAATTGTTGGCGCGGGGTGTGTGCCGCCATCTGCTCAGCCATGATTTTGTAACCGTCGAAGAATTGACACCGACGCCGGGTTTGCGCGTTGATGTCATGGCGTTGGGCCCAAAAGGCGAAGTGTGGGTGATAGAGTGCAAATCATCCCGCGCCGATTTTGCCGGAGATCACAAATGGCAGGGATATCTGGAATGGTGCGACCGGTATTTTTGGGCCGTGGATGAGAATTTTCCAACTGATCTCTTGCCCGATGACACCGGCCTGATCATCGCCGATGGCTATGATGCCGATATCATCCGTATGGGGCCGGAAACCAAACTTGCACCGGCGCGGCGCAAGGTGATGGTACAGAAATTCGCCCGTCACGCGGCCTTGCGTTGGCAGATGGCGCGTGATCCGGGCCTGACGCTTTAGCGTTTTTTGGTGCCGATTTTCCGGGCCTGGGCCGCGGCGGCGCGTAATTCTTCTGCGATTTCCTCGGCCTCTTCCGGATCAAAATCGAGCGGCAGATCAATTCCGTCACCTTCGACATAAAGCCGCACCATGCCCGCATCGGTTGGCCCGATTTGCAGGTTTGCCGCGATATCGCTTTCGCTGTTAATGCCCATGATCATCTCCAATATAGCACGGCTTTGCGTATCGCTTTGGTCTTTGCACCGCAAGGGGCAGGGGGGTGCGCCATCGTGCGGGATTGCAAAGCGCGCAATCACGGCCAAGGCACCAAGGCTGCAGATTTTTGGTCAAAGGCCCCCTTGCCATCGGGCGACAGGGGCGTTAAGTGAACTCGCGTGCCGCCTTAGCTCAGTTGGTTAGAGCGCTTGATTGTGGATCAAGAGGTCCCTGGTTCGAGACCAGGAGGTGGTACCATAGCTTTCCCAAGACAGTTACGCTTTTGAAACCCATGTGTTTCATTATCTGATATGGCATTGGCGCGTTGGTTGCCTGTCAGCCGAAAAGGATCGGATCACGGGCTTAGCCGGTGCGCGACACCAGAAGTTTGTCAATGCGCCGCCCGTCCAGATCGACAACCTCGATGGTCCAGCCTTGCACTTCCAACTGCTGACCGACCTGAGGCAGATGGCCGACCTGCTCAAGGATGAGCCCGGCAACGGTTTCAAAATCACGATCCGGATTGATATCAAGCGCGAACAGGTCGCCAAATTCGTCAACCGGCATCCAGCCGGCCACCAGATATGTGCCATCGGCTTTGCGTACGACTTTCGGTTCATCCGTAATCGCGTCGGGAAAATCGCCGACGATTGCCTCAAGCACATCCATCGGGGTGATGATCCCCTCAAAGTGGCCGTGTTCATCATAGACCAGAACCATATGCGCGGGCGCGGTGCGCAACCGTTCGACCACCTCAAGCGCGCTTTGCCCATCGCGCACCACGCGCACATCCCGCAACAGGGCGCGCAGATCGAAAGGCGTGTTCAACAGGGTTGGCGCCAGAATATCGCGGATCACCAGTACGCCGATAATATTATCGACATTGCCATCCCAGACCGGCAGACGGGATCGGTTGACGCCCTGTAAACGTTGAAGGATTTCGGCCATGTCGCTGTTGGCATCCAGGGTTTCGACGTCGTGGCGCGGCGTCATCAGCCCGCGTGCGGTGCGGTCTGCCACGCGCATGACACCGGCGATCATCCGGCTTTCGGCGCGGTGTATCGCGCCCGAACTTTCCGCTTCGGCCACGGCAAGGCGGACTTCTTCGTCGCTCACGCCATCTGTTGTGCCGCCCGACTGGCCCAGCAGCGACAACACCAATTTGCCCGACCGATCCAGCACCCAGATCAGCGGCGCGGCGATCTGGGCAATGCGCCCCATCATCGGCGCAACCCGGGCCGCCACCCGCTCTGGCGCGCGCAAGGCAATCTGTTTGGGCACCAATTCGCCCACGATCAGCGACAGATAGGTTATCATCACCACCACCGATCCGACACCGACAGGTTGTGCAAACCCCGCAGGCAGACCGGCGTTGGTCAGCGCGGCGGCCAGACGCGCGCCCAGTGTGGCACCGGAAAACGCCCCGGCCAAGATGCCAACCAGCGTGATGCCGATCTGAACGCTCGACAAGAAACGGCCCGGATCCTGCGCCAGGCTGATGGCCGTCGCCGCACCCGTGTTGCCCTTGTCGGCCATGAGTTTCAATCGCGCAGGCCGTGCCGATACGATCGCCAGTTCAGACATCGCCAAAAGGCCGTTGATCAGAGTCAGCAAAAAGACAAGCACGACTTCGAGAAACATCTTCACCTACTTTTGCCGCACGGCCGACCGTTCACCGTATCGCAACGGGTATACAGGCGCAGGGCCGGCACCGAAAGGCCCCGAACTGTGGGCCGGTCAGTTGCGACAAACGCGCACGGCACGCAAGGCCGGTTTGGCCCTCCTTTTGTGGCAGAATTTAATTTGCCCCTGATCTTGCAGTGCCCGCAGCGCCGCCACAGTTGTGTTCAACGGGCGGATGAGCTGCCCAGTGGGGCAGGAAACGTGGATTATCTTTATATCATCGCCGGCTTGGTCGGTTTGTTTTTCGGTGGCGAGGCCTTGGTGCGGGGCAGTGTTGATATTGCCCGGCGGATGGCGATTTCGCCACTGCTGATCGGGCTGACCGTGGTGGGGTTTGGCACCTCGACGCCCGAACTTCTGGTGTCGGTTGATGCGGCATGGCGTGGTGTGCCCGATATCGCCATTGGCAATGTCATCGGATCAAACATTGCCAATATTCTGTTGATCGTCGGGGTCACCGCCCTGGTCTGGCCAATCACGGTGACCGGTGCGACGCTGCGCCGTGATACCGGGGTGATGATGGCCGCCGCTCTGGTTCTGGTTGCGATCTTTGCCACCGGTCAGGTTGGGCGGGGGTGGGGCGTTGCCCTTGTTGCGGGATTGATCGGGTATCTGACATGGGCCTATCGCCAGTCCGCCGAACCCGTGAGCGAAGACGCCGCTCAGGGCGCGCCCGCATCCCTGACCGTATCGGCGATGTGGGTGGTTGGCGGGCTTGTCGCCCTGATGTTCGGGGCGCGGTTTCTGGTGGATGGCGCGGTGTCCATCGCGCGGGGCTATGGCATTTCCGAGGCATTCATCGGCCTGACCATCGTGGCCATCGGCACTTCGTTGCCCGAACTGGCAACATCCCTGATTGCCGCCCTGCGCCGCCAGTCGGAAATTGCCATCGGCAACATCATAGGCTCAAACATATTTAACCTGCTGGGCATTCTTGGGGTGACTGCGATGATCACGCCAATCCCCGTGGCATCGCGGTTTTTAAGCTTTGATTTGCCCATCATGATCGCCGCCTCGGCGCTGATCACCGCTTTGCTGCTGACCCGCCCGGTCATCGGGCGCGGTATTGGATTGGCAATGTTGGTGGGCTATGTCGCCTATGTCTGGACGGCGCAGGGGTGAAACCTGAACATCGCACACCTGTGCGGCGTCGAACGTGCATCAGACCTGCACGTGACCTATTCCTGCGTTTTGGCCAGCCGCGCTGCGCGACCGCCGCGGCGTTTTTTCAGCCGGGGCGCGCGGCCTGGCAAATCTTCCATCACGGCGCGGCGGGCTTCTTTGCTCATCCGCGACCATTGGGTGATTTCATCAATGCTGCGCAAACAGCCGGTGCAGATCCGTTCGGCGGGGTGAATGACGCAGATATTCACACAGGGCGATTCGATTTCATCGCGGGTCCAGACGGGAACGCTCATGATGCGGTCTTCATGTGGCTTAGGCGATCCAGCGCCCCTTGCAGGATATAACCCGCCGCCACATGGTCAATCAGTTCGGCGCGACGTTTGCGCGATGTGTCTGCTTCGATCAGGGCGCGTTCGGCGGCGACGGTGGACAGGCGTTCATCCCAGAATGTGATCGGCAGATCGGTCAGCCGCTCCAGATTGCGCGCAAAGGCGCGGGTGGATTGGGCGCGCGGCCCCTCGGACCCGTCCATGTTCAGCGGCAGGCCCAGAATCAGCCCTTTGATTTCACGCTTGGCGCAGATTTCAAAAAGGCGCTGAGCATCGAGCGTGAATTTCTTGCGTTTGATGGTTTCCAGCGGAGTCGCGATCGAGCGCAGCACATCGGACACCGCCACCCCAAGGGTGACCGTGCCCAGATCAAGCCCGGCAATCGCCCCGTGGCGGGGCAGGGCGGCGGCAAAGGGTTCAAGCGCGTCAATGATCATGGGGTCAGCCCGGTGCGCGTGGCCGCAGTGGCCAAGGCGGCAAGCGCCTGTTCATCATCCGAAAACACGCCTTTTGCCTCGCGATAGATATTGGCGGCGGTTTGTGTATCACCCAAAACGCCATAGGCCACGATCAGCCGCGCCCAATCTTCGGGCGGGCCGCCCTGTGTGGCCAGACGGTCGGCCAGACCGATGACCATGCCTTGTATCATTTCGGCGCGGTCTTCCTCGGTCATCTCCTGGGCATTGGCGATGTCATCGGCGCTCGGCCCTTTTGGTTCGGGAATGTCATAGCGCACACCGGCCAGATCGGCGATGTCGGCCATCTGGGCGCGGATTGGTTCCATCCAGGGGGCGCTTTCCGGGCCTGTCTCAAGCAGGGCACGCCACAGTTGAAACGCCAGATCCGGACGCCCGGTCTGGGCATAAAGCAGGCCGGAATAATACCGCGCCGTGCCGTTTTTTCCATCGCGCGACAGGGCGCGGTTCAGCGCGGTTTCCGCCTCGGGCGAAACATATCCGCCCGCCGCCAGAATCATGTATTCGCCCAGATCGGCGTGATCGGTGGCGGTTGCATCGCTGCCCTTGAGGGCAATCACGCGTTGTTGGGCGGCAATGGCGGCGGTAAAGTTGCCCAAGGCCGCCTCGTTACGGGCCAGCAATTGGTGACCGCGCAGATCGTTTTGACGATCCGCCAGGGCCAGACGCAGTTGTTCGATCATGCGCAGGAATTGCGGATCGACCTGCGATGTATCAATGGCGGCTTGCCTTGCCATTTCCGCCTCGGCGACGGCCTGACCGGGGCGGTTGGCGCGGGCCTCGTCAGACATTTCGATCCGGGCCTGCAGGGGCAGATCGGGGTAACCCGGCGCGCCCAGGGTCATATAGGTGGCGATCCCCCCGCCCACGACCACCACCGCCGACAGGGCGGCGACGACCCAGGTGGCGCCCTTTGGCCCGTCTTTCGGCGTGCCGGCCACCTTGGCGGCGCGATCTGCGTCGATCAGGCGGCGGGCGACTTCGGTGCGCACCAGCTTGGCTTCTTCTTCGCTCAGGGTGCCGCGGGCAACATCGCGTTCGACCTCGTTCAGCTGGTCGCGGTAGACCTGCACATCAGAAGCGGCGGCAGGGGCCGTATCGCCCCGTCCACGCCCCACCATCGCCAACACGATTAGCGCCGCCGTGCCCGCCGCTAAACCAATTGCCACTGCCCAGAACATAAAGTCTCCCTGCTTTTGCCCTATGTGCCGTCAAAACGCGGCAAACACCAGCGCCGCGCGACGTTCGGTCACAGCCCTTTGATCGGGTCTTTTGCGGGTTTGTCGCAAACCGGGCAACAGGTGCCGTTTGACATGGGGGCGCGGCGTGATAATCCGCCGATAACAAGCACAGTTTGCCAACCCCGGGGGGCCGTTCCGTTGAAACGATATTCCGTCTTTGCCGTCGCGCGCGAAGCCCTGCGGTTTCACACCGGGTGGGAGCGGGCCTGGCATTCGCCCGCGCCGAAAAAGAAATACGATGTGGTGATTGTCGGGGCCGGGGGGCATGGGTTGGCCACCGCCTATTGGCTGGGCAAAAACCATGGAATCCGCAATGTGGCAGTGATTGAAAAGGGATGGCTGGGCGGGGGCAATACCGGGCGCAATACCACGATCATCCGCTCCAATTACCTTCAGGATGCCTCGGCCGCGATCTATGAAAAATCGCGCAGTCTGTATGAAACCATGTCCCAGGATGTGAACTATAACATCATGTTTTCGCCGCGCGGCGTGATCATGCTGGCCCAAACCCAGCACGAGGTGCGCGGGTTTCAACGCACGGTTCATGCCAATGCGTTGCAGGGCGTGAAGACCGAATTCATCAGCCCCCAGCGGGTGAAAGAGCTGTGCCCGATCATGAATATCGACGGGCCGCGGTATCCGGTGTTGGGCGGTCTGTGGCAGGCACGCGGCGGCACCGCGCGCCATGATGCCGTGGCCTGGGGATATGCCCGCGCGTGCAGCGATATGGGCATGGACATCATCCAGCAATGCGAAGTGACCGGCGTGCGCCAATCGGGCGGCAAGGTGGCAGGCATTTCCACCACCAAGGGCGAAATTGATTGCGATAAGCTGGGCATCGTGGTGGCGGGCCATTCCGGGGTTTTGGCCGAAATGGCGGGGTTTCGCCTGCCGCTGGAATCTGTCGCGCTTCAGGCGTTGGTATCTGAACCGATCAAACCTTGTATGGATATCGTGGTGATGGCCAACACCGTGCATGGTTATATGAGCCAATCTGACAAGGGCGAAATGGTGATTGGTGGCGGCGCGGATGGGTACAACAACTATACCCAGCGCGGCAGTTTTCACCATATCGAAGAAACCGTGCGCGCCCTAATCGAGACATTTCCGATGATTTCACGCCTGAAAATGCTGCGCCAATGGGGTGGGATCGTGGATATGACCGGCGACCGCTCGCCGATCATCAGTAAAACGCCGCTGGAAAACTGTTTCATCAATTGTGGCTGGGGCACTGGCGGGTTCAAGGCGATACCCGGCTCGGGCTGGGCCACCGCCGAAATGATCGCCAGGGGCGAACCGGGCCCATTGGCCGAAGAGTTCAGCATGTATCGGTTCCGCGAAGGCCGGTTCATCGACGAAAGCGTGGCGGCGGGGGTGGCCCATTGATGCGTATCTCTGTTTTGCCCCCAGCCGAAACCGATCTTTTCAGAGCGAGAGCCGCGATATGCTGATCCTCACGTGCCCCTGTTGCAACATTGCCGCCGATGAAACCGAATT
This sequence comes from Oceaniglobus ichthyenteri, assembly GCF_003057885.1. Taxonomy (GTDB): domain Bacteria; phylum Pseudomonadota; class Alphaproteobacteria; order Rhodobacterales; family Rhodobacteraceae; genus Oceaniglobus; species Oceaniglobus ichthyenteri. Next base: position 146,772 of record NZ_QAGK01000004.1, read on the forward strand.
GTTGCCCGGCGGTCAGGCCCATATCACCCGCCACGGGCCGGGCAGTGATGATGCGGATTTCGAAACCTATCTGTTCATGCGCGAAAACCCCAAAGGCGTGCATTTTGAACGCTGGCGTCATTCCATGGGCTGTGGGAAATGGTTTCACGCCGCCCGCTGCACCGCCACGCTTGAGGTGTTTGCAACCTATAGCGCGCAAACCTTTGGCCCGCCCCAGCATGTGATCGACGCGATCAAATCGCGCCGCCCCGATTGGCAGGGGCCGGTTTGATGGGCCGCACTCCACCCCAACCCCCGATGAGGCCCGCAAGATGAGCACCCGTTTGGCCACTGGCGGCCGTTTGATCAACCGCGATGCGATCCAGAATTTCACCTTTAACGGCAAGAAACTGCGCGGTTTTGCGGGCGATACGCTGGCCTCGGCACTGTTGGCCAATGATCAAATGCTGGTGGGTCGGTCGTTCAAATACCACCGGCCCCGCGGCATCGTGGCCAGCGGCGCGGAAGAACCCAACGCCTTGGTCAACATGGGCCAGGGTGCGCGCTTTGAACCCAACCAAAGGGTCACCACGACCGAGCTGTTTGATGGCCTCACCGCGCAATCGCAAAACCACTGGCCCAGCCTTGAGTATGACATCGGCGCAGTCAACACCCATCTGGCGCGGTTTTTGCCCGCCGGGTTTTATTATAAAATGTTCATCCATCCCCGCCCGTTCTGGAAACATGTGTACGAGCCGTTCATCCGGTTTTCCGCCGGTCTGGGCAAAGCCCCGAAAGACCGCGATGGGGATCGGTATGAATACCTGTACGCGCATTTCGATCTGGCGATTATCGGAGGGGGCATTGCCGGGTTGCAGGCGGCGCTGAGTGCCGCGCAGTCGGGCCAACGGATCATTGTGATGGAGCAAACCGCCCATTGGGGCGGGCGCGCGCCCGTGGATGGCGATGTGATCAACGGGCAGGGGGCGGCGGCTTGGATCGCCGAAACCATCGCCGCGTTAAAAGCGATGCCAAACGTCACCCTGCGCCTGCGCATGATGGGGGCGGGGGTGTATGACCATGGCTATCTGTTGGCCTACGAACGTCTGGGCGATCATCGCCCCGATGCCGATACGCCACGCCACCGCTTGTGGCGGATTCGCGCCAAACATATCGTCACCGCCACCGGCGCGATTGAACGGCCCTTGTCGTTTGCGGGCAATGATATCCCGGGCGTGATGCTGGCCAGTGCGGTGCGCGATTATATCGTGAATTTCGCCGTATCGCCGGGGGATCGGGTGGTGATTGTCACCAATAATGACGATGCCTATCGCACGGCTTTGGCGGTGCATCAGGCCGGTTTGACCGTGCCCGCGGTCATCGATGCCCGCCCGGCAGGCGGTGGCGCATTGATGGAGCAGGCCCGCGCGGCGGGCATTCGTGTGGAAACCGGCCAAGCGATTGCAAGTGTGAAGGGCGGCAAACGGGTGAGCGGCGTTTCCCTGTGCCAGCAGGCGGGCGAAGGCGGTGAGATTGGCACGATTGACTGTGATGTTGTGGCCATGTCGGGCGGCTGGTCGCCGGTGGTGCATCTGTGGTCGCACTGCGGTGGCAAGCTGACCTGGGACGCGGCGCAGGCGTGTTTTGTGCCCGATCCCGCGCGCGCGCCGACAGGGGCCGACGGGCAACCGTTTGTCACCACCGCCGGGGCCGCCAGCGGCGCGATGACGGCGCAGGATGCGTTGCACAACGCCGTCGACGCGGTGCAAACGATCTTGGGTGGCGCGGGTGCCGCGCCACAGGCCGAGGCCCCGGAACAGGCCCCGCTGTTGCCGGTCTGGATCATGCCCCAGGGGGCGGGCGTGAAACTGCGCCAAAAAATGTGGCTGGATTATCAGAACGATGTGAAAGTGTCAGATGTGCAATTGGCCGCGCAAGAGGGTTATGAATCGGTCGAACATGCGAAACGCTATACCACTTTGGGCATGGCGACGGATCAGGGCAAGCTAAGCAATATCAACGGCCTCGCGGTGCTGTCGGGCGCGTTGAATAGCCCGATCCCACAGGTTGGCACCACCACATTCCGCCCGCCCTATACCCCGATTTCCATGGGCGCGATTGCGGGCGAGGCGCGGGGTGAGATTTTCCAACCCCTGCGCGCCACCCCGATGCAAGAGTGGCACATTGAAAACGGCGCCTATTTCGAACCGGTGGGCCACTGGCGCCGCCCCTATTGTTACCCACGCGGCGGCGAAACCCATGCCGATGCCGTGGCGCGTGAAATCAACGCCACGCGCGGTTCGCTGGGCCTGCTTGATGCCAGTACCCTGGGCAAAATTCTGGTCAAAGGGCCGGATGCGGGCCGGTTTCTGGATATGATGTACACCAATATGATGAGCAATCTGGCCGTGGGTAAATGCCGCTACGGGCTGATGTGTGGTGAAAACGGGTTTCTGTTTGATGATGGCGTTGTCGCGCGGATCGACGATGACACTTGGCTGTGCCACACCACATCGGGCGGGGCCGATCATGTCCATGCCCATATGGAGGAATGGTTGCAAACCGAGTGGTGGGATTGGCAGGTGTATACCGCCAATGTCACCGAACAATACGCGCAAATCGCTGTGGTCGGGCCGAATGCGCGTAAGGTGTTGGAAAAACTCGGCGGGCTGGATGTGTCAAAAGACACATTGGCCTTCATGCAATGGACCGAGGGCACATTGGCCGACATCCCGGTGCGGGTGTTTCGCATTTCATTCTCGGGCGAGTTGAGCTTTGAAATCGCCGCGCCTGCGGCCCAAGGCCGGGCGTTGTGGGATAAATTGCACGCGGCGGGGGCCGAATTTGGCGCAACCGCCTATGGCACCGAAGCGCTGCATGTGATGCGGGCCGAAAAAGGCTTTATCATGATTGGTGATGAAACCGATGGCACGGTGATCCCGCAGGATTTGAACCTGAACTGGGCCTTGTCGAAAAAGAAAGACGATTATCTTGGCAAACGCGCCCATTTGCGCAGCCATATGGCCAGTGCGGAGCGGTGGAAACTGGTGGGTCTGGAAACGCTCGATGGGTCGGTTTTGCCCGATGGGGCCTATGCCAAGGCTTCGGGTAAAAACGCCAACGGACAGCAACACACCCAAGGGCGCGTCACCTCAACCTATTATTCCCCAACGCTGAACCGGGGCATCGCCATGGGCTTGGTGCGCCATGGGCCGGATCGGATGGGCGAGGTTTTGGAGTTTCCCAAAATTGATGGCACGGTGGTGCAGGCAAAAATCGTCAACCCGGTGTTTTTTGACAAGGACGGAGAAAAACAGAATGTCTGAGCCTGTCAGCCCGTTGAACGGTGCCGCGTATGACGGTTTTGTTTCGGTGCGTGAAACCGGATCGTGCGGCATGATCACCCTGCGCGGTGATCTGTCCGATCCCGTGGTGCAGGGCGTGGTGAAAACGCTGACCGGCGTGGATATTCCCGCCATGGGAAAAATCACCATCGGCAAAACCGGCTGTGCCTGGATGTCGCCTGACGAACTGTTGTTACTGTTGCCCCGTGCGGATGTGTCCGCCGCATTGGGCGAAATCGCCCAAGCGATGCGCGAAACCCATCACTTGGCCGCCGATGTGTCGGACGCGCGGGCGCTGTTTAACATCACAGGGGCGGGCGTGCGCGATGTGCTGACCAAACTGACCCCGGCGGATGTGTCGCCGGTTGCGCTGCCCGTTGGCACGATGCGGCGCACAAGATTGGCGCAAGTGCCCGCCGCGATCTGGATCGACGACGAAACCACCGCCAATGTCATCTGTTTTCGCTCGGTCGCGCGATATATGTTCGATTTGCTGTGCACCTCGGCCAAACCCGGAGGCGCGCCGGGATTGTTTGCCCAAGGGTCGGAACAATAGATGATTTGGCGGGTTTGTTTGCCAAAGGCTTGACCTCTGCGCCAATGGGCCACAGGTAAGGTCACAGACACGTTAACTGAAAAGGGGCTTACGATGGCTTTTGAACTTCCTGATCTTCCTTACGCGCACGATGCTTTGGCCGATAACGGCATGAGCAAGGAAACCCTGGAATACCACCACGATCTGCACCACAAGGCCTATGTCGACAACGGCAACAAGGCGATTGCCGGCACCGAGTGGGAAGGCAAATCCCTGGAAGAGATCATCAAGGGCACCTATGACGCGAACGCCGTCGCCCAGAGTGGCATCTTCAACAACATCAGCCAGCTTTGGAACCACAACCAATTCTGGGAAATGATGAGCCCTGGCAAATCATCGATGCCGTCGGAATTGGAAAAGGCCCTGACCGACAGCTTTGGCTCGATCGATGAGTTCAAATCACAGTTTTCCGCCGCTGGTGGCGGTCAGTTCGGATCGGGCTGGGCGTGGCTGGTGAAAGACACCGATGGTAGTTTGAAGGTGACGAAAACCGAAAACGGTGTGAACCCGGTTTGCTTTGGTCAAACCGCGCTTTTGGGTTGTGATGTATGGGAACATTCCTATTACATCGATTTCCGTAACAAACGCCCGGCCTATTTGACCAACTTCCTGGACAATCTGGTGAACTGGGAAAACGTCGCCTCGCGCATGTAAGTCGTGCCGATTTGATTGCGAGCGGGCCGTCCGACATTGGGCGGCCCGTTTGTGTTTTGCGGTGTGCAGTGGATATTTAGAGCAAGAAAAAGCCAGAGGGTGATCGGCGTTGATCGATTGTTTAGAAACCTGTGTCGCTCAGCGCAGATTTTGTGCAACCTCTTCGGCGATGGCGAGTGAGGCGGTCAGGCCCGGGCTTTCGATGCCAAAAAGATTGACGAGGCCCGCCACCCCATGCTGTTGCGGCCCATCAATCCGGAAATCTGGCGCAGGCGCATCTGGCCCGGCAATTTTGGGCCGGATGCCGGAATACCCCGGCGCCAGGCCATGCGCGGGCAAATCGGGCCAGTAGCGGCGGATCGCCGTTTCGAATGCGGATTGGCGCGTCGGATCAACCCCGTAGGTGGGGGTTTCCATCCATTCGGTGTCAGGGCCAAACCGCGCCTGTCCGCCAAGATCAAGCGTGAGATGGACACCAAGCCCATGCTTTTGCGGTGCCGGATAGATGAGATGCGAAAATGGCGACCGCCCGCTCAGGACAAAGTAATTACCTTTGCAGTAATAGGTTTGCGGCACGTGCGTCTCATCCAACCCTTCGATCCGGCGCGCCACCTGTGATGCATTCAGCCCCGCAGCGTTGATCAGCCATTGGCAGGTGAGGGTGGTGGGATCTGCACCGCCGGTGCGAAGGGTAAAGCCATCACCGCCCGACGCGCCACCGGCAAAGGGCGTATGAAACGCAAAAGCCGCGCCCGCGCTTTCGGCGTCACCCTGCAGGGCCAGCATATAGGCATGACTGTCGATAATGCCGGTAGAGGGTGACAAGAGCGCGCCGACCGTCGCCAGCGCCGGTTCTATCGCGCGGGCCTTGTCACCCGTGATCATGATCAGATCGTCAACGCCATTGTCACGGCCACGCTGGCCGATCGCTTCAACCGCTGCCAGTTCCGAGGCATCACTGGCGACGATCAGCTTGCCACAGCGGCGAAACGGCACGCCGCGCGCGGTGCAAAAAGCATACAGGCGCTGGCGTCCAGCGACGCACAGCCGCGCCTTGAGGCTGCCTTGAGGATAATAGAGGCCGGCATGAATGACCTCGCTGTTGCGCGATGATGTTTCCATGCCGATGCCGCCGTTTTCTTCGATCACCACCACCGAATGCCCGGCCATCGCCAGCGCCCGCGCCACGGCAAGGCCGATCACGCCCGCACCAATCACCACCGCGTCAACGTCGCTCATGCCTGGTCTTTCCCGTGTCCAATGTTTAGCGCGACATTTGCACGGTGGCGTTTGGGCGCAAAGGGTAATTTTTCTGTGCACCGGCAAGGGACGGCGAGAGGGGCCGTCAACCATACGTATTGGAGAGGATGCGGATCCCAGTTAAGATTGGGCAGCTCTTCTTTTCGCCGGAGTTTTTGAATGACCACACTGTTTGCGCTCTTTTTGATCCTGCAGGGTGGCGTATTTCTGCTCTGGGCTGTTTTGGCGTTTCGGTGGCTTTTTGCCATGCGCGCCGAGGCGGTTGCACGTTCGGGGCGCGCCTTTCCGGGTTTTTCCACGCAAATTGCGGTATTTCGCAAGGGGCTGTCGCATGCCCGCTATCATCGCCAGCGTGTCAGGCTGATCTGGCTGAGTGCAATCCTGTTTGCACTCAGCGTGGTTGCCCCGTTTGTTCGATCCATCTGATATAGCAGCAGGCCGTTGTGGCGTTTTTCATAAGCGCGTCAATCGGGTCTGATCCGGTTGCATCAATGTCCCGGCGCGGATGAGGCGGGGGCGGTGTTATCCTTGCGCGGGGTGTCATCGTAAAGCGATATCGCCTGGCGTTCGATCATGCGGTGCACCTTGGGTGGGGAATTGCCGCGATGCAGCCTGAGCACACGTTCATAGGATTCGGCATCGGCCTGTGTGCGCCGTTCGTGGTGGCGCACATATTCAACCCAGGTGGGAACATGATAGGTTTCGGTCCAGACATCGGGGTTTTCCAGATCGCGCAACAGCGCCCATTGCTGGGCGCCATCCCGGATTCTGATCCGGCGTCGGGTGTTCATCGCGGCCAGAAAGGCGGTCACATCCCGCTGCGCGATTTCATAATCAATCATGATCATGATCGGCCCACTGCGGTGTTTCAGGTCAAGCCGCAAAGACGGCTCGGTGAAGGTGTTGAGCGGATCAAGGTTAAGATCGGTTGAATCCGGCAAGGGCACGATCAAACCTGCCACCGCGCCACACATCAGCAGGGCGGCGGCAACATACATGGCCCGGTCGGCGCCGAAATTTTCGGCAATCGCGCCCCAGGCCCAACTGCCCCCCGCCATGCCGCCAAATACGCCGGTCTGATACAGCGACAGCGCCCGCCCGACCACCCAGCGCGGCGTCGACAGCTGAATCGTGACATTGAACAGCGACAGCGCCATGACCCAGGCCGCGCCGGCAAGCAGCAGCGCGCCACCGCTGAACACATAATGCCGACTGACCCCCAGAATGACACAGCTAAGTGCAAAGACGATGAACGCGGCGCGTGTGATCCATTCGTTGTGAAACCGCGCCCGCACACGGCCATTGAGCAGCGCCCCAAACACCGCGCCCAACCCGAAACACCCCAACAGCACGCCATAAACAAAGGCGTTGCCTTGCAAAAGTTCGCGAACAATCAACGGCAAAAGAGCCAGGATCACGACCGCAGACAGGCCAAACATGAACCCGCGAAAGATGACTTTTATCAGATTGGGCGACATCGCCACATATCGCAGGCCGGCCGAAAACGCGCTGCCCATCCGTTCGCGCGGCAGATGCCGTTTTTGCACCGGCCGCCGCCACAGCCACAGCGCCGTGATGATCCCGAAATAACTGAGCGCGTTTACCGTGAATGCGGCGGCGGCCCCGGCAATCGCCACAATCGCGCCACCCGCCGCAGGCCCGACGCTGCGCATCAGGTTGAAGCCCATGCTGTTAAGCGAGACCGCCGCCGACAGTTCTTCGCGCGAGACGATATCGCCCATCGACGCCTGCCAAGAGGGGTTGTGCAAGGCCGTGCCACAGCCGATCAGAAACGTGAACCCAAGCAAAAGCCAAGGCGTCAGCATCCCGCCATAAGCCATTAGCGCAAGGATGATCGACACGACAAGCATGAAGGATTGCGCGATCAGCATCACTTTTCGACGGTCGAAATTGTCGGCAAACACCCCGGCCAACAGCGAAAATATCATGATCGGCAGGGTCACCGAGGATTGCACCAGCGCAACCATGCTTTGTGAATCGGTCAGCGATGTCATCATCCAGGCGGCGCCAACCGCCTGAACCAGCCCGCCAAAGTTTGAGGCAAGCGCCGCAAGCCACAGCATGCGGAACGTCTGGTTCCGGAAAAGCGTCAGTGTGGATGTACTTTGCGGCACAAGCGCTTCCTCCCTCAGACAGACCCTTGGGGATATTGATATCCCTGTCAAATGCTTAGGGCAACGGGATGCTGTGCCAATCCTCGATCGCGGGCCGGGTGCGGCACGGCTCGTCCGGCGGGTGCCAAATGCGCTACGGCTTGCGTCTTTTGGTTTTGTCATGCCATATTCAATAAATGGAATTGGTTTCCAGGGAGGGGATCGGATGACGTTGAACAGAAGGCAGGTAATCGCGGGCCTGGGCGGTTTTGCCCTATGTGGCGCGGGGTCGGGCGTGTTTGCGCGAACGGCACTGCAGGTGGGAACAAGTCAGGTGATCAGCCTGAGCGATGGCAATTTGGTTCTGCCATGGTCGTTCTTTTTCGAAGGGCTGCCCGAAGAAAAACTGACCGAGATTCTGGCCAAATATGATGTTCCGAAAGATCAGCTGGAACCGCCGTGCAACCTGACCTTGTTGCGCCAAGAGGGCAGGAATGTGTTGTTTGATGCCGGTTCGGGATCGACCTTCATGCCAAGCGCGGGCGAGATTTTGAACAGCCTGGAGGCCGAGGGCCTGTCGCCCGAGGATATCACCCACGTGGTATTCACCCACGCCCATCCCGACCATTTGTGGGGTGTTCTGGACGATTTTGATGATCCGGTTTTCCCCGACGCAGAATTGATGATCGCTCAGGCGGAATGGGATTATTGGACCGATCCCAATACGGTCAGCACCATCGGCGAAGAGCGCGCATCCTTTGCGGTGGGCGCCGCGCGCAGACTGGCGGCGGTTGAGGATCAGATCAGCTTTTTCAAGGATGGCGATGAAATCATGTCCGGGGTGATGGCCCATGCCACGCCCGGCCACACCCCCGGCCACATGTCATTTGAAATTCGCGACGGGAAAAATGCGGTGATGGTGGTTGGTGATGCCATCGGCAACGGACACGTCGCGTTTGAACGCCCGGCATGGGCCAGCAATTCGGATCAAGACCCGGATCTGGGGGCGCAAACACGTCTGCGCCTGCTTGATCAGCTTGCGGCGGATGACATTTCGTTGCTGGGCTTTCATTTGCCGCAGGGCGGTTTGGGCCGGGTTGAACGGGATGGCGAAACTTACAGATTTGTACCGGAGGATGCGTAATGCGTTGGATACTACCTTTTATATCGGCCACAGCGGCGGCCACTGGCGCCTTTGCCAGCGAAGATATCGCTGACAAATACCCAGGATCATTGCTGTATAACAAACCGGTTGAATTCATTCCCGGCGTCTTTTCGGCCATCGGCGCGACGGCCCCGCCCACCTATGAAAATGCGGGCCACAACAACAACCTGAGCTTTATCGTAACCGGCGACGGAGTTGTCGTGATCAACGGTGGCGCGGCCTATGGTCTGGCTAAGGCGCTGCACGATGAAATCAAGGCGGTCACCGATGAAGAGGTCAAGCTGGTTTTCAATGAAAACGGGCAGGGACATGCGGTGTTGGGCAACAATTACTGGGCCGAACTGGGTGTGCCCATCGTCGCCCATGTCGACGCCGCGGCCGAGGTTGAGCAATATGGCGGGTCGATCCTGGAAGGGATGAAAACCTATAATCAGGATCAGGCGGAAGGCACCGAGATACAGGCGCCAACCGAAACATTCGAGGATGAGTATATCGTCGAAATGGGCGATTTCCGGATCGAGGCACGCTATCTCGGGCCGGCCCATTCGCCGGGCGATATCGTGGTCTGGCTGCCCAAACAAAGCCTGGTGATTTCTGGCGATGTTGCGTTTCACGAACGGATGCTGCCGATTTTTGAAAACACCTATACCGCCGAATGGCTGGAAACCTGGGACAACGAGTTTGAGCAGCTGGGCGCGACCTATGTCATTCCGGGCCATGGCCACCCGACCAACATGGATCAGGTGCGCCGCTTTACCAAAGGGTATCTTGAGCATCTGCGCGGTGAAATCGGCGCCCATATCGAGGCGGGCGGCGGTTTGGCCGAGGCGTATTATGTCGACCAATCGGCCTATGCCCGTCTTGATACGTTCGAAGAACTGGCAACCAAGAACGCAGGGCGGGTGTTCGAACAGATGGAGTTCGAGTGACGCTCAGGCGGGCCTGACGCTCCAATTCAAAAACAACAATCGGTGCGTTACCATCGCACCGATCCACATGCTGAATACGGCGACCCAGGCGGTCAGGGCAAAGACCGACCCACCAGACATGCCCGCCCCCACGGCGCAGCCCCCCGCCAGCATGCTGCCAAATCCCATCAGCACGGCACCGATCAAATACCGCTCCATCGGGGTTTCCGGGCCGAAGCGTTCAATCTTGAATTCGCGCGTGGCCAGAGCCATCAATCCGGCCCCTGCAAAAACGCCGGGCACCAAACCCACGCCAAAGCCCAACGGCAGGCTGGTATTGTCGACAAACCCCATCAGCGTGTCGGTCGATGGTCCGGTGAATGTGATGGATGCGATTGGAATAACCTCAAACGAAACCTGCGCGATGGCATAGGTGAACACCCACCCCAACGCCACGGCAAACCCGACGCCGGCAGCGGCAATCGCGCGGCTGAGAGGCACCTGATTGCGCCCCGCCATCGCAAGGGAACCCACCAATGCGATCCCTGCCAATACCGCCGCAAACCCCGAAGTCAGCCCCATTTGCGCCAACATGTCCCGCGTTTCGCCCCCCTCAACCAGCCAGATTGAGGCAAGGCTTTCGCGTGCCGGGGCCAACACACCGCGCAGCGATGCCTGCGCCACCAAGGTCAGGACAAGCCCGGTCACGATGGCGCGCAAATTGCCGGTTGCAGACAGCACCAACAACCGGCTGGCACAGCCCCGCGCCAAAATCATGCCGACGCCAAACATCAGCCCGCCAATGATGGCGCCCGACAGGCTTCCGGTTGTGGCCAGTTGCCGCGAAGAAGATACATCGAGAAATCCGGTGGCGATCAGCCCCTGCACCGATGCAACGGCGGCGGTGAAAGCGATCAGCCAGATATAAAGGCGCGGTCCGAATACACCGCCCGACACCTCAACCGAGGCGGCGCGCAGGCAAAACCGCGAATGTTGTGCCGTGGCACCAAAGAAAACGCCAACCACCGCGCCCGCCATGGCCAAAACTGCGCCATCACCGAATCGCTCAATCAATGTTTCCAGCATCTGTCGGCCTCCTTGATGGGTGTTGGCTTAACCGATCTGACCGCTTCAATAGTTGTTATTCCGCAATGTTCACGAGGGTATTTGGCCTATGCGGCCCTAAATCATGTTCGTCCAGGCCCGCAATCGCCATGCGCGATGCGCGGCGGGTGTCCCCGCCACGCAAGTTTTCACAAACGCCGTTGGCTGCTGCTACTGCAATGCATCCTGAACGATCCCTTCCAAAAGGCTCTGCACCTCTTGCATCGGGCCTTCGGGATAGGTGCGGTATCCGATCATCACTTCGCCCGCCTGATCCGCCACAAAGATGCCATAGGGGCAGTGGGCGATGTTCATCGGATCGGCCTCCATCACCAGGCGCGAAATCTGCGCCGAGCAGAACAGGAAGATATCGGCCTCTTCGAACAGTTCCTTGGTGCTGCCCACGTCTTCACCGGTGCGGTTCAGCATTTCACCGGTGTGGCTGACGTAATCAATCACCAGACCGCGGCCCACGATCGCATTCTCAACGGCGAAGGTCGCATCATCAAAGCTGCCTGCGAAAGGGTGGGTGACGGCCTGATCCGAGGCAATGCCGGGGCCGGCGGCCAGTGCGAAAAGTCCGGCGATGATAAAGCGTTTCATGTGATGTCCTTTCAGAGTTCAACTGTGTTAAATCACAGTCAGGCGGCCCGAACATTGATTTGCATCAGGTTCGGGCCGGATTTCTCAGGCAAACATGTCGGCGATGATGCCGGCATACCAGCCTTCGGATTCTTCGTAGGTGGTTTTGCGCATTTCGTCGGTTTCCCCGGTTGAGGAAATGAACCCGTCGACCTTGGCGATCTTTTCGTCGGTCGCCTCATAGGTGGCGCCGACTTTCACGCCATCATTGGTATCAATCAACGACCAGCAGGTGTTTGAGAATTTCGCAGGGAACACCCGCGATCCGGTCAGCGCGCCGCGCACCGCGTTGGCGCATACCTTGGCCTGGCTATTGGCGGCAAAACCCGATTTTGGCATGTCGCCCTGATTGGCGGAATCCCCCAGAACATAGATGTCCGGGTCAACCGTGCTGCTCATATCTGCGGGGTTGATCGGGGCCCAGTTGCCTTCGGTAACGCCGGCGATTTCGGCAATCCGGCCGGCTTTCATTGCAGGAATGACATTGCAGGCATCAACCTTGGTGGTTTCGCCGTCAATGGTCAGGGTCATTGCATCCGGGTCAACCGATACATTGGCACCGCCGAAATCGGGACCGATCCAATCGACCATGCCGTTATAATGTTTGGCCCAGCCTTCCTGAAACAACGCCATCTTGGAAAAGTTCGCCTTGGGGTCGGCGACGATGATTTTCGCGGTCGGGTTGGTTTTCTTCAGCGTATGGGCCACCATCGACACCCGTTCATAGGGGCCGGGGGGGCAGCGGAACGGATTGGGCGGTGCGACCATGGCGAAAATTCCGCCTTCGGGAATGGCGGCAACCTGTGCTTTCAACAGCTCGGTCTGCGATCCGCCCTTATAGGCATGGGGCATGGCGTTTTGCGACGCCAGCGACCATCCATCAACGGCGCCATCTACGAAATCAATGCCGGGGCTGATGATCAGTTTGTCATAGGGCAGGGTGTTCCCCCCCGCCAGGCTGACCGTTTTTGCATCGCGATCCACGCCCACGGCCCAGTCATGCACCACATTGATCCCGTATTTCGGGGCCAGTGTGCCATAGGTGTGGCCCAGATCATCAATGTCTTTGAAACCGCCGATATACAGGTTGGAAAAGAAACAGGTGAAATAGGTGCGCGTCGGTTCAATCAGCGTGACGTTGATTTCGCCCTTGCTGTCCTTGGCGATGTAACGCGCCGCGGTGGCCCCGCCCGGCCCACCGCCGATCACGACCACATTTGGTTTGCCATGGCCTTCGGCCAGAACGGCCGGCGCACTCAGTGATGCGGCAGCCGCAGCGGTGGTGCCCAGAAACAGGCGTCGGTTCATTTTCATCGGTTCTCTCCTCCCAGAAAGTGGATCGCGTTATTCGAGATCCTTGAAGTATGTGGCGAGTGCTGCAATTTCTTCGTTGTTCAAACGGCCCGCCATCATTTGCATCACCGGATGCGGGCGCAGTTTGTTCTTGTAAGCATGCATCGCCACCACGAAATCCTCGGTTGGCCAGCGGGTGATTGGCGGAATGCCATCGGCCGCCCCGTCTGATTGGTGACAGGTCAGACATTCACTGGCCAGATATTCACCATATTCGGCATCCCCCTCCAGCGCGAGGATTGCGGGATCCAGATCATGATCCGTGGCCTGCGCGGTCGGCTCGGCCTCGGGGATGTTTGACGGATCGTCGGAAAAATCCCGCAAATAGGCAAGAAGGTTGGCGCGATCTTCGGGCGATTTCATACCGCGAAAGCTCATCCTGGTTTTCGACACCAAGGCACGCGGGTTTTCGATATAGGCATCAAGGGTTTGTGCGGTCCAGACCAACCCGTCATTGCCCGCCCTCTCCAGAGATTTGGAATAGGCAAAGCCATCATGCGCGCCGGCATTGCGACCGAATATGCCGTTAAGATGAGGGCCGATGCGATCACGCGCACCGGCCCCGATTTGATGGCAACTTTTGCATTGGTCGAAAACTTCTGCGCCCAGATCCGGGTCACCGATGGGGGCGGCCATGGCGCCGCCCGCCAAAAACGCCGCCGTGATCATCGGGGCGATCAAGGCTCGCGCGGTCACTTGTCAAAGCTCGACAAATAGGCGGTGATCGCGACAAGATCGGCCTCTTTGCGCAGTCCGGCAAAGCTCATCTTGGTGCCTTTCATGAAGTTTCTGGGATTTTCCAGAAACGCATGCAGGTTTTCTTCGTTCCAGACCAAACCATCGGCGGCCATGTCATTCAACACGTTCGAATAATCAAAGCCGTCAACCACGCCTGCGGGTTGGCCGACGATCCCGTTCAGGATCGGGCCGACGCGGTTCTTCGCGCCATCGCCGATCTGGTGACAGGCCTTGCATTTGCGAAACACTTTTTCACCGGCTTCGATCAGTTCGGGGTCAATCGCCGCCGTCTGTTCTTCGGCTGGCGCACTGGCTTCTTCCACGGCTTCCTCAACCGGCGCGGCCTCAACATCCAATGCGGCCTCGTCGGTTGCGACATCGGGTGTTACGTCAAGAACCAGCGCGCGCATGGTGACTTCGACGTTATCCTTGCAGTTTTCCATGCAAGGCTCGCCCACCCATTTTGAAAATTCCGTTTCGATCCGGTCATCAATGATGAACCCGTCGGCATTGGGCATTTCGAAATCGGCCAGATTTTCGTTGGACAAAACGAAATCATCATCCACCAGATCGTTGGAATACAGGATGTAGGCGACCATGGCGTAAACTTCGTCAGCCTCCAGCGATTGCGCATCGCCATAGGGCATCGAGCGGTTGATGTAATCCCATGCTGTCGAAAGATGCGGCCAATAGCTGCCGACGGTTTTCAACGGGTCTTCGCGATCCAGGGTATCGCGCCCGCCCGCCAGTTTTGGCCAGTTTCCAAGACCTTCGGCGAAATCACCGTGGCACACCGCGCATTTGTCGGCAAAGATTTCTTCGCCCGTATAGGCATCGCCCGACCCAACCGGCAGGCCGGTGCCATCGGGGCTGACATCCTTGTCCCATGCGGCGATTTCTTCTGGCAATGCCTCGCGGCCCAAACCAAAATTATCGGCATAAGCGGGGGCGCCGATCAAAACCAGCGCTGTTGTGTACTTAAGAAACCTCAACATTTTCCGCCTCTCCGTTCGCGCGCACCCACCATGTCTGGATGCCGTTATTGTGATAAATCGAATTCAGGCCGCGCACTTCGCGCAGTTGCGTCTTTGTGGGCTGCACATATCCGGTTTCGTCGATCGCGCGACTTTGAAGAAACATTTCTTCGCCGTCCCATTCGGTATCAAGATAGAACCGGGTCAGCGCCATTTTCTCACCGGGTTTGGCCAAACGCGCCGTTTCCCAGGTTTTGCCACCGTCCTTTGACACATCGACCCGCGTGATCGCGCCGCGCCCTGTCCAGGCAAGGCCAGAGATGACCAGCGGCCCCTTGCCGTGGGTGATGGGCGATTGCGGGCTGGGAGAGGTGACAACAGATTTTGCATCCATCGCCCATGTCCATTTGCGCGATGTGCCGTCTTCCAACGTATCGGTATATTTAGAGGTTTCTTCGCGGCTTTCCACCGGCCCATCCATCACTTCGATCCGGCGAATCCACTTCACCCACATATTGCCTTCCCAGCCGGGAACGACCAGACGCACGGGATAACCGTGTTCCTTGCGCAACGCCTCGCCGTTGGCCTTGAACGCGATCAGAACATCGTCCAACGCCTTTTCCATCGGGATCGAGCGGCCATTCGATGACGCATCCGCGCCTTCGACAAACACCCATTTGTCAGAAAGATCACCGGCAGTATCCAGCCCGGCCTCTTCCAGAAGGGTGCGCAGGGGCACGCCGGTGTATTCCATGTTGTGGATCATGCCATGGGTGAACTGTGCGCCGTTCAGCTGTGCGCCGGCCCATTCCATGCCGGTGTTGGCGGCACATTCGCAGAAATACACATGGTTTTCGCGTGGGAAACGCTCAAGATCGGCATAGGAAAACACCAAGGGGCGATCAACAAGACCGTTGATCATCAAACGATAATCTTCCTTGCGCAGTTCAATCGCGCCGGAATGGTGCCGCTCAAATGCGCAGCCCTGGGGCGTGATCGTTCCGTCCAGCGCGTGGATCGGGGTAAAGTTGATCGAGCTGATGGTATCCGCCGTCAGCCATTCCACATTGCGGCGGATCACGTCGGCCTCATATTCGATCGGCAGGCCATATGGCGTAACATCGACACCGTCGCCAAAACCGCTGGCCCATGGCTGAACCTCGGTGATCAGAGGATCGGGCGTGTTGGCATGGGCTGCGCCCGCAACAAGGGCGGTGCCCGCAGCGGCACCGCGCAGGAACGTCCGGCGCGAGGGTCCGTTTGACATGTCATTCTCCGTTTTTCGTCTGGTCCGGTCGGTCATATGCCAACCACTTCGACACTGTTGTTCGGGGCAACGCTGACCGTGCCTTGGTTGCGAATATGCGCTTCGACCACATCCCAGATGGGCGGGCCTTCGGTGCCTTCGTTGACCGATGCCCAACCCGCCACCTGATAGGTTTTGGAAGGATCAATCCGTTCGCCGGTTTTCAACAGCGTCATTTCGGTGATCCGGCTGCCCTGGGGTTTGGAAATATCGATGCGATAGCCAAGACCACCAGTGCGCACCATATCGCCACCCTGCTGATAATACGGGTCAGGGTTGAACAGGTTGTCAGCCACATCTTCCAGCACCACATGCAGGTATTCACCCGTCATTTCAGTGCGATACGCCTCGCCGTACGACATCGAGGTGACATTCCACAGGTCTTCGCGGGTGATATCCTGACCCGGCAGGAGCGATGGCCCCCACCGCACACCGGGGCTGAGCGCGATGTCGGCCTCACGTTCGGACAACAGCGCGTCGCAGATCACATCATCCCAGGTGCCGTTGAAATTGCCGCGACGATACAGCAGGCTTTCGGTTTTGCCGATCACATCAGCCAATGTGTCTTCGTAAGGCGCGCGCACTGCGTCAATGACGGCGGTCACTTCGGCATCGGGCGTGATCACATCGGAAAAGATCGGGATCAGCTTGTGGCGGAAGCCCATCATCTGGCCATCGCGCACGTCCAGATCAACGCGTGACACGAATTTGCCGTTTGATCCCGAGGCGACAATGATCGTTTCCCCAACCAGCACCGGTTCGGGCAGGGCATCATGGGTATGGCCCGACAGGATCACGTCGATCCCTTTGACAATCCCGGCCATTTTCTTGTCGACGTCAAATCCATTATGGCTGAGACAGACGACCAATTCGGCACCCTCGGCGCGCACCTGATCAACCATCTTCTGCATGTTCTCATCGCGGATGCCAAAGGCATATTCCGGGAACATCCAGCCGGGGTTGGCGATCGGCATATAGGGAAACGCCTGACCGATCACGGCAATCTTGACGCCGCCCCGTTCAAAAAACTTGTAGGGCGGGAAAAGTTCGGCGGGCTCATCCCATTCGGCGTCAAAAATGTTCTGGCCAAGTGCCGCAAAGGGCAGGCCTTCGACAATTTCGCGCACGCGGTCTGACCCAAGGGTAAATTCCCAATGGAACGTCATCGCATCAGGTTTCAGCGCATTCATCACATCGACCATATCCTGGCCTTGGGTGTGATGGCAGGTATAGCTGCCGTGCCAGGTATCACCGCCATCCAGCAGCAAGGCATCGGGGCGATCAGACCGGATCTGATTGATCACGGTCGAAACACGATCCAATCCGCCAACGCGGCCATACCCTTCGGCCAGTGCCGTGAAATCCCCCGAGGACAAGGCGTAATGCGACCGCGATCCATCCTCGATACCGTAAAGACGGCGGAAATCGGCCCCGGTAACATGGGGAACTTCGCCCTTGTTCGGGCCAACACCCAGGTTCACCGACGGTTCGCGGAAATAGATCGGTTTCAGCTGCGCATGAATATCGGTGATATGGATTAACGAAACGTTTCCAAACGTATCAAACTGCAACAACTGATCCTGTGTCAGGCTTTGTTGTGCGGCGATGCGGCCCCATTGCCCGAACCCCGACGCCCCAAGAAGGGCGCTGGCGGCCATGCTGGTCTGAAGAAAATCGCGCCGGGAGATCATATGCGTATTCCTGAATGTATTTCAAAGAGAAACGCCCCGCACGGTTTACATGCGGGGCATCCAATTATTAGTTGCGGACAGAGGGGCCTTCGACGCCAAGACCGTTGCCGCGCGTGGCGACATACAGCTCAAGAGCGATAAACTCGGGGCTGCCGGGGCTGAATGTTTCGGCGCGCGTATCCCGTACACAGCCCTTGAAACGGTCATGAACCGCGTTCAATTTGGTGTTCTTGAGGCGATAGACAGGAAAGCCGTTGATCTGGCCCTGGCTCAAGTGGTCGGCGCGGATCATCATGCCATTGTTTTCTTCGTGGCAATTGGCGCATGACAGTTCAAGCTGACCAAAGCGGGTGTAATACAGTTCTTCGCCCGCTTCCCATGTTTCCCTTGCAGGGCCATCGAACGCCACATTCATCGGCAGGCCACGCGAAACCGAAGCCATCAGCGCGGTCATGTTGACCATGTTGCCGCTGGTATAGCCCCATTTTTCTGCGCCCATGCGATTTTCGCGGCAGTCGTTGATCTGCATCTCAAGGGTGCGAACTTCGCCCGCATCCTCATTCCACTTGGGATAAACCGGGCGGACGCCTGCCATTTCTTCGGATGCGCCATGACAGCTGGCACAGGATTTGTCTTCGGTCCCGTCTGCTGCATTCCAAAGATCCTCGGCCTGCTCAACAAAGAGCATGCCGGGGTTGTCGAAATCGTCGGCCTGCATTGCCCGCGTGTCATCCTCGCGGAAATGCCAGCCCGAAATGACCTCATCGAACACCTTTTCAACGGCTTCAGGCGCGTCGGTCCGGGTTACGATGGTGGTTTCCCCGTTCAGGACAAGCGTGTCGTCCACCGGATCTGCCCAAGCGAACGTCGTCGCCGCAAGGCCGACGGTCAGGGTGGCTGTCAGTCGTTTCATCCTTGTCCCTCCCAAGACATTCCGCTCATTCGATGGCGATCTTCTTGCTGTCTTCATAGACGGATCCGTCATCGTCGTACCAAGTGAACTTGAATTCACCGGCCTCGGGGACCAATGCTTCGAATTCCAGGTATGGATTGGTTGAAATCGCCGGTTCCAAAACGATATCAACAACGTTTTCACCATTAAAATCGCAGGTAAAGCGATTGATGATCGAACGTGGAATGATGTTGCCATCACCATCTTTACGCTGGCCAGATTCCATTTTGTGGCTGATCAGCGTCTTGATGACGATTGTTTCACCAGCCGATGCTGATTTGGGGACCTTGACGCGGGGTTTTACACCTTCTGCCATATTCTTAACTCCTGATTAGCCGCCGCAGCCGCCGATTGTAACTTTTACTGTCGAAGATGTTTTTACAAACGATCCGTCTTCAAGTTTTGCGATCGCCATCACGTCTTGCGTTCCGGCAAGGCGGATGCGTGTCGATGCTGTGCGCGATGCGGCCAGGGGGCCATATTTGAATGTCGCGACAGCAGGTGTCGGGTTGCCAAGGGCAAGAACCATGATCTCGACTGCGGAATCCGAAGACACCTCGATCGGAACAGTGTTTCCGTTTTCGGCGATTTCCGGTGCGGTCAGTTTGATATCACCTTCGCCAACATCCGCGCCGCCCGTAAAGGCCGCGATGGCATCTTCACCAGCTGCCGAAGAGGCAAGGGGAAGACCAGCGACCAAAACGGCACCAGTCCCCATGAGAATTGCGTTACGTCGTGTCAGTTGCATATGCGAACCTCCTTAGATCCTGATTAGGAACATTATTCTTTCAGGGTGGTCAGATAGGCCACCACATCTTCGATTTCCTGGGCCGCCAGAAGCGGGCCAAATGTGTCATCGGGCGCTTTGCCGGTGTAGGCATTGCCGGGGCGCGTAAACCCATCGACCTTGTAAAAAGACGGCATCAGACTTTCGTCGAACATCATCTTTGCGTTTGCGACAATCCCGCGCAGTTCTGCCTCGCTCCAGCGGTCGCCGGCACCGTCCAGCATGGGGCCGATTTCACCCTGAAACGGGACTTCGGCCAGATCACCGACCTGATGGCATGCAACACAGTTGCCTTGCCCCTTGTCGCCGACAATCAGGCGTCCGTTCGCCGGATCCCCCGCAACGCCGGTCAGCGATGTTTCAACCGCGCCGTCGCTGTAAGAAACGTTCGACGGTTCTATCTCTGCGGCAAATGCAGCACCGGCTGATGCGGCAAAAGCCAAAATTACGAGGAATTTGCGTTCCATGCGTCCTCCCAAAACACATTCAGTTCTTGGCATACTATAGAATGCGATCCACAAATCAATCAAGAACAAGTTCAACAAACTGGGTTGGAATTATTCTAATCGGCCGATCCGTTCTGCCGTTCCTGAATCCGGCGGGCATGATATCTTTGGAAATCTTCATCAGAATCAAGGGCGTATCGTTTTTCGTTGACCCAAGTGAACATGTCCAACGTCGTGCTTGCCCCAAAGGCGCCCGGCATCAGGGCAACCGCGGCGCTTTGGGCGGTGGCGCCGTCTTCCACCTCTTCAGGCAGGAAAAGAATCGAAGGCGTGAACAAGAGGCCCCATTTGCGCGCCGCCTGTTTTTCGGTCAGGGTTTCGCCATCAAAATCGGTCATTTCCGTGTCGCCATGCAGATTGATCTGCACCACAAAAAAATTGTCGCGGATATAGTCGGCCACCTCGTCGCGTGAAAACACCTCTTCGTGCATCTTGGCGCAATAAATGCATCCGCGCTGTTCGACCATGACAACCAGCCGTTTGCCTTCGGCATTCGCCTCGGCGAGATCTTCGTTCAGATCCTTGAACGTGTCGCGCATCCAGTCTGCCTTGTGCAGTCCATCATCGCCAAGTTCGGCAAAAGCCGGCATCGCGATCAGCATGAGAAGGGCAATCAGACGTTTCATCAGGCAATCTCCCTATATGTTTTGAAAGGCGGGGAAGGTTTCAAGCATCCACTGGGCGATATAATTAACGCTATCGGTGGCAATCAGAATGGCAAACAGTATCATGAACACGCCCATTGCCTTTTCAACCTTGGGCAGGTGGCGGCGAAAGCGCGAGGCGAATTTCAGAAACGGTCCGATAAACAGCGACGCCACAACAAACGGTGCGGTCATCGCAATGCCAAATACCAGCAAAAGAACAAGCCCGCGTGCGGCGGTCGCTTCGGTGCTGGCGGCAAATACCACAGCGGTCAGCACGCCGCCAACACAGGGTGTCCAACCGGCGGCAAAGGCAAACCCAACCACATAGGCGCCCAGAACCGACATGTTTTTCGTATCACCCGCATCCATCTGAAATGCGCGATTCAGAAACCCGATCCGGATAACGCCCAGAAAATGCAGCCCCATGACAAAAACCACCAAGGCGGCAAACAGGCGAAATTCGGTTTGCATGCTGCGAAACGTCTGGCTCAGCCCATAGGCGGCGGCGCCCAACAGGAT
The DNA here is from genome assembly GCF_003057885.1 of Oceaniglobus ichthyenteri. Taxonomy (GTDB): domain Bacteria; phylum Pseudomonadota; class Alphaproteobacteria; order Rhodobacterales; family Rhodobacteraceae; genus Oceaniglobus; species Oceaniglobus ichthyenteri. Next base: position 168,010 of record NZ_QAGK01000004.1, read on the forward strand.
GAAAACCGTGATGATCCCCAATGAAAACATGATCGAGGCCAAAAACGCCCGTTTGCGCACGCCCGGCGCAAGTTTTCCTTCGGCGCTGATTTCCGACATGGAGGCCCCGGCCATATAGCTGAGGTAAAACGGCACAATCGGCAGAACGCAGGGCGAAAAGAAAACGATCAGCCCACCGATGAAGGCCCCAAAAAACGTTACATCCAACATTCAATTTCGCCCCAACACTTGTGCAGATTACACATTCAACATATTGTATATATTAGGCCAGTCAATTGGAACTCTGATGAAGCACCTTTTTCTTAGCGCCGTATTTTCGTTATTCACCCTGTCGGCTTTCGCTGCTGAACTTGTGATGGTTGAGCAGGAGGGATGCCATTGGTGTGCCCAGTGGGATGCCGAGATATCGGAAATTTACCCCAAAACCGATGAGGGTGCGCGCGCCCCGTTGCGCCGTGTCGATCTGCGCGATCTGCCCGATGACGTTGAATTTGCGTCGCGTCCGGTTTTCACCCCCACGTTCGTTCTGGTCGAAAATGGCAAGGAGCTCGGCCGGATGGAAGGCTATGCAGGCGATGAATTCTTTTGGTTCATCCTTGGTAAGCTGCTGGATGAAAACGAAATTGAGGCAGACAGCGATTCTTGAAGCATGCTTCACCTTGTCAACTTGTCAGAAAGGGCTACGGCGGTTAGTTAGGTCGGAAAAATTGCGGATCGTCATTCAAAATGTCACTTCCTGTCATCACCAAGGATATCTCTGACTCAGAAATTGAGCGGATGATGGAGAATGCATTGAATGCGTCGAATTTCCTCAAGGCGATCAGCCATGAGGGGCGATTGATGATTCTGTGCCATCTGGCAACGGGCGAAAAATCGGTGACCGAGTTGGAAACGCTGCTGTCGGCCCGACAGGCGGCTGTTTCACAACAATTGGCCCGGTTGCGCGCAGAAGGGTTGGTTGCCCCACGACGTGAAGGCAAGGCGATTTATTATCGTTTGACAGATCCCCGCGCCATTCAGATACTGGATCTTGTTTACGATCTGTTCTGTAAAGACGGATAACCCAAAGCCACACCCGTGAACCAGCGGGAGAAGCCGGATGATGTACAGTATTTCTGACGCGACAATTCTTGCGCTGATCGGCCTTGGCGGTGGCGTTATTCTTGGCCTTGCCGCGCGATTGGGGCGGTTTTGCACGCTCGGCGCGATCGAGGATTTCCTGTATCAGGGCAGCGATATCAGGCTGCGCATGTGGGGCTTGGCGATTGGTGTTGCGGGGCTGGGCACATTCGGCCTTGTCGGGTTGGGCGCATTGGATCCGGCGCAGACGATTTATCATCAGGCCCCGTTATCGCCCGCCTTCGCAATCCTTGGCGGGTTGCTGTTTGGGTATGGCATGTCGATGGCGGGCAATTGCGGATTTGGCGCATTGGCGCGGTTTGGCGGCGGCGATCTGCGATCTTTCGTGATTGTCGTTGTCATGGGGATCAGCGCCTATTTCATGCTTTCCGGGCCGCTGTCGCATCTGCGGATTGCGGGTCTCGCCCTGACCGAGATTTCGGCCCAAACCCGCAGTTATCCACAGATCCTGAATGATCTGACGGGTCTTCCCATCGTGCCTCTGGGGCTTTTGATCAGTGGGGCGATCACCGGATTGGCCCTGTGGTCGCGGGATTTCATCAATCAACCCCGGGCGGTGATCTGGGGCGCATTGGTTGGCGTTGCCATCATCACCGGCTGGGCCGGAACCCAATGGGTGGCCGACACGGGATACAGCGCGTTTCCGGTCAACAGTCATACCTTTACATCGCCCTTGGGCGAAACGCTGTTGTTTCTCATGACATCCAGCGGCGGAGGTCTGACCTTTGGGGTCGGATCGGTGTTTGGCGTGTTGGTCGGCGCCTTTATCGGCAGCCTGTTCAAAGGCCATTTCCGGTGGGAAGCCTGCGAAGACCCAAGAGAGCTGAAGCGTCAGGTTCTGGGCGCGGTCCTGATGGGGTTCGGGGCGATCTTGGCCATGGGATGCACCATCGGGCAGGGCATATCGGCGTTTTCCCTGCTGACCATCAATGCGCCCATCGTTTTCGCCGCGATCTTTGCCGGTGCAGCACTTGGCCTGCGCCAGCTGATCACCGGGCTGTCATTCGGGTGATGTGAAATACCTGCCGCACAATAAACCGCGCGGCAGGTGATTTGGCCGGTTAAAACCGGTTCGCCGGTATCTTGAAATAGCTGTTTCCATCATCCTCGGCCGGGGGCAGGGCGCCCGCCCGCAGATTGACCTGCAGCGCGTGCAGCATCCGGTCAGGCAGGGCCAGCGTTGCATCGCGGTCTTCGCGGGTCTTGATGAAATCCGCACGCTCAATTGTTGAATTGACGTGAATGTTATCGGCCTTGTGCCGGGCGACGGTCGCTTCCCATGCGGGCTCTTTGCGGTCGCCCTTGCCGTAATCGTGGCCAATGAACAACCGCGTGTCATCAGGGCGCGACAGGATCGATTGAATGCTGTCCCACAGTTCTGCAGCGCTGCCACCGGGGAAATCGGCCCGCGACGATCCGCTGTCGGGATACATCAGCGTATCATGGACAAATCCGGCATCCCCGGCAAAATAGCTGACCGACCCCAATGTGTGGCCGGTGGACAATTCGACCGTGACCGTCAGGTTGCCAATGTCGAACGTATCGCCATCTTCAAAGAACTCATCGAAATGCGGCGCCGGGTCAAGATCGGGCAGGTTATAATACTCGCGCCACAGCTCGGCAATTTTTTTGGTGCGCACGCCAATGGCATTGGGCAGGCCCGTCTGCTGTTTCAGCCAGGCCGACGCCATCATGTGATCGGCGTGGGGGTGCGTGTCGATGATGCGCACCGGCTCCAGCCCCTTCTCCTTGACCAGATCCAACACCTTTTGCGCGCTGGCGGTCGATGTGCGCGCCGAACGCGGATCGAAATTCAGCACCACATCAATCAGCGCCGCCTTTTTTGTTTCGGGGCAGGCCATGACATATTGAACCGACCCGGTATCAGCCTCGTAAATCCCCCAGACATCGGGCGATCCGGCGCCGGTGGATGGGCTGTGACGGGTAAGGTGTTGATAATCAGACATGGCGGGCTCCTTTTTCTGACACTGGCAAAGCCGGTGTTTGCGGTTACTTACAACGTAGTAACCTGCAAACCCTGTGACAAGGACGCGCGCTGTTCAGCCGCGGCGCACCCTTAATCGCGCTGACGCAAATCGCGGAATGAAACCAAAAGCGCCAGAACGACAACAACGGCAATCAGGGCAAAACCAACCACCATTGCCGTTCGCCAGGATGTGACGGCAAGCGTGGAAAACACCGCCGCCGTGATCACCGCAATGCCCACTGCCGTGCCGATCCGCTGACCGGTTTGCATGATCGCACCGGAACTGCCGGCGTAATCCAGCGGCACATCGGCCAGGGTCAATGTCTGGTTTGGGCTGATCACCACCCCCTGCGCCAGACCGATAAAGGACAGCGATGCCATCAGCCACCAGATGCTGATATGGCCAGCCTCGTGCAGGATCACCACGAAAATGCTCAGCCCAAGACCGAACAGTGCCAACAGCAGCCCACCAATCACCAGCTTGCGACCCATTGCCAACACCCGGCTGCCGGCCCAATAGGCGGCATAAGCCGACAGCAATGCGGCGGGAATGCCGAAAAAACCCGATTGCAGCGCGGTTTTGCCGCCGCCTTCCTGAACATAGAGCGCGACCAGCACCCAAACGCTGGTGATGCCCATGAAATACAGGGTCATGATCGTGATGCCGTTGGTATAGCTGTGTGTCGAAAATATCTTGAGATCAACCATCGGGCTGAATCCCAGTCGGACATAGCGTTGTTCCCATTTGACCCAAAGCCAGAGCATGACAAAGCCAAAGGGCAGCAACACCCATGTGATCGCGCGCCCGCTACCTTCTACAAAGGGAAACAGAACGGCAAGAACGGCAAGGCCCAAAAGCACGGCCCCCACCGGATCAAGCGAGCGCAGGCCACTGCCCGTGCGCGGCAGGCGAACAATCAAAGGGCGCGGAAACCACAGCAACCCCAGAACAATCGCCGTTACCCCGATCGGCACATTTACCAGAAATGTCAACCGCCAGCCCAATTCAGGACCGCCAAGTTCAATCAGAAATCCACCCAGAACCGGGCCGATGGCAACCGAAAACCCAACGGTGGTGCCGAAATAGCCAAAGGCACGACCACGGGCATCGCCGCGAAAGTAATGCTGGATCATCCCCAAACCCTGAGGATTGAGAAGTCCGGATCCGATCCCTTGGGCAAAACGCGCCGCGTTCAGCCATTCGGCATTGGGCGCCAGCCCCGCCGCCACCGATGAGGCGGTGAAAATGCTGACCCCGATCAAAAACAGCCCGCCGCGCCCCATGATATCACCGGCCCGCCCGGCCGCCACCAACACCACACCAAAGGTCAGAGCATACCCCGACAGCACCCATTGCAAATCGGATTGCGACGCATCAAGCCCCAGCCGGATGGACGGCAGCGCAACGTTGACGATGCTGACCCCGACAAGTGTCATGAAAATCGTGACCAACAGAACGAAAAGAATGCGCCATCTTACCGGATCTGCCGTTGGATCGGTTTCTGCCCCGTTGGATGTTTTCACATCGGTCTTTGACGAAACCATAATCCACGACTCTCTTTATGCGATGCCCGTCAGATCGTGTAACCCAAAGGCGGGACAAGTACAATTTTTCAGGCAAGGTACGGCAAAGACCCATCGCGCCATCGTGCGGCCTTAATCCAGGAGTTTTTTGACGAATTTCGATTTCAGCCCGATCTGCCCGAAGCCCGGAACCTTGCAATCGATATCGTGATCGCCCGCGACCAGCCGAATATTTCGCACCTTTGTGCCGACCTTGACCACCGATGACGATCCCTTGAGCTTGAGATCCTTGATCACCGTCACGGTATCGCCGTCCAACAGGATGTTGCCCACGCTGTCGCGCACCTGATCCTCGGAACTATTGCCCTGGTCTGGCGACCATTCATGGCCGCATTCCGGGCAGGTCAGCAAAGCATCCACCTGATAGGTATAGGTTGAGGCGCATTCGGGGCAGGGGGGCAATGTATCGGTCATGGCGCAGTGTTACCGTTCGCCCCGCAAAGTGGCCAGAGCATATTTGGGCAGACGGTCCAGCCATGGGCAACTGCACCCAAAAACGGCGCACCGCAGATCACAGGGCGATGCCGGCCTTCGGGTCGATCACCGTACCGTTGATTTTTATTTCCGATCCGGTGCCGACAATATCGAATGTCTTGCCCTCCAGCGTCAGCCGGGCCTTGAACCCCGGCCAATCCGACGGCAGCGCCGGCGCCACGAACAACCGGTCGCCGCGTCGCCGGATGCCCAGAATCGCCTCAACCCCGGCCCGGTACAGCCAACCGCCCGACCCGGTGTACCATGTCCAGCCACCGCGCCCGGCCTTGTCGTCGGCACCGTAAACATCGGCGGCGGCGACATAGGGTTCGACCCGGTACAGATCGGCGGCCTCGCGCGTCAGCGCGTGGTTGATCGGGTTCAGCATGTCAAAACACCGTTTTGCATCGTCGCCGCGCCCCAGCATCGCCAGCGCATAAACAGTCCAGGTTGCGGCATGGGTGTACTGGCCGCCATTTTCGCGCACGCCGGGGGGATAACCTTTGATGTAGCCCGGTTCCTTTTCGGTGTTGGCAAAGGGTGGCGTGAACAGGCGCACGATCTGTGCATCCTCATCGACAAGGTGTTGCAACACCTGATCCATGACCGCGTTCTGGCGGGCCGGATCGCCCTGGCCCGACATCACGCTCCAGGATTGCGCGATCGAATCGATGCGGCATTCAACACTGTCCTGCGATCCCAGCGGTGTGCCGTCGTCATAATATCCGCGCAGATATTGGGTGCCGTCCCATCCCGCACTTTCGATGGCTTGTTTCAGCGCGCTCAGATGATCGCGCCAATGTTGGGCGCGCGCGGCGTCGCCCCGGGCGTCGGCCACCGGTGCAAAAACATTCAGCGCATGCGCCAGAAACCAGCTCAGCCAAACGCTTTCGCCGCGCCCGGCCTCGCCCACGCGGTTCATCCCGTCGTTCCAGTCACCGCCAAGGATCAGGGACAAGCCCCGCGTGCCGGTGCGCCCGATTGCAAGATCAAGCGCGCGGGTGGCGTGTTCGTAAACGCTCGCGGTTTCCTGCGATGTTTCGGGCTGAAAAAACCTGTCATGCTCGCCCGGGTCCAACGCGGGGCCGGTCAGGAATGGCACGGCCTCGTCCAGAATTGACCGGTCTGCGGTGCAGTCAATGTATTGCATGATGCCATAGGTCAGCCAGACGACATCGTCGGAAATCATCGTGCGCACCCCGGCCCCGGTTTCGGGCAACCACCAGTGTTGCACATCGCCCTCGGGGAATTGTCGCGCGGCGGCGTTCAATATCTGCGCGCGCGCCAAACCCGGATCGTGCAGCAGCAATGACAGGGTATCCTGAAGCTGATCGCGAAACCCAAAGGCACCGCTGGCCTGATAAAACGCCGAACGCGCCTGAATCCGGCAGGCGAGTGTCTGATAAGGCAGCCAGCGGTTGATCATGAGATCAAAGGCCGGATCGGGCGTTGACACCTGCAAAACGTTCAGGAAATCATCCCATGTTTTGGTCGTGGCGGCCGTGGCGGCATCAAACGTGCCCCGCCGATGACGCCGCGCCAATGTCAGCGCGGCGTCCCGCCCGGCCGCATCGCCCAGAACAAGGGTCACGACGCGGGTCTGACCCGGCGCAACGCTCAGATCGATGGCCAGCGCGGCGCAGGGGTCGCCATGGCCGCCGGCATCATGGGCCAACGCCGCACCGCGCGCCACCGTGTCGGGCAGGAACACCGTGCCCCGGCCCAAAAACGCACCCCGGTTGGTGGTAAAAGACGACAGTGGCGCATCGCTGCACAAAAACGCCGTGCGCCCGGGAAACTGGGTGGAAAACGGATTTTCCACCATCAGCACACCGTCATCGGCAAAGCTGCGCAGCATCGGCGCGGTCTTGTCGCGGCTGTTGCCCATCACCCATTCGGCATAGCCATACAGCCGCAGGCGCCGTTGGGCATGCCCGTCATTGGTGACGGAAATCTGTGTGATCTTGACCGGATCGTTAGGGTGCACAACCTGTGACGCGCTGATCGTCAGCGGCGTGTCAGAGCAGGTAAATTGGGTGATCCCGGCGCTGTGCGATGCCTCGTACCGGGCATCGGGCCGGGTGGAGAGGGCGGCGAAGGGGGTGAAAACCTCGTGACTGTCCAGATCGGTCAGGTGTATCGTTTCGCCGGGCCGGTTGATCACCGGATCGTTCGACCAGGGTGTCAGATGATGATCGCGCGAATTGCGGCTCCAGGTGAATCCCGCGCCTTCGGCCGAGATATGCGCACCGAAATCGCCGTTTGACATGACGTTGATCCACGGTTGCGGCGTTGATTGGCCAGTGCGCAGCCGCACAACATAATCGCGCCCGGTTTGTGAAAATCCGCCATATCCGTTCCAGAATTGCAGGTCATCCTGAGGGCCGCGTGGCTTGGTCAGGTTCACCAGCGGGTTGCGCACGTGCGGCACCAACCCGGTAGACGGCGGGATGTTCCTGTGTGACGCGGCCAATGCCTCGGCGCGGTCGATCTGGGTTGAAAACATGCCGTTGCGCGCATGCAGAACGATCCGCGCTGCCGCCAGCAACGCATCATAGGATTGATCGGCCAGCGTGTCGCGCCGCAATGTGAAGATATGCGTGCGCGCCGACGGAATCTGACTGCGGGCGCGGGTGATATCGGCGATATCTTCAAGGGCGGTCTGAAGATCCTGAACATAGGATGCCGCCCTTTCGTTGACGATCACGAGGTCGGTGTTCAATCCACGGCCATAAAAATAATTCTGTGCGCGCAGGGCCTTGCGCGCCACGGCGATGTCATCGACCGTATCGATGCGCAACACCATGATCGGATAATCGCCGGAAATCCCCATCGGCCAAAGGGCCGATTGCGGGGCCGCGTCATATTTTCCATCTGTCGGTTTCAGACCGGGATCGGGCCAGATCAGATAAGAGGCCAGCCGTTTGAACAACACCGCCTCGCTCAGATCACTGTCGGCATGGCGCAACTGGATTTGTGATCTGGTCCAGGCCTGCATCGCCTCATAGGTGAACATCTCTTGCGGTAGAAAATGCTGCACACATGTATCAAGCTCGCCGCGGGTGGGGGCGGCGATGGTCCAGAAAATCAGCCGCGCCTTGCCCCCTGCAGGCACCAGCAGCGTCCGGCGCAGGGCAAAGATCGGATCAAGGGTAAATCCATCGGTGCCCTCCAGCGCGGCACCGGCGTCAAAGACCGCCGCATTGCCCAATGTGCGGCCCCGCCCGATGAATCGGCGCCGGTCGGTTTCTGCCTCGGCGGCGCCCACACCGGCGCCGCAATCAACCAACATATGCGCCACGCGCATCGCCGGTTCATCGGGGCGGCGCGGATTGCGGTGGGCATGTATCACCTGTCGGTTGCGCGAAATCTCGGTGCGCACGAACATTTTCGAAAACACCGGATGGGCGAAATCAGCATCGGCAGGCCCGATAACCGGTTCTGAATATGATGTCACCTCAATCAGCCGGTCGCGTGATCCGGTGTTGGTCAGGGTCAGCCGCCGGGCTTCGGCATCGCGGTCGCTGGCGACGATGATATCGATTTGCGACCGCAGGGTGCCGACGGTTTTGTGGTATTCAACCTTGCTATCGGAAATGACAGTCTGTGCCGTTTCACCCGGGGCCGGGCGGGGATCGGCGGTTGCCGACCACCACTCACCGGTGCCGGTGTCGCGCAAGAACACATATGGCCCGGCCCCCGGTTCCACCGGATCTGGCCGCCACCGGGTGACAGCCTGACCGTTCCACGACGCCCGTCCCGACCCGCGCGAGGACAAAAGCAGGGAATAATGCCCGTTCGACAACAGCGCCGCGGCGTTCGGCCGTGTGGCAGGATTGTCGATGATGATGTCTTCCTGCACCGCCAGTTCGGCACGGCCCTTGACAGGCTCGGCTTCGACGCGGGCGATTTTTCGCGGTACGGCGCGGGGCGCGCGTTCCTGCAACAGCAGTTCTGCCGCCTCGATCACGGCGTCCGAATGAAACCTTTCGCGCAGCCGCCCCTCGTGCACGACGTTGGAAATGGCGGCGATGGACATGCCGTGGTGATGGGCCATGAAATTGCGCACCAGCACATGGGATTCGTTTTCCGGAACCCGCGCCGGGGTGAAATCGATCGCATCGTAAAACCCATAGCGGCCAAGCGCGCCCATGTCCTGTAGCCGCGCCAGATTGGCGGCGGCTGCCTTTGGCTGAAACTGACTGGCAAGGATGGTGGCATAGGGGGCGACGACCGCCTGACTGGCCAGCCCCCGTTTCAACCCCAGCGACGGGATGCCGAAGGTCATGTATTGATAGGTCATTTCAGGATCGCGGGCGTTGAACGCGCTTTCCGAAACACCCCATGGAAAGCCGCGTTGTTTGCCGTGTTCGATCTGCCGGCGCACCGACAATCGGTTGCTTTGATTCAGGATGCCGCCCTGTTGTTCCTGCATTACAAGGGTCGGCATCAGGTATTCGAACATCGAGCCTGACCATGACATCAGTGATCCGCGCGCCCCGACCGGCACGATCGGGCGGCCCAGACGGAACCAATGTTCGGTGGGCAGATCACCCTTGGCAATGCCAAAGAAACTGGCCAGTCGCGCCTCGGAGGCCAGCAGATCATAGGCCGAAGCGTCAAGCGCATCGTCATCCACGCGGTACCCGATTGAAAGCAATTTCCGGTCACGGTGCAACAGGAAACCGAAATCCATCTTGAACGCCATTTCTCGGGCTTGTTGCGCCAGCGATTGCAGGCGGGCGCGCAAATCATCGCGCGCTTCGCGGGTCAGGGTGGCATCGGCAATGCGTGCCTCACATCCCCGGCGCAATGCCATGGCCCAGTCAATCACCGACTGGCTGTTTGGTGTGTCTATTTCGGCGTCATAATCCCTTGCCAATGTTTCAATATCTGCGGCGATCACCGACAGGCCGATCACCCGGACCGAGGCCAGTTCATGTTCTTCTTCCATTCGGGCAAGGGCGCGGCGGAATTCTGCGATACGTTCGCTCAGATGATGGCGCAGCGGGCGCAGAGTGCGGCGATCATCGGGGATGGTGGCGATTTCGTTGACCAGAACGCCGGCACAATCGCGCAATCCGTCAAAATCGGGCTTGAACTGCGTGACATGGGCTGTGGTCCAGTCATCACAGGCGGCCGACACGGCAATCAGATGCCCGGCAAGGTTGCCGCTGTCCACTGTGGACACATAGCGCGGCTCAAGCGGGGCGGCGCGGCGGGTATCGTACCAGTTGAACAGGTGGCCCTTGTGTTTGTCCAACCGGGCGACCGACGCCATTGTCTGTTCCAGACGGGTGACGGTATCGGCCATCGCGATCCATCCGAAATCACGCGCCGCCACGACCGAAAGCAGGTACAGCCCGATATTGGTGGGCGATGTGCGTTCGGCGATCACCGGGGTTGGAATTTCCTGAAAATTGTCAGGCGGCAGCCAGTTCTGATCTTCGGTGACAAAGGTTTCGAAATATGTCCAGGTGCGGCGCGCCACCTGTCGCAACACATCGCGATCCGTTGGCGACACCACCAGTTGATCTTCGGTTTCGGCTGATTGGCTGACCGACCAGGCGACAAACGGCGCCACCGTCCACATTGCCGCCAGAACCGCGGCAACCGGCCAGGCACCATCCAGAGCCAGCGTGATCGCCACGGCGCTCAGGCTGATTGCGACGGACCAGCGCATGGAGGACCAATAGGCAAACGGTGAGGTGCGCACGACCTTTGGTGCCGCACTGGCCGCCTGCCATTCCAACAGATTGCGATGGCTAAGAAACAGACGATACAGTGTTCTCAATATCGCATCGGCCATCACCGTGGCGGTATGGGCGATAAACACGATCCGCAAAACGACCTGTGCGGTGTTGTCGGCAATCAGGTTCGTCAGCCAATGAAGGTTGGCCAACCACCCCGTGCCTTCGGGAAGCAGGGTCATATCCCGCACAAGGGTGAGTGTTGGCGATACAAACAGGCTGAGCACCAGAAGGATCTGCCAGAATGTCGCCTCCTTCACATCCAGCACAATCCAACCCAGGATCGACGCGGCCAGCCACGCCACCGGCACCAAAGAGCGGCGCAGGTTGTCAAACATCTTCCAGCGTTGCAGCGCCGACAGCGGCAGCGCGGTGCCGATGAGATAGGGCAGCAATTGCCAATCGCCCCGGGTCCAACGGTGTTGGCGCGCCACTTCGGTGTCGTACCGGATCGGAAAATCCTCGACCAGTTCAACATCGGTGACCAGCGCGCAGCGCAACAGCCCGCCTTCCAACAGATCGTGACTGAGCACGGTATTTTCGCCGATCCCCTCGGCCGCCATCGCGCGAAAGGTGTCAATGTGATACAGACCTTTGCCGGTGAATGATCCTTCGCCCAAAAGATCCTGATAAACATCGGAAACGGTAAATACATAGGGGTCAAACCCCCGGTTCATCGAGAATATCCGCTGAAAGACCGACGCCTCCTTGCCGGTGGTCAGCGATGGGGTGACGCGGGGCTGCATGATGCCATAGCCACGCTGCACGGTGCCGGTTTCGGGATCGATCCGGGGCTGGTTCAGGGGATGTTCCATCTTGCCGACCAGCCGGGTCACCGCGTCGCGCGTGATCCGGGTGTCGGCGTCCAGCGTCATGATATATTTCACATCCTCAGGCAACGGCGTGTCGGGTGGCAAAAATGTTGTGTCGGTGTCGCCGCGCAGCAGGGCGTCAAGCTCCATCAGCTTGCCGCGCTTACGCTCCCATCCCATCCACACACCCTGGCCGGGGTTGAACAGACGGATGCGATGCAGCAGGAAAAACCGGGTCTTGCCATCATGGGCATAGCGCGCCGCCAGATCGGCGATGGCGCGCCGGGCATAGGTCAGAAGGGCCTCATCCTCGTCGGTCTTTTCATGGGCGCTGTCGGGCCAGTCGCTGAGCAAGGCAAAGCTGATTTCGCCTTTGGGGTTTGACAGGTGATGCACCTCAAGCGTGCGCACCAGATCATCAATCGTATCGCGTGATCCGATCAGGCACGGCACCACCACCATGGTGCGCGCATTGGCCGGAATCCCGTCATCATAGGCATAACCGACCAGCCGGGTTGAATTTGTGACCATCGTCACTAGGGTGTTGAACAGCCCGGTTGCCGCCTCACTTGCCGGAAGCAGCGCCAGAAGCGTCAGGAAAATTGCCGCGACACCCCCGGCAGGGCCGCGTTCCAAAGCGCCGAACGCGGCGCCGACCAACGCCAGTGTGATCACGGCCACCGGACCGGCCACCGCCAGCCAGCCCAAGGCGGTAATCCGGCGGCGCAGGCGCACGGCCAAAGGCACCCGCGCCGACAACGCGGTTTCCAGACGCGCGCGGTCAGGCCCGATGAAGAACGAGCCGACATCGCAAATCGCCGTGTCAGAATTGGCCGCGTCGGCCAAATCCAGCGCCACCTTTGCCACATCGGATTCTTCGCGCCCGGACCATTGCGCCAAATCCTCTACCACATGGCGATACTGACTTTGCGACCGGGGGTCGAGCGCGGCAAAATCCGACCGCGCGCGCAGTTGTGCATCGACCACGCCAACAGAAACCAACCACTCGGCCCAGTCGATATCGTTCAGGGTGCGCAGGCTGCGGATTACATTGCCGATCCGCACATTGGCGGCGGTCTGGCGGTTTTGTTCGGCGATCAGGGTTTCTTCGGTGTCGCTGCCGCGCGCCTGCAGGTGTGTCTCAAGCCAGGTCACGGTTTCCTGCATTCTGGCGCGCCCACCGCCCAGCCGGTATAAAAGCTGTCCGGCAAAGGCATCGTCGCGGGCGTGGGCGTCATAGTCGGGGTTGATCGCCTGTGCGCCTTCGTCGCCGTTGGTGCGCGCCAGAAGATCGGCCATCGTATCGGCATGGTTGCGCATGATGCGGGCCTGTTCGATGCCGTCAGCGATGCGCGCCAGTTCGTCAATCAGAACAAAGCGCAGCACGGCAGGCATCGCCCACAGCTCTCCGATTTTCAGGGGCGTTATGTCTTGAAACCCCTCGACGATTGCCGAAATCCGCGGTTGCGTGACCTCGTACATCGAATGCTCGGCACAGCTTTGGGCGATCTGCATAACACGGGGAATCCGGGTGCGATGCTTGACTGACATCACCGGAAGCTGACCAAAAAAGGCGGGTGGCAAATCCCGGCGCACCTGTTCCACGCTTTCCGCAACCAACAGATAGTTGTCGAGCAACCATTCTGCGGCGGGCGGAATAATGCCCCCGGCGGCGCTGGCGGCAAGGTTGGCACGATAGGTGTCAGAGATCATTTCGCGCGCGCGTTCGACCCTTTGGCGAAACGCAGCCTTGTCGCGGATCGGGGGTTCGATAACGCCAGTCGATGAAATTTCCCGCCCGCAGTCATGCAATTGCTCAAGCGAGAAATACTCGTTCTCCGTTGCCGGTGGGCTGGCGGCACGAACGGCCGACGTTGGAACGACTGAGGCAAACCATTTCATACAGACACCTATACGAGCATTGGTTTCATCTTTTCTCTACTGGTCTTGAGGTAGGCTGTTCATCTTATGTTCTCACCGGTGCGTGGTGTCGGGATCAGGTGGGCGCCATGGCCCGTGTTGGTGCGATGGCGATCATGTTGGGAACGGTAACAGCAAAACCCGCAACTGCGCACAAAGTTCCTGAACCGGGCGGGGCAGGGCAGATGGTGCAATGGGTTGCGCGGTTCAATTCAAATAGAACGCCGCCGGTATTGGCAGGTTTTTTCAGGTTTTTGATGTTGAAAAGGGTCGTGTCACCGGGCCGGGCAAAGTGACGCGGCAAATGGATTGTGACTAAGTCACTGAAAGCAACGGTATGGCGTGGTATACCATGGTGGTCAGGGGGCAAAACAACCGCCGGTGCCAAAAGCCAGTGCCAATTGCCCCTTGTTGCGAGAGCGTTGGCGTTTTCGTCGCTATGAAGGAGAAAGACCATGAAAAGAAGAGAATTCCTGACGATTGCCGCTCTTGGGTCTGCCGCTTCGGCCCTGCCGGTGGCCCGGGGACAGGCAGCGCCCGCGCCAATAAAAACCGCCGCGCAAATCGTGATTGTCGGGGCCGGTGCGGCGGGGACGGCCCTTGCCAACCGGTTGACCGAGCGTTTGGACGGCGCGCGGATTACCATCATTGATCCGCGCACCACGCATATTTATCAGCCGGGCCTGACACTTGTTGCGACCGGGTTGAAGGCGGCCAATTACGTCACCTCGGATGAAAGCCGCTGGTTGCCCAAGGGGATTGAATGGATCGCGGAAAAAGTTGCCGCTGTTGATGCAGAGGCAAAAACCGTTTCAACCGAAGGCGGCACGACAATCCCCTATGACTGGTTGGTTCTCGCGCCCGGTCTGATTTTGGATTATGGCGCGATTGACGGGTTTTCGACCGATATGATTGGCGAAAACGGTATTGGCGCGCTGTATGGTGGGCCGGAACATGCCGCGCGCACCTGGAATGCGGCGCAGAAATTTACACAAGAAGGCGGCACAGGGGTATTTACCCGCCCCGCGACGGAAATGAAATGTGCCGGTGCGCCGCTGAAACACACGTTTCTGATTGATGACATTGCACGGCGTGCGGGAAATGCGGGCAAGATGAACATGATCTATGCCGCGCCGCAGACATCCCTTTTCGGGGTGCCGATCGTGGCCGAAAAGGTGCGGATGCTGTTTGCGGATCGCGGCGTTGACACAATGATGAGCCGCACGCTCACCTCGATTGACGCAGGCGCGAAACGCGCCACCTTTGCCACCGCCGACGGAACCGAAGAAATCGATTATGATTACCTGCACGTTGTTCCACCCCAGCGTGCGCCGGATTTCATCCGTCAATCGGGCCTGTCCTGGGCCGACAAATGGACCGATCAGGGCTGGGTCGAGGTTGACATGGCCACCCTGCGCCATCTGCGCCACCCGGAAATCTTTGCGCTGGGCGATGTGGCCGGCGTGCCCAAGGGCAAAACCGCCGCGTCGGTCAAATGGCAGGTGCCGGTGGTCGAAGATCACATAGTTGCCAATATTGATGGGCGGGAAGGCACCGAAACCTATGACGGCTATACCTCCTGTCCGATGATTACCCGGATTGGTCGCGCCATGTTGGTTGAGTTCGATTATCACAACAACCTGACCCCCTCTTTTCCGGGCATCATTGCCCCGCTTGAAGAGCTTTGGATCAGTTGGCTGATGAAGGAAGTGGCGCTGAAGGCCACCTATAACGCCATGTTGCGCGGCGAAGCCTGAGGAGGGCACGATATGAAAGATCTTACGTTTGGCACCTTGCTTGCCGTTTTCGAGGAAATCTTTGGTCGTTGGTTGTTCTGGCTTATGGTGGCGGTGGCCGTCATTGTGACGCTGGCCTATCTTTACGTGCTGATCCGCGACCGGTCGGTCAGTTGGAAGAAATTTCTGCTGGCGCAACTGTCGATGCCTGTCGGGGCTGTCGCGGCGGTATGGTTTTTGATGGCCATGACAAATTCGGCCCTGTCCGATCTGGGGGGGCCGATTGATATTATCGTTCTGCTTGGGGTTGGGGCAGCCGGGGCCATTGGCATGGCGATCCTTGTTTATACCGCCGAGGCGCTGATCGGCAGCGGCCGGACCACGGGCGAACCCGACTAACGGCAATCCAACCCTGAATCCGATAAAATGGAGACGAACCATGTCGAACGAAAAAATCATCGAATATCTGCAGCGTGCCGTGAAAATGGAAATGACGGCCGCGCACCAATACCAGCTTCACGCCCACACCTTGGATGATTGGGGGCTGACCCGGCTTGCCGATCAGATGCGCGAGGAAATGGCCGAGGAACTGGGCCATTCCGATATGTTCATCGCGCGGCTGATGTTTCTGAAGGCCGCGCCGGAACTGGGCTTTGACAAGGCCCCGCAAAAGGCCGACGCCTTGCCCGCCATGTTCAAGGCCGATCTTGCCGATGAAGAAGACGCCATCGCATATTATACCAAGGCGGCGATGCATGCCGGTGAAATCGGCGATATCGGCACCCGCACCCTGTTTGAAAAGATCGTGCTTGATGAAGAGGGCCACAAGGGCTGGCTTGAGCTTCAGCTTGACCTGATCGAACGACTTGGCGAGAAGACATATAGCGCCAAGCTCGTATCCTTCGGCGACGAAACACAAGCCTAGCGGAGCCGCAAACCATGCCCCCCCAGACCGATCAGACCCCGTTGCCGACCCGGTTGGAACATTTCCCAATCAGCATTTTTGGCATGACCATGGGCCTGTTCGGTCTGACCCTTGCCCTGCGCACCGGCGGATTTGGCCTGACGGCGACGATTGCCGCCGTTATCGCAACCGGCGTGCTGATCCTGCTGGGCGGGTTTTTCGCGCTCAAGGCGGTGCGGCATCCCGGTTCGGTGGTGGCGGAATGGGCCCATCCGGTGCGGATGGCGTTTTTCCCGGCGATTTCCATATCTTTGATGTTGCTTGCCGCCTTTCTGCGCGAAACCAATCCCGGTCTGGCGGCGCCGATCTGGATCATTGGCGCATTGGGGCAGGCGGTTTTGACCCTGGCGGTGATCAACACCTGGATATCGCACCGCGCTTTTGGTCCAGGGCAGCTTTCTCCCGCGTGGTTCATCCCGGCAGTGGGCAATTTGATTGCGCCGCTGGCCGGTGCTGAGTTGGGCTTTGTCGAGCTGAGCTGGTATTTCTTTGCCACCGGGCTGATTTTCTGGATCGTGCTGCTGACGCTGGTGTTCAACCGACTGGTGTTTCACGATCCGTTGCCGGGCAAGCTGCGCCCGACACTGGTGATCCTTGTGGCGCCGCCATCGGTTGGCTTTTTGTCGTGGCTGTTGCTGAATGGTGGCGAGGTTGATTCATTCGCCCGCGTGCTTCTGAACATCGGTTATTTCTTTACCGCGCTGATTGCGCTGCAAATTCCGGCCTTGGCGAAACTCCCCTTTGCCCTGTCGTTCTGGGCGCTGTCGTTTCCGCTTGCGGCAATCACAACGGCCAGCTTTCGCTATGGCGCTCTTGTCGACTCGGGGTTTCACCGGGCGCTGGGCTATGGTCTGCTTGTCGTGCTGGTTCTGACGATACTGGGCCTTATCGCCCGCACGATCCGCGCGGCCATGGCCAATGAAATCTGCCAGCCGGAATAATACCTTGGCCGGGCAGGGCCGTGGTTGGATGCGCTATCATCACGGTCGGGCTTACTCAAAATATGCCTGCCCGGATTTCATCCCATTGGCCTGGTCGATTGCGCAGCAAATTTGAAAATGAACAATCGGCGCGGGTGCGCGTTCTTGGAACGTGGCGGGGCAGCGTTGGCGCGGGTTGCCTTGATAAGCTATTGTAAAGCCGAACGACTGCGCGCGCCTTGAACAGAAACTCTTGGGGGATTGACGTAATGTTGAAAGACGCTGACGCGAAGCCGGATCGAGTTTCGGAAGCGGTTTCGCCCGATTCAATCTTTCAGCCGGGTGAAAATTGCTGGCGCGTGGCGCGGGCTGACAAGTTGGCGTTGATTGTTGATGCGGCAGATTACTTTCGTGTTCTGCGCAAGGTGTTCGTTGCCGCCAAACGCGAACTGCTGCTGATCGGCTGGGACTTTGATTTCGAACTGGAAATGTTGCCGGGCGAAAGCGATGCCGACGGGTTGGCACCGGACGGGTTTCCAAATCAGCTTGGCGCATTTGTCGAAGCGATTGTCGAGCGGTCGCCGGAACTACATGTCTATCTATTAAAATGGAACGGCGCGGTGCTGGCGGCGCCGGGGCGGCTTATCCCTTCGCTTGCCTTGGGATTTTTCAGCAATGACCGGGTTCACTTTGCGCTTGATGGGCATCATCCATTCGGGGCCTGCCATCATCAAAAGATTGTGGTGGCCGATGATGCGCTTGCCTTTTGTGGCGGCATTGATGCGACCGAAGATCGATGGGACACGTCCGAACATTTGCCAGATGATCCGCGACGGGTGCGAAAAGACGGAAGCCCGTCTGACCCCTGGCATGATGCGACCTCGGCCTTGTTCGGACCGGTGGCATCGGCACTGGCGGAATTGTCGCGCAAACGTTGGCATCGCGCCACGGGTGAAACGCTGGAACGGCCGCAAAAGATGACAAGCCCCGCCTGGCCCGACGGTCTGAGCGTGGATGCCACCGATACCGATGTTGCGATCGCGCGCACCGAGCCGCCATTTGATGGCGATCCGTTGATAAACGAGATTGAACAGCTTTATCTTGACGGAATCCGAGCGGCCAAACACACGATCTATATCGAATCTCAATATTTTGCCGCCGAAACCATCTGTGCGGCGCTCAAGCAGCGCCTGCAGGAACATGATGGCCCCGAAATCGTTGTGATCAACCCGAAAACCGCGCAGTCGCAATTAGAAGATGACGCAATGCATGTGCTGCGCGAGCGGATGATTGAACACCTGAGAGACGCCGACCACCAAGACAGATTTCGCATTTATTACCCGGTCACAAAGGCCGATCAGCCGATCTATGTGCATGCCAAGATCATGATCATTGATGATTGTTTGCTGCGGCTTGGGTCAAGCAATATCAATGACCGCTCGATGGGGTTTGATACGGAATGTGACGTGGCAATTGAAGGCCCCGGCGCGCTGATCACTGATTTTCGAACCCGGCTTTTGTCAGAACACCTTGGCGTTTCGCCACAAGAGTTTGGCGATGCCTCGACGGAGAAGGGGCGCCTTATTCCCACAATTCAACGGCTGAATGCGCCAAAAGGCCGGGGTTTGCGCGTTGTATCCCGCGATGCGGAAACCATGGTTGGCGGGTTTCTTGCCAAGACCCGCCTGTTGGACCCGCGCTATCACCCCGGTGAGGTGACATCAGCCGGGCAGGGGCTGCGCCCGCGTCATCTTGTGTTTGCTCTTGGGGGGGCTGTGTTGGGATGGCTCGCCTGGCGAAAATGGGGCGGTCGCGGTGGGCCCGAAGGCTGACCCGCTGTTAACCCATGGCCACGTTGAGCAGATAGAAAATGATCGCCGACAGGAATGCCGCGGCAGGAACAGTGATGATCCATGCGGCGATGATGGTCATGAAATGTGACCGGCGGACCAATTTGCGCCTGTGCCGTTCTTCGGGGGCATAAATTGTACGATCGGGCATGGCCAGACGCGCCTTGCGAATCCGTCGTTCGGCATCCCATTCACGGAAAAACCCAACCCCAAACACGCCGCCCACTGCAATGTGGGTGGAGCTGACCGGCAGGCCAAGCCAACTGGCCACAATAACCGTGATCGCCGCCGAAAGCGCGACGCAATAGGCGCGCATCGGGTTCAGTTTCGTAATCTGACCCCCGACCATGCGGATCAATTTCGGGCCAAACAGAAACAGGCCAAAGGAAATCCCGAAGGCGCCGATCACCATCACCCAGAACGGCAATGACACCGCATGGGTAAAGTCGCCGGTTTGCGATGCTTGCACGATGGCGGCCAGCGGCCCCACCGCGTTTGCCACATCGTTGGCCCCATGGGCAAAGCTGAGAAGGGCGGCAGACACCACCAACGGAATGCCAAACAGCACCTTGAGCGATTTGTTACGGTTCTCAAGCCCCTCAGATTGCTTGCGAACCAACGGGATCATCGCAACCCACACCAGCGCGCCGATGATCGCGCCGACAAGAACGGCGGTTGTCAGATCGATCTTGGCGATCTTGCCCAGCCCTTTCAGGGCGAGATAGGTGGCGAAAGTGCCCGCCATGATGCCCACAAGGATCGGCACCCAGATGCGCGCGGCGGCAATCTTGTCATCGCGGTAAATGATCCGCGATTTGATCAGCCACAGGAACAGCGCGGCAACGATTCCGCCCAGAACGGGCGATATGACCCAGCTTGCGGCGATTGCGCCCATCGTTGACCAATTGACCGCGCCAAACCCCGCTGCGGCAATGCCTGCCCCCATGACGCCGCCGACAACCGAATGTGTGGTCGAAACCGGCGCCCCGATCCAGGTGGCAAGGTTGACCCACAGCGCGGCAGACAAAAGCGCCGCCATCATTGCCCAGATGAAAACCGCAGCGGTGCCCATGCTTTCGGGGGCAATGATGCCTTTGGCGATGGTCGACACCACATCGCCCCCGGCAATCAACGCGCCGGCACTTTCGAAAATCACCGCAATGGCAATGGCGCCGCCCATGGACAGGGCATTGGCCCCCACCGCAGGCCCCATATTGTTGGCAACATCGTTCGCCCCGATGTTCAGCGCCATATAGGCCCCAAGACAGGCCGCAACCACGACAATCACTGCGTTGCTTTGCTGTCCAAAAAACAGCATCGCGGCGATGCCCGCCAACAGAACGAAAACCAGAGAAATGCCAATACCCACCATCGGGCGCGCGGCATAGCTTGTCGCCATTTCAAGGTTGGAAAAGCGCGCCAGATCCCGATCAAGGGTCTCCAGGTGGCGTGGGTCGCCTTGTTCCTCAGTCACTGTTGTATTCTCCCGCGTTTGCGACGGAGGAGTAGCGGGGTTGGGGCGGCAAAATCAACAGCTCAATGCACGCCGGGTGAAACTATTGTTGAACCGGGCATGGGCAACGCAGCCGTGGCGCGTTGTCCGGGCCTGTGCCGATGCGCGGGCGGGCTGTGTAACGGGGGTGTATCACATTTTAGCTGTGTTTCAGGGTTTTCATCCAGCCCAGTGTCGTATCCGTTGCACCCTTGGGTTTGTATTCGGCCCCTAACGCAAGCCCCCAGCCCAGCGTGTCGATTGCTGTAAAAACGTGAGCGTAATCCAGTTCGCCGTGATCGGGCGTGCCACGGTCGGGGACCGAAGCGAATTGGATATGCCCGATGATGGCAAGATGCTTTTCAAACTGGCGCGTCAGATCGCCACCCATGATCTGCAAATGATAACAATCAAACATCAGTTTCAGATTGGAATGACCCAATTCGTGAATGATTGCCGCCGCTTGTGCCGCAGTGGTCAAAAAATAACCCGGCGCATCGTAGTGGTTCAATGGTTCGATCAGAATGGTAATGCCGTTTGCTGCGGCCTTTTCACAAGCATAGGTCAGATTGTCGCAAAATGTGCGGTGGGCGCGCGGCCCGCCCGAAAACCCGGCCATGACGTGCACGGCCTGTGTGTCTGTCGCCACCGCATATTCCAGGGCTTCGTCAATCGCCGCCCTGGCGTCGGCCTCGCGACCGGGCAGGGCGGCCAGCCCGTTTTCGCCGCGGTCAAGATCGCCGCGCCGGGTATTCAGGCCCAGCATGGTCAGCCCGGTTTCCTGCAACGCCGCGCGAACATCGGCGGGCGGCACGTCAAACGGCCAGTGGCATTCAACCGCATCAAACCCCGCCGCTTTCGCCGCATGAATGGCTTGGGGCAAAGGCAGATCCGCCCAAAGAAAGCCCAGATTTGCCGAAAATTTCATCCGTCCCACTCCACATCAAATTTCTGAACCACGGCCTGTATCTGCGCAGGCGACAAGGCCCGTGGCGACAGGCCGCGCGTCAGAATTGCAAGACGCGCGGTGTCTTCCAGCTCTTCGATGGCGTTGCACGCGGCCTCGACATCCTTGGCGGCCACGACCGGACCGTGATTGGCCAACATGACCGCACTGCGTTTGCCCGCCAATCCCCGGACCGCGTCGCCCATGGCGGCATCGCCGGGCACAAAAAACGGCAACAGTTTGACCCGGCCCAGTTTCATCAGGCCATAGGGCGTGAGTGGCGGCAGAAAATCGTCCTCGTTGACGTCGGGCATCATCGACAGGGCCACGGAATGGCAGGAATGGAGATGCACAACCGCGCCCGCAGTGCTGCGGGTGTCGTAAAACGCACTGTGCAGCGGCATTTCCTTTGTGGGGGGATCGCCGTCGATCAGGGTGCCCTGGGTGTCAAACCGGCTAAGGCGTCCGGGATCAAGCCGCCCGAAACTGGTGCCTGTGGGGCTGACCAACAGGCCGCCATCGTCGGTGCGGGCCGAAATGTTGCCGGTTGAACCGCCGGTCAAACCTCTGTCGAACATGGATTTCGCCAAAACGCAGATCAGTTCGCGCAGATTGGATTCGCTGCTCATAACGCCTCCTGTGCGTCGGAAAAGAAGGTTTCAGCGCCGAAGTTTCCGGATTTCAGCGTCAGCGCAATCTGATGCCCGTCCGACTGGCAATAGGTCCACGGAACGCCGGGCGCAATTTCGGCACCAATGTCCAGTTGGGTCACGCCAAGGGCCTGTGTCACCGCGCCCGAGGTTTCACCACCCGCCACGATAAACCGTCGCGCGCCAGCGTCGCGCGCGGCCACGGCGCAATCCGACAGAACCCGTTCCACCAGTGCGCCAGCGGCGGCGGTGCCCAACTTTTCTTGAACGGTGCGAACATTAGCAGGATCGTCGGTGGCATAAAGAAGCGGCGCGCGCGACAGATCCTGCGCGGTCAGCCAATCAATCGCGGGCTGTGCGCCATCCGTGGCCAGGGTCAGCGGATCAAGCCGGAAGGCAGGGGCGCCCCGGGCGATATAATCGGCCACCTGTGCGTTGGTCATCGCCGAACTGCTGCCCGAGAGCACGACAGTGCCGTTTGCCAATTCGGGCGCGCGCGCTTTTGGCGCATCCGCAGACAGGGTGCCATCGGCGACATAAAGCATGGGCAGGGGCATCGCCACCGCACTGCCGCCGGTCATCAGCGGCATATCGCGGCAGGCCTTGGCGATGATCGCAAGGTCGTCATTGGCGACCGCATCAATCACCACATGCGCCACCCCTTTGGCGTTCAGCGCGGAAAGCTCGGCCTTGACTGCGTCTGGGCCCCGGGCAACGCACAACCGGTCAACCAACCCGACGGGGCGGGTGACCTGTGGTTCAAGAAGGCGCATCAGATTGCTGTCGCGCATCGGCGTCAACGGGTGGTCTTTCATCGGGCTTTCGGCCAAAGGCAGGCGGCCGACAAACAGATTGCCCATAAAGATTGATCGCCCGTTTTCGGGGAAGGCCGGGCAATACATGGTTTGATCGGTGCCCAGTTCAGCCATCAACGCCTCGGCGACGGGGCCGATATTGCCCTCGGCGGTGGAATCAAAGGTTGAACAATATTTCCAGAAAAACCGTTGTGCCCCGGCGCGGCGCAACCAATCAAGGGCGGCGGTGGTTTCGGCCACGGCCTCGGATTTTGGTGCCGTGCGCGATTTCAGCGCGATGATTTCAAACGGGGCGGTGTCAGATGGCGGCCCCTTGGGAACGCCAATCCGCAAAGAAACCCGCACACCCGAACGGGCCAGTAATCCGGCAAGGTCGGTCGCGCCGGTGAAATCGTCGGCAATACATCCCAGAATTGTCATGGCTTACCCCTCGCCCGGCAGTTTCAGGCCGACAGAGCGCGCATAGACCTTGGCCACGGCGGCATCATCCTCACCGCCCAGGCCCTGTTCGGCGGCGCTCAGAAACTGGCGCAGGGCGGCGGCGGTGATCGGCGCGTCGAAATCGGCGGATTTTGCAATATCCAGAACGATGCCCAGATCCTTGGGCCAGATGTTCACCGAACTGCGCGGGGTATAATCGCCCTCTACGATATGGGGCGCGCGGTTTTCCAACATCCAGCTGGTGCCGGCGCATTTCGATATGACCTCGACAAACTTGTCCGGGCTGACGCCCTGGGTCATGCCAAATGTCAGCGCCTCGGCCATCGTTGCAATGTGAACGCCGGCCAACAGTTGGTTCACGGCTTTCATCGCCGAACCGGCCCCGGCCCCATCGCCCAGTTCAAACACGGTTTGCGCGGTTGCATCTAACATACCTCGCGCGGCGGCGAAGGCGTCAGGCGTGCCCGACGCCATGATCGACAATTCACCGGTTGCGGCCTTTGCAGCCCCCCCCGAAATTGGCGCATCAAGATAGTGCACGCCGTGTTCTGCGCAGCGGGCCTCCATCGTTTTGGCAAATTCGGGGGGTACGGTTGCACAGGCCACCACCACAGAACCCGGGCGCATGGCCTGAACTATGCCATCCGGTCCAAACAGCACCGTTTCCGTTTGCGCCGCGTTCAGCACCACAATCGCAGCCGCGTCCAGATCGCCCGCAACATCGCCAAGCACGCCCGCCAAGCCGCCTTCGGCCTGAAACCGCGCGCTGGCGTCAGGGTTGATATCAAACCCAAAGGTCTGATGCCCGGCGCGAAGCACGGATTGCGCCATGCCATAGCCCATGGAGCCAAGGCCGATGACGGCGATTTTTTGAGCTGCAGACATGAAGCCTCTTTCATTCAGTGGTGTGCGGGCCAATAAAGCGCGGCCAGACAGCAACCGCAATCCTAGTCGCAAAACACGGCGCCGCAATCGTGCGTTTCAATAAAACGGATCGGGTGGATCTGTGCCCATATCAATTTCACAAAGCCTGCGACAATTGCAACCCGGCTTGGCCCCATGACCCCCGCATTTGTGAAACGGCAAAGGTGGGCGGCGGTAACGGATGCCCCGGCCAAAGGTTTAATGAAAATCCCGAGATTTGGGTATGACGCGCACGGTGCGCGGGTGCCCCCGCGCGCTGACCTGACCGGGGATCGGATGGGTCGGATGATCGCCGCGCACCGCGGTGGCGGGCAAAGATGCGTCTGACAGCCCCGCTAACCTGTCACTGCGATCCTGCAGATCATCGGCCACCACATGAATCACGCGCCCGTCTGTCTGAACGCGCCCATGCACCACCATCAGGCGGGCAGACATGATCGTGGGGCGGTACGTTTTGAACATCTTGGGCCAGATCACCAGATTGGCCACACCTGTTTCATCCTCAAGGGTGATAAAACACACGCCCTTGGCGCTGCCGGGTTTCTGACGCACCAGAACAAGCCCGGCAACCGAAACGCGCGCCCCGTGGCGCAGCGCGCGCAAATCAGCCGCCGCCGCAAAACGTTGGGCGCGCAGGCTGGCGCGGAAAAATGACATCGGGTGCGCCTTTAGCGACAGGCGCAGGGTTTGATAATCGGCCACCACATGTTCCGCCCTGGGCATGTCAGGCAGTATGGTTTCGGGATCGGCCCCGTCGCCCGAGGCGTTGGCATGGTCGAAAATGGGCAGGGCGGGCGCGTCTTTCAGGGCTTGCGCCTGCCACAGGGCCTGTCGCCGGTCGATGCCCATACTGCGCATGCAATCTGCTGCGGCCAGTTGCCGGATTGATTTCACATCCAGCGTGGCGCGGGATTTCAGATCGCCAACATCGCCATAGGGCATTTCACGGCGCGCCATGATCCGGTAAGCCGCTGTTTCCTGCAGCCCATCGACCATCCGCATTCCCAACCGCAGGGCAAATCCGCCCCCACAGGGCTCCAACGTACAGTTCCAGTCCGAGTAATTCACATCGACGGTTCGCACCTCCACATGGTGATCGCGCGCATCGCGTACGATTTGCGCGGGGGCATAAAACCCCATCGGCTGAGAATTGAGCAAGGCACAGGCAAATACCGCCGGATAATGGCATTTCATCCAGCTTGAAACATAGACAAGTTTGGCAAAACTGGCGGCGTGGCTTTCGGGAAAGCCGTATTCGCCAAACCCTTTGATCTGATCGAAACAGCGCTGCGCGAACACCGGATCATAGCCCCGGTTTATCATGCTATCGACCATTTCAGATTGCAGTTTCTCAATGGTGCCACGGGATCGAAACGTCGCCATCGCCTTGCGCAGTTCATTTGATTGGGCGGGGGTGAATTTTGCCGCATCCATGGCGATTTTCATCGCCTGTTCCTGAAAGATCGGCACACCCAAAGTGCGACCAAGGATTTTTTCAAGTTCGTCTTGCGGATGTTCGGGGCCGGGGCGCGGATATTCCACCGTTTCCATCCCCTGTCTGCGCCGCAGATAGGGATGCACCATGTCGCCCTGAATCGGGCCGGGGCGCACGATGGCGACCTCGATCACCAGATCGTAGAACCGGCGCGGGCGCAATTTTGGCAGCATCGCCATCTGCGCCCGGCTTTCCACCTGAAACACGCCCAGGCTGTCGCCACGGCACAGCATGTCATAGGTGGGGCGCTGATCGTCGGGCATGTTATCTTCAACGGGCACAGTGGCCAGATCCAGCCGCCGGTCGTAATGGGCGTCGATCAGATCAAAACATTTGGCGATACAGCTCAGCATGCCAAGGGCCAGGATATCAACCTTGAAGATCTGCAGCGCGTCGATATCGTCTTTGTCCCATTCGATGAAGCTGCGCTCGGGCATGGCGCCGTTGCCGATCGGTACAATTTCGGTCAGCGGCCGTTCGGTCAGGATGAAACCGCCCACATGTTGTGACAAATGGCGCGGCATCCCGATCATCTGTTTGGCCAGTTTCAGAACCATCCGCAGATAGGGATCAGACAGGTTCAGACCGGCCTCTTTGGCGCGGTCATCGTCCATCTGCCCCTCAAAACTGCCCCAGATGGTGCCGGCCAGTTTTGATGTCACATCTTCGGACAGGCCCATCGCTTTGCCCACCTCGCGGATGGCCGAGCGGGGGCGATAATGAATTACCGTCGCACACAGCCCGGCGCGGTGGCGGCCATATTTGCGATACATGTATTGAATGACCTCTTCGCGCCGTTCATGTTCAAAATCGACGTCGATATCGGGCGGTTCATCGCGTGCTTCGCTGAGAAACCGTTCAAACAACAGGTTGTGTTCGTTTGGATCAACCGAGGTGATGCCAAGGCAGAAGCACACCGCGGAATTGGCCGCCGACCCGCGCCCCTGACACAGGATCGGCGGCTGTGCCTCCTGGCGCGCAAAACGCACGATATCGTTGATGGTCAGGAAATAGCGGGCGATCTTCTTGCTTTGGATCAGGGCGAATTCCTTGTGAATGGTTTGGATGACGTGATCGGGCACACCGCCGGGATACCGTTTTGCCGCACCGGCCCATGTCAGCCGCTCAAGCTCCTGAATGGCTGTGCGGCCCTGTGGCACGATTTCGTGGGGGTATTCGTATTTCAGATCGCTCAGGTTGAATGTGATCGTATCGGCCAGGGCCCGTGTTGCGGCAATGGCATGGGGCCAATCGGCAAACAGGCGGCACATTTCGGCGGGTGATTTCAGATATCTCTCTCCATTGGCGGCCAACAGGAAACCGGCCCGGGATACGATCACGCCGGTGCGGATGGCCACCATCACATCGTGCAGCGGGCGGCGGTCGGGCGCGTGGTACAACACGTCATTGGTGGCAAGAATCGACAGACCGTGGCGCAGCGCCAGTGTATCCAGCCGATTGATCCGCGCGCGATCGTCGCCGCGGTACAGAAACGTCGCCCCGATATGGCGCATCCCCGGCAAGGCGTGCACCAGACGCGCCAGGCCCGCCGCAAACAGATCAAGGTTTTCCGGCGGCATCACGATCAGGTGGAGCCCCTGCGCATGATCGGCCAGCATTTCCAGCGTCAGATGTGTTTCGCCCTTGTCCTGCCAGCCGCCGCCAACCGTCTGCATCTTGCCCTTGGACAGCAGCGTTGACAGCCGGGCATAGGCCGCACGGTCCTGAGGATAGGCCAGAATTTCGGTGCCACACAGCAAAACCAGACGCGCCCCGATCAGCGGATGCACACAGGCCTTGGCCGCTTCGGTATGAAGCCGCACGACACCGGCCAGCGTGTTGTGATCGGCAATTCCGATCCGGTCATAGCCCAGTAAATTCGCAGTCGCCGCAAGATCGCAAGCATCCGAAGCCGCACGCAGAAACGAAAAACAACTGGCCAGCCCGAATTCAACATAGGCAGCAGGGGCGTGCCAGACAAAACCCGGATTATCGCCCAGGGTGCGCCGCTTATGGCCCTCTTGCAACGGCATCAGGCAAAAAACCCGTGTAAAAACCAACGCGGTTCATCGCCGCGCCCATCCTGTACCACGCCTTCGCGATACAACCAGAACCGCCGCCCGCCCTGTACCTCGACCTTGTAATAATCGCGCAGCCGCGTGCCGGGGCGGTCCATCCACCATTCCGGCGCAATCCTTTCCGGCCCGGCGTGACGAAGTGTCTGATACACCACCCTGCGCCAGCGAAATTGTGATGGCGGCCCTTCGGGGACGGCATAAATCACCCTGACCTCTTCGGCAGGGTCAAGAATGCGAAGGGGCCTTTCCCGTGTCAATGTGGGCGGGGCCGTGGGGGCGCCCCGAAGGGCCGAAATGCGCCCTTCGACGCGTTCGGGTTTGTGGGTTTCGATCCAGGCCGACCATGTCACCTTGTCCGGGCCCAGCCGCGCGGTCAGCCTGTCCAACAGGCCTGCAACATCACCGCTTGGGTCGCGTTTGCCATTCAGGCTGTCCTGAATCAACGAAACAGGTTCGGTGACAGTGGCCTCAAGCGTCAGCAGATCAAACCCGAACCCCGGATCAAGGGTGTCGAGCTTGCCATCAAACAGGCGCAGAATATGGGCCGGATCGCGGCTGGCCCGGGCTGTGGCAAATCGAATGGTGCGGCATTCGCCATCAATGCGATAGATCGTAAACCGCAACTGCCGCGCGCCCAATTCGGCCTGTGCCAGCGTGTCGCACAGATCGGTGATCAGCCCTTTCAGATGTGGCACCGGATCAACAACCGGCTCTGGCAGCCGCGAACGGGCCATGAAACGGCGGTGGTCGGGCGGCGCATTCAACGGGTCGGGTGCCTGTCCCAAGGCCCTGTCCAGCAGGATCAGCGGATTGTGATCTGCCGCCGTACTGGCAAACCGGCGCATCAGGGCGGTGCGGGGCACATGGGCCAGATCGCCGATGGTTTTCAGCCCCAACCGATTAAGCAGGCGCGCCGCTTGCGGATCCAGTCGCAGGGCGATCACGGGCAAGGGGGCCAAAGCCGCCGCAACATCGCCCGAGGTGCAGATGGTGTGTGCCGTGCCATAGCGCGCCAACGCCTGTGCCGCACCGCGCGTGGGGGCCAGCGCCAGACGCGCCGTCAGCCCTTGCAAGGCGAACCGTTGATACATGTCGCGCAGCAGGGCGGCCTCGCCCCCGAACAGATGCGCCGCGCCGGTAACATCCAGGATCAGCCCGTGATCCACGTCCTGCACTGTCCAGGGGCACCATCGCCGCGCCCAATGAACCAACCGAAGGATCAAGGCGCGGTCGCCCTCTGTGTCTGCCGTTTCGACATGCAGATCGGGGTGAATCGCCTGCACATCCACCACCCGGCTGTCGGCGCGGATACCACGGGCCAAAGCGGCGTTGTTCAGGCTGTGAACAACCGGCCCATGCGCCCCGTCGCGCGACAAAACCACCGGCACATCATTTCCCGGTAAGGTTCGGTATTGGCTGGTCCGGCGCATCCACCGCTCTATCGGAAATTCGGGAAACCAGACGGAGACGATCCGCGGCCCTGTCTGCGCTTGGGTCATAATGCACCACCCAGCGACCGGGCGGATGGCCCCGTGCGCGAAACAGATCGACATCCCATTGTGGCTGTCCGGGCGACCGGGCGTCGTGGGGGTGCGGCCGCGAGGGCAGGGTGGCCACACGCCAACGCATTCGCGCCGCACTTAACCCGCCGCAATCGCCACTGCGAATCAGATAAAGCGGCACGCCAGTGGCATCGGCCCGCATCACCAGCCGTTTGGTTGCGGTAAAATCCAGCGCCGCAGGCCCGCCATGGATTTCGCCAACAACAGCGGACAATCCCGCGCATGCCGCCCCTTCCTCCATCGCCCACAACACATCGCGCGGATGGCTGACGGCCACTTTCAACACCGCCTGATCGATGCCAAAAGCTTGCAGGCTGGGGGTATATAAGTGCCCGTTTTCCCGCCGCGATCGGTAATCTTGCACCCACAGGATCGGCCCATCCGCTTGCGTCAGCAACGACAACACGAATCCCGTCGCCGCCGGGTCGGTGGGCCGGGTCGCAATAACGTCGCTCAGCGCCGCGCGTGACGCTAAAACACCCACATCCCGTGGCTGGGACTGTGCGCGCCTTGGCAGGCGAATGACCTGCCCATATGAAGAATCGTTTTCCATACACACCCCCATATGTTCACACTTTGTTCTTATTTGGAATAACTAGGTTTCCATCAAGTAGCTCAAGCGCTCAATGGGCATCTGCGGGGGGGTAGCCGTCCGCCACTCCAACAGCCGTTTTGGTGACGTAGTGTTGACGTAAACGCAAACACTTAATTCCCCAGTGTTTTACTAGGTAATTAAGTGACTGATATGTTTGTTGTTTTTGGTTGCGGGAGTAGGATTTGAACCTACGACCTTCAGGTTATGAGCCGTAACCCCTTGCTTTTAAACAATCTTTATTTTTCAACTATTTACCAACAACCCTTTGATATCTTGCAACTTTGGCTCTTGATCTTGATTGCGCCTGAGTGCGTTGAAACGGCGTCAGCAGGCTCCGGCATGTGATCAGTTGGTTGACGTATTGTTGACGTGGATTGCGACGATCATAATCGCAGTAATCGCTTCCGAACAAGCCCAAGAACCGCAGAGCGCCTTCCAAAGTGCACGGCTAAACAAGGCCTGCCAGTCGTGAGTACGTTCGCTGGCCAAAGGGCACTCTTTCATCGCGGTGGCGCGCCTTGCGGAATAATCCCATCCATTTTTTCGCCGGTTTATTCCTGAATTCCGGCGCGCTGGGCGTGGTTGAACTTGATAGAGGCGCGAATCTACGCCTGATAGCAACTTCAACAAGGGAGTTCAGATGCCTACAAAATTGAAAATAAACGAGAAACTAGTTCGCAGCGCAACGCCAAAAGCGGGGCGCGACTACCAGATATTCGACAGCGATATCGCAGGCTTCGCGATCAGGATCTATCGTTCTGGCAGTCGCGCGTTCACTATGGACTACCGCATCAACGGGCGGCAGCGCCGATACCGGATTGGGCCGTGGCCGGAATGGACAGTTGCCGCGGCTCGTGAACGCGCCAAAGAGCTGCGCCGCCAGATTGATGCAGATATAGACCCCCACTGTGCACGGGATCAGCAGCGCACGGCACCCACGGTGAGCGACATGGTCGATCGTTACATCGAAGAGCACTTGCCACGCTTGGCGCCACGCTCACAGGCGGACCAGATCTCGATGATGCGCAAAATGGTCGAACCGGCCTGGGGAACGCGGCTGGTCACAGAGATTTCCAAGCGCGATGTCGCGCTTCTACTCGATGAGGTGGCCAAGGGCCGGGCGCGGCCTCACAAGAAAAAACCAAACAATCGGGCGCGCAAGCTGCAGGGTGCGAAGCCCACACCGATCCGCGCCAATCGCCTGGGGCAAGCCCTGCGCAAGATGTTCAACCTTTCGATCGAATGGGAATGGCGTAGCGATAATCCGGCGCAAAAATTCCATCAGCGCACAGAAAACAGCCGAGAGCGCTTTCTGTGCTTTGAGGAGATAGAACGCCTTGCGGCAGCCCTGGATATTGCCGAGGATCAACGGGGCGCTGCGATCATTCGCATGTGCATGTTAACAGGCGCACGCGTCGGTGAGGTGCGCACAGCGCGGTTTGAGGATTTTAACCTCGAGTTTGGCAGTTGGTCGAAGCCCGCGGCAACCACCAAGCAGCGCAAAATTCACCGCATCCCGATTTCTAACGACGCAGCCAAGTTGGTCCGGCAACAGCGCCTGATCGTTCCAAAAGGTAGCCCATGGCTATTTCCCGGAGACACACCGGGCCAGCCGGTGCAGGAAATCCGCCGTTTCTGGATCAGGATGCAAAGGGCCGCGCAAATCGAGGGCGTCCGCATCCACGACCTGCGCCACACGTTTGCCTCGCTCCTCGTGAGCGGTGGGGCGTCGCTGGAAATGATTGGTCGACTACTTGGGCACACGCAGATGACCACCACGCAGCGCTATGCCCATCTGATGGACACCCCACTGAGAGAAGGCGTCAATGCGGTGGCAAGTATCTTTAGCGCGCGCCCAAAACTTGTGCATTCAAGCGATAAGACGCCGAGGACTGCGTGATCGCAGCCCTCGGTTCGATTTTTCAGAGCCGGTCCTGCAGCCGCCACCAAATCGGGGCGTAGCGCTTCCGAACCGTACTGACCTCCGGCACCATGCCATCAGCGCTGTTCTCGGTGAACCAATCGAGGATCAGCTTCAAGAAGTCGTCCTGCTTGTCTGGCAACCCGTTTTCGGAAATATCGATCATTACATCCACCAGCATGGTTTCCCATTCGTATGCTGCAGGGCGCCCCTGGCCAGAATTCCCACCGGTCTTTTTCCGTGTGGATCGCGTGCCGATGCCCAGTAAGTCATTGACCTGCTCAAAATCGCTGACTTCTCCAGCGTCTAGCATCAGATCACGCAGCTGGACCTCGATTCCGCCTACGGGGTCCGTCACATACACGGGGTCCAACGCACCCGTCGGCAGGATGCGAATGACCGCACAAGACAAGTGTATTGGATGGTCCGGGTGAAACAGGCGCGCAACGTCCTCAGCCCGCACGCGGACAATCCCACTCGCGCGCTCAATCCCGCATTGCACGGGTGCGATCGGGACCATGATGTTCAGCCGCCCGGCGAGCGCCCAGCCCGTAATCTCGGGTAGGCTGCGCCCCCAGCGAATTGGCAACTCGGTCAAATAGAAAAATGCCCTCGAAATCTTTGGCATGTCAGTTTCCTCTTTCTCCGCAGCGCCGGTGCGCTCGGCAATTCCGGCCACTGCAGTATCAGCGTGCCGGATCGCAGAATGCGGCTCCGGCCCGAAGCCGGAAGCAGTCGAGCACAGCGGCACGGCCCTGCGGCCAGTGACCCTTTGGGAAGTGCGTGAAGTCCCGAATGGTATTTTCCGGATCGGACCTCAACCATCTGTTCTCGCGCGAGAAAATCACGGCTGACGTTCGCCCTGTCGCTGGCGGTCACACAAAAGAGCGGCAAAATCCAAACCAATGTGCAGAACGCGCCGAGCGCAATACTCGACGGTGAACAGCAAGGATATACGCCTCCGGCAACATAAGGCCCGGGCCGACCTATCGGATCAAACGGTGACCGGGGATTGATTCTGCCTACTCAGGCAATATGAGCGGTCACTGCAGCACCCGGAAAGCTGTGTAAGTCATTGACTTTCAATAACCGGAATAAATCCCGGCGTAGTTATTCCGGCTTATTCCTAAATTCCGGTGGGGCGCGTCTGCTTTCTTTGCGGCGTCCGGGGGCTGTCCTCGGATGTTGCAAGGAGATGCACATGTCTGACCTCGAATTGGACAGCTCAATGGGCGGTGTTGGCACCCGGCCCATGCTGTCGGAATGGATGACCCGCGCGGAACTCGCCGCTGAACTGGACCTGACCTCAGAAACGCTTTGCCGCTGGACCGCCCGCCGCATTGGTCCTGCGCCGACCCAGGTCGGGCGCAAGGTGCTCTACCGACGCGAGACCGTGCGCGCCTGGCTTCTGGCGCAGGAACAGGATCGCAATGCCTCCTCCCGGTGCGCAGGAAAAAACCCTCGGGGGCGGCGATGAGCGTGCCCCTCCCCTTTAGCAAGCGCAGCCAGTGCGCTGAACGCGATAAAGCCCGCCAGGACTGGATCGACGAGCGTCGGCGCGAAGCTCGCATCGTTGTGGCCGATGTTGTGCACCATTCCGACCACATGCTGCGCATGGCGTGCAAAGTGCTGGTGCAGCACGGCGAGACGCCTGAGGAGCGCGAGGACGCGCGCATACTGCTCGTGATCGTTGATGCCAAAGCGCCAGGTCGTGACCAACGCCACCGGCCAGAACCGGAGGGCCGCTCATGAAGCGGCGCGGAACACCCGAGGCAGATCTGCAGCGCGCTGTCGTCGTGGCGCTGCGCTTTGCGCTGCCCAAAGGCGCGATCATCCATCACTGCGCCAATGAGGTGACCGAAGCCGGTCCGCGCGGTGCCAAGCGCCAGGCGATCCTGGTCGGCATGGGCGTCCATCCCGGCTTTGCCGATCTGGTGATACTGTGTGACGGGCGCGTGCTGTTTTTGGAGCTGAAATCGCTCAAGGGCAAGCTCAGCCCCGCGCAGGAGGTGTTTCGCGACGCTGTTCTGGCTCAGGGCTTCGGATGGGCCTTGATCCGCTCGCTCGATGATGCGTTGGGCGCGCTGGCTGATCATGGGTTCACTTCGCGCATCGCTGCCCCTGTTGGGAGGGCAGCACCATGAGCCACAAGGCAACCAACTGGGCCATCCAGCAGCGCGGGCTCAAGCCTGCAACAAAGATCGTGCTGTGGTTCCTGTGCGACCGGCACAACCCGGATTTCGGCTGTTTCCCAACGCAGGCCCGGCTTGCCGAGGATGCCGAAATGTCAGTCTCGGCGCTGAACGCGCACCTGGCCAAACTGGAAGAGTTGCGTTTGATCCACCGCGTGCGCAGTCATGATCCACGCACCCACAAGCGTCAGGCGACACGCTACATCTTGGGGTTTGAAGAGGGCTTTCCACAAGAGCCAACTCCGGAAACCGTAGATGGAAAGGATGGAACAGAGGAAGAACAACATACTAACCCAATTCCTGATTCCGGACATGGAGCCATCTCCGGATTTTCGGCAAAGCCATCTCCTGATTTTGCCCAAAGCCATCTCCGAAATCCGGAGACTAACCTTGTAAGAGAACCTTTAAGGAAACCTGTAAAGGAGGAGGAGGACGCGCAGGCGCGAGAGCCAGGTTTTGAAATGTTCTTTGCCGAACTGCTCGGGGCGCTGGGCTTTGCGGCAGCTGCCAGCCTTCCAGCCTGGTGGCAGGGTGAGCCTGCGCGGCTGCACGCTCGCCGCTGGAGCGAGGACCTCGGGCTTTCCGAGGATCGGATCATCCAGATCGCTGCTGAGACCCGGCAGGATCATCCGAGGCCGCCAGATGGGCCCAAGGCGCTGGATCGGTTCATGGAGCGTGCAGCCCAGCGCGACGCCCAGACGACGGCAACGGGCCGGACGCAGAAAGCCAAGCGCAGCCGCAAGATCCAAGGAAAGGCACCGCCCAACCCGGATGAGCTGGCGGCGTTTTATGCGGCCAAGGTCAACTCCGACGAATATTTGCCCGCCAGCATGATCAGCAATGCCATGTGCAAAGCAATGCTTGCCCGCAAGCTTGTGACCACCGAGCGGCTGCGCGCCCGAGGCGTGCTATGAGCAGGTTTGATCACAGGCTCCATGGGCAGACAAGCGGTCGCTCTCCCGGAACAGGAAAGCAATCGCATTCCAAGCAGGGCCGCCCCATGCGTATGATGAGCGTGCAGCAGGCACTGGAATGGGCCTTCGGCAAAGAACAGGCGCAACTAGAGCTTCCGGAGCGCCCTGATCCCGATCTCGGGCAAGGCCACGGCTTTGGTCTCGAATACGTGCTGATGCAACGCGCAGCGCTGGGCTGCAAAGTGGACGGCGGACAGCACAAGATCGGCAGCTACACCCACGAGGATGCTGAGGTGATAGCTGCCACGGTTGCTGGCATGCCCGACCACCTCGGCGGCAAGCGCATGGCCATTCGTGTGGCAGAGCTCGCGCGCGCTGGGCTGACCCCGGACTGGATGCCAGGCGCTGTGCCGCGTTGCGTTCCGGTCGACATCAAACGTAACCGCCATGGTGATCGCGCTGTCAGCGTAGTTGTCGGCACCGAGCGCGTTCTAATCAAAGGGAAGTGGCGGACGATCGACGTTCGGGCCTGTCCGGTGACATGGCGGCCGTATCCGGAACAGATCGCGTCCGCTCGGCGCGGCTATGAGGATTGGTGGGCAGCGCTGGATTGGGTGCGCGATGGGCTGCTAGCAGGCGGGATGTTGCGGGAGGTTCAGGTGACTGAAAGGATGCCAAAAGACCTGCCTTGGGTATGATACCGATCAGGAATGTTAGCTGACAGCTGATTGCGCGTAATTGACTTCGAACGATGAGGTGTATAAACATGACGTATAAACATCCCAATGAAACAACACACACGAAATGAGAGCGTCATGGTTACCACGACCAACAAGATCAAGAAGATCGGAAACGGCCATTTCATACCGCTGTCCAGCGTGACGATGGATGCATTGCAACTTCGAGCAGGGCAACAAGTCACGCTCTCTACAGATCACGGCACTTTGGTCGTGCGCACGGTCGACGATGATTACGCCAAAACGCGCGAAGCTGCTTCGAAAGTAACCCAAAGGTACAGGCGCACCCTCATCAAGCTTGGTCGTGAAGGCGAAGTTGCGTGATAGCTGAAAGCAACGGGTACAGCTGGCCAAACGCCGACGCGATCCTCGATGAAACCTCAGCTTTTATGGAATCGATGGGGCATCGCATGGTCTTGAATGACCGCGACGCCTTCGAAGCGGGACTTGAAAGGGCGAAATCAGCAGCGGAATACCAACCAGAGGCAAACGTAGCACACTTAGCGGCGTTGATGTTCGATGGTATCGCTACGCGGCATGCACTCATGGATGGGAATAAACGTGCTGGCGCGATTGCCGCGCTCACATTTATCGGAATGAATGGTTTATTTCTCGACGTTTCAGAAAACGAGCTGGAAGCTAAGTTGCGAGCGCGTGTCGCTGATCAGTTAAGCGTTGGCGATTTGGCAGCCTACTTCCACGTCAACACTTACCCTGATGTTGAGTGACCACAGCAACATTCTGCCGCGCAAAGCTAATCTCCGCTGCGAATATGGACTCATCGACTGCATCCAGCACGTTGCACATTGACTATCTCACAGCTTGACCTGTACAGAATATTGTGCATAAATGGGCGGCTAACTAGGAGCTAAATATGGATGTCATGACTTATACTGATGCGCGCGCTTCGTTTAAAGACGTAATGGACCGTGTAATCCACGACCACGTCGAGGTTGTGGTGACGCGCAAAAACCGCGAGGCGATTGTGATGATATCGCTTGATGAGTACAACTCCATTCAAGAAACACTACACCTTCAGAAAAGCCCCAAGAACGTACAACGCCTGCATTCGTCGATCGCCCAGCTCACTGCTGGCCAAGGCAGAGAACGTGAAATCGATCTTTGAAACTCGTGTTTTCAGATAACGCATGGGAAGACTATCTCTGGTGGCAGTCTTCAGGCAACGAGAAGGGCCTGGCTCGTCTCAACGAACTCATCAAGACGGCTCGGAGGATGCCTTTTAGCGGGATCGGAAAACCTGAACCTCTCAAAGGCGATCTCAGTGGATGGTGGTCGCGACGGATTACGGATGAACACCGTTTCGTATACCGTGTTAGCGGTAAAGGAGAAGCTCAGAGTCTGGAAATCGCCCAGCTTAGGTATCATTACTGATCATGGACTCCGTTAGTTTTGGACGGGCTTAAACCAGTAAAGGAAGAGGACGCGCAGAGGTCTAAGTAAATCAGGAAGAAACACATGGAACTCCGTGCCATTCGAACCAATGAAGATCTGGATTGGGCGCTTGCAGACATCGAGCAATACTTCGATGCTCCGCCCGCACCCGGGACAGCAGAGGCCGACCGCTTCGATATTCTGACCGACCTCATCGAAGCCTATGAAAACCGCGAATACCCAATCGAAGCGCTTGATCCTATCGAGACGTTGAAAGTGTTCATGGACATCAAGAAGAAGAAGCAGAGCGATCTGGCAGAGCTGGTTGGCGGCAAACCCCGGGCGTCTGAAATCATGAACCGCAAGCGCCCGCTGACACTGCGAATGATCCAAAAGATCAACAGCAGCTGGAAAATCCCGGCAGCGTCTTTGATCGTGCCCTATCACCTCGAAGCCAACAGCGAGGGGGCCTGACCCCCCTCCCATGGTTCCTCCCCGGCGCTATTCGTATACGGGGGGGCTTAGCGCGCCATTTCGCTAGCGCGTGGCTTTTTCACCGGGGAATCCACTTGGAAGCCACCTTGGCCAGCAGCGGGATTAAAATGATTAGATTACAGATGTTTGGGAGTATAAAGCTGGCTCTCAAGCTGGATTCTTGAGTGGTTTAGTCAAGAATCCAGCTTGGCCAAAATCCAACCAGTTTGGCCAGCTTGGGAAGCCACCCCAGTGGCAGCACGTTTTAGGCTTTGCAGAACCCGCTGATTCAAAACAAAAATCAGATTGACTTTTCTAGCCCCCTTGACGTACCCCTTGATCATCGAAGAGTTGCGCCCGGAGGATATACCTCGCGGGCGTTTTTGTTTTCCCCACATCGCGGATCCGATTGTGTTGCTGGCTATGTTGCCCGCGCGCATCGGAATGTCCGCTCTGCCTCAAACGAGAACCGCCCCATGGACCTTGTCTTCGCGCCAAGCGAGATCGAGACGTGGCCGATTGATCGGCTGCGGCCCTACGCCCACAACGCCAAAATCCACGGCGACGATCAGGTGGCCAAGATCGCCGCAAGCATGGCGAAGTTCGGCTGGACCGTACCCTGCATGGTGGCTGACGATGGTGAGTTGATTGCGGGCCACGGCCGGATACTAGCTGCCACGATGCTGGGGCTGACAGACGTGCCGGTGATCCGGCTTGGGCATCTTGACGAAGCGGAACGCCGCGCCTACCGCATCGCCGACAACAAATTAACCGAGATGGGGGAATGGGACGAGGCCATCCTGCGCGACGAGATTGCAGGGCTGCTGGCTGAGGATTTCGACCTGTCGCTGCTCGGGATTACTGACGAAGATCTGGATGCGCTGCTGCGCGATCCAGATGCGCTGGGCGGCGACGGGCCAGTTGAGGGCGAAGACGACATTCCCGAACCACCGGTCACGCCGGTATCGGTGGCGGGCGATCTGTGGAAGCTCGGGTCGCACCGCTTGATCTGCGGCGACAGCACCGCAGCCGATGTGGTTGGGAGGCTATTGGGTGATGTGCAACCGCTGCTGATGGTCACCGATCCGCCCTATGGCGTGGAATACGATCCCGGATGGCGCAACCAGGCGGGTGCAGCCAAGACCAAGCGCACTGGCAAGGTGCTGAATGATGACCGCGCCGACTGGCGCGAGGCATGGGCGCTGTTCCCTGGTGAAGTCGCCTATGTTTGGCACGGTGCACTACATGCGGGAGAGGTGGCCGAGAGCTTGCTGGCGTCGGGCTTCAACATCCGGTCTCAAATCATCTGGGCCAAGGACCGGCTGGTGCTGAGTCGGGGCGATTATCATTGGCAGCATGAACCTTGCTGGTATGCGGTGAAGAAGACCGGCAAGGGCCACTGGGCGGGCGATCGCAAACAGACGACGCTCTGGCAGATCCCAAACAAGGATCAGGATGCGGACACGGTGCACGGCACCCAAAAGCCGGTGGAATGCATGCGTCGACCGATCCTGAACAACTCAAGCCCCGGTCAGGCCGTGTTTGAACCCTTCATGGGGTCCGGCACCACGCTGATCGCCGCCGAGACCACCGGGCGGGTGTGTTACGGGATCGAGTTGAACCCGGCATATGTCGATGTGGCCATCGAGCGCTGGCAGGCCTTTACCGGCAAAGAGGCTGTTTTGTCAGAAAGTGGAGAGACCTTCAGGGCACTCAAGTCGCAACGGCTGACCGCGTGATGCAGTCCCGCCGTATGTCATTGATCGAGGCCATCACCAATGTCGCGCTTGGGTATGTGTTGGCTGTGTTCACGCAGATCATCGTGTTCCCGTGGTTCGGCTTGCACACGAACCTTGGTGACAACCTGGCGCTGGGCACGGTTTTCGTGGGGATATCCCTGCTGCGCAGCTACGCGCTGCGTAGGTTGTTCGCTCGCTTGAGGTAATGGCTGGGGTCAGGCCACATCAATTTTATACACGGTGCCCCGTTGATCAACCTTCTCGGAGATGATCGCCAGTCCAAGCTTCTTTTTCAACCCGCCCGAGATCATGCCTCTGGCGGAATGTGCAGCCCAGCCGGTCACCTCAACGATTTCGCTTATGGATGCGCCCTCTGGCCGCTGAATGAGCGCGATGATCTCCGCCTGCTTGGTGCCAGCGCGGATGGCAACAGACTTGGGCGTGGCAAAATTAGTTGGTGCAGCAGACGCGTCTTTCGGCTTCGGGGCCAGTTCTAGCTTCGCCTTGCGCAAATTGATCGTCGTGCTCGTCGCCACCGGCTCGATGCCGATCGTCGCAAGCCCGGCCTCTGTCGCAATTAGCGTAGTGCCGTGACCATCGCCGGTTTCGCGCCAAAGCGGCTCGCCGCGCCGAAGGTTGGCCTCGACCTCCTCGAGCCAGCCGCGTGTGATCATCGCGGTCACCGCCTTTTGTGCGGCCGCCCCATGCAACCCCTTGGGCAGCGGCATGGCCAGATTGTCAGGGCGCGCGGCCGCGCGGCTGAGGATGATGGTCTGGGTATCGGTGAGTTTAGGCATCTGGGCCTCCTGTCGTGATGGGGATGTCGGGGTTGGGGTCTGGGTCAGTCGGTCTCGACCATCGCGGCGGCGACTGCGAAGTGCTGCACCCAACCCGTCAGGTAGGGCAGCCCAGCGGGGATCCCGTCGCAGCGCTCGGTTTTGCGGCTGATACGCCAGTCCTGCCAGCGGCGGATCGCGGATGCGATCGCAGTCTCGGTATCGATGTTGCAGCCCGTCATGTTGCCGACAACATCGTCGGCGAAGTGGCGACCCATGCGGCTGTCGAGGAAATCGCGGATGCCGATCATCTCGTCCTCGCTGTCGGCACCGATGGCAGCAGCGATCAGGCGCGAGGCAAGCGTCCAGACGTCCGCGCTGCGGCGGTCGCGATGCGGGCAAACAGTCAGGGTCCGGAAGAACCCGTAGTCCTCGTTGCGGCTGGGCAGAATGGGGTGCGTTGTCATGGTGGTGGCTCCGTGGCCTTCGGACAGGCAGTTCAGGGAGGGATTGGTCATTGGGCCGCTCCTTCGGGGGCGTGGGCTTCGGGATCGAGTTCAATCCATCCCCCGTCCCGCCAGACGTAGAGGTGGCAGAGCTGGCAGGTCGGGCGCGGCAGGATCGGCGGCTCGCGGGGCGGATCAAAACAGTCCAGCGCGTCCGCGCGGACCTGCCGGATTTCTTTTGCCGCGAGGATGTCCTCGGGCGTCCACGGCGCCAGCGCGGGAAGCATGTGCAAGGGGTAGCCGTCAAAGTGGCAATAAATGTGAGCCCATTGATCCGGTCCGATCTCGATGGCGATCTGCGCGCGCGTGCTCATGACTGTCTCCTTGTTGCGGGGTTGGTGCGGGCTCAAATGAACCCGTGCTGTTTCAGGAGGAGGACGACATCGGCCAGCTCGATCGTCAGGCAGTCGATCCCGATCCGGCCCGCCATCTCGAAAACCTCAGCGTTCAGGCTGATGTCGTTTAAGTGGCCCTGCAGCGCGGGCACGGTCATGACCTGGGTGAAGCGGCTGCGGTCGATAAAGATACGTGTCGTATCGGAAGTGGTGGCGATGGCCATGTGCGTGTCCTTTCAGGAGTGGGGTGTGGGGGTTTAAGCGGCGCGGCGTCCGGCCTCGAAAGCCTCCTTGAGCGCCGCGCGGATGGACCAGACAGCGACATCGTGGAAGTCGAGGCGATCGCGGTTGCGGGTTTCCAGCGTCTCGATGCTGTGGAAATGCTTCGCTGCGATCTCCAGCAGCAGGGCTTCGCTGGGGGCTTTGGTCTTGGTGGTCATGGCGTCGTCTCCGGGGCTGGGTTGCATCGTTTTCCTGCACCCAGAGTCGCTCTATGTGGGAGTGTAATCAACTGAATAAGATATTTATTCTCATTTAGTTCCAATATGTTGAGGATATTCACAGCGCCATGGAAGGACTGTCTGAACGCGCCTATGCCGCCCATTCCGGCCTTTCGCGCGGGGCCGTGCAAAAGGCGCGCAAAACCGGGCGGTTAGTGCTGTTTTCAGATGGGTCGATCAACGCTGCCGCGTCGGATGCGCGACGAGGGGCCATGACGGATCCCGATCAGCAGATGCGGTCGCGAGGCGGGTCAAGCCCGGGCGAAAGTGCCGTCTCCGGCTCCGGCGACAGTACGTCCTATCTGAAGGCCCGCACCGCACTGACAGTCTATCAGGCGCAGGAAGCCGGACATTGCGTGGAACTGGCGCAGCCGGGGTTGCCACGCTTGGTGCCGCCGGGGTCGAAGTTGCGCAAGAGGCGCTGGCGGAAGCGCAGGGGGCGATCCTGCCCTTGGTGCCGCATCTCGACACCCTCCGCTGGGTGTTCATTGCGCTGGCGCTGGCGGGGATCGCTGTTGCGATCTGGGCGCGAATTGATGACTGGAAGCGGGGGACGCGGTGATGTGGAGCACAATTCTCGCTGGGTTCATCGTCCGGCCTTGGGCGCGCTGGGCAGCCGGGGTGGTCCTTGCCGCCCTCACCGTTGCGCTCTTCATTCTTAACCTTCGTCGGGCCGGTGAGCGCGCTGGGCGTGCCGCTGGGCGACTGGCAACATTGGAGCGCGACAATGTCGTACAACGCCAGATGCTGGACGAAGCCAGCCGCCGTCCTCGCAACCGCAATGATCTCATTGACAGGCTGCGCGACGGGGAGTTCTGAGCATCTGTCAACTTCTGTCTGTCCGCCGGTATTGGCGTACACTCTGGAAGAGCAGCGCCGTGTGGCTGATGAGGTCGACGCCCTGCCCGAAGGCAGTGTCATCGTCGGCTGGCTCGCGGATTATATGGTGCTGCGGGGGCAACTGCGCGTGTGCCAGTAAGATGTACATGCTTTGTACTGGGGCGTCACCGTCAAATCACAGATCACCGGGCGAGCCCCTTGAGATATGAGCCATAGTCGTTCTTTCCGAACTGTTCCGCACGGGCTCTCAGTTGGTCTTCGTCAATCCAGCCCATCTCAAAGGCGACCTCGTCGGGCGAGCCCACTTGCTGACCTTGGCGTTCAGTCAGGGTGCGGACGAAGTTTCCGGCGTCCAGAAGACTGGCGTGGGTGCCAGTATCCAGCCAGGCATAGCCGCGGCCCATTTTTTTGACCGATAGTGTGCCGTCGGCCAGATAGCTTTCAAGCAGGCTGGTGATCTCCAATTCACCGCGGGGCGATGGCCGCACCTCTTTGGCCCGTGCTGGTCCTGTGCCGTCAAGGAAATAAAGCCCGGTCACCGCGTAGTTCGATGGCGGCACGGTAGGTTTCTCGATGATCGACTGCACAGTGCCATCTTCGTCAAAATCCACCACGCCGTAGCGTTCCGGATCTGCAACGCGATAGCCAAAGACAGTGGCACCCGCCTGCGCCTGTCCGGCTTCTTGCAACAGGTCGGGCAGGCCGTGGCCAAAAAAGATGTTGTCGCCCAGCACCATCGCCGATGGCGCGCCATCAAGAAACTCTTCCCCAAGAATAAAAGCCTGCGCCAGTCCGTCAGGGCTGGGCTGCACCATAAAGCTCAGCGACACACCCCATTGGCTGCCGTCGCCCAGCGTCCGCTTGAACTGTTCCAGGTCATGCGGAGTGGTGATGATCAGGATCTCGCGAATGTCGGCCAGCATCAGCACCGTCAGCGGGTAATAGACCATGGGCTTGTCATAGATCGGCAAGAGCTGTTTCGACACGCCCATGGTAATGGG
This sequence comes from Oceaniglobus ichthyenteri, assembly GCF_003057885.1. Lineage (GTDB taxonomy): Bacteria > Pseudomonadota > Alphaproteobacteria > Rhodobacterales > Rhodobacteraceae > Oceaniglobus > Oceaniglobus ichthyenteri. The sequence continues at coordinate 211,472 of NZ_QAGK01000004.1, forward strand.
ATAAAGCCGCGTGCCGGATCCACCTGCCAAGATAATGCCTTTGCGTGTCGTCATGGGGTAATACCTAACTCTGTCAATGTATTGGCTAAGCCCGCGCGCCAATCGGGGCGCGGGTTGGCGAAAACCTGTTCCGTTGTATGGCAGTCCAGCCGTGAATTCAGCGGCCGCGCGGCGGGTGTTGGATAATCGCGCGTGGCAATGGGGGTAACGCGAGTGCCACGCCCGGCCTGGGCAAAGATCGCGCGGGCAAACTCGCACCAGCTGACATCGGGCGCGCCGCTGAAATGATACGTTCCGGTCTTGGTAGGCGCATCGCACAGTTGCTGGGCAATAGATAGGCAGGCCGCGGCAATCGCGCGGGCGGGGGTTGGGCCGCCGATCTGATCATCTACCACGCTTAACTCATCGCGGCTGTCCGACAGGCGTAGCATGGTTTTGACGAAATTGCCGCCATGGGCGGAAAACACCCAAGAGGTGCGCAAAATTGCATGGACCCCGCCCGCGGCGCGAATGCCTGCCTCGCCCGCTAGCTTTGAGCGACCATAGGCGTTTTGTGGGTCGACGCTGTCATTAATCGCCCAAGTATGGGTGCCGCTACCGGCAAAGACATAATCGGTTGAGATATGCACCAGTGGAATGCCTAATGCCGCACAGGCCTGCGCCATGACGCTGGGGGCCTCGCCATTAATGAGGGTGGCCAGCGCCTCTTCCTCTTCGGCACGATCCACGGCGGTGTAGGCGGCAGCATTGATCACCGCGCGGGGCCGATAGGCGTTAATTGCTGCTGCACAAGCCGCAGGATCTGAAAGATCAACCTGATCACGCCCTAACGCCACAACATCGCCCAACCGTTGTAGTTCGGTCGCGACCTGCCCGCTGCGGCCAAAGACCAAAATAGCACTCATGAAGTGGCTTTCTCAGTGGTGCCCAGCCGTTGACCCACACCCGCACGGGCCAGCAATGGGCGCCACCAGTCCTCGTTCTCCAGATACCAGCGCACGGTGCGCTCCAGCCCCTCTTCGACGGTGACCGAGGGGCTCCAGCCAAGCTCACTGCGGATGCGCGAAGGATCAATCGCATAGCGTGCATCATGGCCGGGACGGTCGGTGACAAAGGTAATCAGATCACCGTAGTTGCCAGTCTCGCGCGGATGTAGCCGGTCGAGGATAGCGCAGATCGTTTGCACCAGTTGCAAGTTCGTGCGTTCGTTCTCGCCGCCAATATTATAGCTGCGCCCGGTCTGGCCTTGTTGCGCCACCAAAAGCAGCGCATCGGCGTGATCCTCGACATAAAGCCAATCGCGGATGTTGCTGCCGTCGCCGTAAATCGGCAGTGCCTCTCCTGCCAGCGCGTTCAGAATGACCACCGGGATCAGTTTTTCAGGGAAGTGATACGGGCCGTAATTGTTCGAACAATTGCTAAGGACCACAGGCAGGCCATAGGTTTCACCCCAGGCGCGCACGAGGTGATCCGAGCTGGCCTTGGAGGCCGAATAGGGGCTGCGCGGGTCATATGGTGTGGTTTCCGTGAACAGCATCGCCGGGTCGGCGGGGAGTGAGCCAAACACCTCGTCGGTCGAGATATGGTGAAAGCGAAAGCCCTCAGGTCGGCCATGCGCGATCCAATAGGTGCGGGCCGCTTCCAGCATGTTGAACGTGCCGGTGATATTCGTTTCGATGAAATCAGCAGGCCCATCGATCGAGCGATCGACATGGCTTTCGGCGGCCAAATGCATGACGATATCGGGCTGGTGGGTGCCAAAGACACGATCCAGCGCCGCGCGGTCGCGGATATCAGCCTGCTCGAAGGCATAAAGCGGGCTGTCTGCCACCGACGCCACATTAGACAGGCAGGCGGCATAGGTCAGCGCGTCAAGGTTCACTACACGATGGCCCCGTGCCACCGCCAGCCGCACCACCGCAGAGCCGATAAAGCCCGCACCTCCTGTCACAAGGATCTTCATCTGTTTCTATCCTTCCATGTGAAACGGGCTGTCAAGATCGGCCAAAATCGGTGCCGCGGCGTCTTTGTCGCTCAGGATCGCCTTGCCCTTCAGGGACCAGTCTATGCCGATGGCGGGGTCATCCCAGCGTAGCGCGCGCTCGGTTTCTGGTGCATAATAGTCCGAGCATTTGTAGATGATCTCACTATCGGGCAGCAGCGTGGCAAACCCATGAGCAAAGCCTGCAGGGATGAACAGCTGCGCACCATTCTCGGCGCTGAGTTCGTAGCCAACCCATTTGCCATATGTCGGGCTGTCCTTGCGGATATCGACGGCGACATCAAAGATCGCACCGCGCCCACAACGCACCAGCTTGGCCTGCGCTGCAGGCGGTGCTTGGAAATGCAGCCCCCGAACCGTGCCAATCTCGGCTGAAAGCGAGTGGTTGTCCTGCACGAAATTTTCATTGATCCCCAATTCAGCATAAACGCGCTGGCTGTAGGTCTCCGCAAAGAAGCCTCGATGATCACCGAAGCGATGGGGTTCGATCATAAATACCCCCGCCAGACTGGTCTTGTGAACTTGCACTACTCAATACCCTCTTCTGCTGTCGATGTTAGAAACCAAACGGATCACCGCCAGGGAAGCCAAACAACCAAGTTTGATATGGGATGTAGCATTGGTTGAAATGCCCGGACAGTTGCGACCAGACTGTGAAAACCAGCAACAGACCCAGATATGGCAGAGCCGCATGCATCGCCGCGTTGGCGCGAAATGGCAAAAAGGGAAGCCGCGCGAAGATCATGGCTTGGATCGGGATTAGATAGTAGCCAAACCTGTCGCCGATCACTGAGGAGACCGGGACGAGAAGTATCGCCAGTGCCATCCCGATCGCTCCGATGCTGGCCAGGCTATAATCCTGAGGCCATGTCCGCAGCCATTTTTTGCGTACGAACAGGAAGAAATACAGCGCTGAAAGTCCAAGGAGGCCGACGCGAAATACAGCGCCTGCTGCGTCAACCCCTGTCCCAACATAGCGACTGGTGGCAACGTCTGCGGCGTCGCCCGAGGCGAGAAAGAGCGCGCCTGGGACGGCAAGGAACGCGGCAAGCATCAAGCGGCTTCGAGTGTAGCGTCCGGCTGCAACTGGCAAGAGCAACATGAATATCAGCGCGCTCGAATGCAACCCGGCGGCCAGCACAACCCAGAACGCAAACCACAACGGGCGGCGATCGATGAAGGCCACGAAGGCGATACACAACAAACCAATCGCCGCGCCCTGGCGGATTCCGGACATCGGCAAGTTGATGATCAGAATTGGAAACAGAAGAACCAGAAAACCTAGTGGATCAGGCTGCCGTCGCGCCAGAACATGAACGCCGAGAAAGAAAATCGCGCTAGAGGCAATATTGGCAACGGGGTAAGGCAAACCCATGTCTCGTATCCACCCAAGGATCGCCCACCAGATTGGTTCTCGGATTTCTGTAACAGATGACCATTCAAAATTCGGAGCGCGCAGATACTGGTAATAATACCCAGACCAATCGCAGCCAACCTGATAGCGGAAGGCCGAGAACACAAAGAGGGTTGCCAGAACCATGAAATAAATCTGCCTGCGCAATCCTCCATTCCGCGCAAGCGCATAGCGCAAGAGGAACAGCAAATTGGTCAACCCGACATAGAGCATTACGCGCGCCGCCCCTCATCCGCGACACTGCGCAACATCTGTGCCACGCGTGGCCCCCAGACCTGTAGAGAATAGTGTTCTTCTACCTTCCTACGTCCTGCGGCTCCCATTCGGCGCCGCAATTCTCCGTCGGCCAGAAGCGTTTCGATTGCTGATCGCCACTCCGCATCGGTTTCGGCGAGAAACCCGTTCACGCCATCCTCGACGATATCTTTGTTAACCCCAACCGGCGACGCGACCACTGGCAGACCGCAAGCCATGTACTGGATCAGCTTGTAGCCGCATTTGCCCCGCGCCCAATCCGTGTCGGGTAGTGGCATGACGCCGATATCCATGCTCTGTATCAAAGAAACTTCAGTGTTTTCCGTCCAGGGGAGAATTTCTAGCGTTCCACTGGCTGTGGGCTGCATACCTGCTCCAACTGCGCGAAACAGCGCCCGGTGCTCTGCAAGGATCTGGTCCAGCACATAGTGAATGGGGTTGGCAAACGCCTGCCAAGTTTCAGGAGTGCCGATCCAGCCTACGCGCAGATCGTCCGTATTTCTAGCTTTTGGATCAACGGTGTATAAGTCAAGGTCTACAACCGTTGGCACCGTTGCTAACCTTGGCACTTCAAAGCGTTCGGCGTAATTCGCAATATATCTATTGCCCGCCATTACCAGGGCCGAGGCCGCCATTACCTGTCCTATTTTGTCACCAAGAATGCTGCGAACCGTCCCGCGTCGGTTTTTGTCATAACGATGAAAGACGGCGTCATCGTAATCACTTACAATAGGTACTCCTCTCGGAAGAAAGCAGCGTTCGATCGTCCATGGAACCCATGGCAAGGCTTCATACTCCAGCCAAATCAAATCAGGCTGGGGGTGCGTCCGCATCTGCCTGATGCGTTGGGAAACGTATCCTACTTTTGATCCTTTTGCTCCTTGCCCGGAATAAAGTGCATGCAAATAGGCTTCATCGAAAAAAGGAGCGACATGAACGTTAAAGCCTTCGCTCGTCAAAGCAGGCAGATATTGCATCGTTCGCAACCGGCTAGACGCACCCATGCGAGTGTAACGCGACAACAGCAGAATGTTCATGCGTGCGCCTGCGCCGCGTGCCACGCCTGGAACATCAAAATAGTCCAGAGCCGTGCTGACCAGTCCCAGTTTCCCGAAAGATGCTCAGACCATGTCTGGCGGATGATGTCGGGGTTGAACAGCCCGTCCTCAGCGAGGCGCTTGTGTGACAGCAGGTCTTCGGCCCAATCTCGCAATGGGCCGCGCAACCAAAGCCCGATCGGAATCGCAAAGCCCACCTTGGGGCGGTCAATGATCTCGCGTGGCACGTGCTGGTAAAGCACCTGCCGCAGTACCCATTTGCCTTGGCCGTTGCGAATTTTCATGCCCATCGGCAGTCGCATGGCGAGCGCGATAACTTCCGGGTCCAAGAAAGGCGAGCGCGTTTCCAAGCTGATCCCCATAGCGGCGCGGTCGACCTTGCAAAGAATATCGTCAGGCAGATAACTGCGCATGTCCTGCGCCATCATCCGCAGCGCCGGATCGCCAGCGCCGAATTCGGGCATCGGATCGTCAAGTTGGGAGGAGGGTTCGGTTACATCGCCCACGATCAACATTTCGGGCTCGATCCATGTGCTCGCCATATTGCGGTACAGATCATCAAGACTGTCTGTCAGGCGCAGCCTCTCGCCCAGTCGATGAACCTTGGTGCCTAAGTCAGAAATCCCCGCACCTCCAGTTCTGATCCGGTTATAAGCCGTCCCAACCTTGTTCCAGCCGTGCTCAGGTAACGCCTGGGCAGCCTGACCCACAAGCCGCCTAATCGGACGCGGGATTTGAGAGAGCTGTTGCCACAGACCGGGGCCGCGAATGTAGCGATTATAGCCGCCAAACAGCTCGTCACCACCATCTCCCGAAAGCGCGACAGTCACATGTTGGCGCGCAGCACGGCAGACAAGATGAGTAGGAATTTGCGATGAATCCGCAAATGGCTCATCGTAAAGCTGCGGCAGATCTGGGATCAACTCGCGCGCATCCGCATCTGTCACGCGTAATTTGGTGTGATCGGTGCCCAGATGCTGAGCTACGGCTGCCGCGTGGGGTGACTCGTCAAAAGCAGCTTCATCAAATCCTATGGTAAAGGTCTGCACAGGCCGTGCGCTTTGAGCCTGCATCAGCGAGACGATCGCGGAACTGTCCACACCGCCCGATAAGAAGGCACCAAGAGGCACGTCCGAGATCATCTGCCGCTGGACCGCTTTGCCCAGAACTTGGCCCAGCGTTGAAACAGCCTCGCTTTCGTCCTGAATTAGGTTGTATGCTCCTGCCTCAATCTCTGCGTTCAGGTCCCAATAGCGGCGGATGCTGAGACTGGCATGATGCTCACCTGGGCGGATTGGTTCCTTGGGTGCTTCGGCGGGAGGTGCACCGTCAACCGTGAGGATCGTGCCGGGTTCCAGCTTATATATACCTGGATGGATGCTGCGTGGGGCGGGCACATACATAAACCGCAGATATTGAGCCAATGCTTGGCGGCAAACTTCCCGCGAACAGTCGGGATGGGCGCGGAGCGCCTTGAGTTCAGACCCAAATACCAGATCTTTCCCTGCCCAACCCCAGTAAAGCGGTTTTTCACCCATCCGATCACGAGCAAGGCTGAGGCGTTGCTTGCTCCGGTCCCACAATGCGATCGCAAACATGCCGTGCACGCGGCACAGTGCGTCGTCGAGCCCCCAATGCTCAATTGCGGCCAGCAGGGTTTCGGTGTCGGATTGTCCACGCCATGGCGGAGCGGCATCTTCGATTTCAAGTACGTGACGCAAGTCGAGATGGTTGTAAATCTCGCCGTTGTAAGCCAGCACATAGCGCCCGCAATCCGAGTGCATTGGCTGCGCACCAGTGGCACTCAAATCGAGTATTGCAAGTCGCCTGTGGCCCAAGCCGATTTGGCCCTCGGACCAGACCCCTTCATCATCGGGACCACGATGGACAAGGAGGGCAGTCATCCTGGCCACCTGACCAATGATGTCATCCCTCGGTGAGGAGCGGAGAAGTCCTGTCAGGCCACACATCAGGCGTCTTTCATGTTGAGGATCGACGCATAAATTTCGCGGTACGCCTGGGTCCCTGTTTCGAGAGAAAATACAGCCTCGGCCGTGGCGCGGCATCGTGATGGCAAATCAGGATCCTTCATTAGGTTCTGGAGTGCATCGAATGCTGTTCCCATCTGCTGAACGCTAGCCCCCTCGACAATCACGCCGACATTGTTTTTGCGAACAATATCGGCCACGTCACCGACCCCTTCATTTGCCACTACAGGAAGGCCACATCCCAGAACCTCGGCCATTCGGGTCGGTGATCGTCCAAGCTCTGATATTTCGCCACCCGCATAGAACATCACGGAAAGATCGTGACCTCGCACGGCGTCTGGCATGTCCTTGGAAGGCCGCGGACCGATAATGAGCCTTCCCGCCAGTTCGTTTGTCGGGTCAAGTTCCGCGCGCACGCGTTGCGCGTCATCGCGCGTTACGATCTCGAACCGAGCGTCGGGATCGCGTGCTACCGCGACACGCATCCAGTTTGCCAACCAATCCGTGCGGAACCAGCCAGACAGGACTGTGCCAATGCAGCCATGCACGGTGGGGCCTGTCCGCGTTTCAGCCTTGGGCGTGAAGCGATCCAGATCGGCGCAGGTGGGAATCACGACAAGGCGCTGGTTGGCCAATTCCCTAGGATACACTGATTTTAGATGCTTCACCGCCGCATGGGTCAGGGATATCACCCCGGCTGACTTAACCAGACAGGCCCGCTCTGCCCCCGCAATGGCGCTATGGATCAATGACCCACGCCGCAACCGGCCAGCGGTAATCAGCTCTTCCGGCCAAAGGGCGCGCATGTCGAATAAAAATGGCACTCCAGTCATCCGGCTGACGACCAATGCGACTGCCGCTGGGATATAAGATCTGGCGTGAATCAACCTGATCCCCTCACGACGCACTTCGCGCCGGACCAGCCACATCATCCGCATCATGCCGAGTGCGGGGGAGATGATCTTTGGATGCGGTCGGAAGCGTTGCGGCAGCCAGCGGATCCCATGCGCAGCGCAGTCGGCATGGGCACGCGCTATTGCTGCAGTATCGGCCCAGTCTTCCGATTTTTCATATGTGATCAGTGTGATGGAATAATCCCGGGAAAGCCCGCGCACATAACCAAATACTTGACTTTGCCCGAGTGGTTCAAGCAGGCCGTTTCTGGTTAGATAGAGACTGGAGATCATGTCAAGCCTAACAATTCAAGATACTTTTGAGCCGCAATCTCAGGCGCAAATTCTTCCGCGCGGCAGATGAGAGCGTTTTGGTCAACTGGAGCTTCCAGCGCTTCCGTCATCGCCAAGGCTAGCGCTGACGCATTTCCTACCGGAACCAGACGACCGAACTGCCCTTTTTGAAGGATTTCGGCGGGACCAGATGGGCAATCAGTGGATACAACAGGTAGGCCAAAAGACAGTGCTTCGACAATCACGTTGCCGAAACCTTCGCGGTCGGACGAAAGAACGAATAAGTCAGCTGTGGCATAGAACGACGACGGGTCAGGATGAAAACCAGCAAATATTACCCGATCGCTTACTCCCAGTTCAACCGCAAGTGCCTGCAATTCAGCCAAATTATGACCCTGCCCAAGCACCATTAATTGCGCTTCGTGTAGGGGCAACGCGGCGAACGCGCGCAGAAGGAGGGGGTGGTTCTTTACAAGCTTTAGGTTACCGACGGTCAGGATGCGAGGCCCCTCCCCCCTCCAAATACTATTAGCCACTTTGACGTCCACGCTTTTGGGGGATATTGCCCGACGGATTGGATTGTATATCGTAACAATGCGATCTCTCTTTAGGCAGGCCACATTAGACATATCTAAACAAACACCCTGCGATACGCCCACACGGCAGTGTGCAAACCGATAACCAACAAATGTGGACAGACGCAGTATCAGGTTATGCAAAACACCCCAATCTCCATATTGCTTTGACAATATACCGTGCTCGGTCACCAAGATTCTTCCCCGATAACCAGACAAACGCGCAATAATCGGGACAACGGCAGTCAGCGGCCACATTGCCACAATCAGCGCCGCAGGTTGCCGCCGACGAAGGTAACGTGCCAAAGGAGAGGTAATGGAACGCGCGCGTGGGATTGCCAGATCAACGATGGTGAAGTTTTTCTGCGCCTCGGGCAAATAATCACCCACTCCTTGCATGAGTACCAATTCAACTTCGTGCCCAAGCCGTGCGAATTCATGGGCTATGTCCAGCATGACTCGCTCTGCGCCACCGCCGCGGAGGTCAGGAAGAATGATCGAAATAGTCATCTTTCTACAAGACCACTTCTAATTAAGGCTGATTTGAAATCAGATCGGCAGATCGCTACATCTGCCATGTCTGTCCTTTGAAACCATGAGGTAGTGGGCTCTCCCAGAATGAAATCATGGGTGTGCCCCATCGCCTCCGAAAGCCGCCAGTAGCATGCTTGATGCTTGAATGAGTTCCCAATTTTGCGGTAATCGCGCAAACCATTTCTTACAGGAAGTAGCTCAATCACTGTTCCACCAGGGGGCATGAAAACCATATTTGTAAGACCAGCGCCATGAATGCCGACAATAACTTTACAGGAAGACATAAGCTTAACTTGACTAGGAAAATCATAGTCTTCAAAATTAATTACCTCACCACCAAATCTTTTCACTAGCGAAATGATCTCATCTTCGTTGGCAATTTTGCGACCGCGTGACTTTGATCTTGAGACATATACAAAATCAGCTCCATCTGCGGTGTTTATTCCTAGACCTTTAAATACTTCCTTTCGCACTCGGCACATAAGGCTTGGGGAAGTCGTTCCAAATATTTTGGGGCAATCCGTAAGCACGATGCGATCGCATACTGCATTCTTATTGTCAGGGTAGGGCAACACCTCCTGAAAACCAACTGCTTCAAGTGTTGCTATATAGCGCCCATACACGTCCAGCGGAATAAGAGGCAATGCATCAGGAAAACGATCCCTTAAAATAATTGCGCGCGGAAGAGTTTCGGTTACCCAATGGTAATAACCACTCGCCCAACCACTGTGAATGATTGCTGGTGTTTTGCCAATAGGAGCTTCAACTTTCTCTGCTCCGCGCCGCATAAAAGAAAGGTAAGGGAGGAAAAGGTTCTTCATTAGAACAATAGGGTACCAATAACTTAACATCAAATTCAACTCAAAATTCGAGACTGAAAGCCCGAGTCTGACGAATGTGATTTTGCGGCTAATATATTTTGCGCTAGGAGTATACTCATTATAATCGAATTTTTCGAAAATTTTATTCCTAGAACTAAAACCGATTTGCTTAGAGTAAACTCTATGACTTTCACTCACTTTCAATTCCTACCAAATATCAACTTAATCAGGGAAAAAAAGTTCACTCCAAATAATCGAGGTAGAATAAATCGCACCTCGCTTGACGTTCTTGAGCGCACTAGGCTCTCTACTCTCCCGACAAAATGGAGACTCCAAAAATCTGCGTGTAGATTCAAAAAATCTCGATCATTTAGCAAATTTTGTGCGACAATAGACCAATTACGCCCTCGCTCACGCGAACCTTCCATCAATAGAAACTCAGAAAAGTAATCAATGAAGTCGGCGGTTGACTGTGCAAACCTAGATTTTATAAATTCATTTCTCTTTATTCCCTTAAAGCTTCTTGCATTTTCATCAGATGACACATTTTCTTGGTGTCGTCGATGAAACATCAGGACTTTAGGGATAGTTTCAATTTTATAATTTTCCAAAATTCCTAAAATTGTCATCATTGCATCTTCGTTAAGGCATTTTCTATTATTTAAGGGAAGCTTATCAAGCTTACTCCTTTCATAAGCAGCCGAGCAACCTATTATGGTTGGAAGATAATCGCTCCGCTCCTGAAAATCACAACCATTAAACCACTTTTGTATGGTTGCAGATCTTCTTTGACCGAGATTTTTAGCTACTAAATCACCCGCATCATTAAACTCATCATAATGAGATTGAATGACTTCAGCTCGGCTACTCCTCCAAGCCTTCACGGTTTCCATAGTTCTATCAATATGCGAAATATCATCACCAGCAGCTACAATAAATAGGTCCCCTTGCGCCCGCCTACTTACAGTCAAGATGTGATCTATCGTCCCGCAATTATTTTTAGTTCTATTAAGTAGCACCCTATGAATTCCATTGTAATCTCCTGCCATGCTCTCCATGATTTCGTAAGTTCGATCACTGGAGCAATCATCCGAAAGAATAATTTCTAGAGGGGAATAGCTTTGCGCAAAAGCGGCTTCTACCGCTTCGCGAATGTACCGCTCTTGATTGTAAGCGAAGATCGCAAAGGTGACGAGTGGGTGATCTTCCGTACTTAATAACGGCGCAGCGCTATCGCAGTTCTTTATCTTTACCTGATTATCCATCGCCTTACCTGCTTTCCAATTAACACAACGCTACGCAGTTTGCCACCTGCCCCTGACATTTCCGACAATCTTAGGAGCGCCCAAAGAGCAGCGGCGGCAGCTAACGTAATCCCAAGCACGGCACCTGCGATCTCCCTCCAATAAGCGGCGATCATTATGGTCAGCGCGGCACTTATCAACGCAAGCCCCTGGATCTTGACCGCGCGTGTCCAGCGGAATCGGATTGCTCGCGATGCCAGCCACCAGACGAGCGGTAGGTACGCCACATATAAGGCAAGGAACGCGACGCCCGTTGCCGAAACGCCCATGATTGGCAGCAGGACTACGACGCCCAGTACGAAAACACTCGCTCCAATGCTTTCTATAGCAACGAAGGTTTTGCCTGCCCCTTTAGCCAACAGCACAAAGCCAAGTGGCCAACTCATTACCTTCAGGATATCGCCTAGAAGCTGCCAGCGAAGTACATCGACTGCTGACCCAAATTCAGCCGAATACAGTAGTTGGATGACCCATGGCGCAAGTCCTAGCATGGCCAGAAGCGCCGGTGCAAACAGCAGTAGCGCCACTTCTGTCTGTTCGTTGACCAGACGGGTCGCGCTAGCATGGTCATTGATTGTGGCGCTCAACCTTGGGTAATAATCTGTTGCCATTGCGGCAAGCACAAAGCCAAGATATGTCATTCCAATTGTCCATGCTGCTTGGAACTGGCCCATTCCCTCGGACCCAAGATCATGCTGCACCAGTGTTCGGACGGCAAGGTTGCTCGATGTGCTTACGAGACCGCTGAGCATAATGGCAAAGCCCAGGGTGGCCATCGTCTTCCATTCGCTCAACATTTCGGGAAAGCGCGCGTTCGGCCCTGCGGGAGGACCAAGGCGAGAGACGTAAAGATGGCCCAAGAGAAATGATGTAAGTGGCGCTAAGACCACCATGGCTATTAGGCCTTGAGCGCCCCATAGCCAGAGGGCCACCACGCCAAGTGTCGCTCCCAAGATACCCGCGCCCACGTTTATCCTCGCCAGATCGCCGATGCGGCGCAGACCAGTCAAGAGTGCGCTCTGTGATCCAGCCGCAACCGTTAGCGCCACGCCCAGTGAGAGCCAAGCGACTGCAGTAGTCTTGCTCTCGTCTCTGAAGATCATTCGAGCGATCAAACCGCTCGAAAGAAAAAATATCACAGCGCCGATCAGTGCGAGCGCCATCGTTCCCCAGAACAGCGCCCGACGTGTGCGACCTACCGCTTCGTCGCCGCCCAAGGCATGGGCGGACGCGATCTGACGAGTTCCGACACTGCCTATTCCCAAGGCCGCAATGGATGACGCTGTCTGGATAAGTATCAAATAGAGGCCTAATAGCCCAACACCTGCTGGCCCTAGCAACACCGCTACGAATTTTATTTTCACAAGTCCGACCGCGATGTTAATAACTTGTGCGCCACCGATAATTGAGGAGGACCGCAGGATCGTGCGATAGGACGAGGGTCCGGTCATACCGTCACCGCGTTCACCGCAATGACCACCTTTGCCGCATCGGCAGGCTTAAGATGTGGACCCATAGGCAGGATTATTTCTTCATTTTTCATCTTATAGGCCAGTGGTAGCGCTCCAGGCACAAGGCGTGCATACGCCGCCCGTATGTGGGAAAGTATTGTGCGCTGGTTCAGCGTTCTCATCCCTACTTTCGCCAGTATTTGTTTCAATCTATCGCGATCGGGTGAGCGGATGACGTATCGATGCCAAGTTGAATTTTCCCGATTTAGCACGTGCGGTAAGAGCCGTCTGCTTTCCAACAGCCCCTCGGAGTAGACCGTGGAAATCGGCCTGCGTCGATCGGTCCAAGCGTCAAAATCCGGCAGCGTTGCCCGCAACACATTGGCTTGAATTGAGTCAAGGCGAGAGTTCACGCCCTGCAGCTTATTCACATAATTTTTGCGGCTTCCATATTTAATCAGCACACGGGAGCGGTTAGAAAGATCGGCGTTGTACTTTTCAACCGGCACGGATCGCGGTCCTACTGCCGTCACCGCCAGCCAATTAGCAATGTAAGAGTTAGGCGGATCGAGCAAATCGTCGCCCGGCCCGATGTCCAGCGATGGCAGTGTTCGGATCAATGCGTCAAGACCTTTTGAAACACCCTCCGCATAATCGGCCCAATCTTCCTCTAATGCATCGACTTCAGGCCCGAGGACGTACCAGCCTGACCCAAGAACGCGGCGAATGGCTGTGTCAATGTCAGCCCTAAGTTCTAAGTAAGCGGCGCTGCAGTCGAGGCAGGGACTCATTTTGAAAACTCATTGATCATATTTCGTTTATATTAGGTAGGATAATTGAATGACATCGATATCGATATCGACTATTCGAGTAGATCAAACGTTGCTCCAAGTTTTGTCGAGCCATCAACCGACAAATGCCCTACGTCTCTGTAAACTGGAACACCGTCTAGCGTTACTCGACACGTGCCAGCCTCACAGAGAAAATTTTCCAACCACACCACCCGTACTGTTTGTGAAACGACTTGTAATAAAAGGCGGGAGGCAAAGCTAAAAATGTGATGGTCCTCCACGGGGAAATCGCATGTGTCAACAGCGTTACCCATCAGATGATTGCGCACAAAGCATAATCCTAGATCTGCACCAGTTCTTGGAGGTGGCGACACTACAATCAAGTTCTTGCCGACGCTAGCCAACAAAGTAGATAGCGACGTCAATTCATTAGAAATTGCGTCCCTGCGTACATCCGGATCTGCGATGATGTTTCCATTTCGATCCCGCAAGTCACGCAGCGTCTGGTCGAAAGGAGAGCTAATTACAACAGTTCTAATAGATGGTTGGTTCAATATCCAATTCAACGCCGAGTCATTGAAGCCAAGACAGTCTTGCCATAATGTGATGCTACCCTGGGCCGCTAAGTTGGGAATAGGACCGCATTGGCTGAGTGTCAGTTGAACCATTGAAGGCGACGAGGTGCGGACTTGAAGAGCTTGCGCGAGATGCATCGCAAAGCTGTCACCCCAAAGTGCCAGTACCGGCTCGTCTGATGTGCGACAGTTGGGTGAAAGTGTGAATTGGCCGACATCACAATCGGGGTGAAGGCCATAGTTAGGAGCTAAGACATCATCGAAATCTGCAAAATCACTAAAGTTACTCCCGGACGGTGTTCTACGTCCGTCTAAACCGTCCCCTATGATAAGTGTTGCGCCTATTATGGTAACAATGGCTATTGTAGCAACGGTCGCTAAGCCGATGCTCTGGCCTCCCTCAAGTAAAGGTGACGACCCTCGGAAGGGCTGCTCTACAAATCTCCAACTTAGCCATGCCAAAAAAAACGTTAGCACTAATATGCCAATTAGTAGAACCCCGTCCGGTTCAGTGATTAGACGAATTCGTGCGAAAGCTAATACAGGTTGGTGCCATAGATAAGCGCTATAACTAATCAAACCAATTCCGACGAGTGGCGGCATACTAAGCAAACGAGCTGTCCATGTTTGTTTGTGTGCAAATCCTAAAATTAGCGCAGTGCCCACTACTGGCACGAGTGTCCAAACGCTTGGCATTGGAGTATAAGAATTGAACCCAAAAATAGCCAACATAACTAGTGAAAGTCCGACAAAACTTAAAGAGTTTGCAAGCAATTTTGGAACCTGACGGACCGAATGAATACTATAAACTGCCAGCAATGAGCCGATGAGAAGTTCCCACAGCCGTGTTGGCAGCAGATAGAAAGTGGCACTAGGCGCATGGCGCGCGCCCCATTCAGCCAAAGCAAGGCTGGCTAGGATTGTTACCAGCATTGAAGGGATAAGCAGCATCTTCCTTCGTCGAACCAGAAACGCAAAAATCGGTGGAAAGAAAAGGTAAAATTGCTCTTCTACCGCTAGAGACCAAGTGTGTAATAATGGCTTAAGCTCGGCAGCAGCACCAAAATAGTCGGACTCCCGCCAAAATAAGATGTTTGAGCCAAAAAACACCGTTGCGATCAAACTTTTACCAAAGGCGATAAGCTCCCCTGGGAGCATCCAAATGTAAGCGAAGGGAAGGCTGAATATCAAAACAAAAACTAGTGCAGGCAGTATGCGGCGCGCTCTACGCTCATAAAAATTTCTAATTGAGAAGCGATCTGCTTCCAGATCGGATAGAATTATTGAAGTGATCAGATAACCACTGATCACGAAAAAGACGTCTACTCCAACATAACCACCGGAAAACAAAGGTAAACCTGCATGAAATAGAATGACAGGAATTACTGCTACGCAGCGTAGTCCGTCGATCTCTGGGCGATAAATCATCTATAATACCACATTATCATTTCCGTTTAGAAACTGCTGGGCGAAGATCGACAGAACTGCGGTAAAGGGATTGTGCCGCGATTGACCGGCACCAAACCATGCTAATCAGGCCAACGCCGGAAAGTCCTGATAGAATTGCCAACACTTTCATCGACGAAATCGAAATCATGGTATTGACTGCTTGCGCGTTGCCAATAAACGCCATGGAACGGATCAGGCCGCAAGAGTTATCGAACACAGGCTGTGTCAACTTGCAGCACAAACGATATTACAGACGGCTGTCGTCTGCTGAGCAGGCATCTGCGGCCCAATCGGCAGGCTCACTAGCTCATCCGCCATCCGGCGTGCGAGGGGGAAATCATCCTCGGCAATGCCCAGCCCTGCATAGGCTTCCTGCATATGCGGCGGGATCGGATAGTGGATCAATGTGCCAACGCCTGCCGCCCCAAGGCGCTGTTGCAGCGCATCCCGTTCCGTGCTGCGCACGACATACAGGTGCCACACAGGGTCGGCCCAGTCGGGCACATGAGGCAGGACCAGCCCGCTGTTTTCCAGCCCTTTGGTATAGACGTCCGCGATCGTCCGGCGACGGTCGGTCCAGTCGTCGAGATGCTTCAGCTTCACCCGCAGCACTGCCGCCTGGATCGGATCAAGGCGCGAGTTCACGCCCTGCACCTCGTTCACATATTTCACACGACTGCCATAGTTGCGCAATAACTGAACCTTCTCAGCCAGATCGGGACGGTTTGTGGTGATTGCACCACCATCGCCCAGGGCACCGAGGTTTTTGCCGGGGTAAAAACTCCAGCATACCATGTCGCCATGTGCGCCGATGCGTTTGCCCTTGTAACGTGCGCCATGGGCCTGTGCCGCATCCTCGACCACCGCAATGCCGTGCTGCCGCGCGAGGGCTAGGATCTGATCCATATCGGCGGGTTGCCCGTACAGATGCACCGGCAACAGCACCTTGGTCTGCGGCGTGATCGCTGCGGCGATCCGCGTCGTGTCAATGTTGTGGGTAGCTGGATCGGGTTCGACCGGCACCGGCCTAGCGCCTACTGCAGAAACGGCTAGCCATGTGGCGATATAGGTATTGGACGGCACAATTACCTCGTCACCCGGACCCACTTCAAGCGCGCGCAGCGCAAGGATCAACGCATCAAGTCCGTTGGCCAGCCCCACGGCATGTTTGGCGTCACAATATTCGGCCCATTCCGCTTCAAAGGCTTCAACCTCTGGTCCGAGGATGTACCAGCCGCTATCCAGCACGCGCGAGACTGCCGTGTCGATTTCACGCTTCAGTTCCCGGTAGGATGCGCCAAGATCGAGGAAGGAAATTTTCATTTTACGCCCTCGTTTACCGCGACGATGAAATCTTCATAGGCGCGGAAGTAGTCAGATTCGTCATAGGGGTGCGATGCCAAAACCATGCAAACCGCTCCCTGGCTAAAACTGTCCATTTCTCGCCAAATTAAGCGATTGATATAGAGGCCCTTGCGCGGATCGCGCAGCCAATATTCAGACTTCGTCTTTCCATCGTCGATTTTCATTCTAAAACTGCCGGACAGGGCAAAAACCACCTGTTCCAGATCACGGTGTGCGTGACCGCCACGTTCCGCGTCGACCGGCACGTTGTAGAGGAAATACACACGTCGGATCGGAAACGGGACATGCCGCTCACCTTCAACAAAGGTCAGGTCACCACGTGGGTCGTGGATTTGTGGCAATGAGATTTCTCGAATGCTATTGATTGGATCTGTCACGTATTCAACTCTCCTTGAGGGAATTCATCTCTCCATTTTTTAACGGCTTCTGCAGGATAGCCGCGGTGAAAGTGTCGCCTCCAAGGATAAACATGCTCCCCACTATCTTTGAATTTCACTTTTAATGTACTTCCGACGTTGCGCCCTGGAACGCCTACGTGAATTGTATCCGCGGGCACATCTTCACGAACAAGTGTCATTGCTCCCACCAACGCACCACTGCCAACTGTTATTCCGGGGAGTATCGTTGACATTGTGGCGACGACTGCAAAATCTTTTACAATACAGCCCAGCATTACTTCGCTTGGAGGGTGCGGGTCATTGGTCAGGACAACGTACGGAAAAATCCAAACAAAATCGCCTATCTTGGAGTTTTGACCAATATGGACGTTGCTGTGCAGTCGAACATGTCGGCCGATGGAGCAATGGCCTTGCAAATCGCTCAATGTACCAACTTGCAATCGCTCCAGTGCAATTATCCCTTCACGAAGAGTTACACGGTGCCCGGTTGTAAGACCTTCACCAAAAGTGGAGTTTTGATAAATTATGCTCCCGGAACGGATCAATGAGTTTGCGCCGATAACCAAGGGTCCAGGAGGAAGTACGCCAGCGTGTACGCCAACTTCGCAATGTGATCCAATTTCTGAACCTGCGCCAATTTCGGCCATGTCCCCGATAATCGAGTAGGCTCCGATTTTCACACCTGCACCTAACTTTGCGTCAGGACTAATAATAGCAGTTGGGTGTATCATTTGGGCTCCATATGTTGTGCTGATGAGGTCACAGTCTCAGATCGCTTTTTTGCGTATCCAGAACATTCTTCAGGTCATAAAGGACATGATCAGCCTTGCCAAAACCACGCATCACGTCCGCCCCCATCGCCTTGAACTGGTCATGCGCGACGGCCAGAACGATCCCGTCGTAACCGCCATCTTGCGGTGTCTGCACGAGGTCCAGCCCGTATTCATGCCGCGCCTCATCCGCGTTCGTCCACGGATCGTGCACATCAACCTGAATGCCGTAATCCTGCAACTCGCGCACAACGTCGACAACACGGGTATTTCGCAGGTCAGGGCAGTTTTCTTTGAAGGTCAGACCGAGAACCAGCACTCTCGCACCGTCCACCTGAATGCGGCGTTTCAGCATGGCCTTCACCAGTTGCCCAGCCACATAGGCGCCCATTCCGTCATTTATGCGCCGCCCCGCCAAGATCACTTGCGGGTGATAGCCCATCGCCTCGGCCTTGTGGGTGAGATAGTAGGGGTCAACCCCTATACAGTGCCCGCCGACCAGACCGGGCCGGAAGGGCAGGAAGTTCCACTTGGTACCTGCCGCCTTCAGCACCGCCTCGGTATCGATACCCATCTTGTTGAAGATGATTGCCAACTCGTTGATCAGCGCGATGTTGAGGTCGCGCTGGGTATTCTCGATCACCTTTGCTGCCTCGGCCACACGGATGCTTTCGGCCTTATATGTGCCTGCAGTGATGATGCTGGCATAAAGCTTGTCCACCTCTTCG
This sequence comes from Oceaniglobus ichthyenteri, assembly GCF_003057885.1. GTDB lineage: Bacteria > Pseudomonadota > Alphaproteobacteria > Rhodobacterales > Rhodobacteraceae > Oceaniglobus > Oceaniglobus ichthyenteri. The sequence goes on from NZ_QAGK01000004.1 coordinate 230,137, forward strand.
GCGATCTCGGGAGTCGATCCAGACGTCACCTTGCGGATGTCAGGCAGGCGGTGGGTCTTGTCGCCTGGGTTGATCCGTTCGGGGGAATATCCAGCAAAGAAGTCCTTGTTGAAGGTTAAACCCGAGACGCGCTCCAACACAGGGACGCAATCTTCTTCTGTGGCACCAGGATAAACAGTGGATTCGTAGATCACGATATCGCCACGCTTCAGTACTTTGCCGAGGGTTTCGGAGGCCTTGATCAGGGGCGTCAGATCCGGCCGCTTGTGCGCGTCAATCGGCGTGGGAACGGTGACGATATAGATGTTCGCCTCTGCCAGATCTGCAGGGTCAGTCGTGAACGACAAATGCGCGGCATCACGAAGCTCATCCCCGGAGACTTCCAGTGTGCTGTCGCGGCCCTCGCGCAGCGCATCGATGCGGATTTGGTTTATATCAAAGGCGATCACAGGACGGATCTTGCCAAACTCCACTGCAAGCGGAAGGCCGACATAGCCAAGTCCAATAATTGCTATCTTCTTCATATCTTGTATCATTTCCCCGAATATTCTCTGTACCATTCGACAAACCGCGCGATCCCATCCCGGAAATCCGTCTGGGGACGATAGCCGGTCAGTGTTTTCAGCAGTTCTGCATTGGCCCATGTCGCGGGCACATCGCCGGTTTGCATGCCCATGTAATTCCGCTCAGCTTTTTGCCCGAGGCAGTCTTCGATGGCGTCCACGAAATCCAGCAAGCGCACTTTGTCGGAGTTACCGATGTTCACCACGCGGTAGGGTGCAACAGGCGACAGGCTGTCGCCCTCAGGCACAACGCCGTCTTCGGGACGCACAGGCACCGCATCAATCAACAGACGGATCGCGCGGACCAGATCATCGACGTAGGTAAAGTCGCGATACATGTCGCCATTGTTATAAATATCAATTGGACGACCATCGAGCATGGCATCAACGAACTTGTACAGGGCCAAATCTGGCCGACCCCACGGTCCATAGACGGTAAAAAACCGGAACATCGTGGTCGGCAGATCGTAGAGGTGGGCATAGGCATGGCCCATGCTCTCCGAGGCTTTCTTGGTGGCAGCATAGATCGTCAGTTGCGTGTCAGCTTTTTCGGTCTCAATGAATGGCATTTCTACGTTCGCACCATAGACCGAGGAAGTCGAAGCCATCATCAGGTGCTTCACTTCGAGACGCCGCGCTGCCTCCATCACATTAAACGTACCAATGACATTGCTATCGAGGTAAGCGCGCGGGTTCTCAAGGCTGTAGCGCACGCCTGCCTGGGCTGCGAGGTGGATGATCACGTCAGGCGCGAAGTCATCCGCGACACGGTCGAAGAGCGCCTGGTCCTCAAGCATGCCTTCGGTCGCTGCGAAGTTCGGGTTCTGCAGCAGCATTTGATGGCGCCTCTGCTTCAAGGCCACATCGTAGTAATCTGTCATCCCGTCAAAGCCGTGGATGATGAACCCTTCGGCAAGCAGCAGCTTGGCAAGGTGGAAGCCGATAAACCCGGCGGTGCCTGTGATCAGAACGCGTTGCATATTGTTACTTTCTTTCATCGCCCAACACTCACGTAGGCGGTAAACCCGGCCGCGACCGCGTCCGCTTCATCGTAGATGTTGCGCAAATCTGCCATTTTTGGTTTTGTCATTGCGCCTGCCAAGCGGCTGAGATCCAGCGCCCGAAATTCATTCCATTCGGTCAGAATGACTATCGCCTCAGCATCGATAGCGGCCTCGTAGGGATCGTCGTGCCAGGATGCACCTGGTAGCAAAGCTTCGCCTTCGCGTTTGCCTTGTGGATCGACGATGCGAACCTTTGCCCCTGCGCCAACAAGCGCGGGGACGATCGTGAGAGCTGGCGCGTCACGCATGTCGTCTGTGTTCGGCTTGAAGGTCACGCCGAGAACAAGGATCTGCTTTCCGTTCACGGTGCCGTCACATAGCTCCATCACCTTATGGAGCATGCGCCGCTTGACGGCATCATTCACCAAGATGACGGTTTCCGTGATACGCATCGGCATCCCGTGTTCTTGGCCGATGCGTGCAAGGGCAGACGTATCTTTTGGGAAGCATGATCCACCGTAACCTGGACCGGCGTGCAGAAACTTGTTTCCGATGCGTCCGTCCATCCCCATGCCTTTGGCAACAGACTTTACGTCAGCGCCCACGCGTTCGCAGAGCGCTGCGATCTCGTTGATGAAACTTATCTTTGTCGCCAAGAATGCATTGGCCGCGTATTTGATCAATTCGGCACTTTCTAAATCGGTGTAAATGATCGGAAAATCCCGCAAAAACAGCGGCCGGTAGATCTCTCCCATGACCTGTTCGGCGCGATCGGTCTCGACACCGACGACCACGCGGTCAGGTTTCATGAAGTCCTCAATTGCGGCGCCTTCACGCAAGAATTCGGGGTTGGAGGCCACGTCAAAATCGGCGTCTGGGCGCGTTTGCCGGATCACATCCGCCACGCGCCGATTGGTGCCGACCGGAACCGTTGATTTCGTCACAACCACCGCATATCCGGTCAGAGCGCGGGCGACATCTTCTGCAGCAGCCATCACATAGGTCAAATCGGCATGTCCGTCCCCACGCCGCGTCGGTGTGCCTACTGCGATGAACACCGCATCGGCTCCGTCCACAGCATCGGTTGTGTCCGTGGAAAACCTAAGGCGCCCCGCAGCAACGTTGCGCGCCATGACAACATCGAGACCAGGCTCGTAGATTGGAACCTCGCCAGACTGCAACTTGGCTATTTTGTCAGCTGAGGTGTCGACGCATACGACCTCATGACCGAAGTCAGAAAAGCACACGCCGGAAACAAGCCCGACGTATCCCGTGCCAATCATTGCAATCTTCATTGATAGAGGGCCTTTGATTCAAATTGGATTTGCATGAAACTTACTTACGTGGACGAGGCGCCATGTCGGCACCCAGTTCCATTTCTTTCTGCAGCGCTTCAATTTCTTCTTTGAGCGCGCCGTATTCTTCCATCTTCCGCTTGAGAAAACGAGATGTGAGCGCGGCCTTTTCGGACAGACCTTTTGGCGTCAGGATGTAAGCGTAGCGCCTTTTGTCCTGTGCGGCCGAAAAGTTCCCCAACTTGACCAAGCCTTTGTCGATCAGCGCGTTCAGGCAGTAATGGACCCCGCCAACGCTAATTCCGACCGCAGAGGCAATATCACGCTGGGACATTTCGGGATTTTCTTGAAGGAGGCGCAGGACGCGGAAACGCACGTCCTCTTGCGCTTTACTGCGCTGTCCGGCCATTAGGTGGGGTCCTTTTCGCAGGCTGCCGCACAAGAAGTGCCGTTGGCTCTTCTCGGGTCTGCTCTGTTTCGAATGGGTTGCTTTAATTTAAGCATAATCGTTCAGGATTGAGCGGTAGCACAATGCTGCACCCGCGAAAAGCCCGAATTGCTCAAATGATATGATTTTTTTATGACGCCCAGACTGCAGAACGGCAGTCGTTAGGATCAGGTCGCTTCTTAATGGCGCGGGGCCGACCCGCAGCCCAGAGCCATCACCGCCGGTGCCGTAGCATCGATCATAAGCCGCTCGTAAATGAGCGGACGCGGGGGCGCAAGAGATGATCGGCCGCGCTGACTGATCGTGACAGGCAGGCGCCGGTCGAGTGCGCTGCTTTTTGGTGTCGGCCGCGTTCAATCGTCCTGTGCGTTACTCGAGTCGACTTGGCCTGCTGGACCCACCACAGCGTCCGGCGGCGGGTTATCCGATGTTGAGGCTGCTTCTTGTTGCAGAGCCTCTTCCATGCTGAGCGTGTTCACCACCAGTTCGAACTGTTCAAGAATCTCCGGGGCGTGGCGACCGATGTAGGATTTGACGGCGTCATTGCCGATCAGCTTCGTCAAATAGCCCTTGGCGACGACAAGGTTCAGCAGCTCCGATCCGTAGTTCTGCTCGGCATCCTTGTATTTTGTCTGGACCTGGCTCATTTCGCGCTCGAGGCGCACGATCTGCTCCAGCGGATCACCCTTGGGCTGATCCGGTTTCGGGGCTGGGGTGTCACTGCGTTGCTCGGACGGGGTGGCTTTCAGTAGCGCGTCGGCGTGGGAGGCCGTGATGCTGTTGGCGGCAATCATTAACTCCACGGCCTCGATTTGGCGCGCGGCCTTCATTTTGCGCAGATGACGTGTGACATCCGGCGCGAACTGATGGTCCTGAAGCAACTCGACCGCCTTGGGGCAAATCCCGTGCAGCAGGTTGATCCGGCTGTTGATGGTCGACAGGTTTACGTTGAAGGCGCGCGCCAGCCGGTCCTTGGCGACACCTTTGTCGATCGCCCGGCGCAGCATGTAATGCTCTTGCACCGTCGAAAGCCGGTTGATCCGGTGATTGTAGGTGTAGGTCTCGAAATCCTTGGCGATCAGGCAGGGGGCTGTTTCCTGTCCCAACTCCTTGAGCGCCAGAACACGCAGATTGCCATCAAGGAGCAGAAAGCCTGGCGCATCGGCATCCGGCTTGATCACCGAGAGCGGCTCGATCAGCCCGATCTCGCGGATCGAGGATACGATCTGCTTGAACTTGCGGGTGGTCATGACACCATCGGGCACTTTCTTGCTAGGCATCAGCTCTTCGAGCGGGATCTGGTAGGTCTCGAGATCAAAGCCGAGTGTCAGGTTCAATGGCCCCTTGGGATAGGTCAGATCGCTATCCTCCTCGGCGGTCGGTGGCGGAAAGGCACCGGGGTAGATCGGCTTGACGGTGTTGTGCAGGGTCATGGTTTTGTCCTTTCTCAGACGATTTCAACGCGGTCGGCGAGGTACTTGGGCAAGCTGTCCAGTCCTTCCGCGCGCAACAGGGTGACGAAGTGCTCATCGGCGAAGAGGGATTTTAGACCCTGAACCACCAGCAGCAGTTGTTGCTGCGCATGTTCGGCTTTCAGCACCATCTTGTGCTGGCGGGCGACCTCTTTCTGATAGGTCTTGACCAGTGAATGGGCGGAATTGGGCAGCTTCGGACGCGTGGCCGATTTCGGGCCCTTTTCGCGGCGTTTTTCGATCAGCCGTTTGGCATCCGTGATTTGGTGACCCTTGAGCTGGCCTGTCTTGTAGGCCTCCTCCAGCATGTCGCCCAAATCGTCGTCATCGTTTTTGGCCCGGGCGATCTCGAGGGCGGTGGTCAGTGGGATCGTGCCATGTTGAACGGCTTCGATCAGCCGCTCCTCACCCTTTTCCAGCAAGAAGACGATGTCGCGCACGTATTTCTGCGACAGGCCGGTGTTTTTGATGATGTCATCGATTGTGTATTCCCGCGCCAGCAGCAATTCGATGTCGGCGAGGATCTCCAGCGGACGGTGGCCGCGCCGGGCGATGTTTTCCGCAAGGCTCATGATTAAGGCGTCTTCATCGCTGACGTTCACGACCAGTGCCGGGATGTGGGTCTCACCCAAGAGGCGGAAGGCATTCAGTCGTCCTTCCCCGCAAACCAGCAGGAAGGCGGGTTTGCCGTCAGCGCCGTCGCGCTCTGTCACCGTGATCGGCTTTTTGAGGCCGATGGTGCGGATGTTTTCCACGATCTCCTCGAAGACCTTCATGTTGCGATCGCGCGAGTTCAGAACCTCGACACGCTCGATCGGGACCATGGTGACGCTGTCGGGTGTGTCAGTCATCATGGGCGAGCCTCCTGTCTGCATGCGTATCGTTCATGTTTTGTGCTCCTTGTGGGGGTTGGGATGGGGGTGATGGATCATTTCAGCTTTCTCCAAATGCCGACCCGCTCGGCCATGCCGTAGAAAAAGTCGAGATCATCGAAGCGGAAGGCCTCGAAGGCGATGCTGTTGCTGTTGCACATGCGGATTTCCTGACTGGGCAGATCGAGCCAAGGCAGCAGGAAGTAATCAAGCTCGGTCTCATTTGCATGATCGAGGCGGATCGCCAGCGTCACATCAGCCTTGTAGCGAGAGGGGTCAAAGCGGATGCGCCAGCGATGCCGACCGTCGTTCATCGGCTGGCAACGTGCCAGCACCAGGCTGACACGCAACTCATCATTGATATTGAGCAGGTCGGTCTTGGGGTGGCGTGCGACCTTCCCACCAACGGCTGCGATGGCGGCTTCTGTGCGCGCAATGATCTCCGGGTGCATTTTGCGCAGTCGCTTGTTCAGCGTGATCCGCTCCTGATCCCTGTCCGAGCGATAGCCAATCATCTCATAGGCGCGGGTCAGGGATCCAAAACGCGAGCGGTAGGTGGAGGCCCCCGGCATGTCGGCCGCTTGATCAATCAGCACGCCCGATAACTCGCCCGCATCGGCATAGAGACGCTGGAGGTGCTCAAGCAGCTCTTCATCTGACAGTCGGGCCGAGCGCGCGGTGATTATTTCCTGTGCGGTCAGGAAAAACTCGAGCGGCACAATGCCGTCAAACGCGCCTTCCTTGCGCACCCACATATCGGGCGGGTTATCGACATGCAGCTTCTTCAGCTTGAAGGAGCTGCGATTGTAGACGTTGTTGCCGATGTATTTCTCATTCGTCAGAACCGTGCGCACCGTGCCCGAGGTCCATGGTCGATCGTGATCGGTGGCAATGCCTGCCTCGTTGAGGCGGTCGGCAATTTCGCGAAAGCTCAGATCCTCGTCGATCAGCCAGCGATACATCTTGTTGACCCACGCCACTTCTTCCTCGGGCCCGGGCATCAGGATGACGCGATCGGTCTGGAGCGACTTGTGCTCGCCGCGTTTCAACTCGGCCTTGATGGTGCCGCGCTCATCGACCAGCACCCTGCGCAGACCAAAGCCTGCTGTTCCACCCTGTCGGAACCCCAGCTCGATCAACCGGCATTGCCCTGCAAAGACCTTGACCGACAGCTCGCGGCTGTATTCGCCCGCCATGGCGCGTTTGACGCCTTTGACGATGGTCGAAACGGGCGAGCCGTCATTTTCAAACTGCTCGGCGCAATAGGCGACGTTTATCCCCGCGCGCTTGCAGATGTATTCGTAATAGGCGCTCTCATCAGCATCCTGAAACCGGCCCCAGCGGCTGACGTCATAGACCAGAATGACGTTAAAATCCGCCAGACCCGTTTCAACATCCGAGATCAGTTTTTGCAGGGAGGCGCGGCCCCCGATCGAAAGGCCGCTTTTGCCATCGTCCGCATAGGTTTTCACGATCTCGATGCCGCGCTTGTCTGCATATTCGCGGATCTTGTCGGCTTGGTTGTGGGTTGAGTATTGCTGATGCTCGGTCGACATGCGCACATATTGCGCCGCCCGGAACTCTGTAACTTTGCCACTCCCGCCGTCCAACGTCTTGTTCTCCCCGCGTTTCAAGTCGGGGTGACGTTTGCGTAGGTTTCCCAGGCTATCAAGGCGAGAGTGTCTTTTATCTCATGTTTTCAATAGGTTTTGCGTTTTCTTAACAGGGCGCGCATTAAGGTCTTTCGCTGATGCAGGAAGTTCAGGGTTGAACGTGGGTGAATTTGAAGGCAACGTCCGCTCAAAATTGAGCGAGGGGGCCTGAATGAGCTATCACGACAGAGGAACGACCTGGTTTTTGGCGCAGTTCAAACCCAATAGCCACAGGATCGCTGAACGCAATCTGGTCCGACAGGGGTTCAGAACATTTTTGCCGCTGCATGAAGAGACCACGCGCGTCCGGGGCAAGTTCACCGTTCAGAAGCGCCCGCTGTTCCCCGGCTATCTTTTTGTGGCCCTCGATATGTTGCAGGGGCGCTGGCGCGCTGTCAATTCCACCTATGGCATCACGCGGATCGTCAGCCTTGGCAAAGAGCCGACGCCAGTCCCGCTTGATCTGGTCAGCCAGCTGATGCTGCGCTGCGATCAGGAGGGCAAGTTGCTGCCGCCAAAGCTTCTCAAGCCCGGCGACGAGGTAACGATGACCAAGGGACCGTTTGCGGATGTTATTGCCACAATCCAATCCGTTACACCGGACCGACGCGTCTGGGTGCTGATGGACATCATGGGTGGGCAGACCCGCGTTGCAGTGGATGCCAGCCAACTGCGCGCAGTATAGTTGCGCGATCATTCACCGCCCGGTCAATCGATAGGCGAGCTGCCCGACGTGCTCGCGGATTGCGGTGTTCAGGACAGACAGGTTCTGGATGAGGTCCCAGCCGATGCCGTCGCCAAACTCTGACGTGCGATAATCAACCGGCCAGGCCACAAGACCGTCCCAGCCTGCCGCTTCAAAGCTGCGCATTGCGCGCGGCATATGAAAAGCGCTGGTGACCAGAACCCAGGTTTCATCCGGCACGGGGTCGGCAAGGGGCAGGCTGAGACGGGCGTTTTCCGCGGTGTTGCGCGATTGGCCCTCGAGCAGCAGGCGTTCAGGTGCAATGCCCTGCGCGAGAAAGAAACCCTCGGCAATGGAGGCCTCTGAAGTGGCTGCGCCCGCCACATCGCGCAGAGCCCCGCTGCCGCCGGTGAAGAGGACCTTTGCCTCGGGAAAGCGCCGCGCGAGCTCCATCGCGGCCGTGAAACGCTCTGCGCCCTCTTTGAGTTGCACTTGGCCCCAATAGGCGCTGGCACGGGCGTCCTCGCCACCGCCAAGCACAACGATGCCATCGACAACGTCAAGACTTGGGTTGGCTGGATAGCGCCGCTCAATGGGCTGAAGCAGGAGGTCTCCGAGGGGCAGGACGCTCAACACAAAGAGCATGCCCAGGGTGATGCTGCTGATCCAAAGTGCGACACGCCTGCGTTGCAGGATCAACGCAAGTACGATGCATGCCAATGCGATAACGATCCAGGTGTCCGGGCGCAGGAGTGCCCCGATTAGCTTCGACGCAATGAAGAAAACTGTGTCCATTGCTGCTATCTCTACCGATTGCCGGTGAGGGTCAAAAGGGCTTCCCGATATGCTGCGACGACCAGGCCCTGATCGAACTCCCGCTCCATCTTTGCGCGCCCTGCTTGTCCCATGGCAGTGCGGGCATCGGGGGAGAGTGCAAGGAAGCGCCCCATCGCCATGGCAAGGCTATCAGCATTTCGTACCTCGCACAGAAAGCCAGAGACGCCCGTGTCGACGACCGCGCGGCAGCCGGGCACGTCGGTGGCAATGAGTGGCCGCGCCATGGCGGCCGCCTCGATCAGCGTGCGCGGCGCGCCCTCCCGGTAGGAGGGCAGGACGACGCAAGAGGCCGCAGCAATCGCCGGGCGCACGTCATTGGTGGTGCCAAGATATTCGACCACGCCCTCGGCCACCCAGCCCTCGACCGTCGTAGTGTCGATGGCGCTACGGTTTTCTGATCCGGCTGCCCCAAGCAACTGGAACCGTGTGCTCGGATGGCGTGCCTTGATCAACCGTGCTGCCTCGACGAATTCCATCACGCCTTTGTCGCGCAGGAGCCGGGCAATCATCAGAAAAACGGGTGGCGCGTCGGCGGACGGCATTTCCGCGGCGGCAAAGCGGACCAGGTCAATGCCGGATCCGGGTAGTAATCGGGCCTGATCCGCGCGCACAAGCTTGCGGTCAAGAAAGAGATCCCGGTCGTCCTCGTTCTGGAAGAAGACGATCGGCAATTTGCCAAAGGCTCGGCGATAGAGCTGCTCGGCGACGGTCTGCAACAGCCCACCCGACAGGAAGGCGGTGCCCAGCCCTGTCACGTTCGGAACGAAGGGCACGCCGACCGCGCGCGCAGCCAGAGCTCCGAAGATGTTATTCTTGATCGTGAAGCTCAGAATGGCATCCGGTTGTTCCTCACGGAAAATCCGCTTCAGCCTACGCTGCAGTTTCAGGTCCTCAATCGGATTCAGGCCTTTCACGCTCATTTCCAGCGGCCGAAAACGGCAGCCGATCCGCTCGAGGTCAGCCACGGAGTCGTCGGGCGGTGCCAGAACCGTAATCTGGTGACCATCAGCAGACAGGGCTTCGACCAACGGTCGCCGAAAATTCCAGATGTTCCAGGCGGCGTTCACCGTCATCAGAATATGCATGGGGTCGCCTTTCCGATGCGCGTATGGCCGCCATTCGCCGAAATTGAAGACTTACTCAAAAATCACACCGTATCGCTGTCGAGATAGCTAAGATACCATTGGCCCTGCTGGTCGGCAGACGCGGCCAGGCCAGACTTGGGTCTGCTGCCGAACCAGATGTGTATAGGGCGCAGGCGTTCCGGCAAGGGCACGAAGCCTGCCTTGCGTAATGTGCGATAGTTCGGAGACCATGGAAACGACCAAGCCAGCGCCAGCTCGACACCTCGCGACGCAAGGCGTCCCAATTCAGACATCACCAGTGGTTCGAGAGACGATCCACCCAACGCCTCCATGACATAGGCAATACGTCCCCCATGCTTTTCCGCCTCCCGTGTGGCAACAATGGACGGCGCAGTTTGATCAGGGGACGCAACGACCCGATATTGCTCGGCTTGTGGGCCATTGAAGAGACGATGGTTCAGAAATGCTCGGTCACGAACCGTGCCCACACCAACAGTCGGTGCAACGGAGTCCCAAAGGGCATCGCCCCACTCACCAACCTCGGCGATAGAAGACAAGTTCTGGTCACACGCGCGGGTCAGCGGGAAGTCGAGTGGCAGGCGGAATTTACGGCAGAAAAAACCAGCGCGTAGCGGCTTAATCAAAAAAGGAACCTGCCCGTGGCTATGCCATCCAAGCTTGCCGAACCAGGCCGGTGCGGCATTGTCATTCGGAAAACCCCAGACGAGGTCGCCACCTGAACTTGTAGCATGCGTGTCATAGGCCCGGGCCAGCTGAGTAAAGATACCTTTGCCGCGCATGCTCTCCGACACGAAGGAATCCACCGCCTGAAATGCGATACCGGTTTCCGACCCAAACTGCATGCGGGATTGAATGTACCCCGAAATCCCGACGATCTGCCCCTTATTTCGTGCAACGGCAAAAGGAGCTGGGTTATTGCCAAATGCCCACTCAACCGCGAACCGGCCTGCTTTTCCGCGTTCCATGCCTGACGCCAGATATGCGTCCATCAACTCGTCGCTCAGCGGCTCGATGGAGATGATCGGATCGGTCATCAAAACTCTCCCATCGTCAGGGATTTCATGTCGAAGCGGTCGCGCAGCTTTGCAAAATGCGCGATGACTTGACTTAGCCCGTCGAGGTTTGCTTCGAGGTTTTGTCCGAAATTGTGCGGGTGCCACCACAGATGATAGCCTTTGCCGTCCCGGGCGGCGGCCGTCATGCCGCGCTTGATTGTGGCAATGTGCAAAGGATGGAACGCGGCCAAGCGACCGGCACAGGGCCGCAGGAAACGGCTGGCAGGAATATCCGTTGGTTGACCGCTGACAGCCTCGAAGGCTTGTGATCCCAGCACCCCGGAATAGGCATCAAGCAACCTGAGGGCCCGCCGCATCGAGGTCTGCTCAACGCCCTTCGCGGCCCGGAATGCCCAAGGGCTGGGGTTCCCCCGATAATGGGTGATGCCATGCTTGGCGCAAACGGTCAGATGCTCCGCTGCAAACTGGTTGCGCGGGAACACGATTGAGCGCAGTTCGATACCGCGTGCGTCAGCGAGCTTCTTGGCAGCTACAATATCAGCCTCAAAGGCTGAAAGTGTTTGCCCATCTTCCAGACAGTAAAAATGGGACAACGTATGCGTCGCGATTTCCTGGCCCGGTGTCTGGTGAATCGCCGAGATCAATGATGGCGCAAAGTAATACGGGTCGGAGCGCTCATCCTTGCCAACTTCGTCGAGGTAGGAAAAGTTTGACAAACGCGTATTGGAATAGGTCGGCAGTTCACTGGGAAGAGAGGCCAGCAACTCCTCCTTGGTTTCACAAAACAAAAAACCGACTGTCGCCCATGTCGCGCTAATCCCATTCTTGGTGAAAAGCTCCAGCATCTTTGGCACGGCAGTCCTCGCTCCAAGGACGTTTTTCCCGTAGCGGTCCCGGTCGGAATGATCGCGAACGCCCCAAAGCAACTCGAAATCCAGAGAAATAACAAACTGACCGTTCATTCGACTATTGTTCCCGTCACATTTTAGATCGCTCGGCCATTCAAAGGCCGCAAGGACGACCTTTCGTGGTCGTGCCACGTTTGTGCACGACTTCCAGCCTGGCTTCCAGTCTTCGAAGTCACCTTCGTAGCGATCATTGGCACGGAGGGGATTCTACGTGGCCGAAGTGAAGACTTGCAGCCAGGGGCACGCCGCCCGGCACGCTTCGATCATAGTCTGGTTCTTGGATAATCATTGCGAAGCGAACGGAAAGTCGTTTTCAGGATATTTTCAGCGATTTTGACACCGGCAGAATGATGCCCGTAGCCCGTTTTGACCTTCAGGTTCAGCCCGAAAGCAAACAATTGGGTTCGCTGTCGTGCGGAGAATACGCGCTCTTTCTCCGCATTTTGCACTGAGAAAAGCCGTGTGCCTGTATCGGATGGAGCCCACAACCACCGCGCAATCTGCAGAGGTTGAGATGTATATTTAGGAAAACGCGAACTTGCCGCACTTCATTTGAGGGGAAGCAGGTCTGAGCGCGAAGCTCGCCGCGCCCCGTCATCTGCAGGTCCGCTTGTTGAGTCGGATGGAAGCACTGCGCTTCAAGCTGCGCAAAAAGGCTGTTTTCGAGACCCCGACACCGGACGTTGTTAAGACCGGTAAGATCAAGGGAGAGAAACTCGACACACAACAGGTTCGAGCTTCGCGGCTGCCACGATTGGGAAGCAACTTTGGCCAAGCACTTCCAGAAAGCAACTTTAAATTATTTGACGGCAGAGTTCTGTCTATCTTTGCCGCCAAAACGCCTTGATGACAGCGGGGAGCAATCAAATCCCGTTGATGGCAATATGTGTATGGATTCGGTTGTCAAAATGGCTTGCTGCGGCTAATCTGCTATCAAATTATTTTACAACAGCCAAAGGCAAAAAATGGTCGCCAGCCCCTTCGATCTGACAGAGGCAGTTCATTACCACAAGGACGCCTTCCCTCCCGAGGCGCTTGACTACGAACGACTGCTAGGCCCTCTCGAAGAGGCTGCCGCCTCCCTTGCGCGATATGACGCAAAAATATCGGGCATGGTAAATGGCGAGCTTTTTCTCGCCCCGCTGCGCCGTCAGGATGCTGTGACCTCGTCCCGGATGGAGGGCACGATCTCAACGATCGAAGAGCTCTACCGGTTGGAAGCAGAGGAGGATGCCGGGAGCGCCGACCTCTATCGCGACGCACGAAACGACGATGTCGAGACTTACCTGTATTCGCGAGCTCTGCGGACTGCGCAGGAAGCCCTCGCTGAAGGCATGCCGCTCGGCGAACACCTAATCCGTTCTGCACATCAACAGTTGCTCTCCGTAGGGCGCGGCGCCACCAAGCGCCCAGGAAGCTACAAGATCGAGCAGAACTACATCGGGGACGAGCGCCGCGGAAAGATCTACTATGTCCCAATCGCCCCGGAACAGCTTGAACCTGCGATGGCGGCCCTTGTGCAGTTCATCAACGCAAGCGCGACACGCCCGCTCATACGCACAGCGCTCGCACATGTTGAATTCGAAGCGCTTCATCCGTTCGAGGATGGTAATGGCCGGATCGGGCGCATGTTGATTACGCTCATGCTCTGGCGACTGGGCGTGCTCAGTCAGCCCAACTTTTTTGTTTCTGGATACTTCGAGACCCATAAGGACGAATACATCGAACGGATGCGGGCCGTCTCCGCAGAGGGAGACTGGACCGGTTGGGTGATCTTCTTTCTACAGGCCATGCATGAACAGGCCACGGTGAACATCCAGACGGCCGATGCCATCTTCAATCTGCACACCCAAATGCGAGAGCGCTTCCGTGAGGAGCTGAACTCGCAGTTTCACGATCAGGCGCTGGACTTCGTGTTTGCGAGCCCCGTATTCCGTAATGACCGGTTCGTCGAGAGATCGGGCATTCCCGCGACATCAGCCCGCTTATTGTCGCGGCGGCTTGTTGAAGCAGGACTGCTAAGGACATTGCAGCCCTCCGCTGGGCGCAGAGCCGCCCTTTATGCCTTCGACCCACTGTTGGATCTTTTGAAGGTTTGATGGCCATGATGCCGATAATTGCTGTCGGCGCTCTCATGCTTCAACCCTTAGGCGGCGTCTTCATTTAGGGGATTCCCAAATTGACTTGGTTCTGATTCAAGATCGAAAACGGAGGCGATCTTGAGCAGACGAACCCTTACCGATGCGCAATGGGCGCGTATTGAACCGCTTGTTCCGGGCAAGAAAGGCGACCGTGGGCGCACCGGATCGGACAACAGGCTTTTCGTGGATGCAATCCTTTGGCTGGCGCGGACGGCCTCGCCCTGGCGTGACCTGCCGCCGCAACTGGGCAACTGGCGAACAGCCCATTGCCGGTTCCGGCGGTGGACGTTGGCCGGGGTTTGGGAGAGCCTTTTCAAAGCCTTGAGCGTGGAGCCGGACTTCGAATACGTCCTTGTGGATGCGACGATCTGCAAGGCTCACGCGGACGCCAGTGGCGCAAAAGGGGGGCTGAAGCTCACGCAATTGGCCGTTCCAAGGGCGGCCTGACAACGAAGATTCATGCTGCTGTGGATGCGCTCGGTCTACCGATCCGCTTTGTCATCACGCCTGGCCAGTGGGGCGATTGCCCGCAAGCCCGCGGCTTGATCGAAGGGATGGTGGGCGTCGGGCACGTCATGGCAGACGCGGCTTATGACGCCGATCATCTGCGCCGGTTCATCGCGGATGATCTTGGTGCGATGGCACAAATCAAGCAAAACCCGACCCGCTCGACCACGCAAGCCATCGACTGGATGCTCTACAAGGAGCGCCATCTGGTCGAGTGTTTCTTCAACAGGATCAAACGCTTCCGCAGGATAGCGCTACGCTGCGAGAAGACCGTCTCATCCTTTCGGGCGTTCGTATCCCTCGCGTGTGCAATGGTTTGGCTAACTTAAATGAAGACGCCGCCTAGCGCAATGTGGATTTCAGAACGGCTCGCCACAAAAGGAGGGGCAAGGCCAGAGAATCGAAACGGCAAGATCGTTTGAGCGAAATCCTACATGCGCTGCCGGTTGATATCCTGCCCATGACACCCAGCGATCTCGGCGGCTATGTGACCGGCACTCTTGCTTGCCCAGAGATGATCCCTCCGTCGGTCAAAAGGCGGCTAAAGAAACGATCGACGCCGTCATGACGGATTGTAATTCCGTGGCAAGAGCGATGTCTTTGTCGCTTCGGATCGAGCAGATTTTCGAGGTAGACCCGATCAGCGCCGAGACACTCGGGGAGCCTTGTTTGAATGACTTCATCCGCGCAATGCGACTGCGATCGGATACCTGTTGCCATCGTCGGGAATCGATATGCCCAAAACCGCGCCCCCGGCCGTTTTGGTGACGTAGTGTTGACGCAAACGCGAAAGCTTAATTCCCCAGTGTTTTACTAGGGAATTAAGCTTTTGATATTATTCGGTATTTTGGTTGCGGGAGTAGGATTTGAACCTACGACCTTCAGGTTATGAGCCTGACGAGCTACCGGGCTGCTCCATCCCGCGCCAAGTAGGGAGTAGGTATTATAGCGGGGGGGGGAGTGCAAGGGGGTGGTGTTGATTATTTTGGGTATTTTTCAACTTTTCATATCCCCGGTGATATTGGGGGCCTATGGGGTGGCTGTCATGTTCTTGGTTCGGCTCATTTCGTGCGGTGGAAACGTCGTGTGAAAACGATGCGACCAGACGGTCGCGAGGGGGATCGGTGCCGATGCGGCGATGGGGCCAGTGTAGTGATCAGGGTAGGGGAGGCTGTTGGACCGTCGCAAGGGTGCTGGGCAGATCGTGCATATCGCGCCGTCCGATTTGGGCGAGCGTCAGCGATGCCTCATCGGCCAAAACCTGGGTCATTTGTGCCAATCCATCGCGCCCTTCGGCGGCCATGGCATATTGCAACAATCGGCCGAAAAACACAAAATCGGCCCCCATGGCATAGGCCTTGACCACGTCTTCGCCGCTGCGCAGTCCACTGTCATAGAACAGGGGAAATTCGGGGCCGAGGGCGCGGCGAATTTCGCGCAGCATCAGGATCGGCGGTGGGGCGCTGTCCAATTGGCGGCTTCCGTGGCTGGACACCTGAATGGCATCGACGCCTTCGGATTTGAGGCGCAGAGCATCTTCGACGCTGAGCACACCTTTGATGACCAGGTTTCCGGGCCAGCGGGCGCGCAGTTTGGCGAGATACGACCAATCGGCGCTGGCGCGGCTTTCAGTGCGGTCAAACGGATTATCGGGGCCGAAATTGGCCATGCCCGGCTTGCCGTGAAACAGCGAGGATAGCGACCAGCGGGGGTGCAGGGCGAAATCGACGAATTGTTTTGGGCCGATGCGGAATGGCATTTTGAACCCGCGGCGCAATTCGCGGGGGCGGCGGCCCACTTCGGGCACGTCCAAGGTAACGACGAGGGTGCGGTATCCTGCAGCCTCGGCCCGGTCAATCAATGCGCCCATGCCGCTGCCATCGCCGGAGAAATACAGTTGAAACCAGGCGTGGCCCTCGGCAACCTCAATGATTTTTTCCAGACTGGTTGAGGCGACGGTGGACACCCCATGGGGGATTTTGTGCTTTGCGGCCAGGCGCGCCAGCATCAGATCGGCCCCCGGTGCCGACAGGTTGCACATGCCCATGGGCGCGATGCCAAAGGGCAGGGCGGCGTCGTGATCGAACACTTGTTTGGCGATGGAGCGTTCGCGCACATTGACCAAGATACGCGGTTGCAGGCGAATATCCCGCAATGCGGCGTGGTTTAATGCCTGACCGTGGCCGGTGGCGGCGGCCCCGTCGATATAATCAAACACCATCCAGGGCAGGCGGCGTTTGGCCAGGCGGCGGGCGTCTTCGGCAGAGTGAATTTGGGTCATGGTTTGCAACATAGGGCTGTGCCCGAACCGAGGGGTGGGCGAAAAGCGCCCGCCCCGTGGGGGCGGTTCGGGCGCTGCCCGGCGTTGCCGCCGGGCGAGACATCAAAGGAGGATGTCCGTTTCAGTTTCATCAGGCTTTCACGGCTTCCATGAACCGGTGGCGGATCACCACGGGATCAAGCGTGATCACTGGCAGTTTGATATTGCCACTGTCGCATTTCACCACAATCACGGTCATCTTTTTACTGTCGATGGCAGCTTGCAGCACCTTCCCGGTGTCCACATCCTGACACACCACGACGTTTTCACAGCCACAAGCCTGCGCCACTTTTTCCAGCTTGGTTTTCTTACCGGCATAGGTCGGTTGATCGCCGGTGGAACCATAGCTGCCGTTGTCGATAATCAGCAGAATGAAATTATCGGCGACGTTGTTGGCGATGGTGGGCAGTGAGCCAAGGTTGGTCAGAACCGAGCCATCGCCATCAATGGAAATGACGGTTTTTTCTTGCGCCAAAGCCAGGCCAAGCCCGATAGACGATGACAGCCCCATAGTGCCCAACATATAAAAATTGGTGGGCTGATCGTCGATCATGTGCAGTTCTTGGCTGGGCAGGCCGATGTTACAGATGACCAGTTGGTCGCGAAGGATCGGCGCGATTTCGCGCAGGATTTCTGAACGGATCATTGGTCGCCATAGCCTCCCCAGAAGTTGGCATCGGTCAGGATTGCCACAGGTTTGTTGCACATAAACGTGTATTTCAGGATGTTATCCAATTCCTCGACATCTTTTTGCCAATGGAAATGATACGTTGGAATGTTCAGTTGCGCCAGCAGTGCCTTTGTATGCACGGCCATTTCCACCTGACAGGCGACCGGTTCGCGCAATTCACCGCGATACGAAATCAGCATCGGCAGGGGCATGCGGTAAAACTGTGTCAGGGTCGCCAGGGTGTTGATGGTGACACCGATGGCAGTGTTTTGCATGATGATCGCGGGGCGTTTGCCGCCCATGAACGCACCGGCGCACAGGCCCATGCCTTCGTCTTCCTTGTTGGCGGGGATGTGAAAAATCTCATTTCGCGCTTCGACCTCTTCAATCACACCGGCAAGCTGTTTGCAGGGCACGGTGGTAACGAATGATATGTCATTGGCGACAAAATCATCCACGATCCGTTTGTCTATGGACACTTTGGTTACTCCTGATGGGCGGGGATAAGAACGGTTTTGGGCGCGGCGGTCAGCCCGGCGCGAATATCGGCAAACGCCTTTTGTCCATTGGACAGGGGGCGGGTTTCGATCCAATCGAGCGATCCGAACCTGCCGTCGAAAATCGCCTGGGCGGTGTCGCGGAAATCCTGGGCGGTATAGGTATAGATGCCGATAAAGGTGATTTCCTGCAATGTCATGCGGCGGATGTTCAGACCCGGCGCGGATGAGCCCAAACCGATATGCGCGATCACCCCGCCGGGACGGGCCAGGGTGCTGGCCTGTTCGCGCGTTGCCTCATACCCCACCGCGTCAATCACCAGATCGGCGGCATCGGGCGCGTTTTCCGGGGCGACAGTGGTGAACCCGGCGATAGTTTGCAATGTCGCGCGGCGGGTTGCGTTGGGTTCGATCACGGTGACATCCGTGGCCCCCTGGGCAATCAGCGACAGTGCCGCCCCCACACCGATTGCGCCGCCGCCAATCACCACACAGACCTGATCTGATAACGGGCCATGCAAGGCGCGCGCGCCCATCTTTACCCCGTGCCAGGCACAGGCCAATGGTTCGGCCAGCGCCGCCTTGGGCAGGGGGATGTCATCCGGAACGGTTACCAGATTGCCCTCGGGCATGACGATATATTCGGCAAACGCGCCTTCGCGCGGGGGCATCGAGATGATCTGACGTTTGGCACACAGGTTGGTGCGCCCCGATCTGCAATCGCGACATTCCCCGCAGGTGACCAAAGGGTTCACCGTGACGCGGCGGCCATCGTCAACCCCGCCCACAACCACGCCTGCGGCCTCATGGCCCAGAATAAGCGGGGCAGGGCGGCGTTCGTCATGGCCAAGATAGGCGTGCATGTCAGACCCGCAAATGCCCACGGCATCAACCCGGATCAGGCGTTCGCCTTTCCCTGCTGTGGGCATCGGGGCGTCGGTATAGTCCATGGCTTCGGGGCCGGTATAAATCAGTGCTTTCATTTTGCGGTATATCCCCCATCAACGAACAAAACCTGGCCGGTGACATAATTACTGGCGGGTGAGCAAAGAAATATCATCGGCCCTTCCATATCGTCCACTTCGCCATTGCGCCCGATACAGGTGGCATTGGCGTGGTGGTTGGCAATGTCGGGGTTGGCAAACACCGGGCCTGTCAATTCGGTGCGCACGAAACCGGGGGCCACGGCATTGCACATGATGCCATCGCGTGACCATGCCTCGGCCATGGCGCGGGTCAACTGTTCGACACCGCCCTTGGTCGCGCCATAGGCGATGCCACCCGCAAAGGCGCGGCGCGATTGCAGTGAGGCGAAATTCACGATCCGGCCCCATTTGCGCGCCTTCATCGCCGGCACAAAGGCCTGGGCCAGAAAGAACGGTGCCGACAGGTTAAGGGCCAATGTGGCATCCCAACCCTCAGCCGTGACATCATCGGCGGCCTGCCGGGTGTTGATCCCGGCGGCATTGATTAGGATATCAGGCGCACCAAACGGATAGGAAACGCGCGCCACCAGATCAGACAGCGCGTCACGATCGGCCACGTCGCCGACCGCCATGGCGGTTTGGCCGGGCGTGTTTTCAACCCACTCGGTCAATTTATCGGCCCGGCGCGCCACGCCCACCACCCGCGCACCGCGTGCGGCCAATGCGGTGGCCGCAGCCCGGCCCAGGCCGCTGCTGGCACCGGTCACACAGGCCACGCGGCCACTCAGATCAAACAGCGGGTCCATCAATTACTCCGCACCGGAAAGATCAAAGTTTTCACCGGGAAAATACTTGGCCAACCGCACATCGGCGGCGCGGGCGTGGCCTTCCATGCCTTCCAGGCGGGAAATCCGCGCGGTTGCTTCGGCCACGGGTTTTGAACCCTCGCGGGTGGCGCGCTGCCAGGTGACGATTTTCATGTATTTATGCACGGAAAGGCCGCCGGTGTATTTTGCCGATTGTGACGTGGGCAAAACATGGTTGGTTCCGGATGCTTTGTCACCATAGGACACGGTGGTTTCTTCGCCCAGAAACAGTGAGCCATAGCATTGCAACCGCTCCAGCCACCAATCCAGATCTTCGGCCTGAACGGTCAGGTGTTCAGGCGCGTAATCATCGGATACGGCGGCCATTTCTTCGCGGTCGGCACACAGGATCACCTCGGCGTAATCGCGCCAGGCGGCAGTGGCGTTTTCGCGGTTCAAGTCGGGCAGATCGGCGATCAGGCCGGGCACGATCTCCATCACCTTTTCGGCCAAGGCACGGTCATCGGTGACCAACCAGACCGGCGAGTTATAACCGTGTTCGGCCTGCGATACCAAATCGGTGGCCACGATATGGGCATCGGCGGTTGCATCGGCCAAGATCAGGCTGTCGGTCGGGCCCGCGATCATGTCGATGCCGACACGGCCAAACAGAATCCGTTTTGCCTCGGCCACGAACTGGTTGCCGGGGCCGACCAGAATATCGGCCTTGGGCAGGCCAAACAGGCCGAATGTCATGGCGGCCACACCCTGTACCCCGCCCATGGCCAGAATGTTATCGGCACCGGCCAGATGGGCGGCATAAACGATGGCGGGGGCAATGCCGACACCGGGGCGGGGCGGTGAACAGGCGGTGATATGTTGCACACCGGCAACCTTGGCGGTTGTGACAGTCATGATCGCGCTGGCCACGTGGGAATAGCGCCCGCCCGGCACATAACAGCCCGCCGCGCGGCAGGGGATCACCCGCTGTCCGGCAATCAGGCCCGGCACGATTTCCAACTGCACATCGGTCATGGTTGTTTTCTGGGTTTCGGCAAAGCGGCGCACATTGTCATGGGCAAAGGCGATATCGTCTTTCAACTTTTGCGGCACCAGGGCCGAAGCGGCGGCGATATCTTCGGCGCTCAGCAACACTGGCCCATCGTATTTGTCGAATTTCGCGGCATAGGCCATGGCCGCCGCATCCCCACCGGTTTCGATCTCGTCAAGGATGCCCTGAACCGTGGCGCGCACATCGCTGGCGTCGGTCTGGGCGGTTTTGGTGGCTTTCTTCAAATACTCTCGGGCCATGGTCGGGATCCTGATTTTGTGACGATTCTGAGGGCGATTGACGTTGTGTAAGCGCTTACATGCAAAAATGCAAGCGCTTACATTGCGGATTGTTCCATGATATGCCGTCACCATGAAACGACAGTCCCCCCCCACATTGCAAGATGTCGCCCGCGCCGCACGGGTTTCGACGGCGACAATTTCGCGCGCGTTGAATGAACCGGCCAAGGTGGCCAAGGCCACGCGCGAAAGGATTGACCGCGCGATTGCGACACTGGGATATACCCCCAATTTCGGCGGCCGGGTTCTGGCGTCAAACCGGACCAATACAATGGGGGCAATCATTCCATCCCTTGCCAATGCCATGTTTGCAAACGGCATTCAGGCCTTTCAAGAGGAGCTGGACGCCCACGGCATCACTCTGTTGATTGCCACCAATGGCTATGATCCGCTGCGCGAATTGGATCAGATTCGCGCCCTGATGGCGCGCGGGGCGGATGGATTGCTGTTGATCGGGGCCGAACGCCCTGTTGAAACCCACCATTTACTGACGCTGCGGCAGATGCCCTATGTTTTGGGCTGGTGCCTGTCGGACGATGCCAGCCAGCTATGCGCCGGGTTTGATAACCACGCCGCGGCACAGATGATGGCACAGCGTGTGTTGGACATGGGGCATCGCCGGATCGCGATGATCGCCGGCATATCTGCGGGCAATGATCGGGCGCGGGCGCGAATCGATGGCGTGCGCGCCGCGATCAATGCCCAGCCCGATGCGCGCCTGACCCGGGTGGTTGAATCGCCTTATCTGTTAGACCCCGGCGCCGAAGCTTTTACCAAGGTCATGGAGGGCGAACCGCCCACCGTCATCATCTGTGGCAACGATGTGTTGGCGGCGGGGGCCATGGTGGCGGCGCGGGCGCGCGGCCTGTCAATTCCCGATGATATTTCGATCACCGGGTTTGACAATATCGGTCTGGCCTCGGTCGTGTTTCCCGGCCTGACCACGGTGCATGTGCCACAGGCGCGGATGGGGCAGGCGGCGGCGCGGTTATTGCTGGCGCGGGTCGCGGGCGCGCCTGATCTGCAATCAGTCGCGCTGCCGACCGAGGTTGTGATGCGCGGCTCGCTGGCGGCTATTGCCAGGTGAACGGCGCCACCGTAACGCGCCGCCCCAGGGTCAGCGCATCGGCAATATGTACCATCGGGGCCAGATCGACATCACTTTGCCCTGCCGCCACAAGCCGCGCCATTTCAGCGTAAAGATTTGGATATTCGCGGTTCGGCCCCACATCCAGCGCCGTGCCGTCAATCACGACCTTGGCGCCGCCATCGGACAGGCGCAGGGTGTGACCGCCCGCCTCAACATCGATGTTCCAGCTTTGCGGCCCGGTTTGGCGCCAATCGAAATCACCCGAAATATTGCCGCTGAACTGTACCTGTGCGGCAATCGGCGTTTGGCGGTTTTCGGGGTATTCCAGCACCGCCTTGGTCACATGAACGGGTGCCGGCAAGATATGGGTGAGGATCGACAAGGCATTGCTGCCCGGATCAAACACCCCCATGCCACCCGGTTCAAACACCCAATCCTGACCTGGGTGCCATTTTTTCACGTCTTCTTTCCATGTGATATGGGCGCGGTCCACGGTTTTATCGGCCAGAAACGCGCGCGCGGTTTCAACGCCGGCGGCCATCCGGCTGTGCCATGTGGTGTATAGTGTGACGCCGTGGTTGGCGGCCAGATCGGCCAGGGCGTGTACCTCGGCCAGGGTCGCGCCGGGGGGCTTTTCCAACATCACATGCCGCCCCGCGCGCAGTGCCTTTTGCGCGTAATCAAAACGCGGCACCGGCGGCAGGCACAGGGATACGACCGGGATATCGCCCCGTTCCGCCAGCATCTGATCAAAATCGGTAAAGGATTGAATGCCATCAACCGTGCCTGACCGGCTGACCGTGGCGGCCAGGGCCCAATCGGGGCTGGCGGTCAGGGAGGGCACGTGTTGATCCTGCGCGATCTTACCAATGCCCACCAGGGCAATATTCGTGGCCATGTGGCGGCTCCTTTTGTCTGATGCGGTGCACATCAACAGAATTTTTCGTGATGTCCAGTCTGGCGGGATGCAAAATGACGGCTTCTGTCGTCGCAAAAACTGCGATACAACTGCCTGAGATGCCGGATGCCAAAAAGCCGGCCAGATCAAAACAGACCACCCGGGAGAGAACCATGTCGTTGAAATCACTTGCTTTCGGGGCTGCCATTGCCGCCCTGTCCACCGCCGCCTATGCCGAACCGGTCAAGGTGGGAATGATCACCACATTGTCGGGCGGCGGTGCGGGGCTTGGCCTTGATGTGCGCGACGGTTTTTTGTTGGCGGTCAAACAATCGGGCAATGCCGATATCGAAATGGTAATCGAAGATGACCAACAGAAACCCGATATCGCCGTGCAACTGGCCGACAAGATGATTCAAAGCGAAAAGGTGGACGTGATGACCGGCATCATCTTTTCCAACCTCGCGATGGCGGTGATTCCTTCGGCGGTGGCACAGGGCAAATTCTATCTGTCACCCAACGCCGGGCCTTCGGCGCTGGCCGGGGCAGGGTGCAACCCGAATTATTTCAACGTTGCCTGGCAGAATGATAACCTGCACGAGGCGGCGGGGGCCTATGCCAATTCTGCCGGGTTTACCAATTCATTCATCCTGGCGCCAAATTACCCCGCCGGACAGGACGCGCTGACCGGATACAAACGTATGTACGAAGGTGAGTTGGCCGGTGAGTTATACACCCAACTGGGCCAAAACGATTATGCCGCCGAAATTGCGCAAATCCGCGCGTCGGGGGCGGATTCGGTGTTTTTCTTCCTGCCCGGCGGCATGGGAATTTCATTTCTGAAACAATATGCCGACAGCGGCGTGGATTTGCCCGTCGTCGGCCCGGCGTTCAGCTTTGATCAGGGGATTTTGCAAGCCGTGGGGGCCGCCGCCCTTGGTGTGAAAAACACCAGCCAGTGGTCCAAGGATCTGGACAACCCCACCAACGCCGCATTTGTTGAGAGTTTCGAATCCGAATATGGTCGCCTGCCATCGCTGTATGCGAGCCAAGGGTTTGACACGGCCAACTTGCTGCTTTCGGCCATGGAAAAGGCCGATGTCACAGATGCCGACGCATTTCGCGCCGCATTGAAAGAGGCGGATTTTGCCAGCACCCGGGGCGATTTCAAGTTCAACAACAACCATCACCCGATCCAAAACATCTATGTGCGCGAAGTGATCCAGGAAGGTGACATTTTCACCAACAAGATCATCGCCACCGCGCTGGAAAACCACGGTGATGCATATGCTGCCGATTGCAAAATGTAAGTGCATTGGCCCCAAGGCACGCGCCCTGGGGCCGGGTAACCACGTATGAGTTTGATATTACTGGCCGAACAGGTGTTGAACGGGCTTCAGTTCGGCGTGATGCTGTTTTTGATGGCGGCGGGCCTGACCCTTGTGTTTGGGGTGATGGGCCTGATCAATCTGGCCCATGGATCGCTCTATATGATCGGCGCGTTCGCGGCGGCGGCGGTTGCGGGCGCGACCGGATCGTTTCTGTTGGCGCTGGTTGCCGCGTTGGCGGCGGCGGCGGCGGCGGGTGCGTTGGTGGAACGGTTTGTGATCCGCCGCCTGTATGACCGCGATCATCTGGATCAGGTGTTGGCGACCTTTGCCCTGATCCTGATTTTTTCCGAAGGCACGCGGTGGGTGTTTGGATCGTTTCCGCTGTATCTGAACATTCCGGCGTGGCTGTCGGGGCCGGTGATGTTGCCCGGTGGCATTCAGTATCCGATGTACCGGCTGGCGCTGATCGGCGTCGGGCTGGCGGTGGCGCTGGGCCTGTATTTGTTGATCAACCACACGCGGCTTGGCGTGCGTATTCGTGCCGGTGCGGCGGATCGTGAAATGATTGCCGCCTTGGGCGTTGATATTTCGCGGCTTTATACGGTGGTGTTTGCCCTGGGCGCGGCCTTGGCCGGGTTGGCGGGCGCGTTGGTCGGGGCGATCCAATCGGTACAGGTGGGCATGGGCGAACCTGTGCTGATCCTGGCCTTTGTCGTGATCGTGATTGGCGGCATCGGTTCAATCAAAGGTGCGTTGGTTGGCGCGCTTTTGGTCGGGGTGACCGATACGATGGGCGGGCTGTTATTGCCGCCGCTGTTTGCGCTGTTCATGGAACCCAGCGCCGCCGCCACCGCCGGATCGGCGCTTGCCTCAATGGGGATATATCTGCTGATGGCGGCGGTTCTGGTGTGGCGGCCCTTGGGTCTGTTCGGGGTGCGCACATGAGCGAGCGGAGTTTCAACGCGCTGGTCCTGTTGGGGCTGATCGCCTTTCCCCTGTGGGCGCTTTGGGCGGATGAGCCTTTTTTGATCACCCTGGCGACCCGCGCGGTGATTCTGGCCATTGCCGGTGTGGGGTTGAACATTGCCTTGGGATTGGGCGGTTTGGTCAGTCTGGGCCATGCGGCGTTTTTCGGGCTTGGCGGTTATGCCATGGGCATTCTGGCCAGCCATGCCCAGATGTATGATCCGATCATGACCGCGCCAATCCTGATTGAGGGCACGAAATCCATGCCGGTGATCTGGTTAGTGGCGATTGTGGTGTCGGGCCTTGCGGCGCTGGCCATCGGTGCGCTGTCACTGCGCACCTCGGGTGTTTATTTCATCATGATCACCTTGGCCTTTGGTCAGATGTTTTATTATTTCGCCATTTCATGGCCTGCCTATGGCGGCGAAGACGGGCTTTCTATTTATGTGCGCAACGGATTTCCAGGGCTGAATACCTTGGTCCCGATCCAATTTTATGGGCTGACATTTGCAATCCTGCTGATCGCGCTGGCGCTGCATTGGCAGATCGCACGCTCGCCATTCGGGCTGGCCTTGAATGCGGCGCGTCAATCCAGTGTGCGGGCGCAAACCGTGGGCATTGCGCCGTTTCGCCTGCGCCTGATTGCATTTACCATTTCCGGGATGATCACCGGGTTGGCCGGCGCGTTGTTTGCCGATCTGAACCGGTTCGTCAGCCCCACGATGTTTTCCTGGCAGTTGAGCGGTGAGATCATCGTGTTTGTCATCATCGGCGGGGTTGCGCGCCTGTTTGGCCCGGTGGTGGGGGCGATTGTGTTCATCATGCTGGAACACGTGCTGGGCGGGCTTTCCGATTATTGGCACATCTATCTGGGGGCACTTTTGCTGGGTATCGTTTTGTTCGCGCGGGGCGGAATTATCGGGCTGATCGCGGGGCGGGGTGGCCATGGATAATGTGTTGCAAACCATCGGTATCAGCAAACGGTTTGGCGCACTTGAGGCCAGCCGCGATATATCGCTAACCTTGCGGTCGGGGGAAATTCACGCGCTGATCGGGCCGAACGGGGCGGGAAAATCCACGCTGATCGCCCAAATTGCCGGGACGTTGAAGCCCGATTCCGGCTCGGTCTTGCTGGACGGGGCAGACATCACCAATCTGTCAGTGGCAGCGCGGGCGCGGGCCGGTTTGGGGCGCACATTCCAAATCTCGGCGCTCGCGATGGAAGACAGCGTGTTGCAAAACGCCGTTCTTGGCGCGCTGGGCGCAAGCGGGCGGTTGCCCCTGTTTGGCGCAGCTTTGGCCAAGGGCGAAATCCGCGACAAGGCCGAGGCGGCGCTGGAGCGTGTGGGCCTGTCAGATCGGGCCGCCATGCGGGTTGGCGATTTGTCACACGGGCAACGGCGGCAATTAGAGGTGGCAGTGGCCCTGACCCTGACGCCGAAAGCGTTTGTGATGGATGAACCCATGGCCGGGCTTGGCACAAGGGGCAGTCTGGGATTGACCGGATTTTTGGACGGGCTGCGCAGTGAAGCGCCAATCCTGTTGGTTGAACATGATATGGATGCGGTGTTTGCCTTGGCCGACCGGATTTCGGTTTTGGTTTACGGTCAGATCATCGCCACCGGCACAGTCTCCGAAATTCGCGCCCACCCCGAAGTGCGCCGCGCCTATCTGGGAGAAGAAGCATGAGCCTGTTGCGCGTGCAAAACCTTTCGGCGCGGTATGGTGTGTCGCAGGCGTTGTTCGATATTTCGCTGGACTTGGCCGAGGGGCAGGTTTTGGCCTTGCTTGGGCGCAACGGCATGGGAAAAACCACGACGATCAAGGCAATTTGCCGGATGATCATGGCCAAGGGCGTGATCGAATTTGCGGGGCAAAATGTGTTGCGCCTGCCGTCTTACAAGGTGGCGCGTTTGGGCGTGGGGCTGGTGCCGGAAGGGCGGCGGTGTTTTGCGCCGCTGACCGTGGCCGAAAACCTGACCGCCGCCGCGCGCCCCGGCCCATGGGATATGGCGGCGGTTGGCGCGCTGTTTCCGCGCCTGGCTGAACGGCAGGGGCAAATCGCCGGGTCGCTTTCGGGGGGCGAACAACAGATGTTGGCGATTGCCCGCGCGCTGATGACCAATCCGCGCCTGTTGATTCTGGATGAGGCAACCGAAGGGTTGGCCCCCCTGGTGCGCGGCGAAATCTGGGATGCCATTCGCATCCTGAAACGCGACAGCGGGCTGTCGATACTGGTGGTTGATAAATCGTTAAGGGAACTGTCGGATATTGCCGATAACGCGGTGATTATCCAGCGTGGCACCAGCGTTTGGCATGGCCCCATGGGCGCAGTGGATAGTGGGGTGCGCGAACAATACCTGGGCGTTTAGGCGGGGCCGGCACAGGAAACCGGCCCCAAGGGATCAGTTTTCGGGCCGGTCGCCTGCGGCCTCGCGCAGGCGCACATCGACTGCCTCGCGCGATGTGCCCACGGCAAATTCATCGTAATAGGCAATCAGCGTGGGTTTGGGCGCGCCGCCTTGGGTATCGTCCCAGCGTTTTGTATAGCTCGAGAAGATGCCGCGCCGCACGTTGGGGCGCGCATCGGTCTGGGCGATGCCGCTGGCCACGACCTGACCGCGATAATCGCATTTCATCTCACCATTCACCCAGACCCGCAAATAGCCATCCGGGCCGGTGCCGAAATTGGTGTTCAGGGTGATATCCTGCCATTCGTTGCGCGCATCGGCCATGGAAAACAGTTTGCAGATATAACCGTCATTCTTCGCCGCGTCCCACCCCAGAGTTTGCGCCATATCGGACAATTGAATGGCCACATCGGTGCGGGTGTCATTGGTGCGGCGGCAGACCTCTATATCACAGGTGCGCCAGTTGCCTTCGTTCTTGCCCAGTTGGATCAGACGAAACGCCGGAGGCGTGGCACCGGCCAGTTTCCACTGCCCGACAACAATGCGCAGACTGTTTGCCGTGGTGAAATCGGGGATGGTCTGGTTGCGAAAGCTCCAGCCATACCAGATGTCCTGATTGATGCGGGCGCGGGGGGATGTATCCTGAATCTCGGCCCGATAGCGTGGATTGGCGCAATCGGACCCGCCACAATCGCCATCGCGCAATTCGAATCGTTCGCTTTTGATGCCGCGGCGCACCGGTTCCGGCGATTCGGCAAAGCGAAAGGCATGGGCGCTGGGGCTGAACAGCAAATCGTAACCGCGCGGCAATCCGCCCACACCAAGAGCCATGCCGCCACAGCCCGCCGCCGCCAGTACCAGCCCGAAAAGAACACTTATTCGCCCGCGTCGCTGTGTCATATCACTCACCCAATCCTGCTCATCGCCCACAATACTGGGCCTTTCGGTGCCGTTTTACGTGACAAGGAACCCATCAACAAGAGCACGGCGGGGATGCCATTTTGGCGAATATAACCCCCAGATTTGATCATCTTCCGGTTGAAAATGCCGTTGTAGCAGATATGCAACCTGTTTTTGGCAAACTTCCGCCCATGGTCAGAAACGCTTTACCCAGTGGTTAGCGCGACTTAGCTCTTGCTGCCAAAGCAGTACATAAAAAACGTAAATTAATAATAAACGTGAAAGAGGCAGAAAATGGCAAGAATCAGTGTCTTTGGCATTGGGTATGTAGGCGTGGTTTCCGCGGCTTGTTTGGCGAAAGATGGCCATCAGGTGATCGCGGTCGATGTTGACCCAGGTAAAATCGCAGCAATCAACAGCGGCAAGTCGCCCATCGTTGAAAACGGTCTTGACCCGCTGATCGCGCAAGTGGTCGCCGAAGGCAAACTGACCGCGACGGATGATGTGCAATATGCCATCGACAATTCCGACGCGTCCTTCATCGCCGTGGGCACCCCCAGCGCACCTGACGGATCGGTCGGTCTGAAATATGTCACCGCCGTATGTGAAAACATCGGCAAGGCACTGGCCAACAAGGACAGCAACCACTCGGTTGTGATCCGTTCGACCATCGTGCCCGGATCGTGTGAGAACACCTGCATTCCGACACTGGAAAAAGCATCGGGCAAAAAAGCCGGTGAAGGTTTCGGCGTTGGCTATTACCCCGAATTCCTGCGCGAAAGCACCGCGATCGAAGATTACTATGATCCCGGCCTGATCGTATTTGGCGCATTGGATGATTATACAACCGAAATCCTGACCGAATTGAATCAGGATCTGGGGTGCAAGATTCACGTTGTCGATCTGCGCACGGCGGAAATGGTGAAATACACCTCCAACACCTGGCGCGCGGTCAAAGTGACCTTTGCCAATGAAATCGGGAATATCGCCAAGGCCAGCGGTCTTGACGGGCAAACCGTTATGGAAATCCTGTGTTCCGATAAAAAAGTGAACATCTCGTCTTACTTCATGCGCCCCGGCTTTGCCTTTGGCGGATCATGTTTGCCGAAAGATGTGCGTGCTTTGCGCCATTTGGCGGCCGAACTGGATACGCCCGCGCATATTCTGAATGCCGTGCTTGAGGCAAATGAAAGCCAGATCAAGCGCGCCGAAACCATGGTATTGGCATCAGGTGCGAAAAAGGTTGGGTTTGTCGGAATTTCCTTCAAACCCGGCACCGATGATATGCGCGAAAGCCCCTTGGCCGAATTGGCCGCGCGGTTGATTGCCCAAGGCGTGCAGGTCGAAATCTTTGACCCCTTTGTATTCGAAGCCTATGCAAACGCCAATTCCACTGCCGGGCGGGGCAATGACGTGATTCCCGATCTGGCCGATCGCATGGTCGAAAGCCTGGATGCGTTGATTGACGAATCCGGCGCCGTTCTGGTCGGCAATTTTTATGGTGAAACGGTTCAGAAACTTGAAGAGGCGGCAAAGACACGCCCGGTTTTCGATCTGACCCGGTTGAATCGCAAAATGGTGTCGGGCGGCAATTACGAAGGCATCTGTTGGTAAGATAGGATTTGTCGTGTTCAATATACTGACACACATCGCCTATTTTGCAGTCGTTGTCCTTTTGGCAAACACTGTGCCCCAAGGTTACCTTGGCTCCCTTGAGGGGGCCGAGGCATCGATCTTCATTATCGGCTTTTTGGGTGCTTGGCGGTACAGCTGGGCAACCCTGAACTTTTCCCGCGCCTTGTGGTTTCGCCGGGTGTCGTATCCGCGGCGCAAGGCGCGGGCGATTCGTGCCTTTCACGATGATGGGCGGCGGTCGCATTCCTATTTTCTGGTCACGTCCTATATGGTCGAACCCGAAACCACGGTTCCGGTGTATCGGTCGGTGTTTGAGGCCGGGGCAAATGCGCGCGATGGGGCGACGATTGTGGCGTCGGTCGTGGATGGGGCCGATGAGCGCCTGATCCGGTCAGTGTATGAAACCATGGCAATGCCGATGGATGATGTGAAGCTGGTCATCGACCGGATTCCCGCCAACGGCAAACGCGATGCCCTGGCGCGCACGCTGCGCCTGATTTCCAGTTTTGCACCGTCAGAGCGTGATATTCTGGTGTTTGTCGACGGCGATACCATGGTGCCGCTGGATATTGCCGAACAATCCGCGCCGTGGTTTGTCGACCCGAAGGTTGGCGCGCTCACCACCGACGAAGGTGTTGTGATTGAAAAGAAAAACCTGTTTCGCGACTGGTTCATCCTGCGCTTTAATCAGCGGCAAACAATGATGTGTTCCATGGGCTTGTCAAAACGGGTGCTGACCCTGACCGGCAGAATGTCGGTGTTTCGCGCATCATTGGCCACGAACCCCGATTTCATGGATCAAGTGCGCGATGATTTCCTGGATCATTGGCGTTTGGGCCGGGTCAAATTTTTGACCGGCGATGATAAATCAACATGGTTCTGGCTGCTGAAAAACGGCTATGAAATGCTGTATCTTCCCGATGTCCGGTCGTGGTCGGCAGAAACCCAGCCGCGCCCGGGGTTCTTTGACAGCTCACAGGTGTTGATGACCCGCTGGTTTGGCAACATGATGCGCACCAACGGTCGCGCGCTGAAACTCAGCCCGAAAATCACCGGCTATTTCACCTGGTGGAGCATTCTTGACCAACGTGTGTCCATGTGGACAACTTTGGTTGGGCCACTGACCGTTCTGTTGGCCGCACTTTTGCATGATCCCGGTGTGATCCCGCTGTATATCGCCTGGGTGATGACCACCCGCTATTTGTTCTGCGTCATCATTTCGCTGTTCCGCGGAACCTGGTTCCCGGTGACACACCCGCCGATCCTGTACTTCTCACAGGTGGTGGGGGCGGCGGTGAAAACCTATGTTTTCTTCCGTCTCGATAAACAAAAGTGGACCCGACAAGGCGAAGGGTCGCGCATTCTGATGACCGCCGAACAGAAAATACGAGCCAAAGAATCCACGGCGCATCACGTCCTTGCTCTCGTGTGGCTGACTTTGGCCATCATGTTTTTAACCAAAGTCTGATGCCAGATTTCGCAATCCCCGGAGATTTGCAATGAATGACCATGCTGAAATTATGACCGATACCGCCACCGAAATTCCTTCGGATTTCCTGTTTGATAAAGAGCATCCAATTTTGCCGGTGCCGTTTACCGCCCGATTTGGCGATGGCAAATATTATGGCACCGGCATGTCGCTGACCGCCTTTTATCTGAAAGTGCCCGGCGGCGCGGTCGAAGTCGGCAGCGAGCATATCGTGAAACTGGAATTCAATTTCGAAGGCTTCACAATTGATCTGTTCCCCGAAGTGCGGATCAGCGGCGTACAAGGCGAAGATGTGGTCATGCAATTCATTGACCCGGCCGGGGCACATTTGCCGCAACTGCGTTATATCCTGAACAGTTTTATCGCGGGTGACTTTGTTTCTCTTGGCTCAATGCTGTCGTATACGGGGCCGGCCAAACCGAAAGCCGCCAAAAGCGATATTGGCGCGGGCAATGTCGGGGTGCGTTCGATCCGCCGAATCGGTGCAATTGCCTTGTCCGTCGTTTTGATTGCGGCGGCGGGGGCCACAATCTGGGAACGCTATACCACCAGCTATGAACCGCGCCCGGTTTTCGTGGCCCGCAGTGGCAATGACATGCGCGCCACATCGGCAGGCCAGATTTCATTCATTAACCCCGATGCCAAAGAAGGCGATGTCTTATACGCAATCAGCGCCAATACCGGCGACACATTGAATTTCATGTTGCCCTGCGATTGTGAGTTTGGCCTTAAAGATGGCATATATAAAGGCGCAACTGTTCTTCCTTCGGACCCAATTCTGACAATTTTCGACAATAACACTGATGTCAGAGTGCAATCGCAGATGAGTATCGAAGGACTGACCAAGGCAGTGAACGGCGAACAAGTATATCTTGATCTCAGTGACGGACGTTCGGTTCCGGTTCAGGTTATTCAAACCTCGGCCACCACCGAAGCCGCGTTGCGAGGAGATCTTTATATGCCCGTCGTTCTGAAAGCCGAGCCGGGGGCATTGGGGGCCGATGATATCGGAAAACCCGCCCGCGTTCGCCTGACCAAGCAGTTGTTCGGTGGTTTTATCTAATTTAGAGCCAAGGGAACTTTACGTTATGACGAATATTCATCCTCTTATCATCTGCGGTGGCAATGGCACACGGCTTTGGCCGATGTCGCGCACCCAAAGCCCAAAGCAGTTTCAGCGGATTGGGGATGAAAATTCGCACACGTTTTTCCAATCCGCGGTCGAACGTCACTGCGGCGAAGGGTTTGAACCCCCGGTGATCGTTTCATCGGTGCGTCACCGCAATACGGTGACCAGCCAATTGCGCGAAATCGACAGCCCGGCGCAGTTCATTTACGAACCGATGGGCCGTAACACCGGCCCGGCGGTGTTGGCCGCAGCATTGCATCTTTACGCCCAGAATCCAAAGGCGCTGATGCTGGTCATTCCCGCCGATCATGTGATCGAGGGCGATATCAATACCACCATCCTGGCCATGCGCGATGCCGCCGAGGCGGGATATGTTGTGACCTTTGGCATTAAACCGCGTTATGCCGAAACCGGATTTGGCTATATCACCGATGGCGGCCCGATTGCCGGGTTTGACGGGCTGCACAGCGTGCATCGTTTTGTCGAAAAGCCGCCCCTGCGCAAAGCCAAATTATTGGTGGAATCCGAAATTGCCTATTGGGCCTCGGGCATTTCGATGTTTGCTGCCGCGACGATCATCGAAGAATATCAAAAATTCGATCCTGACAGTTTCATTGCCGTGCAACAGGCCCTGGCCCACGCCACCAGCAATGCGCGCGGCACATTGTTGAACCCCGATCATTTTCGCCACGCCGCCGATTTGCCCACCGAACAGGTGGTATTTGAAAAGACCAAGAAAATCGCCCTTGCTCCGCTGCATGTGGATTGGTCCGATGTGGGCAGTTGGTCGGCGATGTATGGCATTTCCAAACCGAATCACGATGGCAATGTGTTGCAGGGCGATGTGATCGCGGTGGAAACCAAAAACTCGATGGTGCGCAGTGATACACGGCTGGTTTCGGTGGTGGGGATGAGCGATGTGATCATCATCGACACACCCGACGCATTGTTGGTGACAAAGGTGGGCCATTGCCAGAATGTCAAAAAGGTGGCCAATCACCTTAAGGCGGCGCATCGCCAAGAGGCGGAAAAACACAACGGATCAACCGCCGAGTGGGGCAATTATAAAACCCTGGTCGACAAGAACGGGCTGAACATGTCGTCGGTCATGTTCAAGGCAGGTGCCGTGCTGGATATCGATCCGGCAACGCTGCGTGAAATTACCGTTGTTGCGGGCACATTGATGATCAGCAATGGCAAAACCCAGACCATTTTGACCGAAGGCGAACGCGCGCTGTTGGACAGCAAGGTGATCAGCCGCCTGTCAAACCGTACGGATGAACCGGTCGAGATGCTGATCATGACGCAATCGGGCGATTTGGGCCTGATCGACAGTTTGGCGGTGGTGCCTGCCGGTGCCGCCCCCGAACCCCAGCGCCCGGATGCCCCGGCGCGCACCCTGGCCCATGAAACGGTGCACAATGTTCGACCTGCTTGATCGCATGAAACCCATGGTCCGGCGCGCGGTGCTGGCGCTGGTTGGTGGTTTCTTGACCGCTGGTGTGGCCCTGGCCGCCACCGACCGCGTCGAAGACCGCGCCCTGCGCGATGGGATCACCGCCTTGGCCGCCATGGTGGCCGATCCAGCACAGGCATCGGCCCCGGCGCAAACATTGTTGCAACAGGCGGGTCTGGCCAGTTTGGTGGCGCCCACGGCCCCGCCCGGGCCAATTCGCCCGCCCGCCAACCCGGTGCGCAGCAACAGCCCGGTCGAGGCACAGCCTCTCGATATGCGGCTGGCGCTGACGATGCTGACCCAGATCGCCGGTGCGCGTGACACCCAGGCGGTGCTGACCGCCCAAGGGCCCGAAAGCGATCTGCGCGCGCTGGTCATTCGCAAGGGCGATGCCACTTTGACTGATGTGGCGCTGTTTTTGTCGCATTATCGGTTGCAAGACACGGCAGCGGGCGATCTGATCCTGCGCGTGCCGCTGGTGATCTGGGAAGGCGCGACCCTGACCCTGAAGCCCGGTGAAACCCTGCGCCTGTCACGCCCGGATGGGGCATTTATGGTGAATTTCGGCCATATCACCATGGAAGGCGCGACCGCCCGTATCGAGGGCGACGTAAACCCATACCTTGCCCGCTTTGCCCCGTTCATGACCACGGCAGGCAGCGGCACGTTTTATATACAAAACAGTGAGTTTCACGACCTTGGCTTTGGCCGCACCCGTGCCTTTGCCGGGTTTTCGATGATGCGGAACAACCTGATGGTGGTGCGCAATCGCAG
This sequence comes from Oceaniglobus ichthyenteri, assembly GCF_003057885.1. Classification (GTDB taxonomy): domain Bacteria; phylum Pseudomonadota; class Alphaproteobacteria; order Rhodobacterales; family Rhodobacteraceae; genus Oceaniglobus; species Oceaniglobus ichthyenteri. The sequence continues at coordinate 265,291 of NZ_QAGK01000004.1, forward strand.
CTTTATTCGCGACAGTCTGTTCCGGGGCACCGTTTCGGTGGTGGTCAGCGGCGCGTCCGACGTCGCACTGACCGGGAACCGGGTGTTTGATGCGCGCGGCGAAGGCATGATCGTGGCGGGCAGCCCGCGCGCCAACATGGTGTCCAACATCATTGTGGGCGATTCAAAATTCAACGCCTTGCAGGTGGTCGAAGGATCGGTGGATGCGGTGGTGTCGGGCAACGTGGTGTTGAACGGTGAAAAAGCCGGGATCGTCGTGCGTTCAAACAGCCATCGGCCCCATGTGGCCAACAACATCGTCTGGCACCGCAAAGGCGGCGGCATCACGGTGGATCATGCCAATTGCGCAAATGTTCAGGCGAATTTCGTGTTGGACAACAGCCAGAAAGGCATCGAAGTCCGCTCCTCGGATGGGGCCTTGGTGCGGGATAATCACCTGATTCAAAACCAAAGTGCCGGCATCTGGATTTCAGCCCAAGAGCCAGAGGCACGCACATTCGTGGTGCAAAACGTGTTGCATGCCAACCGCTCGGGCCTGGCCACGGCCACCGCGCAAGAGGTGATCTTGCAAGGCAATGATTTTCGCGGCCAATTCCCACAGTTTTTGTCGGGGGATGTGGCCGGGCAAAGCCGCCATATTGCCGAAAACATGCAGGGCACACAGCCGATGTTGTTGACCGCGTCGGGTGTGTCGGTGGTACCCAGCGCCATCGGCAATTGTGCAACCCATTGAAAGGACGCGCCGTGACCCTTCGTTCCTTGATTCTGATGGTGCCTGTGGTGGTGTTTACCACCGGCGCCTTGGCGCAAAGCGTGCCGTTGACCATGCCGGTTGATCCCGAAACCGCGAAAATCAGTGTTGTGACCGACGAAGGCATCACCAGCACCGCGCAATTGCCCACAACCGCCCTGCGTGATCTGCGCCGGGCGATGAACGAGGGCGCCGTGTTGGAAGATGACGATCTGCGCGCCCTGGCCGACCGCGGCGACAGCGTTGCCGCCTGGAAATTGGTGAAACGGCTGCGCGTTGACGGCGGCGCACCTGCCGATGTGGCCCATTATGCGGCGACGGCGGCGGCGGCGGGGCGGGTTTATGCGCTGAACGATATGATACAGGCGATGCATCGTCTGGAACCGGGGCAGGTGACCGGCGCGCGGTTGAACCATCTGATTGCGGTTCTCTATGCCCATGCCTGGGTGGGAAACTCCGTGGCCCTGGATGCGGTGATTTCGTTTAACGGCGAAGGGCGGCTGTTTGGCGCCCTGTCCGACGCCACGCGCGCGCGGATATTGGAGCAGGCCGAAACCATGGATGGGCGGGTCGAACTGCGCTTTGCGCTGGATCTGCTGGCCAAGGACGACCTGAGCGAGGCCGAAAAGGCGCGCGCCACAAGTTATCTTGCCAAGGCGCAAGCATCGAAAAATCTGGCCGTCATGACGACGGCCCAAAATCTGATCGCCCTGATGAACGCTGATACAGCGCAAGGCGGCATACAAAACTGAGGTTTGGAGACAGTGATGAAGCGACTGGTGGGGCTGGTCTTTGCATTGAGTACGGGCATGATCGGAGCGTTTCAGGCACAGGCCCAATCGGCCTATGGGTGTTCCAATCTTGCAGGGCTCAACGATATGCCGGTGATCGAGGGGCGGGGCGGCGTATTTTTCCGCATTCACCCCGATATGCATAATTTCTATCCGTTTTCGGATGACACCGTGGATCAGGTGGGCGAGCTGTCCGAGGCGCTGGCCGCCACCGGCACAACCCTGATTTATCTGCCGGTGCCCACCAAAAGCCTGGCCATGCCCGGGTTCCTGACCGCCGAGGCCGAGGATTTCGGGTTTGATGCGGATATGGCCACCACGGTGTATCTGGATATCGTCAAACGTCTGGAACAGCGCGGCGTGGCGACGGCGGATGTGCGCAAACCGATGATTGGCACGCAATTCAGCGATCCGGCGTTCTTTCAGGCCGATCACCGCTGGACCCCGGCAGGCGCGCGTTTGGCGGCACAGGCGGTGGCAACCCGTCTGGCGCAGGTGCCGGAATTTAGCGGTGTGGCCGGATCGGGCTTTACCTCGGCCCCGTCGGGCAGCGTGACGTTGGAATCCGATATGTTTGCGCAGATTCAGCAGCATTGCCAATTGGCCCTGCCGCCGGTGATCACCGCCAGCTATGCCACCGCGCGCAGCGGTGGGGTGGTGCAACCGGGCGACAATTCGATTTTCGGCAGCGCCCAAGGCAGCCGCCGGATTGCAGTGGTCGGCACCGAATTTACCGGCGAACCGGCCAGCAATTTTGCCGGTTTCCTGTCGGAATCCACGGGCCTCGATGTGGTGCAATATAATGTCACTGACGGCGGTGCCTTTGGCGCGATCTCGTCCTATCTGACTTCGGATGCCTTTCAGACGGCGCGCCCGTCGGTTTTGATCTGGGAAGTCCCGGTCGAGGCAAACCTGGCCCAGTGGGGCGATCAGCCGATGCGCGAATTGATCGCGGCGGGGGGCAATACCTGCCGTGTGCCGCTGAACCTGTTTTCAACCGGCGCACCGAATAAGGTGAGTGTTGATCTGAACTCATTGGATGCAGGGTTGGATTATACCCTGTTTGTCGATGGCGCGGGCGCCACCAGCCCCGAGGCGACATTCACGTTTAAGGCGCGCAATGGCGAAACCCGGTCACGCACCGTCATCCGCCACCCCGATCAACGCCACACCGGGCGCTTTGCCATGCCGATGTCGGGCCTGTGGCCTGATGGTGTGTCGGGCGTCGAGATTGAGTTGAGCGAACCCTTTGGCAGCAGCCCCCGTGTTGTCGCCTGTTTTTACGCCGGGAAGGGCTGATTGAAATGCTGAAATCCCTGACCTCTGCCGCCTTGTCTGTGGCTGTTTTCCTGTCTGTCATGGGCACCGCGCCCGCCCAGGCGCGCACCATTGAATTGGCGTTCCTGCCCCCCGCGTTAGAGCCGCAAGACATCTGCCGCACCCCGCGCGATGCCACCGAAGATGACCTGACCACCGAAGGCGGCGATGAAGAGCTGACCGACCGGTTGCGGATACAATATCTGGGTCGCGATATTCGCCGCCATCAGGCCGATGATGCCGACCGCTGGTTTGATTGGATCGACACCCTGATCACCCGCATGGCGGTGGTCGATGAAAATTTCGTCGGCAGCGAAGAATTGCTGGCGCGTGTTGCGCTGCATATCGATGCCGGGCGGCTGGATGAACTGCGCGACGCGAAACTGGTCGATCAACTGCGCCAGATGTCGGATCAGTTGACCAACAACCAACGCCTGATCGTGGCACAATATTTCATGACCGGCATCGGCACCGCCCGCGATGAAGATTTTGCGCGCGAACTGATTTTGGCGGCGGCCTTTGGCGGCAATGCCAACGCCCTGTTGCAACTGGCCAAGCTGGAGCTTGAGGGCAAGCCGGTTGATGGCTGGGATGCGCCGCTTGATCTGACCGTGACGATGGCCTTTGGCGGGCTGTTGGGGCAATTGACGCCCACGGTCTGTGGCCGGGCCGAACGCATTGCACGCCAGTATGAACAGGGCGACGTGGTCAGCCAAAATGGCCAGATCGCCTATGCCTGGTACAAATTTGCCGCCGATATGGGCAGTGCCACGGGTGCCTGGCGGGTGGTGGAATACCACCTCGCGGCGGATGCGATTGAAAAAGACAATGCCGTGATGCTGCAATATCTGCGGCTGGCGGCACAGCGCGGCATCGCCATTTCCGAAGGTCAGGTCGACTCGCTTAAATCCAGTGGCGCGATTGACGAGGCTGAATTGCAGCGCATTCTGGGTTATAATTACTCTGAAGACACAGGGCGTCATCGCCCGGCTGTGTCGCCTTATTTCAACCTTGCGGTGAATATCGACGGGATTGAGGCCGATCCCGACGATTCGCTTTATATGAAATACCTGCGCGAACTGATCGCGCTGCCCGGCACCCCCGGTTTCGTTTATACCAATCTGGCCAAAGACATTCTTGTGCGCCGGGGTCGTTGGGCCGGTGAGGCCGAAGCGATAAGCCATCTGGAAACCGCCGTGTCCCTGCGTGATGGCGAAGGCACACAGATTTTGGGCAAGATGCTGGTGCGATACCGCGATGATCCCGCCCGCCTGAACCGCGCGATTGATCTGTTGACCGAGGCGGTAACCCGCCATGGGTTAAGCGAAGCGATGGACGATCTTGATGCGCTGTACCGTTGTCAGGCCCCCGATGCGCCGCGCCTGCGCGAGGCAAACACATGGGCGCGGAATTATCGTGCCGCCCTGCATCAAACAGTTGGCGTATCGGCCACCGATCTGATTGCGCTTGATCCGTTCAAGGAACCGCTGCGCATTGCACAAATCCAAACCCAGGCGTTGCAGGGGCGTGTGCAATCCCTGGCCAATTATCTTGAGCGGGTGCAGGTTGATCCGTTTGCCCGCGACGGCGCGCACCGTTTGTGGGCGGATCGTCTGGACAACTCCGATCAGGCGCTTGAGGCGTTTGCCGAACTGGAATTTGAACTGGCCACCAACCCGTTTGAACGCACCCTGGCGGTGGAATTGTTCCGCCGGATATATCTGAACAATGGCGTGACCACGGCATTGGATCTGGCGATTGCCCTGACCGAAGATAACGCCAAAGACCCGGCCATTGCGAAAGAGATCCTGGATCTGTTGGTACGCGCGGGCAATCGCGGCGAAGGTGCGGCAATTCGGCTGCGCGCGCGCCACTTGGCCCCGGCGATCAGCCACCGCGCAGTATATGAGGAATACGCCCAGATCATCGAGGACCGCGGCGATTTCCTGGCGCTGATGTTCGCGCTGCCGTTTGTGGCCCCGGAAAAATCTGCCGATTATTTCGACCGCGCCGTGTCGTTGATGAATTGCGGCACCAAGGATGTGGCCGAATTGGGCGATGCCCATGCTCTGCGCAACGCGCCTGATATGGCGTACCATTGGCAACAGGTGTCACTGAACATTGATGGTGGGCATGTGTTGTCGAAACTGCGCCTGTCGGATTTACAGATGGAAGTGTTTGACGAGGGTGCCGCGCCCTCGGAAATGCAGGTGTATCAGCGCGCCTTGGACGAGGGCGATCAAACGGCCCATCGTCGGCTGTACCGCCTGACCGGCGATCCCGATCTGCGTACCTATAACCCCGGCAAGGCCGCCGATCATCTGGCCGCCCTTGCCGGCAGTTCGGTGCCCGGCGATCAGGCTTGGGTATTGGCCAATTATCGCAAGGCGGTGGACGAGGTGCGTGATTTCGCCTCGGGGCGGTTTGATATCAATCAGTTGTACCAACAGGTTGCCCGCGAAGGCGACACCGACGCCAAGGTAGAATTCGCCATGCTGCTGCGCGATACGGCGCGCACCCCCGGCGATTTGGCCAGTTCCGCCAGATTGCTTGAGGAAGCGGCCGAGGCAGGCAATGGCATGGCGATGTTGGAGTTCGGATATGCCTTGGGATATGGCATCGGCATCCCGCGCAATCTGGATCAGGCATTGGGATGGCTGGAGCGGGCCGATCAGTTGGGTCAGGCACGCGCGGCGTCAGTGGCAGCATTGCTGCGTCTGAGTGGTCAGCAATGATCGGGCGCGGGGCGCTGGCGGCGTTGTTGATCATGGCGGGGCAGGGCGCGGCCCTGGCCGCCGATTGTGAACCGGCCCCCGAGCCGGTGTACAGTCTGGCCTATGGCAGCCGCTATTCCGATGCAGGATCGGGCAGCTCTACCTTGGATGAAAGTGCAAGCGAGGATGTGGATGAGGCGCTTGGCCCGATCGACGATTTCTTGCGATCCCTGACCGCCAAAGCCAACGAGGTATTCGCCGATGACGTGGATCGGCGCGCCATTGCCGATTGTGTGATCGGGCAAATGGCCACATGGGCACAGGCCGATGCCATGGGCGATCTGGTGTCGCGCACCGCAAACCTGACCATCGGTTCGCGGCTGTCGGCCTTTGGCATGGCGGCCTTGCAAGTGGCCCCCTACAGCACCCGCGCCCGCGAATTGAAACAGGTCAAGGATTGGTTGAACCGCCGCCAGCGCGCCCAGATGACTTTTTGGGAAACCGCGCCAAATGGGGCGGCGCAGGGCAATCTGCGCGCGTGGTCGGCGCTGGGGGCCAATACCATTGGCGAGCTGACCAATGATGCGGTGATGTTGGGCTGGTCGGCCTGGTCGGCAACATATATACTCTGCACTGCCGCCCCCGATGGCAGCCTGCCACAGGAAATGAGCCGGGGCCGTTTTGCGTTGCATTATCAATTACATGCGATTGCCCCGCTCAGCGTCACGGCGGCGCTGTTGCACCGGCAGGGCATGCCAATCGCCGATCAATGCGACGGGGCATTGAAACGGGTGGTGGAATTTGCCGCGCGCGATCTGGAAAATGGCGCGCAGAGCCAAGCGATTACCGGTGAAATACAAACGTTTTTCGATGGCTCGGATGAGATTGAGGGGTTCAACCTGGCGTGGATCGAATCCTATCTCACCCTGTATCGCGATCCCGCACTTGAGGCCCGCGCCGCACCGTTTCGCCCGCTGAGCCATTCAAAGCTGGGGGGCGATCAGACGGCGATCTGGACGAAGTGATGCGATCTGGCGTACTCTCCCACAACAGGAGGGTGTGCCATGAACATTTCGGCAGCTGCGAAAGCGGCGGATCTGACGGTGAAAACCGTGCGCTATTATGCCGATATCGGTCTGGTTGAACCGGCGGGGCGCACCGCCGCCGGGTATCGCCATTATGACGCCAGCGCCTTGCGCAAACTGGTGTTCGTGCGCCGCGCCCGCGCCTTTGGCTTTTCGGTCGACGAATGCCGCGATCTTTTGGGTCTGTATCAGGATCAAAGCCGCACCAGCGCCGAGGTGAAGCGTATCGCCCGCGCGCGTCTGGAACAGATCGAGGCGAAACAGCGCGAATTGCAATCGCTGCACGATACCCTGGCCGATCTGGTCAATCGATGCCACGGCGATGCGCGGCCCGATTGCCCAATCATCGATCATCTGGCCTAGGCGGCGCTGCCGCCCACGGTCAGCCCGCCAATCATCAGGCTGGGTTGGCCCACGCCCACCGGCACCCATTGGCCTGCCTTGCCGCAATTGCCGATGCCCGGATCAAGCGCCATATCATTGCCGATGGCGCGAATATTGCGCATGGCCGTGGCCCCATCGCCGATCAAAGTCGCGCCTTTGACGGGTGCGCCGACCACACCGTTTTTCACCCGGTACGCTTCGGTACAGGAGAACACGAATTTGCCGTTGGTGATATCAACCTGACCGCCGCCAAAACCCACGGCATAAATCCCATCTTTCAGATCGGCCAGAATTTCGCCCGGTGCCGCATCGCCCCCCAACATATAGGTGTTGGTCATGCGCGGCATCGGCGTATGGGCATGGCTTTGCCGCCGCCCGTTTCCGGTGGGCGATACCCCCATCAACCGGGCGTTTTGGCGGTCTTGCATATAGCCCACCAGAACGCCGTCTTCGATCAACACATTTTTGGCCGATGGCGTGCCTTCGTCATCGATGCTGATTGATCCACGCCGGTCAGGGATCGTACCGTCGTCCAATACGGTCACGCCCTTGGCGGCCACCTGTTGGCCGATCAACCCGGCAAAGGCGCTGGTGTTCTTGCGGTTGAAATCGCCCTCCAACCCGTGGCCCACCGCCTCGTGCAGCAAAATACCGGGCCAGCCGGGGCCAAGAACCACATCCATGATGCCCGCCGGGGCCGGTTCGGCCTCAAGATTGACGAGCGCGATTCGCAAGGCTTCGCGCGCCACGCCTTGCCAATGGTCGCGGGTGATCAGGCCGGTCAGGCCGGTGCGCCCACCGCCGCCCATGCCACCGGATTCGCGCCGCCCGTCCTGTTCGACGATCACCGAGATGTTCAGCCGGGTCATCGGGCGAATATCGCGCACGCTGTGCCCTTCAGGGCGCAGGATTTCGATTTCCTGAATCGACGCGGCCAGGGTCGCCGATACCTGCACGACGCGGGGGTCCAACGCGCGGGCAAAGGCATCGATTTCGCGCAGCGTGTCCAATTTTACCGAAAATACCGCGTCAGTCATCGGGTCATTGTCGGAATACAATTTCACGTTGGTGGCCCGTGGGGCATCGGCCAGGGTGCCGCCGCCATCACCCACCGCCAGACGCGCGGTTTCACTGGCGCGTTTCAGGGCCGCCTCTGATATTTCGCTGGAATGGGCATATCCGGCGGTTTCGCCGCGCACGGCGCGCAGCCCGAATCCTTCGGACGCGTTATAGCTGGCGGTGCGCACCCGCCCATCATCAAATGAGATCACTTCGGCGCGGCTGCGCTCCAGAAATAATTCACCGTCATCGGCCCCGGCGACGGCCGCGCGCAGGGTTGCAAGGGCGGTCTTTTGATCCAGATGGGTTTCGAACGGGCGGAAAACTGTGTCGGACATGGACGCTCCTGCAAAAAAATCGCTATAAAAACAGGCCAAGTGGCTGATTGCCGCATTGGATTGGCTTGTCCCTTTGCTTGTAATATGGTTTCAGAACAGCGGAACACAACGGGATACTGCCTGCAAAGGGGGGCCCGAACGGGGGCAACGCCGCCCCCATAGCCATAAACAGGAACCGGATATGCGCTTTCACACCAAAGTTGCGGGCCTTTTGGCCGGATGCACCACCGCCCTGACGGGTGCCGCCTCATGGGCCCAGGACGGGCTTGATGGGTTAGAAATTGTTGGCAAGCCAACAAATGGCGCAATGGGGTTTCAATACGCCGCTACGGAATTGGCCCGTGATCTTCACTGGTTGGATGGAATGATTCTGGTGATCATCACCGCGATCACCGTTCTGGTCACGGTATTGCTGGCCTATGTCGCAATTCGCCACAATCGCCGGGCCAATCCGGTGCCTGCGAAATTCTCGCATCACACACCGGTCGAAATTGCCTGGACCGTGCTGCCGATCGTGATTCTCGTGTTCATCGGCGCGTTTTCCCTGCCGGTTTTGTTCAAGCAACAAGAGATTCCCACAGCCGATGTCACGATCAAGGCGACAGGGTATCAGTGGTACTGGTCGTATGAATATCCCGATAGCGAATTTGTGTTCGACAGCTTCATGTTGAAGCGCGACGAGCTGGAAGACTATGGTTATACTCAGGCGGAATATCTGTTGGCGACCGACACAGCCATGGTCGTGCCGGTCAACAAGACCGTCGTGGTGCAGGTTACCGGTGGCGACGTGATCCATTCCTGGACCATCCCCGCCTTTGGCGTAAAACAGGACGGGATTCCCGGACGTTTGGCCGAACTGTGGTTCAAGGCCGAAAAAGAGGGTATCTATTTCGGCCAGTGTTCCGAGCTTTGTGGCAAAGACCATGCTTATATGCCAATCACCGTGAAAGTGGTAAGCCAAGAGGCATATGATCAATGGCTGACAGGCGCGATCGAAGAATATGCCGGTACGCCCGCCCTGAACAGCGGCGTTCAGGTGGCATTGGCCGACTGATCGATATTCGCGGCGGGGTCTGCCCGCCATCGATTCGATAACCGTTGGGCGGCGGGCCATCCGCCGCCCGCGTAAGGACCGCCCGAACCATAGGGAATGACATGACTGACGCCACGATCATCGATGCAGAATACGAAGCGCAATTTGGCGATTACTTTGCGTTGCTTAAACCGCGTGTGATGTCGTTGGTGGTGTTTACGGCATTCGTCGGACTGATGGTTGCGCCGGTGCAGGTGCATCCGATCATCGGCTTTTGCGCGGTTTTGTTCATTGCGGTGGGGGCCGGGGCCTCGGGCGCGCTGAACATGTGGTGGGATGCCGATATTGACGCGGTGATGAGCCGGACCGCCCGCCGCCCAATTCCGGCCGGCAAGGTCAGCGCCCAGGACGCACTGTCGCTTGGTCTGGCATTGTCGGGGTTTTCGGTGGTGATGCTGGGTCTGGCCACAAACCTTTTGGCCGCCGGGTTATTGGCGTTCACGATATTCTTTTACGCTGTGGTCTATTCCATGTGGCTGAAACGTTCGACGCCACAGAATATTGTGATCGGCGGCGCGGCGGGGGCGTTTCCCCCGGCGATCGGATGGGTTGCGGCCACGGGCAGTGTTTCGTTGGAAGCGGTGTTGATGTTTGCACTTATCTTCATGTGGACGCCGCCGCATTTCTGGGCTTTGGCGCTGTTCCTGAGAAAAGATTACAACAATGCCGGGGTGCCGATGCTGACCGTTACCCATGGCCGCAAGGTGACCCGCCAACACATTCTGGTCTATACCCTGCTGTTGGCACCTTTGGCGGTTTGGCTGGGTTTTACCCAGATCGGCGGCCCTGTTTATCTGACGGTGGCGGTTCTGGCCAATGGCTGGTTTGTCAAAGGGGCCTATGACATCTGGCGCCGCGATGAAAACATGGCCGAAGCCGATAAATACCGCACCGAAAAATCGTTTTTCCAGTTCTCGTTGCTGTACCTGTTTTTACATTTCCTGGCGCTGCTGGCCGATGCCAGCCTGCGCGCCGTGGGGTTTTTGTGATGGCAATGAAGACAGAACATGAACTGCACAAACGGCGATTCTCGCGAAACATGGGCGTCGGGCTTTTGTTGGTGGGGTTTGTCGTGATCATTTTCGGCTTGACCGTTGTAAAAGTGAAACAGCTGGGCGCCATTCAAGGGTTCGATCATGTGGTGCGGCCCGAATTGATCGCGCCCCAGGAAGGTGAGGCAGACAAATGACGGATGGTAAAACCAGAACGGCCGCCCAAGCCGCCGGTTTGGTGGTGATCATGGGCGCGTTGGCCTGGGCCTCGGTGCCATTTTACGATTGGTTCTGCCGCGTGACCGGCTTTGGCGGTGTGACCGCCGTTGGCCTTGGCGCGGATCAGGTGTTGGATCAGACCATTGCATTGCGGTTTGACGGCTCGGTCGAGCGGGGCATGCCGTGGGAATTCAAGCCGGTACAACGGCAGATGGAGATTCGCATCGGTGAAACCGGCCTGACCTTTTACGAGGCGTATAACCCCACCGACCGTGTGGTCGCCGGATCGGCCAGCTACAACGTTGCGCCGTTTCAGGCTGGCGGTTTCTTTACCAAAATCGATTGTTTTTGCTTTGAAGAGCAAATTCTGCAACCCGGCGAACGTGTGATGATGCCGGTTACTTTCTATGTCGATCCAGAAATTGTGGACGACCGCGAAGGGAAGTTTGTCAAACACATCACATTGTCGTACACGTTCTACGAAATTGACCTGCCCGAAGAGCAGGCCAGCCTTAGCCAATAATAGCAAGCCCCGAGAGGGCCCAAGACGAGGGAACGCCCATGGCGCACGAAAAGAACCACGATTACCACATCCTGCCGCCCTCCGTATGGCCGCTTTTTGGCGCGCTGGCTGGCTTTGTCATGCTATTTGGCGCTGTGCTGATGTTTCATGACATGGGCCCTTGGATGTTTCTGATTGGCCTCGCGGGCGTGCTGTACGTGATGTACGGCTGGTGGTCCGAGGTTGTGACCGAAGGCAACCAAGGCGATCACACGCCGGTTGTGCGCATCGGTCTGCGTTACGGCATCGTGTTTTTCATCGTCTCCGAGGTGATGTTTTTCGCCGCCTGGTTCTGGTCGTTCTTCAAACACGCGATGTATCCCATGGGCCCCGACAGCCCCGCCGTGGACGGTGTTTGGCCGCCCGCGGGCATTGAAACATTCGATCCATGGCATTTGCCGTTGATCAACACATTGATCCTGTTGTTGTCTGGCTGTGCCGCCACATGGGCGCACCACGCCTTGGCCCATGAAAACAACCGCAAGGATATGGCGACGGGCCTGATCCTGGCCGTGGCCTTGGGTGTGCTATTCACCATCTTCCAGGTCTATGAATACAGCCACGCGGCGTTTGGTTTCTCGGGCAATATCTATGGCGCCAACTTCTTTATGGCGACGGGATTTCACGGCTTTCACGTGGCGATCGGCACGATCTTCCTGTTTGTTTGTTATATGCGGGTGCGGGCCGGGCATTTCACCCAGGAACAGCACGTCGGATTTGAAGCCGCCGCCTGGTATTGGCATTTCGTTGATGTGGTGTGGTTGTTCCTGTTCGCCGCGATCTACGTCTGGGGCAGCTGAGCCTGCTGACGCAGGCGGCCTGCGGCGCGGATATTTGAAAAACAGAAATGAGGGGCGCGGGGAAACCCAGGCGCCCCTTGGTTTTGGAGACAGGGTGTATGGGGCGTATCGTCCTTCCGTTGGGATTTGGTCTGATCGGGTTTGGGATATTGCTATCCCTAGGCCTGTGGCAAATGCAAAGACTGACCTGGAAAGAGGGGGTTCTGGCCGAGATTTCCGCGCGTATTTCGGATGCGCCGGTTGATTTGCCTGTATCGCCGACAGCCGAGGTGGATCAGTATCTTGCGGTGACCGCGGCCGGAACGGTTTTGCCTGATATGTTGCGTGTTCTGGTCAGTCAAAAAGGCATTGGCGCGGGCTATCGGATTGTATCGCCTTTTGATCTGGGTGACCGTGTGGTGCTGTTGGACAGGGGCATCATGCCAGTGGCAGGCGCGGTGCCCGATGCCCCCACCGAGCGGGTGGTTGTAACCGGCAATCTGTTATGGCCCGATGAGATTGATGGATTCACCCCCGACCCTGATTTGGAAAAGAACATTTGGTTCGGGCGTGATCTGGCAGCGATGGCCGATCATTTTGGGACCGAGCCGGTTTTGATCGTGTTGCGCGAAAGCGCCTTTGACGATGCACCGATCCGCCCGGTTCCTGTTGGGGCTACTGGCATTCCCAACGATCATTTAGGATATGCCATCACCTGGTTTTCGCTGGCTCTGGTGTGGGCGGGGATGACAGGATTTTTCCTTTGGCGTATGACGCGCCAGCGGACAGAAGGATAAGACAGTTGCAATATGTCTCGACACGGGGCCAAGCGCCCGAATTGGGGTTTGAACAGGCCATGTTGGCCGGGCTGGCGCGGGATGGCGGGCTGTATGTGCCGCGCGATGTGCCGCAGATGTCGCAGGGTGATATTGCCGCATTGGCGGGCCTGTCCTATGAAGAGGTGGCGTTTCGGGTGATGCGCCCGTTTGTCGACCTGCCCGACGATGTGTTTCGCGGTTTGATCGGGACTGCTTATTCCGGGTTTGGCCATGCGGCGCGTGCGCCTTTAGTGCAACTGGGCAGCGGTCATTTTCTGTTAGAGCTGTTTCATGGCCCGACCTTGGCGTTCAAGGATTTCGCCATGCAATTGATCGGCCAGTTGTTTCAGGAAGCGATGGCGCGCAAGGGCGAGCGGATCACAATCGTTGGCGCCACATCGGGCGATACCGGATCGGCCGCGATCGAGGCATTTCGGGGTCTGGATGCGGTGGATGTGTTTATCCTGTTTCCCCATGGCCGGGTGTCGGATGTGCAACGCCGCCAAATGACCACCCCGGATGAGGCGAATGTGCATGCCTTGGCGGTGGATGGCGATTTTGATGATTGTCAGGCCGCCGTGAAGGCCATGTTCAACGATTTCGCGTTTCGTGATGGCGTGGGGCTGACCGCGATCAATTCAATCAACTGGGCGCGGGTTTTGGCGCAGGTGGTATATTACTTTTCGTCCGCTGTGGCGCTGGGTGCGCCGCATCGCAAGGTGAGTTTCACTGTGCCCACTGGCAATTTCGGCGATATTTTTGCCGGTTATATTGCCAAGAAGATGGGTCTGCCGATTGATCGTCTGGTGGTGGCAACCAACCGCAATGATATCTTGCATCGCACCCTGGCCAGTGGCGCGCATATGAAACAGGGGGTTGAACCCACGATCAGCCCGTCGATGGATATTCAGGTATCGTCGAATTTCGAACGGGCGCTGTTTGATGCTTATGGCCGCGATGGTGGGGCAGTGCGCCAGTTGATGGATGAATTGGCCCAAGGCGGGTTCACCGTGTCGCAAGGCGCGCTGCAATCCCTGCGTGAACATTTCGATTCGGGCCGGTGTGACGAGGCAGAAACCGCCGCCACAATCCGCGCCATCCACGTCGCCACCGGCGAAACCCTGTGCCCCCATTCCGCCGTTGGGGTCAAGGTGGCCGGTGAACATCTGAATCCGGCGATTCCGATGATCACCCTTGCCACGGCCCATCCTGCCAAGTTTCCCGATGCGGTTGAGGCGGCCACAGGCACACGTCCGCCGCTGCCCCCGCGCATGGCCGATCTGTTTGACCGGCCCGAACGCGTGACACGGGTGCCAAACACCCTGTCTGCCATCCAATCCCTGATTCGCGAGCGTATTTCCCAGTGACCGTACAAATCCACACCTTGTCCAATGGACTGCGTATCGTGACAGAACATATGCCGGGGCTTATGTCAGCCTCGGTCGGGGTTTGGATCACGGCGGGCGGGCGGCACGAACGGGCCGAACAAAACGGCATCGCGCATTTTCTGGAACATATGGCTTTCAAAGGCACCAAACGGCGCAGTGCCTTGCAGATTGCCGAGGCGATCGAGGATGTCGGCGGCTATATCAACGCCTATACCAGCCGCGAAATGACAGCCTATTACGCCCGGGTGTTGGAACCTGACGTGCCTTTGGCACTGGATGTGATTGCCGATATCGTTCTGAACCCGGTGTTTGACCCCCAAGAGATCGAGATTGAGCGCGGCGTGATCCTGCAAGAGATCGGTCAGGTACTGGATACGCCGGACGACATCGTGTTTGATTGGTTGCAAGAGGTGGCCTATCCCGATCAACCGATTGGCCGCTCAATCTTGGGCCCGGCTGAACGGGTCAGCGCATTTTCGAAATCGGATCTCGCCGGATTTGTCAAAGAACGCTATGCCCCCGGTGAGATGATCCTGGCCGCGGCCGGCGCTGTGGATCATGATGCCATCGTCAAAACGGCGGAAAAACTGTTTGGCGATCTGGCACCGCGCAAATCCAAACCTTTTGTGCCGGCGGTCTTTTCCGGCGGGGAACGCCGTGAGGCGCGTGAACTGGAACAGGTGCATTTCACCTTGGCCTTTGAGGCACCGGGATATCGCGACCCGGCGTTCTTTACCTCGCAGATTTATGCCAGTGCGTTGGGCGGCGGCATGTCATCGCGGCTGTTTCAGGAAGTGCGCGAAAAGCGTGGGCTGTGCTATTCGATCTTTGCACAGGCCGGCGCCTATGAAGATACCGGCATGATCACGGTCTATGCCGGCACAAGTGCGGGCCAGATCGGCGAATTGGCCGAACTGACGGTTGATGAACTGGGCCGTGCCGCCGCCGATATGGCCCCCGAGGAAGTGGCCCGTGCCCGGGCCCAGATGAAGGCCGGGTTGTTGATGGGGCTGGAAAGCCCATCGTCGCGCGCCGAACGTCTGGCGCGGTTGATTGCGATCTGGGATCGGGTGCCTGATCTGGATGAAACGATTGCCCGGATCGATGCGGTGACGACCGGTGATGTGCGCGATTTCGCGGCGCAACTGGCCGGGCAAAAGGCGGCGGCGATGGCGCTTTATGGTCCTGTCAAGAATGCGCCAACGCTTGACGCCCTCACGGCAAGGCTTGCCGCCTGATGCTTTTGTCGCGGCGCAAGGTTCGCATCGATACCGAACGGTTGACCTTGCGCGCCCCAAACCATGGCGATTACCGCCCGTGGAGCGCGCTGCGCCGGGAAAGCGCCGATTTTCTCATCCCATGGGAGCCGACCTGGTCGCCCGACCATCTGACGCGGAAAAGCTTTACCAATCGTGTCTATTGGGCGCAGCGATCAATCCACAATGGCACGGCGATGCCATTGTTTTTGATCCGGCGCGATGATGACACCCTGCTGGGTGCGATCACGCTGGACAACATCCGGCGCGGCCCGGCCCAATCGGGCACATTGGGATACTGGATCGGGGCCGAATACGCCCGACAGGGATACATGGCCGAAGCCATCGCAGGATTGGTACATCACGCGTTTCACGTTGTTGATATCAGCCGGGTCGAGGCGGCGTGCCTGGCCGAAAACGCCGCATCGCGCGCGGCATTGGAACGCAGTGGTTTCAAATACGAAGGTGTCGCGCAAAGCTATCTGCAGATCAACGGCAGATGGTGCAACCACGTGCTCTATTCCAATTTGCGCAGTGACCGGCGGGGCCGCACCACCGTTGGATAATCAACAGTTGCAGCGCCGCACCATGTAGGATTTGATATGCCCATGCTTACCCCGATGACACCGGCTCTTGCCACCGAACTTGCCGCGTTGCTGCCTTCGGGCGCGGTGCGTCCCGCCACCCCGGCCGAGCTGGAAGAACCCCGTGGCAAATGGCACGGGCACGCGGGCTGTGCCGTGCGGCCCGCCAACACCGAACAGGTGGCTCAGGTGATCCGCTTTGCCGCGCAGCACCGCATTGGCGTTGTGCCATGGGGCGGGGGCACCGGATTGGTTGGGGGTCAGGTCATGCCCGATGGTGCGCCGCCGATCCTGCTGTCGCTAGAGAAAATGGACGCGATCCGCGCGATCTATCCCGAAGAAAACGTGTTGTTGGCTGAGGCGGGCGCGATTCTGGCCAATGTTCAGGCCGCGGCCGAGGCGGAAGACCGATTGTTTCCGCTGTCTTTGGCATCAGAGGGGACGTGCCGTATCGGTGGCAATCTGTCGGCCAATGCCGGGGGGGTTAATGTGCTGCGCTATGGCAATGCGCGCGAATTGTGCCTTGGGGTTGAGGCGGTGCTGCCTGACGGTTCCATCTTTCACGGGGCGCGGCGATTGCGCAAGGATAACACCGGATACGATCTGCGCCATCTGCTTATCGGGGCCGAAGGCACGTTGGGCGTGATTACCGCCGCCGCGCTGCGCCTGTCGCCGCGCCCGGTGCGCCAGGGTGCGGCCCTGATGGTGGTTGACAGCCCCGCCGCCGCGCTGACGCTGCTATCTCTGGCACAAGACATCAGCGGCGGCACCGTATCGGCGTTTGAATTGATCAACAGCATGGGGTTAGAGTTTCTGGCCGAGGCCAATTTGCCGGTCCGCCAACCCTTTGCCGAAATCCCGGAATGGATGGTGCTGATTGATCTGGGCACCAGCGCGGCGCAAGACCCCTCGGCGCTGTTGGAAACGATTTTTGAGGCGGGCGCCGAGCAGGATTTGGTGACAGACGGGGTAATTGCCAGTTCGCTGACACAGCGCGATGAATTCTGGACGATCCGCGAAACCATTCCCGAGGCGAACAAACGCGTCGGCGCGATTATCTCCAACGATATTTCCCTGCCGCTTTCGGCGATTCCGGAATTTGTGGTGCGGGCAAAGGCGGAGATCGCCAAAATCGGCGAATTTCGGATCAATAGTTTTGGCCATCTTGGCGATGGAAACCTGCATTATAACATCTTCGCGCCCAAAGGCGGGCGTGCGGGCGATCATGCAAATCAGGTGCAAACCCTAAAGGATTGCATCAACGATCTGGTGGCGGAAATGGATGGATCATTCAGCGCCGAACATGGCATTGGCCGGTTGAAGGTGCCGGAATTGGAACGCTATGGCGACCCGGCAAAATTGGCCGCCATGCGCGCGATCAAGGCCGCGCTTGACCCCCAGGGCATCATGAACCCCGGCGCGGTTTTGCGCGGTTAGGGCTCTGCCTTACGCTCCGTCAAATGTGCACAGGGCATGGACATCCATGCCCAGATCCTCCAGCACCTTGCGCCCGCCCAATTCAGGCAGATCAACGATAAAGGCACAGCCGACGATTTCGGCCCCCAGACGTTGGATCAGCGAAATACCGGCCCCGGCAGTGCCGCCGGTGGCCAACAGATCATCCACCACCAACACCTTGTCGCCGGGTTTCAGCGCATCGTCGTGAATTTCGACAATCGCCTCACCGTATTCCAGTTTGTAATCCTGGCTGATCGTGGTGCCGGGCAATTTGCCCTTTTTGCGGACTGGCACAAACCCGGTGCCCAATTGGTGCGCAATCGCACCACCCAAAATGAACCCCCGGGCCTCAAGCCCGATCACCATATCAATGTCTTGCCCGGCGTAGGGATGCAGCATCTGATCGACACACATGCGAAACCCGCGCGGGTCGGCAAACAGGGTGGTGACATCGCGAAACAGGATACCTTCATGGGGGAAATCAACGATGGTGCGAATGTAATCGCGAACAGTTTTGGCCATGGTACAATCTTTCAAAGGGTGAATCAGGCAAGAACGCGGCCCGCGACCGCATCAAGTTTGCCAACCAGTGCGGCGTCGCGTTTTTCTGGCGCGGTCATGATCGCATATTCCAATGCGTGGTCACACCCATGGGGGCAGGGCGCGCGGTTGCCCCCCAGAAGGGCGGGCAGGCGGGCAACCAGACCTTTGGCGTTGGCCGAATTGCCCTGCAATGTGGTGAGGATCGCGGTGATGTCGACCGCGCCATGATCGGGATGCCAGCTGTCATAATCAGTGATCATCGCGATTGAGGCATAGCACAGCTCGGCCTCGCGGGCCAATTTCGCCTCGGGCATATTGGTCATGCCGATCACGTCACAGCCCCATTCGCGATACATCTTGGATTCGGCAACCGATGAAAATTGCGGCCCCTCCATCGCCAGATAGGTGCCGCCGTCATGCACGGTTACGCCCTGATCGCGCGCCGCCTGCAAACAGGCTGCGCCCAGACGGGGGCAGGTGGGGTGCGCCACGCTGACATGGGCAACACAGCCAGTGCCAAAAAACGATTTCTCGCGCGCAAAGGTGCGGTCGATGAATTGATCGACGATCACAAAATCGCCCGGTGCCATGTTTTCCCGGAACGACCCGCAGGCCGATACGGAAATCACATCGGAAACGCCCAACCGTTTCAGCGCGTCGATATTGGCGCGATAGGGCACGGTGCTGGGCGAATGGACATGACCGCGCCCGTGGCGGGGTAAAAACGCCATGGCCACGCCATCCAGGGTGCCGGTCAGGATATCGTCGGATGGCGCACCCCAGGGGCCGGTGACAGTGACCCATTTGGCATCGGTCAGCCCGTCGATGTCATACAGGCCCGAACCGCCGATGATTCCCAGCATTGTCTGCGCCATGATCTCTCCCATTCGATGTGATCCGTTGACCGGTTTAGCGCGCCGGGCGGCGGATGCAAACCTTGGGTTGCTCAACCGCTGAAAATACGTTCGGCAGTTGAAACGTGGGATACAGCGCCGGGAACTGTGAAAAAAGGCCGTGCCTTTTGCGCCCCGTGTTGATATGGCGGCGCAACATATCAAAAAATCCCGAAATTCATGACGAGGTACATCTGTGGCGCGATCACTCATGGCAGCATTTGGCGAAGCCTTCAAACGTGACGAAACCAGTGTCGATCTGAACGCCAACCGCATCAAGATCGAGGTTTTGTCAGGTTTGACCGTGGCCCTGGCCCTGG
Source organism: Oceaniglobus ichthyenteri (assembly GCF_003057885.1). Taxonomy (GTDB): domain Bacteria; phylum Pseudomonadota; class Alphaproteobacteria; order Rhodobacterales; family Rhodobacteraceae; genus Oceaniglobus; species Oceaniglobus ichthyenteri. The sequence goes on from NZ_QAGK01000004.1 coordinate 284,635, forward strand.
TCCCCGAGGCGGTGGCCTTTGCTTTTGTGGCAGGGGTGCATCCGTTGGTGGGGCTTTATGCGGCGTTTATCGTCGGGCTGATCACGGCGCTGATCGGCGGGCGGCCTGGCATGATTTCGGGCGCGACGGGCGCTTTGGCGGTGGTGATGGTATCACTCGTGGCGCAACACGGGGTGGAATATCTGTTCGCGACGGTTGTGTTGATGGGGGCAATCCAGATTTTCGTCGGGGTGATGAAATGGGGCAAATTCATTCGCCTTGTGCCCCATCCGGTGATGTTGGGCTTTGTGAACGGGCTGGCCATCGTGATTTTTCTGGCCCAGTTGACCCAGTTTCAGGTGCCAGGCACGGCCGAGGTGGGCGCGCATGGGATGACCGGTGGACAGTGGATGTCAGGCTGGCCCCTGGTTGTGATGCTGGGTCTGACCGCGCTGACCATGTTCATCATCTGGGTGATGCCGCGCCTGACCTCGGCCATTCCCGCGCCTTTGGCCGGGATCGGGATTGTTGCGGGAATCGTGATCATTTTTGGCATCGACGTGCCGCGCGTGGGTGATTTGGCCAGCATTCAGGGCGGTTTGCCCAGCTTTCACATTCCCATGGTGCCGCTGACCTATGAAACCTTTGCGATTATTTTACCTTATGCGCTGATCCTTGCGGCGATTGGTCTGATCGAAAGTTTGCTGACCCTGAACCTTGTGGGTGAAATCACTGGCAACCGCGGCGGGGCCAGTCAGGAATGTGTGGCCCAGGGTGTGGCCAATACCGTGACCGGCTTTTTCGGTGGCATGGGCGGCTGTGCGATGATTGGGCAGTCGATGATCAACGTCAAATCCGGTGGGCGCACGCGCATTGCCGGGGTGGCGGCGGCGCTGTTTTTGCTGACGTTTATCGTGGTGGCCAGCCCGGTAATTGAAATCATCCCTCTGGCCGCTTTGGTCGGGGTGATGTTCATGGTGGTGATTGGCACCTTCGCCTGGAACAGTCTGATGATCCTGCGCAAGGTGCCGCTGACCGATTCGTTTGTGATTGTGCTGGTTACGGTGGTTACGGTGCTGACCGATCTGGCCACGGCGGTTGTGGTGGGTGTGATCGTGTCGGCCTTGGCCTATGCCTGGCAGAATGCCAGCCGAATTCACGCCAAAACCTATGTCACGCCGGAAGGGGCCAAGGTATATCAGGTGCAGGGGCCGCTGTTTTTTGGCTCGACCGATGGGTTCACCGAATTGTTCACGCCGCAGGCCGACCCTGAAGTGGTGATCGTTGATTTTGCCGACAGCCGGGTTGCCGACCAATCCGCCCTGACCGCGATCGAGGCGATGGCGGCGAAATATGAGGCCGCAGGCAAACGGTTGCAATTGCGCCACCTCAGCCGCGACTGCCATGAATTGTTGACCAAAGCGGGCCAATTGATGGTGGATAGCGATGATGACCCCGATTACCAGATCGCCACCGATTACGGCGTGCGCACGGGTCAGTTGGGCGCGGGGCACTAGGCCCCGCGAAGGGCGCGGCGTCTGATTGGCAACATTCGCCGCGTTTAGTTTGGGTTTACCGCCCGCGCCAATGCGGCGACGTCGCCCTGTTCGATCAACGTAATGTGGCGTGCGATTTTCTCAGTCGGCCAATGCCACCATGCCACGTCGTTCAACATGTCGATCTGGGCCGCAGAAAACCGCATTTTTACGATTGCAGCAGGGTTGCCGGTGACAATGGCATAATCGGGCACGGTGCCGCGCACCACCGCCCCCGCCCCGACAATCACACCATTGCCGATCTGCGCACCCGGCAGCACGATGGCACCATACCCCAACCACACATCATGGCCGATCACCGTGTCGCGGGTGTCGGGGGCGATGGTGCTGTCGCGGGCGGTATCAAACACCTGAAACGGGAACGTGCTGATCCCGGTGGTGGCGTGGTTGGCCGATGCGGTGATGAACCGCACACCATGCGCAATCTGGCAAAACCTGCCGATGCGCAGGGTTTCTTTCGAAAACGCAAACAGATACGGGGCAAGCCGGGTCGCCCAGCCTTCGGGCGTATCGGGCGGATCGAAATCCGACGCATAGGTATAATCGCCCACCTCAAATTGTACCGGTCGGGGGCATTGCGACAGGTGCACTGTGCCCGCGTGGGGCGTGCCATCGGGCAGAATGATCGGATGGCGCGCAGTGGGATCTGGCAGAGGTGCCTTCACGATTCACCGGGGCGTTTCAGGGAAAACACATCGCGCACATGGGAATAATCGCGATAGCCAAGGCGCGTCAGGGGTTGAAATGTGGTCACGTCAAAGATGCCGTCGATGATGCAATCGTCGCGCAGGTGAACGCCGATCACCTCGCCAAAGACGGCGAAATTGGCCTCTCCGGGGAGCTGCAATATCTGGGTCAACCTGCATTCCAGATTGGCAGGGGCGTTGGCGACGCGCGAACACGCAATCGTGTCGCATTCGGCGCGGGTGATCCCGGCCTTGGTGAATTCATCCACATCCCGCGGCCATGGCCCCGATGTCAGGTTCATTGCGTCGCGCATGGCGTATTCCACCATGTTGACACAGAACACGCCGGTGTCGCGGATATTTGCAACGCTGTCTTTGGTGCCGTCACGGTCGGGTTTGGCGCTGGTGCTGGCAAACATTACCTGCGGCGGGACATAGGCAACAGCGTTGAAAAACGAATAGGGTGCCAGGTTTTCCTGACCATCGCTGCCCCTTGTGCTGATCCAGCCAATCGGGCGCGGCGTTACGATGGCGTTGAACGGATTATGGGGCAGGCCGTGGCCATCCTTGGGGTGATAGAACATTTGGCATCCTCAGGGCTAATGCGGTTTGAACCGGTGTTAACCCCGTGATACCCCGCTGGCCAGTGCGAACAGGGGGCAGGGGTGATCCGGCTAGACGAAGAAACGCCAGAGGACTGGTGGGAGGTTGAGGCGCTGTATGACCTGTGTTTCGCGCCCGGGCGCGAGGCGCTGTCGTCGTATCGGTTGCGCGATGGGGTGCCGCCGGTGCGCGATTTGTGTCTGGTGGCGCGGAATGAACACGGCGCCTTGGCGGCGGTGATCCGATATTGGCCGGTGCGGATCGGCGATAAACCGGCGCTGTTGCTGGGTCCGATTGCGGTGCACCCCACCCACCAGGGCGAAGGTCTGGGCGCGCTGGTGATGATGGAGAGCCTGGCGCTGGCCGGGCCATTGGGGTGGGAGCGGGTGATGTTGGTGGGAGATGCGCCTTATTACGGGCGCTTTGGATTTTCGCGCCTTGAGGGGGTGGAAATGCCGCCGCCGACCAATCCGGACCGGGTTTTGGGCCTGGCGCTGCATCCCGGCGCCTGGGATGGTGTGAGCGGCCGGGTGGAAAAGGCCAGGTGACTTGCCAAACCGACATTGGCATCCCATTTAACCGATATGACCCAGAATGATGTAAAAGACCCGCCCGACATGGGCGAATTGGACCCCGAAACACGCGCCGCGCTGCAATCGCTGGCGCGCCGGTTCAAAAGTGCCGATGGGATCGGCATGCAGGTTTTGGCCCTTGTCGGGGGCCAGGCCGAAAATCTGATCGGGAAATTGCCGATGTCCGTGCGCCAGGGGCTGGACGGCGCCACGCGCAGCGCGCTTGAGGTGGCGTTCAACGCGGCGAGCCGATCACGCGCGTCTGTTTCTGACCGCGCGGATTGGTTGAACACTGTTGTGACCACGGCCATGGGCGCCGCTGGCGGGGCAGGGGGCCTGCCCACGGCATTGGCGGAACTTCCGGTCACGACCACGGTTTTGCTGCGCGCCATTCAAGGAATTGCGGCGGATTACAAATTTGATCCGACAAACGAAGTGGTGCGGATGCAGTGTCTGCAGGTGTTTTCCGCCGCTGGCCCGCTGGCCCGCGACGATGGCACCGATATTGCGTTTCTGACCACGCGGATCACCCTGACCGGGCCTGCGGTACATGGGTTGATCGCGCGGATTGCGCCACGGCTGGCCGTGGTCATGGGGCAGAAATTGGCCACACAAACCGTTCCGGTGATCGGAGCGGTGGCAGGGGCGGCGACGAATTATGCCTTTACCAGTTATTATCAGGAAATGGCGCGGGTGTATTTCGGATTACGCGCGCTGGCACGCGACGGTGATGTGGACGTTGAAGTATTGCTGCGCGAATTCAGATTGCTGGTGGATCCGCCCAAGACGCTGAAATGATGGTCAGCCTTAAGCAAATGGAGGCGCTTGCGCGCCACGCGATATTTTGATTGGCGCGTGGCGCTGAGCGGCGCGTGCCATGTGTATGGCGGCGCTGAATGATCGGTTTTTTGGATATTTAAGGCAAGAAAAAGGCCCTAGTTCAATTGGCGCAGCCACTCGATAACGTGGCCGCGCACCGACTGTTCGCCGCTGGCGCGGGCGGTTTCGATGACGGTTTTCGCATCGCTCAGATTGACCCGGCGCAACAGGTGTTTGACGGGGCCGATTGAAGCGGGGCGCATTGACAGGGTGCGCAGGCCCATGGCTGCGAAACACATTGCCTCGATCGGGCGGCCGGCGTCTTCGCCGCAGAAGGATACCGGTGTGCTGGTTTCATTGCAGCGGTCGACGATATGTTCGATCATCGACAGGAACGAGACGTTCAGCGTGTCATAGCGGCGGCGCACGCGTTCGTTTTCACGGTCGGCGGCAAAGAAGAACTGTTTCAGATCGTTGCCACCGATCGAGATGAAATCGGCCATTTCAAAGAACTGTCGTGGCGCAAAGGCCAGGGATGGCGTTTCCAGCATTGCGCCGATTTTCACATCCGAGGGCAGAGCATGGCCCAGCTTTTTCTCGCGCTCAAGCGCTTCCATGACGTGTTGGTGGCCCGCGCGGTATTCATCAAATTGCGCGACAAAGGGAAACATCACCGACAAAGGCCGACCGTTGGCCGCCCGGATCAGCGCCTGAAGCTGCATGCGCATGACGCCGGGTTTGTCCAGGCCCACCCGGATCGCCCGCCAGCCCAGCGCGGGGTTGGGTTCGTCATCCTGTGGTTTCATATACGACAGCACTTTGTCGGACCCGATATCAAGGGTGCGAAACACCACCGGCCGACCCTTGGCGGCGTCAATCACGCGGGAATAAAGTGCGGCCAGTTCGCCCCGGCGGGGGATATGACTGCGGATCAGGAATTGCAGTTCGGTGCGGAAAAGGCCCACGCCTTCGGCGCCTGAGTTTTCCAGCGATGGCAAATCGGCCATCAGGCCCGCGTTCATCATCAGGCTGATTGTGGTGCCGCATTGGGCGGTGGCGGGTTCATCGCGGATGCTGGCATAGCGTTCCTGAGCGCTGGCCTGCATGGCGATCTTGTCGCGAAAGGCCGTGGCGACGCTGTCTTCGGGGCGCAGATGGGCGATGCCTTGATCGCCATCAACCAGAATCCGATCTCCGTTCAATGCCTCGGCGGTGATGCGTTCGGCATGAATGACCAGGGGAATCGCCAGGGCGCGTGCGACAATCGCGGCGTGGCTGCCGACCGAGCCTTGTTCAAGCACGATGCCGCGCAGTTTGCGCCCGTATTCGAGCAATTCGCCGGGGCCGATGTTGCGCGCCACCAGAATCGGGCGGTCGGGCATTTCGGCGCCGGTCTCGCCGCCTTGCCCGGTCAGAATGCGCAGCAGGCGATTGGACAGGTCATCCAGATCGTGCAGCCGTTCGCGCAGATAGGGATCGGGAACCGAGCGCAGACGCGCGCGGGCGCTGGATTGTTCCTTTTCAACCGCGGCCTCGGCGGACAGGCCCAGCGCGATGTCTTCTTGCATCCGCCGCATCCAGCTGCGTGAATTGGCAAACATGCGGTATGTTTCAAGAACCTGGCGGCTGTCTTTATCGCCGGTTATCGTGTGGCCCATCATTTCATCGACGGACACCCGCAGTTTATCAACTGCCGTGGTCAGGCGTTCTGATTCGCTGGCTGGATCGTCGGCGATGGGGTTGGTGACAACAACGCGTGGTTCGTGCAGGTACACATAGCCGTCTGCGGTGCCTTCCTGCCCGACGGTGCCGCGAAACATGACCGAATTCTGATGGCGCGCGGACAGGGCCGCGCCCTCTCCGACAAAGGCGCCCAGTTCGGTCATTTCGGCCAGAACCATCGCCACAACCTCAAGCGCGTAGGTTTCATCGTCGCTGAATTTGCGCGCCTCCTTGCCTTGGACGACCAGAACGCCCAACCGTTCGCCCAGTCTTTGGATTGGCACACCAAGGAAGGATGAATAAATCTCTTCGCCGGTTTCGGGCATGAAGCGGAAGCCGCGCTCTTGTGGGGCGTTGGCGCTGTTGATCGGCTGGCCGGTTTTGGCAACGCGGCCCACCAATCCTTCGCCCATGCGCATCCTGGTTTGGTGTACGGCGTCGGGGTTCAGCCCTTCGGTGCCGCACAGCTCAAGCGTGTCGGCATCGCGAAACAGATAGATGGAACACACTTCGGTGCGCATGGAATCTGCGGTCAGGGCGGTGATCTTGTCCAATCGGGTTTGCCCGGCGCTGTCCTCGGCCAAGGCTTCGCGCAGACGACCCAGAAGTTTGCGGCTTTCGGTTTGGGTGCTTTGGAACATCGGTTTGCAAATACTCACAGATCAGGGCCGCGTTCGTTAAATCACACTGCGCCAGCAAGCGAAACGTGTTTTACGATGGGTTGCGCCAGATGTCGCAGATCGCCCGGCGGTTGTGTCAACCGCCCAGACGGTACAGATCGCCCTGAACCGGCATGATGATCTTTAGGCCGAGGGTGTTCATCTTGTTCAACTCATCCGTGATGATGTCACGTGGGCTGGGCCCCGTGCGCAAGGAATATTTGACGTGACTGATGATGATTGGCAGATCTTTCAGACTGTCGGTGCCGCCTGCATGTTTGGCAAGCACGGCCAGTTCATCCATGATCAACCGGGGGGTGAGGTGACCAAACAACAGGGTATCGGGCCGTTCGGACGTGTACGAGCTTTCGATGATGATGCCTTTCAGCGCGCCGGATGCCGCCAGCGGCGCGGTGGCCTGCCACAACGCGGCCAGATTGCCGCTGTTGTTCACGCGGTCGGGGCCGGTATCGCCCAGACACAGCAGCGCATCATCGCCCGATTGCACCAGAAACGCGGTTGAATCGCGCCCGCTGTGGGCCAGGGGATAAGCGGTGACCGTCATTTCAGTATCGGCAATTGGCACTGGCGCGCCGGGTGTCAGAACGGTGGCCGCGTATTTGCCAAGGCGCGGTTCGGCGCCCGTGGTGCCAAAATTGGGCCAGGCGACCCAGTTGAAAATGCTGTCGGCGAAATCATCATGGACCGACTGGATCGCGTAAATCGGTTTGGCGCTGTCATCGGGTGAGGCCACAATCAGCCCGGCGATGTGATCCATATGGGCATGGCTGATCATATAGCCGCGGATCACATCGGTCAGGGTATGGCCGACGCGGGTGTAATCCGACCCCTCTGGCACAGTGATCGCACCAAGGTTTCCGGCCGCTTCGGCGGCGATCAGCCCGGCCACCAGCGCGCCGGCATCACAGGTAACTGCGCGCGCGTCGCCATGGGGGGCAATCATGAAGGCCGAAAGATTACCATCCTGAATGCCGCCCGTGGCGCCCAGAACGGTTACATCAAACCCTTGGGCCAGGGCGCTCAGCGGTAAAAGGCAGGCGGCAAGCGATAGGGCGAATAGGCGGCGCATCGGGTATCCCTTCATCAATGATCAGGGAAAGGATAGCCCGAATGCGTAACAGTTTGGCAACTGTTTTATCACAAAGGTTGTGATGTCAGACTTTTTCCAGCTCGAAACAATCGTGCAGCGCCTGCACCGCCAGCTCCATATATTTCCGGTCGATCAACACGGAAATCTTGATTTCCGATGTGGTGATGACCTTGATGTTGATGCCTTCATCGCGCAAGGATTCAAACATGCGCGCTGCCACGCCTGCATGGCTGCGCATGCCGATCCCCACGACCGAAATTTTGGCCACGTCCTTGTCAGCCACCAGTTCGGAATAATCAATCGCACCGCTGGCACGGGCGCTTTCCATGGCCTTGGTTGCGCGGTCCACATGATCGACGGGGCAGGAAAACGTCATATCCGTGCGCCCCTCTTCACTGATGTTTTGCACGATCATGTCCACATTCACGCCGGTTTCGGCCAGGGGGCCGAAAATGGCGGCGGCGATGCCGGGTTTGTCGGCCACTGAAATCAGCGTCATTTTTGCCTCGTCGCGCGAAAAGGCGACACCGGCCACGGCCTTGGATTCCATGATTTCCTCCTCATCGCAGACCAGGGTTCCTGCGGTTTCATCGTATTCATCAAAGCTGGACAGGACACGCAGTTTCACCTTGAACCGCATGGCCAATTCAACGCTGCGGGTTTGCAGAACCTTGGCGCCCAGACTGGCCAGTTCCAACATTTCCTCAAACGCGATCCGGTCGAGTTTGCGCGCCTTGCTGCTGACCCGGGGGTCGGTGGTGTAAACCCCATCGACATCGGTATAAATATCGCACCGCACCGCATTATGGGCGGCGGCAAAGGCCACGGCGGTGGTGTCCGAGCCGCCACGCCCAAGGGTGGTGATGCGGCCTTCGGGGCTGATGCCCTGAAAACCGGCGACCACGGCCACTTTCATGCCTTCGGCGAATTTGGCATCCATATTGGCGGTCGGAATATCCAGAATACGCGCCGCGCCGTGGGTGCCATTGGTCAGCAATGGCACCTGCCAGCCTTGCCAGCTGCGCGCCGGAATATCCATTTCCTGAAGGGTCAGCGCCATTAGCCCGGCGGTGACATTTTCGCCGCTGGACACCACGGCGTCATATTCGCGGGCGTCGTAAAACGGCGATGTTTCGTTGACCCAGCCGACCAGTTCATTGGTCTTGCCTGCCATTGCCGACACGATCACGATCACTTCGTGACCATTGGCCACCTCGCGGCCAATCCGTTTGGCGACCCGTTTGATCCGGTCCAGCGTGGCGACGGAGGTGCCGCCGAATTTCATTACCAGTCGTGTCATGGGCATGGGTCCGTAAAGCTCAGGTTCGCGGGCTGTTTACGGGCTGTGCCGGGGCGAGGCAAGGGTATGCTTAAAGCGGGTGGGCGCGGCCATCCCAGGTTTCAAAACACCCGGTTGTGGCGGGGGATAATGCGTCAAACCGTGTGCGCAGGCCGCGCGCCGCGTCCTGCGGTGTGACAGCGGCACTCTCGCCCCCCATATCGGTTTGCACCCATCCGGGGTGGTAAATGCCCACGGCGATGCCTTCGGATTTCAGATCGGTTGCCAGATTGCGCCCGAGATTCAGCGCCGCCGCCTTGGACGCGCGATAGATATAAGAGCCGCCCGGTGCCAATTCCTGGCTTGCCATCTGGCTGGAGATAATCGCGATCTTGCCACGGGCCGCGCGGATATTGGGCAGCAGCGCCTGAATGGTCAGAAAAACACCGGTGACGTTGACGGCGAATGTTTCACCCCACAGATCGGGCGCGAAACCGGCGGTCAGATCATGCCCCTTGTCCAGATAGATCCCGGCATTGCAGACAAGCAGCGGCAAGGGCGTATTGCCCAGACTTTTGGCCAAAGCCCGCACGCTGGCCGGATCGCTGACATCCAATGGCAACAGTGCCGGGTCGTTGCGCGCGGTGCCTTGGGCGGCATAACCCGACGCGCGATAGTCGGCCAAAAGCGCGGCACCGATACCGCGATTGGCTCCGGTGATCAGAACATCCATTGTAAGGCCCTTAATTGGTCTTGCGACTGGGAATGAACGGCAAAGGCAGGATCGGCACGCCATCTTCCACCAGTTTGCGCGCCTCATCCGGTTTTGCCTGACCAAAGATCGAGCGTGAGGGTTTATCGCCCAAATGCATCGCGCGCGCCTCGGACACGAAATTTTGACCGACATCATCGGCGTTCTTTTCAATTTCCTTGCGCAATTTGGCAATCGCGGCGGCGGCCGGATCAGTGGACGGGCCAGACAGGGCAACGGGGCGCTCTTCGCCCGTGTCCGTTGTGCGCACACGCGGCGCCATCAGTGCCTTTTCGATCAGGCCATCGCCGCATGTGGGGCAGGTGACCATGCCCGCTGTGCGCAACGTGTCATAGGCCGCACTTGAGGCGAACCAACTATCAAAGTCATGATTGTTCGAGCATTTTAGCGCATAGCGGATCATCTGGCCCCCTTTGCCCTTTTGCAGGGCCCTGTGCATCAATATTTAGGGCCGGTGGCGGTGTTAAACCAGCGTCTTTGGATCAAAGGTGCGCAAAATACGTTTGAGCTCAGGCTCCTGAACCAATTGTGCGGCCTTTTTCGGGCTGAACCATTGGCGCGTCCGCTCGTGGGCTTCGGGCCAATCCTTGTGCTTTTTCGTGACCTTGAGCGGAAAAACCGCCACGACACAGGGCAGATCGTCGCCTTCCATCTCTTTGGTATAGGCATACATGCCAAGGCAGGTGTCGTATAATTTGCCTTCAACGCCAGCCTCTTCAAACGCTTCGACAGCGGCGGCGCCTGCAGGGGTTTCGCCGCCCATGGGCCAGCCTTTGGGCACGATCCACCGTTTGGTGCGCCGTGTTGTGATCAGCAATACCTGAACCTCACCATTGTGACGCCGCCAGCACAGCGCGCCGAACTGCGTGCGCACCTCGCGTTTTTGATCCGGCTTCAGGTCGAGTTGATTTACGCTTTCCTTTGACATTTGTTTTTGCTGCACCGATTTGTCACCGCTGGTTGTCCAGCGTTCCCTTATTTATCTAAGGAATTTAGCATAACAAATTGATAATGCAAACGTTGTGCGCCGTTGACCACGGCACAGTTGCGCTTACATCGCTTGGAATGAGTGCGAATTCTCCTTCTTTATCGGCCATGCCCCGGTTTATCGGTGCCAACATCTATCGCGGATCAAGCTATGGCGCGCATCACCCGTTGCGCGTGGCGCGGGTGTCAACGGTGATTGATCTGGCGCGGGCGATGGGGTGGTTTCAGCCCGGTCAGTATGTGAACAGCCCGCGCGCCCGGCCCGCCGCGCTGCAGGCCTGGCATGATCCTGCGTATCTGGCGGTGTTGCAACGTGCCGAAGCGGGTGAGATCATCGCGCCTGATCTGCGGAAAACATACAATATCGCGACGCCATCAAACCCGATTTTTCCGGAAATGTTTCGCCGTCCGGCCACGGCGGCGGGCGGGTCGATTTTGGCGGGGCAGATGTTGCGCGATGGGGGGGTGGTGCATTCGCCCGGCGGTGGTACCCATCATGGGATGCCGGACCGTGCCAATGGATTTTGCTATCTCAATGATCCGGTTCTGGCGGTTCTATCGCTGCGTGATGCGGGTGTGCGGCGCGTGGCCTATGTGGATATCGACGCGCATCATCCTGACGGGGTCGAACATGGATTGGGCGATGACGCGGATGTGTTGATGATTTCGGTGCATGAAGAACGGCGTTGGCCCTTCACCGGTGATTTGCAGGATCGCGGCGCGGGGCAGGTGTGGAACCTGCCGGTGCCGCGCGGGTTCAACGACACCGAAATGCAGGCGGTGCTGGATAGTCTGATCCTGCCACGTCTGGCCGCGTTCCGGCCCGAGGCGATTGTGCTGCAATGTGGCGCCGATGCGGTTTTGGAAGACCCGCTGTCGCGCCTGACCCTGTCAAACAACGCCCATGTGGCGGTTGTAAATGCGGTGCGGGCACTGTCGCCCCGCCTGTTGGTATTGGGCGGAGGGGGATACAATCCGTGGTCCGTCGGACGGTGCTGGGCGCGGGTTTGGGCGGCGCTGAACGGGTATGAGGTGCCCGATCATCTGCCCGAGGCGGCGCAGGCGGTGCTGCGCGGGTTGGTTTGGACCGGGCACCGCGATGGCAAAACGCCCCCGGTCCATTGGTTTACCACCTTGGCCGACGCGCCCCGCCCCGGGCCGGTGGGTGAGGAGGTGAGAGCGCGGTTATCGGCGCTGGAGGCGCGGGCGCGCGTCTGGGTTTAGCGGTGCGCGTGGGGCTGGCCGGGGAAATGGGGGCGTCTGCCCCCTTGCCCCCCGAGGATATTTTCAAAACGAAAATGGGCCTATGGCTTGGGCGTTTTGCCCTGAAGGATCTGGGCCATCCAGGCGGTGTCGATATTGCCACCGCACAGGATGACACCAACCTTTTTGCCCCGCATCGCGGCGCGTTCTTGCATTAACCCGGCCAAGGGCGCGGCACCGGCGCCTTCGGCCAGGTTGTGGGTGGTATGGTAATAGGTGCGGATCGCTTCGGCGATTTCATCATCGGACACGGTGATGATCCGCTCGGCACCTTTGGCGTAGATATCCAAGGCCGCCTGAACCGGCACACGCACCGCCATACCATCGGCAAAGGTGGCGGCGGTTTCGGTTTCGATCAGCGCGCCGACGTCTGCCGACAGCTTTGCGGTTTGGGCGTTTTCGCTGACCACGCCGACAATTTTGGTGCCCAGCCCCAGTGCATCGCGCGCGATGATCGTGCCGCAAATTCCCGAGCCACACCCGATCGGCACATAGATCGTGTCAAGATCGGGATGAGCCGTGAGCAGTTCGTACCCGTAGGTGGCGACGCCGCGCACCAATTCAGGGTGAAACGGCGGCACCGCGAACAGCCCTTGTTGTTCACCCACGCGCATGGCCTCTTGTCTTGCGGTATCGAAATCATCGCCAAACTCCACCAGCTCAGCGCCAAAGGCCCGCATGGCGGCGTTTTTTTCGACCGAATTGCCTTTGGGCACATAGACCAGCGCGCGCAGACCGGCGGCGGTTGCGGCCAGTGCCTGACCTTGGCCATGGTTGCCGCGGGTCGCTGTGACGATACCGGGGCAGTCGGGGTGGGTGCGGGTCAGCCAATCGATAAAGGTAAAGGCACCGCGCACCTTGAACGCGCCGGTCGGCGTGTGGTTTTCGTGCTTCACCACCACTGTACACCCCAGCGTTTCGCCCAGCAGCGGCCAGGTATAAGCGGGGGTCGGGGGCATGTGCCGATGTACCAATGTTGCGGCTTTTTCCAGATCGGATTGATTGAACATGCTGTGCCCTTTCGCTTTTGCATGGCATCCCGCGCGCCAAACCTTTATCTCTGGCGCGACACTGACAAGAGAGAACCCAATGTTCAACGGCAAGAACATCCTGATTACTGGCGGCACGGGCAGTTTTGGCAAGAAATATGTCGAGCATATTTTGCGTGATTACACCCCCAACAAGGTGATCATATTTTCCCGCGATGAATTGAAGCAATATGAAATGGCGCAGGTGTATAACGCACCGCAAATGCGTTATTTCATTGGCGATGTCCGTGATGGCGCGCGTTTGAAAGAGGCGATGGACGGGGTGGATTTTGTGATCCATGCCGCCGCGTTGAAACAGGTGCCCGCAGCGGAATACAACCCGTTCGAGGCGGTGAAAACCAACATCCACGGCGCGCAGAACGTGATTGAGGCGGCGCTGGCCAATGAGGTGGATCGGGTGATTGCCCTGTCCACCGACAAGGCGGCGAATCCCGTCAACCTGTATGGCGCGACCAAGCTGGCCAGCGATAAATTGTTTGTTGCGGCCAACAACATGGTCGGATCGCGCCGCACCCGGTTTGCCGCTGTGCGCTATGGCAATGTGGTGGGGTCACGCGGATCTGTTGTGCCGTTTTTCCGGCAGTTGATCGCCCAAGGGGCCACTGAATTGCCGATCACCCATGCCGATATGACCCGGTTCATGATCACTCTGGATCAGGGCGTGCAGTTTGTTCTGACCAATTTTGAGCGGATGCACGGCGGCGAGATTTTCGTGCCAAAAATTCCGTCGATGAAAATGACAGAACTGGCCACGGCCATGGCACCCGATCTGCCCCAGAAAATTATCGGTATCCGGCCGGGTGAAAAGCTGCATGAAGTGATGTGCCCTGCCGATGACAGCCATCTGACCCTGGAATTTCACGACCACTACGTGATCAAACCGACGATCACCTTTGCCGTTCGTTCGGATTTTTCAGAGAACAAGCTGGGCGAGACCGGTACACCGGTTGAGCAGGGGTTTGTTTACGACTCAGGCAGTAATGATGAATGGCTGAGCCGCGAAGCATTTCTTGAAATGGCTGCGGATTCCGCGCCATGATTCCCTATGGCAGGCAGGATATCACACAGGCCGATATTGATGCGGTGAGCGATGTCTTGCGCTCTGATTTCCTGACCCAGGGGCCGCAGGTTCCGGCGTTTGAGGCGGCAATTTGTGCGGCCACCGGGGCGGCGCACGCGGTTGCCGTAAACTCGGCCACATCGGCATTGCACATTGCCTGTCTGGCGCTGGATCTGGGGCCGGGCGATACCCTTTGGACGTCGCCCAACACATTCGTGGCAACGGCGAATGTCGGGCATCTGTGTGGTGCATCGGTTGATTTTGTTGATATCGACGCCGACACATTCAACATGTGCCCCAAGGCGTTAGAGGCGAAATTGGAGGCCGCCAAGCGCGATGGCACGCTGCCGAAAATCATCGCGCCGGTGCATATGTGCGGGCAATCCTGTGATATGGCGGCGATTGGCGCGTTGGCCACGCAATATGGCGTGAAAGTGATTGAGGATGCCAGCCATGCCATTGGCGGGCGCTATGGTGACCGGGCGGTTGGCGCCTGTGAACATTCGGATATCTGCGTGTTCAGCTTTCATCCGGTGAAAATTGTGACCACCGCCGAAGGCGGTGCCGCCACCACCAACGATCCGGCCCTTGCGGCGCGGATGGAGCGGTTGCGCAGTCACGGGATCACCCGTGATCCGGCGTTGATGACCCATGAACCCGATGGGGCATGGTATTACCAGCAGATCGAACTGGGCCTGAATTACCGGATGACCGAATTGCAGGCGGCGCTGGGCGTCGCACAGATGCAGCGGTTGGGCGCGTTTGTGGCGCGGCGCAATGACCTGGCCGATCGCTATGATGCCCTGTTGGCCGATTTGCCGTTGCAGCGGCCCGGGCGGTTGCCCGGTGTGCTGTCGTCGTTTCATCTTTATGTGATCCGTGTTGCCGCCGCGCGGCGGCGCGCGGTGTTTGACCATTTGCGCGATCAGGGGGTGTTGGCGAACGTGCATTATATTCCGGTGCATACCCAACCGTACTGGCAGGAGCATGGGTTTGGCCCCGGTGATTTCCCGGCGTCCGAGGCGTATTATGCCCAGGCAATTTCAATTCCGCTGTATGCGGGATTGAGCGAGGCAGATCAGGATTTTGTGACGGCGACACTGGCCGAGGCGTTGAAGTGACCCTGTGTCTGATTCCGGCGCGGGGCGGTTCAAAACGCATACCGGGCAAGAATATTCGCGATTTCGCGGGCAAGCCGATGATCGCCTGGTCAATTGAGGCCGCCAAAGAGGCGGGGTGTTTTGATCGGATCATCGTGTCAACCGATGACGCCGCCATCGCCGATGTCGCCCGCGCCCATGGGGCCGAGGTGCCGTTTGTGCGCCCCGCCGCGCTGTCGGATGATTTTGCCACCACGGGCGCGGTGGTGAAACACGCGCTGAACTGGTGCGCGGATCAGGGCGCGATGCCTGAGGTTTTATGCTGCCTTTATGCCACGGCCCCTTTTGTGCGGGCCACGGATTTGGCGGCAGGCGCAGGCATGTTGGGGGACGCAGATTATGCCGTGCCCGTCACCAGTTTCGGTTTCCCGATCCAGCGCGCGGTGAAAATCGTGGGGGGGCGGTTGGAAATGTTCGACCCCAGCCAATACACCACCCGCAGTCAGGATCTGGAACCGGCCTATCACGATGCAGGACAGTTTTATTGGGGCCGCAGTGCGGCATGGCTGAACGATGTGCCGCCTTTTGGCCCGGGGACTGTGCCCATTCACCTGCCTCGCTGGCGGGTGCAAGACATCGACACACCCGAAGATTGGGCCCGGGCCGAGCTGTTGTATGCGCTGCTTACTTCGCCGGGCCTGTCAGCTGTTTCGCCAGATCGCTGACCGCCTGATCCTGACGATAGATTTCGGCCAGGATTTTCGCCGCCTCATCAGGCGATGACCGAAAAGCCAGCCGCAGGATATCCATCCAGTTCTTGTTGTTCTTGGTGCGGACGGCTTCGATCTGGTCGATGATTTCGTCATAGGGGCTGCGTTCGCTCATGGTGTCCTCGGGCAAATGTAAACAAAGGGGTCGGATGTCGCACTAAAGCCAGATTGTTGAAAAAGTGCAAGGCTTGCGGCATTCTCAGGCTTGATCCGGGCCACAAATGGCAGATTTTTGACAGGGCAGGTTTCCAAGGCCATCTTCAATGCGGCCCGCCCAATTCCCCGACCCCGCGCCATTTGGGCCAAGGCGATGCTGACCTCAACAGCAGTTTCGTTTCGATCAAACCGGACCATACCCAGATCAGCACCATCTTTTTGTATGATAAGGATCGTCCGCGACGGGTTGGCCAAGGCGGCGTCAAACCATGCCTGATGTGTTGCTGTGTCAATCGGATTTGAATCCATCGAAACCGCGCGCACATCGGGCGCATTGCGCAAATCCAACAGCAGCGCACTGTCGTCGGCGGTGGCGGGGCGCAGGGTAATCGGCATCAGTTTTCCAGACATTGTTTCAGGGCCGCAAGGCTGCGTCGGCTTGCGCCTTTGTGTTGGTCGTTAAACCCTTCGGCGCACCGGGTCATTGCTGCCAATGCGGTCGGGTTTTCGATCAAGTCCGCGATTTCAGCGCTCAATGCAGATGCGTCGGGGAAAATCCTTAACGCCCCGGCGGCGATGGCTTCGTGTGCGGGAAAGGTGATGCCGAAAATGCTGTCGCCCATGACAACCGGTTTGCACAGCGCCAAAGGCTCGACAATGTTATGGCCACCGTGATTGACGAGGCTGCCGCCAACAAAAACGAGGTCTGCGGCCGCGTACCAGATGTTCATCTCGCCCAACGAATCGGCCAACAAAACATCGGTTTTCGGCGGTTGATCCGGTGTCAGTTGCGCGCGCCGTTCAAATGAAATGCCGTTGTCGTTCAGGGCCTTTGCCACAGCGTCAAACCGCTGTGGGCTGCGCGGCGCCCAAATAATGCGCAGTGCATTCGACCGGGCGCACAACTCACGCAACATCGTCAGCAGCATCTGCTCTTCGGCCTCGACCGAGCTGGCGATCAACAGGATCGGGGCGGCTCCCCAAGCATCGGCTTTCAGGGCGCGCCCAAAGGCGATCTGTTTCGGCTCAATCGCCTGATCGAATTTCAACTCACCGACAATCAGAATGCGTTGGGCACACACGCCCGCACGGATATAGCGCGCGCGATAAACCTCGGATTTGGTGAGGATGATGGAAAACAGTTGCAAAAGCTCTAACCGTGCGCCGCCAAATCGGCCGGCGTCCCGCGTGATGGTACGGTCCAGAAGGTTGCCATTCACCTGTGCCATGGGAATGCCCAACCGCCGCGCGATCAAAAGCTGCGCTGGCCAAAGTTCGGATTCGACAATCAACCCAAGGGCAGGGCGGGCGCGGCGCAACATCCGGCGCACCGCCCAATTCAGATCAAGTGGAACATAGCGATGGATCACCCCAGGGTCGTCAAAAAGGCGCTGCCCCTCGCGCAACCCCGCCGCCGAGGAGTGGGTTAGCAGGATCATATGCCCATGGGCCAGAAATTCACGCACCAGCGGGCTGACCGCGCGAGTTTCGCCCAAAGACGCCGCAAAAATCCAGATACATCCGTGCGGCGCAACAGGCCCAAACCCGAACCGTTCGCCGATCCGCTGGCGATACAACGGCTCGCGTCTGCCACGGTGCCAAAATAGCAAAAGAACCAGCGGAAGCGCGGCGTGCAAGGTTATCTGCCAAACCGCGGCAACCAGGCGCAACCGAAGGCTGGGTTTTGGGATCGGCCTTGGCGTCATTCGGCAAGATCATCCCAGACAATCGGATGCCCGCGCTGTACATCCCGGGCCAAGGTGGCGCCGCGCACTTTTGCAGCTTCTGTTGGCGCAATCCCCGCATTGGGGCGGATGAACCGGAAATCTTCGTCCGTCAGAATGTCACCTTTGCTTAGGTCGCGGATGGCAAACGCCGACCGCCGCCCGATGGATTTGTTCACCTGCTCGGCCCCAGAGGTTTGTTTCAACCCCGTGCCACGGGCCGCGTGGATTTCGGCAACACCGGTGGCGATTTCGGTCATGACGTCAGGGGTGGCGGAAAACCTGTGATCGGGGCCTTTGCGGGTGGGATCGTTGGTAAAGTGTTTTTCAATCGCCACAGCCCCCATGGCCGCGGCGGCAAGGGGGCCGCGCGATCCGATGGTGTGATCGGAAAACCCGACCATCCGGCGAAACACATCGCCCATTGCGGTCATTGCGCGCAGGTTGATCTGATCCAGCGGTGCCGGATAGCTGGAACAACAATGAAGCAGGACCACAGGCCCGGAATTGGCGGTATCCAGCACCTCAAGCGCATGCGCCACCTCATCCATTGTCGCCATGCCGGTCGACAGGATCAGCGGTTTGCCCGTGCCAGCGACAGCGCGCAGCAGATCATCGTAGGTCATTTCAAAACTGGCGACCTTGTAAACCGCACAGCCCAGCGATTCGATAAAATCAAGATCGCGCGGGTCATAGATGGAGGTGAACGGCAAAAGCCCCCGCTCGCGGGCTCTGGCAAACAGGGGTTCGTGAAATTCCATCGGCATTCCGGCCGATTGATACAGCGCGTACAGGTTTTCATGGCCCCATACCGGGTCAATTTTCATCGAGGGGTGATCCGACGGAATGGTCAGGCTGTCGGCGTTATAGGTTTGAAGTTTCAAACAATCCCACCCCGCATCGGCAGCGATATCCACCAATGCCAGCGCCTGATCCAGATCACGGTCGTGATTGGCGCTGATTTCAGCGATCAAAAGAGGCTTTGCCTCGCGGTCAATGGTTTTGCCTTCAAGGGTCAGGGTCATGATGCGGTCCGTTGTTGTTACCACACCTGATCAACCACATTTGCCACCCTATTGCCATGCACCGCAACCACCGCCACCCGATGTAAAGCGAAAAGACGCGCGCGATGAATTGTAAAGCTGCACGGCGGGCGACATGCGTCTTGCGGAAAAGCGAGCCGTGATTGCCAAGAGCGTGAATGCAGGGGAAAGATGGTGCAGCTAGAGAGAGAAAGTTGGAACTCTCTATTCGCCACTCTTGAAGAGTGGGAGCACCTTCTCCGCGCTGTCGATGCTCATAACACCGTAACTCAGGATAACAATCCGAGGTGCGGTCATGAGCATTTCGGAACGTGATTTCAATGCGGTAGCAGCCGCCAACCCCAAAAAGAAGCCGCGCGAGGCTCCGTTCTCGCTCCGCCTGTCGTTTGAAGAAAAGGCACTTTTGCGCGCCGCAGCAAACGGCGTGCCGCTTGGGGCGTACATCAAGGCCAAGCTCTTCGACGAGCCGCTGGAAAAGGTACGTCGCCGCAACACCAATCCTGTCAAAGACCATGAAGCCCTGGGCCGCGTTCTGGGCGCGCTCGGAAAGTCCCGCCTGTCTCAGAACCTGAACCAGATCGCCCGCGCGGCTAATATGGGCTCGCTGCCCGTGTCGCCGGAACTCGAAGACGAACTCCGCCAGGCCTGCGCGGATGTCGAAACCTTGCGCAAAGAACTACTGCGGGCGCTTGGCAGCTTGTCGGAAGGAGGCCCGTCATGATCTTGAAAGGCAACCCGCGCGGCAACGCAGCCAGCTTGGCTAAGCATCTGATGAACGTCCACGACAACGAGCATGTCGAGCTTCATGAGCTACGCGGCTTCATGAATGAAGATGATCTGCAAGAGGCGCTGAAAGAGGCCGAGGCTATCGCCAAGGGCACGCGCCGCCCGATCTGGACCTGTCGCGGTTTGATGCCGCTCCTTTGATAGCATTTACTGCAGCAAAGGAGACTGACTATGGGACTGAAACGGACGGACGAATTCCGCCAGGATGCGGTGCGGATCGCGCTGACCAGTGGGC
>NZ_QAGK01000005.1 GCF_003057885.1 Oceaniglobus ichthyenteri
GCCCCAGAACCAACCTCCGCGTCTCCGCTTCCGTCCGTCCCGTGCGCCCCGCCGCTGCATCTCTGCGCCGCCGGTGAGAGGGGTTCTACGGTTAGTAGCACATACCCGCAACCCCTTTTTTGGGAAACTTGCACTTTTTATGACATTCTCTGTTTTTTCTATGAAAACAACGGTTTCGCGCAATTTTTGAAATGAATACGGGCCAGTTTGCGCAGCTTTCGTTCCCGCAGAACGCGCCGCACAACGGGGTGCGTCTGGTTTTTGCCGAGTCGGTTTGTCCAAACGGTCAATTTTTACCGAAACGCCGGGCGATTCTGCCAGAATCAATCGCGAATCCCGCTGCCGACTCGGTTCTCCGACTCGCTTTTCCAGCCGATTCCCCGGATTGGCCGGTAATTTTTCAGAATCGCCCCCCCTGTTGGCCGGCGCCTTCAACCGTCAGGGATGTGATTCTGCGCCACCAACGAAAAACGGCGCCCTCTTTACGAAGGGCGCCGCCAGTCTGTGGGGTATCGTGCCGGGTCAGGCCCGGACCAATGCGCGGGGCAGGCGCAGGCGCGTGGCCAGCAATGCCAGAATCACGCCAAGGTAAATCAAAGGCTCGATCTGCCAGCCCTTTACCAAAAGTACGAAATGCACGGCCCCCAGGATCGCCGTTATATACACCAGTTGATGCAGCCGCCGCCAACGCACCGGCCCAAGCCGACGGATCGACCAGTTGTTCGACGTCAGTGCAAGCGGGATCATCAACACAAAACCCACCATCCCGACCGTGATATAGGGCCGTTTGAGAATGTCGGCCCAGATCTGGCTGACGATCTGCACATCCAGCACCAACCAAACCAACAAATGCAGCGAGATGAGGTAAAACGTCATCAATCCCAACATCCGGCGAAACCGGATCAGGTTGACGCCCGCAAATTTGCGCAGCGGCGTCACCGCAAGGGACGCGATCAGAACCTGCAGGCCAAGCTCGCCCAACCGATGCTCCAACTCTTTGATCGGCTCAACACCCAGACCCCCGGTAAACCCGAGATAGAGCCACCAGAAAGGAATGGCGCCCAGCACCAGATAAAAAGGCCAGGTGGGCACTTTGCGTTGGAATTGGTTGATCGTGCTTGCCAGGGGCATGAAATTCTCGCTGCATGTATATAGTAAGGGGCGCACGTGGCGCCCCTTGGGTTAAAAGTTCTTGCTCAGGTCCATGCCGGTATACAACGATGCCACTTGTTCTTCGTATCCGTTGAACTTCAGCGTCGGGATACGTTTGGCAAAAAATCCACCGCCAACCATACGTTCGCTGGCCTGGCTCCACCGGGGGTGATCGACCTCGGGGTTTACGTTGCTATAAAATCCGTATTCACGGGCGTTGGCCATGTTCCAGCTGGTGGGCGGCTCTTTATCCATGACCGAAATGCGCACGATGCTTTTGATGGATTTGAACCCGTATTTCCATGGCACCACCAACCGCAAAGGCGCGCCGTTCTGGTTTGGGATCGGGTCGTCGTACAGGCCGGTCGCGATAATCGTCAGCGGATTCATCGCCTCATCCATGCGCAACCCTTCGCGGTAGGGCCATTCCAGATATCCACGGCTGATCCCCGGCATCACATCCGGCAGCACTGCGGTTTCAAAGGCCACATATTTACCACCCGGCTGTACGCCGACGCGGTTCAAAAGATCGGCCAGTTCAAATCCGACCCACGGAATGACCATCGACCATGCCTCGACACAGCGAAACCGGTAAATCCGCTCTTCCAGATCGACACCTTTCATGATGTCGTCAAAGGAATAATCGCCCGGTTTGTCGACCAGACCGTCAATTTTGACCGACCAGGGATCAGTGGACATCGCACCGGCATTGCGCGCCGGATCTTCCTTGCCGACACCAAATTCGTAATAGTTGTTATAGCTGGTGATCTCTTCCAGGCTGTTTGGCGTGGCATCGGTCGAAAATTTCGACGGTGCGGCGTTCAGCTTTGCCAGCGCCGGTGCCGCGATGCTGCCCATGGCCAACGCGCCCGCCCCAACCATCAATTGCCGCCGATCCATGAATGCGGCCTTTGGGGTGACATCCGACCATTTCAAATCGCTTTTGTATCGTCCGGCCATCCTGTTCTCCTTGATCTGTTGTGCGGTTGCTTTGGTTATATGTAGCGCGGGCAGGGCCATGCGCCAAATATTCAGCAGTCACGTTGCCGTTCAGACGTTGTAACATTCTTTTGTAAATCCACGCGTCAGAGCGCAAAAAGTTTCACCAACACGCCCCGGTTCGTTGACTTTATTGTGAGTGGTCAAATCGCACGCCGCTGGCTTAGGCGGCGGCGGGCAAAAATCAATGCCCCGCTTTTGCCATCGGCAGGTTTCCCCGGGTGAACCAAAACCCCGTTCCCCCGTATCCCTTTCAATGCCGCATCTGGCAGAGCTTAAAATTGGAGAACACGATGTTTCGCAGAACCTTTGTAGCACTGACCGCCGCCGCCACCCTTGCCGCCCCGGTGTTTGCCGCCGGTCATTCAAAAGATATCGTCGATACCGCCGTTGATGCCGGTTCGTTCAGCACGCTGGCCGCCGCATTGGGCGCCGCCGGCCTGGTGGACACCCTGAAGGGCGACGGCCCCTTTACCGTTTTCGCGCCCACCGATGACGCATTCGCCGCCCTGCCCGAAGGCACCGTCGAAGAATTGCTCAAGCCCGAGAACAAGGATCAGCTGACCGCGATCCTGACCTATCACGTTGTGCCGGGCAAGGTGATGTCGGGCGACCTGTCCAACAACATGATGGCCACGACCGTACAAGGCAGCGATGTCACCATCATGACCGAAGGCGGCGTAACCGTGAACGGCGCCAACGTAACATCCGCCGATATCGAAGCCTCCAACGGTGTGATCCACGTCATCGACGCGGTGATCATGCCCCCGATGTAAGATCGGTTTTCACCCAACACATCAGGCGCCCCCGCAAAGGGGCGCCTTTTTTGCTGGCCATGTGGGTGACCCTGAACAATTGGATCTTTATAGGCGATCAGAAAATTACTTTTCCTCAGGCTCAGATGAAAACAATACCTGTCCAAGATTTGTATTTGGCCCAAAATCCCGATGCATAAGGTACCCATCCGCGATGTATAAATTGCGAAGAAGATATAATTCGGTTTCATCTGCAATGGTTAGCGCCAATGCGTCGCCATCATCTGATGCGACTATTGACACCGTGTCATCTTGCAGCGCGATATTTTCAGTGATTTCACGAACTTTATAGGGGTCCGTAACGCGCTCTATCGAGAAATAACAAGCGCCTTCAAAAGCGCCGACGCCAACCAGAGTAATTCCACCAACTATTACAGTTACCGGAGCCATTAAAATGGCCCCTATGGTGCCTGCTGCACCGGCAGTTCCTGCTATGATACCCACAGTTCCCGCGCCGGAAACTCCTGCAGCGGTCGATCCTAGCATAGTAAGGCCGGAGCCGGCATGCACGAGCGTATAGTAACCCGCAGCTTTCATGCCGATACCGGCGGCGGCACCACCCCCTGCGATGGCTGTCCCGACCGATGCTGTTGTTTTCCCGACAAGACTCGAGGGTTTGTAGTCACATACCCCGGCACATGCACCGCTTGCAAATGCAATTGAAGCCACAACCAAAGTTGAAACCAATCCAATTTTCATCGTGATCTCCCTAACAAATTGGAATCGAAACTCCTTCATGCAATATGCACCGACCGAAGCAACCACTATAAATCAGTAGGGTCAACATACTACCCACCTTTATGGTTTTTCGGATAAAACACCACACGAAACTCAAAAGTTACAGGGGCGCCCCAATCTAGGGCGCCCCATTTTTTTCAACTGATCCGCTTAATGCACAACCGCATCTTCGGGCGGTGTGCGGTTGCTGGTGGATACGCGGTCGCCCACCATCAACCCATCGGCCCCGGCGCTGACATGCACCGTCTGGCCATCGCGGACATCACCGGCCAGGATCATTTCGGCCAACTGATCCTGCAGCGCGCGCTGGATCACCCGTTTCAACGGGCGGGCGCCGAACACGGGGTCGTACCCCTCATCCGCCAGCCATTTCTTGGCACCGTCGTCCAGATCCAGCGTGATCTTGCGCCCAATCAGGCGCTTTTCCAGCAGACCAAGCTGAATATCGACGATTCCGCCCATATCCTCGCGGCCCAACCGATCAAAGATGATCGTTTCATCCAGCCGGTTCAGGAATTCGGGCCGGAAATGGGCGCGCACCGCCTCCATCACATCGCGTTTGGCGGCACTCGCATCGGCCCCCTCTGGCAACTGGCTCAGCGCCTGCGCGCCAAGGTTGCTGGTCAGGATAATCAACGTTTGCTTGAAATCCACGGTCCGCCCCTGACCATCGGTCAGGATCCCATCATCCAGCACCTGCAACAGCACGTTGAACACATCGGGGTGCGCTTTTTCGACCTCGTCAAACAAAACCACCTGATAAGGGCGGCGGCGTACGGCCTCGGTCAACACGCCACCTTCGTCATATCCGACATAGCCGGGTGGGGCACCGATCAGACGGGACACGGCGTGTTTCTCCATGAACTCACTCATGTCGATCCGCACCATGGCGCTGTCGTCATCAAACAGATATTCGGCCAATGCCTTGGTCAGCTCGGTTTTACCCACACCCGTTGGCCCAAGAAACAGGAAGCTGCCCAAAGGCCGCGCTTCGTCGTTCAGGCCCGCACGCGCCCGGCGCACCGCATTTGCCACAGCCTTGACCGCCGTGCACTGTCCGATCACCCGCTTGCCGATCTGCTCTTCCATGCGCAACAGCTTGTCCCGCTCGCCCTCCAACATCTTGGATGTCGGAATCCCGGTCCAGCGTTCGACGACCCCGGCAATCTGTTCGGGGCGCACGGCCTCTTCGACCATGATGTCGGCTTCGCTGTCTTCGGCCAGCTCAAGCTGCTTTTCCAACTGCGGAATCACACCATACGAAAGCTCGCCAGCCTTGGCCAAATTGCCCTCGCGTTTGGCGATGTCCAATTCGGCACGGGCGCGATCCAACTGTTCCTTCAGCCCACGCGCACCTTCCAGCTTGTCACGCTCGGCCTGCCATTTCGCGGTCAGCTCGCTTGAGCGTTCCTGCAATTCGGCAAGATCCTTTTCCAACGCGTCCAGACGATCTTTCGATGCCTGATCGTCTTCTTTCTTAAGCGCCTCTGCCTCGATCTGTTTTTGCAGAATGTCGCGGTCAAGCGCATCCAGGGCTTCGGGTTTTGAATCGACTTCCATGCGCAACCGGCTGGCGGCCTCATCCATCAGGTCAATCGCCTTGTCCGGCAAAAACCGGTCGGTGATGTAACGGTGCGAAAGCGTCGCCGCTGCCACCAGGGCACTGTCGGAAATCCGCACACCATGGTGCAGTTCGTATTTTTCCTTGATCCCGCGCAGAATTGAAATGGTGTCTTCAACCGTTGGTTCCTCAACCATCACCGGTTGGAACCGCCGCGCCAAAGCCGCGTCTTTTTCAACGTATTTACGGTATTCATTCAACGTGGTCGCGCCAACACAGTGCAATTCACCCCGCGCAAGCGACGGTTTGATCAGGTTCGCGGCATCCATCGCGCCGTCGCCCTTACCGGCGCCAACCAATGTATGCATTTCGTCAATGAACAGAATGATCTCACCCGCAGCGGCAGTGACTTCGTTCAGAACCGCCTTCAGCCGCTCTTCAAACTCACCACGATATTTCGCGCCCGCAATCAGCGCGCCCATATCCAGCGCCAAAAGGCGTTTGTTGCGCAGGGATTCAGGCACATCGCCATTTATGATGCGCAGGGCCAGACCTTCGGCAATCGCGGTCTTACCCACGCCGGGTTCACCAATCAGCACCGGGTTGTTTTTGGTCCGGCGCGACAGCACCTGCATCGTGCGGCGGATTTCTTCGTCACGGCCGATGATCGGGTCGATCTTCCCTTCCTCGGCACGTTGAGTCAAATCCGACGCATATTTCTTCAATGCATCATAGCTGTCTTCGGCGCTGGCGGAATCCGCCGTGCGGCCCTTGCGAATGTCGTTGATTGCGGTGTTCAACCCCTGGGCGGTCACGCCGCCCGCGTCCAATGCATCTTTGGCATTGGATTTCACCATGGTCAGCGCCATCAGGATTCGTTCAACAGGAACAAAGGCATCGCCTGCCTTGGTCGCCAGTTTTTCAGCCTCGGCCAACACCTTTCCGGTGCTTTGATCCATATAGGTTTGTCCGGCATCACCTGTCACCTTGGGCATCTTGCCCATGGCCAGTTCAACCGCCTCAACCACCCGCGCAGGCGCGCCGCCCGCCGAAGAAATAAGGTTTGTGGCTAATCCCTGTTCATCATCAAGCAACGCTTTTAGCAGATGCTCGGGCGCAAGCCGCTGATGGCTTTCGCGCATTGCGATCGTCTGGGCGGCCTGAATGAATCCGCGCGACCGCTCGGTGAACTTATCAAGGTTCATGGGTCTCTCCTTTGGTTAAGCGCCCGATGAAAACACCCGCTTTGGCGGCATGTGATCGTTTGGGCCTTGTTACCAAGAAATGGGAAGCCGTCGCGCCTGTGTCAAGATCGCAACAGGCCCATTTTGGGCCAATGGCAAGGGGGCTTTTCAAGATGAGAAGACAGGCTAAACCACCGAAAGAAATGCAAATCATCGGAATCAACATTGATGATCTGCGGTTTGAGGCGGCACCGGGACGGCACCGCGCCCGGGTGCAATTTCGTTATGATCTGACCGATACCGAAGAAACCGGCACCACAGACTGCCTGTGTCATTCCGATTTGCCGATAAACGCCGCCCCCGAACAGGTGCGCGACGCCTTGATCGACAACGCCATCGGGCAACTGCGCCGCATGCCCGAAATGTGGCTGGGTGAGGCACAGCTTACCTTTCGCACTGCCGCGACACCGGCAAATTTTATGCCTGCAAAATCGAATTTCCCCTATGGCCCGTGAAACTTATCCACAGGTTCCGGCATTGTATTTGCAAGAGCGCACAACAGCGCAAGACCCGAGGTAGGCGGTGTCACGTTCATCGTTTCCCCCAACCATAAGACACGGCGATAACATTACCCTAAAGGATCAAGCAGATGATCATTCTTGAGGCAAATATCAGCAATATCACCCGTGACCGCGATTTTGGCATGATCGAAGCGCGCGTCACCCTGTACGCCAAAACCCGGACCGGGCAACCGCCACGGCCCATCTCGGTACATACCCATGTCCCGGCCCGCGGTGGCAATCTGCGCGCGCGTTTGGTGGCCGATGCCAGCCTGATGGCCCGGTATTTGATGCAACAGCCCAAAACAACCCCGCTGCACCGGGCGGCGTAACCCCTTGCAATATGGCGCGGCCTTGCCCATCAACAGGCCGGACCGCCTCCAACACAAGGACACGCCATGACACCCCCCGACAACCGCCTGATCGTTGCACTGGATGTGCCAAATGCCGTTGCAGGGCTGGAATTGGTCGAAAAAATCGGACCCGCCGTCGGTTTTTATAAGATCGGGCTTGGGATGCTGACGGGCGGCGGCATGGCATTGGCGATTGAACTAAAGGAAAAGCACCAGAAACGTATCTTTCTGGATATGAAACTGTTCGATATCAGCGCCACGATCGAGGCTGCAGTGCGCGGATTGGCCCAGTTTGATCTGGATTTCCTCACCGTGCATGGCGACCCCCACGTGATACGCGCCGCCCGGATCGGTGCCGAAAACAGCAACCTTAAAATACTTGGCATCACCATTCTCACGTCGCTTGAACGGCCCGATCTGGATGAATGCCTGCTGCGCGATGGTGCGGTGCCACAAATGGTGATCGACCGCGCCGCCCGCGCGTTTGAGGCCGGGGCGCATGGTGTGGTCGCCTCACCACAAGAGGCGGCGGCGATCCGCGCCTTGCCCGAAGCCGCAGGCAGGCTGATCGTTACGCCCGGTGTGCGATTGGGCAGCGTCGCGCAAGACGATCAGAAACGCACCGCCTCGGCCGCCGAGGCAATTTCCAATGGTGCCGATCATATCGTGGTCGGTCGCCCGATCTGGCGCGCGCCCGATCCGGCACAGGCCGCACAGGCGATGCTGTCGTCACTGCCGTAAGGGCGGGGCCTGCCATTCAGTCGTTAACGTCATGGTCAAACAGTTTCACCTGACCATGGCGCAAACCCACGATCCGGCGCAGCGCGACCCACGCCAGCAAAGACAGCACCGCAAATATCACCAGCGTGATCGGCAATGATCCCGCCATCCACAGGGCAACCGGACCGCCAACCAGAAACAGCACCGCCACGATCCCCGCCCCAATGGCAAAGCCCAACAGAATAAATCCCGGCAGCAACATTTCCAGACACCCCAGCACCAACGCGGCGGCGCCCCAGATCCACCAATCTGACCAGATCATGGTTTGCGCCCGAACATCATCTTGAACGCATCACCAAAGGCGTCGACCGCATCCGATGGCAGAACGATGGTTTGATTGCCGGGCTTTTCCGCGACTTTGCCAAGGGCCTCGACCTGTTTCAGGGCGACGTTGTATTGCGCCGCCTCCATGCCGTTTTCGCGAATGGCCTGGGCCACCACGGCGGTTGCATAAGCTTCGGCGTCGGCCTGAATGCGGCGTGCTTCGGCGACCTTTTGCGCCTGATACAATTGCGCATCGGCGTTCAATTCGACCGAGCGTTTGGCGCCTTCGGCCTCGGTCACTTGCGCACGGCGGGCGCGTTCGGCATTCAGCTGTTGCAACATCGCCTCGCGGGTGGATTGATCAAGATTCACATCCAACAATTCGGCGCGCGTCACCTCAATGCCCCAATCATCCACCGCTGATTCAACCTGTATTTTGATCTTGCCAATCAATTCGGCGCGGTTGGATTGCACCTCGTCCAGCTCCATCATGCCGATTTCGGCGCGCACGATCCCCGCCACCACCGTGGCAATCGCCGCATCCACATCGCGGATTCGGTACACCGTTTTTTCCGGGTGCAAAATCCGGTAAAACACCGATGTTTCGACCCGCACCAACACGTTGTCACGGGTGATCGCGTCTTGTTCGGCATTGGGCAATTGCCGTTCCAGAACGGACACCTTGTGCGCCACCTTATCCAGAAACGGCACGATCAGATTGATTCCCGGGCCCAGAACACTGCGCAATCGGCCAAACCGTTCGACCACGAATTTATCCGACTGGGGTACGATTCGCACGCCCAGCAAAACACACAACAGAATGAACAGCGCCAACATGATCAGCACGATATTCCCACCGATCAGATCGATCAGCGCCGTTTCAATATCCATCACCTACTCCAAAATCTGGGCCGTCACCCATATTCGACATCTTCCAGATACACCCTCAGGCGGTCTTGCAAATAGGGCACGGCATCACTGAGCCGCAGATATTGCGCCACGCCCATCTGTCGCCAACGCTGCCCCTCACTGCCCAGACGAATGCGCGCCACCTGGTCAGGCGCGATTTCAGCCACGAAAAACCACGCCGCCGCGTCGTCATCGATGGTGGAAACAAAGGCCCGCTGCCAGATCAGCGCCGATTCGGGCAACCGCAGGTTCAATTCCTCCTGGGTTTCGCGCAGGGCACAGGCGGCGGGGGTTTCATCGCCCTCGCGCCCCCCGCCCGGAAAATCCCAGCAGGCAGGAAACGGAATATCCGGTTTGTTGTCCCGCAGGATCGAAATGATCGAATCGCCAATCAGCAATGCCAGCTTTGCGCCGGTGAACCGCTCTGGTACGTCAGATGTGAAACCTCTTATGGTCAACCCATCGCTCCTTGTCGTAAACTCATACCTATGCCTGTCCTTTGCCGCGACTGCCTGTGTCAGTTCGAAACTGGCCCCCGTTGCCCCGCCTGTGCCAGCCCGCGCACGGTGGTACACCCCGAGCTTTGGCATCTCTCCATAGCACATATGGACTGTGATGCATTTTACGCAAGCGTCGAAAAACGCGACAACCCGGCGCTGCGCGACAAACCGGTCATTATTGGCGGCGGGCGACGCGGCGTTGTGTCCACCGCCTGTTACATTGCCCGCATCAAAGGGGTGCGCAGCGCGATGCCGATGTTTCAGGCGCTGAAGCTGTGCCCCGAAGCGGTGGTCGTGCGGGGCCGCATGGATGTTTACGTCGAGGTTTCGAAACAGGTGCGCGCGTTGATGGATGAACTGACGCCGGTGGTCGAACCCCTGTCGCTGGACGAGGCCTTCATGGATCTCACCGGCACCGCCCGTTTGCACGGCGCGCCACCTGCCGTAATGTTGGCGCGGCTGACCAAACGCATCCGCGATGAAATCGGCATCACCGGGTCAATCGGGCTGTCGCACAATAAATTTCTGGCCAAGGTCGCATCAGACTTGGATAAACCCAACGGATTTTCGGTGATTGGCCAGGCCGAAACCATGGAATTTCTGCGCCCCAAACCCGTCAGCCTGATCTGGGGCATCGGCGCGGTGTCCAAGGCCGCGCTGGAAAAGGCCGGCATCCGCACCTTTGCCGATTTGCTGCGCTGGGATCAGCAGGATCTGATCGCCCGGTTTGGCGGCATGGGCGAACGCCTGTGGCATCTGGCGCGGGGTCAGGACGCGCGGCGCGTCTCGGCTCACACACCGGTCAAAGGCATTTCAAACGAAACCACGTTTCACGACGATACCGCCGATGGTGACATTCTGGATGGTCATATGTGGCGCCTGTCGGAAAAGGTTTCGGCCCGCGCCAAGGCCAAAGGCATTTCCGGCCGGATCGTCACCCTGAAACTGAAGCGTGCCAATCATACCAGCCTGACACGCCGCACCACATTGCACGCCCCCACCCAATTCGCCGACAAGATTTATCGCACCGCGCGGGCCCTGTATGACCCGGTCGCCAGCGAAGGCCCGTTTCGCCTGTTGGGGGTGGGGCTGTCTGCTCTGGAACAGGCCGATATCGACGCCACATCCGCCGATCTGCTCGATCCTCAGGCCGAACAGCGCGAAAAGGCCGAGCGTGCCGCCGACAAGATTCGGGCGCGGTTTGGCGACAAGGCAATCCTCAAGGGGCGCGCCCTGCGCTAGTGATCTGGTGTGCCCTTGGCCGGCTATTCCGCCGCCAGCGGCATTTCGACCCGGCCGATCCCGGCAAGCTGTGCAACGATGCCATCAATCACCCGCTTGAAATCGGCAAAGCCGGGATGGGGCGTGATGTTTTGCTCATCCATATACAGGGCGCGGTCAATTTCAATCTGAACCACATGCTGACCCCGGGTCGGATGGCCATAGGTCTGGGCGATATAGGCCCCGGCAAACGGCGCGTTGCGCGCCACCTTCAGCCCGGCCGCGGTGAACGCCGATTCGACCTGTTCGATCACATCACGGCTGGCCGAGGCCCCGAAGCGATCCCCCAACACCACATCGGGCCGCCCGCCGGGGTGATGAGAAAGTGATTCGATCGCTTCGTGCGGCATCGAATGGCAATCGATCAAAATCGCCTGACCAAATTCGGCGATGTTACTGTGCAACAGATCATACAGCGCGTCATGATAGGGGCGCCAGACATCGCGGATTCGCCCGTGGGCCTCGTCCAGGCTCAGCTTGCCCCGATAAATCGCCCGCCCCCCGGCCACGACCCGGGGAATCACCCCCAGCCCCGACGCCACCCGCGGATTATTGACACCGCGCCGCACGCCCGCGATCAAGGCGGGGTCCAATTCATCGCAGGCGCGGTTCAGATCCACATAGGCCCGTGGCGCGCGTGCCGCCAAAAGCGGCGCCCCCACCGCCGGGGCCAGATCAAACAGATGATCGACGAACGCATCCTCTGATGATCGGATCGCGGTGCCATCCAACAGCGTTTTATGCAACATTGAATGGGGGTATTCAGCGCCAGAATGGGGCGATGCAAACACCACGCTGGTGTCACGATTGCGGGGCATGAATAATTTGTAAGGACGTGGCAAGCGACTACTCCGGTTGCCACAGAGTATAGACTTAAATCTCACAATGCCAAAAGCCCTTGAACACTTCTGCAACTCCTTTTATAGACCGCTCACCGGTGCAGGTTGTCTGCGCCCTCATTCTGTTAGAATGGGCCGGAAACGGGGCCATAGGGGTGATTAGCTCAGCGGTAGAGCACTTCGTTGACATCGAAGGGGTCACTGGTTCGATCCCAGTATCGCCCACCATGAATTCGACCCGGGAAACCGGTAAATGAAACTGGCGCGCCAGCGCCGCGATATGAGGGATACGGCCGATGAAAGTCCGCAACTCGCTCCGCTCGCTGAAGAACCGCCACCGGGATTGCCGTGTGGTCCGTCGGAAAGGTCGCGTTTACGTGATCAACAAGACTCAGCGCCGGTTCAAAGCCCGCCAGGGCTGATCAGCTTTGACTGAGACAGATTAAAAGCCGCTTTGGATACCTCCAAAGCGGCTTTTTCCATCTTAGCGGCCGATACGGTCAAAAACCGATCCGATTGTCATGCCGACAACCATGGATTTGGTCAGAAATCCGGTTTCCACCATGCGATTGGCCCGCTGATAGGCGCGAATCGCTTGCCGCGTCTGGCCATCGAACGTGCCATCCACCGGCCCGGGATCATGACCCAGCTTTGCCAGTTGTGCTTCAACGGCGGTGCGCGTCAACTGATTCAGGCCCAGCGCCTCTTCCGTCTCTCGCGCCTGATCATTGTTACCTTGCAACTCCGCAATGCGGGCCCGCGCCGTTTCGACGTTGGTGCTGTTGGGATAGTTATTCAGGAAATTGCGATAGCCCGACACGCTGTCGGTCTTTCGCGCCATTGCCCAGGCCACGCTTTCGCCCTTGGCAACAGGTTCACGGTCGGCCTCGAATTCCGCCAGGCGGCGGCGCGCCTCGTCGGCCCAGCGTCCGTTGGGATATTGCGACAAATATTCGCGCACACCCTTTTCACTGGCGCCCGACCCGCGCGATTTCCAAAACAACGCTTCCCGCTGACGGGCCTCTTCGGCGTTATTGCGGTTTTCCTCTTCCTCTCGGGCCTTTTCAATCCGGTTCAGCCGCGCCCGGGCTTCTTTAGCGAACTCGCCCCGTGGGAAACGGTTCAGATAGGCCCGCAAACCGGACTCGCTCCCGCCTTCACCCTGGGCGCGCCAGAACGCGATATCCTGACGGCGGCGCTCTTGTTCTTGGCGCGCCTCTTCTTCGGCGCGACGATCCCGGTCGATCCGTGCCAGTTGACTGCGCGCCTCTGCGGCAAACAGCCCTTTGGGATATCGGTCAAGATAGGCGCGCAAACCTGATTCCGTGGCCCCCGAACCCAAACGCCGCCAGAATGCCCGGTCTTCCCGTTCCTGCTCGGCTTTGCGCGCTTCCTCCTCGGCCCGCTTTGCCGCTTCGGCGGCGCGCGCTTCGTTGTCCAATGTGCGCAAAAGGGCGCTGTCAAGATAACCGGACTGCTCGCGCCCGATGCGCGCCTGCCAATTCCTGATTGCCGTGCGGGTGCCCTGACCGAAAATTCCATCAATCCCACGGGTATTGAACCCCAGCGCGGTCAGGTCCTGCTGAACACTGCGCCGCTGCGCCCGCGTCAGATTCAATGCCTCTTCGGCCATGCGGGCATTGCGAAACGGATCACCGCTGATTTGGTCAATCAAACGCCCTGCTTCGTCGGCATGCGCACCTTGGGGAAACATCTCAACATAGCGCACATAGCCATCGGCATCGTCCTGCTTTTGTGCTGCGGTCCAGGCGGCGTCATCGATACGGTCCAACTGACTGCGTAATGCGCGCAGCGCGCGCTCTGCGGTCAATGCCCTTTGTTCGGCTTGGGCCTGGGCTGTACGGGCCTCGGCCAGGGCGGCACTGTTGACGCCTGTTTCATCACGCAAAAACCCATGATTGTCGGGCAGAAACCCCGAAACCTGAATGTCTTTGACCCGGTTCACCACCCCACCACGCATCGCCAATTGATCACGCAACAGATCCGCCACCTCAGCAGATTCACCGCGCAAAACGGTCACGCCCTGCGGGATCGCCAGATCACCGATACCATCGCGCAGGAACGGGCCGCGCTCTTCGTCACGCCCATCTTCGGCCAGCACCAGAAATGCCTGCCCCGGCGCCGATGCCAACAGTTGCATCACCAACGACAACGGCAAAGATTGCCCCGGCAGGGCGGTCA
This sequence comes from Oceaniglobus ichthyenteri, assembly GCF_003057885.1. Lineage (GTDB taxonomy): Bacteria > Pseudomonadota > Alphaproteobacteria > Rhodobacterales > Rhodobacteraceae > Oceaniglobus > Oceaniglobus ichthyenteri. The sequence goes on from NZ_QAGK01000005.1 coordinate 14,138, forward strand.
GACCGGGCAGATCGCTGTCGATCGGCAGATAGAATGTCTCATTCCCGCCAGTCACGAATTGCCCCGCCAAAACGACCAAAAGCGCGTCAGCCTGGGTGGCCATCTGTTCAAACTGGCTTACCAGATCGCGCATATCGATCAGGGAAACATCCTGCCCGGCAATCACGGCCACGTCTTCGTCGCGTAATGCGGCCGCAGCAGTGACAACCCGATTTGCCCCCGCAACCCGGCCCAGATCGCGGTAATCGCTGTTACCGATGACCAATGCGATGTCTTCGGCCCAGACGGGTGCGGCCAACCCGACCACGACCAAGGCCGCCCATGTTCGTCTTGTCCAACGTCCCATATTCAAAAAACCCCTTGTTTCTCATTCCACCCTGGCTAAGCCAAAATAACGTACGGTACCTGTAAAACACCCAACCAACAGATCCTGTTCCCCCGAACAGAAAGAACGCGGTGCCGCCCAACACTCACAATTTTCCCAAATGTTACGCGGCACGGTCCGGGGGTGCCAAAACACCGTAGCACAGCTTGGGTATCGCACTGCCTTGCTGTCATGCAAAAACCGGGGTCGGTTATTGCATAACACGCGATCAGAACGCGCTCCAAACGCAGGATTTATGGGGTTTCACGAAGGCGCCGGGTGGGCGGGTGTCGCCAAGCAAAGCGCGGCGCAGTCGCCCACCCGGCACCGTTAACCGGATATTAACCAGTGACGATTTTGACAACATGCCGCCCCGATTCCGCCCCGATTCCCGCGCATCCTGACCACACCATAACCGGAAAGATGCCACCATGCCTCTTGTCAAAGAAATCGAAACCCTGTCGCGGCTGCGTGCGGATGGCACCCTGTCAGACTCGGAATTTCAGGCCGCCAAAAAAGCGATCCTGGACGAGGTGCCCGAGGCAGAAGAATTCACCGGCTCCACCCCCCTTGGTGAAGCCATCGCCATGGGCGCGCGGTGCATCCTGCCCCCATTGCTGATCGGGGGTGTGGTATACGCCCTTGGCATCCCGGCGATGCTTGCCCTGACCCTTGGGGTAACGGTGTTGGCAGCAATCCTTGTCGCCGAATTTCGCCAAACCGAAGGTTAGGCGCAATCACTGCGCGGCAATTTCCCCTTTGGGGTTTTCCACCCGCACCGCCGAATATTTGAATTCCGGTATTTTTCCGAACGGGTCCAACGCCGAATTGGTCAGGATATTCGCCGCCGCCTCGACATAGGCAAAGGGCAGAAAAACCATATCTTCGGCCACCGCGCGGTCTGCCCGGGCCATCACCTCGATCGTGCCGCGCCGTGTGGTCAGGCGCACATGATCGCCCGGTGCCACACCCAGTTTGCGCAGGGTTTTGGGGTGCAGTGAACAGTTTGCCTCGGGTTCCATCGCATCCAGAACCGTTGCGCGCCGTGTCATCGATCCGGTGTGCCAATGCTCCAATTGCCGCCCTGTCGTCAGGATCATCGGGTATTCTTCGTTTGGCACCTCGGCGGGCGGTGTCACCCGGGCGGGGGTGAATTTTGCCCGTCCGGCGCGGCGCGGAAAACCATCGCCAAACACCACGGCCTGCCCCGGATCTTCGGGCGACAGACAGGGATAGGTCACCGCCCCCTCATTTTCCAATCGGTTCCAGGTGATATGGTGCAAGCTGCGCATCGACATTTTCATCTCGTCAAACACCGACCGCGGGCTGTCATAATCCCAATCCAGCCCAATCCGGCGCGCCAGATCGACAATGACCGCCAAATCCTGGCGTGCCTCGCCCGGCGGGTCCAGGGCGGCGCGGCCCATTTGCACCTGACGGTTGGTGTTGGTGACTGTGCCGGTTTTTTCCGGAAACGCACTGGCGGGCAAAATCACATCGGCAAAGTTCGCCGTTTCGGTCAGGAAAATATCCTGCACCACCAGATGATCCAGTTTCGCCAAGGCATCGCGGGCATGTTCCACATCGGGGTCGGACATTGCCGGGTTTTCACCCACAATATACATGCCCTTGATTTCGCCGCGATATATCGCATCGATAATTTCCACCACGGTCAGGCCCGGGGTTTCCTGAATGGCTGTGCCCTTCCAGATGTGGCGAAACAGTTCGCGCACCTCAACATCGCCCACCGCCTGATAATCAGGCAGGAATTGCGGGATCAGCCCGGCGTCGCTGGCCCCTTGCACGTTGTTTTGCCCGCGCAGCGGATGCAAACCCGTGCCCGGGCGGCCCACCTGCCCGCACAATAACGCCAGCGAAATCAGACAGCGCGAATTATCGGTGCCATGAATGTGTTGCGATACGCCCATGCCCCAAAATATCATCGCCCGCTGCGCACCTGCATAGGTGCGCGCGACATCGCGGATGGTTTCCGGCGTGACACCGCACAGTTCAGACATGCGTTCGGGGGTAAAGGCGCGAATGTGATCGCGAAATTCAAAGAACCCTTCGGTAAACCCTTCTATATACTGGCGATCATACAGTTTTTCTTCGACAATCACGTTCATGATTGCGTTCAACAGCGCCACATCGGTGCCGGGGCGAAATTGCAACATGTGCGAGGCATGGCGTTTCAACGCCTGACCGCGCGGGTCCATCACCATCAATTGCCCACCGCGTTTGGCGAATTGTTTGAAAAATGTCGCCGCGACCGGGTGATTTTCGGTCGGATTGGCGCCAATCACAATCGCCACATCGGCATTTTCGATTTCGTTAAACGTGGCGGTCACAGCGCCCGAGCCGACGTTTTCCATCAATGCCGCCACCGAACTGGCATGGCACAGCCGCGTGCAGTGATCGACGTTGTTATGCCCAAATCCCTGACGGATCAGTTTCTGGAACAGATACGCCTCTTCGTTGGTGCATTTTGCGCTGCCGAATCCCGCCACCGATTTGCCGCCGAAATAGCTGCGCAGATCGACCAGACCGGCACCGGCCTTTTCCAGTGCTTCATCCCATGTCGCCTCGCGAAAATGGGTCCAGGGATTGTTGGGATCAACATTCAGCCCCTTTTCTGGCGCATCATCGCGGCGGATCAGGGGTTTGGTCAACCGGTGCGGGTGGTGAATATAATCAAAGCCAAACCGCCCCTTTACGCATAACCGCCCCTCGTTCGCCGGGCCGTTGATACCTTCGACATATTTGACCCGGCCATCCTTTACCTTGACCGACACTTGGCAACCGACACCGCAAAACGGGCAAATGCTTTGGGTTTCGCTGTCAAAATCGGCGCGGTCGCCCACCTGCGCCGCGTTCACCACGGTTGCGGGCATCAATGCGCCCGTCGGACAGGCCTGCACGCATTCGCCGCAAGCCACACAGGTGGAGTCGCCCATGGGATCGTTGAAATCAAACACCGGCCAGCTATCGTGGCCGCGCCCGGCCATGCCGATCACATCGTTTACCTGTACCTCGCGGCAGGCGCGCACGCACAACCCGCACTGAATACAGGCATCCATATTCACCGCCATGGCGATATGCGAATCGTCCAACAGCGGAATGCGCGGTTTTTCCAGCGGGGGGAAACGGCTGTCACAAACGCCCTGCTGCGCGGCCATATCCCACAAATGCGCCGATTTATCATGGGCCAGATCCGGCGCAGGCTGATCTGCCACCAACATTTCCATCACCATTTTGCGCGCCTTCACCTCGCGCGCGCCTTGGGATGACACGACCATGCCTTCGGCCGGTTCGCGGATGCATGACGCGGCCAACACCCGTTCGCCATCAATCGCAACCATGCAGGCGCGGCAGTTGCCATCGGCGCGATACCCCGGCTCATCCCGGTGGCACAGGTGCGGAATCAGCGTGCCAACCCGTTTGGCCACAGCCCAGATGGTTTCACCGGGCGCGGCTTCAACCTCTTTTCCATCCAGTGTAAAACGCAGGGGATCGGACATGGCACAGGCTCCGCAGTGATGGTTGCCCCAACTCTAACCAATCAAAACGGCTCTGGCGATGGATAGCCGCGACAAGCAGGCGATCATTTGCGCCATCACGGGCCAACATCGGAAACCTGTGTTGCACATGCACGGCAGTTGCGCCACATCGCACAGATCAAAGGAGACGCGAAATGGTCGAAATCACATTGGTGCGCCACGGTCAGGCCAACGCCGCCGCAACCGACGAGGCCGGATATGACAACCTGTCGGATCTGGGGCGGCAACAGGCGGTATGGCTGGGCGAACACCTGCAGGATCTGGGCGCGCGATACGACCACATGATCTGTGGCACACTGAATCGCCAACGTGACACCGCCGCCGAAATCGCGCCCCGGATCGATATGGGCTTTACCGAAGATCCGCGCCTGAACGAACTGGATTATTACGGGCTGGCCACATCGCTGCGTGATGATCACTCGATTGCCATGCCGCAAGACCGCGATGAGTTTCTGCATCATATGCCGCAACTGATGACCGCCTGGGAGGCCGGGCGCCTGCACAGCAATCTGGAAAGTTTCGCCGACTTTGAGGGCCGCGTGCGCGCCATCATCGCCCATGCCGAAACGTTGGGCGGGCGGGTGATGCTGGTGACATCCGGTGGGCTGATCGGGATGGCAATGCGCGTCTTGCTGCGCCTTGAGGTGGCAAGTTATGCCAATGTTCTGCTGCAAATCAACAACACGTCGGTGCATCGCTATGTCAAAGGCGGCAATTCCCTGCTGTTGGATACATTCAATTCCCTGCCCCATCTTGAACGCGCCGATCGCGCCCATGCCCGCACCCATATTTGACGTCTGATCGGAACCACGGGCCGCCTGTGATGATTGTACCGTCAGGGCAGACCGTCACGCGCCCTGCTCCCAGCCCGAAAGCGCCCGATGCCAAAACTGAAAACCCGCAATTTCGTTATCATCGGTTTGGGCACCTTTGGCACCACCGTCGCCAAGGAACTGTCACGGTTTGGCAATTACGTTCTGGGCATTGACCGTGATCCGGTCGTGGTGAACCGGCTGGCCAACGATCTGTCGCAAGCGGTGGTCGCCGATGCCACGAACGAGGCGGCGCTGCGCGAACTGGGGCTTGATGGCTATGACGTGGCGGTAATTGCAATGGGCGATGATCTGGAATCCAGCATCGTTTCGGCAATCACCGTTAAAATGGCCGGCGTGCCCACCGTTTGGGCCAAGGCAACAACCAAGATGCACCACCGGATTTTAACCAAGGTCGGGGTGGAACGGGTGATTCACCCGGAACAGGAAATCGGCCTGCATATCGCGCAAATGCTGCACAATCCGTTGGTGCGCGATTATGTCAGTTTGGGAAACGGATTTCATCTGGTCAATATCGTGGTGCCCGAACGAATGGCCGGGAAAACGCTGAAAGAACTGGATCTGTTCGAACGGTTCGAACTGCGCTGTGTCGGCCTGATGCAGGGCAGTCAATTCAAGGGGCGCGATGGGGATGACGCGACCTTGGAACAAAATGACAGGCTGATGATACTGGGCGAGAGGACAAATCTGCGCCGCTTTGCCGATACCGTATAACCCATGCCCCGCCTTCCCCATCTGTCGCCACCGGCCGTTCTGGCGCTGCTGTATTTCATGTTTATCGTGCTTGGCGCCGGGCTTTTGCGCCTGCCGATGGCCAATGACGGCACCGTGGGGTGGATGGAGGCGCTGTTCACCTCAACCTCGGCGGTGACGGTAACGGGGTTGATCGTGGTCGATACCGGCACCGCCTTTACCCTGTTTGGCCAAATGGTCGTGGCGGGGTTGATTCAATTTGGCGGATTGGGGCTGATGGTGTTTGCCGTGCTGTTATTATCGGCCCTGGGCCTGCCCATCGGATTGCCACAGCGGATGGTGTTGCGCCAGGAACTGAACCAATCCAGCCTGGCCAATCTTGGCCCACTGGCGCGCACGGTGCTGAAGGTCGCCATCGTGGTCGAGGTGATCAGTGCCGCAGTGCTGGCGATTGTGTTCGTGCCTGAATTTGGCTGGGCACAGGGCGCGTGGCACGCGGTGTTTCACACCATTTCTGCCTTCAACAACGCCGGTTTCGCCCTGTTTCCCGACAGTTTGTCACAATGGGCCACGAATCCGGTCATCAATCTGGTGATTCCGTTCAATTTTATCCTCAGCGGTCTGGGGTTCGTGGTGATTGCCGATGTGTTGCAACGGCGGCGGTGGCACCGGCTGACGCTGCATTCCAAGCTGATGATCGTCGGCACATTCGGGTTGATCCTGTGGGGCTGGGCGATGTTCGCAGTGCTTGAATGGACAAACCCCGGCACCCTGGGCCAATTCGATCAGGCGTGGGAGCGTTTGATCGCCGCGTGGTTTCAGGGGGTTACCCCCCGCACCGCCGGATTCAATACGATCGACACCACAGCCATGCGCGATGAAACCGCACTGGCCACAATGACGCTGATGGTGATCGGGGGCGGCAGCACGTCAACCGCGGGCGGGATCAAGGTGACAACATTCATCGTGCTTATTCTGGCCACCATCGCATTTTTCCGCCGCCACAGCGAATTGCGCGCCTTTGGGCGCAGCATCGGCCCCGAAGAGGTGATGAAGGTGCTGGCCCTGACCATGATCAGCCTGGTGTTGGTGATGGTTTCGCTGTTTGTGCTGACCATCCTGCAAGACGATGAATTCATCGTGTTGGCGTTTGAGGTGGCATCGGCCTTTGGCACCGTGGGCATGTCGATGGGCGCCACCGGCAATCTGACCATGGGCGGTCAGATCGTGATCATCATCGTGATGTTTCTGGGCCGGGTCGGGCCATTGACCCTGGGCTTTTTCCTGGCCACCCGCAGCCGCCCCCAAGTGCGTTTCCCCGAGGGCCAGATTTATCTGGGTTAACCGGCAATCCGGTAATACAGCCAGTCGGGCAAAAACTGCGACAGGCGGAACATGGCCCCAAAGGCGAACGGGAAACTTTTCTTGAACCGGTCGGTCGACATATGGTCGATGATCTCCTGCGCGGCCTTTTCGGGCGACATGATGAACGGCATGGTGAAATCGTTCTTGTCGGTCAGGCGGGTCTTGATGAAACCGGGGTTGACCAATTGCACATCCACACCCGATTTGCGCAGTTCACCATACATGGATTCGGCCAGATACATCACACCGGCCTTTGACGCGCCATATCCGATGGCGCCGGGCAAGCCGCGAAAGCCCGACAATGACCCGGTCAACACGATATGCCCCGCGTCGCGCGCCACCATGCCCGGCACAACCTGGCCCAACACCCGCGCGCAGCCGGTGAAATTGATGTCGCACATGGCCGTCACCTGATCAGCAGTCCAATCGGCCGGGCCCTGGGGCCAATAGACGCCGGCCATGTAAACCACGCCGTCCACCTCACCAACGTCCGCGGCGGCCTGTGCCACGCTTTCATCGCTGGACACATCGCACACGACGGCGCGCGCCTTGCCCGGCAGATCGGCCACCAATGCATTCAACTTATCCTCGGATCGCGCGCTGAGAATCAGCTCAACCCCGACCCGGCTCAGTTTATGGGCCAAGGCCGCGCCCAGCCCTTCGGACGCACCCACCAACCAATACCGTTTCCCGCTCCACTCTCTCATGACATGTCCTTTGGTCTGATTGTGGCCACCAGTTCGGCCACCTTTATTCCGAATTTGCGAAATTGGCTGCGGTTGATGATGGTTTTTTCCCCCACCAGATACATCCAATCCACCACGCGCAAGACGTGGCCGCCGGCATCCTCTGCCAGACGAATTTGATACAAAAGCTGCACAGTCGGCCCCATTTGCCGCCCCCGTCCCGCGCCGTTTACATCATCGGCCAAGGCCGTGAAATGCCCATCTTCGCCAACGGTCAGATGCCAGGCGCGTTTTTGCACCGATCCATCATCATACCGAAACGTTTCGGCCAAGGTGCCTGTATCACCGTCCCATGTGCCGTCCATGTCGACGGTAAACCGCGAGGTGACGCGCCCAAACGGGCCGTAAATCACGCCTTCGCATTGCAACGGGCCGCTTAGATGTGTGCGAATGTCGAATTCTGGCCCGATATCATCGTAATCACCGGGGGTCTGCGCCGGAAAGGCCGCAAAACGGCGGCGCCCCCAACATACCAACAGGGTCAGAAAACCTCCGACAAAAACCAACATTACCGCGTCCATAACTCAGCCTCTTTCGATCGTCGTGCCTGCAAAGAGCGCAAGCGCAAGAAATTTCAACACACAGGGCAACACGGCATAGAGCGCCGTCAGCATAAAAAGCGCGGGCTCTGCATTGGGTTGACCGGGCTGAAATCCGGAAAATTCAAGAACAGGTAACAACGTAAGCGCAGCAATCGCCAGTGTCACCTTGGTTACAAAAGACCACAACCCGAACCCTTGTTCCGGGTTCGGGGCAATTTGCGCCATGCGTGTTGCAAAAATCGCAGGAAGCAGGGTCAGATCCGCGCCCAAAGCCACGCCCGAGGCGAAACAAATCACCGCAAACGCCGCCACATCCCCCGCACCCAGAAACGCGGCGTAGCCAAAGGATAAAATGGCCAGCCCCATGCCTGCCAATAGTGCCCGTTTGGCCCCGATTCGCACCGCGATCCGCCCCCACAGCGGCGCAGACACCGCCGCCGACAGGAAAAACAGCAACAAAAGCGGCCCCTCGGCCCCGGGTGCCGCCAGCCTGCTTTCGACGAAAAACAAAAACAGGGTCGAGGTGACGGCAACCGGCGTGGCATTGACCAGCGCAATCAACAACAGGCGGCGCGCCAGCCTGTCGCGCAGAATATGCGCCAGCCCGGTTTCCATCTGCGCCACCGGCGCGCCCTGCCATTCGCGCGCCATGGCAAACACCGCCAGCGCGGCCAACCCGACAAAGCCCCAGGCAAACAGCGCAAAGGGCGCGCCTGTTCCGATCAAAACCGTGGGGGCCACGGCGGCAATGCACACGCCCAACAACGCCCCGGTTTCGCGCCATGTGGCTAGGCGCACATGGCCGCCTGCGCCGATGACATCCGCTTTCTGCACCCCTTGGGCGTAAAACGTGATGGTCAGAAAACTGAACCCCGAAAACAGGCCCGTCAACGTCAGCCCAAACCAAACCACCGGCGGCAACGGTGGGGGCACGGCAAACAGCCCCACCATCGACACCGCCATCAACACCCCGCCAACCATGACGGATGCTCCGCGATACCGCCGCACACGTTGCGCCAACCAGCCCAACACCGGGTCTTGCACCACATCAATCAACCGGAGCCCGGCCAGCACAGCGCCCAGCGCCGCAAGACCGACACCGTAACTATCGACATAGAATTTTGGCGCGTGAATATAGATCGGCAAACCCGCCATCGCCAACATCGCCGCAAAGATCGAATAGCGGGGCAACCCAAAGGTCACCGGCTGACCTCATCTTGGGGCGGTTCGGGGCGCGGGCGGTATCCGGCACGTTTGATCCACAGCTTCAGCGCCTGCCAATGGATCAACGCCAACACCCGGCGCGACCCAAATGGGCGGCGCAGGCAACTGCGCAGGATCGTGGCATTGCTCAGCGGGCGTCGCGGCCCGGTCAGGGTGGCCAGCATCCCGCCATTACCGGCGCGATAATCGATCCAGACGCCGATCTTGTCGGGCCTTATATCAAAGCGAAAGCTGTAACTGCCGGTCACATCCTGAAACGGCGAGACATGAAAGATCTTTTGCGCCTCCAACGTGTCCTGCGCCGTGATCGGGCGCAGATCGGGATGATGGCACAGGTATGAGTGGCGGTCGCCAAAAGTATTCGTGACCTCGGCAATCACCACGGTTAACGCATCCCCCTGATAAATCAGCCAGAACGAAACCGGGTTGAACACATGGCCCAAAACACGCGGCTGGGTCAGCAATTCGATCCGCCCCATATCGTGCAGGTTGTGAGCCGCCAACACATCGCGCACCCATGGCGCACCGCGCCCCTTGCCCGGCGCGCCGCCATGATCGGCATCATAAAACCCCGCCAGCCCGCGGCGATTGCGGCGAAACAGACTGGGCCAGGCGGGCTTTGCCTCAGGCTCAAACAACACATAGTCGATGCTATAGCGAAACGCGTTTTCCACAGCGCCCCGCCGCCCGTGATAGGTAACCCCGTCGATATGATCGACGCGCCCGCTCACGCCACGGCGACCCCGGCGCGCGCGATCCGCTCGGCCACGTCATAGGCACTGGCCAATCCATCTTCGTGAAATCCGTTGCGCATCCAGGCCCCGCAATACCAGGTGTTGTTGGCGCCATTGAACCGACGCACATCCTTTTGGCCCTGCAACGCCGCCAGATCATATACCGGATGGCGAAACTCCACCTGATCGTAAATCTTGGCCGGGTCGATGGGCCGCTTGCTGTTTAGCGTCACAAACAACGGATCATCATGTGGGATCGGTTGCAAGGAGTTCATCCAATAGGTTAGATCGATTCGGTCGTTTCGCGGGCCTGCCGGTTCGGTATAGGCCCAGCTGGCCCAGGCCTGCCGGCTGCGCGGCATCATCGTGTCATCGCAATGCAGCACCACCTGATTGGGTTGATACCGCACCGCGCCCAGGGCGGCGGTTTCCTCGGGCGATGGATCGCCCAGCATCGCCAGGCTGTCATCGGAATGGGTGGCCAGAATCACCTGATCAAACCGTTCGGGCACGCCGCCTTTGGCCTTTATTGTCACACCGACACCATCGCGCGTGATCTGCTGTATCGGGGCCGACAGGCGAATATCCACGCCGCGCTGCTCCAATGATGCGGCCAAGCGGCGCACATATTCAACCGATCCACCCTTTACCGTGAACCAGGGGTGTTGCCCCGTGGCCGACAACAATGCGTGATTCTTGAAAAACTGCACCATTGTCTGCGCCGGAAAATCCAGAATGCCATGGGTCGGGGTTGACCAGATCGCACCAGACAGCGGCAGGATATAAAAATCACGAAACCACGCCCCGGTGCCCAGCTTGCGCAGGAAATCACCGATGGTCATTTCCGGATCATTGGCCACGTCGACCGCGCGACGGTTGAACGTGTTGATATCCCACAGCATCCGCAGGAATTTGGGGTTGGCCATGTTTTTCTTTTGCGCGAACACCGAATTGAAACTGCGCAACCCATATTCCAAAGCCCCGCCATTGATTGACGCGCCAAAGCTCATGTTGCTGTCGGCAATCGGCACATCCAGGGTTTCGAACAGTTTCACCAAATGGGGGTAATTCACCCGGTTAAATACGATAAACCCGGTATCGACCGGCTGATCGTCGCGCTTGCCTGCCATCACCGTGCGGGCATGGCCGCCCAATCGCGGCGCCGCCTCAAACATCACGACGTGATTGTGATCGGCCAGATAATGCGCGGCGCCCATGCCCGAAATCCCTGCACCAATCACGGCAATCCGTTGGGGCGCGGCGTTAAGTAGTTCAAATGGCATGGTGTCTCCGAAGTTATGTCGCAGTATATACGGCAGCCCCCAGACACCAGATCAAATCAAAGTTCCACAGTCATGTGATCCAACCTTTCGCGTCCTGCGTAATTGATACATGCTGACTGAAAATGTACATCATATCACATATGTGGCACCGCCCCTCCCGGGGCAGGGGCCGACCTTTGGTGATTTCAGCCCAGCCGGAGTGTGCGACACAACCATGACCGATCCCAGCAACACGCCAGACTGGGCCGACCATATGCGCCGCATCCACAAGATGCGCGATGAGGCCGCGTTCGCCGCGCTGTTTGGCCACTTTGCCCCCCGGGTAAAAGGATTTTTGATCCGGTCGGGCGCCTCGCAAACCCTGGCCGAAGAATGCGTGCAAGAAGTGATGGCAACCGTCTGGCACAAGGCGCATCTGTTTGACGGATCGCGCGCCGGCGTGTCCACCTGGATCTTTACGATCGCGCGCAACAAACGCATTGATGCCCTGCGCAAACAACGCCGCCCCGAACCCGAAGAGGTGACATGGGGCCCCGAACAAGAACCCGATCAGGGCGATGTTCTGGCCTTGCAACAGGAAACCGAGTTGTTGACTCAGGCCATGGCACAACTGCCCGAAAAACAACGATCATTGATAGAACAGGCGTATTTTTCCGATCTCAGCCATTCTGAGATCGCGGCACAGACCGGCCTGCCCCTTGGCACGATCAAATCAAGAATACGGTTGGCGCTGGAACGGTTGCGCCATGCCATGCAGTGAATGAAAGACCGAACCGAAATGGCACAGATCAATCACCACCTGTCCGATCAACTTCTGATTGGATATGCCGCCGCCACCCTGCCCGAGGCATTCAGCCTTGTGGTGGCGACCCATATTTCGCTGTGTGATGAATGCCGCGCCCGTCTGGGCGAATTTGAGGCAGTGGGCGGCGCGTTGATGAACGCATGTGCGGCGGCCCCCGTAGGCGATGATGCCTTGGCCAAAACCATGGCATTGATCCACCAGCAGCCGCAGGAACCGATGAAACCGCGCGCCGTTGCCAAGGCGGTATTTCCCGCCCCCTTGCGCGATTACGCCGGTGCCGATCCATCGGGGGTCAAATGGCGTTCCCTTGGTGGGGGCGTGCGCGATGCCCGCCTGCCCACCTCAAAAGACGCAACCGCGCGCCTGTTGTATATTCCGGCAGGCACCCACCTGCCCGATCACGGCCACCGGGGCCTTGAAATGACATTGGTATTGCAAGGGGCGTTTCACGACGAACATGACCGCTTTGCCCGGGGCGATATCGATCTGGCCAATGAAGACACCCATCACACACCCATCGCCGAAGACGGGGCCGATTGCATTTGCTTGGCCGCAACCGATGCGCCGCTTGTGTTCAACGGCCTTCTTCAAAGGCTCGCGCAACCGTTCCTGCGGATCTAAAGCGTGTCGCGCTCAATCGAACTCACCTATCCGAGTGAGCGCCAAACATTATAGACCCCATGGCCGCATCCCGGCCCTGGTTTTTTCTTGCTTCAAATATCCAAAGTTCCGCATTCGCCGCCCAACGACTCACGGTTATTCCGGCCCGCCGATTGCGGCCACTGACGAAACGTCGGCCTCCAGTTCCTCAAAGTCGAAATTATCCAACCGGGCGGCGCGTTTGCCGGCCCGTTCGGCGGCGGTGCCGATACCATCCAGATCGGCGCGCGCCTGGGTGAAATGCAGATCCAGCTTTGCCACCCGTTCCACCACAATTTCCACATCCCGGTGCAGGTGTTTCAACGTTTTGCGAATTGCGCCGGTCTGTTCGCGCATCCGCGCATCTTTCAGGATCGCGCGCATGGTGTTCAGCGTCGCCATGCAGGTGGTGGGCGATACGATCCATACCCGCGCCGCAAACCCGTCGCGCACCAGTTCGGGGAAATTGGCGTGTAATTCGGCATAGACCGCCTCAGACGGCAGAAACATCAGCGCGCCATCGGCGGTTTCGCCTTCCAGAATATACTTTTCCGAAATCGCCCGGATATGGGCGCGCACCGCCGTGCGCATCCCCGCCACCGCCGTGCGCATTTCGTGATCGGTGCTGGCGCGGCGCAGGGCCTCATAAGCCTCAAGTGGGAATTTGCTGTCGATCACGATGGGGCCAGGCGGATTGGGCAGGTGAATAAGGCAATCGGCGCGCCTGCCGTTGCTTAACGTCGCCTGCCAGGTAAAGCTGTCTTTCGGCAGCGCCTTGCCAACGATATCATGCAGTTGGATTTCGCCAAACGCCCCGCGCGTCTGCTTGTTGCTTAGAATGTCCTGCAGGCTCAATACATTGCCCGACAGTTTTTCGATATTCGCCTGAGCCTTGTCAATTGTTTGCAAGCGCTGCTGTAATTCGCCCAAGGATTGCGCGGTTTTGGTGGCCGATCCGGCCAGGTTTTGATTCATTTTTTCCGACAGGTCGGCCATCACCTGTGCCGTGCGCGCGGCCGACTCGCGCAGATTGGCATCCATCCGCCCCGAAACTTCGGCCAACCGGGCCTCCATCAATTGCAATGTGCGCGCCTGCGCCGCCGCCTGACTTTCGGCCACTCCGGTCAGCCCGCCCGACAATTGTTGCTGGCCATCGCCCAAGGCCTGCACCCGTTGGTTCATATACTGCACCTGTTGCGCCAAGGGCGCGATCATATTTGCCGTGCGCCCGGCCCGGCGCAAAGCCACAATCATCAGGACCAGAAACAGCAATGCCAGCGCCAAAGCCACCGCGCCCGCCAAAACCGCCGGATCGTTGAAATCAAGAACCGTCGCGCCAATCGTGATCATGTGCGCCCGAACAACCGTTCGATATCGGCCAGTTTCAGTTCAACATAGGTGGGCCGCCCGTGGTTGCATTGGCCGGAATGGGGGGTTGCCTCCATTTCGCGCAACAGGGCGTTCATTTCTTCGCCCCGCATCCAGCGCCCCGACCGGACCGAGCCATGACAGGCGACGCGGCTCAGCACCGCCTCGATCCGGGTTTGCACCGTGGTGCTGTCGCCCAGATCATCGAGTTCGTCGAGAATATCGCGCACCATCGCTTCGGCGTTGACGGTGCCCAGGATCGCGGGGGTTTCACGCACCGCCACCGCGCCGCCGCCAAACGGCTCAATCGTCAGGCCAAGGCGGGCAAGGTCGGGGGCAATCTCCATCAGCCGGGCGGTATCGCCCTCGGAAAGATCAATGATTTCAGGAATCAACAGCGCTTGCGCCGCAACCCCGCCCGCCGCCATCTGCCGTTTGAGTTTTTCATAGACCAACCGTTCATGGGCGGCGTGTTGATCGACAATCACCATGCCATCGGCGGTTTGCGCGATGATATAGTTTTCATGCACCTGACCGCGCGCCGCGCCCAATGGATAGTCGCGCCGTTCCTCTTCGGTCGGGGCCGGCGTTTCGGGTGCGCGGGCCATCACCGGCATCGCTTCGTCAAAACCGGGGGCCTGGGCGGTGTGGGCGGCACGCAGAATACCGGGCGCGGGGCGATCCATTTGGTACACCCGGCCTTGTGGCACCTCGGGCCGCATCGCGCCCAATGTTGCATCCGCCACGGTGGTTGACGCGCGATGCCCCGCATTCGCCAGGGCATGGCGCAGGGCCGAAACGATCAAACCGCGCGGGATGCCCGGATCGCGAAACCGCACCTCGGATTTCGCCGGATGCACATTCACATCCACCAATTGCGGATCGCATTCCAAAAACAGCACCGCCGCCGGGTGCCGGTCACGCGACAGAAAATCGTTATAGGCCCCGCGCAGCGCCCCATAGATCAATTTATCACGCACCGGGCGGCCATTGACGAACAGGTATTGCGTGGTGGCCGATCCGCGCGAATAGGTTGGCAAGGCGGCATATCCGGTCAGGATCAGGCCCTCACGCTCGGCTTCGATCCGCAGGGCATTTTCGGCAAAATCCGCGCCGATGATCCGCGCCAAACGGCCATGCAGCGCATCAAACAAATCGCCCGTGCCCGAATCGGCGCGCAGCACCACGCGCCCCTCGCCCCCGCCCGATACATCGCGCAAGGTGAAGCTGACGAACGGTTCGGCCATGGCCAGACGTTTCACCACATCGCCAATGGCCTGGGCCTCGGCGCGGTCGGTGCGCATGAATTTCAACCGCGCGGGCGTGGCATGAAACAGATCACGCAATTCGGCCACGGTGCCGCCGGTGATCGCCGCCGGGCGCACCGGATCGGCCACGCCCCCCGACACCCGCAAACACGCGCCCTCACCCCCGGCGACCCGCGATGTCAGGGTCAACCGCCCCACCGCCGCAAGGGAGGGCAACGCCTCACCGCGAAACCCAAAGGTGTGGATGTTCAACAAATCCGATCCGTCGATTTTCGACGTGGCATGGCGTGATAACGCAAGGGTCAGCGCATCGGTCGCAATACCACAGCCATCGTCGGTAACGCGGATCAGAGTTTTACCGCCATCGGCATAGGCAATTTCAACCCGCCGCGCCCCCGCATCCAGCGCGTTTTCAACCAGTTCCTTAACGGCCGAGGCGGGGCGTTCCACCACCTCGCCCGCCGCGATCCGGTTGATCGCCGTATCGTCAAGCTGCCGGATCACCGGCTGTGTTTCGCTTATCTGGGGGGAGTTCTGTGCCATGCCACAATGGATAGCATAGTCAGGTTTGATTCCGCCATGGGGGCCAATGGCGGAAATCATAATTTTTCGGGGTGAACGTGCCGCGGCAGGATCAGTTGGTCGGCTCAACCCCAACCGGTTGCCCAACAATGACAAAATGCAGATCTTCGGGGCGATACACCCGCTTCACCACCTGGTTCACATCGTCCAATGTTACGGCGTTCACCTTGTCATTGCGGGTATCGATATAATCAATCGGCAGCCCTTGCGCCTGCATCCCGACCAGTTGCCCGGCGATCTGCCCGTTGCCATCAAAGCGCAATGGATACGCCCCGGTCAAAAAGGTTTTCGCCGCTTCCAACTCGTCCGCCGTGACGCCTTGGGCGATTTTCGCCCATTCCGCCCGCACCACATCCACTGTTTCACCCACCCGGGCGTTTTCGGTCGAGGCTTGGCCCATCACCGCCTCGCCAAAATCATAGGTGGCCAGATAGGTGCCGATGCCATAGGTCAGCCCGCGCTTTTCGCGCACTTCGGTCATCAGGCGCGAACTGAATCCGCCCGCCCCAAAGATATGGTTGGCGACAAAGGCCGGGAAAAATTCAGGATCGTCACGATCAATGCCATCATGGCCAAACACGATCACCGATTGCGGCGTGTCAAACGGCACAACGGTCAGCCCGCCACCCTGTTGATACTGGGCCTCAACCGGCAATGGCGCGCCCTCTTCGGGCAGATCGCTCAGCAATCGGTCAAGCAATACGCCCAATTCTTCGGGGGTGATATCGCCCACAGCGCCCACAAACATCCGATCACGCACCAACACATCGCGCCGCGCCTGCACGATGTCGTCACGCGTCAGGGCGGTTACGGTTTCAATCGTGCCGCTGGCATCGGACCCATAGGGGTGATCGCCCCAGGCAAGGCGTGCCATGGTCTTTGATGCAATGGTGCCCGGATCGGTCGCGTCCGAGCGCAGGCCCGACAACACCTGTTCGCGCACCCGGTCGATGGCCGATTGTTCAAACGTCGGGTCAATGATCGCGGTGCGCAACAGCGCCATCGCCGCATCGCGGTTTTCACTCAGAAACCGCGCCGAGATTGAAACGCTGTCATTCCATGCCTCAAACCCGAAACTGGCAGCCAACGCTTCGCGCGCGGCGGCAAATTCCTGAGCGTTGAGATCGGCGGCGCCTTCCTCAAGCGTGGCCATCATCAGATTGACCGCGCCGCGTTTATCGGGCGCTTCGACGTTTGCGCCGCCTTTGAACCGGATTTCCAAGGCGGTGAACGGAATCGAATCCTCTTGCACCAACCACGCGGTGATACCGCCGGGCGATGTCACCTCTTGAATTTCAACAGCGGCGCGTGCGGGCAATGAAACCATCACCGCCGCGGCCAGGATAAATGCAAAACGGATCATTGAATCGCCTCCTCAGTGACGGTTTCGGGGGCGGTCAACCAGCCGGTGACGGCAGCGTTGCGGTTAAACACTTCGCGCGCGGCGGCGATGATATCTTCGGCCGTTACCGCCTGAAGAAGGTCAGGCCAGGTGGCGATATCCTCCAGCGTCAGACCGCTGGTCAGCGCCACGCCGTAATTGCGCGCGCGCCCTTGGGTGGAATCCAGCGCATAGATTTGTGCGGCGCGCAGTTGCATTTTGATCCGCTCAAGCTGTGCTGCGTCGACACCGCGATCAAGAAACGCGGCGATTTCGCGGTCCATCGCATCCTCGGCCTGTTGCAGGGTCACGCCCGGTGCGGGCACGATGATCCAACCAAAGGTTGTCGTGTCGTATGACGTGCCACTGTAAAACGCCGAAGTATAAAGCGCGGTCTGTTCTTCAAATTGCAACCGGCGGCCCAGTTCGCTGGTTTGCGAAGATCCGCCCAGAACCTCGGCCAACAGGGTCAGCGCGGCGGCCTTTTCCTGTGCGCCGGGGTCACGTTCGGGCGCAAGATAGGTTCGAATGACATAGGGCTGCGCGACGCGCGGATCCTCAAACACCAACCGGCGTTCGGCCAATTGCGGCGGTTCTTGCGGGCGCACCCGGTCGGGCAGATCGGCGGTGGGCTCCAACACGCCGTAATATTGTTTCGCCAATTCATGCACCTCATCGGGGTTCACATCACCCGCCACGATCAGGATCGCATTATTGGGCGCGTAATAGGTGCGGTAAAACGACAGGGCATCATCCAGCGTCAGGGATGCCATTTCATGTTTCCAGCCGATGATCGGGGTGCCGTAGGGGTGATTTTGGTACTGCGCCGCATTGCGCTGTTCGCCAAACAATGCGCCCGGATCGCTTTCGGTGCGCTGATTGCGCTCTTCCAACACCACTTGGCGTTCGGTCAGAATGTCGGTGCCATCCAGTTGCAGATTGCGCATCCGGTCAGATTCCATTTCCATCATCAATTCCAACCGGTTGGATGCAACCCGTTGGAAATAGGCAGTATAATCCTGACTGGTAAACGCATTGTCCGACCCGCCATTGTCGGCCACCACTTGCGAAAATTCACCGGGGGCCAATTTATCGGTGCCTTTGAACAGCAGATGTTCCAGATAATGGGCAATGCCCGAGGCCCCCGGCGGCTCATCCGCCGCGCCGACCTTGTACCACACCATATGCACGACAACCGGCGCGCGGGGGTCTTCGATCACCACCACATCCATGCCGTTGTCCAGCGTATAGGTGGTGACGGTATCATCGGCACTGGCGGCGATTGCGCCAAGGGGGGCCAAGATCAACGCAAGCGAAGACAGAAAACGGGACAGGCGGCGCATAAAGGCTCCTTCAGGCGGGGTACATCGTATCATATGTGTGCGACCCCGCGCCCGGATCAACCCATCTCTGGCCTCGGTGACAGGGAAGTGATTCAGCGTTTCTGTTCGGGCGGAACGGCAGGGGTGCGCACACCGGCCCGGCGGAACCGCTCCAACTCGCGGTACTGGTCCAGCTCGAATTTGCGGTACGCCTTGAAATAAACGCTGACATTGAACAACCGCTCCAACAGACGGCCATCGTTGTCACGGCGATATTGCAGATCAAGCGCTGCCAATTCCTGACGAATCGTGGGTTGCACCCCGAACCGCGTGGTGTGACCGATCAAGGCAGGGTCTTGCACGCCGCCCCCCGACAGGCGCCCGGGGTTTCCGCCCAGCGCGGCAACCGCATCGGCCTTTGGCGTGGGGTCTGTGCGGTTGGCCGAACCCGGCGTTGGCGCGGGCAGGCTGGCGTAACTTTCCGGCGCCTGCAGCGGTTTGGTGGGCAGAATGGCAAATTCATCCGGCCCGTTGCCCGGCGATTTCAGGTTCATCAGCTGCGGCTCATTTGCGCCACCACAGGCGGCCAGCAGCCCAAGCGCCACAAGTCCTGCTCCGATTTTGCCCAGCGTTGCGCCTGACATCTGCGCCTCCCTCACTCTTTGATCTTTGGTTTACCCCATCGCCGAACCCGCGTCACGACGAATTTCCGGGGCTTATCTCGCACGGGCCGATTTGCGCTTCTTGCCGTTGCCGGTGAATAAAACCAACCCCACCGCACCGATGAAGATCGAAATATCGGCCACATTGAAGGCATAGGGGTTTTCGATGCCACAACAGGACATATTCAAAAAATCCGCCACAGCGCCGTAAAACAGGCGGTCGACCACATTGCCCAACGCACCACCAATCAGCAATCCGGCCGAAATCATGCCCCACCGGCCCGGGCGTTCGGCGCGCATCCACCAAATCACCCAAACCGTGATTGCCAGCGCAACGGCGATCAACACCCAGCGCATGATGTTCACATCACTGGCAAACAGGCCAAAATTCACCCCCCGGTTCCACGCCATGCGCAGATTCAGATAGGGCGGCCAAACGTCGATCTCGCCGACCGACGCCAGATTCATCATATGCACGACAACATATTTGCTGATCTGGTCCAGAATGAAAACGAATCCCGCGGTTTTGAACATCATCCCCATATCAGTGCCGGAAATGCCGCATGCCGGTAAATACCATCGCCAGACCCGCCGCATCGGCGGCGGCGATCACTTCGTCATCACGCATCGATCCGCCGGGCTGGATCACCGCCGTCGCGCCGGCCTCGGCCACAGTCAGCACGCCATCGGGAAACGGGAAAAACGCATCCGATGCCGCGACCGACCCTTGGGTTAAAGGGGCATCCAACCCCAAAGCCTCGGCCATATCCTCCGCCTTGCGCGCGGCAATCCGGGTGCTGTCAACGCGGCTCATCTGCCCCGCACCAACGCCCACTGTCGCGCCGCCGTTGGTATAAACGATGGCGTTGGATTTCACATGTTTGGCGACGGTCCAGGCAAACAGCAGATCGTCCATTTCCGCCTCGCTTGGCTGGCGCTTGGTCACCACCCGCAGATCATCGCGCGATACCCGGCCACAATCCTTGTCCTGCACCAGATACCCGCCCGACACCTGTTTAATCACTCGCCCCGCCGCCGCCGCATCGGCCAGACCGGTGGTGGTGAGCAGGCGAAGGTTCTTTTTCTTGCTGAAAATATCCATTGCACCGGCATCAGCGCCGGGCGCAATCACAACTTCGGTAAAAATACCGCTGATCAATTCGGCGGTTTCAACGTCCAAAGGTTGGTTCAGCGCGACAATCCCGCCAAACGCGCTGGTGCGGTCGCAATCGAACGCCTTTTGATAGGCCTCGGCTAATGTCGCGCCCGTCGCCACACCGCAAGGGTTGGCGTGTTTGATGATTGCACAGGCCGGGCCCTGGCCGGCAAATTCCGAGATCAGCTCAAACGCCGCATCGGTATCGTTGATATTGTTATACGACAGCGCCTTGCCCTGATGTTGCACCGCCGTGGCCACGCCGGGCCGCGCCGATCCATCGGTGTAAAACGCCGCGTTCTGGTGCGGGTTTTCGCCATAGCGCATGGTTTGCGCCAGGGTGCCCGCCACGGCGCGGCGGCGCGGTGCCGGATCGCCCAACGCATCCGCCATCCATGTGCTGACTGCCGCATCATAGGCCGCCGTACGGGCATAGGCGATTTGCGCCATCTTCTGGCGAAAACCATAGGTGGTGCCGCCATGTTCGGCCAGTTCCGCCAACAACGCGTCGTAATCTTCCACATCCACCACAGTGGTCACAAACCCATGGTTTTTGGCCGCCGCGCGGATCATTGCCGGGCCGCCGATGTCGATATTTTCAATACAGGTGGCGTAATCGGCGCCCTTGGCCACGGTTTCCTCAAACGGATAGAGGTTGACCACCAACAGATCGATGCCGCCGATTCCGTGTTGCTCCATCGCGGCCACATGGTTTGGGTCATCGCGCAGGGCCAACAGCCCGCCATGCACCATCGGATGCAGTGTTTTCACCCGGCCATCCATCATTTCGGGAAATCCGGTCACATCCGCCACATCGCGCACATCCAGCCCCGCGCCGCGTAACGCCGCCGCAGACCCGCCGGTTGACAGCAATTCAACCCCCCGGTCGGCCAGGGCGCGGGCCAGATCCACCAGCCCCGTCTTGTCAGATACGGAAAGCAGGGCGCGGCGAATGGGGTGGGTCTGGGTCATGGCAGGTGTCCTTTTTGCGATCTTATCGGGCCTGAAGCGCAAGATCCTCACGCTCAAGGTCGCGGATCGTATCGGGGGTATCTTGCGCCTTGGCAAGCGTCCAGGACAGGCGCGTGGCATAATCAACGGCAATTGCCGACAAAACGATCTGTTTTGTCGCACGCGGCGCCAATCGACCACGTTCCAGATAAACCGAAGGCTCCAGTGTCAGCTTGGCATCGCCGGAGTGGCGAAATACCCAGATTTCACCGCTTTTCAGCGCCATCGACACCGCCGCACCGCCCATATCCAGTTCGCCATCCACATCGGCATGCAGATGAAACCGCACCTTGAACGGTATCCCTTTCAGCGCCGAGCGATCCAGCGCGCGGTCAAATTGCCGCTCGTCGGATTTTTCGACAGTGGCCAACACGTCTTCGCCGCGCACACCGCGCCCATCGTTTGACAGATACAATTGGCGCACATGGGTCAAACCGTGGGTGGCCAGATATCCGTCATGCCCAGCG
Organism: Oceaniglobus ichthyenteri; assembly: GCF_003057885.1. Classification (GTDB taxonomy): domain Bacteria; phylum Pseudomonadota; class Alphaproteobacteria; order Rhodobacterales; family Rhodobacteraceae; genus Oceaniglobus; species Oceaniglobus ichthyenteri. The sequence goes on from NZ_QAGK01000005.1 coordinate 36,140, forward strand.
ATCAACCCATTTGCCAGATCGCTTTCGCGGGTTTCCATCCGCACATCGCGCGGCGCATCGACCAGAAGTTCGGCATTCTCCCCCGACATCAACCCCGAAACCCCAAGGCGCGCCGATGAATACCCCTCAATCGCCAGGGTTGAATGGGACGGGGTGGCGCGCCCGGCCCGACGCCATTTTTCGCCAAAGGTGCGCCCGGACCCGCAATTCACGATCAGGGGCCGCCGCCCCGAGGTCAGTTCAAACGCCAGGGTGCTGGCATGGCCCTGGGCGCTGGCCTCGCGCACGGGCGGGGGCGAGACATCGACGATCATCGTGGTGCGCCCATGGCTGAGCCGGGCAAACCCCATCGCCAACCCGGCGCGTTTGGCCCCCTTCACCTCAGACGCGGCAAGGGCGTGGTCCAACCGTCCTTCGGCACCGCGCCCGCCGCCGTGAAACCGCGCCAGACCGCCATCGGAATGGCGCAGGGCGCGCAAACTGGGCGCGATCCGCGCCAGTGCGGCCAAATGCGCCGCGCCCGGCACCCGGTCAGTTTCGCGCAGCCCCGCCGCCGCCCAGGACAAAAGGGTAAAGACCTCCATCAATTCTTCGGGGTTGCGGGTGGGAATGCCGCCCTGTTCATCAATCTGGCTGGTACATTCGCGCCCCAATGCCTTGACCGCCGGGGCGATGTGTTTTTCCATGCCGGTCAGGGCGATTCCGGCGTAAATCAGCCCGGTCAGCGCCTCAAACCGCGCCAGTCCCGGCGAGGCCGCGCTCCAGCGATGCGACAGGAAATTCGTCTGTTGCGCAAGCGAGCGGTAAAAGGCATCGCTTGTCGCCTTATCGGCCCCGTTCAGCAAAACCATCGCATGGTGGATCCACCGGATCAGACGGCGACCGGTCAGATCGGGCGTCCAGCCCGGCCCGGTGCCCCGGCCATACCGCGTGACCCAGGCATGGGTCCAGTTGCGCATCCGCAGATTGGCCGCGCCATCGGACACGGCGGCCAGATCATCAACCCAGGTGAACCCATGCAATTCCTGTTCGAACGACAGATCGGGCATCGGCAAATCCCAGATCGCGGTGTCCGGCGCCTCGACCAGATATCCGGCAAACAGGAAATTTCCGGCGGAAATTTGCCGCCCCCGGGCGAAACTGCCGATGGTGCGCGGCTCGGGCTGGCTGACCAGCCCGGTGGCCGGCGCGCTCAGGGTGCTGAGGCGCGCGCGCAAACGGTTCATCCAGCGCGTTTTTCGCACTTTCCAGGGTTCAGATGTGGACACGTGCCTGTTTAGCCTCGCTGTGGTGCGGGGTCTGCTTTGGCTTGACTATACGCACGTATCGGCGCGCTGTCATCGCAAATGTGTTTGCATTGTGTCTGGCGTTCCGGGGGCCAGCCCCCGGACCCCCGGGATATTTACCGAAACAGAAATGAGTATGTCAGGTAGGGCGGCGCAGGATGGTGATGAAGAAACCATCGAGATGGCCCAGATCGGGCCAGTATTCCGGGGTGATGCGGATGCCTTCGGGCGTGTGCCACTCAGGCGGAATGGCCGGATGACTGATGGGTTCGATCGTGAGGGTCGGGTGACGTTCGAGCGTGTCGCGCACCTGCTCTTCGCCTTCGTCGATAAGCAGCGAGCAGGTGCAATAGATCAGCCTGCCACCGGGTTTCAGAAGAGCCAGCGCGGCGTCGATCATTTGTTCTTGCAGCAAAAACAGATCGGGAAAATTGCTGCCATCCTTGGCATAGGGCAGATCGGGGTGGCGGCGCAGGGTGCCTGTGGCCGAACAGGGCGCATCGAGCAGGATCGCATCGAAGGGTGTTTCGGAAGTGAAGGCCAGCGCGTCGGCGACGATTGTGTCTGCCGTTAGCTGTGTCCGGGTCAGATTGGCGCGCAGTCGGGCCATGCGGGTTTCGGAGCTGTCAATGGCAGTGACCGTAGCCCCGGTGGCGGCCAGCTGCATGGTTTTGCCGCCCGGCGCGGCGCACATGTCCAGCACCCGTTCGCCGGGCTGCGCATTCAGGATTTGCGCGGGCAAGGCGGCCGCGGCATCCTGCACCCACCAATCGCCGGTGTCGTATCCGGGCAGGGCAGACACCTGGCCCGGGTTGGTCAGCCGCACCGATCCGGTGGGTAGCAAGGTTCCGCCCAGCCGTTCAGCCAACGCGGCACCATCGCCACCCCGCGCCGTCAGATCAAGCGGCGCGCCTTTGGCAAAGGCACGTTCCATTTCGGCGATCCGCGCCTTGCCGAAATCAGCAATCAGCGGTTTGCGCAACCATTTCGGCAGCTGTGGCATTGGCAAGGCATCCCACCCGCCTTTGCGGATCACGTTGCGCAATACGGCATTGGTCAGCCCTGCCTGATGTGCAGTGTCGGGCAGGCTGCGCACCGATTCAACTGCGGCGTTGACTGCGCCGTGTTCTGCCGCGCCTTCGACGTAGATTTCATAAAGCGCCAAGCGCATCGCGTTATGGGTGCGCGGCCAGGGTTTCATCCGCAAAAACGGCCCCAGGGCGCGGTCGGCGCGGTCGGCCCAGCGCAGGGTGCCGGTGGCCAGACGTTGCGCGCGCGCACGATCCGCAGGGGCCAAGGGCGCCATCACCTTGGGCAGCAATTCGGACAGCAGCGCGCCCTCTTCGGTCACACCCATCAGCAGGGTCAGCGCCGCACGGCGGGGGGCATCGACAGGCTGCGCCATGGCGATTATCCTTTTGCAAGACTTGAGACAAACTTGGCGCGACGTATATCATGCAGAACGCAGGAACAAGCGGCCCGCACCGAAAGGACACCCAATGACCGAAGAAACCAGAGATCTGCCCCCCGCAGCACAGCGCGCACTGGCCGAGGCGCAAGAGCGCCGCGCCAAGGCGAAAGTGGTGGAATTGCCCGTGGAATTGGGCGGGCGCGATGGCCCCGAGCCGGTGCGTTATGGCGATTGGGAGAAAAAAGGCATCGCGATCGATTTCTGATCGCACCCTTTGCCAACTGTGGCTTAGCGCAGGCGCAAATCGGCAGATTCGCCTGCGCCCTGATCAGAGGTAAACCGGATTGTGCCACCACCCACCTGAACCAATTGGCAATTGGTGGGCAATGTCGTGGCGCCATAGGTTAGATCACGGCAGAAATAATTGCCTTTCCAGGTCCACGCGCCGGTCACCGGCTGACCGAACGCCCGGCCTTTGATTGAACCGCCTGGCGACACCGACAGGCGGATGCCGAAGCGGCTTAGCTCTCGTCCGCTGACCAGGTTCACGAATTGGGATTTGCTGGTGACGGTTTGAAGTGTTTCGGCCATTGCAGGTGCCCCAAACGTTGCCGATACGGCAAAAATCAGGGTTAAGAAGGTTCGAACAATCATTGGCATTCTCCCGCGGTTCTTCGCCTTGCACGGGAATAATACGGCCAATTCCGGGCTTCAGATCACTTCAGACCCAGAACATCCAACATATCATAGGCACCGGGGTTTTTTCCCTTGGTCCAAAGCGCCGCCTTCAGCGCGCCGCGCGCAAACAGGGACCGGTCGGTGGCCTTGTGCGACAGGATGATCTGTTCACCCTCAGCCGCGAACATCACATCATGTTCGCCGATAATATCACCGCCGCGAATGGCACTGAACCCGATGTCACCCGGTGTGCGCGCACCGGTTATGCCATCGCGGCCCCGATCCGCCACATCGGGCAGGGCAACGCCGCGCCCCTCAGCCGCCGCTTCGCCCAGCATCAGCGCGGTGCCGGATGGCGCGTCAACCTTGTGACGGTGATGATATTCGATCACCTCGATATCGTATGAGGGATCAAGCGCGGCGGCGACCTGTTTTACCAGTTGGGTCAACAGGTTGACGCCCAGGCTCATGTTGCCCGCGCGCACGATCACGGTGTTTTGTGACGCTTTGTCGATGGCGGCGATGTCTTCATCGCTGAATCCGGTGGTGCCGATCACATGGGCAATGCCTGACTCACCTGCCGCGCGGGCAAAGGCAACCGTGGCGGCAGGCGCGGTGAAATCAATCACCACATCGCCGCGCGCAAAGGCGGCGGTTGGATCGTCTTCGACCGGGATGCCAGATTCGACGCCCCCCATGGCCAGGCCGAGATCCTGACCGATCCAGGGGTGGCCCGACCGTTCCAACGCGCCGGCCAGATACATCGCATCGCTGTCGGTTACCATGCGCGCCAACATCTGGCCCATGCGCCCTGATACGCCTGTGATCACGATTCCCGGTGTCTGTGCCATATTATCCCCCATGCGCGACATTGCGCCTTGGTCTAGCGCGCCAAACGGACAACGCAAACCCCTTGTTGCACCGGGCGGCGTTCATGCCTAAATCGGGGGTATGGCAAAGAACCGTTTTTCAAGTGGCGCAGGCCCGTCGCAACGTCAGCTTCGTGTGGGGGAATTGATCCGCCGCACCCTGTCTGATCTGTTGATGCAGGGCGCGATCCATGACCCCGATCTGAACCGCATGTCGATCACCGTATCCGAGGTACGGGTGTCGCCCGATTTGCGCATCGCCACCGTGTTTGTCCTGCCTTTGGGCGGGAAGGACAAGGAAGGCGCGATCAAGGCATTGGCGCGCAACACCTATGAATTGCGCCGGGGCCTGAACAAGGAAATGACCTTGAAACATTCGCCCGAGCTGCGGTTCCTGATCGACGATACGTTTGATCGCATGGATGCCACGCGCGAATTGTTGGCCCGCGAAGAGGTGCGCCGCGATCTGGACACGCCCGATTCAGACGAGAGCGAATGATGTGGCGGCTGCTGGCACTGATTGTGCTGTGGCCGATACCGGCACAGGCAGATCCGGCCTGTGGGCGTGTCGAATTCGACGGGACGCCGTTCACCACCTGCCGAATCACCCTGGCCGATGATCCGCTGCGCTTGTGGCTGCGCGATGAAACCGGCGCGCCCTATGGCAGTTTTCGCCAGATCAACCGTGCCTTGGCCGATCAGGGCCTAACCCTTGGCGTGGCGATGAATGGCGGCATGTATCACGCAGATCGCGCGCCGGTCGGCCTCTATATCGAAAACGGTAAGGAAGAAATGCGCGTGATCACCAGCGAAGGGCCGGGCAACTTTGGCCTTTTGCCCAACGGGGTATTCTGCGCCATGGGCAACCGCGCCGCAGTGGTGGAAAGCCGCAGTTTTGCCGAAAAACCCGAACCGTGCGAATTTGCCACCCAATCGGGGCCAATGTTGGTGATTGACGGCGAATTGCACCCAAGGTTTCTGGAAGACGGCACATCGAAATACATCCGCAACGGTGTGGGCGTGTCAGAAAATGGGCACGAGGTGGTGTTTGCCATTTCCGACCGACCGGTGAATTTTCATCAATTTGGGCGGCTGTTTCGTGACGAATTGCAAACCCCCAATGCGCTGTTTCTTGATGGCAATATTTCGCGGCTTCACGCGCCTTCGTTAAACCGATCCGATGGCGGGTTTCCCATGGGGCCGATTCTGGGCACCGTGCGCCCGCTTGATTGACCCGGGCCGCGCCGGCAGATAACCGGGCGCACACATATTTCATAGGAGCAGACAATGGGCCGACGCAAAGGGCGTGACATATCCGGCTGGGTGATCATCGACAAACCTGCCGGCCTCACCTCAACCGCCGTGGTGAACAAGGTGCGCTGGGCCTTTGATGCCAAAAAGGCCGGTCATGCCGGCACGCTTGACCCCGAAGCAACCGGCGTTTTGGCCATTGCTTTGGGTGAGGCGACAAAAACCGTGCCCTATATCACCGACGCGATGAAAGCATACCGGTTCACCGTGCGTTTGGGCCAGGCCACCAATACCGACGACGCCGAAGGAGAGGTGATTGAAACCTCCGATCTGCGCCCCACCGATGATGATATTCGTCAGGCGCTGTTGCCCCTGACCGGCGATATCATGCAGGTGCCGCCACAATTTTCGGCGGTGAAAATTGACGGCGAACGCGCCTATAAACGCGCCCGTGACGGTGAAACCATGGAAATCGCCGCGCGGCCCCTGTTCGTGGAAGAATTGAACATGGTGTCGCGCCCAGACCCCGACCATGTTGAATTGGAAATGGTCTGTGGCAAGGGCGGCTATGTCCGCTCGATCGCGCGGGATCTGGGCGCGGCGCTGGGCTGTTTTGGCTATGTCGTATCGCTGCGCCGGGTCTGGTCAGGCCCGTTTGAGGCGGACGAGGCGATGAGCCTTGAGTTGGTCGAACAATTGGCCCGCACCCCTGCGTTGGATGAATGGCTGCGCCCGCTAGAGCAGGGTTTGGACGATCTGCCCGAGGTGCGCTGCACCCCCGAAGGGGCGGCAAAGCTGCGCAATGGCAATCCGGGCATGGTGATATCTTCAGACGCCGAATATGGCGATGAGGCTTGGGCCAGCTTTGAAGGCCGCGCCGTGGCCGTTGGCATTTACCGCGCGGGCGAATTGCACCCCAACCGGGTGTTCGTGCCGTGATCACCCGGCAGCATCTAAAGGGCGATGCCGCCAGCATCGCCACCTATTCCGATTGCGAATTCTACCGCTACGATCTGACCCGCACCTGGGATGACACCGGGCGCAGGATCGCCTTTGTCATGCTAAACCCCTCCACCGCGACCGAGGTGCAAAATGACCCGACGGTGGAACGTTGCGAACGCCGCGCCCGCGCACTGGGCTATGGGGCGTTCAGCGTCACCAACATTTTCGCCTGGCGCGATACTGACCCAAAGAAAATGCGCGCCGCCCCCGATCCGGTTGGCCCGGCCAATGATGCGGCGATTCTGGCGGCGGCAGATTGGGCCGAAACGGTGCTCTGCGCCTGGGGCACCCATGGCGCGCATTTGGGCCGGGGCGCACAGGTTGAAACCCTGCTGCGCGCCACCGGCAAACCCCTGTCGCATCTGGGGCTGTCCAAGGCAGGGCATCCGAAACATCCGCTGTATATCGGATATGCCGAACAGCCCCGCCTTTGGGTCTAAAGCGTGCCGCGCTTAATCTGATTCAGACATTTACCTGTCCGAGCGAGGCAGTGCTTGCAACGCAAGCGCGTTCACTCGGATAGGTGAATTCATGTGAGCGCGACAGGCTCTAAACTCCAGCGTCGATGATCGCCTGTGCCAGTACCGGAATGGTTTTGGCGTTCAACCCGGCAATGTTGATCCGACTGTCGCCAATCATGTAAATCCCGTTATCGACGCGCATCTTTTCCACCTGTTCGGGCGTCGCCCCCAGCCGCGAAAACATGCCGCGATGATCGGCGATAAAATCAAACCGGTCCGAATTTGACCGCTTGCGCAACTCATCCGCCAACTGCTTGCGCAGCTCCAACATGCCCAGGCGCACCGCCTCCAGTTCGGCCATCCAATCGGCCTTAAGCTCCGGATCGGTCAAAATCATGGTGACAACCCGCGCCCCGTGATCGGGCGGAAAACTGTAATTCTGCCGGTTGAGATAAGCCAGGGTGCCTTGTGTCACGGTCTTCATCCCCGCCTCGGGGGCGATGGCCATGACCATTCCGGTGCGTTCGCGGTAAATGCCAAAGTTTTTCGAACAACTCGCGGCAATCAACATCTGCGGCGCATTGGCGGCCATCAACCGTGTGCCGGCGGCATCGGCCTCCAGCCCGTCACCAAACCCCTGATAGGCAATATCAATAAACGGCACAGCGCCCTTGGCGTTCAAATGGTCCGACACCGCCTGCCACTGCTCAAGCGTGAGATTGGCACCGGTGGGGTTGTGGCAACAGCCGTGCAACAACACCACGTCGCCTGATTTGATCTGATCCAGATCGGCCATCATCCCGGCAAAATCAACGCCGCGCGTGGCCGCGTCAAAATACCGATACTCGGCCATCGACATGCCCAGATATTTAATGATCGACGGATGGTTGGGCCAGGTCGGGGCCGACAGCCAAACCGTGGCGCCGGGGGACGCCATCTTGATCAGCTCCAAAGCCTGGCGAATCGCCCCGGTGCCCCCCGGCGTCGCGGCACACGACACCCGATCGCCCGGCACAGCATCGCCCAGGATCATATCGCGCAACGCGTCAGTATAGGCCGGATCACCCAGCAGTCCGGTATAGGCCTTGCTGTCCTGCTCGGCCACCAACCGACGCTCGGCCTCTTTGACGGCGCGCATCACCGGGGTCTTGCCACTGGCATCCTTGTAAACACCAATGCCCAAATCAATCTTGTCGGCGCGCGGATCAGCGCGATAGGCCTGCCCAAGCGCCAGGATCTTATCGGCAGGTTGCGGTTTCAAATTCTCTAACATTATGCGTCTCCGGTCGCGACCTTCAGGTCGTTATACATGCCCCATTCGGCCCAGGATCCGTCATACAGACCGTGATCCCGATGCCCCAAAATCTCTAACCCCAATGACAGGATCGCCGCCGTCACCCCCGATCCACAGGTGGTGATCACAGGCCGGTTCAAATCAATCCCCGCCTCGGTAAAGACCCGGCGCAAATCATCGGGGCCTTTCATCGTGCCATCACCATTCAGCAACGATTTATAAGGAACGTTCCGCGATCCCGGAATATGCCCCGCGCGCAACCCTTCGCGCGGCTCAGGTGCGGTTCCGGCAAACCGCTCGGCGCCACGCGCATCGACAATCTGATGATCGCCCAATTTGGCCGCCGCCGCCACCTGGGTCACATCGCGCACCAGATGGTTCTGGCGCGCCACGGTGATATGACGGTCACGCATGATCGGCGGCATATCCTCTTCCGGGCGCCCCTCGGCCTGCCACTTGGCAAACCCACCGTCCAACACGGCAACATCCGTCTTGCCCATCAACCGAAACAGCCACCAGATACGTGCCGCTGAAAACATGCCAATGCCGTCATAGACAACCACCTGATGGCCATCCCCCACCCCCATTCCGCGCATCCGACTGATGAATTTCTCGGGTGGCGGTGCCATATGGGGCAAATCCGACCGACTGTCTGACACATCGTCCAGCGCCAGAAACCGCGCCCCGGGAATATGCGCCGCATCGTATTCGGCGCGCGGATCACGTCCCATGTCCGGCAGATACCAACTGCAATCCAAAATCCGTAAATCAGGGTCTTTCAGATGATCGCCCAACCACTGGGTCGATACCAAAGTCGTCGGATCGTCATAGGCCATACTGCGCACCCCAAAGGCTGTGAAATACCGCAATCTGCCTACTCCCGACACGCCCCCATGACAAGGGCGCGCCGCTGCAAACGAAAACCGCGCTTGGGTTTTTTCTTGCTATAAATATCCAAAACCCGTCAGCGCAGCAAATCGCGCCAGCAAAAATTTGCAAACACCCTGAACCACAGCCACCAAACAAAAATATCGTGGCGCGGCAGCGCCTCCGTTTGGTCAGGCGTCAGCCGCTATGGCGCAACAGCCGGGCTTTTTGGCGGTTCCAATCGGCCTTGGCCGCATCGGCGCGCTTGTCGTGGTTCTGCTTGCCCTTGGCGACGCCAAGTTTCATTTTCACCAGGCCCTTGTGATTGAAATACATCACCAGTGGCACGATGGTCATGCCCTTGCGCTGGGTGTCGTTCCACATCCGCGACAGTTCTTTGTTCTTGGCCAACAGTTTGCGCCGCCGCCGGTCTTCATGGCCCCAGGTTTTCGCCGGCAGATAGGGCGCGATATAGCTGTTGACCAGCCACAGCTCGCCATCTTTCACCTCGGCATAGCTTTCGGCGATATTGGCGCTGTTCACGCGCAGGGATTTCACTTCGGACCCCTGCAGGATGATCCCCACTTCGATATCGTATTCGATGGCATAATCATGCCGCGCCCGCCGGTTTTCGGCGATGACTTTGTAATTTGTTTTTTCTTTATCTTTGGCCATGGCATTCAAATAGCGGTCAAACCGCGCTTCTTCAACACATCAAACGAAAAGGGCCACCGGATATCGGTGGCCCTTCGAATGTTACAGAGATGGGTCCGGTTAGGATGACCCAATCATGGATGTTCTACCCTCAGGATTGCCCTTGGGCGACGGCCCCCATGACTGTTCCGACCACAAACTCCTGGTTCATTCTAGACACTAGACCACCTCCTTTCAAAAATTGCCGATAAGGCGAAGGTGGCACAGATCCGGGGTAAGTCAAATCTTTTTACACGGCCCGTGGCGTCAACCACGCCACGATCATCCGGAATGGCACCAAAGCAATCAGTGCCAGCGCCAGTTTCACGCCCCAATCGGCCACGGCCAGACTGACCCACAATGGGGCCGTCGGCCCAAGCCCCAACAGCGGCACCGCCGAACCGGCCCAAGATACATCGTTGCCCGGCTCGATAAAAATCAGTGTGGCCGAAAACGCGATGCTGAAAAACAGCGCCGTATCCAACGCCGATCCCACCAGCGACGACGCCAGCGGCGCGCGCCACCATCGCCCCGCGCGCAACCGGTTGAACACCGCGATATCCACCAGTTGTGCCGTCAAGAACGCAACGCCCGATGCCAGTGCAATGCGCCATGTCACCAAGGGGCCGAATTCGCCGATGATCTGTGTGCCGACCACCGAACAGACCACGCCGGTCAAAAACCCGGCAAACACCACCCGGCGCGCGGTTGCCGCGCCGTACACCCGGTTCATCACATCGGTGATCAAAAATGCCAACGGGTATGTAAACGCCCCAAGCGTCAGCCATTCGCCCCACAGGAATTGCACAAGGATATTGCTGGCCAACACGATGGCGGCCATGGCAAGAATGCCGGGAAGAATGCGTGTCATAAGGTTGTTCCGTTTTGACAAGGGGTTCGGACACTTGGCCGTCCCACGGGGCGACATCGCCATTTACCGCCCCAACAGCATATGCGCAAGCTATTCGCCCACCCGGTATTCCACGAACTGGGTGTTCTGAAATATGCTGAAATTATCGTCTTCGATCATTGTCAGCCTGATATGTCCCGCCCCGTCGCGCCACACCGACAGCCCCTCAAGGTTGCCGTGGCGCAGGTTTGGCGTGACCAACAGCTGTTCTTCGCCAATCGTGCCTTTCGGTCCCAGGGAAAACCGGCGCACCCTGCTTGAAAAGCCTAAAAGCCCGCTGAATTGCCGCTCCAACAGGTACAATTTGCCATCGGGGCCAAAATCCGCGCCCACGGGCAAATATTCGCCCCTGCGCGGCAGAACATAGGGAATCGACCATGCGCCATTCTCGAACCGATACAGCGGAAAGGGTTGGCTTAACTGCCCTGACCGTTCCGGCAGGGTGTAAAGCGCGCCTTGGGCATCAATTGCCAATGCCTCAAGGCCCGAATTGCCTTGCAAGTTTGCAAAATCCGGATGGGGCGGGATGTTTTGCGCTGTTGCATCAACACCGGCATAGCGCCACACCCGGTGCACGCCCTCAAACGACACGTACAACGTGCCATCCGCCGCCTGCGCCAAGCCTTCGGCATCCTGAAAGCTGTTCGAATCGCCCTTTAGATGGGCGGCAAGTGGCGCGCCATTCTTGGCGCGCAGCCTATGAAACCGCTGTGTTTCCACGCCCGTGATTTCGCCGTTGGTTCGGCGCAGCGTTCCCTGCGCTACATAGCCCCGGTCGGTAATTGCAACAAAGCTGTTTCCATCCGCGCCCAATTCCAGACCTGAAAAGCCACCGTGATTGGCGTTGGCTGTTTCCCAGATGAAACGCGACAAAAATTCGGCCCCGGCGGCATATGCCATCGAGGCCGAACAAAGCGTTCCCGCCAGGATCAGCGCGACAAGACGGCTTGGCACTGGTTCGGTAAATCAGCGACGCGAATGGGGCCTTTTTTCGGGGGTGCCTTATAGTTCGGGTCGGGCGGCGGTGGGTTGAGAATGTTATTCACCCAGGCCTGTGCATCGGCACATCCGTCGCCCGCGGGCTGTGGTGCCTGATCAACACAACCGCGCGCGCCGCTGGGGCATTTCAGACGCACATGGAAGTGATAGTGATGCCCATACCACGGGCGCACCTTGTTCAACCACGCCTTTGAGCCACGCTCGTCATTGCACATCTGCACTTTGGCACCGGGAAAGATGAAAATCCGCGCCACGCGGGGATCGGATGCCGCCGCCTTGACGATTTCATGATGCGCCCGGGTCCAATTGCCGTTGGTATAGGCCCCGTTCGAACGGCGCATAGAAATTGACGAAATCTTTTCTCGCTCATCGCGCGACAGATTCAACCGATTGGCAGGCAACAGCCAGATATCGGCATCCAGGCCAATTTGATGGCTGGCATGGCCGGTCAACATCGGCCCACCGCGCGGCTGGCTGATGTCACCCACATAAATCCCGTTCCAGCCGGGCTGCTGGGCGGCCTTGCGCGACAGGGTCTGCAGGTAATCGACGGTTTCAGGGTGCCCCCAATTGCGATTGCGGCTCAGGCGCATGGCCTGCCATGTCGGGCCGGTTTCGGCCAATTGCACGCCGCCCGCCAAACACCCCTTGGCATAGGAACCATAGGGGGCGGGTGCCTGATTTGATCCAAACTGTTCGGCGCCAAACATCTGTTTGGCCAAGGCGTTGCGCGTGGCGACATCGGCCTGAAACGCCGGGGTAGGAAGGGCGGTGCCGGGGCGCTCGCCCCCGCCACAGGCCGCAAGAAGGCAAAGAACTGCCAGGGCGAAAATGGGTTTCATACTGCTCGATCTCCGTCGGGTTTCACCCAGAGTAACAGAACAAGCCCCAATGCGAAAAGCCCAATCAGGGGGGAAACGCCAATCTGTTGGCTGCCACTGAAATAGGTGGCCGCGCCAATGGCCAATGGCGCCATGAAAGATGTGGCCTTGCCCGCAAGAGCGAACAGGCCGAATGCCTCGGTCATGCGGGCCGGGTTTGCCTGCCGCACCAACATCGTACGGCTGGCCGATTGCAACGCCCCGCCCGCCGCGCCAATGCCCACACCCACCGCCAGAAATGCCTGATCGGGCAGGTTCGATTCGGGCGCGACCGTGATCCACAACACGGTGAGCGGCGTGATCGTGACCACAGTGATGGCCATGACGATCAGCACCAGAATACATAACACAATTACCGGTTTGGGGCCAAACGCGCTGTCGGCCCAGCCCCCGACAAAGGCAAAAACCGCCCCCGCGACAATCGCCAGAATGCCGAACATGCCCGTGTCCACCACGCTCCACCCCATGACGCCGGCGGCATAAATGCCGCCGAACGTATAAATCCCGTTCAGCGCGTCACGATAAAACATCGACGAGGCAAGATAGGCAAACAGGCTGGGGGTTCTCGGCAAGGCGCGCAGGGTGCCTTTCAGACCCCTGAGCGCCAGCATTACTGCCCCCGGGGGCGCGGGGGGGCGGCGCGGTTCGCGCACCCATAAAAAGAACGGGATCATGAAGACCGCAAACCAGATTGCCGTCAGCGGGCCGACAAACCGCGTGCCTTCGCGCGCGTCCGGGTCCAACCCAAAGGGCGGCGTAAACCCGGCAAAGGTTTTGCCCGTCGCCCCACTTTCGGCAAAAAACACCAACATGATCACCAAAGTGACCAGCCCGCCAACATATCCAAAGGCCCAGCCATTGCCCGAAATCCGGCCCAGCCGTTCCTTCGGGCCAAGTTCGGGCAGGATCGAATTGGTGAAAATCGTTGCAAACTCCATCCCGATCAGACCAACCGCGAAAAACATCATGGTGGTGATCAGGTTGAAATCATCCGGCGCGGCAAACCAAAGCCCGCCCGCCCCCACCACGTAAAACCCTGAAAACACCCAGATCCAAGGCAACCGCCGCCCCGATGTATCGGCCAACGCGCCCAGAACCGGGGCCATTAGGGCAATCAGAATGCCTGCCGCGCCAATGCCAAACCCCCAGGCCGATTGCGCCGCCGTGCCATCGCCCAGAATTTCATTGATATAGGGGCCAAAGATGAACGTCAGCAACAGCGTGTTATAAGGCTGTGAAGCCCAGTCGAAAAAGAACCAGCCCCATATCTTTTTGCGGTTTGAAATATCGGCCATTCATGCCCCCCGGATTCATGCGGATAAAACCCGCATCGCAGGGGTGAAGCAATGGCAAAGGTTGCCTTGGGTCAGGTCAGGGGCGGCCAGGGGCGCTGTGCCTCGGCCATGGTCCAGGCGGCAACCCAATCGGGCAAGGGCGGGCTGACCGGATCAACGCCCAAAGCGGCGGCGGCCTCGGCCATGGGAACAAGGCCCTGTTGCCCCGTCACCGCCGTGCGAAACAAGGCGTTGCTGGTGCAATCACCGTTGCGCCACATGGATTGCTCCATATACAGGAACCGCGCATCCCAGCCCAGAATGCGGGTGCGCATTTCAAACCGGTGAAACATCCGCACCCTGCGACGATAGCGCACGGAACTGCCCGCCACCGTGCCCGCCCAGCGTTCGGCGCGCATCACCTTGATTGCGCCGGTCCGTTGAAACAGCGCAAAGCGGCCCAGATCATACAGGGTCAGAGTGCGGCCATTGTTCATTTCCCGCCAGACATCAATGTCTTGCGGCCAACAGATGTGGTGCGACACATGGGTTTCAAACAAACCCAGGGGCGGCGCGTTGCGATGAACCAACAGCTCTTTGGCCAGGCGGATGACGGGATACATCAGGGCTCCTTTTGCGGTGGTTTCGGGCCGGGTGACGCAAACGTCAAGGCGCGACGTGGCGGCACATGCTTGCCCCCGGCGTGCCGGATGGCTAGGTGTTTGGCAACTGAAACCAGGCGGGTGGCCCATGACTTCGATTTTTCAAATCCTGATGCTGATCCTTGATGTGGTGTGGTTTATCATGATCGCGCATATCATCATGTCATGGCTGATCAACTTTCAGGTGCTCAACCTCGGGCAACCTCTTGTCGCGCAAATCTGGTATGGGCTGAACCGGTTGCTTGAGCCGATTTACGGCCCGATCCGGCGGGTTTTGCCGGACATGGGGGGCCTGGATCTGGCGCCCTTGGTCACACTGATCGGAATTTATGCGGCGCAGATCATTCTGTCTAACAATGCGGCGGCGTTTTATTAACGCGACGATGCGAGGGGCCGGCCCCTCGCGCTCCCCGGGATATTTTTAAAACGAAAATGAACACGGGCGTGTCAAGCTGTGTTCGTTTCACAAGAAACAAGCGTAATTCATGACCCAAGCCACCGACCTTTTGTCATCCGTCTTTGGATTTCCGGCATTTCGCCCCGGTCAGGCCGAAATCGTTGACGCGGTCACGGCGGGCGAGAACACGTTGGCGATCATGCCCACGGGGGGTGGAAAATCACTGTGTTTTCAACTGCCTGCCCTGTGCCGGGACGGGGTGACGGTGGTGATTTCACCACTGATCGCGCTGATGCGTGATCAGGTGCGGGGATTGCGCGAAGCAGGGGTTATGGCGGGGGCGCTGACCTCGGGCAATACCGAGGAAGAAACCGATGAGGTGTTCGCCGCCTTGAATGCGGGCGAGATGAAGCTGTTGTATATGGCACCCGAACGGCTGGCGCTGGGCAATACGGTCGGGATGTTGCGCCGGATCGGAGTGGGGTTGATTGCCGTGGACGAAGCCCATTGTGTTTCGCAATGGGGCCATGATTTCAGGCCTGATTACCTGGCCATCGGGGATTTGCGCCGCACCCTTGATGTGCCTTTGGCCGCCTTTACCGCCACCGCCGATGAAGAAACCCGTTGCGAAATCGTGCAACGGCTGTTTGATGGGGTGGCGCCGCGCCTGTTCATGGGCGGATTTGACCGGCCCAACATTCACCTGGCCTTTGCGCCCAAGGACGGGCCGCGCAAGCAGATCCTGACCTATGCGGCGGCGCGCCGGGGGCAATCGGGCATCGTTTATTGCTCATCCCGGGCCAAAACCGCCGATCTGGCCAAGGCCCTGCGCGATGAGGGGCACAATGCCTGCCACTATCATGGAGCAATGGACCCGGCCGAGCGGCGCGAGGTTGAGCGGCGGTTTTCGCAAGAGGACGGGTTGATCGTGACCGCCACGGTGGCCTTTGGCATGGGGGTGGACAAGCCCGACATCCGCTGGGTGGCCCATGCCGACCTGCCCAAAAGCATCGAAAGTTATTATCAGGAGATCGGCCGGGCCGGACGCGACGGCGCGCCTGCGGAAACCATGACGCTGTATGGCCCCGAAGACATCCGCCTGCGCCGCACCCAGATTGACGAAGGGCTGGCCCCCAATGACCGCAAGACCGCCGATCATGGGCGGTTGAACGCGCTGTTGGGATTGGCCGAGGCATTGGGGTGTCGACGGCAGCAATTGCTGGGGTATTTTGGCGAAACCTCGGGCCCCTGTGGCAATTGCGATCTGTGCGATACCGCGCCCGATGTGTTTGACGGCACCACCGCCGTGCGCATGGCGCTTTCGGCGATCCTGCGCACTGATGAGTATTTCGGGGCCGGGCATCTGATTGACATTGTGATGGGCAATGCCACGGCCAAGGTGAAACAGCGCGGCCACGAACATCTGCCAACCTTTGGCGTTGGCAAAGAGTATTCTAAAGGTCAGTGGCAAGCGATTTTCCGGCAGATGATGGGCCGCGATCTGGTGCGCCCCGACCCCGAACGCCATGGGGCATTGCGCATGACCGAAGGCGCGCGCCCGATCCTGCGTGGTGAGGCGCAGATTGATCTGCGCCGCGATGTGATCAAGGCGGCACAATCGGCCCGCCCCGCGGTCAAGGCCATGGTCAGCGATGAAGATGCGCCGCTTTTGTCGGCGCTGAAGGCGAAACGCCGCGCCCTGGCCGAGGCACAGCGCGTACCCGCCTATGTGATTTTTGCCGATCGCACCCTTGTGGAGATGGCCGAACAGCGGCCCAAGACCCTGGATCAGATGGCGGGCATCACTGGCGTGGGCGCGAAAAAGCTGGAACGCTACGGCGCGACATTTCTGGAGGTGATCACCGGCGCCGCCCCCGCCGTCATGCACCCCACGCGGCGCAAATTGGCCGGGCGTGATGCCGGGGCGCTGTTTGATGCGTTGAACGATGTGCAATTGCGCCTGGCGCGGGGGCCAGACGGGATCGACAAACCGTTGTCATGCACGAATACAACGCTGAAATGGATCGCCGAAAAGCGGCCCGGCACCTTGGATGATCTTGGGCGGGTTCCGGGCATGGGTGCCTTGAAGGTCGAACGGTTCGGCGATGCATTTCTCGAGGTGCTTTTGACGGAATAGCGGACCCGAAGGCACGGATTTTCATAAATTATTGATAAAGGGCCGCGCGCGGGCTATCTGCCTTGGTTGCCACATTATCATCCCCCCGACCGATCACCGCGAAAGAAAAGTGAGAGCCTGAAATGTTGATTTTGCTATCCCCGGCCAAGAATTTGAATGAGGTTCAGGCCGCAGGGCGCGCAACCACCGTTCCACGATTTCTTGACCAGGCCGAGGAGCTGCACAAGGTGATGCTGACCTGGTCAGAGGACCAGATTGCGGATCTGATGAAGGTTTCCCCGAAAATCGCGCGTCTGAATGCCGAGCGTATTTCACAGTGGTCGCGCGATTCCGGGGCAGCACAGGCCGCCGCCGATATGTTTGATGGCGATGTGTATCGACATCTGGAAATGGCCACCTTGGGCGAGGATGGGCGCGCCGAGGCGGCGCTGAGACTGCGCATTTTGTCGGGGCTTTATGGGTTGTTGCGCCCCGGCGATGATATCTGCCCCTATCGGTTGGAAATGGGGCGCAAACTGCCCGGGCATCCGGCCGGGACGCTGTACAAATTCTGGGGAACGAAAATTGCCGACGCTTTGGTAAAAGACGCGGCCACACTTCAGA
The DNA here is from genome assembly GCF_003057885.1 of Oceaniglobus ichthyenteri. Lineage (GTDB taxonomy): Bacteria > Pseudomonadota > Alphaproteobacteria > Rhodobacterales > Rhodobacteraceae > Oceaniglobus > Oceaniglobus ichthyenteri. Next base: position 53,815 of record NZ_QAGK01000005.1, read on the forward strand.
CTGACACGATCTTGAACCTTGCATCGGATGAATATTCCAAATCCGTTGACCGGACTGCCTTGGGGGGCTTGCGCTGGGTTTCGCCCCGGTTCGAGGAAGAGCGACAGGGGCGGCGCAAAGTCATCGCGTTTTCCGCAAAACGCGCCAGGGGGGCGATGGCGCGCTGGGTTCTTGAGAACCGGCATACGGACCCACGCGAACTGGCGCAGTTTGAAATGGGCGGGTATGCGTTTGATACGGACACCTCGACGTCGGAGTGTCCGGTTTTCGTGCGGTAACCGATGCGGTATTTGCGCCGTCAGGTCACGCCCTGACCGGCGCCGCGCACGGTTTCGATATGGCCCACCAACGCCGCCCGGCTAAGCGGTTTTGACAGGTGATGATCAATCCCTGCGGCGGCAATCTCTTTTTTGTCGCTGTCCATGGCATGGGCCGTCATCGCGACGATGGGGGTGTGGGGCAGACCCTGTTCCGCCTCATGGGCGCGAATGCGGCGCGCCGCCTCGCGGCCATCCATGCCCGGCATTGAAATATCCATGAAAATTAACTGTGGCTGTCGTGCGATGAACGCCTCAACCGCATCAGCGCCATTGGATACGATCTGCAGATCGATATTCGCGGTTTTCAGCATTTTTTCAAGAACCAGTTGATTGGTGCGATTATCCTCGGCCGCAAGAACATGAATCGGGCCCGGCGCGGCCTGTTTTGCCGCTGCGGGCTGGGCCAGATCGGCCAGGGCGTTCAACGTTTCAACCAGAACGCCGCGGGGCACCGGATAGACCAACCGTTTGGCAAACCCATCCTGGCCCGTCACGTTGAGGGCGGGATCACAGGTGATCAGCACTGATGCGCCCTGCCCGCTCGGCCCTTGGCCATCGGACAGCGAAAGAACGATACTGTCGGCAGGCATGGACCGGGGCGGCGTTTCATCAATGCGGACGGTCAGCCCCAAATGTGCAAGATGTGCCGCCAGATCATCGCGTATCTCGCCCTTGGGCCCGCAGATATGAACCTGTTCCAGATGATCGTGCAGTTTCACTGCCTCAGGCTGTTTGTCGGCGGGGCCGAGCGGCAGATCGACTGTGAAACAGCTGCCTTTCCCCAGGGTGGATGTCACCGCGATTGTCCCGCCCATCAGCGCGACCAACTGTCGGCAAATCGCCAGGCCCAGACCGGTGCCATCGAAACTGCGGTTTCTGTCGTCTTCAACCTGATTGAACTCGCCAAATATATGCTCAAGCTTGTCTTCGGGGATGCCGATGCCTGTATCGCTGACCTCAATCCGAACGGTGGTGCCGGGGGCCGGCGTTACGCGGATTGCAACGCGCCCGGCCTCGGTAAACTTTAACGCATTTCCCAAAAGATTGGTCAGAATCTGCCGCACCCGCCCACCATCGCCGTTTACCATGATTGGCTGATCCGGATGGAAGGACGCCAATAATTTGATCGGTTGACCGGAAATTGTGGGCTTCAACAGGCGCACCACATCCAACAGACAGTCCTCAAGGTTGAAAGGCGCGCTGAGCATTTCTGTGTGGTTTGCCTCGATCTTTGAAAAATCCAGGATGTCGTTCAGGGTGGCCAGCAGTGTTGCGCCAGACGTGCGGATTGTATCGACATAAAGGGTTTGTTCTGGGGTCAGGGCGCTGCCGCTCAGCAGATCGGCCATGCCGACCACACCATTCATCGGCGTGCGGATTTCATGGCTCATATTGGCCAGAAACGCCGATTTGGCCCGGTTTGCCGCCTCGGCGCGCTGACGCTCGGCCTCAAGGGCGGCGTGCTGTTTCTTGATTTCGGTGATGTCCATGCGCAGACCGACGCGCCCGCCATCGGGCGTTGCCTGTTCCAGAATCCGCAACCAACGGCCATCGGCCAATTGCTGTTCGACCACGCCATCCGCGCGGCGATGTTCGCTCATCCGCTCTTCAAGCCATTGTTCTTCGCGGCCCAACGCATCGGCAATCTGGCCGCGCGCCATGCTGAACCGCAAAATCGCCTCGAACGTTGTGCCATAGGGCACGTCAGAGTCTGACATATCATACATGGTGCGGTATTGCGCATTGCACATTACCATCCGATCCTCTTGATCAAACAGCACAAAACCATCGGGAATCGTTTCAACCGCGGCCCACATGCGCAACTGATCGGTCTGGTTGATGCCCAGGGTCACGGTGCCGCCTTCGGGGGTGCGCCGATCCATCAATTTGACGAACTGACCATTCCAAAGCCGCAAGATCATCGATTCCGGTTGATCGTCTTGCCACCGCCGCAACATTGCATCGATCCACGCATCGGCGGGGCCCTGGGGGTCGATGATGCCTTCTTCCACCAGAATATGAGTGATTTCACGGTAACTTATGCCGGGGCGCACGCAGTCCAGCCCATCAAAAATCGCCAGATACGCCTTGTTCGCCACCACCAGTTTATCCGCATCGTCAAACACCGCAAATCCATCGCGCACGGATTGCAGGGCCGACCATAATCGCCCCTGCGCCAACTCGGCCTCGCTATTTGCACGGGCCAGATCCGTGCGAACCTGATCGTATTCCGCGTGCAGGTCTTCGGTCTGGGTTTGAATCATCTCCATTTCTTCGCGTTTGGCCACAATCTGCCCGGTCAGGGCGCGGGCGTGATCGGCCAGCTTCTTATTGGCCGACTTCAATTCCCGCTGGCGCATTTCCAGCAATCGTTCGGCCGCCAACCGGGCGCGCCGTTCATTTGCAAGAAGCGTTGCAGTATCCATAAAAAATGTGCCCTGATCGACAAATTAACGATTGTTCATCCAGTCTTCGACGATTTGTGTAAACATCGTCTTAAACCCGGCATCACGGTTCGCTTGTCAGAGGGGGCAGGGCTGTGTCAGCATGGGCAGATTATCGTTGCATGAGGTTCCCCATGGCCCGCCTGATTTCATTGATTCTTTGCCTGTTTTCCCTATCGCTTCCGGCGCTTGCCGAATCTGTGATCCCCGAGCGGCGCCTGTCGGTCGAACGCGACACCGATTATTTCGGCAGCGATTTGCAACAAATCTTTGATACCACCTATCAGGTCTGCCGCACCGCCTGTCTAAGCGATTCTCAGTGCCGGGCTTTCACCTTCAACACCCGGTCAAACGCGTGTTTCACCAAATCGTCGGTCACGGATCGCCAGCCATATCAGGGCGCGTTTTCGGCCCGTGTCACCGAACAATCCGCCGCCACCCTGGCCCAGGCCGACAGTCGCAAATCCGAACTGACGTTTCTGAACCCCGATGATTTTTCCGATGCCCTGAGCGAAGCTGTGGCAGTGCCCGGCCGTCACAGCAATACGGGCCTGTCGGCGGTTGAACTGTTGCAATCGGCCCGCGATGCCCGCAGCGGCGGCAACACTTTGGGCGCGCTGCGGTTCACCGGTATGGCACTGGGGCTGACCGATTCCGCCGATTTATGGGTGGAATACGCCCGCCTTGCCCTGAATGCCCAAACCAGCGATCATGAGCAACGCCGCACCTATCGCCAACAGGCGATCAGCGGCGCGATCAACGGGTATTTACGGGCCGGATCGGTGCCGGTACAGGTATCGGCGCTGTCGGTCATGGCCGACGCGCTTGAGCGGAACAACCGTGGCCGCGATATGATTCCGGCGCTGCGCCTGGCGCAATCCCTGTCGCCGCGCGATGATATTGCCACCCGGCTGGAGGATGCGATTGGCAAATTCGGCTTTCGCATTGCTGATCATACAGTCGAAAGCGATCTGGCCAGCCCGCGCATTTGCGCGCAATTCAACGAACCACTGGTACAGGCCGGGGTAGATTATACCCCTTTTGTGCAAACCGATGTGTCGGGTCTGGCCATACAGGCCGACGGTGAAAAACTGTGCCTTGAGGGGGTAGAGCACGGCGCGCGCTACCGGGTGACATTCCGCGAAGGGCTGCCTGCCGCGTCGGGCGAAACCCTGGCCAAATCCGTGGTGCTGAATCTTTATGTGCGGGATCGTTCGCCCGTGGCACGGTTTGCCGGGCGGGGGTATATCCTGCCTGCGGGGGGGGATATTGCCCTGCCTATCGTCACGGTCAACTTGTCCGAGGTCGATCTGGTGCTGCGCAAAATCTCGGATCGCAATGTGGTGCGCGCCATCCAGGACCGCATGTTCGGCCAACCGGTGCCCGATTACCGCCAGGATGAATTCGCCACCGAGGTCAGCCAGGAAGTGTGGCGCGGCAAAGGCGTGGTGCAATCGGATCTGAACCGCGATGTCACAACCCGTCTGCCCCTGGGCGATGTGGCGGGGGATTTGACCACCGGCATTTATGCGCTTCAGGCGTCGATCCCGGGGGCCGACCCATGGGATAATCCGCCCGCAACCCAGTGGTTTGTGGTGTCCGATCTGGGCCTGACCACGCTGGCGGGCAATGATGGGTTGCACGGGTTTGTGCGCGCCCTGTCCACCGCAGCCCCCGTTGCGGGCGCCAAGCTGACCCTGTTATCGCGCGCCAATGCGGTTTTGGGCACGGCCACCGCCAATGAACAGGGCCACGCCATATTCGCCCCCGGTCTGACCCGTGGCACCGGCGGTGCGGCACCGGCCCTGTTACTGGTGGAAAACGGCGCCGATGACATGGCGTTTTTGCCCCTGACCGATCCTGAATTCGATCTGTCCGATCGCGGCGTTGAAGGGCGCGCAGCGGCGGGGCCTATGGATGTGTTTCTCACCACCGACCGGGGCGCATACCGCGCGGGCGATACAATCGTCGCCACCACCCTGTTGCGTGATGCACAGGCGCGCGCGATTGGCGATGTGCCGCTGACGGCGATTTTGTATCGCCCCGATGGGGTGGAATATTCCCGCACCCTGTCACCCACGGGCAATGCCGGGGGGCATATGTTTCGCCTGCCAACCGGTGGGTCGGTGGCGCGCGGCACCTGGCGGCTGGATATTCACGCCGACCCCGATGCCGATGCCCTGGCCAGCCAGCCAGTGCTGATCGAAGATTTCCTGCCCGAACGGATCGATGCCGATCTTACGCTGCCCGATGGCCCGCTGTCCCTGACCACGCCCGCCGCTGTGGCGATTGATGCGCGCTATCTGTTTGGCGCGCCGGGGGCGGATTTAACTGTTGAAGGGAACGTGCGCCTGTCTGCCGCCGAAGAACTGGCCGAATTCCCCGGCTATCGTTTTGGCCGCCATGATGAACCGTTTCGCCCGCAAACCGAATATCTGCCGACCGTGAAAACCGATGCTCAGGGGCGGGCCACCCTACCCCTGCGTTTTCCCGACATCGGGCCGGTCGATCGCCCGGTTGAGGCCCGGATCACCGCCCTGATTTCTGAGGGGTCGGGCCGTCCGATTGAACGGCGCATCACCCGCGCCGTGGCCGCCACCACCCCGATGATCGGGATCAAACCGGCGTTCGACGCCACCTTGCCCGAAAGCGCCGAGGCGCAATTCTCCCTGATCGCCACCAATACCGCCGCGCCCTTGCCGGTACGCTGGACAATCAACCGCGTGGAACGCCAATATCAGTGGTATTCCCTTGAAGGCCGCTGGGAGTGGGAGCCGATCACCCGCCGCACCCAGGTGGCCAGCGGCGATGCGACGCTGAGCACCACGCCAACCGCCATCACCGCGCCCGTAAAATGGGGCCGGTATGAGATCAAGGTTGAGCGGATGGGCGGCGAATACACCGCGTCATCGCAGGAGTTCTATGCCGGCTGGTACACCGCTGCCAGCGCCGTTGACACACCCGACACATTGGAAACATCGCTGGACCGCAGCCAATACGCCGTGGGCGATACTGCCACTCTGCGCCTTGTGCCGCGCTATGCCGGTAAGGCCCTGGTCACCGTCCTGTCCGACCGCCTGATCGACATGATCGCGGTGGATGTGGCCGAGGGGGAAAACACCGTTGAAATCCCCGTCACCGCCGATTGGGGGCCGGGGGCCTATGTCACGGCGACCGTGCTGCGCCCTTCCGGCGCGGCGGGTGAAACCGCGCCGGCCCGTGCCTTGGGCCTGACCTATGCGCCGGTCGATCCCGGCGCAGCACAGCTGAACGCCGCCTTCGAAGTGCCGCCCGAGGCGCAGCCGCGCCAACCGTTCGACATTGCGCTGAAGGTCAACGGCATCGCGCCGGGCGAAACCGCCTGGGCCAGCATTGCCGCCATAGATGTGGGCATTTTGAACCTGACCGGGTTTCAATCGCCCGACCCGTCGCAATATTATTTCGGCCAGCGCAAATTGGGCATGGCGATTCGCGATGTCTATGGACGGTTGATCGATGGCAATTCGGGGGCCATGGGGCGCGTGCGTTCCGGCGGCGATGCATCGGGCGGAATGCAGATGCAATCGCCCCCGCCCACCGAAGATCTGCTCGCCTTTGTCAGCGGGCCGGTTCAGGTGGGGGCCGATGGTGTGGCCCGCACCACCATTGATCTGCCTGCGTTCAACGGCACCGTGCGCCTGATGGCGGTGGTGTGGTCAGATACCGGCGTGGGCCAGGCCGAGGCCGATGTGTTGGTGCGTGACCCGGTGGTTGTCACCGCCACCCTGCCCCGGTTCATGGCGCCGGGCGATACATCGCGCATGTTGCTTGAGGTGGTCCATGCCACCGGGCCAACCGGCCTTGTCGGCCTGACCGCCGGGGCGGCGGGCGTCACGCTCGATACCGGCGCGCTGCCTGCGCAAATCCCTCTGGGCAAGGGGGAAAAACAGGTCTTCAGCGTGCCGATCACCGCCGGGGCGGTGGGCGATTACACGATCACCCTGGCCCTGACCACGCCGGATGGGGCGACGTTGAACAAACAACTGACCCTGCCGGTGCGCCTGAACGATCCCGAAACCCACCGCACCAGCCGGTTCACCCTGGCCGCGGGCGATACATTTACCTTCGATGACAACGTGTTCGCCGGGTTTCGTGCAGGCACAGGCACCGCCACGCTGACCGCCGGCCCCCTGGCCCGGTTTGACAGCCCCGGATTATTGCAAGCCCTTGATCGTTATCCCTATGGCTGCACCGAACAGGTGGCCAGCCGGGCGATGCCGCTTTTGTATCTGTCGAACGTGGCCGATGCCATGGGTCTGGGGACACGGGCGCAATTGAGCGAACGCATTGAACAGGCGGTCACGCGCGTTTTGACCAACCAATCCTCGGGCGGCAGTTTCGGGTTATGGCAAGCCGGGTCAGGCGATTTCTGGCTCGATGCTTATGTCACCGATTTTCTGTCGCGCGCCCGTGCCCAAGGCATCGCGGTGCCGGACAGCGCGTTTCGACAAGCCTTGGATAATCTGCGCAATCGGGTGAATTACGCCCCCGATTTCGATCAGGGCGGCGAAGATATTGCCTATGCCCTGCATGTTCTGGCGCGTGAGGGTGCAGCGGCCATCGGTGATTTGCGCTATTACGCCGATACCAAATCCGATGCCTTTGCCACCCCCCTCGCGGTGGCACAATTGGGCGCCGCACTGGCCGCTTACGGCGATCCGACCCGCGCCGATGCCCTGTTTGCACAGGCCGGGCGCATGCTGTCCCAACCCCAACCCGACAATGCCGCGCGGCAATGGCGCAGCGATTATGGCACCCACCTGCGCGATACCGCCGCTGTCCTGGCCCTGGCGGTTGAGGCGGGCAGTACCGCGATTGACCGCGAACAGGCCGCCAGCGCCATCGTGCCCTTGCAAGGTGGGCCGCAGCTTTCAACCCAAGAGGCGGTGTGGTCCCTGCTTGCCGCAAACGCCCTGTTGGACGATAAAACCCAAACCGCGCTGACGGTGAATGGTCAGGCGCCGCAAGGGCCGCTGATCCAGGTGCGCGATGCTCAAACCGCCACCGGACCGCTGACCATTGCCAACACCGGCCGCGATCAAACCACCCTGACGCTGACCACCTTTGGTGTGCCCGAGGTGCCCGAACCAAAGGGCGGCGAAGGTTATGCCATCACCCGCACCTATTTCGATATGAACGGCACGCCCGTCACGCCCAGCGCGGTGCCGGTGGGCACGCGGTTGGTCACGGTGCTGACGGTGCAACCCTTTGGCGACACCGAGGCGCGGTTGATTGTGAATGACCCACTGCCGGCCGGCTTTGAAATCGACAATCCCAATCTGCTGCGCAGTGGTGAGATTGACGCACTTGATTGGCTGAACGCCACCCAGGATGTGGAGCACAGCGAATTTCGCACCGACCGGTTTATCAGCGCGATCAACTGGCGGTCGGATCAGGCCTTTACCCTCGCCTATATCGTGCGCGCGGTGTCGCCCGGTACGTTCCACCACCCTGCCGCCAGCGTCGAAGATATGTATCGCCCACGGTTTCGCTCCCGTACCGAAACCGGGCAGGTGCGGGTACAGTGACCCGATATGCGGCTTGATCGCTGGCTGTTTGCCCTTGCGGCCTGCCTGACGCTGATCGGGGCGGGGCGCGATGAGTTCGATGCCTGGGTCGATGCCACCGCCCTGCCGCCCCTTGCCATTGAAACCGCGCCCGAGGTGCGGGATCGCGATGGCGATTTGTTGCGCGCCTATCAGGTGGGCGATGGCCGCTGGCGGCTGGATGTGACGCAAGACGGGGTGGATGCGCGGTTCATCGCCATGCTGCTGGCCTATGAGGATAAGCGGTTTTACCACCACGCGGGCGTTGATTTGCGCGCGGTGGTGCGGGCGGCGGTGACATCTGTGGCACAGGGGCGGCTGACCTCAGGCGCATCAACCCTGACGATGCAGGTGGCGCGATTGCTGGAAGAGGGGCCGACCGGCGAGATCAGCGGCAAACTCCGCCAGATCCGTGTCGCGCTGGCGCTGGAGCGGCGGTTGAGCAAGGCGGAAATCCTGGCGCACTATCTGCACCGCGCGCCCTATGGTGGCAATGTCGAAGGGGTGCGCGCCGCCACGCTGACATGGTTTGGCAAGGAACCCGCGCGCCTGACCCCGGCGCAATCGGCGCTGTTGGTGGCCCTGCCACAATCGCCCGAAACCCGCCGCCCCGATCGCCACGCCGATGCCGCGCGCACCGCCCGCGCGCGGGTTCTGGCGCGCATGGCATCCGCCGGGGTGCTTGACGCCGAAACCGCCCGCGCCGCCCTGCGCGAACCGATCCCGACCGCGCGCCGCCCGTTTCCGGCCCATGCGCCGCATCTGGCCGACCGCCTGATTACCGCCAATCCCGGCGCGCGCCATATCACCACCCTGCACCGGCCCACCCAAGTGGCGATTGAATCCCTGGCCCGGCAGGCGGTGCGCGGGCAGGAACAGCGTCTGTCGATTGCCATTGTGGTGGCCGATCATCAAACCGGCGCGGTGTTGGCCCATGTCGGATCGCCCGATTACGACAACACCCGCCGACAGGGGTTTGTGGATATGACACAGGCGCTCCGCTCGCCCGGATCGACCCTGAAACCTTTGGTTTATGCCATGGCGTTCGATCAGGGATTGGCCCATCCCGAAACCTTGATTGACGATGTGCCGATGGCCTTTGGCAGCTATGCGCCGCAAAATTTCGATGCCCAGTTTCGCGGCACCCTGCCCCTGCGCCGCGCGCTGCAATTGTCGCTGAACCTGCCGGTGGTGCAGTTGACCCAAGCGATTGGTCCCGCCCGCCTGTTGGCCGATATGCGGCGCAGCGGTATGCGCGCCGAATTGCCCGGCGGCAAACCGGGTCTGGCGCTGGCGCTGGGTGGTGTCGGGGTCACGTTGGAAGGAATGGTGCAACTTTACGCCGCGATTGCGCGCGGCGGCAGCGGCGTTGCGCTGCATATGGTGCCGGGTCAGGGTGGGCCAACAGCAAACCTGATCGCGCCCGAGGCGGCGTGGCATGTGGGCGATATATTGGCGGATCTGGCCCCGCCGCCCGGCGCACCCCGCCGCGCGATTGCCTATAAGACCGGCACATCCTATGGCCACCGCGATACCTGGGCCTTGGGGTGGGACGGGCAGCATGTGATCGGCGTGTGGATGGGCCGCCCCGATGGCACGCCGGTGCCCGGCGCCTTTGGTGGCGATCAGGCGGCACCGGTGTTGTTTCAGGCGTTTGGCCGGGTTGCGCCCCAGCGCGTGCCATTGCCCCCCCCGCCCCCGGCCACGCTGATGGTGGCCAGTGCCGATCTGCTCGCGCCCCTGCGCCATTTCAACAACCGCGCACGGGCCTTTGCGCCCGACCCCGACGCGCCGCATATCGCCTTTCCGCCCAGCGGCGCGCGCGTATCGCTGAACGGCGGGCCATTGGTGGTAAAACTGCGCGCGGGGCGGCCACCGTTTACCATTCTGGCCGATGGCCGCCCGGTGATCCGCCGCCTCAGTGGGCGCGAGGCCTGGATCGATGCGCCGGGCACCGGGTTTGTCAGCCTGTCGGTGATTGATGGTTTGGGCCGCTCGGCGCGCACCGATGTGCGGCTGGATTAACCGGCAATATCACCGCGCAACGTGACCAGAGTGATTTCCGGCGGTTGTGCGATGCGCAGCGGAACATGGGAATATCCCAGCCCCCCCGACACCACCAGATGGTTGCCGTTTTCCTCGACATGGCCATAGGCATAGCGCGCCTTGTATTCAGACGGTGTCAGCGGCCGCCAACCAAAGAAATTCGCCTGCCCGCCGTGGGTATGGCCCGACAGTTGCAACAAGGCCCGCGGATTGTTCAGGGCAAAACAATCGGGTTCATGCGCCATCAGGATCGCCGGTTCATCCCTCGGCACCATGCGAAATGCCAAATCCGGGTCATGGCGATGCGTGCGGTGTTTCCAATGTTTGTGGCCCAGTTGGCTGTCATAGCCCACAAGCCAGAATGGCGCGCTTTGATGATTCAGGCGATGCGCACTGTTCAGCAGTACCGTCAGCCCGGCGTCTTGCAAGGCATTCAAGGCGCGGCTTTGCTTGTAATCGGTGCGCTTGGCTAAATCGTCATCACGCCAGTCGTGATTGCCCAATATCGCATAGACCCCCAGGGGCGCGTGCAACTGGGCCAGAATGCCGGCGGTCTGTTCGGGGGTGGCAAACCGGCCCGGCGTGGGCAGGGCGGCGATATAATCGCCCATCAACAGCACCAGATCCACCGGCATCGCATTCACCCGCGCCACCACACGTTCAAGGTGTTCAGGCCCGTTCCAGGGCGATGTGGTGTGAATATCCGACAGCATCGCAATATGCAACGGCGGACCGGTCCAGCGGTGCGATGACACGTCGTGATGCACCACATCGGGCGCGCCCCGGCTCACGAACAAACGCCGCCATCCCCGGCGGCGGTTTTCGTGGTCTTTCAATCCGCCGGTTGGGGGGGCTTGGGTCATCTGTGCCTCGGGGCTGTAAAGCGTCACATATTGCCCCTTTGACCGGTGATGCCAAGGGCGCGCGCCCGGAAAGGCGGATCTGCCGGATCGCCCGGTCGCACCGTCCGGGGCGCGCCATCCGCCACCCCTATCCATTTCAACTGGCGCACGGTGGCGGTGGTACTGGGTGGTGTTTCACGTTAGATCACACAAATCCGGGTGGCAAACGGCCCACCCATCGCCGCCATCATATCAGAGTTCGCCCCATGATCCGCACCTTTGCCTTTGCCGATGCCCGTCTGAACCCGCAGCCCGATCAGCCAACCCTGTCGCAGGACGCGACATGGATTGATGTGTTCGATCCGTCACCAGATGAAATGGAACAGGTCGAAAAGTTTTGCGGCTTTCCCATGCCCACGCCCGACGACATGGCCGAGATCGAGATTTCATCCCGGCTTTACGAGGAATTTGATGCGGTGTTCATGACCGCGCTGATCCCGTCGCGTACCGATACCGATGATTTGCTGATGAAACCGGTGACATTCATCCTGACCAACGGGCGGCTGATCACCATCCGGTATCATGACCCCCGGGTGTTTGCCGCCTTTATCACCCATTGCACGAAAACCAAATTCGAGGCCGCCACAGGCGAAGGTGTGATGTTGCAGATGCTGGATATTGTAGTGGATCGTCTGGCCGATATTCTGGAACGCGCGGGCCACGAACTGGACCGGATTTCATCCGATGTTTTCGCCCGCAAAGAGACACGATCAAAGGCAGACACCGATTACAAGGCCACCCTTGAATCGATCGGGCGCAAGGGCAATTTCACGTCGAATCTGCGCGACAGCCTGATGACGCTGAGCCGTCTTGTCACGTTTCTTGAGCCCCGGATCGATCGCGACACCGCCCGCCAATCCGAGATTCTGAAAACCCTCAGTCAGGATATCAGATCGCTGTTGGATCACTGCGGGTTTGTATCGCAAAAGGTGACGTTCCTTCTGGATGCGACACTGGGTCTGATCGGCATCGAACAAAACGGCATCATCAAGATTTTCTCGGTCGCGGCGGTGATCTTTTTGCCGCCAACCGTGGTGGCATCCATTTATGGAATGAACTTTGAAATCATGCCGGAACTGGCATTTCCCTATGGCTATCCGATGGCATTGGGGCTGATGTTGATGTCGTCAATCGTGCCGTACCTGTTTTTCAAACGGCGCGGCTGGCTTTAAACCATCCGGATCACGCTTTTGTCGATGCTCAACATATATCCGCGCCGGGCGATGTTTTTCACCAACAGCGCGCTGACCAGTTGATTGCCCAACGTATCGCGCAACCGCTTGATCCGCACCGCGCCCGCCGCCTCGTCGCAATCGGCGGCGTTGCGCCCTGATATCACCGCCTCAAGCTCGGCACCCGACAGCACATCGTCGTCCATCCGCGCCTCGGCCAGAACCGACAGGGTTTCAATCGCCGCCTCGGTCAGTTTGAATTCCATGTTGTTCAGGTAAACCACCCGTTCATCGCGCGAAATCAACAGTGATGACACCTGAATGCCCGCACGCTCAATTTCGCCCATGCGCCGGTTCAACCCGATGATCGTGAGCAGAAAAATCAACGACGCCAGCAAAAGCGCCGTGGCAAACACCAGCAATACGAAAATCACCACCCGATAACTGCTGAGCACCCCAGAAAATGCCGTGCCCGATTGCGCCAGGATTTCCAGCAGTTTGATATCGCCCGCGCCGGTCAGTGCATCGTTTTCAACAAAGATCTGTTCAACCTTCGCGTTGAATGCATTGGCATCGGGCAGGTTCACAAACAGCAATATCGCCGCCACCAGCAATATCGCCACGATGGCGGCAATGCCAAATCCGACAATGCGCGTGGCCGAACGCCGCGTATCAGTAGCGGAGGAAGTAGGCACCAGCACTGTCTTTCCTTTCCCCAAGGCCCGCATCGTCAAACACTGACAGCACGGTCAACAATTGCCAACCATCCACCGCGATCCGCCGTTCAATCAGGGGGCGGGCGGCCTGGAGCGAACAGGCCCGGTCGGGCAATTGCACAACCCCGTAATGCAGGCGCAGGGGGTTATCGGTTTTCGCCTTGTAATCGGCGTAACAGGCGGCATTGGCGACCAACGCGGTGCCAATCAGCGACAGGGCAAAAACAATGGGGGCAATCAGGCGGCGCATGGGGGGCTCCGGATGCTGGGGTTTGACGGGCAGAATGGGTCGGGTGCGCCAGATATTCAATAACCAACGGGGTTTGCCCCACCGCTATCCCATAACAACGGGGCGTTATTGCCTGGCAGGGCCGCCCTGCCCGAGGCTGTGGATATGCCAGATTGCGCCTCTTGCTGCTGGTGTCTTGCGAACCCAACCAGAAAGGAAATTCATCATGACCCGTCGATTGATCGCTGCTGTTGTTTCTGTCGGTATTGCCCTTGGCACCTTGGCGCCTGCCCCTGCGCAAGCTGGAAATCGGGATCTGGAAAAACTGCTGGGGGGTATTGCGACGGTCGTGATCCTGGGCGCGACCTATGATCATTTTCGCGACAAGCGAAAGCGGCGCAAACAGACCCATGCCGAACGGCCGCGCAATCACAAGATCGTGCCATCGCAATGCCTGCGCATTCTGCAAACCCGCAACGGCACCCGGCGCATTTTCACCAATCGGTGTTTGCAACGCAACATGACCAACGTGCATCGCCTGCCACAAGAATGCTGGGTGCGGGTGCGCACCGATGAAGGACCGCGCCAAGGCTACGGTGCGCGTTGTCTGAACAAACGCGGCTGGCAGCACGGCTAACCCCGAGATACCGCGCGGCGGTCCTTATCCGCACATCTCCAGACTGTCGCGCGGGGTGGGGCAGGTGGCACAGCGCCGCCTGCCCGTTTATTGCCAAAACCGATGGCACGCGCGGGGCGGATCAGGCATACCTTGGCCAAGTCAGCGAAAGGAAGCCGTGCCATGTCATTCACCCTTGCCACCTGGAACATCAATTCGGTCCGTCTGCGCGAAGGGCTGGTCGCGCGGTTGATGACCGAAGAAGCGCCCGATGTGCTGTGCCTGCAGGAATGCAAAAGCCCGGTCGATAAAATCCCGCTCAGCGCGTTTCAGGCGCTGGGATACAATTACATGGTGGCGCGTGGGCAAAAGGGATATAATGGCGTCGCGATCCTGTCAAAGCTCCCGATGGAAGAGGTCGGCGCGCTGGATCATGCCCAGTTGGGCCATGCCCGCCACATCGCCGGACGGTTGGAAAACGGCGTGATCGTGCATAATTTCTATGTGCCGGCGGGGGGTGACAAACCCGACCGTGAAATTAACGAAAAATTCGGCCAAAAGCTCGATTATCTCACCGATATGCGCGATGCGTTTCGCACCGAAGCCCCGGAAAAGGCGATTCTGGTGGGCGATCTGAACATCGCACCGCGCGAAGATGATGTGTGGAACCACAAGCAATTGCTTAAAATCGTATCCCATACCCCGATTGAGGTGGATCATCTGGCCGCCGTGCAAGAGGCCGGTAAATGGGTGGATGTAACCCGCGCCGATATTCCCGAAGGGCAGCTTTATTCCTGGTGGTCGTACCGATCGCCAAACTGGGATGCCGCCGACAAGGGCCGCCGCCTCGATCACATCTGGGCCACCCCCGATATCGCAAATGCCGCCCACGGATCGCGCATCTTGCGCCCGGTGCGCGGCTGGGAACAGCCCAGCGACCATGCACCGGTTTTTGCCACATTCGATCTGTAAAACCGGCCCGCCACCGGCCCGCAGATGGCAAAACCATTGGCCCGACCTTGCAACGGCGCGCCCTTTACGCCATCTAATCTTGCGAAACGCATCTTCAGCCAAGGACCGCCACCATGTTGGAATTCGGCCAAACGCCCGCCGCCCCCGCCGCCAGTGATCTGATCAAGGACAGCACCGAGGCCACATTCATGGCCGATGTCGTCGACGCCAGCCAGACGGTACCGATCATCGTTGATTTCTGGGCGCCCTGGTGTGGCCCCTGTAAAACCCTGGGGCCAATGCTTGAGGCTGCGGTGACCGCCGCCAAGGGCGCGGTGAAGATGGTAAAGGTGAACGTGGACGAGGCGCAACAGATCGCCGCGCAATTGCGGGTGCAATCCATTCCTACGGTTTATGCCTTTTACAAGGGTCAGCCCGTCGATGCGTTTCAGGGCGCACAGCCGCAATCGGAAATTCAGGCGTTTGTTGACAGGGTAATTGCCGCAGGTGGCGGGCAAGTGCCCGACGATGGCCTGGGCGAAGCATTGGAAGCCGCCGAGGCCATGTTGGCCGAGGGTGCCGCCGCCGATGCCGCGCAAACCTTTGCCGCGATTCTGGGCGAAGACCCGAAAAACGCCGCCGCTTATGGTGGCATGGTGCGCGCCCATATCGCCATGGGCGAACTGGATCAGGCCGAAGCGATTTTGAACGGCGCCGATGCCGATATCAGCCACGCGCCCGAACTTGAGGCGGCCCATGCCCAGTTGCAACTGGCACGGCAGGCGGCAAATGCCGGGCCGGTCGATGAATTGCGCGCCACGATCGAGGCAAACCCGGACGATCATCAGGCCCGGTTCGATCTGGCCACAGCACTCCATGCAAAAAACGACACCCAAGGCGCGGTCGATGAATTGCTGGAACTGTTCCGCCGCGACCGGGACTGGAACGATGGCGCGGCAAAAACCCAGCTTTTCACGATTTTCGACGCGCTTCCGGCGAAAGACCCGGTGGTTTTGAGTGGGCGCAGAAAACTCTCATCAATGATATTTGCCTGACGCCTTTTGCGGCCTATCTGGTCTGTCATGTTTCCAATCAAAGATCTTCCCGCCACATTGCCTGTCTTTCCGTTGCCCGGTGCATTGCTTTTGCCCCGGGCGCGGTTGCCACTGCATATTTTTGAACCCCGCTATCTGGCCATGGTCGAGGATGTTTTGAAAACACCTCACCGGCTGATCGGAATGGTCCAGCCGCGCGATGTGCCGGGGTCTGACACGACCCGCCTGCATGCTATCGGCTGTGCCGGGCGGATCACCGGATTTTCCGAAACCGAAGACGGGCGATACATGATCACCCTCGCCGGGATTTCCCGGTTTCGGATCACCCGCACCGCAGAAGGGTTTGAACCCTATACCAAATGCGATGTGTCATGGGATGGGTTTTCCCGCGATCTTGGGCCGACCGAAAAAGACGCAGGGTTGGACCGTGATCGGTTTCTTGATCTGTTGGGTCGGTTTTTTGACGCCGAAGAGCTGAAAACCGACTGGGACTCGCTCAACGATGCCGAAGATGAATTGCTGATCAATTCGCTGTCGATGCTGTGCCCGTTCGAACCCGAAGATCGCCAGGCCCTGCTTGAGGCGCCATCGCTGACCACCCGGCGTGAAACCCTGGTCACGCTGATCGAATTCGCCCTGCGCCGGGGCGACGGCGAGGATATCATGCAATGACCGACCACCCCCCCTATGACCGCCACATGCTTGAGGCACTGGTATGCCCGCAAACCCGCGCACCGCTCAGTTTTGATGCCCAGCGGATGGAATTGATCAGCAAGGCGGCGCATCTGGCCTATCCGATCCGCAACGGCATTCCTGTCATGCTGATCGACGAGGCGCGCGCGCTGGAGTGATCCGCGCAGCGGCCAAAGGCCAAGTGCTTTATCCCATGCCTGTGTGATTGCAACAGGGCGCGTTTTCGTGTCTATGGCGAACGAATGTTTCATCGCTCAAGGAGCCAGCCCGATGTCCAACGCCGCCCTGGAAACCGCAATCGAAGCCGCATGGGATGCGCGCGACACGATCACCCCCACCACCAAAGGTGAAACCCGCGATGCCATCGAAGATACGCTCAACGCGCTGGATTCCGGCAAACTGCGCGTGGCCGAACGGCAGGACAACGGCGATTGGCATGTGAACCAATGGGCAAAAAAGGCCGTTCTGCTTGGCTTTCGGATCAAGGACATGGAAATCCAGAACGGCGGCCCGCAAGGCGGCGGTTGGTGGGACAAGGTCGATAGCAAATTCGAAGGCTGGGGCGACAATCAGTGGAAAGCCGCCGGATTTCGCGCCGTTCCCAACTGTATCGTGCGCAAATCGGCGTTTATCGCGCCGGGCGTGGTTTTAATGCCATCCTTTGTGAATCTGGGTGCCTATGTGGATTCCGGCACCATGGTCGATACCTGGGCCACTGTCGGATCCTGCGCACAGATCGGCAAGAATGTGCATCTGTCGGGCGGTGTCGGCATTGGCGGCGTGTTAGAGCCGATGCAGGCCGGTCCAACCATTATTGAAGACAATTGCTTCATCGGCGCACGTTCCGAAGTGGTTGAGGGCTGTATCGTGCGCGAAGGATCGGTTTTGGGCATGGGCGTGTTTATCGGCAAATCCACCAAAATCGTTGATCGTGAAACCGGCAATGTCAGCTATGGCGAAGTGCCGCCCTATTCGGTGGTGGTGGCCGGTTCGATGCCGTCGAAAAACGGCATAAACCTGTATTGCGCCGTGATCGTGAAACGGGTCGATGCCCAGACCCGCAGCAAAACCGCGATCAACGAATTGCTGCGCGACTGATTTTGCATCCTGCGCTATTTTGGGAACCTTTCGGGGTTCCCAATACTTGTGCGTCATATGACATTTGAAGATTGAGGGCGACACATGGGTATCGGAATTATCGGATCGATTATTGTTGGTGGGCTGGCGGGATGGATTGCCAGCATGATCATGAAGGCCGACACCGGGCTGTTCGTGAATATCGGTCTTGGCATTGTCGGGGCCATTCTTCTGAACCTTATCCTGGGTGCGGTGGGCATTTACGCCGAACGCAGCTGGCTGCCGCAGCTTATCGTTGGATTGGTCGGGGCATCCGCCCTGATTGCCGGATACCGCGCGATCAAATCATAACACTTGCCGAGGCGGGCAAAGTTTGACACGACGCGCCCATGGCAAAATCAGAAAAACAGCACCACGTTTATACCCTCTTGATTGAGGTCGGTCGCAAATCCGGCGACGGTCTGCCCAAAGGGGCGACCGGCGCCGCGCTTATGTGCTATGCCAGCGGCGTGGACGAAGGCGAAGCGGTGCGCGAAACCGTCGCGATCCTGAAACAGGCCGATATGGCGCCACTGGATGTAACCGGATATGGCACGCTTGATGAACGTCTGGCCGAAGGTCACGAGATCGGCGATGAGGAACAAGCGCTGATGGCGCGGGCCTTGGCCGAAAATTCGGTGATTGTGGCACAGATGACGCCGTTCTTTGAGGATACGCCAAAGGGTTGAGACAGCGCGCCGCCCCCGCTATTTGAGGGGACAAAGGAGGCTGTTCTCATGTCCATTGATCCCGTCCAACTTACCGCCGATCTGATCCGCTGCCCCTCGGTCACGCCTGACGAGGGGGGGGCGATTACCCTGTTGCATAACCTGTTGGAAAGCGCCGGGTTCACCTGTACCCGGTGTGATCGCAACGGCATTGCCAATCTGCACGCGCGTTGGGGCGAATTGGGAAATGGCCCGGTGTTCGGGTTTAACGGCCACACCGATGTGGTGCCAATCGGCAACCGCGCCGATTGGGCGCACGATCCGTTTGGCGCAGAAATTGTCGACGGTGTGATGTATGGGCGCGGGGCCTGTGACATGAAATCAGGCGTCGCCGCCTTTGCCGCCGCCGCGATTGATTTTGTGCGCAATACTCGACCAAACGGCGCGGTGATGATAACCATCACTGGCGATGAGGAAGGCGACGGCATCGATGGCACCGCCGCGATCCTGGATTGGATGACCGAGACGGGCGAGCGGATGGATGTTTGCCTGGTGGGTGAGCCGACCTGCCCCGATACCATGGGCGAAATGATGAAAATCGGGCGGCGCGGATCAATGACCGCCTATTTCACCGCCACCGGGGTACAGGGCCATGCGGCCTATCCCCACCGCGCGAAAAACCCGGTGCCCGCCATGGCCCGGCTGATGGATCGGCTGGCCAGTCATGTATTGGACCAAGGCACCGATCATTTCGATGCCTCGACCCTGGCGGTGACCACGATTGACACCGGCAACACCGCCAACAACGTGATTCCGGCACAATGCCGGGCAACCGTCAACATCCGGTTCAACGATGCCCACACCTCTGATGCGCTGACCGAATGGTTAAGGGACGAGGCCGATAAGGTGGCCAAGGAAACCGGCATCACATTCGATATGCGCCTGAAAGTGTCTGGCGAAAGCTTTATCACCCCCCCCGGCGCGCTGTCTGATCTGATCGGGCGCGCGGTCAAGGCGGAAATCGGGGTTGATCCGGTGCTGTCGACCACCGGCGGGACGTCGGATGCGCGGTTTGTCAAATCGCATTGCCCGGTGGTTGAATTTGGCCTTGTCGGGCGCACCATGCACCAGGTGGATGAATCTGTCGAAGTTGCGCATATTCACCAGCTCAAGGCGATCTATGGCCGTATCCTGAGCGATTATTTCGCATGATCAAGGTGGCGCAAACCCGCGATATCGCGGCCTGTGTCGCCCTGCGCCGCACGGTATTTATTGATGAACAGGGCGTGTCCGAAGCCGATGAGATGGACAATCTCGACGAGGCCGCGATCCATCTGTTGGCCACCATCAATGGCGCGCCCGTTGGCACCGCCCGCCTGTTGATCAAGGGCGAGATTGGCAAAATCGGCCGGGTCTGTGTGCTGCGCCCGTATCGCGGCACCGGGTTGGGCGCGGCGCTGATCGCGGCGGCGCTGGATGTGCTGCGCGCCCAACCGGGGCTGCGCACCGCGCGATTGGGCGCACAAACCCATGCCATCGGGTTTTACGAACGGTTGGGCTTTGCCGCCCATGGTCCGGTCTATGACGATGCCGGAATCCCGCACCGCGATATGGACCACCCTTTGTGAACCGCACCCTGATCGTGATGCTGAAAGAGCCACGCCCGGGCCGGGTGAAAACCCGTCTGGGCCGTGATATCGGCATGACCAATGCCGCCTGGTGGTTTCGCCACCAATCGCGCGGGTTGCTGCGCCGCCTGGATGACCCCAGGTGGCACATCATCCTGGCCGTTTCCCCCGACCGCGAAGGGCTGAAAAGCCGTATTTGGCCCGCCCATCTGCAACGTCTGCCCCAGGGCGCGGGGGATTTGGGCGCGCGCATGGCGCGGATGCTGCGCAGCGCGCCGCCCGGCCCCGCCTTGGTGATCGGGGCCGATATCCCGGGCATCACCCGCCCCCATATTACGCGCGCCTTTGCCGCCCTGGGCACGGCGGATGCGGTGATTGGCCCGGCCCAGGATGGCGGTTATTGGTTGATCGGGCTTAAACATCCGCGCGCCATGCCACCGGGCCTGTTTCACAACGTGCGCTGGTCCAGCACCACCGCCATGGCTGACACGCTTGCCTCGGCCCCCGCCCTGCGCTGGGCAAAAACCGATCTGTTACACGATGTCGATACGGCGCAAGATTTACCATGACGCCCCCCGCGCCCCGTGCTAGCCACACCATATGAAACCTATTCCAACCAAGACCGAAATCCTGCAGTGGATTTCCGACAATCCCACCCTGACCGCCAAGCGCGACATCGCCCGCGCCTTTGGTATAAAAGGGGCGGCCCGGATTGATCTGAAACGCATCCTGAAAGAACTGGAAGCCGAGGGTCAGTTGCAAAAGCGGCACAAGACCTATCGCAACCCCGAAAGCCTGCCACCGGTTTCGGTGCTGTCGGTGCTTGACCCCGACCAGAACGGCGATCTGTACGCCAAACCGATGGAATGGGACGGCGACGGCGTTCCGCCCCGCATTCTCATGGTGCTGCGCGACAGTGATCCGGCCTTGGGGGAAGGCAACCGCATTTTGGCCCGCCTGACCGAGGTACAAGGCGAAGATCACCGGTACGAGGCGCGCCTGATCCGGCGCATCGGCACCAACCCATTGCGCGTTTTGGGCGTGTTTCGCGCCCACAGCGAAGGTGGGCGCATCCTGCCCATTGACAAAGGGTCGGATCGTGAATGGACCGTGGCGCCGGGCGCCACCCACGGCGCCAAAGACGGCGAATTGGTCGAGGCCGAACAAACCGGATCGCGCGCCCGCATGGGCCTGCCTGCGGCGCGGATCACCGATAGGTTGGGCGATCCATCTGCGCCGCGCGCCGTGTCACTGATTGCGATCCACCAACACGGCATTCCCGATGCGTTTTCCGATGCCGCCATCGCCCAGGCCGACGCGGCCCAACCCGCAAAAATGGGCGACCGCGAAGACCTGCGCGCCCTGCCCCTGGTCACGATCGACCCCGCCGATGCCCGTGACCGCGATGATGCGGTGCTGGCATTGCCCGGCGAGGGTGGCGGTTTTATCCTGTGGGTGGCGATTGCCGATGTCGCCCATTACGTCACGCCGGGCAGTGCGCTGGACCGCGAGGCGAAGACCCGCGGCAACTCTACTTATTTTCCTGATCGGGTTGTGCCGATGTTGCCCGATATCCTGTCGGGCGATCTGTGTTCGTTGCATGAAAACGTGGATCGCGCCTGTATTGCCGTGGAAATGCACATTGATGCCCAGGGCAACAAAACCGACCACCGGTTCACCCGTGGCATCATGCGCAGCCAGGCCTCACTTCCTTATGAAGAGGTGCAGGATGCGATAGATGGCCGGGTATCCGACCGGATCGCGCCGCTGATGGAGCATATGCGCACCCTGTACGGGGCCTTTCATGCGCTGACCAAAGCCCGCGAAGCCCGCCAACCGTTGGAGTTAGACCTGCCCGAACGGCAGATCATTTTGGGCGAGGATGGCAAGGTGTCATCGGTCGCGTTCAAGGAACGGTTGGACGCGCACCGGTTGATCGAAGAATTCATGGTGCTGGCCAATGTTTCGGCCGCCGAAGAATTGGTAAAACGCAAAACCCCGCTGTTGTTTCGCATTCACGAAGAACCCAGCCCCGAAAAAATGGAGGCCCTGCGCGAAGTGGCCCAGGCCAGCGGGTTCACCCTGGCCAAAGGGCAGGTGTTGCACACGCGTCTATTGAACCGCCTGTTGGCCCAGGCCGATGGCACCGATCATGACGAACTGATCAACATGTCGACCCTGCGCAGCATGACACAGGCCTATTACTTTCCCGAAAACTTTGGTCATTTCGGGCTGGCCCTGCGCAATTACGCCCACTTTACCTCGCCCATTCGGCGCTATTCCGATCTGATCGTGCATCGCGCCCTGATCACCGCCCATGGTTGGGGCCGCGATGGCCTGTCGCCCGAAGACATCGAAACCCTTGAGGTCACGGCGAAACAGATTTCCGACACCGAGCGCCGCTCGATGATGGCCGAGCGGGACACGACCGACCGCTATCTGGCCAGCTATCTGTCCGAACGGGTGGGCAGCGAAATGTCAGGGCGCATTTCCGGCGTGCAAAAATTCGGCCTGTTCGTGCGGCTGGATGAAACCGGGGCCGATGGGTTGATTCCAGTGCGCAGCATTGGCGGTGAATTCTATCATTTTGACGCGGATGAACAAACTCTTATGGGGTCTGACACCGGCCTGAAATTGGGCCTTGGGCAACGTGTCACCGTGCGCCTGGACGAAGCGGTGCCTGTCACCGGTGGGCTGACATTGGAACTGCTGGAGCTTGAGGGACGGGCCCTGCCGCGCGGCGGGCAGGCCGGGCGCAACCGCGCACCGGGGCGCAAAATCGGCAAAACCCGCAGCAAAACCGCCAAAATCAAACGCAAGGTCAAACGCAGCCGCAAATGACATGGCAAAAGAACGCCGTCGCTCTGGCGAATGTTTGCGATTGTTTCATCTTTAGCTACAATAAAGACAAAACAACGCGGTAGATACAGGTGGAATGATGGGCATGAATTGGCTGGGCCTTGTGGCGGTTTTGTCCCTTTGGGCCGGTGGGTTATCCGCCGCCCCGGTCGAACACTCCCCCCGGCCCCTGCCCCGCGCCGGTGTGGTTGTGGCAAACGGGGTGCAGTCACCGCGCCTGATAAACGATGCGCGCGACGACATCAGCACCCAACGCCCCCGCGCCCGCCCGGTGCCGGTGGCCAGCACGCCATTGATCCTGTCCACCAAGACGCCGGAATTTGACCGCTGGCTTGCCGCGTTTCGGGGCCGCGCCCTGGCCCAGGGCATTCGTGGCGATGTATTTGACGCCGCGATCAACGGCATCACCTATGACCCAAAGGTGATCGAACGCGACCGCAATCAAAGCGAATTCACCAAAACGATCTGGGATTATCTTGATACCGCTGTCTCGGATCTGCGCATCGCCAACGGCAAAAAGGCGCTGGAACGCCAACGCGACGTGCTGGAAAAGGTCGAAGCACAGTTTGGCGTCGAAAAAGAGGTCGTCGTCGCGATCTGGGGCCTTGAATCCGCCTATGGCACATTCAAGGGCGGCAATGATATCATCGGCTCCCTGGCCACCCTGGCCTTTGACGCCCGGCGCAGCGCGTTTTTTGAAAGCCAACTGGTGGCGGCGCTGAAAATTCTGCAAGCGGGCGATGTTGCGCCGCGCACGATGACCGGTTCTTGGGCCGGGGCCATGGGCCATACGCAATTCATCCCCACGTCATATCTGACCTATGCCGTTGATTTCACCGGCGATGGTAAACGTGACATCTGGGGCGAAGACCCCGCCGATGCCCTGGCCAGCACCGCCGCCTATCTCAATCGCTTTGGCTGGACCAAAGGCCAACCTTGGGGCGTCGAAGTGACCCTGCCCAAAGGGTTCGATTACGCCAGCGCCAATCGAAAAAACACCAAATTGCCTTCGGCTTGGGCGCAACTGGGCGTTGTTGGTATTGATGGAAAACCGGTGCAGGATCACGGCGAAGCGTCGGTTTTGCTGCCTGCCGGATCAAAAGGCGCGGCGTTTCTGGTGTTCAAGAATTTCGAGGTGATCGAACGCTATAACACCGCCGATGCCTATGTGATCGGTGTGGGGCATTTGGCCGACCGGATCAAAGGCGGCCCAGCGATCAAAGGCGGCTGGCCCTTGGGCGACCGGGCACTCACGCTGAGTGAGCGCGAAGAGATGCAGCGCCGCCTGACTGCCAAAGGGTTCTCCACCAAGGGCATAGATGGCAAGATCGGGCCGCTTACCATTCAGGCGGTGCGCGATTACCAGCGTTCGATCAATCAGGTGCCCGATGGCTACGCCTCGCTCGCGATTCTGCAAAAGTTGCGTTCATAAGGCTGCACCGCGCCACCACCCCGGTTTTTTCTTGCTGAAAATATCCTCGCCGAAGGCCAGCGCCGACAGGCGCTCTTCCATCGTTCCCGAAAAAAATCACCCCAAATAGGCGCGCAAGGCCGCCGGTGGATTGGCCAAAATCGCCGCCGCCGGGGCGGGCGCGCTGACCTGGCCACCGTCCACCACACAAAGCGCCCCATCCAACCGCGCCGCATCGCCCGGGTCATGCGTCACCATCAACAGCGTGGCACCCTGGGCGGTGCACAACCCTTTGACCAGGTCAATCATTTCCACCCGCAACGCCGGGCCAAGGGCGGCAAAGGGTTCATCAAGTAACACCAAAGGCCGGTCCTGTACCAACATCCGCGCCAAGGCGGCGCGGCTTTGTTGCCCGCCCGACAATGTCGCCGGTTTGCGGGTTTCCATTCCGGCAAGGCCCACATCGGCCAAGGCGGCGCGCACCCGGTCAGGTTCGCCGCCGCGCAACCGCCCCGACGGGCGCATGCCAAGGGCGGCGTTTTCATAGACCGAAAGATGTGGAAACAGATTGTTATCCTGAAAAATCATGCTGACCGGGCGCTGACCGGGGGGCAAAGGCAACAGATCGCGCCCCCGCCACAGCAACCGCCCCGATTGCGGCACCACAAATCCGGCCACCGCCGCCAGAAACGTCGATTTGCCCGCGCCCGATGGCCCCATGATCGCCACGTGGGCGCCCGGATCAATGGCAAAATCCGCGCTCAGGCGAAAATCACCTTGGACGATTTGCATTTTATCAAAGGTCAGCATCCACACGCCCCCCACGATCAAACAGCCAAAACACCAGCAGGCTCAGCCCCAGCAACACCAGTGCGACACCCGCTGCCTGATCCATCCGGTAACTGCCCATCAGACGGTATAACAACAACGGCAATGTGCCCGCATCCGGATCGGCAAACAGGGCGATCACCCCCAAATCCCCCATGGAAAGCGCGCCCGCCAGCGCCGCGGCAAACCCCAAAGGCCGGCGCAATCGCGGCAGGGTCAGGCGGCGCAAGCGGTGCCATCCGGTCATGCCCAGACTGTCGGCCAATGGGCCAAACCGCGCCTCAACCTCTTGCGCGGCAGGCACCAGCGCGCGCAGGGCAAACGGCAGCGCCATCACCGCATTGACCAGCGCCGTAACTGGCAGCGCCAGATCGGCCGGATTGGCAAAGGGAAACACGATCAGGAACAATCCGGTTCCAATCACCAGGGGCGATGCGGCCACGGCCAAATACCCCGTCACCTCAATCCCTTTGGCCAAGGCGCGGTTGCGCAAGCCGGTAATCGCCAGGGTCATCGACAGCGCCAAAACCACCGTGACGATCACCGAAAGCCCCGCCACGCAAAGCGATCGCCACGCCGCCTGCCAGACCCCGGCGGGCAGGCTTAACACCTCGGGCAGGCCGCGCAGGGCGATGGCCGTCAGCGGCAGCAATAAAAACAGTGCCGCGAGGATTATCAGCGCACCATCCAAAACCCGCAAACCGGGGCGCGCCGCGTCCCAACGTTCCACCGTGCGGTCCAACCCCGCGCCTGTGGCCTGCGGCACCGCCACCCACAGCGCCAAAAGCGCCGCCGCGCCGGAAATGGCCAGTTGGATCAAGGCCAGGAACGCAGCGCGCGACAGGTCGAAATCAAACCGGAACGCCTGATAAATCGCCAGTTCCACCGTGGTGGCGCGGGGGCCACCGCCCACGGCCAGGGCCACGGCAAAAGACGTGGTGCAGATCAGGAAAATCACCATGAATGCGCCGGGCAATGTGGCGCGCAGCATCGGCCATTCGAGATGGCGCGCCACATCGCGCGGGGTCATGCCCAGGGTTGCGGCCAGGCGAAACCGCTCGGCCGGGATCGACAGCCAGCCTTGCAGGATCAGCCGCGTCGCCAGCGGCAGATTGAAAAACACATGGGCCAACACCACCCCGTGCAGCCCGTAAATATGCACCGGCGGCAGGCCAAACAGGCCCAGCGCGCCTGATACCCAACCGGCCCGGCCAAACACCATCACCAGACCCAGAACCGCGACGATAACCGGCAGGATAAATGGCGCGCCCATCAGCGTGACCAGCACGGCGCGCCCGACAAACCGCCGCCGCGCCAAGGCCCGCGCCACCGGCACCGCCAGCACACAGGACAACACCCCCGACAGCACCGCCTGAACCAGGGTGAACCGGATCGCCGCCAAATCGCCCGCACCCAAGGCAAAACTGCCCTCGGCCCGCGCCAGAACGGCGGCGATGGTGCCAAGGGTCAGCGTCAGGATCAGCGCCGCCGCCAGCCCCCCGGCCCAGACCGACAGGTTCAACGGCTGAGCGCGGTCAGCCATTCGTCCAACGCCAGATCGCGGGCCTCTGCCGCCTCGCCTGCAGGAAAGATCAGCGCGGTTTGGGGCGTGATCAACGTTTCAAACCCTTCGGGCAATCCGTCTGCCGGGGTCACGGCGGGATACATCCAGTTGGTTGTCGGAATCACCGATTGAAACCCGTCCGTGACCATGAATCGCAAAAATTCATGGGCCAGGTCAATCTGATCGGACGAGGCGACAGCCGCCGCCACCTCAACCTGTAAATAGTGGCCTTCATCAAATGGCGCGGCGACTTTGCTCGCGTCATCCTCGGCGATCAGGTGATAGGCGGGCGAGGTGGTGTAAGACAAAACCATATCGGCCTCGCCCTCAAGAAACATGCCGTAACTTTCCGACCACCCCTTGGTCACGGTGACGATGTTATCGGCCAAGCCTTGCCAAATCTCGGGGGCCGCATCGCCATAGGCGGCCTTGATCCACAGCAAAAGCCCCAGACCGGGGGTCGAGGAACGGGGATCCTGAATAACGATTTTCAAATCACTGTCGCCCAAGGCGCGAAAATTGGTTGGCGCGCTCAGGTCGGCATCATGGACGAATGCGAAATAGCCCCAATCATAGGGAACGAACATGTCATCCTCCCATTCAATCGGCAGGTCATAGGCGACATCGCCCAGATCATGCCGCGCAAACAGCCCGGTTTCGGCGGCGGCAGCGGTCAGGTTGGCATCGAGGCCCAGAACCACATCGGCCCTTGTGCGCGTGCCTTCAAGGCGCAGGCGCGCCAACAGCGCCGCGCCGTCACCCGCCGCGGTGAATTGCAGATCACACCCGCACGTGGCCTCAAACGCGGTTTCAATCGCGGGGCCGGGGCCCCATTCGGTGACAAAGCTGTCATAGGTATAAACCGTCAGCACCGGTTTATCCTGGGCCATTACAGGTGTGGCCAAAAGCATGAGCGGCAGAAGATATTTCATCGTGTCGATCCTTCGTTGGCCCGGGGTTTCGCCCGGGGCACTGGGTGATCGGAAGTGGGGGAGATGTTGATCTCACCTTCCCTCCGCCGGTTCTAACCGGTTCAGGTTCTACGGGTGTACTCTCAGCCAGTGATCTGGCACCCCGAGGTAGGTGTAATGGTAGGCCGAACCGCGCGGCGCGGCAACCGCCCATTGTGGCGCGCCGCGCTTTGGCCTAGCGTCGCGCCATCACCATAAAGGCCGCCCATGACCCTTACCGTTTTCTGCGCCGTTTTGTTTGCCGCCCTGCTTCATGCCAGTTGGAATGCCCTGGTAAAAGGCGGGGTCGATAAACGGCTGGGCATGTGCGCGGTGACGGTGGGGCATTTGCCGCTGGCCCTTATCGCGCTGTTGTTTGTGCCGCTGCCCGCACCCGAAAGCATGCCCTATCTGTTTGGCGGCATGGCCTTGCACACCGGATATCAGATTTTTCTGGTGCAATCCTATAAAAAGGGCGATCTGACCCAAGTTTACCCGATCGCGCGCGGCTCGGCCCCGTTGATCGTGGCGGCGGTTTCGGTGTTTGTGCTGGGGGTCAGTCTGGCACCGTTGGAATTGGCCGGAATCGTGGTGATTGCCTCGGGCATCCTGTCCATCGCGCTGGTGCGACAGGCCGATGGAATGCGCAATGGCGGGGCGGCGGGCATGGCGTTGATCACCGGCTGTTTTATCGCCTCCTATTCGTTGGTCGATGGCATGGGCGCGCGTCTGGCGGGCACGGCGGTTGGGTTCTTTGCCTGGATCGCCATTGGCAATGCGGCGATTTTCCTTGCCTATATGTCGGTCAGCGCGCCGCGCACCCTGCCCGGGCTGTTTGGCGCGGCGAAATGGGTGTTTTGGGTGGGGGGCAGCGCATCATTCATCGCCTATGGCCTGGTGATCTGGGCCTTTACCCAAGCGCCCATCGCCCTGGTCACCGCCTTGCGCGAAACCAGCATCGTCTTTGCCCTGCTGATTGGCGTGATGTTTTTGAACGAACGGTTGAACCTGCCCAAAGTGCTGGCCACCATGGCCACATTGCTGGGTGCGGCGCTGTTGCGGCTGTCCAAGGCGTAACGCCCCTTTTCATAATCGCGCGATCCGCCTAGGACTGATCGCGCATGGATGAGAGTATATTATGAGCCTGAATACCTTTGGTCACCTGTTCCGCGTCACCACCTGGGGCGAAAGCCACGGCCCCGCCTTGGGCTGCACGATTGATGGCTGCCCCCCCGGCGTGCCTTTGGATGCGGGCGCGTTGCAACATTGGTTGAACAAACGCAAACCGGGCCAAAACAAATACACCACCCAGCGGCGCGAAGCGGACGCAGTTGAGATTTTATCGGGCGTCTATGAAGGCGTCAGCACCGGCACGCCGATCCAACTGGCGATTCAGAACACCGATCAGCGGTCAAAGGATTATGGCGACATTGCCGAAAAATTTCGCCCCGGCCATGCCGATATTTCCTATTGGCAGAAATACGGCGTGCGCGATCCGCGCGGCGGCGGGCGGTCATCCGCGCGCGAAACCGCGGCGCGGGTGGCGGCAGGCGGCGTGGCGCGGGCGGCGTTGGCACAATTGGTGCCGAGGCTGAAAATCACCGGATATATGGTGCAAATGGGGCCACATGGCATTGACCGGGATCGGTTTGATTGGGATCAGATCGCGGCCAATCCATTCTGGACCCCCGATGCGGTGGCCGCGACCGAGTGGGCCAAATACCTCGACGATCTGCGCAAATCCGGAAATTCCTGCGGCGCGGTGATCGAGGTGGTGGCCCAAGGCACCCCACCCGGATTGGGCGCACCGGTTTATGGCAAGCTCGATACCGATCTGGCCGCCGCGATGATGAGCATCAACGCCGTGAAAGGCGTGGAAATCGGCGAAGGCATGGCCGCCGCCGCCCTGACCGGAGAGGCCAATGCCGATGAGATTTTCATGGGCAACGACGGCGCGCCGGTGTTTTCATCAAACCATGCGGGCGGAATTTTGGGCGGAATTTCCACCGGTCAGGATGTGGTGGTGCGGTTTGCGGTGAAGCCGACCTCAAGCATCCTGAAAACCCGCCAGACCATCACCAAATCCGGCGAAGCGGCGGAAATCGTCACCAAAGGCCGGCACGACCCCTGCGTCGGTATCCGCGCCGTGCCGGTGGGTGAGGCGATGATGGCCTGTGTTATTTTGGACCATCTGCTGTTGGACCGGGGCCAAACCGGCGGCGTGCGCGGTGTGATTGGTTAGGGCAGATTGGGGGCCAGCCCCCAAACCCCCGGGATATTTCGCGCAAGAAAAAACCCGGCGTCAGGTCTGTTTGATCGGGGTCAGTTTTTGTTGTGCCTTTGAGATTTGCACGGCGAGGATACCACCGGTGATGATCGCCACTCCGATCACATCGACCCATCCCAGCGCCTCGCCGAGCAGCAGTGCCGCGATGGTTACGCCCAGGAATGGGTTAAGGAAATGGAATGTCGCGGCGCGCACGGTGCCGATCCGATCCACCAGCATGAACCACACGAATGTGGCCAGAAGGCCGGGAATGAGCGTGGTATAGGCAAAAGCAAGAACCAGGCGCGTTGACCAGTTCACCCCGTAGGTTTCGATAGCGGCCGACACGACGCCCAGACACACCGCCCCCACCAGCATTTGCAGCCCGACCACCATCAACAGATTGCCCCCCGACGACGCACCGCGCACCGTCAGCGTAGCCACCGTCAGCGCCGCCGCGCCCATCAGGCACAGGATCAGCCCGGTCACATCGACGCCCCCCGACAGGCGCGAGCCCATGATCAGCAGCACGCCAAACATCCCCGCCCCCAGCCCGAACAGGCCCAGAGGGCGGGTTTTTTCGCCCAGAAACATCCAACCGGCAAAGGCGACCATCAACGGCAGCGACGAGGCGATGATTGAGGCAAGCCCCGCCTCGACCTTTTGCATCGCCACAAAGTTCAGGCCGAGATACAGCGCGTTCTGGCATATTCCGAATATGATGGTGGCGCGCCATTGTCCCCGGCTGAGCCGCCAAGTTTGGCCCAAGGCCCGCGCGATTGCGATGCCGATGAACCCGGCCAGAAAAAACCGCAGCGACAGCGCCATCAAGGGTGGCGCGTCGAACACGATCATCCGCGCACTGGTAAACGCCGATGACCACATCAACGCAAACGCCACACCCATTACAATCGCCTTGATGTCCACCACTGCACCCCTATGCCAATCGCGCCATGGCTAACCTGTGGAATGGCAAATGCCAAATCCGAAAGCGCAGATCATACCAATCGGCGCAACAGCGCGCCCAGCTGCGCCTGTTCCTCCGGCGTGAGCGGCGCAAGGGTTGCGGCGGTGATCCGCGCGCCCGCCTTGTGCAACCTGTCGATCATGCCCTTGGCTTTGGGCGTCAGGGTGATCAGCCGACGCCGTTTGTCGCCGGGATAAGGCGTCAGCCCGATCAGACCCTTGGCGCGCAGGCGGTCCACCACGCCCTTGATCGTTGCCACATCCATCGCCGCCGCACGGCCCAGTTCGTTTTGCGAACTCGGGCCGTTTTCATAGAGCCGGATCAGGGTGGAAAACTGTGTCGGGGTCAGGCCTTCGGGCGCTTCGGCCTGAAAGATCAGGGCGTGGCGTTGACTGACCTGGCGCAGCAAAAACCCCACCTGATCGTCCAGGCGATAGGGGGTGTCGCTCACCTTAATCCATCCTCGCCTTTGGCCTGATCATGGGTCAGCCCGCCAACCCGTGGCAAGGGGCGGCCAGAATCGGTGACGGCCACGGCGACCATGATTTCACCTGCGCGCGGTGCGTCGTTCAGGCGTATTTCGACCCCGTCAAAATGGCTGCGCACATAGGCGGCGTGCTTGTGACCCAACGGCACATCGAGATCCTGCCCCGGCCCGCCCATTTTTTTGGATGAGGGCACGAGGGCGGCGCCCTTTTCCACCGCCGCGCGCAGGGGTGCGCCCAGTTTCGGGTGCAAAATCGCGGCGGCATGTTCCAATTCGCCGTTTTCCCCAACCATCGCCGCCTTGCCATAGCTTTCGGCCTGATCCGGGGTGATGCCCAGCGCTTTGACGCATTTATCGCCCAACAGTGCGCCCAATTCCGCGCCGATGTCCATCAGCGGCGTCAGATCCTCAACATATTGTCCGGCAAAGGGGTTGGCGATTACCGCCACCGCCACTGCCTTGCGGGTGGGGGGCGCGATGGCGCGGCCCATTTCGGTGTGGGTTTCTTCGACCCAAACAGCGATTTTGCGAATATCCGCGCTCATTTCAAACCATCCTGTCCGGTGATGTTTTCAGCCAACAATCCGCCGCTGCGGGTATGTACCCGTGGGCCGGTTGTCATCGCCAGAACATAGGCCAATTCATCGGCGCGCGGCGCATCGTTCAGCCCCACCTCGATACTGTCAAAGTGACTGCGCACATACGATGCGTTGATATGGGTGATTGGCACATCCAGCCGCGCGCCCGCATGGCCCACCTTTTTGGTGCTGGGCACGATCGCCTTGGGTGCGCCCAACACTTCGCGCATGGAATAACCCCCCGGCGCGTGCCACAGCGCGCCATGTTCCAATTCGCCATTGGTGCCGATGATCGCGCCTTTGCCATAGCCTTCGATTTTGGCCGGATCGCCGCCCAATTCATTCAGCAACCGCCGCGCCATGGACAGGCCCAGGGGTTTGAGATCTTCCATGAAGGGTTGGATATCGGCCACATAGCCGCCCGCAAACGGGTTGGCGATGATGGCGATGATGGCACCGCGCAACAGCGGCTCGGGGGGGGGAGGGCCGAATTCGTGAAAGATTTCTTCGATTTGGGTGGCGATTTTGCGGATTTTAACCTCAGGCATGGGTGGGTTCCTTTTGTTCGATGAGATTGGGCGCGCCGATGATTTCGGATTCCCCGCCCAGAAACAACGCGGCGGCGGTGATCAAGCCCCGCGCCGCCATATCCTGTGCAACAGCGGCCCCCTTGGCCAGGGCGCGGCGCTGTTCGATTGGGCAAAGCGCGCCCAAACCGGTGACAACCGGGCGCGCGCCCAAATCGCTGTCGGGGGTGAGCTGGTTGGCAGGGGTGCGGGTAATGGCCGGATGAGCGGGCAGATCAACCGCGTTGGCAATCAGCGTGGCGGCCACATCGGCCATGGCGGCGGTTTTGGCCACCACCGTCACCTGATCGGCAATGCCCAAGGAATGGCTGCGCCCGCCCCGCCCCGATGTGGCGATGCCGCGCACCGGGCTGTCGGCACTCAGGGTGATGCGGCCGCGATCTTGGCCATCTGATCCGGCCATGGCGAGGCGGAAATCCTGCCCCGGCGTCAGGAACACTGCAATATCGCCACCGTTGTTCACATAGGCCCGGCGCAAACCCGGCACGGCCATGGCCGCCAGCACGGTTTCGGCCACGGCCCCGGCCACCGCCGCCATCGGGGTGACGAACACGCCACAATGGGGCAGGCAGGCGGCGTGCATTTTGCGCGCAATCGCGCCCATGGGCATGGCCCCAACGGGTTGGCGCAACAGCGGCAATTCGTCGGCCAGCTCCTGTAACACCGTGGAAAACCGCGCCTGTGCCGCCGCAAACGCCGCAGCGCGCGCCCCATCTGCCCCGATGATCAAATCAATCGGCCCGTGATGAAGATGCAGCCGATCCCCCGGCAGGCGCGCCGCGATCATCGGCGCACCCGGCGGATTGCGGGGGTCAGCACCTCGGAGACCGGGCGCACCCGGTCCATGTGGCCGCCCATCGCCGCATAATCGGCGCGTTTCATGGTAAATTCGATGGGGGCGACCAAAGCCGGGGTCGGCACATAGCCAAAAGCGTTGCTGGGCATATCCATCACATCGGCCATCACCGTAATGCCGCCCCCTGGCCACACATAACCCACAGCACCGCCCACGGTAACCCGGGTCAGCGCGTCCTTGACGCTGCGGGTCAGGCCCACGGGGTTTTCGGTAACGCCCGCGCGCAATGATCCCCCCGCGCCACCCATGAACAGCACCGAACACAGGGACGGTTCGCAATTGTCGGCAATCCGTTCGGCAATGGCGCGCAACGGGTCGGGGATTTCGGCGGGTTGCGGGGTGAAATCCGCATCCAACACGAAATACTCCCATTGTTCGCCCGTGGTTGAAATCATCAACAGGCGCAAACCGGGCCAGGCGATCTTTGGGTCGATCTTTTTGATGATCGTCAACGGGTCGGTCACATCGGTGCCGCCCCATCCGGTGCCGTGCCCGGCCACCTGAAAATACCGCCCCGGGGTTGATCGCCGCCCGGTGACGCGAATGCCAGCGGGGCGCATATCCAACTGTTTGCCCGCCTCATGTTCGGTCAAAACGCCGGTGATATGGTCATCGACCACGATCACCTCATCCACATGGGGGGCCCATTGTTTGGCAAACATCCCGATGGTGGCCGAGCCACAGCCGACGCGCATCAGTTTTTCTGCCACCCCGTCAATGATCGGGGCCTGGCCCGCCTGCACCACGATGTTCACCCCATCGTCGATCTGCATTTCCACCGCTTCGCGATTGCACAGGGCCAATAGCGCGTCACAGGTCACGCGCCCTTCGGCCTTTGAGCCGCCGGTCAAATGGTCAACCCCCCCAAGGCTGAGCATTTTTGACCCGTATTCGCCGGTCATCACATGGCCGATCGGTTCGCCCTTGACCCGCACGATGGCGCATTCCGCGCCGATGTGGCGGTCGGTGTCGATTTTCACCTTTACGCCGCAGTACGAAAAGATGCCTTCGGTCACGACCGTGATCATATCGGCATCATCCACCATCTGTGACACGATGAAGGGGGCCGGTTTGTAATCCGGGTATGTGGTGCCTGCGCCAATCGCGGTGACAAAGGGGCGATCCCCCTGAATGATGTCGCCATTCCAATCGCGGCCCAAAAACGGCACCACTGGCCCGCCGCCCTCAATCACCGTCAGCGGATCAAGGCGCACCAGTTCGCCATCGTGATTGGCATAACGGTCGCACGCCCCCGAACGCCCCGGCGCGATGTAACACATCACCGGGCAGGCATCGCAGCGGAGTTTTTCTTCGCTCATGGGGTGCCTTTCAGCGCGGCGCGCAATCGTGCGGGCGTGGCCGGAACCCGCCTGATCCGCGCGCCGGTGGCGTTATAGATTGCGTTCAGCAGGGCCGGCGCGGTGGGAATCAACACATGCTCGCCCAACCCCTTGGCGCCATAGGGGCCGTGGGCGTCAGGCTCTTCAACAATCAACGTGTCGATTGGGGGGATATCACCAATGGTGGGGATCAGGTAATCATGCAGATTTTCGGTACGCCCGGGCAGATATTCCTCCATCAGGGCCATGCCCAAACCCTGGGCGATGCCGCCTTGCACCTGGCCTTCGACCAACAAGGGGTTGATCGCCTGGCCCACATCATGGGCGGCCACAAACCGGATCGGTTTGACCGTGCCAAGCGCCAGATCCACCTCGACCACCGCCAGATGCGCGGCATAGCCGAATTGCGCATAGGGCGCGCCCTGGCCGTTTTCATCCAAGGGTTTGGTGGGCGGATCATAGGTTTCTTCGCTTTGAAACACGTACCCTTCGCCATTGAGTGGCAAATCGGCCAGACGCAGGGCGCGGTCGCCTGCGGTGATTTCACCATTGGCCAGGGTCAGTCTCGCGGTTTCCGGCGCGTTCAACCGTTGCAGGATTTCGGCGCGCATCGCCGCACCCGACAGTTTCGCCGCCGCACCGGTGACAAAGGTCTGGCGCGACGCGCTGGTTTTACCGGCATCCGGGGTCACATCGGTATCGGCCCCGATCAGGGTGATCTGCCCCACCGGCAGGCCCAGCGCCTGGGCGAAAATCTGCGCGATCACGGTGTTTGACCCCTGGCCGATGTCCATCGCCCCCTGGTGCAGCATCAACCGCCCATCCGCCGTGATCCCGGCCTTGATGGTTGAGGGGTTGGGCAATGACGTGTTGCCACAGCCATACCAACCGCCCGCCACACCAACACCGCGTTTCACGCCATCATGGGCGGCATTGAACGTGGCACATTCGCCGCGCAACCTATCCCATGCCGGGCGCAGGGCGGTGAAACAGGCCCCAATGCCCACGCCCTGATCAAACACCTGCCCACACACCGTGGGTTGACCATTTTTCAACGCGTTATGGGCGCGAAATTCCAGCGCATCCATGCCCAGTGCCTGGGCCAATTCATCGAACAGACATTCCTGGGCGATGGCCGATTGCGGCACGCCAAAGCCGCGGAATGCCCCCGATGGCGGGCAATGGGTGTGGATGCCTTTCGCCTCGGCCCGGTAATCGGCAATGCGGTAGGGGCCGCTGGCGTGGACCGGCACGCGGTTGGCCACGGTCGGCCCCCAGGACGCATAAGCGCCGGTGTTAAACAGCCCGTCAAACTGCATGCCCGACAAGGTGCCATCCTTCAGCGCGCCGATTTTCACATGCAGATCAGACGGGTGGCGTTTGGTGGTGCTTTGCATGGATTCGCCGCGCGAATAGGTAAGGCGCACCGGTTTGCCGGTCTTGATCGCTGCCAATGCCAGAAACGGTTGCACCGACAGATCCAGCTTGCTGCCAAATCCGCCGCCCACTGCGGTGGGGACGATCCGCACCCGCGATTTATCCCAGCCCAGGATCAGCGCGACCGCCTCTTGATCCATCACCGGCGCTTGGGTGCAGGCGTGAATTTCCACCCGGTCGCCAATGGTGCGGGCAAACCCGGCCTCGGGTTCGATATAGGCGTGTTCAACGAATCCGCTGGTGAAATGCCCCTCAACCACCACATCGGCGCGGGCGAGGGCCGCCGCCGCGTCGCCCCGCTGCACAAACCCGCCGGTCATGATGTTTTGGGCGCGATCCGCGTGAATCAGTGGCGCGCCATCGGCCATTGCCGCGCTGACCGTCTGCACATCGGGCAAGGGGGTGAAGGTGACGGGAAATTGCGCCAGATCCACATCGGCGTCGGGGGTGGTGATCACGGCGGCCACTGCCTCACCGCGAAACCGCGCCTCGGATTGGGCGAACACCGGTTGATCCATGAACGCCGGGATTACCCCAAATGCGTTCAACCCCGGCACATCTGCGGCGGTCAGCGTGCTTACCACCCCCGGTGTGGCCGCGGCCCATGCCGCCAGATCACCCAATGTGAATGCAGCGCGGGGATGGGGCGTGCGGATGATGCGAACAATCAGCGCGCCATCGGGGGCCACATCATCGCCAAATGCCTCGTTGCCCGAAACCTTGGCCGCGCCATCAACGCGCCGAATGGCATCGCCCACCGCCCCCGTGCCCGACAGCGGGGTGGGCGCATCCATCACCGCGTCGATAATTTTGCGATAGCCGGTGCAGCGGCACAAGACCCCGGCCAGGGCATCCATCACCTGTGCCTCGCTTGGGCGGGGGGCAGCGCGCAGCAGGGCCACGGCTGATACCATCATACCGGGGGTGCAGATGCCACATTGGGCGGCTTGGTGATCTTGAAACCGCTGCATCAGGGCGCGCCCCTCAACGCTGTCGCGCAGACCTTTCAGGGTTTCCACCATTCGCCCCGCCGCCTGTTGCGTCGGCATCAAACAGGCACAGACCGGCGCACCGTCAACCAACACGGTGCAGGCCCCGCAATCGCCCGCATTACACCCCACCTTGACATCCCGCGCGCCCAACCGTTCGCGCAGGGTGTGGGACAGGCGTTCGCCCACCTTTG
The DNA here is from genome assembly GCF_003057885.1 of Oceaniglobus ichthyenteri. Taxonomy (GTDB): domain Bacteria; phylum Pseudomonadota; class Alphaproteobacteria; order Rhodobacterales; family Rhodobacteraceae; genus Oceaniglobus; species Oceaniglobus ichthyenteri. The sequence goes on from NZ_QAGK01000005.1 coordinate 91,269, forward strand.
GCGTGACTGTGACACGGGTGCCATTCAGCGTCAGCGCGGTTTGCATATCGCCCGTCGGTTTATCCATGGCGCATTGCCCCCCTGATCGCGCGATCACACAGTTCCGCCACCGCCTCGGCCCGATACGCGGCACTGCCGCGCACATCGGCGATGGGTGACAGGATGGTGAGATGGGCCGGGCGGGTAAAGGGGCCGGGGGCATCCACGGGCAAGCCGATCAGATCGCCCTCAAGCCCCGGCAGGCGTTGCGCCACCGGCGAAGCCGCACCCACAGCCACCCGCGCGCCGGTAATCCGGCCCCCGGCGCACCAGATGTTGGCGGCCACCATGACGATGGAAATCACCAGATATTTCCGGCTGCCCAGCTTTTCAAACGCTGATCCCGCGCCGTCGGGTTGGGCAGGAATGTGAATGGCCGACAGGATTTCACCACGGCGCAGCGCGGTTTTGCGCACGCCTTGCAGGAACTCCTGCACCGGCATCCTGCGCGTACCGGTTGGGCCGGTCAATTCCACTTCGGCCTCCAAGGCCAGCAATGGCGGCACGCCATCGGCGGCGGGCGAGGCATTGCACAGGTTGCCCGCCACCGTGCCGACATTTTGAATTTGCACCGATCCCACGGCGCGCGCCGCCGTTTTCAGCGCGTCAAAACAGGGCGGCAGGGGGTGACCTATCACCTCGCTCCACCGTACCGCCGCGCCGATGCGCCAGCCCTCGGGGCCATGGGTGATGCCGCCCAATTCGGCCACGCGGGTCACATCAATCAGGGTTTCGGGCGGAACGCCATCGCCCAGCGCCGGGAAAAAGTCGGTTCCCCCCGCCACCACCCGTGCGCTTGGGTGCTGGGCCAGCAGAGACAGAACATCACTCAAGGCGTCGGGCGCGGCGTAGCCCATGGCGGTCTCCTGACGGGAAGGCGGGGCAGATCGTTAGCATACATACAAAACGCCCCGCCCCACACCTGTCAACAAATTTCACGGGGCGCGCAGCGCCACTTGGGCCGTCACCGGCACATCATCCACCACATAGGCACGGTGATCATTGGTGTTCAGCGTCACCTCGATCACATGCTCACCGGGGGGCAGCGCCCCGATCTGCGCCTGCGCCTCATACATCCGCTGAAGCTTGACCCCGTTCAGATACAAATGCCCGTGGCCATAGCCGGGCACATGGCCCAACCCATCGACAATTTCCGTAAAGGTGAATTCCTGTGACAGCACGCGCACCTGCCACCCGTCGCCCTGTGCCGCCACCTCAAGTGTCAGGTGCGGGGCTGGCTCACCCTCGCCCACCCGGCAGATATCGCCCAGGGACAACAGCCCCAGATCCCCCGCACCACCCCGCGCGATCGGGTCAACCAACACGGCCCGCGTCGCCACCTGTGCGCCGCTGGCAAAGTCCAACGTGATCGGCAACACCGCGCCATCGCCCACATCCCCAACCCCGGTCATCCGCAAATGCGCACCGTCCACGGCCAGGATCGGCGCACTGCCAGCGGGCAGGGTGATATCGGCACCGGGACCGACCAGTTCAATCCGGTCGGCCAGGGGCGATGTGGCCCCGATCAGGCGATCCGCCCCGCCATCATTGTGCAGGGTCACAAATACGCGCAGCGCGCCCGCCTCACCCTCAAGCGGGACAGCAGTGGCCCCTTCGGCACGAATTGGCACCGGGGCGGGGCGCAAGATAAGAAAAGCCGCACCACCCCCAAGCAGGGCCAAAGTGACAATAACGGCAAAGGCGCGGCGCAGATTCATTGGCAACCCGATCAAGCTGTGTCTTGATACATATCATGATTACACTGCGTCTGTTCGTCAAATTTGTGGTTTGTCTGGTTTTGCCGGGGGCGGCAATGGCCCATCCGGCGCAGGGCGGGTTTGTATTGCTGTTGCCCACAGGCGCTTACATCACCGCCGGATGCATGGCAGTGGCGCTGAGCATTCTGGTGGTCGTCATGATTCCCGACACCTGGCTGCACCGCCTGTTCACACCGCGCGTTTTGGGCAGCCCACCCAACCTGACCCGCGCACGCCATTTCACCAGCCTGATCGCGCTGTTTGCCCTGATCGCACTGCTCTGGATCGGGTTCAACGGGCCGCGCGATCCGTTGTCAAACCTGTTGCCCCTGGCCATCTGGACCCTGTGGTGGATCGCCCTGTTCACAGTTCAGGGGGTGGTGGGCGATGTCTGGGCCTGGGTGAACCCGTGGCGGGGTTTGCACGCGCTGCTTTGGGGCGATGCGCCGCCGCCGTTTCGATTGCCAGTCGCGTTGGGATACTGGCCCGCCATCCTGGCGTTTATCGCGATCAGCGGCTTTGCCCTGGCCGATCTGGCGCCTGATGACCCGGCCCGCCTGGCCAGTTTCATTCTGGGCTATGTCCTGTTTACCTTTGCCGGCATGGCGCTGTTTGGCCCTGACGATTGGCTGGAACGGGCAGAGTGTTTCACCCTGCTGTTGCGATTATTCGCCAGCCTGAGTGCCGTACAGACCCGCCCCAATATCGCCATTGGTCTGCCCGGTTGGGCGGCGCAACCGGGCCATGTGCCGTTGTCTTTGGGGGTATTCGTGATCGTGCTTTTGGCTTCGGGCAGTTTTGATGGGCTGAACAAGACGTTCTTTTGGCTGGGGCAAATCGGGATCAATCCTTTGGCGTTTCCGGGGCGGTCGGCGGTGGTGTGGCCCACGACATTGGGGTTGATCGGGGCGAATATCGCGTTGGTGCTGGCATTTTTCGCTTGTATCGCCACGGGCCATCTGTTGTTGCGCGGCTTTGCCCCCGGCGCGCCGATCCCGCCGTTCAGACACAGCGCCGGGCGGTTGGCAATGTCGGTTCTGCCAATCGCCTTCGCCTATCACGTGGCGCATTTTTTGACCGCGTTTCTGGTGAATATCCAATATTCAGTCGCCGCCATTACCGATCCGTTCGCCAAGGGGGCGGATTATCTGAACCTGGGGCAATTTTATGTGACCACCGGGTTTTTCAACACTCAAGCCACCGTGCGCGTGATCTGGTTGTCACAAGCGGGAATCATCGTTCTGGGCCATGTTTTGGCGGTATTGATGGCGCACCGCATGGCCACCCAGATCTATGGGCCGGGGAAACGGGCGGTCTTGGCGCAACTGCCTTTGGCGGCGTTCATGGTGCTCTATACCTTGTTGGGGCTATGGCTGTTGGCCGCGCCACGCGGCGCGTAGGGCAAAAAATATCTAGACAGATCGTTCGCATACATACAACCTGATCCCAACGATAACGGGCAAAGCCCGATCCCGGCGCAACAGGCGTCACCCGACAAGGAGGTTTATAATGACCAAAAAGCTCATAACGCCCTCAACCACCACCCGGCGCGGGGCGCTGAAAACCCTGGGGCTGGGCGGCACGGCCCTGGCGGCCAGCACGGCAATGCCCGGTTTCATTCAGGCGCAGAGCAGCGCGCCGATCAAGATCGGGTTTCAGGTGCATCGCACCGGCATCGGCGCATCCTATGGGCGCTGGTATGACCGCACATCACAGGCGGCAGTGAAACGCATCAACGACGCGGGCGGCATCAATGGCCGCATGGTTGAACTGATCCCCGAGGATGACGGAACCGACGCCAAACGCGGCGCCGAGGTGATCGAAAAATTCGCCACCCAATCGAACTGTGACATCGCCTTTGGCACGCTGTTTTCCCATGTGGTGATCGGGTCGGCCCCGCGGGCGGGGGAATTGAAACTGCCTTATTTCGTTGTGTCCGAAGGCCACCACGTGGCCAGCGGCATGTTGAACCGATACACCCTGCAACCGGGCATCACCGATGTGAAAAGCCAGGTTCAGGCGATGGCGCCCTATGTGGCCAGCAATCTGGGCAAAAAGGTGTGCATGATTTACCCCGATTTCGCGTTCGGCCACGATCACCGCGATTATTTTTCCGCCGCGTTCGAGGCCCAAGGCGGCACGATCAACGCCAAAATCGCCATTCCGCCCACCGAAACCAGCTTTACCAAATATTTCCCGCAAATCCCCCGCGATACCGAAGTGATCTATCACGTCATGACCGGCCCTGCCGTTCTGACGTTTGTAAAGGAACTGGGTGAATTTTTCGGCCCGTCACGGCCCGAACTGTTCGGCTTTATCGATTCGCTGGAAGCGGTCGACATAGCGTCGCCCGGTCTGGAATTTCTCGAAGGGTCATACATGTGGGAGGGGATGCCGCGATATGTCCAGACCAATCAATCGGAATGGGACAAGGCGTATCGCGAAGCGGTGGGCGTGGATGAAAATGGCGCCTCGGTCAGCGATCCGCGCGACATCAGCACCTATGCCCATATGTTCGGCTGCTGGGAAACCCTGAACATCATCAAGGCCGGCATGGAGGCCAGCGGATACCAGGGCCCCGCCGACCGTGCCAAACTGATCGAAGCGGTCGAAGCCATGAGCGATATGGCCGAGGGCATGGATCACCCCCAAGGCGCCAAGATATTCAACGGCAAAACCCACCAGACCTTTGGCCACCAATATATTACCAAGGTCGAAGGCGGCAGGATGAACCTGGTCCATACCACCAGCATCGAAGACACGCTGTATGAGGACGAAGTGGATTACACCACACAGTCGTTCTAGGCGGCGCGCGGTCAACGGTGCCGGGTTTGCCCACGGGCGCAACCCGGCACGCTGCGCATCTGGCATCGGTTGCAATTTGGATATTTAAGGCAAGAAAAAGCAGGGCGTGGTTTTTTCTTGCTTAAAATATCCCCCCGCCGGAGGCGCCTTTTTAGACCCTTGGAAAATGGCCCCCGGCCGGCTTACCCAATACAGGACACCCTATTGCCATGGATTTTGGCCCTCACTTAATGCTTGCCATGTTGGAAGGCGCGGTTACGGCGGCCATTCTGGCGCTGACTGCCATGGGCCTTTCGGTGGTGTTTGGCGTGATGCGCGTGGTCAATGTGGCGCATGGCGAATTTTACATGCTGGGCGCGGTAATTGCGTGGTTCGTGGCCACCACCCTGGGCACCCACCCCGCCGTGGGGTTTGTGGCCGCATTGGTGATTGCGCCTTTGGTGGTGGGCGCATTGGCGGCGGCGGCGGACAAGCTGATTTTGCAACACATCGATTATGACCCCGAGCGCACGATTGTCGCCACCATCGGGCTTTTGTATATCATTCAACAGGGCACATTGATGACATTCGGCCCCGATGCCAGCCCGGTGGAGCCGCCGTTCAACCATCGCATCGCCCTGCCCTGGTTTGAATGGGGCGAAGACGGGTTTGCGTTTTATTACCCTTGGGGGCTGTCGATTACATCTTACAAACTGTTCGTGATCGTGGCGGCGGCGTTGATTCTGGTGGCGCTGTATCTGTTCATGACCCGCACCAAGGCCGGGTTGATCATGCGCGCCACCCAACAAGACAGCCAGATGGCGCAGGCCTTTGGCATTCCGGTTTCCAAGGTTTACGCGCTTGTTTTTGGTCTGGGCGCCGCGCTGGCTGCCATTGGTGCGGTGCTGGTCGTGCCGATCCAGCAGGCGCATTATCTGATGGGCCATGACCCTTTGTTACTATCGTTCATCGTGGTGATTATCGGCGGCCTCGGATCACTGCCCGGAACGGTGATTGCGGCGCTTTTGATCGGCATGTCCGATGGGGTCATATCGGTGTTCTTTTCCCCCACACTGGCGAAAATCATGGCGACGCTGGCGGTGGCGATGGTTTTGGTGTTCCGGCCTCAGGGCCTTCTTGGCAAAAAGGCGCATTGAGATGGATCGCGCGCTGACCTTGCATCTTGCCATCATTGCCGCCCTGGCTTTGGCCTTTTTCATCCTGCCTGCCTATCACGCGGGCAACCTGGCGCGGATCATGGTGTTGGCGATCTATGCCATGGGGTACAATCTGGCCTTTGGATATACCGGGCTTTTATCCTTGGGCCATGCTCTGTTCTTTGGCGCAGGGATGTATGGTTTGTCTCTGAGCATGCAGCATCTGGGCACACCCACCCTGCCCGCCTTGGCCATCGCATTGGCCTGTGCCGCCGTAGTGGCGGGGGTGGTTGGCGCGCTGGCCCTGCGCACCAAGGGTGTGGCGTTCATGATTGTCACGCTGATGTTTGCTCAGGCCGGATACCTTGTGGCGCTGTATTTCAGCGAATGGACAAGGGGCGAGGAAGGCTTTGTTCTGCCCCAGACCATGCGACAGATCGCGGGGATTGATCTGACCACGGCAATGGGGCGGTATTTTGCGGCACTTGTGCTGTTTGCCATCACCCTGTTGATCATCGGCCATATCGTGCGCGCCCCGTTTGGCCGCACCCTGATCGCGATCCGCGAGAACGAGGCGCGCGCGACCATGCTGGGCTATGATGTGCAGCGGTTGAAATGGATCGCGCTGGTGATTTCCGGTACGATTTCGGGGCTTGCGGGGGCCACTTATGCGCTGTTGTTCGGTTATGCCGGGGCCAGCTTTGCCGCTGTGCCCTATTCGATTCTGCCGCTGTTATATGTGCTGCTGGGCGGGGCGGGCACCACCCTTGGGCCGCTGATCGGGGCGGCGTTCATGATTTATCTGTTCGATCTCAGCGCCGATATTACCGATGCTTACATGCTGATTGCCGGTGTCGTTCTGGTTTTGCTGACGATGTTTCTGCCCCAGGGCATTTTGGGCACCCTACGCGCGCGGAGGTTCAAATGGCTGCCTTGATTCTGGAAACCCGCGGGCTGACCAAAACCTATGCCGGGGTCACGGCGAACCAGGATGTGGATTTCGCCCTGCCCCAAGGGCAAATTCGCGCGCTGATCGGGCCGAACGGGGCGGGCAAATCCACCTTTGTCGGCATGTTATGCGGGCGCATCCCGGCCACGCGCGGCACGGTTTTGTTTGATGGCAAAGATATCTCGCACCTGCCTGCGCATAAACGCATCGCCCTTGGCATTGCCTATACGTTTCAGATCACCAGCGTGTTTGCCGGGCTAAGCGTGCGTGAAAACATCGCCCTGGCCGCGCGCCGCGCCGGGGGGGATGATGCCAGGGTGGATGAGGTATTGGCCCGCGTTGCCCTGAGTGACCGGGCCGAACAAACGGCGGGCGATCTGTCTTATGGGCATCAACGTATTCTGGAAATCGGCATGGGGCTGGCGCAAACGCCGCGCCTGTTCATTCTGGATGAGCCGACCCAAGGGTTGGCGGAATCCGAAGTGGCGGAGTTCAAGGCCCTGATTACCGGGTTGCGCGATACCACGATCCTGTTGATCGAACATAATATGTCGGTGGTGATGGAAACGGCGCAATTCATCACCGTGCTGAACCATGGTGAAATCCTGGCCGAGGGCACGCCAGACGACATTCGCGCCAATTCCCACGTTCAGGCCGCGTATTTAGGAACTGAGGATGCTTGAGATTTCCGATATCCACGCCAGCTATGGCCGGGTGAAAACCCTGAGCGGTGTGTCCCTGAGTGCCAAGGCCGGTGAAATCACCTGTTTGCTGGGGCGCAACGGGGCGGGCAAAACCACGGTGATGCGCACGATCACGGGGTTATTGGCGATCAGCGCCGGTTCAATCACGCTGGAGGGTCAACCGCTCCATACCCTGCCGCCCGAACAGATTGCCCGCCAACGGGTGGGGTATATTCCCCAGGGGCGGCGTTTGTTTGCCGAACTCAGCGTTTCGGAAAACATCGAAATCGGGCTGTTGGCCTGTGGTGAGGGGCGCGAGACCCGCGATTGGGTGTTGGATATTTTTCCCCGTCTGCGCGAACGGCTAACCCAACGGGCCGAAACCCTGTCGGGGGGCGAACAGCAAATGCTGGCCACTGCCCGCGCATTATGTTTGCGGCCCAAATTGCTGTTGCTGGATGAACCCACCGAAGGGTTGCAGCCCAGCATGATCGCGCAAATCCGCGATGTGGTTTTGCGGATGAAGGCCGAGGGCCTGGCCGTGCTGTTGGTCGAACAACGTATGGAGGCGATCCTGACCATGGCCGACCACGCCGTGTTCATCGAAAACGGCGCATCCATCGAAACCCTGCGCGGCGATGCCTTGCGCGCAGCACCCGAAACCCTGACCCGCCATTTGGGAGTGTGATATGTCTGAAAAACTGGTCATCAAGAATATCGGTCTGATGCTGTCGGGCAAGATCGAACAGCCGATTTATGACGCCGATACGATCATCGCGGTGGATGGGAAAATCACCGATTGGGGCCGTGAAAAGAATCTTGATTGCGACAGCGCGACCACCACGGTTGATGCCAAGGGCATCACCCTGGCCCCCGGTTTGATCGACAGTCACGTGCACCCGGTGGTGGGCGATTATACGCCGCGCCAGCAACAGCTTCATTGGATCGACAGCACCTTGCATGGCGGCGTCACCACGATGATTTCAGCGGGCGAGGTGCACATGCCGGGCCGCCCCAACGATCCGATCGGCACCGTCGCCATGGCGATTGCGGCCCAGCGGTGGTACGACAATTTTCGCCCCTCAGGGGTCAAGGTGCATGCCGGCGCGCCGCTGTTGCAAACCGGGCTTGAGGAGCATCATTTCAAACAAATGGCCGAAGGCGGCGTGCGCCTGATCGGTGAGGTTGGCCTTGGCACCGTGAAAGATGGCAAAACCGCCCATGAAATGGTCGGCTGGGCGCGCAAATACGGGATGCAAAGCACGATTCACACCGGTGGTCCGTCGATCCCCGGATCGGGGTTGATCGATGCCGATATGGTGTTGGAAACCGGCACCGATGTGGTGGGCCATATCAACGGCGGCCATTCGGCCCTGCCCGATGATCAGATCATCTGTTTATGTGAAAACTGCAAGGCGGCGTTGGAGATTGTGCATAATGGCAACGAACGCGCCGCCCTGCTGACTCTGAACACCGCGCGCGAGTTGGATAAACTGGATCAGGTTATTTTAGGCACCGATGGGCCGGCCGGGTCGGGTGTGCAGCCTTTGGGCATCTTGCGGATGATCGCGATGCTGTCATCGCTGGGCAATGTGCCCGCCGAAATCGCGTTTTGCATGGGCAACGGCAATACATCGCGGCAACGCAAACTGGACACCGGGTTGATCGAAACAGGCATGTGCGCCGATTTTGTGCTGATGGACCAGGCACAGCACGCACCGGGCAAATCCATCCTTGAATCGGTGCAACTGGGCAATCTGCCCGGCATTGGCATGACCGTGATTGACGGGCGCATCACCAGCCAGCGGTCGCGCAACACGCCCCCCGCCACCCGTCTGCCGGAAATCGTGTAACCGTGACAAACGCAAACGGGCCGCCCGTGTAAAGGCGACCCGTTGAATGCGGCTTTGAAAAAAGCGGCGCGCTTATTCGTTCACGCTGTCTTTCAGCGCTTTGGCGATGGTCATCTTCACCACCTTGTCGGCTTCTTTTTTGATCTGCTCACCGGTGGCGGGGTTGCGCACCATACGCTCGGGGCGTTCGCGGCAATAGATCTTGCCAATTCCGGGCAGAGTCACGGCACCGCCGCCCGATACTTCGCGGGTGATGATGTTGATGATGCTGTCCAGCGCGGTGCCGGCTGCTTTTTTATCGGCATCCATCTCATCGGCCAGGGCGGCGATCAGTTGGGTCTTGGTCATCGGTTTTGCCATGTATGGTCTCCTCAATCTGCCCAATATGGGGTCATTGCGGCAATTTAGCCTTATCTGCCAAGGCGGCACAACGCCTAGTGGTGTAATTTCCCAAGAAAACAAACGTTTTATGGCGGTTTTCCGCTGCGAACTGCGGTATCGTCCGCCAACACCCCCGCAAAATCAAACCAATCCACACAGGCGATACCCAAGACAGGGATCAACCTGTGCCCACTGAACCCGATGTCAAAGAAACGCGGTTTCTTCAAAGCTGCGCAGTTTGCGCGAATGAATACGCTCAACCGGCATCTGGTTCAACTTTTCCATGGCGCGAATGCCGATCAGCAAATGGCGCGCAACCTGCGTGCGGTAAAAATCAGTCGCCATTCCGGGCAGTTTCAATTCACCGTGCAACGGTTTGTCCGACACGCAGAGCAAGGTGCCATAGGGCACGCGAAACCGAAACCCGTTGGCGGCGATTGTCGCGCTTTCCATATCCAGGGCCACGGCGCGCGATTGTGACAGGCGCTGCACCGGGCCGGATTGATCGCGCAATTCCCAATTGCGGTTGTCCAGACTGGCCACCGTGCCGGTGCGCATGATCCGTTTCAGATCGTACCCTTCCAGTTCGGTCACTTCGGCCACTGCGCCCTCAAGCGCGATCTGAATTTCGGCCAGGGGCGGCACCGGCACCCAAACCGGCAGATCGTCATCCAACACCTTGTCCTCGCGCAGATACGCATGGGCCAACACGAAATCGCCCAGCCGTTGCGAATTGCGCAACCCCGCACAATGGCCCACCATGATCCACGCATGGGGGCGCAAAACGGCAATATGATCGGTGGCGGTTTTTGCGTTGCTCGGCCCGACGCCGATATTGACCAACGTGATGCCACCGCCATTGGCGCGTTTCAGATGATAACTGGGCATTTGCGGCAGTTTGGTCATGACTTGCATGGGTTCGTCAGACCGGGTGATTTCATGGTTGCCCGGCCCGACAAAGCTGACATAGCCACTGTCGGGATCGGCCAGCGCGGCGCGCGCATAGGCCTCGAATTCCTCAATGTAGAACTGATAATTGGTGAACAGAACGTGGTTTTGAAAATGCGAAGGGCTGGTTGCCGTGTAATGGGACAGGCGCGCGAGTGAGTAATCAATCCGCTGTGCCGTGAACGGGGCCAGTGGCGCGGCCCCATCCGGATAACTGAACCCGAAACCATTGACGATGTCGTCATTCGTCGTCACCAGATCGGGCACATCAAACACATCGCGCAGGATAAAATCTGTGCTGCCCTCGTGGGGCACACTGACCGTGCCTTCCCCGCCCACGGCGAAATGCACCGGAATCGGTGTGGTCGACACCCCGATCTGCACCCCCACCTCGTGATTTTCAATCAACAGTCCAATCTGTTGGCGCAGATAATTGGCAAACAGATCAGGCCGCGTGATCGTGGTCGAATAAATTCCCGGCCCCATCACATGGCCAAAGCTGAGCCGACTGTCGACCGTTGCAAAACTGGTCGTGGTAAAGCGGATTTCGGGGTAAAATGCCCGATAGCGCGACTCGGGTTTTTCACCGGAAATCGCCCGCAGGAAATGCCGCCCGATAAATCGGCACGCCTCATCATACAACTCTTGCAACCGCGTCACGGCCAGGGCCGGATCGGTAAATGTCATATGCGCCACCGGCTCGGGGGTGACGATCGGCAGGTTTTGTGTGGGCGCGTACATGGCGCATCCTTTCTTGTTTGTGCCGCACATTGGCGGGGGCAATAGCATTGCCTATCGCAAACAAACCCCATCGGGCAAGCGGTTGCGCCACTTTCGCTGCTTCATCCCCCTATGATCGGGTGGCCAAGTCTGGCAAACCTGCTGCATGACACATCACCTTCTCAGCTTTGGTCACGGCTATTGCGCCCAGGCCCTTGCCCGCCTGCTTTTACCTCTGGGCTGGCAGATCACCGGCACCACCCGCAGCGCCGACAAGGCCGCGCGCCTGACCAAAACCGGTGTTGCCGCCGCGGTCTGGCCCGGCAGTGATCTGACCGAAACCATCGCCGATGCCACGCATATCCTGCTGTCGGCCGGCCCTGATGAGGCCGGCGATCCGGTGGCACCACACCTGGGCGATGCCATCGCCGCAGCACCCAATTTGCAATGGCTGGGAGACCTTTCAACCACCGGGGTGTATGGCAACCACGATGGCGGCTGGGTGGATGAAACCACGCCGCTCACCCCGTCAACCCGGCGCGGCAAGGCGCGGGTTCTGGCCGAATCCCAATGGCAGGCGCTGGCGGCCCAACATGCCTTGCCCCTGCATATCTTTCGCCTTGCGGGGATTTACGGCCCGGGTCGCGGCCCGTTTGCCAAGGTGCGCGATGGCAGCGCACGCCGGATCATCAAGCCGGATCAGGTGTTTTCCCGCATCCATGTGGATGACATTGCCCAGATCCTTGCCGCTTCTATCGCACGCCCCAATCCCGGTGCGATCTATAATCTGTGCGATGATGATCCCGCCCCACCACAAGACGTGATCGCCCATGCCGCCGAACTTCTGGGCCTGCCGATTCCGCCTGCCGTGCCGTTTGATCAGGCCGAAATGTCACCCATGGCGCGCAGTTTTTACGCCGAATCCAAACGGGTAGATAACACCCGGATCAAAACCGAACTGGGGGTGCGCCTGCTTTATCCCGATTACCGCCGCGGCCTTGCGGCTCTGCGCGACGCAGACGAATAACGCGATATAAACCACTGCCCAAAACAATCCTCATCCAGCAGGCGCCGCGCCGATTTACCTCAAAACCCCCAATACCTTGCCCACAATATCGTCGGCATTCAGCCCGGCCACCGCGTACATATCTGCCGGGGATGCCTGATCGATAAACACATCGGGCAACACCATGGAGCGGTATTTCAACCCGGTGTCAAACACCCCGGATTCGGCCAGAAAATGGGCCACGTGGGAACCAAATCCGCCCACGACCCCCTCTTCGATGGTGATCAACGCGTCGTGATCGCGCGCCAGACGCAGGATCAGATCTTCGTCCAGGGGTTTGGCAAACCGGGCATCGGCCACCGTTGGCGTGATGCCCTGACCGGCCAGAATTTCGCAAGCGGCCTCAACCTCGGACAGGCGGGTGCCAAAGGACAGGATCGCCACGCCCTTGCCCGCGCGCACCACGCGGCCCTTGCCAATCTCCAGCGGTACGCCAATTTCGGGCAGATCAACGCCCACGCCTTCGCCCCGGGGATAGCGAAACGCGATGGGCCCCGCGTCATGGGCCACGGCGGTGGCCACCATATGCATCAGCTCGGCCTCATCTGCCGCGGCCATCACCACGAAGCCGGGCAGATTGGCCAGAAACGCCACATCGAATGCGCCGGCATGGGTGGCGCCATCGGCCCCGACCAACCCGGCGCGATCAATGGCAAACCGTACCGGCAGACGCTGAATCGCCACATCATGCACCACCTGATCGTATCCGCGCTGTAAAAACGTGGAATACATGGCGCAAAACGGTTTCATCCCGCCCGCCGCCAATCCGGCGGCAAAGGTCACGCCGTGCTGTTCGGCAATGCCCACATCAAAGCATCGACTGGGATAGCGTTCGGCAAACAGACCAAGGCCGGTGCCGTCGGGCATCGCGGCGGTCACGGCGACCACCCGATCGTCCTGTGCCCCGTGGGCCAATAGGGCCTTTGAAAACACGCTGGTATAGGAGGGGGCGTTCGGCGTTGCCTTGGCCTGTGCGCCGGTGATCACATCGAATTTGCCAACGCCGTGGCCCTTGTCGGCGGCGGCCTCGGCCGGGGCGTATCCCTTGCCTTTTTGGGTCACGGCGTGAATCAGAACCGGCCCCGTGGCCCGATCACGCACCGTACGCAGCACCGGCAAAAGCTGATCCAGATCGTGACCATCAATCGGCCCGACATAGGAAAAGCCCAACTGTTCAAACAGCGTGCCACCAAACGCCGCCCCCTTGACCAGATCGCGCGCCCGCTTTGCCCCCTCTTGCAGCGGTGGTGGCAAAAACGAAACCGCCCCCTTGGCCAAGGCCGATAATTCCTGAAACGGCGCACCGGCATAAAGGCGCGACAAATACGCGCTCATCGCGCCCACGGGCGGGGCGATGCTCATTTCATTGTCGTTCAGTATTACAATCAACCGTTTGCCCAGATGCCCGGCGTTGTTCATCGCCTCATAGGCCATGCCGGCACTCATCGCGCCATCGCCGATCACGGCAATCGCATCGCCCAAACCGGGGTCAGGCGCACCGCCCAGATCGCGCGCCACGGCAAAGCCCAAAGCGGCGGAAATCGAGGTGCTGGAATGGGCCGCGCCAAACGGGTCATAGGGCGATTCACTGCGCTTGGTGAATCCCGACAAACCATCCTTCTGGCGCAGGGTCGCCATCTGGTCGCGCCGTCCGGTCAACACCTTGTGCGGATAACATTGGTGCGACACATCCCAGATCAACCGATCGCGCGGCGTGTCAAACACGGCGTGCAGGGCCACAGTCAATTCAACCACGCCCAGCCCGGCCCCCAGATGGCCGCCGGTCTTGCTGACCGCGTGAATAACCTCGGCGCGGACATCGCGCGCCAACTTCTTCAGGTCGCCATCGCTCAGGGCGCGCATATCAGCGGGGTCATCCACCCGGTCCAGAATTGGCGTTTTCGGTCGATCGGCCATGGCAAGCCCCCTTTATAACAAGCTAAATCAATGGAATGGCGCCCTAACGATCCCGCTCGACGACATAGCGCGCGCAATCGCGCAAAGTGTCGGCGCGCGGTCCGAAATCCGACAATGCCTCGCAGGCTTCGGTGACCAGGGCATCGGCCCGCGCCCGCGCACCCGCCTCGCCCAACAGCGAAACAAACGTGGCCTTGCCTGCGGCGGCATCCTTGCCCACGGCCTTGCCGGTTACGGTGGCATCGCCGACAACATCCAACAAATCGTCGGCAATCTGAAACGCCAGGCCCAGTGCTGTGGCATATCGGCCCAGTGCCGTCACATCCGCCCCAGCCAACCGCGCGCCCGCCTCACCCGACCACCGGATCAACGCCCCGGTCTTGCCCGCCTGCAACGCCTCGATCGCGGGCAATGTCAGAGGGGCGGTGGCGGTTTCGGCGGCAATATCCAACGCCTGCCCCAACACCATGCCCCGCGCTCCGCCGGCCCGCGCCAAGGACGCCACCAGATCAATCCGCACCGCCGCGTCCGGATGGCAAGCCGGATCAGACAGCAATTCAAATGCCAGAGTCTGCAACGCATCGCCCGCCAACACAGCGGTCGCCTCATCCCATTTCACATGAACCGTGGGCTGCCCCCGACGCAGATCATCATCATCCATACAGGGCAAATCATCATGCACCAAAGAATAGGCATGAAGCGCCTCAATCGCCGCCCCGGCCCGCACACTTTGCAGCGGCGAAACACCATACAGCGCCGCACCTTCCATCACCAGAAAACCGCGCAACCGCTTGCCACCGTTGCACGCCCAGCGCATGCCATGCACCACCGCCACATCGCTCATCGGGGCCATGGCCTCGTTCAGGCACGACTGAAGCGCCACACCACATTCGGCCAACCGAACCTTAAAATTGCTCACGCCGCGCCTGCTTTTTCTTGCTACAAATATCCAAATCCGTCACTGGCCGTCAAACGGAACGGTTCCCGTCGGCGCGCCATCCCGATCCAACGTGATCGCGGCTACCTTTTCTTCGGCCTCTTTCAACTTGGCCTCGCAACGCGCCTTCAATCCCGCGCCACGTTCATACAGCGCAATGGACTGCTCCAACGGCACATTGCCCGATTCCAACTGGCCCACCACGCGCTCCAACTCGGCCATGGCCTGTTCAAATGTCATCTCTTCTATCGGCTGATCGCTCATGCGCTCCGCTCCTTCAAAACCGCGACATGGGCGGCAACGGATGCGCCCAGCGCCTGCAAATCATACCCGCCTTCCAGTGTCGAGACGATGCGCCCGCCACAGACCTCATCGGCCACATCGCACAGGCGCTCTGTCACCCAACCGAAATCCTCGGTGCGCCAATTCAACCCAGCCAAAGGATCGGCCCGGTGAGCATCAAACCCGGCGGAAATCAAAATCAATTCAGGCTTGAACGCGGCGACCGCCGGGAACACCCGGTCTTCATAGATCCGGCGCATTTCCTCCCCCCCGGTCCCCCCCTCAAGCGGCAGGTTCACCACATTGCCATGAGCACCGCGTTCATCGCCATAGCCCGATCCAGGATACAATGGCATCTGATGCGAAGAGATGAAAAGCGCCCGGGCCTCATCCCATAACAAATCCTGCGTGCCATTGCCGTGATGCACATCAAAATCCACAATCGCAACGCGGTTCAGCCCGTGATGGTCCAACGCCCGTTTTGCGCCGATCGCCACGTTGCCAAAGATACAAAACCCCATCGCCCGGCGGGTTTCCGCATGATGCCCGGGCGGGCGGCAACCGACAAACGCCGTGCGATCCTCGCCGCCCAGCACCGCATCAACCGCTGCGCACATGCCGCCCACAGCCCGCCGCGCCGCCGTAAGCGAACCCGGAGACATATGGGTGTCACCATCCAGCGCATGCGCGCCTTTTTCCGGCGCCGAAGCAATCACATGATCCAGATAATCCTGCGGATGGCAGCGCAAAATATCACGATCATCACATAAGGGCGCATCCCGCCGATCCAGATCAAACCCCGACAGCGCGCTGCGGATCGCCTCCAGTCGCGCCACCTGTTCGGGATGTCCCGGTGGCGTTTCATGCTTCAGCCCATCGTCATGTGAAAAATAAATCATCTGTTCCCCCTCATTTCTGTTTCTCAAATATCCCCGCCGGAGGCCTTAAAACTCTTTTGGCGCTTTCCCAAACCTTTTGCCTCCGGCGGGGATATTTTTTAAAACGAAAATGATCACTCCTAATCAGGCTGAAGCATATAGCCCGCGCCGCGCACGGTTTGCAGATAGCGGGGCTGTTTTGGATCGCTTTCGATCTTGCGCCGCAGGCGGGTGATTTGCACGTCGATGGCGCGATCCTGTGCGCCGCCGTTGCCCCGGCCCAGATCATCGGCAAGCTGTGTTCGGTCGATCACCACACCCGGCGCAGCCGAGAATATGCGCATCAGATGCGCCTCGGTCGCGGTCAGGCGCACCGGCGCGTCGCCCTGCCATAATTCCCCCCGTTCGATATCGTACCGCACCTGACCCAGACGCAGCACTTTTGGCGCATCGCTGATGCCGATTTCAATCGGTACACGGCGCAAAATCGCATTGATCCGCAACAACAGCTCTTTTGGCTCGAACGGCTTGGCCAGATAATCGTCGGCGCCCGCCTCAAGCCCGGTGATCCGATCGCCCGTATCGCTTTTTGCTGTCAAAAGCAGGATCGGCACGGTCAGGGTTTCGCGCAAGGACCGGGTAAAGCTTATTCCGTCTTCGCCGGGCATCATCACATCCAGCACGATCAGATCGAAATCCAACCCCTCAAGCAACCGCCGGGCATGGGCGGCGTCGCGTGCCGATGTCACGAAAAACCCGGACCGCACCAGAAATTTCTGCAACAGCACCCGGATGCGTTCGTCATCATCGACAATCAACAGGTGGATATCGTTTACAACACTCATGCCTTGCCTCGTGTGCGTTTGGCATAGTGATGCCTTTGATCAGGGTCCATCATCGCCTCAAGAACCTGACGAAACCCCGCAACGGCATCGGGGCCCACCGTGCGATACGCGGCACGCATCCGACGGCGCTGTGCCTCGGACAGGGCCTTTTCCAAGGCTTTGCCAGTGTCGGTCAAATGCAAGTGACGCTCCCTTTTATCGCGGGTTCCAACAGTGCTTTGCACCAGACCATCCTGGATCAACGTACGCAACACACGGTTCAGCGATTGCTTTGTAACCCCCAGGATCGACAGCAGGTTGTTCACCGTTGTGCCGGGGCTGCGATTGATGAAATGGACCGCCCGGTGATGCGCACGCCCATAGCCATACTCTGACAAAATCCGGTCAGGATCAGCGGTAAAGCCGCGATAGGCAAAGAACATCGCCTCGATTCCCTTGCGCAATTGCTCATCGGTCAGAAACAACAGGGCCTCGCCCCCCGGCCTGCTTTCGCCCATTGCACTGTCCTTTGCCCGCTGGTTTCAGGTTTGGCTTCAGACTATGTCAGCCTTGTTGACATTCCAAGAGCTGACTGTTAGCGATCCTGCGCAAACTGCGCAATATTACATCCGAAACGGACCTAATTTGCGCAACTAATGGAAAATACGCCGAATTCTGGCGTCAATACAGGAGCCGCAGCCATGGCAGGCGCATATGATGACCGTGACGGTAAAATCTGGATGGATGGCGCAATGGTCGATTGGCGCGATGCCAATGTGCACCTGCTGACCCATGCGATGCATTACGCCAGTTCCGTGTTTGAGGGCGAGCGGTGCTATAACGGCAAGATCTTCGAATCCCGCCGCCATTCCGAAAGGCTGCGCTATTCCGCAGAATGCCTGGATTTCGAAATTCCCTATACGGTTGATGAAATCGAGGCGGCGAAACAACAGGTTTTGGCGGCGAATGGGTTTACCGACGCATACGTGCGGGCCATCGCGTGGCGCGGCGCGGGCGAAGACATGGGCGTGGCCGCCAAACGCAACCCCGTGCGCCTGGCGATCGCCGCCTGGGAATGGGGCAATTACTATGGCGACGCCAAGATGAAAGGCGCCAGGCTGGACATCGCCAAATGGAAACGCCCCAGCCCCGAAACAGCGCCCAGCCATGCCAAGGCCGCCGGGCTGTATATGATTGCCACCATGTCAAAACACGCCGCCGAGGCAAAAGGGTGCAGCGATGCGATGATGTTCGATTATCGCGGCTATGTGGCCGAAGCGACGGGCGCCAACATATTTTTCGTCAAGGATGGCGAAGTGCACACCCCCGACCCCGACGCATTCCTGAACGGCATCACCCGCCAAACCGTGATCGGCATGCTGAACGACCGCCAGATCAAGGTTCACGAACGCCACATCATGCCAGAAGAGCTGGAAGGCTTCGAACAATGCTGGCTGACCGGCACCGCCGCCGAGGTCACGCCGGTGGGCCAGATCGGCGATTACAACTTTGAGGTCGGCGCGCTGACCCGTGACATCGCCCAAGCGTATGAGCGTCTGGTGCGCCAATAAAACAGCGCGGCACCGCCGCCAAATGGGGGCCATCATTCCTATACGGTTGATGCGCCCCCTTGCCCCGCCCCCCTCAGCGCCCCATCATATATGTCACCGGGCAAAAGGGGCACCATCGTGAACACGACATACCCAGACATCGCAACTGGCTTTGTGCCGTGCTCATTCGCCTGGCCCGCTCGGCGCTGTGTGCAACCTGCCACCAAGGCCGGCACCTGACCCATGCTGCGCATAACCGATAAAATCACCATTCAGGATTGGGAGCTGAGCGAACAATTCACCCGCGCCTCAGGTCCGGGCGGGCAAAACGTCAACAAGGTCTCCACCGCCGTTGAACTGCGGTTCGAGGCCGAACGCTCGCCCAATCTGCCGCAACCGGTCAAAAACCGCCTGCGCCGGTTGGCGGGCCGACGCTGGACAAAAGACGGCGCGCTTGTCCTGATGGTTGATGAAACCCGAAGTCAGGCGCGCAACCGCGATATCGCGCGCGATCGGCTGGCGGCCCTGATCACCGAGGCAACAAAGACACCCAAACGCCGCATCGCAACCCGCCCCACCCTGGGCGCAAAAAAGCGCCGCCTGAAGGCAAAGAAAATGCGCGGCGATGTAAAAGCCATGCGCGGTTCCGTCTCTCCCGACGAGTGATGTTCATTTCTGTTTTGAAAATATCCCGGGGGAATCGCGCCAAAGGCGCGATGGGGGCTGGCCCCCTGCGCCGCGAAACGGCATCATCCGCCCATGACTGATTTGCTGACACGCCGCCACACCCGCCTTGGGCCGAATGTGCCCACATTTTACGACCGCCCGCTGCATCTGGTAAAAGGCAGCGGTGTCTGGCTGTGGGATGACACCGGCAAACGATACCTTGATTGCTACAACAACGTGCCCCATGTGGGCCATTGTCACCCCCATGTGGTGGCAGCCATCGCCCGGCAGGCCGGTACGCTGAACACCCACACACGCTATCTTCACACCGGCATTCTTGATGCGCTGGATCGGATAACGGCGACCCTGTCACACGATCTGAGCCAAGGCATCATGGTCTGCACCGGGTCCGAGGCGAATGATATCGCCCTGCGCATGGCCCAGGCGGCAACCGGGCACACGGGTATCATCGCCACCGACAATACTTACCATGGCAACACCACCGCCACGGCGCAGCTGTCCACCCGACGCCCGCCCATTGGTGGCTATCCGCCCCATGTGCGCCTGGTGCCCGCACCGGAATCCGATACCGACCCCGAACAGTTTGCCGCCCATGTCCGCCGCGCGATTGGTGAATTGCAAAGTGCCGGTTTTGGGTTTTCCGGCATGATGTTATGCCCGGTGTTCGCCAACGAAGGCCTGCCCAATATCGCACCCGGATTTCTGAACCCCACCGTTTCGGCAATCCGTGATGCCGGGGGTCTGATCCTGTGTGATGAGGTACAGCCGGGGTTTGGGCGGTGTGGTCAATGGTGGGGGCATGATTGGCTGGGCTTTGCGCCGGATGTGGTGACATTGGGCAAACCCATGGGCAACGGCCATCCGGTGGCGGCGGTCATTGCCAACCCCACGGTGATGAAGGCGTTTCGCACTGCCTTTGGTTATTTCAACACGTTCGGCGGCAATCCGGTTTCGGCCGCTGCGGTCAACGCCACGTTGGATGTGATCGAACGCGATGGTTTGGTCGCCCATGCCGGGGCGATGGGCCGCCATGCCCGTGCCGCGCTGGGGCGGTTGTCTCACCCTGCCATCACCGAAATTCGCGGCAACGGTTTGTTCTTTGGCGCGGTGCTTGAAACAAATGGCGCCCCCGCCACCGACCTGGCCGCGCAGGTGGTCGAAGACATGAAAGACCAGGGTGTTTTGATCGGGCGGATCGGGCGGCATATGAACATTCTGAAAATGCGCCCCCCCATGCCCATTTCCGCGCAAGAGATTGATCTTGCAATTGACACACTGGCCGAGGCTTTGCGCACCCATGACCAATGAAGAGGCCATCGCCCTGGCCCGGAATGCCCTGACCCATTGGGGCGGGGGCCGGGTTGAACGCCTGATTGCCAACCGCGAAAACGCGGTGTTTGAGGTGCAGATGAGCGGCACCCGCGCGGCACTGCGGCTGCACCGCGCCGGATATCAAACCGATGGCGCAATCCGGTCCGAATTGGTCTGGACCGATTATCTGGCACAATCCGGGTTTCCCTGCCCCCGGCCCATTCCCACGCAAGAGGGCACCTTGATGGGCGAACCGGCCTTCGGGCCGCGCGCCTCGGTGGTTTCGTGGATTGACGCACCCCCGATCGGGGCGATGGAGCGCACCAATCCACAGCCCGTTTCAGAGCAATGTGAAACCTATCACGCTTTGGGCAAGATGTTGGCGCGACTTCACGAAATCTCTGATGACTGGGATCTGCCGCCTGATTTTGAACGCTTTTCCTGGAGCATCGATGCCCTGACCGGGGCGACCCCGTTGTGGGGGCCGTTCTGGAACAACCCCGCCCTTACCGGGCCTGAATCCGCCCTGTTGCAAGAGGCCCGCAGCGCCGCGCGATCTGCCCTTTTGGCAAAATCGTGGAACACCGGGCTGATTCATGCCGATGTGTTGCAGGAAAACGTGTTGGGCACCGCCGGGCACCTGCATCTGATCGATTTTGATGATGGCGGGATCGGCCTGCGGCTTTATGATCTGGGCACTGCCATGGTTCAGCATTTCGATCTGCCCCATGGGCATGATCTGGGCGCGGCGCTGTGTGATGGCTATGGCGGGGGGCATGGCGATCTGGCGCTGTTCACGATGCTGCGGGGTCTGGCCAGCTGTGGCTGGATTATTCCGCGTGTGCCCCACGATGACCCCCGCCAAAGGGCGTACGGCGAACGGGCACTGAAACTGGCGCGCGCCTATCTGGGGTAAAACGGCCCCACCGGTTTAGCGAGGGGGCCGTGATGCGCCGCACATCGCGGCGCGGGCGCTTAGCCCTTTTTCAACACGCGATTGCCCAGAAGTTCGGCAATCTGCACCGCATTCAGGGCCGCGCCCTTGCGCAGGTTGTCAGACACACACCACAGGTTCAGGCCGTTTTCGACGGTCGTATCCTGACGGATACGCGAAATATAGGTGGCGAAATCACCGACACATTCGATCGGGGTGATATATCCGCCATCTTCGCGTTTATCGACAACCATGATGCCGGGGGATTCGCGCAGAATGTCGCGCGCTTCGTCCTCGTCCAGGAAATCTTCGAATTCGATGTTGATCGCTTCGGAATGGCCAACGAAAACCGGCACGCGCACACAGGTGGCCGTGACCTTGATCTTGGTATCCATGATCTTTTTGGTTTCCGCAACCATTTTCCATTCTTCTTTGGTGTCGCCGGAATCCATGAACGCGTCGATATGCGGAATCACGTTGAACGCGATCTGCTTGGTGAACTTTTTCGCCGGCTTGTCATCGACCGGATTATAAATGCTCTTGGTCTGATCCCACAGCTCGTCAATGCCATCCTTGCCGGCACCGGAAACCGATTGATAGGTCGAAACCACAACCCGTTTGATCCGCGCGCGATCATGCAGCGGCTTTAGCGCCACAACCATCTGCGCGGTCGAACAATTGGGGTTGGCGATGATGTTCTTGTTTGAAACCATCGTGATCGCGTCTGGGTTCACTTCGGGCACGATCAGCGGGATTTCCGAATCGTAGCGATACAGCGATGAGTTGTCGATCACCACACATCCGGCCTTGGCCGCCTTGGGCGCATATTGCTTGGTTGCGTCCGATCCGATGGCAAACAGCGCCATGTCCCAACCGGTAAAATCAAACGTATCCAGATCTTGGGTCTTGAGGGTTTTGTCGCCAAAGCTGACCTCGGTGCCCAAGGATTTGCGCGACGCAAGTGCCGCAATCTTTTCGACGGGAAACTGACGTTCCGCCAGAATACTCAGCATTTCTCGGCCCACATTGCCCGTGGCACCGACGACGACGATTTTATAACCCATGGTGGGACTCCTCAAGATCGCAGGACGGCGTTTGATAGCCCAGGTAGAGGCCAAGGGAAAGGGCGCGCGCATGGCGATTTGTGGCCTGCGACATTTGCGTTTCAGATGGGTCCGGCACAGATTTGCGCGCCTTGCGATTGCGCGGCGTGGCAGGGCGGCTTATGACAGGGCCAACAGGAAAGGGGCGCCGCCATGGCCAATCATCTGTATCAGAACGATCTTCCCGATGGGCTGAATCTGGGGCCTGTCGTGGCCATTGATTGTGAAACCATGGGGCTGAATCCGCACCGTGACCGGCTGTGCCTGATTCAGATGTCGGGGGGCGATGGCAATGCCCATATGGTGCAGGTCACGCCGGGCCAGGATGCCGCGCCAAACCTGTGCGCGATGCTGACCAATCGCGATGTGTTGAAGCTGTTTCATTTTGGCCGCTTTGATATCGCGGCGTTGCTGAATGCATTCGGCGTGGTCACGGCGCCGGTATATTGCACCAAGATCGCCAGCAAACTGGTGCGCACCTATACGGACCGGCACGGGCTGAAATATCTTTTGCAGGAATTGTTACAGGTCGACATTTCGAAATATCAACAACAAAGCGATTGGGGCGCGGCCAAACTGACGCCAGCACAGTTGGATTATGCCGCGTCTGATGTGCTGTATCTGCATGCATTGCGCAAGGAACTGGATAAACGTCTGGCCCGCGAAGGCCGGGGCGACATGGCCCAGGCCTGTTTTGATTTCCTGCCGATGCGGGCGCAATTGGATCTGAACGGATGGCCGGATCAGGATATCTTTTCCCACTAAGCTGCGGAAAATCGCGCACCCCCTTTTGCGCGCGTTGACTTGGCCCTAGATTACAGGCGGTAACAGATGGGCAAGTGGCGTGGCACGGTTTGACAACAGATATTCCCGGCTGGTTGCCTGGCTCAAGGTGATCCTGCCGCTGACCGCGCTGGCCATCCTTTCGACCCTGTTTCTGGTTTCAAAAAAGGCCGACCCGACCCGCGCGATCCCCTATTCCGAAGTTGAGGTGGCGGCGATCTTGCGCGAACAGCGCATTGACCGGCCTGATTATTCCGGCGTCACCCGCGATGGCACCGCAATCACGATGGCCGCCACAAGCGCACGCCCCGAAACAACCGATTCCGTCAGTGCCGAACAATTGCGCCTGCGGCTGGAAACCCGCGACGGTGGCATTCTGGATCTGACCGCAGGCACCGGCCTGGTTGATACCGGGCGACAGCAGGCGGATCTGACCGACGGCGTAAAGATTCTCACCTCGACCGGTTATGCCATTGAAACCCAAGGCGTATCTGCGCGCCTCGATATCACGGACGTGTTCAGCGAAGGCGAAATTTCGGCCCAAGGCCCGATGGGGCAACTGAATGCCGGGCAAATGCAGCTAAAGCAGCATCCGGCCCCCGGCAGCGCCGAGGACGGGCCATCCTATGTTCTTGTTTTCAACCAAGGCGTTCGCCTGATATACCAACCCAATGCAACGCAGGGAGGCGGGCAATGACGCGGATCGCAACACTGGCCACATTACTGATGCTGTGCGGGGCGCCAGCTCTGGCCCAAGGCACCAACATTGCCTTTGGCGGGCTGAAACACGATACATCGCAACCCGTCGAGGTGGCGTCCGACAGCCTGTCGATTGATCAGGCCGACGGATCGGCAGAATTTTCCGGCAATGTTCTGATTACCCAGGGCGAAATGCGGCTGAGTGCGGGTGCGGTGCGGGTGGTATATGCGCCGGGTGGGGCCGGACAAATTTCGGAAATGCGCGCCACCGGCGGCGTCACCCTGGTTAATGGTGCCGAGGCGGCCGAGGCCCGCGAGGCGATATATTCCATCGACAAGGGCACCGTCGTGATGACCGGCGATGTGTTGCTGACCCAAGGTCAGAACGCCCTGTCATCCAATACTCTGACGATCAATCTGGCTGCCGGCACCGGCATCCTAGAGGGCCGTGTGCGCACGGTGTTTCAGACCGGCGGCAACTGATGACTGACCCAAAGTTAAGACTGGCGGCCAGCGGTACGGGCCTGCAAATCCGCAATCTGCGCAAAAGCTATCGCAAACGGCTGGTGATCCGCGATGTCACGCTGGATTTGGCGCGGGGCGAGGTTGTCGCGCTGCTCGGGCCGAACGGATCGGGCAAAAGCACGGTGTTTTATTGCATCGCCGGATTGGTACAGCCCGAAGGCGGCCAGGTCATCATTGACGGGCGCGAGGTCACGACCCTGCCGATGTATCGCCGCGCCAAGCTGGGCATCGGGTATTTGCCACAAGAGATGTCGATTTTTCGCGGCATGAGTGTCGAAGACAACATTCTTGCCATTCTGGAAATCAGCACCAAGGATCGCAGCACCCGCCGCGACCGATTAGAGGAATTGCTGAGCGAGTTTTCGATCACCCATCTGCGCCACACTCCGGCACCGGCCCTGTCGGGTGGCGAACGGCGACGCGCCGAAATTGCGCGCTGTCTGGCGGCAAACCCGTCCTATGTGCTGCTCGACGAACCCTTTGCCGGGGTTGATCCGATTGCCGTGGCGGAAATCCGCGGATTGGTCGGCGATCTGAAAAACCGCGGCATCGGCGTTTTGATCACCGACCATAACGTGCGCGAAACCTTGGGGATCGTTGACCGTGCCTATATCCTGCACGACGGTCAGGTATTGATGAGCGGCACCAGTGACGAAGTGGTGCGCGATGAAAATGTGCGGCGCGTCTATTTGGGCCAGGGGTTTCGCATTTCCTGACACTCGGCCAGGTTGTGGGTTGGTTTGGATTGACAAATCGCGATCTTGAGGCGCCAAATGGGGCGATGACAGAGATACCCGTAACCTTCGCCCGAATGCATATACGCCAATTGGCCGGGGTTCCGGAGCCGATTTCTGATCATCAACGTTCACGACCCAGCGTGCGGTGCCCGGCCCCGCCGTCGCCCCACGCGTCCCTTTTCCAGCACCACAGGAGATGTAATGCAGTACCAAATTAGCGGCAAACAAATCGATATCGGCGAAGCCTTGCAAACCCATGTGCGTACCGAGATCGATGCCATGATCGCAAAGTACCCGGGCCGTCCGACCGATGCCCTGGTGGTGTTTTCAAAGGATGGTCATGAATTTATCTGCGAATCCGTGGTGCATTTGTCGACCGGCCTGACGGTTCAGGCACGGGGGCGGGGCACCGAAATTTACGGCAGTTTCGACAGCGCCGCAGAAAAGATGGATAAACAACTGCGCCGTTACAAGCGCCGGTTGAAAGACCATCACAAGGACCGGTCACAGCCTGTTGAACTTTCCGGGGCTTCCTCGTATATCCTTGCGGCAAGTGACAGCGAAGAAATGGACGAGCCTGATAGCCTGGCCCCCATGATCATCGCCGAAATGGAAACGAAAATTCCGCGGCTCAGTGTGGGCGAAGCGGTGATGCAGATGGAGCTGGCGGGCGCACCGGTTTTGGTGTTCCGCAATGAAAAACAAAGCGCCGAGGTCAACATCGTGTATCGCCGTGAAGACGGCAACATTGGGTGGATTGATCCTAAAACGGTGTAAAACCTTGGTCTCCGCCTGACTTTGGGGCCCATTGGACGTTAGGACGACATGCAGGTTTCAACGCTTCTTTCCCCACAGGCCGTTCGTTCTGTTGGCACAATGACCAGCAAAAAACGGCTGTTCCAGGAGTTGGGCGAATTGGCCCATACGGTTTATGGCCTTTCCGCCAATCGCACCATAGAGGCGTTGATGGATCGTGAAACCCTTGGGCCCACCGCAGTGGGGCATGGCATTGCCTTGCCCCACGCCCGGCTGGACCAGGCCAAAAAGGTGTGTGGCCTGTTCATCCGGCTGGAGCGGGGCATGCAATTTGATGCCGTCGATCACAAACCTGTCGATCTGATTTTTGCGCTGTTTGCGCCCAGCAACGCGGGGGTTGAACACCTCAAGGCGTTGGCATTGGTGGCACGCACCCTGCGCAACACCGATTTATGCACGAAACTGCGCGCCAATGATGACCCCGCCGTTCTTCATGCCATGCTGACCGAAACAGCGCGCAGTCAGGCGGCGTGAGCCTGATCGCCCCAGGTGCGATAACCGAACATCATATAATCCCGTTGATAGACATCGCGCACTGCGGCTTCGATTTCTGAATCGTAGATTTCCGGCAGCAGGCCCAATTCAGGCTCGGGCGCATCGGGCGCAGACATGCCGATTTGGCCTGACACCGCCGACAGGCCCTGAGACAACTGGGTATCGCGGATAATCATATCCGGTGACATGAATTGTGCCATGCCCTGCACAAGGCCCGATTGGGTGGCCCAGGCGGGATCATTGCGAATGCTGGTCTGACCGCCCAGGTTGCCTTTGACAAATTTCAAAAACGCCAGAAACGCGGCGCGATACGCCGGTGTCTCCCCGACCCCGTCATCGGGCAGCGGCACGTTATAGCGGTCGCGCAATGTGGTCCGCAGATCGCCATATCCGTCCTGATCAACCGGCCAGATATGGCGCGCAAAGGTGTCGTGAATCCGCGCCACGGGGTGTTCGATCACCGTGAAACTGCGGTGATCTGGGTTTTTCCGTTTCCATTTGCGCAAATCTTTTTGTGTCATTTCCGGTGTGACGGCCGGGGCGCCATCAAGCCGGGCAAACCACGATTCAACCCGCGCCATCGCCCCACCGCGAATCGGCAAATACACCAGCGGGCTTTGTGCGGCAAAGATGAAGCCGGGGATATTGGGGCCGCGCCGCTGTTCAAAATTGGGGGTGCGGCCCAGATCGAAATGATCATGCCCGGCCAGATGGGCCACCATATCATCATAATTCAGCACCTTATCCCTAAGCGGGCTGGGATTTTGCACCTTGGTTTTGCCGCTTGTCCCATCAAGGCGGTCAGACACCCCCAGATAGGCCAAGAGGCCGTTCAGAATTTCGACATCGTTGATATCATCGTACCGGATATAAAACGCGGTCTGCCCGGACACCTGCAAATGACGCGTCAAATCCTGCTGAAAGCCCTGTAATTTCGACAGGTGGCGCGAAAAACCAACAGGATCAAAGGTGATCTTGGCGGTTTTCGCCGCCTTCAGATCGCCAAGGCGCCATTGGCCGGTCAGCCGGGCGATTTCCAATGAAACATAGCTGTCCAACGGATTGCGGGTCAGCACGACCTTGGCACAGCGCGATTCCGTCAGGCAATGTGACAGAATCCGGGGATCATGGTCGTGAAAAAACCGAAATCCGGCGATGCCTTCTGTCTTGTCCCGGATCGCACGCAGCAATTGTAACGGATCGGCCTCGCGCGCGGCGATGGTGATGCCCGCCTGTTCGGTCTTGCCCGCATGGCTGATGAAATGGGGGTTGAATGCTTCGCCCCAACATTTCAGACCCGTGACCGAGTTTAATGTATCTTCCAGAAAATTCGACCCCGTCCGCATTTCCGCAAGCAGGATAAAGCTGTCAAATCGGGCCATCTAACGCACCAAATAAGGTTTACGCCGCACGGGCGTTTGGGTTTCGGACACATCGCCTGTGGGAAAATCGCCCATCAGATACGGCTGCATCCCTTGGTTTTTCAGATTCTGCAAAAACTGGCCAAATCCGGTCAGATCATGCATTTGCGGCGCGGTGCTCAACCGCCGGTTTGCGCGCGCGCCGATCTCATCAATGATCGATTGCAACGGTTCAACCGGGGCATCGACAAAATCCGCCATACTCCAGATCCGCACGCGCGCCTTGGTGTGGATATGGCGCAGCCTGGCCAATTGTTGGGCCTCAACCTGTTGCAAACGCGCCGCAGCCCGGCGCAGATCGGAAAAATCGCGGCGCGACCGAAACAGCGGCACGGCCCAGGCCCCGGTGATCACCGAAATCGACGCATTCGGATCATCAATCAGAAACTCGGCAATTTTCTGTTTGTCACGGGGGCCAAACAGAAAACATTGCCGTTCGCCCCGTGTATTCCACACCAGATTGGTCAAAAAAGCACGGGGGTTATAATCACGCAGAGCGGCGGTGTCGGGCAAGGCCCCGGCATAGATTTTGTAATTGTCGGCAAAATGCGCCCGCTCGGAGGCAAACAAATGCCCATGCACCCGTGCACCTGTGGCCTTGTGCAGCCAGGGGCCGAAATCCTGAAACAGATCACCGAATCCCTGAAACACGGAGTAAGGCGCGCAGGTTTTGCCGTTTTCCCAGCCGTTTTTGGGAAACCGGCTGGCCATGTACAGCCCGGCGCGCCCCCGCGTGCGCCGCTCGATCGCCTTGGCGAAAACACGGTCAATCTTGCCCGGATTCGGCTCGGCGCGGTTTTCGCTGGCCAGGGTATCGGACAGAAACGTGCCATACAGCCGCGCGGCCCCCGGCCAGATCTTGCGCGCCATGAAGCAATCAGAGCGGCGCAAAAGTTGCAGATGATCATCATAAAAGATGTGCGGTTTGCCCTGATAATCAAACTTGGACAGGGTCAAGGACCGGCTTTCCACCTGATCCGAATAAAGCCGCACCAGGGTTTGGTAATAGCTTTCATCGGGAATCCAGACCCGTTTGAAATAAGCATCAAATTCATCCCGCCGCGGGCTTTCCAGAATCGCGCCCAGGGTCTGACGGGTCAGGCACCACCATTGCGACCCCATATGCGGGCTGATCCCCGCCGGAATGCGGCGTTTCAATTTTACATGGCGCTGCAGATTGACATAGGCATCAAACAACCGCCGATGGCGTTTCCACGAGAACGGAAACCGCAGCGTGAAACGTTCATGGTCAAGCCCGCCCACCGTCCACGGCACATCCTGTGTCGTCACGCTTTCGATAAAGTTTATGCCCGGACGCGCCGCCAGATAGGCCGACAATTCGGCAATGGGGCGCAATGGCAGGCAGGACCCCGAAGCCAGATAGACATGCCCGACCTGTGGAAATCTGCGCAGCATCATTTCTGCCCCGGTTTGGGAGGCCTCAACCAATGACCAGGTGCCCCATTCACAGGCGTGACGTTTGCAAAATTGCACCGCCGGATAGGGCGACACATCCCGCACCAGACCATCATAGCGCGCCGACTCCACCCGTTTATCCACGTGAATAACAACCGGGCATCCGGCCTTTGCCCAATGAATCGCCACCTGCGCCGCACGATCCAACGCATCGTGACACATCATGACAAACCCGACGGTCACGCCCAATTTCCCTTGGACATCAGGCCCAAAATCTCTAACTGGCGCCAGTTGATGTATTTCTCGCTCCAATTGCACCACAGATCGGGATCGGTTTCGCGCAATTTATCATGATATGCCTGATATTCCGCGCCATTGGCAAAATGTTCGCGGCGCTTCACCTCTTCCTGGGCCTTTTGGCCGAGGGTGTTCAAAAATTTGGCGTGCAGCAGAACTCCCGAGGTTTTTTCACCCCCGTCTTCGTCATATACCTTGTTCAATCCGCGCGGCAAAAGCATGTGAGTGGAGCTGATATAGGCATAATGCCGGTTCCATTTGACCAGTGGCGTCTTGTTCAGCGCCGGTGCCTTTTTCGGCTGATCGGGCAAAAAGAATCGCGATCTTGGGCCACCCTGAATCCACAGATTGCCCAGCGCGCTGTTTTTGCTGATCGTATAGTTTCCGGAATCGAACCAATTGGCGATGTCGATCGGGTTCTGCCCCTCTTCATAGCTATGCTGTGACAGCGGCCCCTTGGGATACATATCCAACATCATCGTGCCAAAAGATCTGACAGCCGAGGCATCCAACCAATCGGTCAGCGCGGCAATCGGGCGCGTTTCACAGAATGGATAGACGAAAAATTCATCTACATCCACGGTCAACGTCCAATGGCGATGGCCATAGCGGGCAAGAAGGTGGTTCATCCAATCCAGCCCGAACCGCGATTTGCGATAACTGCGGGTGGTGTACCACAGCGAAACGTCGGGCTGTTTGGCCAGATATTCCCCGGTGCCGTCATCCGATCCGTTATCGACGATCAGGAAATGGTTGATGCCCAAGGCGCGGTAATATTCAAGAAAATAGGGCAGGCGAATGCGCTCGTTGCGCAGGGTGGAAAATAACAGAGTATCGTTACCGGCAATCTGCGCCGTGCGGTTTTGCACCGAGGTCAACTGCCGCCGCTTGCGCCACGCCCGCATCAAGGCCACGCGCCGCCGCCATCTCAGCCGATATGATTCAACGACGCCCACAAATACCCTTTAACCGCCAATAGCACCCTAGCCCGCGCCGGTGAACGCCGGGTTAACCCTGTTTATGGCTTTTTCCGGCCTGAAAAAGCGTAACTTACACGGCATGGCTAATCAACATGATCCCACGCGCCACGGGTCAACAGCCCAAGCTTTTCAAGCTGTTGCCACGAGACATAGCGCTGTGCATGCGGCGCCCACAAATCGGGGTTGGCGATCAACCCGTCATAGTAATCATCATACAGGGCGCTGTTTGAAAAATGCTCTTGGCGTTGCTTTTCTTCGGCGGATTTCTCGACAATCGTGTTCAGAAATTTGGTGTGTAACAGGGCCCCAGTGGGGCGATCAAACCCCGGTTCAGGATAGGACCGGTTCAACCTTGGGGGCAGCAAGGAATGCGTTGAATCCAGATAGGAATAACGCCGGTGCCATTTGACCAATGGCGTCTTGTTCATGGTCGGCGCGCGGTGCGGTGCCGATTGGAAGAAATGGCGCGCGCGCACCCCGCCTCGGGTCAACAGGGTTTGCAATTCGGGGCGGGGGTGGTGGGTGAAATTATCGGCATCGAAATACGGTATCGCATCTGCCGGATTCTGGCCTGCAACATAGGTTGCATCGCGCACCGGCCCCTTGGGATAGAGATCAATCATCAAGGTGCGGAAACTGTGCCAGCCGTGTTGATCCAACCAGCGGGTCAGGTGTGGCAGCCGCCCGGCATGCTGGTGCGGGATGATCAAAATCTCATCTGCGTCCAATGTCAGGCACCAATGCCCATGACCATGGCGCAACTGCAGCCAGCCCAGCCAATCCATTCCAAAACGCGATTTTTTATAACTTCCGGTGGTCTGCCAGACCGAGGCATCGGGTTGGCGCGTCAACAGATCGGCGGTGCCATCGGTGCTGTCATTGTCCACGAACAGGAAATGATCAACCCCCAGATCGCGGTGATGCTGAATGAAATACGGCAGGCGTAACGCTTCGTTTCGCACGGTGCAAAACAGCAGAATATCACCGGAATTTATCGTTTTGGTCCGATCACACAGCGCCACAAGCTGTTTGCGTTTTCGAATGGCGCGGCCAAGCAGATACCGCCGCCTCCACCGCAACCGATAGGCGCGCCATGCTAGATAAAGCGCGCTATTCGTCATACCCTGGTGATTCATGCCAACGCCATGCATCCGCGATCATGGTTTCCAAGTCTGATCGTTTCGGCGTCCAGCCCAATTCGGCCTTTGCCCGGGTGCTGCCCGAGACCAGAGCGGTGGCATCGCCAATGCGGCGCGGTCCATCAACAACCGGCACCGCGCGGTTGGTCACACTGGCGGAATGCGCCACAACCTCGCGCACGGAAAATCCGGTGCCAGTGCCCAGATTGAACACCCGGTTGCCTTTGCCCGCCTCGAGCCACTGCAGACCCAGAACATGCGCATCGACCAAATCACACACATGCACATAATCACGGATACAGGTGCCATCGGGCGTGTCATAATCCGTGCCATGCACGGTCAGCGCCGCGCGCTTGCCCTGAATTGCATGCAACATCAACGGGATAAGATGGGTTTCAGGTTGGTGATTTTCCCCAATCTCGCCATCGGGGTCGGCTCCGGCGACGTTGAAATACCGGAATATAACGTGGTTCAAACCGTGGCTGTTGGAAAAGTCGATCAACATGTCTTCGATCGCGCGCTTGCTTGCCCCATAGGCATTCAACGGCGCCTGAACACAGCTCTCGTCCAGCGTCACGCCATCCTGATCACCATAGGTGGCGCATGTCGATGAAAATACGATGTTGCGGCATCCGGCATCCAACGCCGCCTCGATCAGGTTCAATGACCCCGAAACATTGTTGCGCCAGTATTTTCCGGGGTCGCGCGTTGCCTCACCCACATCGGAAAATGCGGCAAAATGCATGACAGCAACCGGAGCGTATTTCGCAAAAACCGCATCAAGACGGCCCCGGTCCAGCAAATCACCCTGTTCAAACGGGCCGAATTTTGCCGCCGCGGCAAACCCCGTACTCAGATTGTCGAAACACACCGGTTCGTACCCTGCGGCGGCCAGCGCCTTGCAGGCGTGCGACCCGATATATCCCGCGCCACCCGTGACAAGAATTCTCTGCATGCAAATTTGCCTTACTGCGCGGCTTTCTGGCTGGTCACAAGTTCGTTGATATAGGTCGAAAACTCATCCCGCAAATCAGGGCGCGACAGGCCAAAGGCAACCGTGGCCTGCAAGAAACCCGCCTTTGAGCCACAATCAAACCGTTGCCCCCGAAAGCGCAGACCAAAAACATCGCCGCCTGCAACGATTTCTTGGGCGATGGCATCGGTCAACTGAATTTCGCCGCCGGCCCCGGATTTCATCTTGTTCAATGTTTTCAGGATATTGGGCGTCAGGATATAGCGGCCGATCACAGCCAGATTGCTGGGCGCGTCTTCCTGTTTGGGCTTTTCAACCATGCCTTTCACCCGCACGAGCGATCCCAGGTCTTCGGCCACATCCAGCACGCCGTAAGACGATGTTTTTTCTGGTGCCACTTCCATCGCGGCAACCATATTGCCGCCGGTCTCCTCATAGGATTCGACCATTTGCTGCAGACAGGGTTTCTCGGCCGCGATCACATCGTCCGGCAAAATTACCGCAAACGGCTCATCCCCGATCAGGCGCCGCGCGCACCACACCGCAT
This sequence comes from Oceaniglobus ichthyenteri, assembly GCF_003057885.1. GTDB lineage: Bacteria > Pseudomonadota > Alphaproteobacteria > Rhodobacterales > Rhodobacteraceae > Oceaniglobus > Oceaniglobus ichthyenteri. The sequence continues at coordinate 124,857 of NZ_QAGK01000005.1, forward strand.
GGCCGAGGCCCAAGGGTTTGTGCTGCCGGATATAGGCAATGGCACCACTGTCCATGATCGTGTCCTTCATCGCATCCAGCAAATCGTCTTTGCCTTTCTGACGCAACGCGGCCTCTAATTCGGGGGCATGATCAAAATAATCCTCAAGCGCGGATTTCCCACGCGAGGTGACAAAAATGAATTCCTTGATGCCTGCGGCGCGGGCTTCGTCAATTGCGTACTGGATCAGCGGACGATCCACCAATGTCATGATTTCCTTGGGTATTGATTTCGTCGCCGGCAAAAACCGCGTTCCCAAACCTGCAACAGGAAAGACCGCTTTTGTAACTTTGCGCCTCATGTCGGCTCCTTGTACGTAAAAACTGATTTCTATCTTAATAGCGCAAGAAAAATCGGATGAACAGCAGTGAACAGATACAGCATGACCACAAGTAAACCATCCGGCGAAACCGGTAAATTTCTGATTATTGATGCTTTTCGCACTGAAAGGGCGGCACAATACCCCTGTTTGCGTCTAAATCGACATTTAGGTACCTTGCAACACCGTCGCGCGCGGCACATGCACCGCCCGTCCGCAGGCGGAAATCGGCCAAGTTGAATTTGGCCATTTCTGACAGCCGAAAAATCTCAGCCGCGATCCGGCGCGCACGATCTGTTCAGACAAATCCCCCCGCGCGGTTTCTATACACGGTTCATCAACTGCCGTTTGCCGAAAAAACACCAGGTGATCCGATGATACCAGTTGCCTGACACAATGTGCCAGGCAACTGAATGCTAGGTGGTCTTGGACAGTGTCACGCCGTCCTGTGTTTCCGGTTCGGGTACGATCTCGGCGTCTTCCGGCTCTGCTTCGGGGGGCGTGCTGTTTTTGGACACCTCGGCCTCTGAAACCTCGGGCTCTTTCGCGATTTGCCCCACGATCAACGGCAGCATCTCAGTGCTGGTGGGCATTACCATTTCGCCCGATTTCGGCACGCTCCAGGCCAGCGTATCGAATGCGCCGCAGCCCTGACACACCGGCACCCATGACGAATGTACAGTCTGGCAATTCTCGCACACCCATTGCGGGCCGCGCGATACCGATACGGCGCGGGTCAGCCAGCCGCGGACAATGGCATCATCCGCGCCCTCGCCCCGTTCGATTGCCGCCATGATGGTGACAGACCGGGCGGTGGGTTCGGTGGTGGCCAGATCGCCCAAGGCACGCCGCGCCGCCGGGAAATCCTCGTCGGCGATATAAAGTTCGGCCAACAACATCCGTGTTTCGGGATGATCCGGTTTGATCCGGGTCAGGGTGTTGAACCGTTTGATCCGGGCTGTGCTGGATTCATTCGGGTCAATCTCGGCAAAGGCAGCGGCCAGTTCCGGGTGCGGCTGGGCCTCCCATGCCTTGCGCAGTACGCGGGTGGCATAGCGGGGCTGATCGTTTTCGATATAGCTTCGCGCCGCCATCGCCGCCGCCGGAATAAGCGCGGGTGACAGGCGGTTCGCCTCGATCGCGGCCTCACGGGCGCGCACGCTTTTCCCGTCTTCCAGAATTTCGCGCGCTTCGGACAGGGCCAAAACTGCATCGCGGCGCTTGTGAACATCGCGCGGCAGGGTGCCTGTTTTCAGCTTGGCACCCAGCGTTTTGCGCGCGCCGGCCCAATCGGCATGGCCCGCCTGCAGTTGTAACAGAACATCTTGGGTTTCGCTGTGTTTCGGTTTCAGGGCAAATGCCTTTTCCGCCAGTTTCAGCGCGGTGTCTGTATCGCCCTCGGCCAGTTTTTGTTTCATCAGCCCGCGCACCCCGACAAAACGGGTGCGATCATGCACCAGAAGGGCCTTGTAAACCTCTTCGGCCTTGCGTTTGTCACCCACCATTTCGGCCGCCTGTGCCTTGATCAGATTGGTCAGTTCGGGGCGGCGCAGATATTTTTCGGCCCTTGCCGCCTTGGCCATGGCCAATTTACCCTCACCGGATGCCAGGGCCATGATGCCATCAGACAGCGCCTGAAACCCTTTGCGTTCGCGATTACGGTCAAAATACCGCGACATGGCGGTTTCATCACCATTCAAAAACCGGATCAGCGCCACAAGAAAGCTGACCAGTTTCAGAATGATCCAGACCGTCAATAACAGCAGCAGCGCCGCAATCGCCAATTGCAACGGGCCAAGGGTGAATTCGACATTGGCGATGGAAACAAGCACGCTGCCATCGGTTTCCATAAGTTGACCCGCACCCAGCGCCAAACCGGCGACAACGCAGATAAACAGGACGATTTTAAGAAGAGACCAAAGCATTCATATCGTCCTTAGTTGCTGTTCGTTGTGGCGGAAAGGTCGGCCAGAGCGGCAGAGGCGGCAAGCCGGGCGTTGGCACGGGCAGACCAGTCGGCCATCACATCGCGCCCTGCCTCGGGCAGATCGTTCAACTGATCCAACGCGCCCTGAACATCGCCCGATTTCAACGCCGCCTCGGCCCGCGACAATACCGCATCCGGATCGTCGCCATCGCGGGCATCCAATGATCGCGCCCCGGTTTGCGACCGGACAAACGCACCGAAGCGATCCAACGCGCCACCCCCGCTGGTTTCGCGGATCGATACGCCAAGTGCCGCGCGCGCCGCAGGTGGGTAACTGTTTTGCAATTCGGCCAATGTGGCAACGCCGGTTTCGGCATTTTCAAGCAAGGCAGGCGGCACATCGACATTGCCTGCGGTTTCCAGTGCCGAGGTCGATTCGATAAACGGCTCACCACTGTCGATGGCCGCGTTGATCTGAATCAGCGCCGCGCGAACGGTGATCCGGCGGGTTTCGGATGCGGCCGATTCACGGGCCGCGTCGGCAGCGGATGTGGCGTCGGCGATGGCGCCACTTTGGGCGTCGATCTTTTGCTCAAGGGCGGCAAGCTGCGTCTGATATTGCTCTTGAATCGTCGCAAGCTCGGCTTCCACCTCTTGTTGGCGGGCGGCGAATTGCGCTTCGATGTCCTGACGGGCGGTGGCGATCTGGTCTTCCAGCGCGCTCAACGCCGCCTCATCGGTGCCGCCTGCCTGATCGGGCAACCCGGCCACCTGCGCCGACAGATTATCAAGCCAGGTTTCAACCTCGCTCAGCCGGTCGCCCAGCGCCGGATCGGCTCCACCCTCACCTGCGGGCAGATTGGCAATTTCTTCGCGAAGCGCGGCGATGTCATCGGGTGTGGGCGCCGCGGCGGCCGTTGCCGCAGCATCCGATGCCTGTGCGCTGGCCTGTTCCAATTGGGCGGCCTGATCGTTCAATCGTGCCTCAAGCGCGGCAACCGGATCTTCGCCGCCCTGGTTGAACACGTCATATTCCGAAGCGAAAAACCCGATTGCCCCGGCAAGAGCGCCACCAATCAGCAGGGTCAAAAACCCCGGCCCACGGGCGATTCGCGGCTGTTCAACCGGAACCGGGGCCAACATCGGCGTTGTGCCGGGGGCGGTGTTGTCTGCCTCGGGGGATGTATCGGGTGTGACCGAAGTGTCATCAGCGGCGCTGTGCAAACTGTCGGGGTCGGAATTTTCCTCTGGTGGCAGGATGGAATCGCCACCATCATCGGCACCAGTCAGGCTGTCGGCCCCGGGATCGGGCACATCCTGCGGCTTTTCAAGATCGACCGGCACATCGGTTTGCCCTGCGTTTTCGTCCGCCTCATCGTCGGGCGGCCCCATGATGATGGCATCTTCAGGGGGGGATTCAACGGGTTCGGTGTTTGCGCCGGTGGCATCATCGGATATGTCGGTTTTTGCCGCATCCGTATCCAGATCGGTGTTCTCCGTTGTCTTGTCTGCTGCCTTCGCAGATTGAGACCGGGTGGTTCTGGGTTTCTTCGATTTAGCCACGCGCACCGCACCTTTCGTTGATGGGCCAGACCGGCCGACCCTTCCTAACTAAGCCTAACTTAGCTTTTTGGTTCCCCATCAACAAGGCCAGAACCATGCGCGCCCTGATCGAATTGCGCCACAATCGCGGCCAGCATGGCTTTGCCCGTCGGGTCGGCAACCACGCACATCGTGCCGTTGCCGCGCCATGCATCGGCCGCGGCCTGACTGATGGCGATCAGCGACAAAGGCGCCGCCGTTTCCCCCACAGCCGCCGAAAGCAGGCGCGCCGAACGGGGCGAAAACAGCGGCAAAACAACAGGCCCCGGTGCGGCCAACAGGCGGCGCGCGGCACCGTTCAACGGCTGCGCGACCTGATCATACACCACCCATTCCACAGCCTCGCGGCCCATTTCCGCCAGCGCGCTGGTTAAATCGCCCGCACTATGGGTGCCGCGCAGATGCAGCAGGGGGCCGGTATCGTGCCGGGCCAACAGCGCCAATAAGTCGCGGAAATCGCCATTGGCCGACACACAGGTCATGCCCGCCTCTTGCGCCGCTTTTGCGGTGGTATCGCCCACGGCAAAGGCATGAAATCCGGCCAAATCGTGTTGGGCGGTGGCCTGCTCCACCCCGTTAACCGAGGTAAAGATCAATGTGGTGCCGGGCGCGGGACGGTTTGGCATCGGGCGCGGCACGATTTCCAAAATCGGAGACGTCACGATTGGCCCGGTCCATCCCGCCGCGCGGCAGGTTTCGGCAAACCCCAAGGATTGCGCCTGGGGGCGGGTCAACAATAACGTCGATTCGGCCATGCGCCGTGCTCCTGCTTGTTTGGGCCACCTGTGGGTGATAGCTGCGGGCGCACGATCTGACAACCGGAGCCGCCATGCCCCCCCTTACCCTACTTGGGATCGAAAGCAGTTGTGACGATACCGCCGCCGCCGTGGTGCGCCACGAAACGGGCACGGCTGACATCCTGTCATCGGTGGTGGCCGGGCAAACCGCACTGCATGCCGATTTTGGCGGCGTCGTGCCCGAAATCGCCGCGCGCGCCCATGCCGAAAAGCTGGATCATACCATCGAACAGGCGTTGGACATCGCCGGCATCACCCTGGCCGATTGCGACGCGGTGGCGGTGACCGCCGGGCCGGGGTTGGTGGGCGGTGTGCTGTCGGGGGTGATGTGCGCCAAGGGGCTGTGCGCGGGTGCGAACCTGCCTTTGATCGGGGTCAATCATCTGGCCGGTCACGCGCTGACGCCGCGCCTGACCGATGGCGTGGCGTTTCCCTATCTGATGCTGTTGGTGTCGGGCGGGCATTGCCAATTTCTGTTGGTCCATTCGGCCACCAGATTCACCCGTCTGGGTGGCACGATCGATGATGCCCCCGGCGAGGCCTTCGATAAAACCGCCAAATTGTTGGGCTTGGCACAACCGGGCGGCCCGGCGGTGCAACAGGCCGCAGAACTGGGAAACCCCGCACGCTTTGTCTTTCCACGCCCTTTGTTGGATCGGGCCGATATGGATATGTCGTTTTCCGGGTTGAAAACCGCCCTTCTGCGTGAACGGGACAAGGTGATGGTGGATGGCGCGCTGCACCGTCAGGACCGCGCCGATCTGTGCGCCGGGTTTCAGGCGGCGGTGCGCGATGTGCTGATCGCCAAATCGCGCCGGGCGATTGATGCCTATATGGCTCTGGCGCCCGAACAGCCGGTGTTTGCCGTGGCCGGGGGTGTGGCCGCCAACAGCGCCATTCGCGCCGGATTGCAAACCCTGTGCGCCGACATGGGGCTGCGGTTTCTCGCCCCGCCTTTGGCATTATGCACCGATAACGCCGCAATGATCGCCTGGGCCGGGATCGAGCGGTATCGCCTGGGCCTGTTTGATGACATGACCCTGGCCGCGCGCCCCCGCTGGCCTCTGGATACAACCGCCCGCCCCATGCTAGGCAGTGGGAAGAAAGGCGCGAAAGCCTGACACATTTTAGGAGAATCGCCCATGCGCGTGGCCTTGATTGCAAAAGACAAACCCGGTGCCTTGCAACTGCGCACCGATAACCGCCCCGATCACGTTGCCTATCTTAAATCATCCTCGGCCGTGGAACGGGCCGGCCCGTTATTGGATGATAACGGTGAAATGTGCGGATCGCTGATTATTCTGAACGTCGCCGACATGGCCGAGGCCGAAAGCTGGGCCGCCGCCGACCCATATGGCAAGGCGGGGCTGTTTCAATCGGTTGAGCTGATCGCCTGGAATCAGGTGATCGGCTGATGCGCTACTGGCTGTTCAAATCCGAACCTTCGGAATGGTCCTGGGATATGCAGGTGGCCAAGGGCGACGCGGGCGAAGAATGGGACGGCGTGCGCAATTACCAGGCCCGCAATTTCATGCGCGATATGGCGGTGGGCGATTTGGCGTTCTTTTACCATTCGCAAACGGAAAAGGCCGTGGTCGGCGTGGTTGAGGTGATCGCCGAGGCCCACCCCGACAGCACAGCCGACGATGACCGGTGGGACTGTGTGGATATCAAAGCCATCGCACCATTCCCCACCCCCGTCACGCTGGACATGTGCAAAGACGATCCGCGTCTTTCCGATATGGCACTGGTCAATAACCCCCGCCTGTCGGTGCAACCGGTCAGCGATGCAGAATGGGCGGTGGTGTGCGAATTGGGCGGATATACCGCCTAGTGCGCGAAATCGCGAAAGGCGGCGGGCCGAACCCGCCGCCCCAAAATCATTCGATCATCACGCCCAGTTTGGCCCCAATCGTGTCATTCCACGCGCTGACGCAGTCATCGCCACAGCGTTCTGCAAAGGCGGGCAGGATCGCGGATTTCACCGCTTCGGCGCGCAATGTCTTGTCGGCATCGCTCAGCGGCACCAATGTCATGCCGGCCGGTTCACCCTCGGGGCAGGGGCCCGATGTGTTACAGGCCAGACCGGTTTCGGTTTCGGTGGCGGCCAGTTCAAAGATCGAATCCTCCAGACCGCGCAAGCCGGTGGTCAGATACTCCTGAACCGACGCATCCAGACCATTCCACCAATCCAGATTGGCCAATTGCGCCGCCAGGCCAAAATTCACCGGCATGGGCGAGATGAAATTCGCCGACTCGTGCCACTTGGCCTTATACCCCGACAGCGCACCGGTAATCGCGCAATCCACCACGCCCGATGACAGCGCCGGCTGCACCTCGGCAAAGGCGATGGACAGGGGCGAGCCGCCCAAATGCGACACAAACGCCTGTTGCGACGCGCCCGATGCCCGCACCTTGCGCCCCTCAAGATCGGCCAATGCGCTGAACTCATCGCGGCAATAGATCACCTGCGCCTGATAGGTGCCAAAGCCCAGCAATTTGATGTTATGTTCAGATTCCAGGAACGCCGCATAGGACGGACGCCACGCCTCAACCACTTCGGCCAGTTGTTCAACGGATTCCAGAACGCCCACCAGATCGGTCGCCTCGTTGCGCGGCACCTCACCGGAATTATAGGCCAAAACCGTGGTGGCCATTTGCAACGTGCCATTGCTGACCAAACGGAAGATTTCGCCGCCCTTGAACCCCAGTTCGGTGAAGGGTTTGACATTGGCGGTGATTTTGCCATCGGTTTCGCTTGGCACCTGTTCGGTCCAGAACGGCAATTCCTTATCGGTATACATCGACAGGCTGCCGATGGAGCCGACCACATTGAATTCAGTCGCAGGCATATCCTGCGCCGCCACAGGCAGCGCGATAAGCGCGGCGATGGACGTTGTCATAAGATGTTTCATTACTCTTTCTCCCTGTTATTGATTTATTTTGGATTAACGATGGTTGGCAGCCAAAGCGCAAGCGATGGAAACGCGATCAGCAAAACGATCATCAGCAGCATCGCCACAAGAAACGGCGCCGCACCCTTGAACAGGTCGGTAAACGCACCGCCCCCCTTGCGCACCGCCTGCACCACATACAGGTTCATCCCCACCGGCGGGGTGATCAGCGCCGCCTCGATCAAAATCACAAACACGACGCCCCACCAAACCGGAGAATAGCCCAGTTCAACAATCACCGGCACGATGATTGGGGTGGTCGCAATCATCATCGAAAGGGTTTCCATGAAACACCCCAAAAGCAGATAAAACACAATGATCGCAAACAGCATCCCCAAGGGCGACCAACCCAAAGACAGCACCGCATCGGTAATCGCCTGAACCAATCCAATGCTCACCATCACAAAGTTCAGAAAAAACGCCGCAATCACGATCAGCATGATCATGCAGGTGGTTCTGACCGTGCCTTCAAACGCGGCCAACATCACCGGCAGGGTCAGTTTCCCGTTCAGCGCCACCAACCCCACCGTCGCGATCAGACCGAGCGCCGCCGCTTCGGTCGGGGTGGCAAGCCCGGCATAGATACTGCCCACAACGATGAAAAACAGCCCCAAAGGCGGGATCAAATGCGGCAGCCCCCTGATCCGATCAGGCCATAGAGATTTGGCCGGAATTTCCGTGCCGCCCCAGTGCGGGCGCATCAAAACCAGGATCAAAACGATGCCGGAAAACAAAGTGGCCAACATGAAACCGGGGATAAACCCGGCGGCATACAGATCGGCCACCGATGTATCGGTCAGCACCGCATAGATAATCATGTTGATGCTGGGCGGGATCAAAATGCCCAACGTGCCCCCCGCCGCAATCGACCCCAGGAACAAAGGCCGGTTGTACCCCCCCTGGTCCATATTCGGAATTGCCACGGTGCCAATGGTGGCCGCCGTTGCAATGCTTGACCCGGATGTGGCGGCAAAGACAGCGGATGAGGCGATGTTGGTATGCATCAGCCGCCCCGGCAGGCGGGCAAACCATGGGTTCAAAGCGTTGAACAGCCGCCCCGACACGCCCGACCGATGCATCAATTCGCCCATCATGATAAACATCGGCGCGGCAATCAGGATAAAATCCTCGGAACTGTTCCAGGCCAATTCCCCCGCCGCTCCGGTCATCGGAAAGAACGCATATTTTTCCGACAGGATATAACCGGTAATCGCCAGAACCGCCGCCACCGGCAGACTGAACAAGAGCATCACAAGAAGCAGAACAAAGGCGGTCAGGATCATGGCCTGTCCTTTGCCGCGTGAACCGCCTCGTCGATTTCGGCGTCAAGATCGGCACTGCCGATGGCCGCTTCAAACCCGGCGCGGTCGCCTCTGATCAGGCGCAACACCGCCTGAACCGGGGCCAGAACGGCCATACAGGCAAACCAGAACAGCCCAATCCACCATAGCCCTTGAGGGATCACAATCGGGATCTGCAAATGCGACATGGATCGCGCGCCCATGGCCCAGGATTGCGCCAACGTACCCCAGGCAAACCAGGCCAGCGCCGCCGCAACCACGGCCAACGCGACTGCCGCCGCCAAATCGCACATCGCGCGCAAGGGGAACGGCAGCTTGGCGACCAAAAAATCAACCCGAATATGCGCCTTGGTGGTGACGGTGAACGCCAGACCCAAACCGATACAGGCGGCCAGTCCATAGCCCGAAATCTCAAAACTCTCGACGGCCGAGCGATTGAAGAAAAACCGCGACGCCACGTCAATGGTGATCGGAACAGCACAACCAAACAAGATCACCGCGCCCGCCACCCAGGCCAGCCAGCGTGACATCCGTTGGGCAAGAGGCTCGGTCATACATCTCCCTCCGTGCGCTTTGGATATTCCGTAGCATAAAAAGTTTTCAATGCCTCCGGCGGGGATATTTTCAGCAAGAAAAAACCAAACCCCATTTCTGTTTCCATAAATATCCTGGGGTCCGGGGCAAAGCCCCGGGGGTTAGCGTACATAACCATCGCTCCGGTCCTGCTTTGCGACATCTGGGTCACGCTGGGTCGGATCACCGTGACCGCCGCCGCCGGGGGTTTGCATCCGCACGATATCGCCGGGGCGCAACGGATGGCCGATGGTTTTTGACAACAGTTGGGTCGTTTGCCCATCACGGGTGACAGACAGGCTGCCGCCCTGCCCGGGCTGACCGCCATTCAGGCCGTAAGGCAGCGACTCAAACGCATCAAAGGCGCTGTTTAACAATCCGTCTTCGGCCAAAAACTCCCATTCGCGCACAATGCCCAGGCCACCGCGGGTTTTGCCCGCACCCCCCGATCCGGGGGCCAGTCCGTATTGGGTGAACCGCAGGGGAAACAGCGCCTCGATCATTTCAACCGGCGTGTTCTGGCCGTTGTGAAATCCGGCGGCCAGCCCGTTTGGCCCGTCTTGATCCGGGTGCGCGCCCCAACCGCCCAGTTCGCTATCGAAATAGACCTGCCGCCGCCCGTCGGCATGACGGATGTTTACCGCGTGATTGAACGTGGTGCCGTAATAGGAGGCCGGAATGTCATCGGGCAACACTTGGGCAAAGGCGCGCAATACGGCGGTGGCGATTTTGTGGCCGGGCAACATCCGCATCGCCACCGGCGCGGGAAAGGCCGCGTTGACCAGACAGCCATCCGGCGCGGTAACGGTAATCGGGCGGTAACACCCCGCATTCACCGTGGCCGTTACCCCGCATGCGGCGATGACGGCGTAATATACGGCAGATGTGGTGGTGGCCATGGTGGCATTGATCGGCCCTTTGGCCTGATCCGAGGTGCCGCTGAAATCTAGTGCGATATCGCTGCCGCTGATGGTCAGCGCCACCGAGATACGCTTTTGCCCCGGTTCAATCCCGTCACCATCGACGAAATCTTCGGCGTGATAGGTGCCATCGGGCAGGGCCGACAGGGCGGCGCGCATTTCGTGTTCGGCATGATCAAGCAGCGCGCTGCCGATATCATTCAGCGCACCAACGCCATACCGGTCCGCCAGGCGCAGCATGGCGCGCGCGCCCACGTCAAGGGCCGCGATTTGTGACAGGAAATCACCGCGAAATGTTTCGGGTTCACGCACATTGTGCAGGATCGTGTTGAACAGATCGTCCTGCATCATCCCACCGCGCACGATCCGCACGGGCGGCAGGCGCAGCCCCTCTTGAAACACCTCAACCGCTTTGGCGTTATATCCTCCCGCCGCCCCGCCGCCCACATCCACATGGTGAATCAGAACACAGGTAATCGCGATGCGTTCGCCATTTTTGAACACCGGCTTGAACGCAATGAAATCAGGCAGGTGTTGCCCCCCGGAATAGGGATCATTCGTCACAATCACATCGCCATCGCGCCAATCGTCCAGCGGAATATGATGGGCGGCAATGTGATGCAGACACAGTTCCATCGAATTCAGGTGCACCGGCATCCGCGCCGCCTGTGCCACGTTGCGCCCCTGGCCATCGAACACGGCGGTGGAATAATCGAGCAATTCGCGCACCGTGGTACTGCGCGAGGTGCGCCACACCGTGACCGACATTTCCTCGGCCACCGACACAAGCGCGGCCGATACGATTTCAAGCAGAACGGGATCAGGGCGGCTCATACGCGTTTCCTTACAGTCATGTCGCCGCTAACAGTCATGGTTAATGTCCAGGCAGCGGGCAACAGCAGCGTGGTATATTCCTGTTCGATAATCGCCGGACCGGACAGGGTTTCCCCCACTGCCAGGGCCAATTGGCGATGCACCGGCGTGACGTGCCAGGCGCCATCCATATGCACCGGGCGATGGTTTTGGGCCGCTGTTTCGCTCGGCGCATAGGCGGCGGGCCGCGCCCCTTGCTCCAAAATGCCGATGGCGATCAGCCGCAGTGTGACGATTTCAACCGCCTCAGCCGGATCATCAAAGGAAAACCGTTGGCGGTGCTGATCCTCAAACCTTTCCCGCAGGGTGGTCAGGGTTACATCGGTAATCGCCCCGTCGGGCACCGCCACCATCAATTCAAACGCCTGCCCGCGATAGCGCAGATCGGCGGTGAGGTTGAGAACCCGTTTGTCATCGGGCAAATGATCGGCATCAAGCAGCGCGCCACCCTGGCTGCGCAAGCTATCGGCGATCGCGTTGATCGCGGGCAAACTACCCGGCGTCAGGGGCAAAATCTCGGTTCGCGACAGATCGTGTTGGATGTCGGAAGACAGGATGCCATGGGCGGAAAATGTCGATGGATCACGGGGGAAGATCACCTGGGTGATGCCCAGTTCATCGGCCACCTCACAGGCGTGCAAACCGCCGGCCCCCCCAAAGCTCATCAAGGCGAAATCGCGCGGATCCAAACCTTTGGCGAACAGAGAAAACTTGATCGAGGCGGCGAGTTTTGCGTTAACCACCGCCAATATACCCGCCGCCGCATGATCGGGAGTCAGGGACAGGGGCGTTTCGATCCTATCGCGCAGTGCCGCCCGCGCGCCGTCCAGATCCAGCGCGAACCGCCCGCCCAGAAACGTGGCCGCATCCAACCGGCCCAGGATCAGGTTCACGTCGGTCACCGTGGGTTCAACGCCGCCACGCCCGTAACACACCGGGCCGGGCACAGCGCCCGCACTGCGTGGCCCCACCTGCAACCGGCCTGATGGATCGACAAAGGCGATGCTGCCGCCCCCCGCGCCGATGGTGTGCATTTCAACCATCGGCACGCGCACCGGCAGACCGTCGATTTCGCCTTGGGTGACGATGGTGCGTTCGCCCCCGGCCACGACCGCCACATCATAACTGGTGCCGCCCATGTCCACACCCACCACATCGGGGGTATCAAGCATCTGCGCCAATTTTTGCGCTGCCAACACCCCGCCCGAGGGGCCAGAAAGCAACAGTTTGACCGGGGCCTGCACTGCCGCGTCTAACCCAATCGCACCGCCGTTGGATTGTATCAGGTAAACCGGCGCGGTGATCTCGGCCTCGATCAAACGGGCGCGCAGGGCGGTGACGTAGCGCGCGATGACCGGCACCAGCAGGGCGTTCAGAACCGTGGTGGCGGTGCGTTCAAATTCGCGGATTTCAGGCGAAACCTGATGGCTGCACGACACCGCCATATCGGGGCACCGGGCCAAAAGACGATCACGAATGGCGATTTCGTGGGCCGGATTTGCAAAAGCATTCAACAGGCAAATCGCCGTGGTCTGTGCGCCCGAGGTTGCCACCTGTTCAATCACCGCATCCAGCATGGGCAGATCGATATCACGCACCACTTCGCCTGCGGCCCCGATCCGGCCCGGTGCGCCAAACCGGTGGCGGCGCGGGATCAGCGGTGTGCGATCTGGCCCGCGCAGGGCGTAAATATCGCTCCGGGCATGGCGGCCGATTTCCAACACATCTTCAAACCCCGCGGTGGTGATCAACGCACCGGGGGGCAGATCGCGGGTTAGCACGGCGTTGGTGGCGATGGTGGTGCCATGCAGGATCAAACCGATATCGGCGGTGGTAAAGCCAAACCGCGCCCCGGCCAGGGCGATGGCATCGGTCAGACCGCGCGCGGGATCATCGGGCGTGGTGGGGGATTTGAGGCTGTGCGCCGCGCCTGTGCTGGCATCGCGAAATTCAAGATCCGTGAACGTGCCGCCAATGTCGACGGCAATGGTGATGCGGGGCTTTGCCATGATGGAACGGATGATCCTGTAAAGAGCAGTTTCATCGACAATTGCGCAAGACCGGCATCAAGACAAATCGAAAATTATTGGCCTATTCGATCAGATATTTTTATCGCCCCGCGCGGTGGACAGCGCCAGTTGCGCCGCGGTTTCCACCACATGGCTTTTCGGATCACTCAGATAAGACGCGGTAAATTGCAGCGGTGCGGGCACCCATCCGGGATCAAAGGCGCGCAGGGTGCCGCGCGCCACCAAGTCTTCGCCCAGCGCCACAGGCAGGGCGGCAATGCCCAACCCCGCCTCGACCAGGCGAAAACCGGCCGACAGGGACGACGATGAAAACATCTGTACCCCCGGCCCGACCCGTTCAAACAATGCGCGTTTCAATTCGCGGTGTGGGCGGGTGTTGCGCGCATAGGTGATGACCGGGCGTTGCGCCACCAGTGCGGTATCACCGCCCACAGGATGGCTGGCGGCGACATACCAGGCCAGATCGAACTCTGGCAGGGCAATATTGGTCACTGTTGCCTCGGACACGGGGCCAAGCAGGATCGCCAGATCGATCTCACGCTCTAACAATGCGGTGCGCAGGTTCAGCGATACATCAACGTCAATTTCGATTTCCACCTTGGGAGACCGGCGGTGCAGGCCGGCGATGAATTCGGGCAACCACGATTGCGCCACGGTTTCCGCCACCCCCAGACGCAGATGCCGTTCAATCGCGTCGGGGGCAATGATATTGGCGGTGACCTGTTCCGACAGATGTTCGAATTGTTCGGCATAGCGGATCAACATCTCGCCCCGCTTGGTCAGGGTCATGCCCCCGGCGCCCCGATGAAACAGCGCCACGGCCAACGTGTCTTCCAACGCCTTGATCCGGGCGCTGACGGCGGGTTGGGTCAGATTCAGGCTTTGCGCCGCACGTCGCACCCCGCCCGCGCGCACCACTTCAAGAAACGTGCGCATCTGTTCTATGTTGATACGGCTCATGGTGCGCCTTTGGTTTTAGGTGTTGGATGGCACTTCAGATCGGCATGTCGCGGCCTCACATACCCGCACCAGACCTTAACGCAAAACGCCGCCCGAAGGCGGCGTAGCGTTGCACGATATTTGCCAATCAGCCGTAAACCGATTCTTTGCCGAAATGTTTGGTCAGCATGTAATAGACAACCGCGCGGTATTTATTACGCTCGGACGCGCCGTAAATCTCGATCACTTTGTGGATCGCGTCCATCAATTCGGGGCCATCGGCCAGGCCCAGTTTCTTGATCAGGAAATTGTTCTTGACCGTCTCAAGTTCGCCGGGCTGCGTGGCCGCCACGGTCGAGGAATCAGCATTGTAAATCGCCGGACCACAGCCGATGGTCACTTTGGTCAGCAGATCCATATCCGGTGTCATGCCACATTTGTTTTTCAAATCATCCGCATAGCGTGCGATCAAATCATCTCTTTTACCCATGAGGCCCTCACCATTGTCATCATATCCACCGCGCCGTCCCGGCCCGGTCGCGGCGACGGTACCCAAGAGGCGCCGATGAACAAAGGGGTATTTACGACAAAAGACGATAATGGGCGGTTTATCGTCGGTTTTGGGGCCCAAAGGAAAAACCGCCCGGGCCTGTGACCCGGGCGACAGAATCAATACCGATAATGTTCGGGTTTGAACGGGCCATCGGGCGATACGCCGATATAGGCCGCCTGTTCGGGGTTCAGTTTCGACAGTTTCACCCCGATCCGATCCAGATGCAGGCGCGCGACCTTTTCATCCAGATGTTTGGGCAGGATATAAACGTCGTTCTTATAGGCCGCGGTGTTGGTCCACAGTTCGATCTGGGCCAACACCTGATTGGTGAAACTGGCCGACATCACAAAACTGGGATGGCCGGTGGCATTGCCAAGGTTCAACAACCGGCCCTCGGACAGCAGGATCAACCGATTGCCGTTCGGCATTTCGATCATGTCCACCTGTTCCTTGATATTGGTCCATTTGTGGTTTTTCAGGGCGGCCACCTGAATTTCATTGTCGAAATGGCCGATATTGCCAACGATGGCCATGTCTTTCATTTCGCGCATGTGTTCGATGCGGATGACATCTTTGTTGCCGGTGGTGGTGATGAAGATATCGGCAGTGCCAACCACATCTTCCAACAACACAACTTCAAACCCATCCATCGCCGCCTGAAGGGCGCAGATCGGATCAACCTCGGTCACTTTCACGCGCGCCCCGGCCCCCGAAAGCGACGCAGCACTGCCTTTGCCCACATCGCCATATCCCATGACAACGGCCACCTTGCCCGCCATCATCGTATCGGTGGCGCGGCGGATGCCATCGACCAGCGATTCCTTACAGCCGTATTTGTTATCGAACTTTGATTTCGTCACGGAATCGTTGACGTTGATCGCGGGAAACGGCAGTTGCCCCTGTTTCACCAGATCATACAGGCGATGCACGCCGGTTGTGGTTTCTTCGGATACACCTTTGATCTGATCGCGCATCTTGGTGAACCAGCCGGGCGATTGTTCCATGCGCTTTTTGATCTGCGCCTTGATCGCGACCTCTTCTTCCGAGGTCGGCACAGCGATCACATCTTCGCCCGCTTCGGCGCGCGCACCCAGCAGGATGTACAGCGTGGCATCGCCGCCATCGTCCAGAATCAGGTTTGGCCCATCGGGGAATTGGAACGATTTATCCAGATAATCCCAATGTTCCTCAAGGCTTTGACCCTTGATCGCAAACACCGGCACGCCGGATTCGGCAATCGCTGCGGCCGCGTGATCCTGGGTTGAGAAAATATTGCACGAGGCCCAGCGCACATCAGCGCCCAGCGCGACCAGCGTTTCAATCAAAACCGCTGTCTGAATCGTCATATGCAACGATCCGACAATGCGCGATCCGGTGAGTGGTTTGCTTTGCCCGTATTCCTCGCGCAGCGCCATCAGCCCCGGCATTTCGGTTTCGGCAATATCCAGTTCCTTGCGCCCATAGGCGGCCAGAGCGATGTCTTTGACGATGTAATCTTTGGCCATTGTCGGCGGCTCCTGCGTGATCCAAATGTGATGTTGCGAGGGGATTAACACCATGGCACGGTCACGGCAATGCGCGGGGCCGCGCACCACACGGGGGTGATGATGAAACAACCACGGGCATGGCAAAGAATGCTGTCGGGGCGGCGGCTGGATCTGTTGGACCCAACGCCGATGGACATCGAAATCGAGGATATCGCCCACGGTCTGGCCTTTGTGGCGCGCTGGAATGGGCAAACACGGGGCGATCATGCCTATTCCGTGGCCGAACATTCGCTGTTGGTCGAAACCCTGTTTGGCCGCATTGCGCCCGGCGCGCCGGCTAAATGGCGGTTGGCGGCGCTTTTGCATGACGCGCCCGAATATGTGATCGGCGATATGATTTCACCGGTGAAGGCGGCGATCGGCCCCGGTTATGGCGCGCTGGATGATCGGTTGATGGCGGCGATCCATCTGCGGTTCGGCCTGCCTGCCACGCTGCCCGTGGCAATCAAACGGCAGATCAAAAAGGCCGACAGGATCAGCGCCTGGTTGGAAGCCACGCAGATTGCCGGATTTTCCCAAACCGAGGCGACAAGGTTTTTTGGCCGCCCTGATGGCGCGCTGACCGCGGGCCTGTCGATCATGCTGCGCCCGGCGCCCTTGGTGCGGGCCGATTACACCGCGCGACATGATGAATTATTGGCGGAAATCTAAGCGTTAGCGCGGCGAGCGTTTGGCCAAAATCCGCTGTAACGTGCGGCGGTGCATGTTCAGGCGGCGGGCGGTTTCGCTGACGTTGCGGTCACATTGTTCATACACGCGCTGAATATGTTCCCACCGGACACGATCGGCCGACATCGGATTTTCGGGCGGTGGCGGCAGGGCGTCGCCCTTGGCCAGCAGGGCGGCAGTGATTTCGTTCGCATCGGCAGGTTTACTCAGGTAATCTGTCGCGCCGATTTTCACTGCGGCAACCGCCGTGGCAATCGCGCCGTATCCGGTAAGCACAACAATCCGGCTGTCGGGGCGGCGTTCGCGGATGGTTTCAACCACATCCAACCCGTTGCCATCGTCAAGCCGCAGATCGATCACCGCAAAGGCGGGGGGCCGCGCCGTAGCAATGGCCCGACCTGCGGTCACGGATTCGGCGGTTTCCACACTGAACCCGCGTTTTTCCATCGCCCGCGACAACCGTTTCAAAAACGGTTCATCGTCATCGACCAACAACAGCGTGCGGTCTTCTCCGATTTCGTGATCAGACAACGCATCCATTTTCGCGCCCCTTCTTTCGGCAGCCTATAACCTGTTCGGAAATCTAGCGCGCGCTTTGGCTTTGGCCAACCCTAACTGGCCGCATCAATATAGCATGCGGTTGTTTTGGCAACTTCTTCTTCGGTCACGCCCTGGCCCGGTTCGGTGGGTGCGCCGCGAAAGAATTCGACAAATCCGTGTTCGGGCAACACCAGATAGGTGAAAACCGAGTGATCCATCAGATAGAATTCATCGCCCTCGCCCCGCTTGGCGTAATAGGTTTTATAGGCTTGGGAGGCCGCCTTTACCTGTTCGGGGCTGCCGGTCAGGCCCAACATGTCAGGGTGCATGAAATCGGTGAATTTCGCCAACACCTCGGGTGTGTCGCGGGCCGGATCGATGCTGATGAACACGGGCTGCACATCGTGGCCCATTTCCGCAAGCAGATCGACCGCAAAAGCATTGCGCGCCGCATCCATCGGGCAGACATCGGGGCAGAACGTATAGCCAAAGTAAATCAGCGATGGTTTGGTGATGACATCGGCGTCGGTCACCGTTTCGCCGGTTTCGCTGACCAATGTGAACGGGCCACCGATGGCGGCCGACCCGCCGGCAATCTGGCTGGTGCGACATTGGGCAAACAAATCGCCGCCCTGATCTGCGGTCACATACCACCACAGGGCGCCCAACATCCCCAGTAATGCAACAACTGCGGCAATGGCATAAACGCGGATCATCGGCTTGGCTCCTACTTGGCAATTTGGGTCATTGATCCGCCAGACAGCACCCCGATACAAGGGGGCACGTTGACACAACACCGCGATCCTGCGGCACATGAACAGGAGTGCGCCCGTGCATTCGGCCTTTGCCCATACGCGCCGATCCAACTGGGTCAGATTGCGCACCCTTGTTTATCTGCGCTCGGTTGCGGCGGCGGGGCAGGCGGCAGCGTTGATCGTGGCGGCCTATGTGTTTGATTTTTCGTTGGAAATGGGATGGTGTTTTTTGGCCATCGGGGCCTCGGTTGTGTCCAATCTGGTGGGGCTGTTCGTCTTTCCCGAAAACAAGCGCCTGTCCGAGCGTGAAATGGTCGCGCTGTTGTTGTTTGACATCACCCAATTGGCGGTCCTGCTGTTTCTGACCGGGGGCCTGAATAACCCCTTTGCCCTGTTGATTCTGGCACCGGTAACCATTTCTGCCACGGCGCTGCAACGGCGCTCGACGGTTCTGGTGTCGGCGGTGGCGATGTTGGCGATCACCTGTGTTGCCATCTGGCATGTGCCGCTGACCACAAACACCGGTTTTGTGCTGGTGATGCCCGATATCTTTGTATTCGGGTTCTGGATTGCCGTGATCATCGGCATTGTGTTTCTGGCCGCCTATGCCCGGCGCGTCACCTCCGAAGTCAACGCCATGGCCGATGCCCTGGTTGCCACCCAACTGGCCCTGTCGCGCGAACAGAAATTGACCGATCTGGGCGGGGTGGTCGCGGCCACCGCCCATGAACTGGGCACGCCACTGGCCACGATCAAACTGGTCTCATCCGAAATGATCGATGAAATCAACGATCCGGATTTGCGTGACGATATCATGCTGATCGCGCAACAGGCGGATCGGTGCCGCGATATCCTGCGCTCCATGGGGCGGGCGGGCAAGGATGATCTGCACATGCGCAGCGCGCCCGTTGGCACCGTGGTGCAAGAGGCGGCCGAACCCCATGATGCCCGTGGCAAAACCATCATTTATGACATTTCCCCGATTGAAAACGGCACCCCGACCCAACCCGAGATTCAGCGACGCCCCGAAATCATTCACGGATTGCGCAATCTGGTGCAAAATGCGGTGGATTTTGCGCGCACCACGGTCTGGATCGATATTCACTGGTCACATGATACAATCCGCATTCGCATTGCCGATGATGGCCCGGGCTATCCGGCCCATGTGATGCCGCGCCTTGGTGATCCGTTCCTGCGCCCAAGGTCCAGTGACAGCCACGCCAAACGACGCCCCCAATACGATGGAATGGGCCTGGGCCTGTTTATCGCCAAAACCCTGTTGGAACGGTCGGGAGCCGAGCTGAGCTTTGCCAATGGTCATGATCCGCTGACCCGAAATATGGCCCCGGCGGCGCGGTCGGGCGCAATTGTCGAATCGGTCTGGAATTTGAACGATATCGGTTTTGATCCCGAAAAAGGCCGGCAATCTTTGGGATTAAATCGTCAGATTGATGCCTGATTGATGCCAACCAGCATCAGATCGCAAGATTGAGTTCCATTCTGGCACCGGTATGCGCGACTGCACGCCATATTAACGCTTCGTTAAGAATTGCAACGTTTCCTGAGGTGGGGACAATATGACGATTTAAATGGGACACAGATGGTTTATGACTCTGTAATTCTGGCTGCGCTGGCTATTCTTTCAGCATCGGTCGTGTCGCTTGGCGCGCTTTGGGCCGTTTCGGTCTGGCAACGGGACTCAATGTCGGGTGACAGTTCGAAATCCCACCGTGAACCGGCGGTGTGTTTTGTATTTGAAGGCACGGAAATGGTTGATCTGTCCGAAGCCGCGCAAACCCTGATTTCTGTCGCGGGCGATCACATCAAGGATTTCAATGGGTTGTCATCACTTCTGGCGAAACGTTTTCCAACCCTGCGCACCCAATACAAGGATCTGGGCACATTCGATCAACGCAATATCATTTCAACCGATAATTCCGAAATCGCAACCCTGTCCCGCCGCAATGCACAGGTGCGCCTTTGCCTGAACGATATTGAAAATCCCGATGACCGGGTGATTGTTGATCGCTCCACAATCATGTCCTTTGAATCCGAATTGAACAGTTTGCGCGATACGACAGAACACATGCCGTTTCTTGTCTGGCGCCAGGATGATCAGGGCAATATCACCTGGGCCAACCGGGCCTATCTGGATGCCTGTGCGACATTCGGAAATGCCGATCGCGCCGGGCTTTGGCCACCTTGCCAATTGTTTGACATCAATATTCAGCAAAACCTGAACAGTGATTCTACCAAACCGCATCGTCATCGTCTGGGCGGCGGTGAGTCGGGGGCCGAACACTGGTATCAGTTTCACATCACTCCGCTGGACGATGATTTCCTGATCTCGGCGATGGATGTGAATACCGTGGTCGAGGCCGAAAGTTCCATGCGCACCTTTGTGCAGACCCTTTCGAAAACCTTTGCCGATCTGCCGATCGGGCTGGCGGTGTTTACCCGCGACCGGCGCTTGGCCCTGTTCAACCCGGCCTTGGCCGACCTGACCACAATTGCCCCACAAAACCTGATCACACGGCCCACGATCTTTGCGTTTTTCGACATGTTGCGCGAACGGCAGATGATGCCCGAACCGAAAAACTATAACAGCTGGCGCGAACAGATCGCCGATCTTGAGGCATCCGCCGTCGATGGCACCTATCTTGAAACCTGGCACCTGCCCTATGGGCGCACCTATCGGGTAACGGGACGGCCACAGATGGATGGCGCTGTCGCGCTGTTGTTCGAAGATATCAGTGACGAAATCGGCATCAATCGGCGCTATCGTACCGAACTAGAGGTGGGGCAATCGGTGATCGACAGCCTGACCCAAGGCATGGCGGTATTTTCACCCACCGGTGTCATGACCCTGACCAATGCCGCCTATGACACCCTGTGGGGCACCAACACCCGCGAGGGGCTGGATACGCTTTATATCGGTGATGCGGTGCGCCATTGGTCGGAAAAATGCGCGCCTAACCCGGTTTGGGAAAAATTGCGCACCTACGTCATGTCCGATGTGCGGGCGGGCTGTTTTGATTGCGATGCGATTTTGCTGGACGGGCGACCGCTGCTGTTGGAGGGGCGCAGTTTGCCGGGGGGATCGACCCTTGTTCAATTCAACGGCATCGCCCCGGCGGCACACTCCGATCCTGTCATCCGCGCACACGAACCGCCGCGCCGGATCAACGGCTGAACCCACTTGCAGGCGCGGCGCGGCGCGGTCAAACTGCGCCCATGTCGCGCGCTGCTTTTCACACGGTTCACTCCCCCTCGCCCGAGGCATCGGCGCACCTGGCACAGCATTTGGCACCCGCCTTTGCGCCGGGCGATGTGATATTGCTGGATGGTGATATCGGCGCGGGCAAAACCCACTTTGCCCGCAACCTGATTCAGGCCTTGCAAGGGCCGGAATTTGCCGAAGACGTCCCATCCCCCACGTTCACGCTGGTCCAAACCTATGACACGCCTATGGGCGAAGTGTGGCACGCCGATCTTTACCGGCTCGGCGATGTGTCGGACGTGTTTGAATTGGGGATGGACGAGGCATTTGAAACCGCGCTGTGCCTGATCGAATGGCCCGATCGGTTGGGCCCGGCCGCGCCCGATACGGCCCTGACCCTGCGGTTGGCGACACGGGGGGAAACCGGGCGATCCATTGCGTTTGTCGGCGATCACTGCTGGCAAACCCGCCTGGCCCCCTATCTGGAACGGACCACATTGAAATGAACACCCGCACCGCCGCCCTTGACCGGTTTTTGGCCAGTTCGCCCTGGTCTGATTGGGCGCGCAAACCCTTGGCCGGGGATGCATCGAACCGGCGCTATGACCGGCTGTTTGCCCCCAACGGGCAAAGCGTTGTCGTGATGGATTCGCCCGACGATGACGTGCGCCCCTTTGTAACCATCGCGCGGCATCTGCGCCGGATCGGCCTGTCCGCACCCGGTATTCTGGCACGGGATCCGGATCAGGGGTTTCTGGTGATCGAGGATTTGGGCGATGCCCTGTTTGCCACGGTTCTCGGCTCACGCCCTGAGCGCGAACAGGGTTTGTATGCCTTGGCCATTGATGCCTTAATCGCTCTGCACCAACACCCGCCCCTGCCCGATGTGCCACGGTTTCAACCGCCGTTCGATCCCGAATTTATCGCCATTGCCTATGGTTGGTATTGCACCGCTGGCACGGGTGCCATTCCGCCCTGCGCCGCAACGTTCTGCACCGAACTCAACCGTCTGTTGGTGAAATTCGCCGATGATCAATCGGTTCTGATCCTGCGCGATTATCACGCCGAAAACCTGTTGGTTCTGCCCGGTGAAACCGGGGTGAAATCGGTTGGCCTGCTGGATTTTCAGGATGCGATGGCGGGGCATCCGGCCTATGATCTTGTGTCGCTGGTGGCGGATGCCCGGCGCGATGTGTCGGCAGAAACGCGCACCGCGATGATTGACCGCTATATCACGAAAACCGGCTGTAACAGTGACGCATTCCGCGCCGCCTGTGCCGTACTGTCTGCACAGCGCAACCTGCGTATTCTGGGGGTGTTTGCCCGGCTGTGTGTCGCCTATGGCAAGGCCGGGTATATTGATCTGATCCCGCGGGTTTGGGGGCATTTGATGCGCGATCTGGCCCATCCGGCCCTCGGCAATTTGCGCGATATTGTCTTGGCCGATCTGCCGGCCCCCACCCCCGACCATCTGCAACATCTGAGGCAGCGATGCGCAACTCTCCCACGGTGATAATGCTGTTTGCCGCGGGGTTTGGCACCCGCATGGCACCCTTGAGCGATTACATGCCAAAACCGCTGATCCCGGTCGCGGGCCGGCCCCTGATCGATCACGCGCTGGCCTTAACCGATGGGTTTGCCCGCCGGGTGGTGAACCTGCATTACAAGGGCGAGATGTTGGCCGATCATCTGGCGGCGCAGGATGTTGCGCTATCCTGGGAGCGCGCGGCGATCCTCGACACGGGCGGCGGTTTGCGCCAGGCACTGCCGCTATTGGGCGCGGGGCCGGTTGCCACGTTAAACACCGATGCCGTCTGGACCGGGCCAAACCCGATGGACACCTTGCGCGCCGCCTGGGCCCCCGACCGCATGGACGCGCTGTTGTTGACCATACCTGTCGCCCGCGCCCATGGCCGCGCCGCGCCCGGTGATTTTACCTTGGCACAGGACGGGCGGCTGATCCGGCAGGGCAATCAGGTATATACCGGCGCGCAAATCATCAAAACCGAACGTCTGGCCGATATTGCCGATGCCGCGTTTTCGCTAAACCGGCTGTGGGATATGTTCGCGGCCACCGGGCGTTTGCATGGGGTTGAACACCCCGGTGGCTGGTGCGATGTGGGCCACCCCGACGGCATTGCAATCGCCGAAACCATGTTGGCACAGCATAATGTTTGACCCTCAAGATCACCCAAGGGTATTCGCCCTGCCTCCCGGTGCCGATTTCCCTGCACAACTTGTGAGTGGGCTGCATCAACGCATAGCGGGCCGCCCGCCCCATGCCATGGCGCAGATTGATCTGCTGCTCAATACCGCCCGGATGCAGCGCCGTGTCGAGGCCCTGTTTCTGCAAAACAGCGCCGCCTTACTGCCGCGATTGCGTTTGGTCACCGATCTGTCGGCGCAGGTGCCCCTGGCGGGCCTGCCCCCGGCCACGTCCTCCCTGCGGCGTCGGTTGGAATTGGCGCAACTTATCGCCCGGCTGATTGAACAGGATCGCACCCTCGCCCCCCGCGCGGCGATTTTCGATCTCGCCGAAAGCCTGGCGGCGTTAATGGATGAGATGCAGGGCGAAGGCGTGCCGCCCGATCAATTGGCACAGCTTGATGTGACCGATGAATCCGGCCATTGGGCGCGCAGCCTGTCGTTTATCAAACTGATTCAGCCCTATTTCAACGATACATCGGCCCCCGACCCCGAAGCGCGCCAGCGCCGCGCGGTGGAGCATTTGATTGACCAATGGCAGATCGCCCCGCCGCAAAACCCAATTATCATCGCCGGTTCCACCGGATCACGCGGTGCGACCGCGCTGTTGATGGCCGCCGTTGCGCGTTTGCCCCAGGGTGCCGTGATTTTGCCGGGGTTCGATTATGAAATGCCCGACAGGGTGTGGGGCCAGTTGGACGACGCGCTGTCATCCGAGGATCATCCACAGTTTCGCTTTGCCCGGTTGATGGCACAGATGGATCTGACGCCAGATCAGATCATGCGCTGGACAGATCATGATCCCCGCGCGGCGCGCAATCGCATCGTCTCCCTCGCGCTGCGCCCCGCCCCCGTCACCGATCAATGGATGATCGAAGGCCCCGATCTGGGCGATTTGCCCAGCGCCACCAAGGGCCTGACTCTGATCGAGGCGAAATCGCCGCGCCACGAGGCGTTGGCGATTGCCCTGTGTCTGCGCAAGGCGGCGGATGACGGTAAAACCGCCGCCCTGATCACGCCGGATCGGATGCTGACCCGGCAGGTCACGGCGGCGCTTGATCGTTGGTCGCTGACACCCGATGACAGCGCCGGGCGCCCGCTGCACCTGTCCGCACCTGGGCGGTTTTTGCGCCATATCGCGGCGCTGTTTGGCGAACGGTTAACGGCCGAGCCTTTGTTGACCCTGTTGAAACACCCGCTGTGCAACACCGGCGGCACGGATCGCGGGCCGCATCTGCGCCAAACCCGCGAATTTGAACTGTGGTTGCGCCGCAAGGGCCCGCCGTTCATCACGCCGGATACACTGCTAAACTGGGCCGCTGGCCGGGACGACGATGAAACCCTGCCCTGGGCCACATGGCTGGCCCGTGTGTTGGAGGGGCTGGAGGATGTGGGCCAACGCGCCCTGGCCGATCATGTGGAACATCACATTTCCCTGGCCGAACATCTGTCATCCGGCCCCACCGAACACCCCGGTGAATTGTGGTTGAAAGAGGCCGGGGTTGCCGCCCTGAAACAGGTCACGCAACTGCGCGCCGAGGCAGAGCATGGCGGCGATATGGGGCCGCGCGATTATCAGGCATTGTTCCTAACCGTAATCACCGGCGAAGTGCGCGAACCGGTTCAGGCCCACCCCAATATCATGATCTGGGGCACGCTTGAGGCGCGGGTGCAGGGCGCCGATCTGGTTATCCTGGGCGGGCTGAACGATGGGGTGTGGCCCGAAATGCCCGCCCCCGATCCGTGGCTGAACCGGCGGATGCGCCAACAGGCGGGGCTGTTGCTGCCCGAACGGCGCACCGGGTTGTCGGCCCATGATTTTCAACAGGCGGTGGCGGGTGGCGAGGTTATTTTAACCCGCGCCCTGCGCGACGCCGAGGCGGAAACCGTGGTGTCACGCTGGGTGAATCGCCTGACCAACCTGTTGGCCGGCCTGCCCGGCACCGATGGCCCCAAGGCGCTGACCGATATGCGCGCGCGGGGGCAGAAATGGCTGGCCCTGGCCGATCATATCGAGGCGGATATTCCCACGATTCGCCAGGCCCCGCGCCCCGCGCCCCGGCCGCCGGTGAAATACCGGCCCAAACAGCTGTCGGTCACGCAAATCAAAACCCTGATCCGCGATCCTTATGCGATTTATGCGCGCCATGTGTTGCGGCTGCGCCCGCTTGATCCGCTGCGCCAACTGCCCGACGCCCCCCTGCGCGGCACCGTGTTGCATCAGGTGTTTGAGGATTTCGTGCGCCAGAATATCAACCCCGCCGCGCCCGAGGCCCGCAACCGTCTGTTGCAACTGGCCCATGATACCCTGACCGCCGAAGTCCCCTGGCCCACCGCGCGCCGCATCTGGACGGCAAAATTGGAACGGGTGGTCGATTGGTTTTTGGCCGGTGAGGTGGAAAGACGTCAAACCGCAACGCCGATCATTTCCATGCTGGAGGGCACCGGCGCCCTGCATCTGGGGGATGTTGAATTTACCCTTACCGGCAAGGCCGACAGGTTCGATTTGCGCCACGATGGGCGGTTGGTGATTTACGATTACAAAACCGGAACGCCCCCCAAACCCGCCGAAATGAAATATTTTGACAAACAACTGTTGTTAGAGGCCGCGATGGCCGAAACGGGCGCATTCAAAGGGCTGGATAAAATGCCAGTGGCCGAGGTGGCCTATATCGGGCTGGGTACATCGCCCGAACTGCGCGCTTATCCCCTGCGCGATGCGGATGCCAAGGATGTGTTGGACCCTGACGAAACCCTTGCCGATCTGCGCAAACTGCTGGCCACCTTCGGGCAGCACCAGCAAGGATATTCCAGCCGCCGCGCCATGCACAAAACCTATAACACGGGCGATTACGATCATTTGGCCCGCTTTGGCGAATGGGACGACAGCGCCCCCCCCATAGGAGAAGACGTCGCATGACCCCCCTGAATGAGGCAACCGCGCGCCAGATTCAGGCGGCGCACCCCGGATCATCCACTTGGCTGTCGGCCAATGCCGGGTCGGGCAAAACCCGCGTGCTGACCGACCGTGTGGCACGGTTGCTTTTGGATGGGGCATCGCCGCAGAACATCCTGTGCCTGACCTATACCAAGGCGGCAGCGTCGGAAATGCAGAACCGGCTGTTCAAACGGTTGGGCGAATGGGCGATGACGCCTGATGGGGAATTGCGCGAAAACCTTGCCGAACTGGGGGTGTCGGGCGATTTGCCCGCCGACAGGCTGGCCCTTGCGCGCACCCTGTTTGCCCGCGCCATCGAAACCCCCGGCGGGCTGAAAATTCAGACGATCCATTCGTTTTGCGCCGCCCTTTTGCGCCGCTTTCCGCTTGAGGCGGGGGTATCGCCGCAATTCAGTGAAATGGATGAACGCGCGGCAAACCTGCTCACGCAAGAAATCGTCGAGGAAATGTCCGACACCCTGGCCCCCGATGTGATAGACACCGTCGCGCGCCATTACACCGCCGAAGATTTCACCGATCTGACCCGCGAAATCGCCAAACACCGCGATCGGTTTTTCCCACCGCAGAGCGATGCGGATATTCGCGCCCAATTCGACATCAAACCGGGCTATGACATGGCCGCCCTGCTGCACGACGTGTTTGATGGCGGTGAGGCCGATTTACTGCACCGCGTGGCCGGTGCAATGGCCAAGGGCACAGTTACCGATCAACGCAATGCCGCCGTGTTGGCGCGGGTCGCCCAAGGGGTGTTTGACGCGGGCGCATTGGGCGAATTGGAGGGCGTGTTTTTATTTGGTGCCGGGGCAAAATCACCGTTTGGGGCCAAGATTGGCACATTTCCCACCAAGAAAACCCAATCGGCCTTGGGCGATGATCTGGACCATCTGAATGATCTGATGGAACGTGTGGCCGATGCGCGTGAAACCCGGCTGGCGCTGATGGCGGCGGAAAAATCCATCGCACTGCACCAGTTCGCCCAAACGTTTTTGCCACTCTATGAACACCGTAAATTGGCGCGGGGCTGGTTGGATTTTGACGATCTGATCCTCAAGGCGCGCGGTTTGATGACCAATCCCGCCTTGGCCGCCTGGGTGTTGTATCGGTTGGATGGCGGCATCGATCATGTGCTGGTGGACGAGGCACAAGATACCAGCCCGACACAGTGGCGCGTGGTTGAATTGCTGACCCAAGAGTTCACCGCCGGCATGGGCGCGCGCAGCCCTGGCGAACGATCCCTGTTTGTGGTCGGAGATCGCAAGCAATCGATCTATTCGTTCCAAGGGGCCGATCCAAAAGAATTTGAACGGATGTTCGCGCATTTTGCCGAAAAACTGGCCGGGGCCGCGCCGCTGCAACGGTTGGAACTGGAATATTCGTTTCGCTCCTCTGCGGCGATTTTGAACGCGGTCGATGCGGTGTTTGGCAGCGGCGCGGATGACCCCCTTTCGCTCGATGCCCGGCACAAGGCGTTTCACGAAACATTGCCCGGCCGCGTTGATCTGTGGCCGGTGATCGAAAAACAACCCGACCCCGAAGATGGCCCATGGTACGATCCGGTGGATCGGGTCAGCGCCAGCGCGGCGGATGTGCAACTGGCGCACCATATCGCCGCCGAAATCAAACGCATGATCGACGAAAAAGAGACTATTCCAGCGGAAAAAGGCACCCGTCGCCCGGTCCGCCCCGGCGATTTTCTGATCTTGGTGCAGCGGCGCAAACGGTTGTTCAGTGAAATTATCCGCGCTTGCAAGGCGCAGAACCTTGATATTGCCGGGGCAGATCGGTTGAAATTGGGGGCTGAACTGGCTGTGCGCGATTTGCGCGCGCTTTTGGCGTTTCTGGCCACGCCCGAGGATGATTATGCCCTGGCCTGCGCCCTACGCTCGCCGCTGTTTGGTTGGAGCGAACAAGATCTGTTCGCATTGGCGGCGAAACGGTCGGAAACCTATCTGTGGCAGGCTTTGCGCAACAAAGCCGAAAATTATCCAGAAACCATGGCCACCATCAATGATCTGCGCCGCAGTGCCGATTTTCTGCGCCCCTATGACCTGTTGGAACGGATCCTCTTGCGCCACCACGGTCGGATAAACCTGTTGGGCCGGTTGGGCCCCGAGGCGCAAGATGGCTTGGATGAGCTGCTAAATCAGGCGCTGGCCTATGAACGCATGGATATTCCCAGCCTGACAGGGTTTCTGGCCTGGCTTGATGCCGATGATGTGGATGTCAAACGTCAGGCCGACAGTGCGGGCAACCGGATCAGGGTGATGACGGTGCATGGCGCCAAGGGGCTGGAGGCGCCCATCGTGATCCTGCCCGATACGTTACGCAAAAAATCCGACCCCCGCGATCAGGTGTTTGCGGCCCCGGATGGCACCCTGTTATGGCGCACCAAGGCCGATGACATGCCAACGGTACTATCCGACGCCAAGGCGCAAATCGTCGCGTCGGACGAGGCCGAGCGCGCGCGCCTGTTATATGTGGCGATGACCCGGGCGGAAACCTGGCTGATCATTTGTGGCGCGGGCGATATGGTGTCGCCGTCGTGGTACGAGGCGATAGAGGCCGGATTAGAGACGCTGCCGTGTGAAACACTGGCCTGCCCCACCGGTGAGGGCATCCGCCATTCCCACCGCGATTGGGCCGCGGGCGCAGTGGAGACAACCGCCGATGATAAACATGAAACACCGGCCCTGCCCGGCTGGCTGACACAACCGGCCCCCCATGTGGCCGAGGTGAAACCGATCAGCCCATCCAATCTGGGCGGGGCAAAGGCCCTCCCGGGGGAAACCGCGCTATTGACCCAAGAGGAACAGATGGCGCGCGGCACCGATATTCATCTGTTGTTGGAGCATCTGCCCACCCTGCCCGCCGAGCAATGGATCACCGCAGCGCACAGCCTGCTTGGCCCGGATCGCGCCAATGATGTGTTTCCCGAGGTGCAACAGGTGTTGAACACCCCCACCCTTGGTGATCTCTTCGCGCCCGGCGCCTTGGCCGAGGTTGCAATCACCGCACAAATCAACGGCTTGCCGCTTTATGGCAATATCGACCGGTTGATCGTTACCGATGACGCGGTTTTGGCGATTGATTACAAATCCAACACCGTGGTGCCGGAAACGCCCGAGGCGGTGCCCGATGGATTGTTGCGGCAAATGGGCGCTTATGCCGCTGCCTTGGCGCAGATCTATCCAGACCACCGGATTGATACGGCAATTCTATGGACCAAAACCGCCACATTGATGCCCCTGCCCCACGACATTGTGACCAGGGCCTTTGAACCGGCCACCACACCTTGACGACGCCCGGCAGGGTTCATAGGTTTCAGCCGTAAATATAGCCCTTTGGAGAATGCGCCATGGCCACCGTAGCTGTCACCGATGATACTTTCGACGCCGAAGTGAAACAATCCGACATCCCCGTGATCGTGGATTTCTGGGCCGAATGGTGCGGCCCGTGCAAACAGATCGGCCCCGCCCTGGAAGAGCTGAGCGCCGAATACGAAGGCCGGGTGAAAATCGTCAAGGTCAACGTTGACGAAAACCCCAACTCCCCCGCCCAAATGGGCGTGCGCGGTATTCCGGCCCTGTTCATGTTCAAAAACGGCGAAGTCGTATCGAACAAAGTCGGCGCCGCCCCCAAGGCCGCCTTGGAAAACTGGATCAAAGAAGAAATTTGATCGGCTTGCACCGCTTGTTAAAAAGGGCGTCCCATGGGGCGCCCTTTTGCGTATGGGTTGGCAACGCGCCCCACCCTGTCCATATAACCCCAAACGGAGTGTAAATTATGGCAAAGCAAGAATTCCCCGGCTGGCACGGCACCACCATCATCGGTGTGCGCAAGGGCGGCGAAGTGGTGATCGCGGGTGATGGGCAGGTGTCCCTGGGCCAGACGGTTATCAAAGGTACTGCGCGCAAGGTGCGCCGCCTCAGCCCCGGTGGCTATGACGTGGTGGCGGGGTTTGCCGGATCGACCGCCGATGCCTTTACCCTGCTTGAACGGCTTGAGGCGAAATTGGACGCCACACCGGGCCAGTTGCAGCGCGCGGCGGTTGAATTGGCCAAGGACTGGCGCACCGATAAATACCTGCAAAAACTTGAGGCGATGCTGATCGTGACCGATGGTGCCGATCTGTATGTGATCACCGGCGCGGGCGATGTGTTGGAACCCGAACATGACGTCACCGCCATCGGATCGGGGGGCAATTATGCCCTGGCCGCCGCGCGCGCCCTGATGGATACCGACGCCAATGCCGAAGACATCGCGCGCCGCGCCATGGCGATTGCCGCCGATATATGTGTCTATACCAACGGCAATCTGACCGTTGAAAAGTTGAGCAAATCATAAAATTCGATCGCGCCGGCAAACCGGCAGCGACAGAGAGGCCCCGTAATGAGTGATCTGACCCCCCGCGAAATCGTGTCTGAACTGGACCGGTTTATCATCGGCCAGAAAGACGCCAAACGCGCCGTGGCCGTGGCCCTGCGCAACCGCTGGCGGCGCAAACAATTGGGCGATGATCTGCGCGATGAGGTGTATCCGAAAAATATTCTAATGATCGGCCCCACCGGTGTGGGCAAAACCGAAATCTCGCGTCGGTTGGCCAAACTGGCCCGCGCGCCATTTCTCAAGGTTGAGGCGACCAAGTTTACCGAGGTCGGTTATGTGGGCCGCGATGTGGAACAGATCATCCGCGACCTGGTGGAATCCGCCATCACCATGACCCGCGATCATATGCGCGAAGATGTGAAATCCCGCGCCCAGGAAAACGCCGAAGAACGGGTTCTTGAGGCCATCGCCGGCGAGGGCGCGCGCGATCAGACCCGCGAGATGTTTCGCAAGAAGCTGCGCAATGGCGAGTTGGATCAGACCGTGATCGAACTTGAGGTGTCCGATACGTCAAACCCATTGGGCAATATGGAAATTCCGGGGATGCAGCCGGGCCAGATGGGCGGCATGATGAACCTTGGCGATCTGTTTGGCAAACTCGGGCAGCGCACCGTGCGCAAAAAGCTGACTGTCGCCGATAGTTATGGTGTTTTGCTAAGCGAAGAGGCCGATAAACTGCTGGACGATGAAACCGTGACCAAGGCCGCCCTTGAGGCGGTCCAGCAAAACGGCATCGTGTTTCTGGATGAGATCGACAAGGTATGCGCGCGCAAGGATGCCCGTGGCGGCGATGTTTCCCGCGAAGGCGTGCAGCGCGATTTGTTGCCCCTGATTGAGGGCACAACCGTATCCACCAAACACGGGCCGGTCAAAACCGATCACATCCTGTTCATTGCCTCGGGCGCGTTTCACATTGCCAAACCTTCGGATTTGTTGCCCGAATTACAGGGGCGGTTGCCGATCCGGGTGGAATTGCGCCCCCTCACCGAAGAGGATTTCGTGCGCATCCTGACCGAAACCGACAATGCGCTGACTTTGCAGTACACCGCATTGATGAACACCGAACAGGTGACGGTATCCTTCACCGAAGACGGCATCAAAGCCTTGGCCAAAATCGCGTTTGAGGTGAACGAGGCAATCGAAAACATCGGCGCGCGCCGCCTTTACACGATCATGGAGCGGGTTTTTGAAGAACTGTCCTTCACCGCGCCTGACCGGGCGGGCGATGACATCACCGTAAACGCCGAATTTGTTGAGGCAAATCTGGGCGAACTGGCCAGATCCGCAGATATGAGCCGTTACGTGCTTTAACCCCCCTTCCCTTTCGGCCCCAACGGGCCGAAACAGGGGTATGAGCTTTGTCACATTCCTGCGCGAAAACTGGCTGTTTCTGACGGCGGGTATTTTGCTTTCGTTTACGTCCAGCTATGGGCAGACGTTTTTCATCTCGCTTTTCGCGGGTGAGATTATGGGCGACTATGGCCTGTCGCACGGGCAATGGGGCCTGATCTATACGGTGGCCACCACCGCATCGGCAGTGGCGATGATTTGGGCCGGGGTGTTGACCGACCGGTTTCGCATTCGCGGGCTGGCGGTGTTTGTGTGCCTGGCTTTGGCCGCCACCTGTCTGGCGATGGCGGCGGGGGCCGGGGTCTGGATGCTGATCCTTTTGGTGTTTGCCCTGCGGTTCACCGGCCAGGGCATGATGAGCCATCTCAGCATTGTTGCCATGGCGCGGTGGTTTGTGGCCGCGCGGGGGCGGGCCTTATCCGTGGCGGCCATGGGGTTTGCCCTGGGGCAGGCGGTGCTGCCGATCATATTTGTGGCGCTGTTGGATGTGATGAACTGGCGCTGGCTGTGGGTGATTGCCGCCGCGTTGGTCTTGTGCACCCTGCCAATCATTCTGCGGCTGTTGCGCGCTGAACGCACACCGCAATCGGTGGCCGAAAGCTCAAACGCCGTGGGCATGACCGCACGCCATTGGACAAGGCGCGATGTTTTGCACCATTGGTTGTTCTGGGCGATGATCCCGCTGTTGTTGGGCCCGCCGGCCTGGGGCACAGCGATGTTTTTTCACCAGGTGCATCTGACCGAAGTGAAAGGTTGGGCGCTGATTGATTTTGCCGCGCTTTTGCCGCTGTTTACTGTCACCTCTATCGCGACCACATTCACCACCGGCGCGTTGATTGACCGGTTTGGCACCGCGCGTTTGATGCAATTGTACATGATCCCCTTCATGGTGGCGTTTTTTGTCATGGCACAGGCCGAAACCCTGTGGGGTGGGGCGATTGCGATGATGATTTTCGGGCTAGGCACCGGCGCACAAGCGACCATTCCCGCCGCGTTCTGGGCCGAATTTTACGGCACCCGTCATATCGGCGCGATCAAAGCCTTGGCCGCCGCGATCATGGTGTTCGGATCGGCCATCGGGCCGGGGATCACATCGGTTTTTGTGGATTTTGACATCGTTTTTCCGGTACAGATGTTTGCGATCTCGGCCTATTTCGCCATCACGGCTGTACTGTCTACCATTGCCATCGCCAAGGCGCGGCGCAGTTTACCGGTTGCGCCGAAGATAGACGTAATAAGCGCCTGATCCGCCATGGCTTTGATGTGCTTCGCTCACTTGCAACACTTTTGCGCCTACGGGGGCCATGCGCAACCAGTGCGGCACCTGACGTTTCAGCGCGCCATGGCCATTGTGCCATTCATTGCGGTCGCGTTTGCGCCCGCCCTTGCCGGTGATCACCAGAACCAGACGTTTGCCCATGGCCTGTGACCCCATGATGTAGTTGATCAAGGTCGGCTGTGCCTGATCCAGGGTCATGCCATGCAGATCGATCCGCCCCTCAACGGGCAATTTGCCCCGGCGCATTTTTGTGAACGCCTTGTGATCCATGGCCAACGGGCCTTGGGATACCTGTTGTGACAGGGGCGGCGCGGTGTCGGTTTTGACCCGGGGTTCTGACCGGCTGCCTTTGATCGCAAACGGGGCAATGGGCGGCGGCACGGGTTTCTTTGGCGGCGCCGCCGGCTGTGGCACCGGGGCCGGCGCATCTGGGGCGCGGGCCGGATGCATCGGCACCGCATGTTCCACCACCCGCTGCCACAGTTCGGCTTCGTCGGGGTTCAGCCGTCGGGGTTCGCGCCGTCGTGACATCGGTTATATCCCGGGGGCCAGCGCATAGGCGCGCTGAATCGGCATCAGAACAATCATGCGCCCGGGGTCACGCACCCGGCCGGCCTGCCGCCCGGCAACAGCCCCCGTACCAAAAAAGATATCGGCCCGCTGCGCGCCTTTTATGGCGCTGCCGGTGTCTTGGGCGATCATCAATTTGCGCATCTGCCCACGCCCACCCTTTTCGATCCAGACCGGCGCGCCCAAAGGGGTATAGCGCGGATCAACGGCGATGGATCGCAAGGTGGTGATCGATCGGTTCATCGCACCCAGCGGCCCCTTGTCGGCGGGCACTTCGCTGACCTCACGGAAAAAAACATAGGATGGATTGTGGCGCAGCAGTTCTGCGCCCTCTTCGGGGTTGCGTTTGACCCAGTTTCGAATCACCTGGGCCGACACCTGATGCGCCTCGTACACCCCCTGACGGACCAATTCCCGCCCGATCGAGCGGTAATCATGGCCGTTCTTGCCACCATACCCCACCCGCACATACGACCCATCCGGCAGTTTTATCCGCCCAGAGCCCTGCACATGCAGGAAAAACACATCCACCGGATCATCAATCCAGGCAATTTCCAGATCGCGCCCCGCCAACACATCCTGTTCTTCAATATCACGCCGCGAAAACCAGGCCTGACCTGACCGGGCCTCATCAGGCAGGCTGTACAGCGGATACTGGTATCGCCCGCCCTGATAGCGTGAGCCGTTCAATTCAGGTTCGTAATACCCGGTGAACAGCATTGGCTGACCGTCTTCGATCAGAACAGGGCGAAAGAACAATTCGAAAAATGTTCTGGCATTGGTCTGTTGTTTGGCAAAGTTGCACACGCCCCGCCATTCGGGATCGCGCATGTCACGGCAGGTATTCAAAAACACGTCAAGGGCGGCCTGATGATCATCATCGGCCCACCCTTTCAAATCATCAAACGACAGGATCTTGTGCGCCGCATCGGACGCGGCGGGGCCAGTCATGGCCAATAGCCCCGCAAGGCAGGCTGCGGCCAGCCCACGCATCATTCCCCGGTGGCGACAAGCTGCCAATTGGGATCGTTGGCACCCATGGTGCGCCCAAACGTCCAGACATCGCGCTGGCGTTTGATCTCGGTCGCGCTGCCTTCAATGATATCGCCGCCCTTGTCGCGCACCACATAGATAAGTTCGGCCGTCAGGCGCAGAGTGATTTCGCCAAATTTGCTGTCACGGTCAAATTCGGCCTCGTTCAGGGCGATATCGCGCAGACCGACAAAGGTGGATTCAACCGTCAAACCCTGTTCATGGCGCTGTCGGATGACATCATCGAATGCCTCGGCCACTTCGGGTGACATGAAATCGCGCACATCCTTGATATCGCCGTGCTCAAACGCCATCAGGATCATTTCATAGGCCCCGCGCGCGCCCTGCATGAATTCTGTCACGTTGAAACCGGGTTCGACCTTTTTCATGTCTGCCAATGCCTTGGCACTTGGGCTGCCATCGGTAACATGATCGGTGATATCACGGTCTGGCCCGCCTTCGATCACTTCGAATTCGGGGCGGTTGCGTTTTGCATCGGGCGACGGCCCGGCGATGGGCGGTTTTTCAAAGCCGTCCCGCGTTCCCAATACACTGCGCAACCGCAGAATCAGGAAAACGGCAATCGCGGCCAAAACCAAAAGCTGGATCACGGCAGAACTCATCTAAACCTCATTTGGGCGGCCCATCTTGGCGGGCGGGGTTGGTAACAGGCGGTGTTCTTCCCTATGTAGGGTTGGACCGTGGCCAAGTCCACCATTGCCCCGAACCCAGGAGGTTGTCATGTGGCTGTTTATGTTATTTCTGGCGGTGCCAATTGTTGAAATTGCGCTGTTTATCCAAATTGGCGGGCTGATCGGGCTGTGGCCGACATTGGCGATTGTCGTGCTGACGGCGGTTTTGGGCACGTTTCTGGTGCGCACACAGGGTGCGCTGGCGCTTTCGCAACTGCGCGGATCGTTTCAGCGGTTGAATGACCCGACCGAACCCTTGGCCCATGGCGCGATGATATTGTTTGCCGGCGCTTTGTTGCTGACCCCCGGTTTTTTCACCGATGCGGCCGGTTTTGCCCTGTTGATTCCGGCGGTACGGCGCGCGGCGTTTCAATTTATAAAGGCCCGGATCACAGTGCAAAGTTTCGGATACGGCGATCCGCGCCAAACCCCAAGGCCCGGCCCGCGCACCCGGGGCGATGTGATTGACGGTGATTACACCGAAGTCGACCCGCCCAAAACCCCAACCCATCCGGCCCCGAACAATCCGTCTGGCTGGACTCGCCATTGAGGGCGCAGATCAGACCTGTTAAACACGCGAAAATCCAACGATTGAGGAGCCGATGATGGCTGAATCCGATACCACCCCCGCGACCCCAGAAGAGCCCAAAGCCCCCGCCGCACCACAACTGCGCATTCTGGGCCAGTTCATTCGCGATATGTCGTTTGAAAACATCGTGGCGCGCAAGGGCACCGGCGGCAATGTGACCCCCGATGTTCAGGTTCAGGTCGCGCTGGATGCGAAAAAACGCAATGAGGGCCAGTACGAGGTTATCGGCAAGTTCAACATCACATCGCGTGACAAGGAAACCAACAACACCTTGTTCGTGCTTGAGCTGGAATATGGCGGGATCTTTGCCATTGAAAACGTGCCAGACGAACAGATGCACCCCTTTTTGCTGATCGAATGCCCGCGCATGTTGTTCCCGTTCATTCGCCGCATTGTCAGCGATGTGACCCATGATGGCGGATTCGCACCACTGAATCTGGATACCATTGATTTTGTTGCGCTTTATCGCCAAAGCCTGCAACAGCGTGCCGCCGCACAGGCCGCGCAGGCCGCGCAAAATGGTGACGCCGCAAAGCCGAACTAGGCCTTTTGCACCCAAACGGCCGTTTCGCCCATCGCCGCAACAAACGCGCGGTGGGCGGCGGTTTCTTCCTCGGTGATGCGCGGGGGCAAGGGAGCAGGGCGCGGGCGTGGACGCCATGTTTCGTTTGACCCGGATGTAGAGTGTTCGTCACCCACCGGTGCCAAAACCAGATCAGGCTGCCGCCCGCCGATCAATTCCAAATAAACTTCGGCCAGGATTTCGGAATCGAGCAATGCGCCGTGCAGGGTGCGCGATGAATTGTCGATGCCGAACCGGCGGCACAGGGCATCCAATGACGCAGGCGAGCCGGGAAACCGTTTGCGGGCAATCGCCAAGGTATCAATCGCCTGTTCCCACGGCAATTTCGGCAGGTTGATCCAGCCCAGTTCCGCATTGAGGAATTTCATATCAAACGCGGCGTTGTGGATTACCAGTTTGGCATCACCGACAAAATCCAGAAATTTCTGACCGATGGCAGCGAATTTGGGTTTGTCGCGCAGAAAATCATCGCCCAACCCATGCACTTCGAACGCCTCTTGCGGCATTGACCGTTCGGGGCAGATATATTCGTGAAAGGTGCGGCCCGTTGGCATGTGATTGTGCAACTCGACCGCGCCGATTTCAACGATGCGATCGCCTGATTCAGGCTCAAACCCGGTGGTTTCGGTATCAAGAACAATCTCACGCAATTTTCTGCTCCTGTTTGATATTGGCAATCAGGCGGTTCACCGCAGATCGGGCCGTTTCCAGGGTTGTTGTGTCAATCACCACATCGGCCTGCGCGCGTTTTTGTCCATCGGGCATTTGTTTGGCAAGGATCGTTTCAAAATGATCCCGCGTCATGCCGGGGCGTTCCATGACACGGCGGCGCTGTTCCCCGGCATCGGTCGACACCACAACAACCTTGTCAAATTCGCCTTGGCTGTTGGTTTCAAACAGCAGCGGAATATCCAGAACCACAATCGGTGCTTTGGTTCGGGTAATAAATTCGGCGCGATCCGCCGCCACCAAGGGGTGAATCACCTGTTCAATCTGGGGCAGGGCGGTGGGATCACGGGCGATCCAGGCCTTCAGAACACCGCGATCAACCTGCCCATCACGCACCGCATCCGGGTAAAGATGTGACAGGGCAACCGCCCCCGCACCGGAATATAACCGATGCACGGCAGAATCCGCATCCCACACCGGAATCCCGAGATCGGCAAACATCTGTGCCGTCGTCGATTTTCCCATGCCGATGGAACCTGTCAGCCCAATCAGATAAGGCCGCGTCATTGGCCCAGCACCACCTCACGCGTGGCGCTGTCAACTTCGGGTCGGGTGCCAAACCACCGCTCAAACGCCGGCGCGGCCTGATAAATCAGCATGCCCAAGCCATCGACGGTGGTACAGCCAAATTCGCGGGCGCGTTGCAAAAACGTGGTATCCAGCGGGGTATAAACCAGATCGGTCACCACGGCCGAAGATGACAAACCATCCAGCGGCACCCGAAAATCGGGTTTGCCCACCATCCCAAGCGAGCTGGAATTCACCACGGTTTGCGCCCCGTCCAACGTATTGCCGGCCTTGACCCAATCATAAACCACGATTTTGGCGCCAAATTCGGCGCGCAATGCCTCGGATCGGGCGCGGGTGCGGTTGGTCAGCCGGATTTCCGGCGCGCCGGCATCAATCAGCGATGTGATAATCGCACGTGCGGCCCCGCCGGCCCCAAACACCGCTGCCGGCCCCGACCGCGGATCCCAATGGGGCGCGCCTTCTTTCAAATTCTGAATAAACCCATAGCCATCGGTGTTATCGGCGTGAATTTTCCCATCGGCCCGAAAAATCAACGTATTTGCCGCCCCGATCAGGGCCGCGCGATCCGTCACAAGATCGGCCAGATCCAACACCGCCTCTTTATGGGGAATCGTGACGTTACAACCGACAAACCCCATTTGCGGCAGCGTTCTGATCACATGGGCCAGATCGGCCTGTGCCACATCCATCGGTATATAATAGCCCGCAATCTCCATGGTGCGCAGCCAATGTTGGTGCAACGCAGGAGAGCGGCTGTGCGCGATAGGAGAGCCGATAACGCCGGCCAGAGGGATTTTTTGATCGGTCATGAATCTAACATGCCTTTGAGTGTGAGATAGGACAAGAGGTCAAGCAGCGGCAGGCCCAGAACACTGAAATAATCACCCTGAACCCGGCTGAAAAGGCGCGCGCCTTCTTCTTCCAGTTTATAGGCGCCAACGCAATTGCGCACACTGTCCCAGTTTCGGGTAAGATACTGATCGATATAATCATCGCTCAGGGTGCGCATGTGCATCTGTACCACGTTCATATGCCGCCAGACCGGTTTGGCATCTTCATACACCACAACCGCCGACAACAATTGGTGTTTCTGGCCTGACAACGCCTGTAACTGTTGTTTTGCCACATCAGGTGACGGCGCCTTGCTTAGCACGGTCCCGTTCAGATCAAGCACCTGATCACAGCCAATCACAACGGCACCGGGATGTTTGGTGGCAATTTTGCGGGCTTTGAATTCGGCCAGGGCATCGGCAATATCGCGCGGCGTGGCCTGTTCGGCCAACATGGATTGTTTGATCGCCGCCTCATCGATCCGGGCCGGCACCGCATCAAAGATGACACCGGCGTTGCGCAACAGCTGTTGGCGGATATCCGAGGTTGAGGCCAGAATGATCGGTTTGGGCATGGGATAAATCCGTGGATAAACGGCGGGATGAAAAATGGGCGACTCGGACAAAACGGCAGATCAACAGGGCCTTTGCATAACTCATCGTTTTCTGCACGGGCCGGCCCATGTTTGTCCACCGTGGACAGAGGGAAATTCACAGATGTGGACAACATCGGATATCCCGTGGCGATACCCAGTTGACCCCGTGGATATACACATCAGATATTTCATCAACATATTGAAAATTCATGTGTTTTCATATTTATCCCCGTTCATCCGCAAACAGGCAGTTCCGCTCAGATCGATCGTGGACAAACCCTTGGGCAACCGAATAATCCCCGTTATCCACCGCGTCTACTATCATCATCTTCTTTTCTTTCTATCTTATTTATTGAATAGAGAGGGTCGGGTTTTCCAAAGGACACGCCATGTCAGATCTGCTTTATGTCGCTTACCCATGGGTAAAATCCCTGCATATCATTTCAGTGATCTCTTGGATGGCGGGCATATTTTATCTGCCACGCCTGTTTGTGCATCACACCGAACAGGTGCAGGTCGGCAGTGAAACCGATGGTCTTTTTCAAATGATGGAGCGTAAGCTTCTTAAGTTGATCATGAACCCCGCAATGATTGCCACATGGCTGTTTGGGCTGATCATGGTCGCCACCCCCGGGATGATCGACTGGGCCTCCTGGTGGCCCTGGATCAAGGCCCTGGCGGTGATTGGCATGACCTGGTTTCATATGTGGTGTGCGGGTCAGCGCAAAGTGTTGGCAGCAGGGCAAAACACCAAGGCAGGATCGTATTTTCGCAAGATGAACGAAGTGCCGACTGTGCTGATGATTGTCATCGTGTTTTCGGTTATCGCCAAACCATTCTAAGCAAGATTGACTTTCACTGGTATCCGGCCTATCTGCTGCGTGCGGTCATTCGATCGTGTGTTCTCCCTTGAATAAATGACAGCGGCGCTTTGGTGTCTGCTAAGGATATCTGACCATGACCCAGGACCGTTTGAACCTTGCCGATCTCAAGGTGCAAAGCCCCAAAGACCTTTTGGCGCTGGCAGAAGAGCTTGAGATTGAAAACGCATCGACCATGCGCAAAGGCGAGATGATGTTCTCGATCCTGAAAGAGCGGGCCGACGATGAATGGATCATCGGCGGTGATGGCGTTTTGGAGGTGTTGCAAGACGGTTTCGGATTTCTGAGATCGCCCGAGGCCAACTATCTGCCCGGCCCCGACGATATTTATGTCTCACCAGAGTTGATCCGCAAATACGCCCTGCGAACTGGCGACACTGTCGAAGGCGTGATTCGTGGCCCCGATGAAAATGAACGTTATTTCGCCTTGGTCGAAAGTGAGACGATCAATTTCGAAGAGCCGGAAAAGGCCCGCCACAAGGTTGCCTTTGACAACCTGACGCCGCTGTACCCCGACGAACGGTTCAAGCTGGAACTTGACGATCCAACGGTCAAGGACCGCTCGGCGCGGATCATTGATCTGGTGGCGCCGATCGGCAAAGGTCAGCGGTCATTGATTGTTGCACCGCCGCGCACGGGTAAAACCGTTTTGTTGCAGAACATTGCCAATTCGATCGAAAAGAATCATCCCGAGGTGTATCTGATCGTGCTATTGATCGATGAACGCCCCGAAGAAGTGACCGACATGCAGCGGTCGGTGAAGGGCGAAGTGATATCGTCGACCTTTGATGAACCTGCAACGCGCCACGTTGCGGTATCGGAAATGGTGATCGAAAAGGCAAAACGCCTGGTCGAACATAAACGTGATGTGGTGATCCTTTTGGATTCGATCACCCGTTTGGGGCGGGCATTCAACACTGTCGTTCCGTCATCAGGTAAAGTGCTGACAGGCGGTGTTGATGCCAATGCGTTGCAGCGGCCAAAGCGGTTTTTTGGTGCGGCGCGTAATATCGAAGAGGGTGGTTCACTGACCATCATCGCAACCGCCCTGATCGACACAGGCAGCCGGATGGACGAAGTGATCTTTGAAGAATTCAAAGGCACTGGTAATAGTGAAATCGTGCTGGATCGCAAGGTGGCGGATAAACGGGTATATCCGGCGATGGATATCCTCAAATCCGGAACTCGCAAGGAAGAATTGTTGGTTGAAAAGGGCGATTTGCAGAAAACATATGTTCTGCGCCGGATTCTCAACCCGATGGGCACCACCGATGCGATTGAATTCCTGATCTCGAAATTGAAACAGACAAAGTCCAACGCTGATTTCTTCGACTCAATGAACACCTAAAACTGGCCGACCCCTAGGATCGCAAACATGGAAACGA
This sequence comes from Oceaniglobus ichthyenteri, assembly GCF_003057885.1. Classification (GTDB taxonomy): domain Bacteria; phylum Pseudomonadota; class Alphaproteobacteria; order Rhodobacterales; family Rhodobacteraceae; genus Oceaniglobus; species Oceaniglobus ichthyenteri. The sequence continues at coordinate 167,012 of NZ_QAGK01000005.1, forward strand.
TTTTCGCTCCGGCCACGGCACGGGGCAAGGCGGGCGTGACAGTTACACGAATATCAGGGCCAAGCGCATTTGCGGCCTGTCAGACCCTCGTCGGGGATGTGCCACCGGCGCACCGTGCATCCTTGCGGATTATTCGCGATACAGACGGGGCGATGTTGGACGAAGGATTGGTGATAACATTTCCCGCTGGCAAAAGCTTTACCGGCGAAGAAACTGTTGAACTGCAAACCCACGGCAGTATCGCGATCACCAATGCCATCCTACGGCGTCTGGGTGATCTGCCCGATCTGCGACTGGCAGAGCCAGGCGAATTTACCAAGCGCGCACTGTATAACAACCGTCTTGATCTGACACAGGTCGAAGGCTTGGCCGATCTGATCGAGGCCGAAACAGAAGTTCAGAGAAAACAGGCACAGCGGGTTCTTTCGGGCGAAATTGGCGCATTGACCGAAGGCTGGCGGCGCAATCTCATCCGCGCGGCCGCACTTCTTGAAGCGACGATAGACTTTGCCGATGAAGAGGTTCCAATCGATGTGTCGCCCGAAGTGACCTCGCTGATTGATACCACGTTGAGAGACCTACAGCAGCAGGCATCGGGCAGTCACGCCGCCGAACGAGTACGCGATAGTTTTGAAGTTGCGATCATCGGCGCACCAAATATCGGAAAATCGACATTGCTCAACGCATTGGCGGGGCGCGACGCGGCGATTACGTCAGAAATTGCCGGCACGACCCGTGATGTTATTGAGGTAAGGATGGAGATTGACGGTTTACCGGTTACGCTGTTGGACACTGCTGGGCTGCGCGAAACTTCGGATCAGATTGAACAGATTGGCGTAGATCGCGCGAAAAAGCGCGCGTCGATGGCAGATCTGCGGATTGCATTGGTTCAAAGTGTTGATGAATCTCTTGGCGTCGATCTGGAAGAGGACGACTTGATTTACCTTGGTAAGGGCGATTTGGCCGATGGGACAATGCGTTCGATATCGGGGAAAACCGGCGCCGGAATTGACCTTCTGCTAAAGGACGTATCCGATAGATTGCAACAGCGCGCCGGGTCAGCCAGTATCATGATCCGGGAACGGCATCGGATTGCGCTTCAGCGGGGGATCGAGGCTTTGTTTGCAGCGAAAAATGTTGTAGGGCAGGGGCCAGACCAGGCGGAACTGGCTGCCGAATCTCTGCGCAGTGCTGTTCGCGCGCTGGATTCTCTGGTCGGACGGATCGGTGTAGAAGATGTTCTTGACGAGGTTTTCGCCACCTTTTGCCTGGGTAAATAAGGAGTGTTTCACGTGAAACAATTTGACTTCGGCGTCGTCGTAATTGGCGGGGGTCACGCGGGATCCGAGGCGGCCCATGCCAGCGCGCGTATGGGAGTCAAAACAGCATTGGTCACGATGGATCCTGAAACCATCGGCGCCATGTCCTGTAATCCTGCAATTGGCGGCCTGGGTAAAGGCCATCTGGTGCGCGAGATTGATGCCCTTGATGGAATTATCGGTCGCGCCGCTGACAAGGCCGGAATCCAGTTTCGGCTTTTGAACCGAAAGAAAGGCCCAGCCGTGCAAGGGCCGCGCGCCCAGGCGGATCGCGAGTTGTTCCGGCTGGCTATTCAATCTGAGCTTGCCGCGCAGGAGAACCTGTCGGTTATTCAAGGCGAGATTGTCGACTTGGCTTTATCGGGACATGTCGTTAGCGGCGTCGTTCTGGCGGATGGGTCTGTGATAAGCGCGCCAAACGTCATTGTAACGACAGGAACGTTCCTTCGCGGTCTGATCCATATTGGCGAGCGAAAGATCGTCGGTGGCAGAATGGGGGCGAATGCATCAACACGCCTGGCTGATACTTTCACAACTCTCGGCGCTCCGCTGGGTCGTTTGAAAACTGGTACCCCACCGCGGCTGGATACGAAATCGATCAACTGGTCGGCTCTTGAAATGCAGCCCGGCGATGACGATCCGGTTATGTTCAGTTTTCTTTCCAATGGTCCAACAGCGCAGCAGATCAGTTGTGGCATTACACATACTAACGAACGGACTCACGCGATCATCAGGGATAACCTTGATCGTTCGGCGATGTATGGCGGTTCAATCGAAGGTATCGGCCCACGATATTGCCCGTCGATTGAGGACAAAATAGTTCGGTTCGCTGATAAAACCTCGCATCAGATTTTTCTTGAACCCGAAGGTTTAACATCGAATGCGGTGTATCCGAACGGCATTTCCACATCTTTGCCAGAAGATGTGCAGCTGGATTACGTGCGTTCTATATTTGGTTTGGAATCCGCGGTTATCCTGCAACCGGGATACGCGATTGAGTATGATTATATTGATCCGCGCGCATTGGACCAGTGTTTGCAGTATAAGGGCGTGTCCGGTCTGTACCTTGCCGGACAGATCAATGGCACCACGGGATATGAAGAGGCAGCGGCGCAGGGATTGGTTGCTGGGCTGAATGCCGCATTACGTTTCAGTGAGCAGGAGCCGCTTATCTTTCAACGTTCGACCAGTTATATTGGCGTGTTGATTGATGATTTGGTCTCTCGCGGGGTCACTGAACCCTATCGAATGTTCACGTCTCGCGCAGAATTTCGGCTTTCCCTGCGCGCTGATAATGCCGATCAGCGGTTGACCGAAATCGGACAAGGGGTGGGCTGTGTTTCAAAACAGAGGTATTCGAAGTTCCAAGAAAAACTAGGTCGGCTTGAGGCGGCACGCGCACTTCTGTCTGAGCGGAGTTGGACCTCAAATGATGCGATCAAGGCCGGAATTGAGGTATCCAACGATGGATCCCGTCGGACGTCGTATCAGTTGCTTAGCCTGGGACAGGTTTCATTTTCAGATTTGGTCAAGCTCGATGGCCGCTTGTCTGAAATTGATCCAGAAACATCGGTGCAGATTGAACGTGAGGCGTTATATGCGATCTACCTCGAACGTCAGGATCGCGATATTGCGGCACTGAAGAGAGATGAAGAGATTTTGATACCCAGTGATCTTGATCTGAATAGCATCAGCGGGTTGTCAAACGAGCTGAAAAGCAAGCTGGAAAGAGCGCGGCCTGGGTCTCTTGCCCAAGCGGCACGGGTTGAGGGGATGACACCAGCCGGACTGTCGATAATCTTGTCAGCGGTAAAGAATATGTCGAGAGTTGCGTAAAGTGGTGATTTCTTTTGAAGAGCTTCAATCCCAGGTTCCGTATGTTTCACGTGAAACATATTCTGACCTTTGCGCATTTGAGGATACGATAAGAAAATGGAATCGGCAAATAAATCTGGTTTCATCGAACACTCTTGATGAGATTTGGACCCGTCATTTCATCGATTCCTTACAACTCTTGCCACATATCCCGGGCGAAGCCAGACAGGTTCTTGATATCGGGAGTGGCGGTGGTTTTCCGGGGATACCTCTTGCACTTGCAATGAAACAGCACGGGGCGGAATTTTCCTTTGTTGAAAGCGATCAACGAAAATGCGAATTTTTACGAACCGTTTCACGGGTTACAAATATCCATCCAAAAATTATCAATCAGCGGATTGAGAATCTTGAACCGCAATCTGTCGACGTTTTGACAGCGCGTGCTCTGGCACCGCTCGGTGATCTGCTGGGTTTTGCGCATCGACACCTCGCGCCCACCGGCATCGCCCTTTTCCTCAAAGGGGCCCGTCTTGAGGACGAGATGAAGGAAGCTCAGAACGTTTGGCAATTTTCCGCTACCACCCATTCCAGTATCACTGCACCAGACGCCACCATTCTTTGCATCGGAGATATCCGCCGTGTCTGATCTTATGCGAACCAATACACCTCGTATCATCGCGGTTGTGAATCAGAAGGGTGGGGTGGGGAAGACAACCACAACGATCAATCTGGCCGCGGCTTTGGCCGAAGATGGCTATAACGTTCTGATTGTTGATCTTGATCCGCAAGGGAATGCGTCAACAGGTTTGGGAGTTGATACAAACACCCGGCTTCTGACGACCTATGATTTGTTGCTGGATGATGCAAAACTATCAGAGGTTATTTTGACAACCGAAGACGACGGAGTGTGGATCATACCCGCCACCACCGATCTTAGTTCTGCGGATATTGAAATGCTATCCAACGAGAAACGCAGTTTTTTGTTGTATGACGCGTTGCGCCAACCCGCGATGGATCAGTATGGGTTTGACTATATCCTGATCGATTGTCCACCATCGCTGAGTCTGTTGACGGTGAATGCGATGGTTGCAGCGCATTCTGTTCTGGTTCCATTGCAAAGTGAATTCTTTGCTTTGGAGGGGCTTTCGCAGTTGATGTTGACGATTCGCGAAGTACGCCAAAGTGCAAACCCGAATTTGCGGATCGAAGGTGTGGTTCTTACCATGTATGACGGACGCAACAGATTGGCGCAGCAGGTCGAATTTGATGCAAGAGAAACCCTGAAAGATCTGGTGTTTCAGACCGTCATTCCCCGCAATGTCAGGGTAAGTGAGGCACCGTCATATGCCCAATCGGTTTTGGCCTATGACGCAACATCAAAGGGCAGTATTGCCTATCGTTTGTTGGCGCAGGAGTTGGTTCAGCGTCACCATGGCCCACAGCAAAAGGTTGGATGAAATGTCGGATAAGAAACAAGAACGTCGTGGCCTTGGCCGTGGGTTGTCTGCGCTGATGGCGGATGTTGGGGTGGCAGAACAGGGCAAATCCGATGACAAGCCGGCCCGCCGGATCGACCATTTTATCCCGGTTGATCGGATTGAGCCAAATCCCGAGCAACCCAGACGCGCCTTTCCCCAGGAACGGCTGAGCGAACTGGCAGCGTCGATTCGGGAAAAAGGCGTGATCCAACCGCTTATCTTGCGGAAAAATCCGCGTGATCCCGAGATGTTCGAAATTGTCGCGGGTGAACGGCGGTGGCGTGCCGCGCAGCTTGCCCAATTGCATGAAGTGCCGGCCGTTGTTCGCGAACTGGACGATATCGAAGTTCTTGAAATTGCAATTATCGAGAACATTCAACGGAGCGATCTGAATCCGGTGGAAGAGGCAGCCGGTTATCGCCAATTGATGGATCGGTTCGGCCATACCCAAGAGAAGTTGGCCGAAGCATTGGGCAAAAGCCGCAGTCATATCGCCAACCTTCTGCGGCTTTTGAACCTTCCGGATGATGTGTTGGCTTTGTTGCGTGATGGGGCGCTTTCCACCGGTCATGCGCGGGCGTTGGTTGCCACCGATGATCCGTCGGCCTTGGCAAAAATTGTGGTGTCTAAAGGCTTGTCGGTTCGCCAAACCGAAGCGTTGGCAAAGAACCCCAAACCAGACGCGACGCCGAAGCCAAGGAAAGAAAAGGCAGAAAAAGATGCAGACACCCGCGCGTTGGAACAGGATTTATCCGCCGCGGTCGGGATGAGTGTTGTGATCAACCATGACGCTGGCATGGAGTCAGGAGCGTTGAGCGTGACCTATAAATCTCTGGAAGAGTTGGATGAGCTTTGCCGGATGCTCTCCAACCCCGGATAAAGTTTAGGTCAAAAGCTGGCGCAACACTTCGTTGAGGATTGGGCGGCCAGTTGGGGTGACGCGCAGTCGGTCATCTTCGAGAGCGATCACCGATAGGGCCTGTAGTTCGGCCAATTTTTGTGGGTAAAGCGGTGTTTCAGCGAGAGTATGAAAGCGCTGCATGGATACACCGTCACTCAGCCGCAGGCCCATCATCAGGTACTCTGCGGCTTGTTCGTTGCCCGAGAGGGCAGTGGCGCTGTCGGTTGTACCATCTGCAGATTCCACTGCGTTCAACCATGCGCCTGGCTGTTTTACAGCCTCGGTTGCGTATTTTTGTCCGCCAAGGGTGAGCCGGCCATGGGCGCCAGGCCCAACACCAACGTAATCACCATAGCGCCAATAGATAAGGTTATGACGGGATTCAGAACCGGTTTTGGCGTGGTTCGACACCTCATAAGCTGAAAGACCGGCAGCGCCGCAAAGATCCTGAGTCAAATCATACATATCGGCGGACAGATCATCATTTGGCAAACCGCGCAATTTGCCGCGGTTGTAGCGATCACCAAAGGCGGTGCCATCTTCGATCGACAGTTGATAGAGCGACAGGTGATCAATCGCCATGGAAAGGGCTTCTGACAACTCGGCCTTCCATTCTGCCAGACTTTGATCTTGCCGCGCATAGATCAGATCAAAGCTGACCCGGTCGAAAGTCGATTGTGCGATGTCAAAGGCTGCTTTTGCGTCCCGCACAGAATGAAGCCGCCCAAGACGGCGCAAATCTTTGTCGTTCAGGGCCTGAATACCCATGGATATTCGGTTGATGCCGGCCTCGCGATAGGCCTGAAAACGCCCAGCCTCGACCGAGGTTGGATTGGCCTCAAGCGTGATTTCCATATCGTTCGATCCGGGCCAAATGGCGCGGGCGGTTTCGATCACTGCGGCAACGGTTTCAGGCACCATCAAACTGGGTGTGCCACCGCCGAAGAAAATCGTGTTCAACACGCGATTGGGGGCCATTTCGCCATACCGTTTGATTTCACTGACCAAGGCATCCCGCCATCGGCCGTGATCAACGCGGGCAACCACATGGCTGTTGAAGTCGCAATAGGGGCATTTGGCCTGGCAAAAGGGCCAATGCACATACAGGCCAAAGCCCCCCTCGGGGGTGATGTCAGGCAAAACAGGCCGCCATCAGTTTTTTGAAGGCATCGGCGCGATGACTGAGTTGGTTTTTCTGCGCCTGATCCATTTGGCCAAGTGTTATATTGTAACCATCGGGTTGGAATATCGGGTCATAGCCATGACCCTGTTGCCCTCGCATCGGCCAAACCACCTGACCCGACAGAACACCGGTGAACACCTCGTCGTGGCCGTCGGGCCAGGCCATGACCAACGTGCAACAAAACCGCGCTGTTCGCGGGAAGGGCGCATTGGCTGCCTCAAGCATGTCGTGGGTTTTGGTCATGGCCATTACGAAATCGCGCCCGTTCGGGGTTTCCGCCCAATCGGCGGTGAAAACCCCCGGCGCGCCATCCAGTGCATCAATTTCGATACCGGAATCGTCGGACAGGGCGATCATGCCTGTGGCTTTGGCCGCGGCGTGGGCTTTGATCCGGGCGTTGTCAACAAACGTGGTGCCGTCTTCAACCGGTTCAGGAAGCTCGTGATCCTTGGCTGAGGTGACGGACACGGTATAGGGCGCGAGAAGTGCGGCGATCTCGTCCATCTTGCCTTGGTTGTGGGTGGCGACCAACAGGCGGTCGCCGTCAAAACGGCGCGTCATGCGACCGCCGCTTTTTGTGCTGCAACCAGATCGGCCATGCCTGTATCTGCCAGATCCAACAGCTCGGTCAGTTCGCTGCGCGAGAATGTCGCGCCTTCGGCTGACATCTGAATTTCGATCAAACGGCCCGAACCGGTAAGAACGAAATTGCCATCCACGCCCGCTTCGCTGTCTTCGGGGTAATCCAGATCAAGCACGGGCTGACCCGCATACATGCCGCACGACACCGCGGCCACATGATCGACCATCGGATCGGTGATGATATCGCCGGCTTTCATCAATTTGTTCACCGCCAACCGCAATGCAACCCATCCGCCGGTGATTGCCGCACAGCGGGTGCCGCCATCTGCCTGAATCACATCACAATCGATTGAAATTTGCCGCTCGCCCAATGCCACCCGGTCAACGCCCGCGCGCAAGGCCCGCCCGATCAGGCGTTGAATTTCCTGTGTTCGGCCCGATTGGCCATTCTTGGCCTCACGGCGCATCCGAGTATGGGTGGCGCGGGGCAACATGCCGTATTCGGCGGTGACCCACCCCAGCCCAGTGTTTTTCAAAAACGGCGGCACGCGTTCTTCCAGCGAGGCCGTGCACAGAACATGGGTATCACCGCATTTGATCAGACAAGAGCCTTCGGCGTGTTTTGTGATGCCGACTTCGATTGAAATCGGGCGCATTTCGTTTAATTTACGGCCAGACGGGCGCATGGGCTTTCCTTTGCAAGTGTTGCGTCGTGATACCCAAGGCAAAGCCCCCGGTGCAACCCCGATTGACGTTCGCGGCCCAGGGTGGCCTAGTGGCCCCTGGCCAAGCAAAGGGTTTAGTCCGATGAATGATGGGTCGAACATTTTGTCACAGATGAACCTGCGATCCCGCGAAGTGTTTCGCCGGGTGGTTGAGGGGTATCTTGATACCGGCGATCCCGTGGGGTCGCGCACCCTGACCCGTTCGATGAGCGAAAAGATCAGCGCGGCAACCATTCGCAATGTGATGCAGGATCTTGAGCATCTGGGCCTGCTGGGCAGTCCGCATATTTCGGCGGGGCGAATCCCGACGCAACAAGGGCTGCGGATGTTTGTCGATGGCCTGCTTGAAGTCAGCAGCCTGACAGAAACCGACCGGGAAAGCATTGATGCAACCCTGGGCCACAATGAATCTGACGTGGGATCATTGCTGGATCGGGTGGGTGGCGCGTTATCGGGGGCCACCCATGGCGCCAGTGTTGTACTGACCCCAAAACACGAGGCGCCGATCAAACATCTGGAATTTGTCAGCCTGGCGGCGGATCGGGCACTGGTGGTGATCGTTTTCGCCGATGGTCACGTGGAAAATCGCATTTTCCATCCCCCGGCCGGCCAAACGCCCAGTTCCATGCGCGAGGCGGCGAATTTTCTGAATGCCTTGGCCGAAGGCAAAACCCTGAGCGATCTGCGTCACACGATCGAACGTGAGATCAAGGCGCGGCGGCAGGAATTGAACACTTTGGCCGCCGAATTGGTGCAAAGCGGTCTGGCAATTTGGGAAAATGAAGGCGGGCGTTACGAACGGTTGATCGTGCGGGGCCGGGCCAATCTGCTCGACAGTGCGACAGAAGCCGCCGAGCTGGATCGCATCCGCACTCTGTTTGATGACCTTGAGCGCAAGCGTGATATTGCCGAATTTCTGGAATTGACCGATCAGGGCGAAGGTGTGCGTATCTTTATTGGCTCTGAGAACAAGCTTTTTTCACTTTCGGGTTCATCTTTGGTCGTTTCACCATATATGAACGCTGACCGTAAGATCATCGGCGCTGTGGGTGTGATTGGTCCGACACGGCTGAACTATGGTCGGATTGTTCCGATTGTGGATTACACAGCACAGATGATAGGCAGACTGCTGACCGACCGAGGTTGATGGGTGAAAGAATGAACAAACCACAAGACGATATAGACAGCCAGATCGAAGAGATGTTGGCACAAGAAGGATATGGAGAGGCCGATACAATGGCGCCCGAAGCCGAAGAAACGCTGGAGGATCAGCTTGAAGCGCTGCGCGCCGAGCGGGATCAGTTCCGCGATCGGTTCATGCGCGCCCTGGCCGATGCCGAAAACGCCCGCAAACGCAGCGAGCGTGACCGTAAAGAGGCGGAAAATTACGGCGGATCAAAACTGTCGCGCGATATGTTGCCGGTGTTTGATAACCTGCAACGCGCGCTTGAGGTGGTGACCGATGAACAGCGCGCCGCCAATTCCGGCCTTCTGGAAGGGATCGAGCTGACCATGCGCGAGCTGATTTCGGTTTTCGCCAAACACGGCATCAAATCGATATCACCCGAGATTGGCGATAAATTCGATCCGTCGGTGCATCAGGCCATGTTCGAAGCCCCGGTGCCCGGCACCAAATCGGGTGAGATCATTCAGGTCATGGCGCATGGGTTCATGTTGCATGATCGGTTGCTGCGCGCGGCTCAGGTTGGCGTCAGCTCGACCCCGAAGTCGTAAGCGCCTTTAGCTCGTAAATCAGGTTCAGCGCCTGTTTAGGTGAAAGATCGTCTGGGTGAACCTGGGCGATCTTTTCCATTACGGGCGATGGTTTTGTGGGGGCAGGGGCCGCGGTGGCCACGGCGGAAAACAGCGGCAGATCGTCGATCAACGCCGCCTTGCGCGCGCCGCCTTCGCGTTCGCCTTTTTCCAGGGCGTCCAGCACCACCTTGGCGCGGTCCACCACGGCCTGTGGCAGGCCGGCCAATCGCGCCACCTGCACCCCATAAGAGCGATCCGCCGATCCCTTGCGCACTTCGTGCAGGAACACCACATCGCCCTGCCATTCCTTGACCGTCACCGTGGCGTTTTGCGCGCCTGTCAGACGGTCGGCCAGTTGCGTCATTTCATGATAATGTGTGGCAAACAGGGCGCGACATCGGTTCTTGTCGTGCAAATGCTCCATCGTGGCCCAGGCAATGGATAATCCGTCATAGGTGGCGGTGCCGCGCCCGATTTCATCTAATATTACCAGGGCGCGATCATCGGCCTGATTCAAGATCGCCGCCGTTTCGACCATTTCCACCATGAATGTCGAGCGCCCGCGCGCCAGATCATCCGCCGCGCCAACCCGGCTGAACAGTTGTGACACGATCCCGATATGTGCCGTTGTGGCCGGCACAAAGCTGCCCATTTGCGCCAGCAGCGCGATCAGGGCGTTCTGGCGCAGGAAGGTCGATTTACCGGCCATGTTCGGCCCGGTCAAAAGCCAAATCGCCGCTTCGCTGTCAGGCTCGGCCAAGGCGCAATCATTGGCCACAAAGCTGGCCGTGCCTTGGCGGCGCAGGGCCTGTTCCACCACCGGATGCCGCCCGCCGGTGATCAGAAAGGCGCGGCTGTCGTCCATTTTCGGGCGCGCCCAATCTTCGCCGCGGGCCAGATCCGCCAACGCGGCAGATAGATCCAGTTCGGCCAGCGCGGCGGCGGTTGCTGAAATTTCACCAGATTCGGCCAGTATCGCCTGTGTCAGGCTGGAATAGAGCCGTTTTTCAATCTCAAGCGCGCGCGCGCCCGCGTTCAGGATTTTCGTTTCCATATCGTTCAGGGGCACAGTGGTGAACCGCACCGCATTGGCGGTGGTTTGGCGGTGAATGAACGTATCTGACAGCGGCGCAGACAGCATTTTTTGTGCATGGGTCGCGGTGGTTTCGATGAAATAGCCCAGCACGTTGTTATGTTTGATTTTCAACGTCGAAATGCCGGTTTGCGCCGCATAATCGGCCTGCAGGCCGGCAATCACGCTGCGCCCTTCGTCGCGCAATGTGCGCGCCTCGTCCAATTCGGCGTCATACCCTTTTGCGATAAACCCGCCATCGCGCAGCAACAGCGGCGGTTCGGCGATCAGGGCCTGATCCAACAGGGCGATCAGATCGTCATGGCCATGAAGCGCCTGACAGGCATCGCCCAACAGGGGTGGCATATCTTCATGCGCCATTTGCGCAATGTCGCGGGCGCGCTCTAATCCCGCGCGCATCGCGGTCAGATCGCGCGGCCCCCCCCGATCCAGCGCGAGGCGCGACAGGGCGCGATCCATATCCGGCACCCGCCGTAGGGCGGCGCGCAAATCTTCGGCCATACGGCTCTGTTCCACCAGAAACCCCACGGCGTTCAGCCGCATGTCGATGGTGGGCAAATGGCGTGACGGGCTGCTGAGCCGCCGTTCCAACAGCCGCCCACCGCCGGCGGTCAACGTTCGGTCAATCGCCGCCAAAAGCGATCCATCGCGCCCCCCCGACAGGGCATGGGTCAATTCCAGATTGCGGCGGGTGGCGGCATCAATCTGCATCACCCGATCCGCGCTTTCCCGTATCGGCGGGCGCAGCAACGGCAATTTGCCCTTTTGCGTAATTTCCAGATAATCAACAATCGCCGCCATCGCTGCAATCTCGGCGCGGGAAAATGTGGCGAAGGCATCCAGCGATGATACGCCAAACAACGCACACAACCGTTTTTCACCGCTGGTTGAATCAAAACTGGCCCGCGATAGTGGGGTGGGGGCCGCGCCCGATTCCGTTATGATGTCAAACAGCGTGTTATCGTCACTGTCGGCGATCAAAATTTCGCGCGGGGTCAGGCGGGCCAATTCCGGGCCCAACCGCACCAAAGGGCAGGGGGCCACACGGAATTGCCCCGTTGAAATATCAACCCAGGCCAAGGCCCCATCGCCGCGCACCTGCGCATAGGCACAGAGGAAATTGTTGCGCCGCGCCTCAAGCAATGAATCCTCGGTCAATGTGCCGGGGGTCACCAGACGCACGACACCGCGTTTCACCACCGATTTACTGCCGCGCTTTTTCGCCTCGGCCGGGTCTTCCATCTGTTCGCACACGGCCACGCGAAACCCCTTGCGGATCAGGGTCAAAAGGTACCCTTCGGCGGAATGCACCGGCACGCCACACATGGGAATGTCCTGATCCATGTGTTTGCCACGCTTGGTCAGGGCAATATCCAAGGCCTCGGCGGCGGCCACGGCATCGTCAAAGAACATCTCGTAAAAGTCGCCCATGCGATAAAACAAAAGCGCCTGAGGATACTCGGCCTTGATCTCAAGAAATTGTGCCATCATCGGCGTGATGGCAGATTTTACATTGGCCATAATGCCCCCCGGTGATCGTGCGCAGTTTAACCAGACCGTCACGGGCATTAAAGGCGAAACTCTGGGCGCTCAGCCGGTTGAAAATACCACTTTTGGCGTCCGTACACGGCACGGTTTTCGTGATATGGGTCACGGAAAATCAAAAAAAGGGATAGGTCATGCGGATATGCATGTGGTCGGGGCCACGCAATCTTTCGACGGCGATGATGTACAGTTTTGGCGCGCGCAGTGATTGCGATGTGGTGGACGAACCGTTTTACGGCGCGTTCCTGGCCCGGAGTGGTCTGGAACATCCGATGCGCGATGCGATTTTGGCCGCCGAACCGACCGATCCGGCGCAGGTGGGCGCGGCGCTGACTGCCCCATTGGGCGCGCGGCACATGTATCAAAAACACATGGTACATCATATGATGCCAGGGTTCATGCCCGATTGGCCCGCCGATACCCGGCATGTGTTTCTGATCCGCCATCCCGCCCGAGTGGTCGCCAGTTACGCCAAAAAGCGCGAGGCGCCGACGATCGAGGATCTGGGATTTGCCCATCAACTGAACCTGTATCAAGGTTTCGTCAAATCCGGTGCCGCGCCGATTGTGATCGACAGTGGTGATATTCGCGCCAATCCGGGCGCGGCGCTTGCGGCGCTGTGTGCGGCGCTGACACTGCCGTTTGATCCGGCGATGTTGAACTGGCCCGCAGGCGGGCATCCATCGGATGGGGTCTGGGCGGCCCATTGGTATGGGGCGGTGCATCGTTCAACCGGGTTTGACGGGGCCGAAGGCGCGCTGCCGCATCTGGATGGGCAATATGGCGAATTGGCCGATGCCGGGATGGCGGCGTATCAACACTTGTATGCGGCGCGAATAAAAATATCGAAACTTTGAAACTCTGCGCCTTGGGCATTCGTGGTTATGGGGGAACGCGACACGGATCGCGTGCCATACTGAAGGATGAACAAGATGAAAAACCTTACCCTGTCTGCCATTGCTCTGATTGCCAGCACCGGTTTTGCCTTGGCCGCCGGCCATTCCATGGCCCCCGGTGTCACCGCCGCCGATCAAGACGTATCAAACGGAGTGGTCAGTGCCGAAACAGTGATGGCTGGTGAAAACGGCTGGTTGGTTGTGCACCGCACCGATGCCGATATGAAACCCGGCCCGGTGGTTGGCTATGCGCCCCTGCGCATGGGTGAAAACACCGATGTGGCCGCAATTTTGCAAGAACCGGTCGCGTCGGGCGATATGCTGATGTTGATGGTTCACGCCGAAACCGGCGGAATGAAAACCGGCGTGTTTGAATATACCTTGGGCGCCAAGGAAGACGGCCCGATCAAACCCGAAGGCAACCTGGTGATGCAGGTGATCACCGCCAAGTAATAAAGTCTGGTAACGAGTATCGCCCAGACCGCCCCACGCGGTCTGGGCAGTTTTCTATTTTACGCGTTTGTTGCGGTTGGCAATCAATTTCAGGCGCAGCGCATTCAAGTGAATGAACCCGGCCGCGTCTTTTTGATCATAAGCGCCTGCATCGTCTTCGAACGTCACATGGGCCTCGGAATACAGGCTGTGATCCGACCAGCGGGCAACTGTGCGCGCCGATCCTTTATACAGTTTCACCCGCACCGTGCCGCTGACGTGTTCCTGACTTTTGTCAATCAGCGCCTGCATCATTTCACGTTCGGGGCTGAACCAGAACCCATTATAGATCAGTTCGGCATAGCGCGGCATGATGCTGTCTTTCAGATGGCCCGCGCCGGAATCCAGCGTGATCTGTTCAATGCCACGGTGTGCCTCAAGCAGGATCGTGCCGCCCGGAGTTTCGTAAATCCCCCGTGATTTCATGCCGACAAACCGGTTTTCAACCAGATCCAACCGGCCCACGCCGTGCTTGCCACCCAGTTCGTTCAGTTTGGTCAGGATCGTGGCGGGCGACATTGCCTCGCCATTGATCGCCACGGCATCGCCTTTTTCAAAGGTGATTTCGACCATTTCGGGCGTGTCTGGCGCATCTTCGGGGTGCACCGTGCGTTGATACACATAATCGGGTGCCTCTTCGCTCGGGTCTTCCAACACTTTGCCCTCAGACGAGGTATGCAACAGGTTCGCATCCACAGAAAACGGCGCTTCGCCGCGTTTGTCTTTGGCGATCGGGATTTGATGCTTTTCCGCAAAATCAATCAGTTTGGTCCGGCTTTGCAGATCCCATTCGCGCCACGGCGCGATCACCTGAACATCAGGGTTCAACGCGTAACAGGCCAGTTCAAAGCGTACCTGATCATTGCCCTTGCCGGTGGCGCCATGGGCCACGGCATCGGCGCCTTCGCGCTGTGCAATCTCAACCAGACGTTTTGAAATCAGCGGCCGCGCGATTGACGTGCCCAGCAGATACAATCCCTCGTACACTGCATTGGCGCGAAACATCGGGAACACGTAATCGCGCACGAATTCTTCGCGCAGGTCTTCGATATAGATGGCCGAGGCGCCCATCATTTCGGCCTTGGCGCGGGCCGGTTCCAATTCTTCGCCCTGGCCCAGATCGGCGGTGAATGTCACCACCTCACAGTTGTATTCCGTTTGCAGCCATTTCAGGATGATCGACGTATCCAAGCCGCCGGAATAGGCCAAAACCACTTTTTTCGGTGCGCTCATCGTCATCTCCTTGCATGGCTGAACCGTGGCGGCGATACCTTTAATTTGCGCCAAGAGCAAGGTCGCGCCTTGCAAGGGCCCCCGGATTCAGGCCACATCGGGCCTATGAATGATTTTGCCGATACCGCCCTTGCCACCACAGCCCGCATGCGCGCGCTGTTTGCGCCCACCCCGCTGCAGCGCAATGATTTCCTTTCGGCAAAGTATGACGCCGATATCTGGTTAAAGCGCGAAGACCTGTCGCCGGTACGTTCCTATAAAATTCGCGGGGCATTCAATGCGATGCGCAAGGTGCGCACCGATAACCCCGATCAGGATCTGTTCGTCTGTGCCAGCGCGGGCAACCACGCCCAAGGGGTGGCATTCGTGTGCCGCCATTTCGATGTGCGCGGCGTGATTTTCATGCCGGTCACGACACCTCAGCAAAAAATCACCAAAACCCGCACCTTTGGCGGTGATAACATCGAAATTCGGCTGATTGGCGATTATTTCGATGATACCTTGGCCGCCGCACAAGATTACTGTGTGCAGGCGGGGGGGCATTTTCTGTCACCTTTTGATGATGCCGATGTGATCGAAGGGCAATCCAGTGTTGCCGTTGAAATGCTGGCCGATCTGGATGGCCCGCCCGATATGGTAATTTTACCTGTTGGTGGCGGCGGGCTTTCGGCGGGGGTGAAAAGTTATCTCGATGTGATGTCGCCCGAAACCGAGCTGATTTATGTCGAACCCCAAGGCGGGGCCAGCCTGACCGCCGCATTGGCGGCGGGGGAGCCGGTGACGATTGATCGCATCGACAGCTTTGTGGATGGGGCCGCCGTGGCCCGGATTGGTCAGCGCACGTTTGCAGTGTTGAAAAACGCGTCTGCGGAAAATGTACTTTTGGCGCCCGAAGACCGTATTTGCATGACGATTCTGGAAATGCTGAACGTTGAAGGCATCGTTTTGGAACCTGCCGGCGCGCTGTCGATCAATGTATTGGACGAATTGCGCGATCGCATTCAAGGTAAGCGTGTGGTGTGCGTGACGTCGGGCGGGAATTTTGATTTTGAGCGTTTGCCCGAGGTAAAAGAGCGCGCGCAGCGGTATTCGGGGGTGAAAAAATACTATATTCTGCGGATGCCGCAACGCCCCGGTGCCCTGCGTGATTTTCTGCAAATGCTGGGGCCTGATGATGATATCGCGCGGTTTGAATATCTCAAGAAATCGGCCCGGAATTATGGTTCGGTGCTGATCGGGTTGGAAACATCTGCGCCGCAGAATTTTGATCTGCTGTTGGCAAAACTTGATCAGGCCGAGTTCATTTACCGCGATATCACGAACGACACGATATTGGCCGAATTCCTGATCTGAGCGTGATCAGGCACTGCGTTTCGTCGGCGCGTTTACCCCGGTCAAGAAGGCGGCGCGCGAGTGGCCGTAACAATCGATGACCCGGCGCAGAAAAGACATTTCCACAGGCGCGGTCTTGGCTGTGTGCTCACCGTCCTGGCAGAGGCGGGCAAAGTCCCGAAACCCCAGATTAAGCGCACTGCCTTTTAGAAAATGCAGATCGTCGCCCAGATTTACGGTGTCTGTGCGCGTATCAAGACGTGCAATCACGCCGTCCACCTCATCAAGAAATAGAACGACAACTTCGGCAAAATCATCGGCGCCGATTTCACCTTTCAACTGTTCAACGCGATGCCAGTCGATCATCTGGTGTTTCCTTTCATAACAAACTGTTTTTAGCGCGATAAAGTTAATGAACCATGAGCAGAAATATTTACCTTATGCACCTGGCAGACTTTACATTTTCTTAATCCGGCAGCGGCACAAGATCATATGGATTTCGACAGCACAGTTTTTGAAAATGATTCTCATGGGGCGGTGTCTTCAATGCATCTGCGCACGGCGGAGGATGGAATCGAACGGGTTCTGGTTGTCGATGACAGCCGGCTGCAACGCAAGATCCTGACCGCGACACTGGAAAAATGGGGGTTTGAGGTTCTTCAGGCGGATTCTGGCGAAAATGCCTTGGTGTTGTGCAGGGATCATTCCTTTGATCTGATCATCAGCGATTGGATGATGCCGGGGATGACGGGGTTGGATTTCTGCCGCCGGTTTCGCGAAATGCAGCGGGATCGTTACGTTTATTTCATATTGCTCACCTCAAAATCCGAAAAGAACGAAGTCGCCATCGGGCTGCAAAGCGGCGCTGACGATTTCATCACCAAACCGGTCAGTGCGGAAGAATTGCGCGCGCGCATCACCGCAGCCGCCCGAATTATGAAAAACGAACGGGAGCTGTCTGAAAAAAACCGAATGATTTCCGCCGCCTATTCGGAAATCAAGGCATTGTATGCCGCGGTTGATCGTGACCTGAACGAGGCGCGAAAACTGCAACATTCGCTGTTGCGCGATCGCTCGGTCGATTTTGGCACGGCGCAGGCGTCTCTTGTGCTGCGGTCGTGTGGCCATGTGGGCGGGGATCTGGTGGGTCATTTCCGGGTGGATGATGACCAGGTTGGTTTGTTTTCGCTGGATGTGTCGGGCCATGGCATTGCCTCGGCTTTGTTGACAGCGCGTTTGGCGGGCTATCTTTCGGGCAATTCACCTGATCAGAACATGGCGCTTGAGGCGCGGGGCGATGGCGCCTATGCCGCGCGCGATCTGATGGAAGTGGCCCATCGGCTGAATCGGATGATGTTGGATGATGTGGACACCGAACATTATTTCACCATCCTGCTGGCCTATGTGCATCTGAAAACCGGTGCGGTCGAGATTTTGCAAGCGGGCCATCCCCACCCGATCGTGCAGCGGGCCAATGGCAAGATCGAGCTTTTGGGAAATGGCGGCATGCCGATCGGGCTGTTGCCTGACCCACAATTTGATGTGTGTTCCACGATCCTGTCACCGGGCGACCGGTTGTTGTTGGCGTCAGATGGCATCACGGAATGTGCCGATGAATCCGGCGCATTGCTGGGGGAAGAGGGCCTGATCAGCATTCTCAGGGCCAGCGCCCACGTTAAGGGAGAAACGTTTTTTCAATCGCTTTTGTGGGATCTGGCATCCTTCGCAACCAAGGAGGATATGGATGATGATGTGTCCGGTGTTCTGCTGGAGTTTTCAGGCCCGATGGATCAGGCGGTTTAACTTGGCCAAACCTTGACCTGTGCGCCGACTTTGACCTGATCGTACAGCCCGATCACATGCTCATTTTTCAACCGGATGCAGCCCGAAGAAACAGCGGTGCCAATGGTCCAGGGTTGCGATGTGCCGTGGATGCGATACATCGTGTCGCGGTTTCCACGATACAGATACAGCGCGCGCGCGCCCAAGGGATTGTCGGGGCCACCCGGCACGCCACCGGCGAATTTGCCGTAAACATGCGGCTCGCGACGGATCATGTTTTGGGTTGGGGTCCAACTGGGCCATTCGGCCTTGCGACCCACCCGGGCCGTACCGATAAAATTACGCCCCGCATCGCCAACGGCCACGTGATATTCTGTTGCAACACCGGGGGCCGTCACATGGTACAATACGAAATATTTCGGAAACACATGAAGTGACCCAACCTCGATATCATCGCGGATACGTTTGACCACCGGATCAAAACTTTCGGGTGTGGTATGCGGCGGGCCGACATGGGCCTGAGCGGCAAGAGGGGCCAGACCCAGCGCAGTGCCGGCGGTTTGAATGAAATGGCGTCGTGTGAGCATGGCAGCCTCCGGCGATCGTGCGTGATCGTGCTTTTAATACGTCTTGGTTACACTTGGTGTGCCCGGTGTAAACGGATGCGGGGCAAATTTGTGCCATATGCTGCAGTCAGACACTGTTCACAAACCTGTGACCGCACGTTCATCAGACCGGGGCAAGCCCGTGAAATATGCTTTCTTTGTGCTTGGCCATGTAAATCTGCAACCAAGGGGTGAACTCATCAGGGTGGCGCGCGATTTGCGCCGCCAGATCGTGAATATTGGCCCAGCGAACCTCGGATACTTCATCCGGGTCTGGGTGAACTTCCAGGCTGGCGTTGGCATCGGCGACGAAAATATCGACCACCTCATGTTCGGTCAGACCGCCGCCAACATCGGCGCGATATTCGATCTGGTCACGATACACCGGCCTCAGCCCGACGATGCCCAGTTCCTCTTGCAGGCGGCGCAGGGCGCATGTTGCGGGGGCCTCCTGCCAATGGGGGTGGGTGCAACAGGTGTTGGCCCACAGGCCGGGCGTGTGATATTTATTGGGTGCACGGCGTTGCAACAACACATTTTCACCGTGCATCACAAACACCGAAACCGCCATATGGCGCAGCCCTCTTTGATGCGCCTCAAGCTTTTCAACCGGGGTCAGCACGCCATCAACCCAAGTGGGAATCATGATCGTCATCGCCGCATTTCCAAAGCCAGATCGGTAAGATGCACCATGTTGTCATTCCATTTCCCAAAAAAACGGCCATCGGCGCGCTGGGCTCAAGCTTCGCCCAAATCCGCTTTGAACGTCAAGCTTTGCGCGCTGGACGGCGAATTTCTGAACAGCGTAAATGAGATGCGTACTTTTGGCCGCATTGACCACCCTTGCCCTGTTGCGGCATTGGGGTATGGTACGGCTGCTTTTTGATGAAAACTTTGGCGTTGGAAAAGGCCCAGACCGAACCGACCTGAAACAATGACACGCGAGGACACCCATGGATTTTGAAGCGCTTTTCCAGGGCCAGCTAGATGATTTGAAAGCCGAGGGCAATTACCGCATTTTTGCCGAAATGGAGCGGAAATGCGGCCACCACCCCCGCGCAGCGAATCAGACGGAAACCGGGGCGCGCGATGTGACGGTGTGGTGTTCCAATGATTATCTGGGCATGGGCCATCACCCCGATGTGATCAACGCGATGATCGAGGCGGCAAAATCCTGTGGCACCGGGGCCGGGGGCACGCGCAACATCAGCGGCACTGCCGTGCAGCATGTTTCGCTTGAGGCCGAGTTGGCCGATCTGCACCAAAAGGAAGCGGCGCTGTTGTTTACCAGCGGGTATGTGTCGAACTGGGCCGCGCTGGGCACATTGGGCAGCCGTCTGCCCAATGCTGTCATCTTTTCGGATGCGTTGAACCACGCCAGCATGATCGAGGGCATCCGCCATTCCCGTGCTGACAAAGTGATCTGGAAACACAACGATCCCGAAGATCTGGATCGTAAACTGGCCGCCGTTCCCGCCGACCGCCCCAAGATCGTGGCGTTTGAATCGGTGTATTCCATGGACGGCGATATCGCGCCCATCGCCGAAATTTGTGACGTGGCCGACAAACACGGCGCCATGACCTATATCGACGAAGTGCACGCCGTGGGCATGTACGGCCCGCGGGGCGGCGGCGTGGCCGAAAGCCTGGGCCTGATGGATCGGATCACCCTGATCGAAGGCACATTGGGCAAGGCATTCGGGTGTTTTGGGGGCTATATCACCGGATCAAAGGCGCTGTGCGATTTCATTCGCAGCTTTTCATCGGGGTTCATCTTTACCACCGCGTTGCCACCCGCCGTGGCCGCAGCGGCGCAGAAATCGATTCAGCACCTGAAATCATCGGATGTTGAACGGCAACGCCAGCGCGAACAGGTGGCAAAACTGCGCGCACGTCTGGATTACTTTGGTATTCCGCATCTGGACAACTCCAGCCATATCATTCCGGTGATGATTGGCGATCCGGTAAAATGCCGGATGATCAGCGATATCCTGTTAAGTGATTTCGGGATTTATGTTCAGCCGATCAACTATCCCACCGTGCCCAAGGGCACCGAACGGTTGCGCTTTACCCCCGGGCCGCTGCACACCGATGCCGACATCGAACATTTGTGTCAGGCGTTGAATTCACTGTGGCAGCAATGCGCGTTGTCGCGGCAGGTGGCGTGATACCGTTTCTGTCAGGGTTCAACAGGGTTGAAGAAATTTTGGAACCACCCCGTGTCTGACGATTTGATACAGGAGGATTCCCTGCCGGGTATGCAAAGCGATTTGACCGGCCGAAATCATAGGCTAAGTTAAGCCACAACGTAGAAAAGGCAGACAGTTATGACATCTACCCAAAACAACACCAAATTCATCTTCGCTGCTGCATTCGCAGTCTGCGCTGCCCCCGCTTTTGCCCAAAGCGATGCCGCATCCGGCGATGTTGCCGCGGGCGAAGAGGCGTTTGGCCAGTGTGTCACATGCCATGTGGTGGAAACCCCCGAAGGTGAAACCCTGGCCGGGCGCAACGCCAAAACCGGCCCCAACCTTTACGGCGTCATCAATCAACAGGCCGGCCTAGTTGAAGGGTTCCGGTATGGCAAAGACCTGGTAAAGGCGGGCGAAGACGGTCTGGTATGGAACGAAGAAAATTTCGTGGCCTACGTCAAGGATCCGACCAGCTTCTTGCGTGAATTTACCGATAACAAGCGTGCGCGCAGTAAAATGGCCAACAAGGTCCGCAAGGATGAAGATGCCGTGAACCTGTACGCCTACATGCTTTCCCTGCAGCCCGAGGCCGCAACCAACTAAGCCTGATTCAGGTTTTCCGATGGGCCGCCAGAAATTGTCTGGCGGCCCTTTTTCTTTGTTCGTCTGGTGCATTCATGACCCGCCAACCAATGTTTGGTTTGTTTCTCGCGGCCTTTGGCGCGCTGTTGCTGTCGCCTGATACGCTGATGATGCGGCTGTCGGGCCTTGACGGGTTTTCGATGCTGGCCTGGCGCGGATTGCTTATTGCGCTGGCGCTGCTTGGCGGATGGTTGATTTTTGCCGGCGAATCGCGCCGCCGCGATCTTGCAACACTTGGATCGCGCGCCGGCCTTGTGGTGGTATGTGCGCAAATCATCAATACGTCGATGTTCAGCCTGGCCATATCGGTGGCCCCGGTTTCGGTGGTCTTGTTCGGGCTGGCGACGGTGCCGATATTTGGGGCGATCTTTGCCTGGCTTTTGTTAAAGGAACCAACGCGGCGTGCCACATGGGTGGCCATTTGCGCCGTTCTGCTTGGCATTGGCATCGCCGTGTTCGGGGGGGCGGATGGCGCGCTGAACCTTGATTTTGGGGTGATGATCGGCGCGCTTGGCGGGCTGTGCGTGGCGGCGTCTCTGGCGCTGACGTTTGTCGTCTGCCGGATGTCCCCCGATCTATCGATTCCGCTGGCTTTGGGAGTGGGTGGTTTTATTTCCGGCATGCTGGGTCTTGCCCTTGCCGGGGCGGATGTGACCGATGGAACGATCTGGCCGATCTTTATTTCCGGTGCAATCATATTGCCGGTGTCGTTCTTTGCCTTGTCCTTTGCGTCACGATATACCCATGCGTCGAACGTCAGCCTGATGTTGCTGCTTGAAACGGTTCTTGGCCCGGTTTTCGTCTGGATCGGCGTGGGCGAAGCACCGACAATGGCAATGAATATCGGCGGTGCGATCGTGGTGGGCAGTCTGGCCATCTATCTTTTGCACACCCGGCGGCGGGCCATTTGAATTTCGGGATTTTAACTGTTTGTGAAAATATTGCCCGGCATTGTTGCGTGCGATTGGGTTGCGGGCGCGCGGTTTGTGCCCTACCTGACGGGAAATACGATCGCGGCGGCACCAACGCCCCGAGGTTGCCAAGAAACCCATGTGAGGCCCCGCAATGACCATTGATTGGCAGACCAGCCCCCTGGCGGCAGACACGCCAGTTGACCACAGTTTTCGCAAAACTCAAAACGTGCGGCAATTCATGAACACCCTGTGCGGTCCGGATTTTCGGTTCGATCAGGATATGATCCGGTTCGTGGACGAAGAAGCCCCCGAAACCCTGGGAGAGATCGCCGCCTATTGGAAGGCCCGGGGGGGCAAGCGCACGGTCAAAGACTGAACCGTGCGACAAAGGCGGCATCGCCCGGGTTGCTCAACTGTTCAACCGCGTCGCGCGCGGACATCCACACCGCGCTATGGCCCGGTTCGGACGGTGGGCCGTGCGGGCGCACCGGGCGCGCCGTATAGACATGGCACAGCTTTTCTGCCCACAGATCATAGTCCGGCATATAGGTGAATCGGCGAAACGCCCCCAGACGGCGTGGCGCGGCAATGCGCCAACCGGTTTCCTCAAACACTTCGCGGTGCAATGCGGCGATGGGCGATTCGCCGGGGTCAATGCCA
Source organism: Oceaniglobus ichthyenteri (assembly GCF_003057885.1). Classification (GTDB taxonomy): domain Bacteria; phylum Pseudomonadota; class Alphaproteobacteria; order Rhodobacterales; family Rhodobacteraceae; genus Oceaniglobus; species Oceaniglobus ichthyenteri. Next base: position 190,156 of record NZ_QAGK01000005.1, read on the forward strand.
CCCCCGGGCAGTTGAAATTCGGGCACGGTTGCATCCTGATAGGTCAGCAACAGCGACCGGCCCAGCGGCAGCACCGCATAAACCCCGGCCCGCCGGATATATTTGCGCCCGGTTTGTGCCGCCTTGCCATACCGTTTGATCATGGCTGCCCCCCTGCCTGTTGGTGATCGCGTTGTTCTGCCTATATAGACACGATATGCCAACGCGAGATGCGTAAGGAAACCCCATGACTCTTGGTTCTAAAATCGCCTGGGACGACACAGTCCTGCCTTTTCAACTTGACCGCTCCGATATTCGGGGGCGGGTGGCGCGGCTGGACGGTGTGCTGGATCGTGTGCTGGAACAGCACGACTATCCACCCCAGATCGAAGCTTTGGTGGCCGAAATGGCGCTTTTGACGGCGCTGATCGGGCAGATGATGAAGCTGCGCTGGAAATTATCGTTGCAGGTGCGCGGCGATGGCCCGGCGCGTCTGATCGCCACCGATTATTATGCCCCCCGCGATGATGGCACGCCGGCCAGGATCCGCGCCTGGGCCAGCTATGACGCCGACAGGTTAGAGCCGGAAAAAGCCCCGTTTGACATGATCGGCAAGGGGTATTTTGCGTTGCTGATCGATCAGGGCCAGGGAACGACGCCGTATCAGGGGATCACGCCGATTGCGGGCGGGTCATTGATGAACTGTGCGCAAACCTATTTCGCCCAGTCCGAACAATTGCCCACCCGGTTCGCCCTGACCTTTGGCAAGGCACAGACGCCGGGCGCGGCCGAAGGGTGGCGCGCGGGCGGTATCATGTTGCAACACATGCCCAAGGCGTCGCCTTTTGCCAGTGGCGATGCCACCGGTGAAGATGGCCTGCTGGAACCCGAAGATATTCTGGACGAGGATGAAAGCGAACACTGGTTGCGCGCCAATACTTTGCTGGACACAGTTGAGGAACTGGAATTGATCGGCCCGACGGTACAGCCCACCGATTTGTTGTACCGTTTGTTTCACGAGGAAAAGCCCCGGGTGTTCGAGGCGCAGCCGGTGCAATTTGGCTGTGGCTGTTCGGCTGACAAGGTGCGGCAAAGCCTGTCAATCTATTCGGCCAAGGATATCGGCCATATGACCACCGAAGAGGGCATCGTCACCGCCGATTGCCAATTCTGCGGCGCCCATTACGAATTCGATCCCAAAACCCTGGGGTTTGAGGCCGAGGCATCCGATGACAGTGGCACCTGACATCACGGCGCGCCTACAGGCCGCCCTGGCCGAAGACGGTGCGCCGTCTTCGGATTTTGATCTCAACCCCGATACGGTTCTGCCCCAGGGTCGGCGGTTGCGCGGGGCAGGGGTGTTGGTGGCGGTGATCGGGGATCATCTGATTTTAACCAAGCGGTCGTCGGGGTTGAAACACCATCCCGGCCAAATTGCCTTTCCCGGAGGAAAGATCGACCCCGGCGATGATGGGCCGGTGGGCGCCGCTCTGCGCGAGGCCGAAGAGGAAATTGGCCTGAGCCGTGAAAACGTGACCGTGCTGGGCGCTTTACCGTCCCATGAAACAGTAACGGGGTTCACCATGACCCCGGTTTTGGCGGTGGTGAAGGCCGAATTTGACCCCCGCCCCGAACCCGGCGAAGTGGCCGAGGTGTTTCGCGTACCATTGGCCCATGTGATTGATCCGGGCTGTTTTGCCATACAATCGCGCCGCTGGCGGGGCACCGACCGGCGCTATTACACTGTGCCCTATGGCCCCTATTATATCTGGGGTGCGACGGCGCGGATATTGCGCGCCCTGGCGGCGCGGATGGCGTGATGCGGATCACCGGCGATTGGTTGCATCATCCCGGCACGCAGGCGGTGCTTGACCTGCTGGCGCCAGGTGCCTTTGCCGTGGGCGGCTGTGTGCGCAACGATCTGATGGGCGTGCCGGTCAGCGACATTGATATCGCGACTGATCTGGTGCCCGATGACGTGATCGCACGGGCAAAAAAGGCCGGGTTGCGGGTGATTCCCACGGGGTATGATCATGGTACGGTCACGATCATCGCCAATGATCTGCCCCATGAGGTGACAACATTCCGCCGCGATGTGAAAACCGATGGCCGCCACGCGGTGGTGCGGTTTTCCACCGATCTGGCCGATGATGCCCGGCGGCGCGATTTTACCATGAACGCGCTTTATGCTGATTCGGCGGGCCGGGTGCATGACCCGCTAAACGGCCTGCCTGATCTGTTGGCCCGCCGGGTGCGGTTTATCGAAGATCCGGCGCGCCGCATCGCCGAAGATCATTTGCGCATTTTGCGGTTTTTCAGGTTTCATGCCTGGTATGGTGACCCTGCTGGGGGAATTGGCGCCGAAGGTCTGGCCGCCTGCGCCGCTGCGGTGGATGGCATTGCGCAGCTTTCGGCAGAGCGGGTGACGGGTGAGTTGTTAAAACTTCTTTCAGCCCCCGATCCGGCCCCCGCCGTGGCCGCCATGACCCAGGCGGGCGTGTTGAACGCGGTGTTGCCCGGCAGCGATGCCCGGTTTTTGCCGGTTCTGGTGCATCTTGAGGGCGGGCAAAGTGACCCATTGGCGCGGTTGGCCATTTTGGGTGGGGAAACCGGCGATTTGCGCCTATCGCGCAAGGAAACGGCGGTTTTGAACCTGCTGCGCGACGGAATGGCCAACACCACGCCCGCCGCGGCCCTGGCCCATGACCATGGCGCAGATTTGGCGCGCACCATCGCCACCTTGCGCGCCGCGCAGTTTGAAACGCCATTACCCGACACCTTGGAGCATGATTTGCAAACCGGGGCCAATGCGGTGTTTCCCATTTCCGCCGCCGATCTGATGCCAGAATTTCAAGGCCCCGCGCTGGGCGCTGAATTGCGCCGGTTGAAAAAACGCTGGGTCAAATCGGGCTTTGCCCTGACGCGCGCCGATTTGTTGCAATAACACCGGCACGATTTGCCTTTACCCCAGCCGGGCCATATATCCCGATGCAAGGAAGGCACCACTTTCATGTTCCGATTTTTCGAAAATATGGTCGATCCTTATACGCCGTATAAGGAAACCAACACACCGCCGCGCGCCCTGTGGCCGTTTATCCGCGCCTATTCGCAACCGTTCAAAAAGGTGTTCGCGCTGGCCGCTGTCAGCTCGGTCGGGGTGGCGGCGGTTGAGATCGGGTTGATCTGGTACATGGGGCGTCTGGTCGATGTGTTGTCGCGCGACACACCCGCCAATGTCTGGGCCAATCACGGGGTGGAATTTATCGCCGTGGCGCTGTTCATTCTGTTTTTGCGCCCGGCGTTGCAGGCGTTCAATGTGGGGCTTTTGAACAACGCGATCTTGCCCAATTATGGCACACTCTACCGCTGGCGCGCGCATCGTCAGGTGTTGCGCCAATCGGTCGGCTGGTTTGAAAACGATTTCGCCGGGCGCATTGCAAATCGGATCATGCAAACCCCACCCGCCGCCGGCGAGGTCGTGTTTCAGGCGTTCGATGCCATCACATTCGCCATCGCCTATGTGGTGGGCGCGGCGATCATGCTGTCGGGCAGCGATCCACGGCTGGTGATCCCGCTGTTGTTCTGGCTGGTGTTGTACGGCGCGCTCATGCGTTGGACGATAAAACGCGTCGGCCCCGCGTCACAGGCGGCATCGGATGCGCGCAGTCAGGTCACAGGCCGGGTGGTGGACAGTTACACCAACATTCATTCGGTCAAATTATTCGCCCAAGATGATACCGAAATCGGCTATGCCCGCAGCGCGATTGAACAGGCGCGCAAGACATTTGCCGTGGAAATGCGGATTTTCACCACAATGGATGTGGCTTTGGTTTTGCTCAACGGGCTGTTGATTGTCGCCGTTGTGGGTTGGGCGATGTATCTTTGGATTGGCGGCACGGCTTCGGTTGGGGTTGTGGCGGCGGCCACGGCGCTGGCGCTGCGGCTGAATGCGATGACCGGCTGGATCATGTGGGCGCTGACCTCACTGTTTCGCAACCTTGGCGTGATGGCCGAAGGGTTGGAAACCATCGCCCAGCCCGTCACCCTGACCGATGCCCCCGATGCGCCGCCCTTGGTGTTGGACAAGGGTGAGATTGAGCTGCGCAATCTGACCCACCATTATGGCCGCGAAACCGGCGGGCTTGAGAATATATCGCTGACCATTCGCCCCGGCGAAAAGATCGGCATTGTGGGCCGCTCAGGAGCCGGAAAATCGACCCTCGTAAAACTGTTGTTGCGGTTTTATGACCCCGATGGCGGGCAAATCCTGATCGATGGGCAGGATATTACCAAGGTGCAACAAGACAGCCTGCGCGCGGCGATTGGCATGGTGCAACAGGACAGTTCGCTGTTGCACCGTTCGGTGCGCGACAACCTTTTGTATGGCAACCGCGCAGCCAGCGAAGAGCAGATGTTGTCCGCCACCCGGCAGGCACAGGCCGATGATTTCATCCTTGATTTGCAAGATCCCGAAGGGCGACAGGGCTATGAGGCCCAAGTGGGCGAGCGTGGCGTGAAACTGTCGGGCGGGCAGCGCCAGCGCGTGGCCCTGGCCCGTGTCATCCTGAAAAACGCGCCGATTCTGGTGTTGGACGAGGCGACAAGTGCCTTGGATTCCGAGGTTGAAGCGGCAATTCAAGATACGCTTTATGGCATGATGGAGGGTAAGACCGTGATCGCCATTGCCCACCGCCTGTCAACGATTTCACACATGGATCGGATCGTGGTGATTGATGGCGGGCGCATCGCCGAAATGGGCGATCACGGCGCGCTTTTGGCCAAAGGCGGGCTATATGCCCGGTTCTGGGCGCGCCAATCGGGCGGGTTTATTGATACGGAGGCGGCAGAATGACTCCCTTTGCCACACGTTTGGCCAATCTGATTGATGCGTTTCGCCCCGCCGATGGCCCGCCACCCGGCACCCTGTTTGCATTTTTCAAATGGGCGCTGGAAGGGGCGTGGAAATGGTTGGCCATTGCCGGGGCATTTTCGGCCCTTGCCGGCACCGCCGAGGTTGTCACGGCAATCATGCTGGGCGTCGTGATTGATGCGGCGATCAACACCGGCGTAACGGCATTTTTCGCCGAAAACCTGTGGTTGCTGATTGGCGTTGCGGCGTTTTTCATGGTGGTGCGCCCGGTTCTGTTTGGCCTGTCGGCAGCCAGTAACGCGATTATTGTTGGCCCGAATGTGAACCCCTTGGTGTTGACCCGGCTGCACCGCTGGACCCTTGGCCAGGCGGTGACGTTTTTCGATGATGATTTCGCCGGGCGCATTGCGCAAAAACAAATGCAAACCAGCCGCGCGATTACCGATGTGGCGACCGAAGTGATCAACGTGGTGTTCTTTGCCCTGGCCTCGCTGGTTGGTTCGGCGCTGTTGCTGACCACGATCAACGGTTGGGTGGCCTTGGCGCTGGCGGTTTGGGTTGTGATCTATCTGTTGATGATCCGCTGGTTCATGCCGCGGATTCGCAAACGCTCCATGGCGCGGGCGGCCAGCCGGGCGATGGTCAGTGGTCAGGTGGTGGATACGATCACCAATATCAAAACCGTAAAACTGTTCGCCCATGCCCAGTTTGAGGATCAGGCCGCCATCGGATCAATCGCCACCTTTCGCGACAAGGTGATTGCCTTTGGCGTTCTTGCATCCAGTTTCCGGTTTTCGCTGATGACGCTTGCCGGGGTGTTGCCGGTGCTGTTGATCGGTGGCACGCTGTATCTGTGGTCAAACGGCGCGGCCAGCCCCGGCGATATTGCCGCGTCGGGGGCGATTTCGATTCGCATCGCACAGATGACCGGCTGGGTCAGTTTCACCCTGATGGCGATTTACGCCAATGTGGGTGAGGTTGAGGATGGGATGAACACCCTGACCCCCGCGCATACCCTGACCGATAATCCCGACGCGGTGGAATTGAGCAAGGCGGGCGATATTCGGTTCGACCATGTCAGTTTTGCCTATGGCGGGAAAACCGGCGGGATTGATAATATTGATCTGACCGTTCATGCGGGTGAAAAGCTGGGAATTGTCGGGGCCTCGGGGGCGGGCAAATCAACGCTCGTGGCGCTTTTGCTGCGGCTTTACGACCCCGAACAGGGGCGGGTGACGATTGGCGGGCAGGATTTGCGCGATGTGACCCAGGAAAGCCTGCGCCGCCATATCGGCATGGTCACGCAGGAAACCGCGATGTTCAACCGATCGGCGCGCGACAACATCATGTATGGCCGCCCCGATGCGACCGAGGCCGAGATGTTTTCAGCCGCCGCACGGGCCGAGGCCCATGAATTCATCGAAGACCTGAGCGATTTTCGCGGGCGCACCGGCTATGATGCCTATCTGGGCGAACGGGGCGTGAAGTTGTCGGGCGGGCAAAGACAACGTATCGCGCTGGCGCGGGCCTTTTTGAAAGACGCGCCGATCCTTGTGTTGGACGAAGCCACCAGCGCGCTGGATTCCGAGGTTGAGGCGTCGATCCAACAAGCGTTGGATCAGGTGATGGAGGGCAAGACCGTGCTGGCCATTGCCCACCGTCTGTCCACCATCGCGCGGATGGATCGCATTGTCGTGCTTGAGGCGGGGCGCATTGTGGAACAGGGCACCCATGATGAATTGCTGGCGTTGGGGGGCACCTATGCCCGGTATTGGAATCGCCAATCAGGCGGGTTTATTGATGTGCGGGATGCGGCGGAATAAAATACGCGCATTGCCCAGCGACCCGCCACAGGATACGCCGCGACAATGGAATATATAATCGAACGTCTGGGTCATCAGGGCGATGGCATCGCCCCCGGCCCCATTTTCATTCCCCGCACCCTTCCCGGTGAGGTGGTGACAGGCGTGGCCAGCGGTGGGCGCGTTGATGATCCGCGCATCGTTACCCCGTCACCGGATCGGATTGCGCCACCTTGCCCCCATTACAAGGCCTGCGGCGGTTGTGCGTTGCAACATGCGCGCGATGAATTTGTTGCCGATTGGAAGGTGGGCGTGGTGCGCCATGCCTTGACCGCCCAAGGGTTGAACACCGAAATCACCGGCGCGGAAACATCGCCCGCCCGCTCGCGCCGCCGCGCGGTATTATCGGGGCGGCGCACGAAAAAGGGTGCTTTGGTCGGGTTTCATGGCCGCGCGTCTGGCGTGATTACCGAAATCAGCCAGTGCCACCTTTTGCACCCTGATCTGATGGCGGGCATGGCGGCCTATCAGGCCTTGGTGATTGCAGGTGCATCGCGCAAGGGCGAAATGGCGCTGACCGTGACCGGATCGCAAGCGGGCCTGGATGTGATGGTGCGGGGCGGCAAACCGTTGGATGGCCAGATGCGGATTGATCTGGCCGGCCTGGCCAACCAACACGATCTGGCCCGATTGGTGTGGGAGGATGAGGTGATCGTCACCCGCTGCCCCCCGGTGCAAAGCTTTGGCACCGCCCTTGTCACCCCGCCGCCCGGTGCGTTTTTGCAAGCCACCGTGCCGGGGGAACAGGCCCTGACCCGCGCGGTTCTGCGCGCGGTTGGAAAGGCGAATCGCGTCGCCGATCTGTTTGCCGGTTGTGGCACCTTTGCCCTGCCCTTGGCGCAAAGGGCCGAGGTGCACGCGGTGGAAGGTGTGGCCGGGATGTTGGCGGCGCTGGATCAGGGGTGGCGCCACGCCAAAGGGCTGAAACAAATCACCCATGCCACGCGCGATCTGTTTCGCCGCCCCCTTTTGCCTGATGAGTTGGACAAGTTCGATGCCATCGTCATTGACCCGCCCCGCGCCGGGGCCGAGGCGCAGATGGTTGAAATTGCGCGCGCAAACGTGCCGACAATCGCCGCCGTATCGTGCAACCCGGTCACATTCGCCCGCGATGCCAGAATTTTAACCGATGCGGGCTATCGCCTGGATTGGGTGCATGTGGTCGATCAATTCCGCTGGTCGCCCCATGTCGAACTTGCGGCCCAACTGACCCGCCCCGCAAAAAAAACCTGAGCCGAGAGGACCAAATGGGATTTCGCGACCGTTTAGCCGCCTTTTTGGAACGCCCGATTGTAACCAATACGATTCTGGCGGTGATTCTGTTTAACGCGATCATTCTGGGGTTGGAAACGTCCGACACGGTAATGGGGGCGACGGGGCCGATCCTGCCGGTGCTTGATTCGCTGTGCCTGTTGATTTTCGTGATCGAGCTGTTGGCGAAACTGATCGCCTATGGCGGGCGGTTCTTTCGCCGCGGGTGGAACATCTTTGACTTCGTGATCGTCGGCATTTCCCTGGTGCCCGGGGGCGAGGCGACATCGGTGTTCCGCGCCTTGCGAATCTTGCGCCTGTTGCGGGTAATTTCGGTCGCGCCCAGCCTGCGCCGGGTGGTCGAAGGGTTGGTGAACGCCCTGCCTGGCATGGGATCGGTATTTGTTCTGATGTCACTGATTTTTTACATCGGCGCGGTGATGGCGACAAAATTGTTCGGGCAGGCGTTTCCCGAATGGTTTGGCAATATCGGGCGGTCTGGATACACGTTGTTTCAGGTGATGACATTGGAATCGTGGTCCATGGGCATCGTGCGCCCGGTTATGGCCGCCTATCCCTATGCGTGGTTGTTTTTCGTGCCGTTCATCATGGTCACCACATTTGCGGTGGTGAACCTTTTGGTGGGTCTGATCGTAAATTCGATGCAAGACGCGCATCATTCCGAAGACAAGGAAATCACCGACACCTATCGCGACGAGGTGCTGTTGCGCCTGACGGCCATCGAAGAGCGGCTAAAGAGCGACACGCAAACAAAACCGTGACCGGCCCCGGTGGAATCTCTGTTTCGACAAGCGTGCGAACCGGCTATACTGAAAAAAAAACAAATCAGGCAGCGAGCAGCACATGCGTTTTATCCGATTCTTTATTCTGGCCGTCGGTCTGTTGGGTCTTGCGGCCTGTAGCGGGTCGAAATTCCGCACCTATAATGGCCCCGAGGTGACACAGATTGTCGTGATGAAAGAGGCACGCACGCTGTATCTGGTCAGCAATGGAAAAGAGCTGAAGCGGTACAAATTCGATCTGGGCTTCGCCCCCGTGGGGGACAAAAAGGTTGAGGGTGACGGAAAAACGCCCGAAGGCGCGTATTTTATCGACCGGCGCAATCCCAAAAGCCGTTTCCACCTGTCGGTGGGCATTTCATACCCCAACCAATTTGATCGCGCCGAAGCCGAAGCGCTGGGCCAAAGCCCGGGTGGCGATATTTTCATCCATGGGCGCGGGCCGTTCTATAAAAAGAAAAGCAACCGCAAAAAGGATTGGACCTGGGGTTGTATCGCGGTGTCTGACAAGGAAATCGAAGAGATCTATTCGATGGTCAACAATGGCACCCAGATCGTGATCCACCCTTAGGGCATCGTCGGTTCAGGTGCCGGTGATCAACGTCCACCAGATTTTGCCGTTTTCTTCCTGAAACCAGGCGAACCCCAACAGTTGCGCGCGCGGGTCGGTCATGACTTTGCGCGTTGACGCCTCATTGGCCCAGGCGGCCAGTGTCTCAAGCTCGGTTTCGAAGGTTTCTGAAATGTTTTCGCCAAGCAACGTGCCGGTATAGCCCACGCGCCGCACCCGATCGATCGGCGACGATCCGTCAGACCCGAAATGCCAAGGGCGGTTTTGCACCGACATATCGCGCGAATGGGTGGCGGCGGCGGCGTTCAGTTCGGCGTTCAACTGCAACGGTGCGCCGCCCGATGCCTGGCGCAGCGCGTTCACGCCATCAAGCATGCGAAACTGGATGGCCGCGGTATCAGCCGAATCGATTCGATACAGTCGGGCCAGCGGTTTGCCATCGTCACCCAGACGGGGCGGGGCGGGGGCGGCACAGGCGGCGACGGTTAAGAAAAGCGGAGACAGCAGAAAAAAACGACGGTTCATGAACACGCTCACCAAATAAAGTTCTGTGAAGTTGGGTTTACAGGCAATCCTTTGCCGGTTCAAACCCCCTGTGTTCCCTTCAATTCGCGCCCGAACACCGGATTAAATTGCAAAAACAGACATTTTGAGTTAGTTTTCGCGAAAATCACCCATGTGTATCTGTCGGGAGGGATGCGATATGGCGCAAGAAAACGAAAACGTGTTCACCCGCCGCCGCGTTCTGGGCACCACTTTTGCCGCCGTGGCGGGGTTGGCCACACCCGCCCTGGCCCTGGACAACAGCACCGAATATTTGCCCGGCGCCACAACGAATCGCAGGAATGTATCCAGTTTCCGGTCGTTGCAGTGGCAGCCGTATTTTCCCAACCTGAACAATGGCGCGATTCTGGTCGATATTGAAACGCGGGCGTTGCATTTTTGGAACGCCGACGAAACCATATACAAACTGTTTCCAACATCGGTGCCATTGACCAAGGATCTGACCCGAAAAGGGCGCACGGTTGTTACCCGCAAGGTGGAAGGCCCCAGTTGGCGGCCCACTCCATCAATGAAACAACGCAATCCCGAATGGCCCGATTTCGTTGGCCCCGGCCCCGATAACCCACTGGGAACACATGCATTACATCTAAGTTGGACATATTACCGCATTCATGGCACCCACGATACGCGTAAGATAGGGCGGCGGTCTTCGAACGGATGTATCGGTTTGTACAATGAACACATCGCGCAACTGTTCGCTTTGGCCCGGAACGGCACACAAGTGTTGCTTATTTGACGAAATTCAGGCGGAACAGCCCCTTAGGGGGTAATCTGCTATTTGCATCGGCGCGCCAATACTGCTTAAACGTGAAGTACGAGGTACAGTCTTGGGTGCCTGCTGCCGTCCTCAATAACTCTCGGCACCAGGCGATACTGGAGGATATTAGTATGAAGAAAATCGCACTCGCAGCCGCGCTGTCGGTCGCTGCAACCGGCGCTTTCGCTGGTGGTTTGGCCGAACCGGTTATGGAACCCACTGTCATCATCGAAGAAACTTCTTCTTCTTCGGGTGGCGTTGTTGTTCCGTTGCTTCTGTTGGCCGTTCTGGTCGCAGTGGCCGTTGCCGACTAATTCTGGTCGCGCACAGCACACGAATTAAAAAGGCGGTCAGATTACTGACCGCCTTTTTTATTGGTTCATTCCCGATCTATTCGATCCAACCTTTCAGGTTATCCTCGATCACCCCGCTCAGGGCCGTGATATGTGCCGCGTCATCGTTCAGGCAGGGAATATAGGTAAAGCTTTCGCCGCCCGCGTCCATGAAGCTGTCTTTGATTTCTTCGTTGATCTCTTCCAACGTTTCGATGCAATCGGCGGAAAATGCCGGCGCAATCACCGCGATGCGTTTCTTGCCCGCCTTGGCCAGCACGGCCACCTCTTCCACGGTATAGGGGCGCAGCCATTCTTCTGGTCCGAAAAGCGACTGAAATGTCGTGGTGATCTGGCTGTCGTCCCAGCCCAACCGCTCTTTCAACAGGCGCGTGGTTTTCTGACATTGGCAATGGTACGGATCACCCTCAAGCAGATACCGTTTTGGCACCCCATGATAGGAGGTGACCAGGATATCGGGCTTGGTTTCCATCGCACCATAGGCGCGTTCAACCGATTGCGCCAAGGCATCAATATAGGCCGGTTGGTCAAAATAGGCCGGTACGGTGCGCACGGCGGGCTGCCATTTTTCGTCCATCAGGGCGCGAAAGAATTGATCATTGGCGGTGGCCGATGTTGCCCCGGCATATTGCGGATACAGCGGAAAGAACAAAATCTTCTGGCACCCTTCGGCGATCATCTTGCGCACTTTGGATTTGGTCGATGGGTTGCCATAGCGCATGCAGTAATCAACCATCACATCATCGCCATAGCGCGCGGCCATTGCCTCTTTTATCTTGGCGGTTTGGTCTTTGGTGATGGTGGCAAGCGGGCTTTCGCTTTTATCGTGGTTCCAGATCGTTTTGTAATTCGCCCCCGATGTGAACGGACGTTTGGTAAGAATGACCAACTGCAACAAAGGTTGCCACAGCCAGGGCGAATAATCGATTACCCGGCGGTCTGACAGAAATTCATTCAAATACCGGCGCATCGACCAATAATCATAATTGTCGGGCGTGCCGAGGTTGGCCAACAAAACGCCCACCTTGCCAGGGGGGATTTTGGGATGGTCGGCGGGGGCATGGGCCGGACACACAGCTTTTTCAGATGTAAACATTGCTTTTGCGTCCATTGGTTTGGAATCCAGCATGGCGTGCCCCGATCATTATTTAAGGTGTTAAGGGGGACATAATGGGTTTTGGCCCGGGGTCAATCGTGGGGCGGTCTGACCGGGTCTTGGGTTTTCAGTTCCGGCACCCCCAAAGCATCGGCCAGCCGCGTTTTGGCCGACCCGGGGCGCAGGGGCTTGGGCTGAGTTTCATCAGGGGCCCAGCCGGTCAGAAACACCAGATCGAATGTCGCGGCGATACGATCTGCGCCGTTGTGGTAATGCTGTTCATACAGCGCATTGGCCTGTGCAAACAGCGCCCGTGGGGTGAAACGCCGGTCGCGATTGGCCAAAGCGTTGGTTTCCCCCATGGCGCGCAGATCGTGCATCAGGCCGACGGCATTGGCATAGGTCACGGTCATCGGCGTGGAATCCGCCACCGGCAGGGCAAATCCCGCGCGCTGCAATGCACCGCCGAGATCGCGAATTTCGCCCATGGGCGCGACGCGGGGCGACAATCCGCCGCGCGTCTTTGCCTCGGCCTCGGCCAGAACGGCGCGTAATTCAGCCAGGGTTTGACCGCCCAAAAACACCGCAATGAACAAGCCATCGGGTTTCAGGGCGCGCCGCGCCTGCACCATTTGCCCCACCGGATCATCGGCCCAATGCAAGGTCATTGCGTGAATCACCAGATCATGCGCCTGCTCCGTCAGGGCAAGTGTTTCGCCATCGGCAACAATCCGTGCTGACTCAATTGCATTACCCCAGATTTCGGGGTGTGCGGTGACAATCGCGGGGCTGGTAAACGACCTGTTAACCTCTTCCAGCCTTTCTTGGATCTGAGCCAAGGCTTCGTCGTGCAGGAATCGCGCCTGGTCCATCCGCGCGCGGGCGCGATGTTGGGTCAGGGCGGGGCGGTCGGTCAGGCGGGGTGGTGTGGTCATAACCATGAGGTAGGGGCAGAATGTCCGGAATGCAAAGTGCGTTAACGCTGATCTATCCGCATCAGTGCATTTTATGCGATGAAATGGTGGAACAAGGCAGCGGATTATGCGGCCCCTGTTGGCGCGACACGCCGTTTGTGGCCGGATTGGTGTGTGACAGTTGCGGCACGCCCCTGATGGGCGAAGGCGACGATCATGTGATTCACTGTGACGATTGCATGTCGATCCCGCGCCGCTGGCATCGGGGCCGCGCGGCGATTGTTTATGATGGCAAGGGGCGGCGCGTGGTGCTGTCTTTGAAACACGGGGATCGACAGGATATCGTCGGGCCAGCGGCGGCATGGATGCTGCGCGCGGCGCGACCCTTGATCACGCCCAACACCCTGTTGGTGCCTGTGCCGCTGCATTGGTTGCGCATGTTGAAACGGCGGTTCAATCAATCGGCGCTGTTGGCCACGGCACTGGGGCGTGCGGCGGGGGTACAGGTGTCACCCCGCGCGTTGCAACGTGCGCGCAACACGGCCCGGCAAGATGGCAAATCACTGGATCAACGGTTTGCCAATATCGCCGATGCCATTCGCCCCCATTTCAAATACGGCGCGCTGATCGAAGGGCGCGATATATTATTGGTGGATGATGTGATGACAACCGGGGCCACATTATCGGCCTGTACCGATGCCTGTATCGCGGCCGGCGCGGCGCGCGTTGATATTGTGACACTGGCGCGCGTGGCCAAGGCATCCTAAGTTCTGTCCTGAAAACAGTTTCAGGAGTGTGCCGATGGCCAATATCGAAATCTATACGTCGCCTTTTTGCGGATTTTGCCATTCGGCCAAACGCCTGCTGACTCAAAAGGGCGCGGGATTTGTGGAAACCGATGTGTCGCGCGATCCGGCGCAGAAAAAGGCGATGATGCAACGCGCCAATGGGCGGCGCACCGTGCCGCAGATATTCATAAACGGCACCCATGTGGGGGGCTGTGACGAATTGTTCGCGCTGGACCGTGCCGGCAAGCTTGACCCGATGCTGGCCGGATAATGTCGGGTGACACCGATCCTTTGGCGATTGCCCTGTTCAGTGAAATCCTGATGGCCGGGCAATTGGCGCGCAACCGGTTGTCGCGTGCCCTGCCAAAGGGGATGGAGTTAAGCCATTTCAGCGTGCTGAATCACCTGGCCCATACCAAACGTGATCGCAGCCCGGCGCAGTTGGCCGAAACATTTCACGTAACCCGGGGCGCCATGACCAACACCCTTAGCAAACTGGAACAGTCAGGCCACATCCATATTCGCCCCGATTGGGAGGATCACCGCCGCAAGATCGTAACAATCAGCACCGCAGGGCGCGCCGCGTTGCAATCGGCGCTGGCGGGCATGGCCCCGGTACTGGATGACATGGTCAGCGGCGTGGGGCGCGAAGGTATCCGCGCCGCCCTGCCGGTGTTGCGCAACATCCGCGCCCGGTTTGAGCCGGAATAAGGCCGCTGCGCGGCGATAAATGCCTTCGGCGAGGATATTTCAAGCAAGAAAAAACTAGGCCGATTTTATGCTGGTGGTAACATAATTACAGCTGAGATCGCGGTCAGACAGTTTCCAGGACCAGGCCACCGGGTTGAATACAAAACCGGTTTTATCAACAGGGTTGAGACCGGCCTGGCGCAGCAGATCGAACAATTCGTCCGGCGTGATGAATTTGTTCCACTCATGGGTGCCCTTGGGCAACCAGCGCATCACCCATTCGGCGCCAATGATCGCCATCATGAAGCTTTTGGAGTTCCGGTTCAGGGTTGAACAGGTCATCAATCCGCCGGGTTTCAGCAGGCTGTGACAGGCGCGCAGATAGGACAGGGGATCGGCGACGTGTTCGACGACCTCCATGTTCAAGATCACATCAAATTGTTCGCCCGCATCGGCCAAAGCTTCGGCTGTGGTGTGGCGATAATCAATGGCCAGGCCGGATTGTTCGGCGTGAATTTGCGCCACCGGGATGTTACGTTCGGCCGCATCGGCGCCCACAACGCTGGCCCCCAGCCGCGCCATCGGTTCCGACAAAAGCCCACCACCACAGCCGATATCAAGAATGCGCAGCCCGTCGAATGGTTTTGAAGATTTCAGATCCCGGTCAAATTCGGACGCGATTTGCGATGTGATGTAATCCAACCGGCACGGATTCAGCATGTGCAGCGGTTTGAATTTGCCGTTCGGATCCCACCATTCATCGGCCATGGCCTGAAATTTGGCGACTTCGCCTTCATCGACTGTGTTTTGATGTGCGGTTTGGGTCATGGTATGCATACTCAACTTTTGCTTGGATTGCCCGTGGCGGGGCCGCTTTGTAGGTTATATAGGGCAGGAATGGATAAGTTCTCAGGTCAAAAAAGCGCATTCAGCTATCTTTATCCGCCGCTCGACCCATTCGATCAGCGAATGTTGGATGTGGGCGATGGGCATCGGATATATGTCGAACAATGCGGGCGGCGCGATGGCGTGCCGGTTGTGGTGTTTCATGGCGGGCCTGGCGGGGGCTGTTCGCCGTCGATGCGGCGGTATTTTGACCCCACAGTATATCGAATCATCCTGTTTGATCAGCGCGGCTGTGGCCGGTCGCGGCCCCATGCAAGCGTTGAAGCGAATACCACCTGGCATCTGGTGGCCGATATCGAACGGATACGCGATGCGTTGAAAATTGAACAATGGACGGTGTTTGGCGGCAGTTGGGGCGCCACGTTGGCGCTGATCTATGGCGAAACCCATCCCGATCGTGTGGCGCATCTGGTGCTGCGCGGTGTGTTCTTGATGACCCAGGCCGAGTTGACGTGGTTTTATGGCGGCGGTGCGGGCAAATTCTGGCCCGATGTCTGGGCGCGGTTCACCGATCTGATTCCGGCCGAGGAACAGGATGATTTGATCGCGGCCTATCACCGGCGGTTGTTTTCCGGCGATATGATGACCGAGGTGCGCCATGCCCGTGCCTGGGCCAGTTGGGAAAATACCCTGGCCAGCATCGAAAATGACGGCCCCGGCGGCGAAAGCCCGGCGGAATATGCGCGGGCCTTTGCGCGGCTTGAGAATCATTATTTCACCAATGCCGGGTTTTTGGAGAGGGATGGTCAGATCCTTGAGGATATCGGGCGATTGGCCGGTGTGCCGGGCACGATTGTGCAGGGGCGTTACGATATGATTTGCCCGCCGGTTTCGGCCCATACGTTGCACACAGCCTGGCCCGAATCGCGGCTGATCATGGTGCCCCGGGCGGGGCACGCATTGTCAGAGCCGGGAATCAGCCATGCTTTGGTTCAGACGATGGATGCATTGCGCCCGGCTGGCTAGGCGGCATGTTTGATCTGGCCCGTTATTCAGCGGCCAGGGTGGCGGTGGCGCGTGCGCGCAAGACACGTTCCATTTCGTGAAACATATCCACCTTTGACAGGGGTTTGGCCAGATATCCATCCAAGCCGGCGTTCAGATAAAATTCGCGGTCTTCGGGGGCGGCATCGGCGGTGACGGCGATGACCGGTAGATTGCACAAAGGCGTGGGAAGCGCGCGCAACTGTTGCAGCGTTTCCAGCCCATCCATATCGGGCATGTGCATATCCAACAGCACAAGATCGAATGTATCATAACGAACCATGTCAAGCGCGGCCCGCCCGCCATCGGCCTGGGTCACCGACATCTGCGCCTTTTCCAAAAAGGCCCGGGCGATCATCCGGTTCGCCCGATTGTCATCAACGACCAGTATCCGCTGCGCGGTCAGGCTGAGCGCGGCGGTTGCGTTGACATGGGCGGGTGTGGGGGCATTGTTCGTGACCGTGCCGGTTTCTTTTGCGCTGGGCAGGCGCAGGGGCATGTAAAAACAGAACTGCGTGCCTTTTCCGGGGATGGATTGCACCGTCAGATCACCCTCCATCAGGCGGGCCAGATTGCGGGAAATCGCCAGGCCCAGGCCCGATCCGACGGCGGCCCTGTCGTGATCGGAATCGACCTGTGAAAAAGATTGAAACAGACGCGATTGATCTTCGTTGCTCATCCCCTGGCCGGTGTCCTGCACTTCAATGCACAGATGCGCGCCCTGGGGTAAATTCCAGATCCAGGCGCGCAGCGAAACCTCACCGGTGTCTGTGAATTTTATGGCGTTGGACATCAGGTTGGAAATGATTTGCCGCACGCGCAATGAATCCGCCATGATCAGCGGTGGTATTTCCGGCGTGATTTCAACGTTCTGGGTGATGCCTTTGGAATTGGCCATATCAAAAAACAACCGCGACACGGTGTTCATCAACTGGCGTAAATCGGTTGGCGTGGCCCTGATTTCGACTTTGCCGGCCTCTAACTTTGCGTGATCCAGCACATCGTCGACCAAGGATTTCAACGTCACGGCAGAGCTGTATAAAACCTCGGCCCGGTCTTTTGCCGTTTGCGATTTGGCATCTTCCAAGGCCAGTTGTGCAATGCCCAGAATACCATTCAGCGGCGTTCTGATTTCGTGACTCATCGAGGCAACAAAGCGGCTTTTGGATTGGTTGGCCTGTTCGGCGCGATCGCGTGCTTCTGTCAGGCTGAACCGCATCCTGTACATTTCGCAAATGGCTTGGATGAAATAGAAAAAAAGCGAAATCGTGATGACATATCCTAGCGCCACATTCACCAGATCCGGCTCTTGGCGCAGATAGAAACCGGTGGCCAGGATGCCCACCAACATGACCGGCGCCATGAGTGCGACAGTCATGGGAATGTGATAGGAGCGCACCAGTATAATGTGCAGGCTCACACCGAAAACCAGTACCATGGCGTAAATATGGGCGACCGGGCTGCCATTCAGAACCACCAGCCCGGCCAGCGACATGATGGAAACGCCGCCCAGAAAACAACAGATGAACAAGACCGCGTACCACGTCCGGCTGAATCCCACCTGCAACCGTTTCATCGCCAGTGCTGATATGGTTTCATTTCCAAGGTAGGACAGGAAAATCAAAGTCAGCGGCGCGAAATCCGCAAAGGCCAGGCCAACAAGATAGGCCGCAATCATGGGTGGCAACCGCAGGCGCAGATCGCGTTGCAAGATTTCGGACTGGCGATCCAGAGATTTCAGGAATGTATTGGACGGCACGCTGTGCTCCGCATTTCTTTGGTGGCACGACTATCGCGAAGAACCTTTAACGTTGTGTGACTTTTGGTGGCTTGTCTTGGTCCTTGCAATTCGCGGATCGGTGCGCTAAGTCGCATCAACAGCGGCGCGTCGGGGTCCACACCCGAAGGCACCACCGGGAATTTTCACGGGCCGCGCGCCCGTTTTTTTGTGCTTGGACCTTATCTATGTCAGACATGATCGCCAAAGCCACCATCGACCGCCGCCTGAGCGAGGTGATAACCCCCGTGATCGAGGATCTGGGGTTTGAACTGGTGCGCGTGCGTTATATGGGCGGCAAGACGCCAACCGTACAAATCATGGCCGACAAACCAAATGGCGGCATCGAAGTGGATGATTGCGCCCGCATTTCCACCGCGGTGTCGGCGCATCTGGATGTCGAAGACCCAATCGAAGACGCCTATAGCCTGGAAGTATCAAGCCCGGGCATTGACCGGCCTTTGACCCGGCTGAAGGATTTCGATGTGTGGCAAGGATACGAGGCGAAAATTGAAACCTCGGAAATGATTGATGGTCGCCGCCGGTTCAAGGGCATCCTCGCCGGAATTGAAGGCAGCGAGGTGTTGATCGAGATCGAAGAAGGCACCATCGGGTTGCAGTTTGATTGGCTGTCAGACGCGAAACTGGTTCTGACCGAAGATTTGATTCGCGATGTTCTGCGCAGTCGCAAGGATGCCGGCGAAATCGACGAATCACAATTCGACGCGGTGGAAACCGTGTTGGACGACGAAGATGACACGGGCCGCGCGCCCAAAAGGGAGAACTGAGCGATGGCGATTACCTCTGCCAACCAGCTGGAACTGTTGCAGACCGCCGAGGCGGTGGCGCGCGAAAAGATGATCGACCCCAATCTGGTGGTCGAAGCGATGGAAGAATCGCTCGCCCGGGCGGCAAAATCGCGTTACGGGGCGGAAATGGACATTCGCGTGGCGATTGACCGTAAAACCGGCCGCGCCACATTTACCCGTGTGCGCACCGTGGTCGAAGACGATATGGTCGAAAATTATCAGGCCGAGCTGAACGTCAAGGACGCCAAACAGTACATGGCAGATCCGCAGATCGGCGATGAAATCACCGAAGAAGTGCCGCCCGTTGAAATGGGCCGGATCGCCGCGCAGTCGGCCAAACAGGTGATTTTGCAAAAGGTACGCGAAGCCGAGCGTGATCGTCAGTACGAAGAATTCAAGGATCGCGCCGGGACAATCATCAACGGCATCGTCAAACGCGAAGAATACGGCAACGTCATTGTCGATATTGGCCGGGGCGAGGGCATCTTGCGCCGCAATGACAAGATCGGGCGCGAAAGCTATCGCCCGAATGACCGTGTGCGCTGTTATATCAAGGACGTGCGCCGCGAAGTGCGCGGGCCACAGATTTTCCTGTCGCGCACCGATCCGCAGTTCATGGCCGAACTGTTCAAGATGGAAGTGCCGGAAATCTATGATGGCATCATCGAGATCAAGGCCGTGGCCCGTGACCCGGGATCGCGCGCCAAAATCGCCGTGATTTCCTATGACAATAGTATTGATCCTGTCGGGGCCTGCGTTGGGATGCGCGGATCGCGGGTTCAGGCGGTGGTGAACGAATTGCAGGGGGAAAAGATTGATATCATCCCTTGGAACGAAGACATGCCAACGTTTTTGGTCAACGCGCTGCAACCTGCCGAAGTGTCAAAGGTGGTGCTGGACGAAGAGGCCGAGCGGATCGAAGTCGTGGTGCCCAACGAACAGCTTTCGCTGGCCATTGGCCGACGCGGTCAAAACGTGCGTCTGGCCAGTCAGCTGACCGGCCTTGATATTGATATCATGACCGAAGAAGATGAATCCAAGCGCCGCCAGGCGGAATTTGAAGAGCGCACCAAGCTGTTCATGGATACGCTGGACCTGGATGAATTTTTTGCCCAGCTTCTGGTCTCCGAAGGATTCACCAGCCTCGAAGAAGTCGCCTATGTCGAAACCGATGAACTTTTGGTGATTGACGGCGTTGACGAAAGCACCGCCAGTGAATTGCAGGCCCGCGCCAAGGATTACCTGGATGCGCAGAACCGCAAGGCATTGGAAGCGGCGCGCGCACTGGGTGTTGAAGACAGCCTGGTTGCATTTGAAGGGCTGACACCCCAGATGATACAGGCACTGGCCGAAGATGGGGTGAAAACCCTGGAAGATTTCGCCACCTGTGCCGATTGGGAATTGGCCGGCGGCTGGACGACAGTGGAAGGCGAGCGTGTAAAGGATGATGGCGTGCTTGAGCCATTTGACGTTTCGCTCGAAGAGGCGCAAGCTATGGTCATGACGGCCCGGATTCAATTGGGCTGGGTTGATCCCGCCGAGCTTGAGTCTGACGAAGCAGAAGATGACGAGGCGGCCGAGGAGGCCGAGGCGTAAGGACCGGTTCGATGACCCGCGGTGGCCGCGAAAAAGATTACTCCGATCCCGAGCGCAAATGTATTGCGACCGGGGAGGTTCACCCAAGGCGGGGTTTGATCCGCTTTGTGGTGGGGCCGGATGATGTGATTTATCCGGACCTGGCCGAGAAATTGCCAGGCCGGGGCATTTGGGTTTCGGCCGAACGGTCGGCATTGGAAACAGCCATAAAGAAAAAGCTGTTTTCCCGTGGCGCAAAGCGACAAGTGGTCGTACAACCCACGTTGTTGGCCGATGTCGATGCGGCATTGTTGCGCCGCGTGACAGACCGGTTGGCCATGGCCCGCAAGGCGGGGCGGGCAATTGCCGGATACGAAAAAGTAAAAGATTGGCTGTTGCAGGAAAAAGCGGCCATTTTGATACAGGCCTCTGATGGGTCTGCGCGGGGCAAATCAAAGCTGCGCGCGCCCGGTGGACGGGGCTCGTTTTTTGAGATTCTGACCGGCCAAGAATTGGGTTTGGCTTTCGGACGGGAACATGTGATACATGCGGCGCTTGCCGCGGGCGGCTTAACTGACAAGTTCAGAGAAGACGCCGTGCGGCTTTCGGGCGTTCGGGAAGATGATGATGATGTCGGTGGGGACGCCACCGGAAAGGTAAAGAAGACCACATGAGCGATAGTGACGGCAAAAAAACTCTCGGCCTGCGGGGCGGGCCCCGCTCTGGCCAGGTAAAGCAAAGCTTTAGCCATGGGCGGACCAAGAGTGTTGTGGTCGAGACCAAGCGCAAGCGGGTCGTCGTACCCAAACCTGCGGCTGGCAAGGCTGGTGTTGGTGGTGCAACGGGCGGTGATCCGTCCAAGCGCCCAGCGGGCATTACGGATGCCGAACTGGCCCGCCGGATGAAAGCACTGGCCGCGGCCAAGGCGCGCGAATCCGAAGAGGCCGCACAGCGCGAAGCCGAGGAAAAAGCCCGCGCCGAAGAGCGTGAGCGGCGCCGCGCCGAAATCGAAGCGAAAGAAGCCGAAGAGCGTGAGCGCGAAGAAGCGCTGAAAGCCAAGGCCGAAGAGGAAGCGCGCCAGAAAAAGGCCGCAGCCGCCGCCAAGGCAAAGGCAAACGCCCCTGCCGCACCGGTTGCAACGCCTGCCGATCTTGAGGCGAAAGCCGCCGAGACAGGCCGCAAGGGCGGTGGCGCCCCGACTCCGCGCAAGGATGACCGCGAATCGGATCGCACAACGAAACCCGGCAAGGGTGGCCGCGATGATTCGCGCCGCTCGGGCAAGCTGACGCTGAACCAGGCTTTGTCGGGTGGCGAAGGTGGGCGGCAACGCTCCATGGCGCAGATGAAGCGCAAGCAGGAGCGCGCCCGTCAAAAAGCAATGGGCCAGCATGTCGAGCGTGAAAAGATCGTGCGCAATGTCAATCTGCCCGAAGCAATCACCGTTCAGGAACTTGCCGTGCGAATGGCCGAACGTGTGGCCGATGTTGTCAAATTCCTGATGAAAGAAGGCATCATGGCGACGCAGAATCAGCTGATCGATGCTGATACTGCCGAACTGGTGATCGAAGAATTCGGCCACAAAGTGGTGCGTGTTTCGGATTCCGACGTGGAAGACGTGATTGATCAGGTCGAAGATGCCCCCGAAGATCTGCAGCCGCGTGCGCCGATCATCACGGTCATGGGTCACGTTGACCACGGTAAGACATCGCTGCTCGATGCGATCCGCAAGGCCAAGGTTGTGGCAGGCGAAGCCGGCGGCATCACCCAGCACATCGGCGCCTATCAGGTGACCACCGATGATGGCACATTGCTGACGTTCCTTGATACGCCCGGCCACGCCGCGTTCACATCGATGCGTTCGCGCGGTGCACAGGTGACGGATATCGTGATTCTGGTTGTCGCGGCAGATGATGCCGTGATGCCCCAGACGGTTGAGGCGATTGCCCACGCCAAGGCGGCCGGCGTGCCGATGATCGTGGCGATCAACAAGGTTGACCGCCCGGCAGCCAATCCAACCAAGGTGCGCACCGATCTTTTGAACCACGAAGTGGTGGTTGAGGCGATGTCGGGCGATGTTCTGGATGTTGAAGTGTCCGCGCTTACGGGTATGGGCATTGATCAACTGCTGGAAAGCATCGGTTTGCAGGCTGAATTGCTGGATCTGACCGCCAATCCCGACCGCGCCGCCCAAGGTGCCGTGATCGAGGCGCAGTTGGACGTGGGCCGTGGCCCGGTTGCCACTGTTCTGGTTCAGAACGGTACGCTGCGTAAGGGCGACATCTTTGTTGTCGGTGAGCAGTGGGGCAAGGTTCGAGCGTTGATCAACGACAAGGGTGATCGCATCGATGAGGCCGGTCCATCCGTTCCTGTCGAAGTGCTGGGCCTGAACGGCACACCCGAAGCGGGCGATGTTTTGAACGTGGTCGATACCGAAGCGCAGGCGCGCGAGATTGCCGAATATCGTCACAACGCCGCAAAAGACAAACGTGCCGTTGCCGGGGCCGCGACGACCCTGGAACAGATGATGGCAAAGGCCAAAGCAGATCAGGATGTGGCCGAGTTGCACATCCTGCTGAAAGCCGACGTGCAAGGCAGTGCCGAAGCCATCGTTCAGGCGCTTGAAAAAATTGGCAATGACGAAGTGCGCGTGCGGGTTCTGCATTCGGGTGTCGGTGCGGTTACCGAAACCGATGTGGGTCTGGCCGAAGCATCGGGCGCGCCGATCATGGGCTTTAACGTCCGGGCCAATGCCGCAGCGCGCAGTTCGGCCAACCAGAAGGGCGTTGAGATCCGGTATTATTCGGTGATCTACGATCTGGTTGACGACGTAACAGCCGCCGCATCCGGTTTGTTGAGCGCGGAAGTGCGCGAAACTTTCATCGGCTATGCCGAAATTCGCGAAGTGTTCAAAGTGTCGAACGTGGGCAAGGTTGCCGGGTGTCTGGTAACCGAAGGCGTTGCACGCCGCAGCGCCGGTGTGCGTCTGTTGCGCGACAACGTCGTAATCCACGAAGGCACGTTGAAAACACTGAAGCGGTTCAAGGACGAGGTTGCCGAAGTTCAGTCAGGTCAGGAATGTGGCATGGCGTTTGAAAACTACGACGATATTCGCCCGAAAGACGTGATCGAAATCTTCACCCGTGAAGAGGTTGAGCGAAACCTGAGCTAGGGTCCGCACGACAGGCGATGCACATAAAAAAAGGACAGTCGAAATTGACTGTCCTTTTTTATTGTCCCGTAGGTGGTGAAACCTGTTAGGCGCGCATCGCATTTTGAAGTGGCAATCCGGTATACTGGCTCTGTCCGACCTGTATAACGACGCGCCCATCTTCAAGTGAGCGCACCACAAGACCCTGCACTGAAACGCAGCTTCCGATTGTTATTGTCTTAACCATGTGTAGTACCCCCTGTTTCGTATCATTGAGCTTAGGGGAGAATTTCCGGCTGACCACCGAAAAATTCGCCAAGTCCTTAGATTAGGCGCCCAAATCGTCAATAATTGGTAAACAAACCGCAGTGTGTCGCAATAATGTAACAATTCGCCCCTTGCGCGCGGTGCATTGTTTCAAATTACAGCCAATCGCGCAAAATCGGGATCAGGGGCACATCGGCCGCGGGCATCGGATAAGAGCGCAGATCGTTCGCGCGCACCCATTTCAACTGTTGATTCTCCCGCGCCACGGGCGTGCCTTGCCATTTACGGCATGCGAATAACGGCATCAGCAGATGAAACTCATCGTAGCTGTGGCTGGCAAAGGTCAGCGGTGCCAGGCAACTGGCCCAGGTGTCGATGCCCAGTTCTTCCTGCAATTCACGAATCAGCGCCGCTTCGGGGGTTTCGCCCGGCTCAACCTTGCCGCCGGGAAATTCCCACAACCCGGCCATGGCTTTGCCTTCGGGGCGCTGTGCCAACAAGACGCGCCCATCCACATCGATGAGCGCGACAGCCGAAACCAATACAACCTTCACGAGCGATAATCAGCGTTGATGGTGATGTATTGATGGGTCAAATCACAGGTCCACACCGTAGAGCTGCCGTTGCCCAAACCAAGATCGACATTCACTACCAAATCCTGTTGTTTCATATAGGTGGCGCCGGCGTCTTCGGTATAATCCGGCGACACCCAGCCATTTTCAGCGACCAGTATATCGCCAAACCGGATGGTCAGCAGATCACGGTCGGCCTCGGCCCCCGATTTGCCGACGGCCATTACGATGCGCCCCCAATTGGGGTCTTCGCCCGCGATTGCGGTTTTCACCAGGGGCGAATTGGCGATGGCCATGGCCACCTTGCGCGCATCGCTGTCACTGGCCGCGCCGGTGATGTTGACCTCGACAAATTTGGTTGCACCTTCGCCGTCGCGCACCACCTGATGGGCCAAATCACGCATCACATCATGCAATGCCGTGGCAAAGGATTTGCCATCGGCGCTGTCGGGGTCGGTGATGGGACTGTTGCCCGCCTGACCCGTTGCACCAACCATCACGCAATCGGATGTCGAGGTGTCACTGTCGACGGTGATGGCGTTGAATGTTTGTTCGTTCAACCGGCTGACGATGGTTTGCAGCGCCGGTTGTGCAATGGCCGCATCGGTAAAGATATAGACCAGCATGGTGGCCATATCGGGCGCAATCATCCCCGATCCTTTGGCGATGCCCGCGATCTGTATCGTCGTTCCGCCCAGATCGGCGGTGGCGGTTGCGCCTTTGGCAAAGGTATCGGTTGTCATGATGGCGCGGGCGGCATCGGCGATGGCACTGTCGCTTAGCCCATCGCGCAGCTCGTCCAACTTATCGGTGATCCGGTCATCAGGAAGCGGTTGGCCGATCACCCCGGTTGAGGCGGAAAACACCCGCTGTTCCGGCACATTCAGGGTTTGCGCCACTTTCGCGGTGATCCGCATCACCGAATCGCGGCCGTTCTTGCCGGTGAATGCGTTGGAATTGCCGGAATTGACGATAATTGCCGCCCCTTGGGCCGGATCACCGCCGATCTTATCCTGACAATCCAACACCGGCGCCGACCGCGTGGCCGAGCGGGTGAATACCCCGGCGATCGTGCTGCCGGGGGCCAGTTCGGCCAGCATCACATCGGTGCGGCCTTTGTATTTGATGCCCGCGGCAACGGCGGCAAAGCGCACGCCAGCGATCACCGGCAGGGCGGGAAACCCGCCTGCCGGGGCCAGGGGCGAAACGGGATTGGCGGCTTTGGTGGGGGGGGGGGGGGCCATGGTGCCGCCTTTCCTGTTTTGGGTTACTGGGTCAACAAGGTATCATCGCGCAACAGCGCGGGATCAATCGCATCGGTTTCGGGGCGCACGATGTCTGCCTGTTCGGTGATCTGTTCGATCAGGGCCGCGACCGATTCCTGACGAATGGTATTGATCAGCTCATCGCGCACATTGTCGAGGCTGGGCGCCTCTTTTTGCCGCGTATCGGTCAGGATCACCACATGCCAGCCAAACTGGGTTTGTACCGGCGGCGCGATTTCGCCAACCTTCAGCGTTTGCACCGCAGTTTCGAATTCGGGCACCATCATGCCGGCACCAAACCAGCCCAGATCGCCGCCATTCGGGCCGGACGGGCCGGTTGATTTTTCCTTGGCCAGTTCCGCGAAATCGGCGCCGTTGTTCAACTCTTCGATCAAGGCTTTCGCCTCATCCTCGGTTTCGACCAGGATATGACTGGCCTGATATTCCACTTCGGGGCTGGCATCCGCATAGGCGGCGGAATAGGCCGATTGCAGCGCCTCATCGGTGATCGATTCATTTGCGGCCTCGTCAATCACCTCACCGGCCAAAAGCGCGCGGCGCTCGTTTTCAAGGATCAAGGTGGCGCGTTTGTTCATCTCGGTAATTTGCTGGCCCAATGCGGTTTGTTGGATCAGCTGTTCCAGAATACCCTCAAACAACACCTGATCGGGCAATTGCTGATATTGCTCGGGCAGGCGTTGTTGCAGCACGATCATATGACCCAATGTGATGTCGGTGCCATTGACGGTGGCGACCACGGTATCGGCGTCCTGCGCCAGGGCGGGGCTGGCGATCAGCGCTAGAACAGCGGTAAAATTGCGGAGTTTGGTCATTGAATCGTCCTTCCTGTCAGGCCATTCGGGCCTTGACGTTGACACTATGTTGGCTGCCCACTACATCGCTTTCAGGCCATGAGGGACTGTATAGCGCCGTTTCTATGGTGGCCCGTGGATAGGGGCAAGCAGTCCCCTCACACGAAGGCGTCAGGAGAGAATATGCTGGGTATCGGAACCGTTGCGAAAAAGATCTTTGGGACACCCAATGATCGCAAAGTGAAATCAGTGAAACCACTGATCGATCAGATTAACGCGCTGGAGCCTGAGTTTGAAAAGCTCACCGATGCCGAGATTAAAGAGCGTACCGAAGGTTTGGCCAAACGCGCCTTGGGGGGGGAATCGCTGGATGCCCTGCTGCCCGAAGCCTTTGCCAATTGCCGCGAGGCGGCGCGCCGCGCCCTGGGCCTGCGCGCCTTTGATGTACAGCTTATGGGCGGTATTTTCCTGCATCAGGGCAACATCGCCGAAATGAAAACCGGCGAGGGTAAAACCCTTGTCGCGACATTTCCCGCCTATCTGAATGCGCTTACCGGCAAAGGTGTGCATATCGTTACGGTCAACGATTATCTGGTGCGCCGCGATGCCGAATGGATGGGCAAGGTGTTCAATACACTGGGCCTGACCTGTGGCGCCGTGTACCCGCAACAGCCCGAAGACGAAAAGATGGCGGCGTACAAATCTGACGTGACCTATGCCACCAATAACGAACTGGGCTTTGATTATCTGCGCGACAACATGAAATCGGAACTCTCCGAGATGTATCAGCGCCACCACAATTTCGCGATCGTCGATGAAGTTGATTCGATTCTGATTGACGAAGCGCGCACGCCGCTGATCATTTCCGGCCCCTCGCAAGACCGCAGTGATCTGTACCGCACCATTGATGCGGTGATTCCGCTGTTGCAAGACAGCCATTTCAAGCTGGATGAAAAAACCCGCAACGTGACCTATACGGATGAGGGTAACGAATTTCTGGAATCCCACCTGCTTCAGGCCGGAATCCTGCCCGAGGGGCAATCGCTGTATGATCCCGAAAGCACGACAATCGTGCATCATGTGAACCAGGGTTTGCGCGCGCATAAACTGTTCACCCGCGACAAAGATTATATCGTGCGCGATGACGAAGTCGTGCTGATCGATGAATTTACCGGCCGGATGATGGCCGGGCGGCGGTTGTCCGATGGTCTGCACCAGGCGATTGAGGCCAAGGAGCGGGTGAATATCCAGCCCGAGAATGTTACCCTCGCGTCGGTGACGTTCCAAAACTATTTCCGCCTGTATGACAAATTGTCGGGCATGACCGGCACCGCGGCCACCGAAGCCGAGGAATTTGGCGAAATCTATGGGCTGGGCGTGGTGGAAATGCCCACAAACCGCCCCATCGCCCGTGTCGATGATCACGATGCGGTGTATCGCACCGCGCGCGAAAAGTTCGACGCCATCGTTGAAAGCATCAAACAGGCCAAAGCCAAGGGTCAGCCGGTTCTGGTTGGCACCACCTCGATTGAAAAATCCGAATTCCTGTCGGAGCTGTTGAAAAAAGAGAACATCACCCACAACGTTCTGAATGCCCGTCAGCACGAACAAGAGGCGCAGATCGTCGCCGATGCCGGTAAATTCGGCGCGGTGACCATTGCCACCAACATGGCCGGCCGCGGCACCGATATTCAGCTGGGCGGCAACGTTGAAATGCGCGTGCTGGAAGACTTGGCCAATGACCCCGAGGCCGATCCAGAAGCCGTGCGCGGCCGGATTGAAGCCGAAGTGGTGGAAGACCGTAAAAAGGTGATTGATGCCGGTGGTTTGTTTGTTCTGGCCACCGAACGCCACGAATCCCGTCGGATCGACAATCAGCTGCGCGGCCGTGCGGGCCGGCAGGGCGATCCGGGGCGGTCCAGTTTTTATCTGTCGTTGGAAGACGATTTGATGCGCATTTTCGGATCGGAACGGTTGGAAAACGTGCTCAGCAAACTGGGTATGAAAGAGGGCGAGGCGATTGTGCATCCGTGGGTGAACAAATCCCTGGAAAAGGCCCAGGCCAAGGTTGAGGGCCGTAACTTTGACATTCGCAAACAGCTGTTGAAATTCGACGATGTGATGAACGATCAGCGCAAGGTGATCTTTGGCCAGCGCCGCGAAATCATGGAGGCGAAGGACCTTCAGGAAATCACCGATGATATGCGCCATCAGGTGATCGATGATCTGGTCGATGGGTTCATTCCGCCCAAAAGCTATGCCGATCAATGGGATGGCGAAGGTCTGTATGTTGCGGTGTTGGAAAACCTGGGCGTTGATCTGCCGGTTATCTCCTGGGTCGATGAGGACGGTGTCGATAACGAGGTGATGAATGAACGCATCACCAAGGCCAGTGATGAATTCATGGCCGCCAAGGCCGCGCAATTCGGCCCCGACACCATGCGCCAGATCGAAAAGCAGGTTCTGTTGCAAACCATTGATACCAAATGGCGCGAACATCTGCTGACACTGGAACATCTTCGGTCCGTCGTCGGGTTTCGCGGTTACGCTCAGCGTGATCCGTTGAACGAATATAAATCCGAATCCTTTCAATTGTTTGAATCCATGCTCGACAGTCTGCGTTCGGATGTGACGAAAAAACTGTCGCAAATCCGGCCCCTGTCGGAAGAAGAACAGCAGGCGATGCTGGCCCAGCTTCAGGCGCAGCAACAGGCACTGGCCGGGCCGGCCGATGCCGATGCGGCACCGGCGGAAAACCCTGAAACCGGGTTCGTTGAAGACGACCCCAGCACATGGGGCAATCCGGCGCGCAACGATTTGTGCCCCTGTGGGTCGGGCAAAAAGTTCAAACATTGCCACGGACAGGTGGAATAACCGGAATCAAATGACCGCTGGCGCGCTCTCGTGGCGCCCCGGATCAGACCACATTTCAGGCTAGGCCTGATTCTGTCGTGATGGAATCGGAAGCTTTGTGGCATGGTGGGAAATCTGAAACGGACATGTGCCAAGGTCGTCAGCGCACTGGTGATGGCTTTGGTCGTATTGGTCGGCGCTTCCCATTTCGCGAACGCCGCGCCTGCACCCGATTGCACCCCACGCCTCACATCCGCATTGATGCCGGGGGCAATGGTGCGCCTGTCGGCCACCGCCCCCTGTGCGCCCGGTGCCTTGGTGAAATTGCGCCATGGTGGTGTCTTGTTTGATATGGTGGCCGACGCCGCCGGGCGGCTTGATGTTGATATTCCGGCGCTTTCCGAAATCGCAGTGTTTGAGGCGGAAATATCCGGGCAAACCCTGCGTACCACTGTGGCAATCCCTGATTTTGATACCTATCAACGGATCACGCTGCAGTGGCAGGGGCAGACCGGCCTGCAAATTCACGCGCGGGAATTTGGCGCGACCCACGGCAGTGATGGCCACATCTGGGTGGATGCCCCCGGCACGGCCCAGCGTGCGATCCGCGCGCGCGGCGGATTTATCACGCGGCTTGGCGATGACACGCTGCAAGATGGCCACAGCGCCGAGATTTACGTTTTTCCCACAGAAATGACGCTGCGTACTGGTACGATCCGACTAAGCGTTCAGACCATGGTTGATGCCTATACCTGTGGCACAACGGTTCACGGTCACGCAATGCAACCGGGGGGCGATGGAAAGATGGCGCAGACGGCACTTACCGTCGAAATTCCCGCATGCGATGCGATTGGTGACATTCTGGTGTTGAATAACCTGCTCAGAGATATGAAAATTGCGGCGAACTGACACCACAGGTTGCAGACGTTTCATGATGATCTTGCGCGCGGCGATCACTGCCGTGCTTTTCTTTTTTGGCACCACCCTGTGGGCCGAAGACGTCACATTGACGTCGCGCGATGGCTCGGTCGAGGTGTCGGGCAATCTGTTGGGCTATGATGGCGAATTTTTCCGCGTCGATACCGAATTTGGCATCCTTACCCTGGATGGGTCCGGGGTGATCTGCACCGGTCCGGGCTGCCCCAATCTTACCGCTTATGTGGCCGAATTCACCCTGTCCGGGGCGCCGTCAATGGGCGCGGTTCTGATCCCTTCGCTGTTGGAATCCTTTGCCGCACGCAACGGTTTCGCGCTGCGCCGCGTTACTCAAAGCGACGAGCGGTTCTTGTATGAGCTAAGCGAACGGGCCACTGGCAAGGTTTCGGCGCGCATCGGATTTCGCCTGAACAGCTCTGACGAGGGATTTGCCGATCTGATCGCCGAGGAAGCCGACATTGCGCTGTCCCTGCGCGAAGTCACAGCGCAAGAGGCCGCAATCGCGCGTACGGGCGATCTGGGCGATCTGACCGCGCCGGGGCGTTCGCGCATTCTGGCGCTTGATGCGCTGGTGCCGCTCACCGCGCTTTCAAACCCGATCAAACAGATTGATATGGCGGATCTGGCGGCGATATTTGCCGGTGAGCTTACCACATGGGATGACTTGGGCGGCGCGCAAGAACCAATTGTACTGCACCTGCGCGATGAAAATTCGGGGCTGTCCCAAACCTTTCAGAACAAGGTGTTGGCAGAGTACGGCAAGGCGGGTGTCGCCGCTGACATCACCCGGCACGCCACCAACGAAAGCCTGGTGGATGCCGTGGCGCGGGATCCTTTTGCCATTGGCATGGGCAGTTTTTCAGACATCGGCAATACCGTGTCGCTGGCCGTTACCGGGCCGTGCGGGTTTGTTACCGCCGCCACAACCACCACGATCAAAACCGAAGATTACCCCCTCACAGCCCCGCTTTTTGTCTATCTGCCGCCACGCCGCCTGCCCCGGATTGCGCGCGAATTTCTGCACTATATCGGATCGCCTGCGGCACAGCCGGTGATCCGGCGCGCCGGGTTTGTCGATCAATTTCCCGCCGCGATCCCGTTTGAAAACCAAGGCGCGCGGTTTGCCAATGCAATCGACCGCGCAGGCGGAGAAATCGATCTGTCAGAACTGCAACGTCTGGTGCGCACCCTGTCGGGGCACAGCCGTCTGACTGTAACCTATCGGTTTGAAGGTGGGTCAACCGAACTGGATGCGCAATCGCGATCAAACGTTGCGTTATTGGCCGAAGCGCTGGAGCGCGGCGTGTTTGATGATCGCACGCTTGTTTTTGTCGGGTTTTCCGACGGCGAAGGCCCTGCCTCAATCAATCGGCGCATTTCCAGAACCCGCGCACGGGCGGTGCGCGATGCGGTGCGCGCCGCGGCCCACACGGTGGACCCCGCGCGCCTGACCCTGCGTACCGAGGCATTCGGCGAGGCGATGCCGATGGCCTGTGACGAGGTAGAGTGGGGCCGGGGCGTGAACCGCCGGGTCGAGGTTTGGTTGAAATAGTCTAAAGATACCCGGCCTGGCGAAAGCTGAGTTCGGCGGATTTGCCGATGATCAGGTGATCATGCAGGGTCAGCCCCAATGCCACACAGGCATCGTTGATTTGCGCGGTCATGGCGATATCGCTGTCGCTTGGGGTTGGGTCGCCCGATGGGTGATTGTGCACCAGGATCAACGCCGATGCGTTCAGAGCCAGCGCCCGTTTCACCACCTCGCGCGGGTAGACCGGCACATGGTCGACCGTGCCTTTTGCCTGTTCTTCATCGGCGATCACGGTATTCTTGCGATCCAGAAACAGGATGCGGAACTGTTCGGTTTCGCGGTGGGCCATTGTCGTGTGACAGTAATCCAGCACCGCATCCCAACTGCTGACCACATGGCGTTGTAAAACCCGGGCGCGGGCAATCCGGTGTGCCGTGGCCTCGACAATCTTGAGATCCTGCATCACCGCCTCGCCCACCCCGTCAATCTCCAACAACTGGGCGGGGCTGGCGGCCATGATACACCCCAGATCGCCAAAACGATCCATCAGACGCCGCGCGAGGGGTTTGACATCTTGCCGCGGAATCGACCGGAACAGCAGCAATTCCAACATCTCATAATCCGGCACAGCGTCGGCGCCGCCTTCCATGAACCGGCTGCGCAATCGTTTGCGGTGATCTTTGATGTAGGAGGGAAGTTTGCCCGCGGCCACCGGAACAGCCCCTTGAAACAGGGGCAGGGGGCGTTCGGCAAAGGAAGTGCGGCGGGTCATGGCGCGATCATCGCGCAGCATTGGTAAACCAATGGTTAATTTCCCCCGCCAAAACGGCCTGACGGGGGAAAAATTCAGCTTTTGATGCCATCCCAGAACGTGCGGACCTTTTTGAAAAAGCCGGATGTCTCGGGGTTGTTTTCCTCGGACAGCTTTTCAAATTCGCGCAACAGTTCCTTTTGGCGACTGGTCAGGTTGACCGGCGTTTCGACGGCCAGTTCGATGTACATGTCGCCATATCCACCGCCGCGCAGCATCGGCATGCCTTTGCCACGCAGGCGCATCTGTTTGCCTGATTGGCTGCCTGCGGGCACTTTCACCCGGCTGCGGCCACCATCGATGTTTGGCACTTCGATGTCACCGCCCATAGCGGCGGCCACAATCGACACCGGCACATGGCAGAACAAATGCTGGTTCTCACGTTGAAACAGCGCATGATCGGCCACTTCGATGAAGATATAGAGATCACCGGCCGGCCCGCCGCGCAATCCGGCCTCGCCCTCACCCGAAAGACGAATACGGGTGCCGGTTTCAACGCCCGCCGGAATGTTGACCGACAAGGAGCGTTCTTTTTGAACCCGCCCCTGACCGCCACAGGTGTGGCAAGGATTCTTGATCGTCTGGCCCGCACCCGAACAGGTGGGGCAGGTACGTTCGACCGTAAAGAACCCCTGTTGCGCGCGCACCTTGCCCATGCCAGCACAGGTGGGGCATGTGGTTGGCTCTGATCCGCCCTCGGCACCGGTGCCGTTACAGGTGCCACAGGCCAGGGCCGTGGGCACATTGATGGTTTTCTGCAGTCCGGCATATGCGTCTTCCAGACTGACGCGCAGGTTATAGCGCAGATCGCTGCCCCTTGTGGCGCGTTGTCCGCCCCGCCCGCCGCGTCCGCCCATCATATCGCCGAACAGATCGTCAAACACATCGCTGAAGGCACTGGCGAAATCACCATGTCCACCGGCGCCGGGGCGATGCCCGCCGCCCATGCCACCCTCAAACGCTGCGTGACCATAGCGGTCATAGGCGGCCTTTTTCTCGGGGTCTTTCAGAACTTCGTAGGCTTCGTTCGCTTCTTTGAATTGCGCTTCGGCATTTGGGTTGTCCGAATTGCGGTCAGGGTGCAGTTCTTTGGCCTTTTGACGGAAACCTTTTTTGATTTCGTCAGCCGAAGCCCCCTTTTTCACACCCAAAGTGTCGTAATAATCGCGTTTTGCCATCAGGTTTCATCCTTTCGGAACGCAATGGTCGGCCCAGTATCACCGGGCCGACCGAGAGTCATTCCAAGCCGCAGTTAAGATCCGCGTTTGTCGTCGCCCAAGTCTTCGAAATCGGCGTCGACGATATCATCGTCCACGCTTGACGGGCCATCGGCATCGCCATCTTCGGTCTCTTGGCCGGCTTTCGCCTGCTCGGACTTATAGATCGCTTCACCCAGCTTCATTGCGGACTCGGTGACGTTTTGAATGCCACTCTTGATCTTGGCCGCGTCGTCGGTTTCAAGCTGTTCGTTCAGATTGGCAATGGCCAATTCGATGGCTTCGATCGTGGTTGGATCAACCTTGTCCTTATGCTCTTCCATTGCCTTTTCGGTGGAATGGACCAAGGATTCAGCTTGGTTTTTCGCTTCGACCAATTCACGACGGTCCTTGTCGGCCTCGGCGTTTTCTTCGGCGTCGCGCACCATTTTATCGATGTCGGCGTCCGACAGACCACCCGATGCCTGAATCGTGATCTTTTGCTCTTTGCCGGTGCCTTTGTCCTTGGCACCCACCGCCACGATGCCGTTGGCATCAATGTCGAAGGTCACCTCGATCTGGGGCAGACCGCGCGGAGCGGGCGGGATATCTTCCAGGTTGAACTGGCCCAACACCTTGTTGTCGGCGGCCATTTCGCGTTCGCCCTGAAACACCCGGATCGTCACGGCGTTCTGGTTGTCTTCGGCGGTTGAAAACACCTGCGACTTTTTGGTCGGGATCGTGGTGTTACGATCAATCAGACGGGTGAACACACCGCCAAGGGTTTCAATACCCAAGGACAATGGCGTGACATCCAACAGAACCACGTCTTTCACGTCGCCCTGCAAGACACCGGCCTGAATCGCCGCGCCCAGTGCAACAACTTCGTCGGGGTTCACGCCCTTGTGGGGCTCTTTGCCAAAGAACTTGGTCACTTCTTCCACGACGCGTGGCATCCGTGTCATACCGCCAACCATGACGATTTCGTCAATATCGTCGACTTTCAAACCGGCGTCTTTCAACGCGGCCTGACAGGGTTTGATCGACGATTTGATCAGATCGCCCACCAGGCTTTCCAATTTCGCGCGAGTCAGCTTCATCACCATATGCAGCGGCTGACCGCCTTTTGGATCCATCGAGATGAACGGCTGGTTGATCTCGGTCTGGCTGGAGCTGGACAGTTCGATCTTGGCCTTTTCCGCCGCTTCCTTAAGCCGCTGAAGCGCCATCTTGTCTTTGGTCAGATCAACGCCGTTGTCCTTTTTGAACTGCTCGGCCAGGTAATTGACGATGCGCATGTCAAAATCTTCACCGCCCAGGAACGTATCCCCGTTGGTGGATTTCACTTCGAACAAGCCGTCGTCGATTTCCAGGATCGTCACGTCAAACGTACCACCGCCAAGGTCATAAACGGCAATGGTTTTGGTTTCTTTCTTGTCCAAACCATAGGCCAGAGCGGCGGCAGTTGGTTCGTTGATGATGCGCAGCACTTCCAGACCGGCGATTTTACCCGCGTCTTTGGTGGCCTGACGCTGGGCGTCATTGAAATAGGCAGGCACGGTGATCACGGCCTGGGTCACTTCTTCGCCCAAATAGGATTCCGCGGTTTCCTTCATCTTGCCCAGAATGAATGCCGAAATCTGGCTGGGCGAATATTTTTCGCCGCGCGATTCAACCCACGCGTCGCCATTGCCGCCGGCAACAACGTTGAACGGAAGGTTCTTTTTGTCTTTTGCCAGATCGGCATCATCGGCGCGGCGCCCGATCAGGCGCTTGACGGCGAAAATTGTGTTTTCTGCGTTGGTGACGGCCTGCCGCTTGGCAGATTGTCCAACCAGACGCTCATCGTCGGTAAAGGCGACGATTGATGGCGTGGTGCGCGCGCCTTCGGCGTTTTCAATTACGCGCGGCTGGCTGCCATCCATGATGGCGACGCAGCTGTTTGTCGTTCCAAGGTCGATTCCAATGACTTTGGCCATACTCATGGTCCTCTTCTTAGGCGATATACTAGCAGGGCAACCCGCGGTGCGGCATTTCCCCGGCGATCCCGATTGTTATGCTGAAAACAAAGCCCTCAGCGTGGCGTCTGGCCGTATATAAGGAGCGTGTCTGACCCCTGCAAGCGGTGGAGGGCAGGGAATTTTTGGTAAAATGCAGTTCTTAACAACGGAATGTGCAAAGGAGGAGTGATGGCAGAGGGGCAAATCCTGCGTTTGCGCGGGTTTGAGGTGCGGCGCGGATGGCTGAACCCGGGCGCGCAAGCGGCGGTGCTGAATGATCTGCGCGCGGTGATCCGTGCCGCCCCGCTGGTGCATCCGGTCACGGCGGGGGGCAGGCAGATGTCGGTGCGCATGACATCGGCGGGGCGGCTTGGCTGGGTGTCTGACGCGGCGGGCTATCGATACGCGCCGCGCCATCCAAGCGGTGTGGATTGGCCGCCGATCCCTGATTCAATCCTGGAAATCTGGCGCGCCCTGGGGCCGGACAGATTGCCCGATTGCTGTCTGATCAACTTTTATGGCGAAGGCGCGCGCATGGGCCTGCACCAAGACCGGGACGAAGGCGAATTTCAGTGGCCGGTGATATCGCTGTCATTGGGGGATGAGGGGCTGTTCCGCATGGGCAATGTGGAAAAGGGCGGCAAAACCGAAAGCGTGTGGTTGCAAAGCGGCGATGTGGTGGTGATGGGCGGCGCGGCGCGCCTGGCCCATCACGGGGTGGACCGGATCAGATTTGGATCATCGCGGCTGATGCCCAAAGGCGGACGGGTCAATGTCACCCTGCGCGTGGTGGGATCACGGGGCGAGGGTGCAGCATCCTGAAACGAAACTGCCATTGATCAGCAGATCAACCGTTATCCCGAACTGGCGATCCGACATGCCGTCATTGCAGGCCGCATAGGACAAAACCGCCGCGGCCCCGCTGGAGGACAGCGACATCGCATATCGGTCGCGCCGGTTTTCCGATGCCAGAACCGAAAGAACATGGCCCGTTTGCGCCCCTTCGCCCGCGCGGTCGAACGTGAACGTGCCCGCATCGGTCAGGGTAAGGCCCCAAAAAGGCTCGGTTCCGTAACAGCTGCGCACCTTGGGGATCGCGCCCAGCCATTGGCCCGGCTGGCGTTGCATGAACCGCAACGACACCCAGCCCGATTGTTCGCCCGCATTGACCAACGCCCAGGTATAGGCATCGTTTGGCGCGATCAGTTCGATATCCACCGCATCAGGTGCCAAGGTGGCGATGATCGGCGTGTCCGATGACGGGCCTGCGCGCACGTTCAACACATCATCGGGCGTGACGCCGATCACATCATGTAACGCGGGCCACGCATCCTGTGTGGCATGGGCGGGCAGGGCCAACAAAAGCCACAGGCAAAAGGCACGGATCATCGTCTTGCGCTCCAACTCATCGAGGCGTGTTTGCGGGTATAAAATTCGCCCATCAGCCCGATCATAAGTAAAACCAAGGATACATACAGGGGATAGTCCACCGATGAATTATGCGGTGAATAGTTGATGAATGCAAAGCCGCGCGCCTGATCAATCGTGTGAAACAGCGGGTTCCAGTTGAAAAACGGCAGCATCGTTGCAGGCAGGGTGTTGGCGACAAACATCTTACCCGAGGCAATCATGTTGGCGCGGGTGTAAATCATTGACAATATGTTCACCACACTGGGCATCCAGGGTTTCAGCGCCAGAAAGATCATGCCGATGGCAACGCCCGAAAACCAGCTGAGCATGACCATGCCCATCGCACCCGCCGGATCCCAAATGTGCAACGGGCCCCAGATCACATGGTAAAAATACAAAACCAGACCCATCGACAGCACCTGAATATACAGTGATCCCAAAGCCGCCGAGGCAATGGCGATCGCCGTGGTCATCGGCGCGTGTTTCATCATCGCGCTGGCCGGGCCTTCGGATGCCAGAATCGCGGTGACAGTGCGGGTGTGAACCATGTACAGGAAAATTCCCGACATGATGTAAACCATGAAATCGCCGCGAATGGCGCTGCCGCGCATTCCAAGCACCGAAAACAAAAGAAAAAAAGCCGCGACAAAAATCACCGTCTGCAAGATGTTCATCAGAATTGACATCAGGGCATTGGAATGGGTTTTACGGATGCTGCGCACCGTATTGTGGTAAATCAGTTCAAGGATGTTGGCCGCCGTGCCAAGCCGTGTTTCGCGTGTTTGCCGCTGGAACATCTGATTACCTGTGTGACCCCCGCGCGTTGTCGCATGGATTTGTTGCCGTTTCCTTTATGACATACCATAAGGGCGACGGATCTTTGTAACACCTGCCTGAACAATTTGGCAAAAATTTGACTCACAAAAGGGAGTTTTCAATTGGATTTTGACACACTGACCCATGTCATGCGGCGTCTTGCTCTTGAAGCGGGCGATAAGATCATGGAAATTTACGCGGCCCCGAATTTTGACGTGAAATCGAAATCCGACAACAGCCCGGTCACCGAAGCGGACGAAGCCGCCGATGAAATCATCTCGGCGGGCTTGCGCGAAGCGTTTCCCGATGTGGCGCTGATCACCGAAGAACAGGCCGCATCGCACGGTGTAAAGGCGTCGACATTCCTGATCGTTGATCCGCTGGACGGCACCAAGGAATTTGTGCAGCGGCGCGGCGATTTTACCGTCAACATTGCCTATGTGGTTGATGGTTTGCCGGTGCGCGGCGTGGTCTATGCCCCCGCAAAAGAACGGCTGTTTTACACCACCACCCAAGGCAAAAGCGTTGAGGAAACCGGACCGTTCGATAAGGAAACAGTCGGTGAAACGACCGAGATCACCGTGTCCGACCCCGACAACACCGCCCTGTTGGTTGTGGCCAGCAAATCGCACCGCGATCAGGCCACCGATGATTACATCAAGAAATATGATGTCGCCGATATGAAAAGCGCCGGATCGTCATTGAAGTTCTGCCTGATTGCGACCGGCGAGGCCGATATTTACCCCCGTCTGGGCCGCACCATGGAGTGGGACACCGCCGCAGGCCATGCCGTTTTGAATGGCGCGGGCGGGCGGGTTGTGCGGTTTGATGATCACACGCCGCTGATTTATGGCAAAGCCGAATATGCCAACCCGTTCTTCATCGCCTATTCACCCGAAGTGGCGCTGAAACCGGCGTAATCTGTTCGCCCCATTGGCGGGTGCGGAAAAATCCGTGCCCGCTATTGGGCAACCTTTGGCCAGCGCAGTGGTGGGCACGTCAGCCGTCACGCTCCAGATTCTCGATCAATCGCGTTTCCAGAAGTTGCCCGCCGCGATACAGGATCGGATAGGCCACGGCCGAGATATGGCTGTTGAACTCTTTCAACGCCTGGGTTGTCTCCAGATGAATATCGCTTGCCTCGAAACTTTTCACTGTGCCCTCGCTTAACCGGCGCAGGTGTTTTTTGCGGCTGGCCCGCTCCATCTGGGTCATTTCCGTCTTTTCTTCCAAAAGCATCCGCGCGCTGGCAATGTCATCGGAAATCAGAACATTAGAGGCCAGTTTCAGGTTGGCCATCACCCGGTCGTGCATCGCCAGCAGTTCGCCCTGTTCGGCGGCGGAAAACTGGATCGCGTGTTTGTCTTTTTCCTGTGCCAGCGGCAGCAGGTTTTTGACAATCAGATCGCCTGCCGATTCAATCGCAATCGCATATTCGGTCAGTTCGCGCGCCTGTTTGAATTCGCGCTTTCGGGCCGGATCATTGGGCATTGCCATCACATACCTCCGGATTCCATCCAGGGCGCGGTTCAGTGCGCCATCTTCGGCACGCAAAGCGGCGGCGCGGTCCTTGTCATAGGTGGTATAGATCTCCATCACCGGCAACATCATGCCCTCGACGATCTGAATCATCCGCAAAACCTCGCGCTTGAGGGACGCCTGGGCAAGGACGGGCGTGGCCAGGGCGTGGTCATCCAGCACACTGCGGTGAATAAGCGGGGTCAGGGTTTGATCGGCAGTGATATCGGGCAAAAGCCGCGCCAGCGGCGCCTCGACAAAGCGGCAAAAGGGCAAGGCGGCCAGTTGCGCGACGTTGAAGGCGATATGCACATTCACCAGGGTTTGCGCCGGGCCACCCATCGTGAGATAGGGCAAAACCGGCAGATTGTTTACCAGCCCCACAGCAATGATCGCCCAACTGCCCCGGATCATGAAATTGGCCAGCGGCACCCGGCGCGATACCGGCGTCATTCCCCGACTCAGCCAGACCGGAATCGCCGACGACCCAAGATTGGCCCCCAACACCAACGAAACACCGGCAACCACCGGAATTGCCTGAAGGCTGACAAGGGTCACACACATCAGCACCACCGCCAGCGATGAATGCATCACCAGTGCCAGCGCCGCGCCGACGATAAAGGCGGTGATGTAATCCTGTGCAAGATAACCGGCGACCGCGGGCAAAAAGCTGCTGTCGCGGATCGGATCCATGGTTT
This sequence comes from Oceaniglobus ichthyenteri, assembly GCF_003057885.1. Classification (GTDB taxonomy): domain Bacteria; phylum Pseudomonadota; class Alphaproteobacteria; order Rhodobacterales; family Rhodobacteraceae; genus Oceaniglobus; species Oceaniglobus ichthyenteri. The sequence goes on from NZ_QAGK01000005.1 coordinate 230,535, forward strand.
CGCGTAGAAACCGCAAAGAAATCAGGATGAATGCGATGCCCAGGATGATCCGGCCCGTCTGTTTCGCATTGCGCCCGGTCGAACGGATAAAGGTCAGCCCGCCAACCGCCAGAAACAGCGGCACCAACCAATCCAGCGGAAATGACAACACCTGAATCAACAGCGCCGATCCCAGATCCGCGCCCAGCGTCATTGCCAGCCCCATGCCAAACCCGACCGCCGCCGTGCCGGTAAACCCCGCCACCAACAGGCCCACCGCCGCCGAACTTTGCAGGATCACCGCCAGAACCAAACCGGTCGCCGCCGCGCCAAACACGTTTGAGGTGCGCGTCATCAGCCGCCGGAACGAGGCCCCAAACGCGCGTTCGATCCCGGTGCGCACCATCCGTACCGCATAAAGCAGCAGCATGGTTGCGCCCATCAGATGAATGAGAAACGACAGAATGGTCACGACATCTCCGCCGTATCAAACAGCAAAGGGCAGGGGCGCAGGGATGGTATCACAAAATATCCTTTTTGCGGGGCAAACAGCATGGGTAACAGAATCGCCACTTCAAACGTATGAAAAAGTTTGACGCGAATCATCAAGTATGTGCAATTGTAGCAAAAGTTTTACAATTGTAGCTTAAACACGAAAATACACCCTTTTGCGATGGCTTGTCGCGTCGAGTTGGGAAAGTATTCGAACAGGGCCCGAAAGCAAGAGCACCGGGTTCAACCACACTGGGAGAGAATGAATGACACGATCTTCACTTAAAATGACCACCACCGCCGTTGCCGCAGTGATGTTTGCGCAGGCGGCGTTTGCGGGCGATCTGATGCTGTATACATCACAGCCCGATGCGGATGCCGCCGAAACCGTCGCCGCGTTTCAGGCGGCAAACCCTGATGTCACGGTTCAGGTCTTTCGCTCGGGCACCAGTGATCTGCTGAGCAAACTGGCCGCCGAATTTGCCGCCGGCGCGCCACAGCCCGATGTTTTGTTGATTGCCGATGCGGTCAGCATGGAAACCCTGAAGGCCGATGACCGCCTGATGAAATATGACGGCGCAAACACCGAAGGTTTTGACGCCAACGCGATCGACCCCGACGGATATTATTTCGGCAGCAAACTGATCACCACCGGCATCATGTACAACACCGCTGCCGCCGAAAAGCCCGCAACCTGGAGCGATCTGACCGGCGACGCCTATAAAAACCTCGTGGTAATGCCCAGCCCGCTGTATTCCGGCGCGGCGGCGTTTCTTTTGTCGGGCTTTGTCGAAGACCCCGACCTGGGGTGGGAATTTTTCGAAACCATGCAGGCCAACGGCCTGACCGCTGTGCGCGGCAATGGCGCGGTCTTGAAATCGGTTGCCTCGGGTGAAAACGCCTATGGTGTGGTGGTTGATTTTCTGGCGATGAATGCCAAAAAAGACGGATCACCCGTAGAATTTGTGTTCCCCCCCGAAGGCGTGCCCGCCGTGACCGAACCGGTTGCCATCATGTCGAGCGCGAAAAATGTCGATGATGCGCAAAAGTTCGTTGATTTCATCCTGTCCGACGATGGTCAGAAACTGGCGCTGAGCCAGGGGTATCTGCCGGCCAAGGCATCGGTGGGTCAACCCGATTGGCTGCCCGAAGGCACCAGCGTCAAGGTGATGGATATCTCCGTGCCAACGGTTTCGCCGAAAATCGCTGATAATAAAAAGCGTTTTGCCGATATGTTTGGCGGGTAACCGGCGCCATGATATCGCGCAGCGACAAGGATCGGGGCCAGTTTTTGGCCCTGATTACCTTTATCGGTCTTATCGTTTTCGTGCTGTCGTTCCTGCCGTTGCTGCGTCTGTTGCAGGAAACGGTATTTTCGGGCGGCACGTTTTCCCTGGATTCGATCCGCAATGGATTGTCGGATCAAACGGTCTGGCGGGCCACGCGCAACACCATCGTTGTCGGTCTGGGCGGCACGGTCGCCTCGGTCATTCTGGGGGTTGTCGTTGCGTTGATCGTCACGCTTACCGATGTGCGGATGCGCCAATGGTTGGTGCTGTGTTTCGTGACACCGCTGATGATTGCGCCGCAGGTGACGGCGCTGGCCTGGCTGCAGGTGTTTGGCCCATCCAGCCCGATTTTGCATTTCATCGGCATGGCCCCGCCTTTGGGCACGCCAAACCCGCTTTATTCACCCGAAGGCATTGTTTTGCTGTTGGCGATTCAATATTCGCCCTTGGTGTTTCTGATCGTGCGCGCCGGGCTGCGCCAGTTGCCCCGTGAATTGGTCGAAGCCGCGCAAAGCAGCGGTGCCGGGCCATTCCGGATTATCGCCACGATCATTTTGCCCTTGGCCACACCGGCGATTGTGGCGGCGGCGGCGCTCACCTTTGTATCCTGCGTCGGAAACTTTGGCATTCCTGCGTTTCTGGGGATTCCGGCCAATTATCTGGTTTTGCCAACGCTGATCTTTCAACGCCTGGCCGGGGGCGGCCCCGCCGTGTTGTCCGAGGTGGCGGTTTTGTCGATGTTGATTGCCGTGATCGCGATGATCGGCATATTTCTGCAAGATTACTTCAGTTCGCGGCGCGATTATCGGATTTCCGGCACATCGGCGGCTTTGGCCCCCTATGCGCTGGGCCGCTGGCGGATTCCGGTTGAGGCGGCGATGTGGCTGTTGATGATGGTGATCTTGGTCTTGCCCCTGACCGGTCTGATCCTGACGTCGCTGGTGCGGGGCTATGGTGTGACCCTGACCGCCGACAGTGTGACGTTGGACAATTACCGCTTTGTGATCATGGAGCATATCGCGGCGCGCCGTGCCTTTGCCAACAGTTTCATGTTGTCGCTTGCGGCGGCGATTTTTGCGATGTTTGTGGCGATTCCCATTGGGTATGTCATTGCCTGGCACAAGGGGCGCTGGACCAAGGTTTTGAATATCGTGGTGGAAATGCCCTATGCCCTGCCCGGTGTGGTGCTGTCGATTGCCGCGATTTTGATGTTTCTCAAACCGATCCCGATTCTGGGCATACAGTTGTATAATACCGTCTGGATCATCCTGTTTGCCTATCTCGCACGGTTCCTGGTTCTGGGCGTGCGTCCGGTGGTGAACGGATACCTGCAAATTGATCGCGCGCTGGAAGAGGCGGCACAGATCGGCGGCGCGCGCCTGTTGACCCGGATGCGCACGATCATCTTTCCGATGATCGCGCCCGCCGCCATGGCCGGTGGTTTGCTGATCTTCATGACCGCCCTGTCGGAGCTGACGGTTTCGGCGCTGCTCTGGTCATCGGGGGCTGAAACATTGGGCGTGATCATCTTTTCGTTCGAACAGGGCGGCGATACCAAATACGCCGCTGCGATTTCGGCGCTTTTGGTGGCGTTCACCTTTGCGCTGATGCTGTTCGCCAATCTTTTTGCCAAGAAATTACCAAGTGGAGTACTGCCGTGGCGGGACTGACAATCGACAACGTCACGAAAAGCTTTCATGCGTTTCAGGCCCTGAAAGGCGTTTCAATCGACGTGCGCGAGGGTGAATTTCTGGCGGTGCTCGGCCCGTCGGGCTGTGGTAAAACCACCCTGCTCAGGATCATCGCCGGATTTGAAAAGGTCAGCGCAGGCGAGGTGCGGCTGGGCGACAAGGTGGTATCGTCGCCCGATCTGAACGTCGCGCCGGAAAACCGCCGGATCGGCATCGTGTTTCAAAACTATGCCCTTTGGCCCCATATGAGCGTGGCCGAAAACATCGGCTATTCCCTGAAGATCGCCAAAGTCGCCAAACCCGAGCGTGAACGCCGTGTGGCCGAAGCTTTGAAGCTGGTCGATATGCAAGGGTATGGCGACCGCGCGCCTGCCAATCTGTCGGGCGGGCAACGCCAACGTGTCGCCTTGGCGCGGTGTCTGGTGGCCACGCCGGAACTGGTGCTGTTTGATGAGCCTTTGGCAAACCTCGATGTGCATTTGCGCGCCTCGATGGAAGATGAGTTTGCCGATTTTCACAAACGCACCGGAACCACCATCGTGTACATCACCCATGATCAATCCGAGGCGATGGCCCTTGCCGACCGGATCGCGGTGATGGATCACGGGCGGTTGGTGCAACTGGATACGCCGCACAAGCTATATCATGAACCGGCCACGCCGATGGTGGCTTCGTTCATTTCCCAAGGCATCGTTTTGCCGGTCACCGTGTCGGGCGCGGGGGCCGATGGCACCTGTGCCGCTGATCTGTTTGGTCAGCCTTTGACGCTGCGCTGTCGCCCCGGCGATGGCCCGCGCGACGGGGCGCTGGCCTGTTGCCGATCCGAGGCGGTGCAGGTTGTTGAACCCGGCGCACCGGGGTTTGATGGAAAAATCGAGCGGGTGATTTATCAGGGTGGCTTGGCCCGGATCGAATTTGCCCCCGATGCCGCGCCCGAAAGGATCGTACATTTCGTACAGCCCGATCCCGTCACCCTGAAACCGGGTCAATCTGCGCGTCTGGCCTTTGTCGGTGGTTGGTTGATCCCGGAACAGGATCCGGCGTGATGCAGATTCATTTTCAGGGCGGGTTTGGCGAAAAAGGCCGGTTGAGCGTTTGTGTTGAGGGCGATGGCACCACCGTCATGCTGGATGCCGGCATCAAGGTGGGCGCACCGGATGCCGACTATCACCCCCAGCTTGCCCTGCCCGCCGATGAAATTGACGCGGTGGTCATCACCCACGCCCACGAGGATCACGTGGGCGCCCTGTGTTGGTTGGCGGCGCAGGGGTTTTCCGGCCCGATTTATATGACAGCGGAAACACTGGCCGAAACGCCCATGACCCTGGCGCAATATGCCCGGCCTGCCGATTTGGCCGCTCATCCCCTGTCGTCGCTTGATATTCAGCTTGTTGAAATCGGTCAGCGGTTTGAAATCGGCAAGCTGTCGATTGACACCGGCCATTCCGGCCATGTGGCCGGTGGCATGTGGATCGCGGTGACCGGCACGGCGGGCCGGGTCATGCATTGTGGTGATGTGGTGCCCAACAGCGATGTCTTCCCGATGACGCCGCTGCCGGGCTGTGATGTGTTGCTTCTGGATGCGTCCTATGGGGCCGATCCGGTCTCGTCCAAGGATCGCGCGGTCGCGATTGCCGCCTGGATCGCCGACCATTCGGATGGGGCGCTGTTGCCCACGCCGCTGTCTGGTCGCTCGTTGGAATTGATCGCGATTCAACCGGGGCCGTTTGCGATTGCGGCGGATATGGCCGCGCCCTTGTTGGCGCAGATCGACTCAATCACCGGCCTTGACCCGGCAATGTTTGGCAAACTGTCCGACAGGGTGCGTTCCGCCCGGAACTGGCAGGACACCGATGATTTCCCCAATATGCCGCTGTTGGTGCATGATGGCATGGGCTCTGCCGGGCCGGCGGCCACGGCGATTCCTCTGGCCCTGGCGCGCAACCATCCCATGCTGTTTACCGGCCATTTGCCTGCCGGATCGCCCGGTGCCATGGCCCACGCCGATGGGCGCGCCGATTGGATCCGGATGCCAACCCATCCCACATTGGATGAAAACGTCGCGATGGGCCAATCCACCAACGTGCCACAGGTGTTTGGCCATTCCTGCCCGCCTGAGGGCATGGCCGATCTGGCCCGACACATCCCCAACCTGGACCCCACAGTGGTCATAGGACAGACCCATGTTTTGAAAAGAAAGGATGCATCATGCGAATCCTGATCGCCAATGATGATGGCATCGACGCCCCCGGTATAGCCTTGGCCGAAAAGGCGGCGCGCAAACTGAGCGATGATGTCTGGATCGTCGCCCCCGAGGCAAAGCGCACGGCGGCAGGATCATCCCTGACCGTCGGCCGCCCGTTGATGATGACCGAAACCGGGGCGCAAAAATTCAGCTGCTCTGGCACGCCCGCCGATTGTATCGTCACCGCCATGACCTGGTTGTTCAAAGATGGCCAAAAGCCCGATCTGGTGCTGTCGGGGGTTAACGATGGCCCCAATGTGGCCGAAGACATCGCCTATTCCGGCACCCTCGGCATCGCGCGCGAGGCGACGTTTTGGGACATACCCGCCATTGGCATGTCGCGGGTCAAAAAACCCGATCTGGCCCCGGAAGATGCCGAGTTTCTGACCCGTCTGATCGCGCAACTGTGGGACAAACGGCAGGATTGGGTGCTGGATGGGCATTGGTTGTCAATCAACCTGCCCGCCGCCCTCCCCGCGCCGGTGCGTCAGGCAAAAATTGGCCGTGACAAGATTGCATCGACCAGTGATGTGGTGTCCACGAACGGCGCGCGCACCGAATTGATCGTGCCCCGGGGCCGGGAGGGCGGCGGGCAGGACGGCGATGAAAACGATCTGCTGGGGCAGGGTGCCGCCACCCTGACGCGGCTGTCGTGGTTGGGCCATACCGATGTGAGCGATGGGTTGATCGCGGGCTTGCCCGACAAATAGCCGCCCGCGACAGGTGCATCTTTGCGGTTGGCGGCTTATGTTATACATTGACCGCTGACCAATCTTGACCGGAATCGCACATGTGCTCTGCTGTTGTTGATAAAGCCACGGGAACGCCGCTTCCTACGCGCAAATCGATACGCCAATTGCGCTGGTTCCAGGCGTCGTTTCGCGCGCGCATGGCGGCGATTTCGGCGCAGACCGGTGTGCAATATCATCTGAGTGATCGGCAGATGATCGATACGTTTCTGGCCTGGCACCGGGCCTTTGACAGCCAGAAGCCCGCATCGCGCATGGTGCGGCGCGATTATGTCGGGTTTGCCGCCGGGATGATGTTTCATGAACTGCTGCGCAAACGCCCGGTATCGGTGCGCCGTGGCAGCGTGGCCCGGGATGATACCATCCCGGCCCTGACCCACCCCGAGGTGTATTTGTACGCATCCTATTGCCACGTCATTCGGCAGGCCATTCTGGGGCAGGATTTCTGGCTTGATCCCCACATGCCTGACCGGTTGGACGACCCTGAGATCTGGAATGAGTATTCTGACGGTCTGGCACAGGACAGGGCGGCCGCCATTGAATTTCTGACCCTGTTCACCAATGAAACGCGGGCAATCAAATTTCCGAAAATGGTCAAATCCGAAGGCGGGTTTGGCAAACGGCTTTGGACCCTGGCACAACAGCAGGCCAATGCCGATACAGGGCCTGTCGCCAAAGCATCGACGCCCCGCTTGCGATTGGTGTCTGACCGCACGCCCCGCCCCCTGATCCGCCTGTCGGCCAGCTGCCGGTTGGTATTGATCGCGTTTGAGGGGGTGGCGGTAAAAACCGATGTCATCGACAGTGAAGAGCTTTCGATCCTGTTGCGCGAACACAATGTGCAGATGACCCCCGAAGAAACCCGCGAACGGTTCTTCGGGCAGCCGGTTTCGGCGGCGATGACCGTGGTGGCCGAACGCACCGGGCAATTGTGCCCCGGCGGGTTTCTGGCCCAGCTGGATCAGCGCCTGATCAAACGCGACCAGCGCGATTTGGCACCGATGCCGGGGATCGACGCGTTCATTCAGCGCATCAGGGAAACTGGCCGCGATATCGCCATGGTGTCGCACGGGCGCGCGCGCCGGGTTGGTGCGGCGCAATCCCTTCCAGCCCTTGCCATGCTGCGCGCCATTGGGCCGGTTCATATGCTTGACCCCGAGGGCGGGCCGGAAAACGGATTGCGACAGGTTGCCAATGCCTTGGGCCATGCGCCACAAAATGCGGTGTTGATTGATGCCAGTGCGGTTGGCATCGGGATGGCGCGCCAACTTATGATGCCGGCCTATGGGCTGGTGCGCCAAGACAGGGTCACAGAGCGTTATGCGCTGAACTGTGCCGGGGCGCGGTCGGTGATTGGCGATCTGGATATATTGGGCGGTTAGCCGTCCTGTGATACAAGGGTGCGCGCCGTGATCTCATCGGTGACCAGAACCGTTGGGTATTTGGCGTGCAGCGCGGCGCGGATGACGGTGATCTTATCCTGTCCGCCCGACACCAGAATGCGGTGCGGGATGCGTGCAAGATTTTCCAGTGAAATCGAAATCACCCGATCATTGATCGGATGATCGACGCGCTGCCCCTTGGCATCAATGAAATTATACAACACATCGCCCACCGCCCCGGCATGGGCCAGTGATCGGCGCTCATCCTCGTTCAGATGGCCCAGACGATAGGTGGTTGAAGCCTCGGATATGCCGCCCGCGCCAAACACCGCGATTTCCCCGGTTTCGGCCAATTCGAACACATGATCCAAACCGCATTGTTCCAGCAAAACGCGCCGCGCCTCAGTGCTGTCAACCAGGGCGGGGGCCGGAATAAGGTATCCATCCGCCTCGAACAATTCGGCGAACCGCCAGGCAAATTCTGTGGGGTTGAACCGGCGCGCCTCCATGATGCCGCCGAGCAGGGAAATCACCCGCACATTGTTCAGGGTGCGCCCTTCGATATGGGGCAGGCTTTCATGCAATGTGCGCCCCCAGCCCACGCCAATGGTCAGACCGGCCCGCATCACCGATGACACATGCGCGCCCGCCGCCACGGCAATCACCGCCGTCGGGTCGGCGCTGGCGTCTGACAGGGGGGCGATGATGGCGCGGTCCAGCCCGAACTTTTTTTCCAGATCCCGTTGCAGGGCCACAAGGGGGGCCAGATCGCCCTTGATCTGAATTGCAACTTCGCCGCGCCGCCGCGCCTCGGACAACAGGCGCGTGACGGTGATGCGGTTCACCCCCAGAATTGCGGCGACGTTGCTTTGGGTTTCGCCCTCCATATAATAAATCCACGCGGCACGCAGGCGCAATTCATCGCTGGCATCGGATTTCGTACGCGTTTTCGTCGTCATAGGTCGGGGGCCCGGCTGTCTTGTGGCTGCTTTCCCCCATATGGGACGTTATTCGCCCCGTTGTCGCAACAAAAAAGCGATTTCGGCGGGTTTTTCGATATGGGGCATGTGGCCGGTGCGTTCAAACAGGTTCAACGACACCCGGCCCGGCGCGCTCAATGCGTGTTTCCACGGGATGATCCGGTCGTTCCGGCCCCAGATGATGCGCGTTGGCATATCGACCCGGTCCAGCGCGGCGCGTAAATCAAACGCCTGTACCCCATCGGGAAATACCGCATCGGCCAGCGCCAATTGTGCCTGTCGCACTGCCGGATTCTGCCGTTGCGCCATGATCGCGCGCACATAAGCATCGGTGATGAGATCGGGATCATGGGCCAGTGTGCGCAACCAGGGGCCCAGGCTTTCAACCCGGGGCGCGCCGGCCACACCGGTGATCGCGGCACCGTTGATTTCCGGGCCAAGCCCTGCTGGTGAGATCAACGTCAGGCTGGCGATCTGGCGAGGTCTGACATCGGCAATGGCCAAAGCGGCGGCCGCGCCCAGGGAATGACCCACAAGATGCACGTTTTCCTGACCCAGATCATCAAACGCATCGCGCATTCTGCGCGCAAGATCGGCAAATGAATCCGGCACATCGCCGGTCAGTCGCCCATGGGCGGGCAATTCCATGCGGATGATGTGCCGCTGGCCCAGTTCCCGTTCCAGCCGCGCCCAACTGGCCGGATCGCTGGCAAAGCCGTGGATCAGTAAGATGGGCGTCTGGCCGGTTGTGTGACCTTTGGATGTGGGGTGCGCAGGTGTTGCTGCCTTTTTCGGAACATCCTGTGCCTGTATCCGGCCCCGTGGACCGGTGCCGCGCAGATCGGACAGGTTTAACTGGCGTTCGCGTGCCAAACGCCGGGCAAGCGGTGTGGCGCGCAGGCCGGTTTCACCGTTTTGCGCGGAATCCGATATTTGGTCTGGGGTTGGTGCGGGTGTGGGTGGCTCATCCTTATCGGCTGGCGCAGGGGCCTCTGCCGCCTTGGCCGGGCCTTGGGGGGCGTCGCCCACCGCCTCGCCCTCGGCGTAAATCCACGCGATCGGCTCACCAATGGCGACGGTATCGCCAATATTGGCGATGATATGGTGCAGCGTGCCAGTGCCGGGGCTTTCGACCTCCATCGCCGCCTTGTCGGTTTCGATATCAAACAGCGGATCACCCTTGGTGACAGCTCCGCCCGCCGCCACGTGCCAGGCGGAAACAGTGCCGTGCGACATATCCATGTCGACCTTGGGCATGATCACCACAACAGGCATCAGCGGCGTCCTTCGACCAGATCCCGGGTGGCGGCGATGATATCGGGCACCTGCGGCACGGCGGCTTTTTCCAGATCGGGGTTATATGGGATCGGGCATTCCGCCCCACCCAGCCGCACAATCGGCGCATCAAGATAATCGAACGCATCGCTTTCGGCGACCATGGCGCTGATTTCGGCACCGATGCCCAGGGTTTTCACCGCCTCATAAACGCAGATCAGGCGCGATGTCTTGCGCACCGACGCCAGCACGGTTTCGCGATCAATCGGGCGGATCGTGCGCAGATCGATGACTTCGCAGTCGATCCCATCTTCCGCCAATGCCTTGGCCGCCTCTAATGCCTTGTGCACCATGATTGATGTGGCCACGATGGTCACATCGCTGCCTTCGCGGCGCAATTCGGCCGTGCCAATCGGCACGGTATAGCGCCCCTCGGGCACCGCGCCTTTCATTTTATACAGCAGTTTGTGTTCGAAAATCATCACCGGATCGGGGTCATCAAGCGCGGCCAGCAACAGGCCCTTGGCATCATGGGGCGTGGCGGGTTGCACCACCTTTAACCCCGGCACATGGGCCAACCAGGCCTCAATGCTTTGGCTGTGCTGTGCCGCCGCCCCGGTGCCGGATCCGGCGGGAAACCGCATCACCAGCGGGATCGAAACCGCGCCGCCCAGCATATACCGTACCTTGGCCGCCTGATTGACGATCTGCTCCATCGCCAGAGTGGCAAAATCGGAAAACTGAAATTCGAAAATCGGACGTAACCCGGTCATCGCAGCGCCCACCGCCACACCGGCACCGCCGAGTTCGGAAATCGGCGTGTCCATCACCCGGTCGGGGCCGTATTTATCAATCAGATCACCGGTAACCTGAAAGGCACCGCCATACACCCCGATGTCTTCGCCCATCAGAATCACGCGCTCATCTTCGCCCAAGGCGATATCCATCGCCTCGCGGATGGCTTCGGCATAGGAAAGTTCGCGGCTCATACCAGGGGCCTTGTGTAAACGTCACGGGTCAGATCGGCCACATCGGGCGCGGGGCTGTCGGCGGCAAAGGCGATGGCATCGGCAATCGTGCGGTCGGCATCCTGCTCCATGGCGGTTATGTCCTCGTCGGTCAGAATATCATGGGCGATCAGCATATCGGCCATGCGGCGGATCGGGTCGCGCGCCATCCAATCGGCGATTTCTTCCTTGGTGCGGTATCGGTTGCGATCCGATTTCGAATGCCCGCGCCACCGGTACGTCAGCGATTCAATCAGCGTCGGGCCATCGCCCGCGCGGGCGCGCTCGGTGGCCTGTGCCATCGCCTCGGCCACGGCGGAAAAATCATTGCCATCGACGGTGACGCCGGGCATCGCATAAGCCACTGCGCGGTCGGAAATCCGTTTGACAGCGGTGGACCGGGCGGTGGATGTCGACATGCCATAACCGTTGTTTTCACAGAAAAACACCACCGGTAGTTTCCAGACCGACGCCATGTTCAACGCCTCGTGAAACGCGCCTTCGTTATTGGCCCCGTCGCCAAAGAAACACACGGTCACCGCGCCGGTCTTCAACCGTTTTGCCGACAGCGCCGCACCCACCGAAATTGGCAGGCCGCCCCCGACAATGCCGTTTGCGCCCAGATTGCCCTTTTCCACATCGGCGATATGCATTGATCCGCCGCGCCCGCGGCAATATCCGGTTTCCTTGCCGAAAAACTCGGCAAACATCCGGCCCAGATCGGCGCCCTTGGCCACACAGTGCCCGTGGCCCCGGTGGGTTGAAGTGATTTTGTCATCGTCGCTGAGCCCGATACAGGCGCCAACCGCGCTGGCCTCTTGCCCGATGGACAGGTGCATGGTGCCGTGAATCAGGCCGCGGGTGTAACTGTCTTCGGCGCCTTCTTCGAATTTGCGGATCAGATACATTTTGCGCAACGCTTCGCGCAACTGATCGGGCGACAGATTGCGGATTGCCCAAGGGTCATTCGCGGTGGTCATCGGCGCGCACCTTGCAAAATCATCGCATCCTGTTTGGCGCGCATCGCGGCAATGCCTGACCCTTGCGGCAGACTGGCGTTGGCGGTGGTGATCAATTCGCCCTTGCGGATCGGCTGTGTGACGCGGCCACCGGTCAACAAACCGCACGGAATTGCGCCCGCTTGCCGGGCCTCGTCCACCGTCATCACCCAGGCGCGATAGCAATATTCGCCGATCTGATCCAGGGTTTCGCCCACTTGCAAATCACGCTTGGCCAGCGCGCAAACCTCGGCCACGGGCCGGTCCAGCGGCACCATATCGGCCTTGCCATGCAGCACGGCGCGCGCACAGGTCAGCGGCACCTCAAGCGAGGTCAAATGATAGGGGCGCACAAAGGAATAATACGGGCCTTCGCCCATTTTCAGATCGCGCATCCGTTCGTGAATTCGCGGATGTTGGGCATGGACCACAACAAACACACCGGGGGCCAACCCCTGACCGACAGAAAAATCAACTCGTCCTGTGCCGCTTAACACGCCGCCATCGGATTTTGGGATCAGCACATTGGCCAATTCCTTTGGCCCGGCATTGGGGCCGTGCATGCCGGGGCAATCGGGGATCAACCCCGTGGCATTGGCGATGGCGGCCATTTCCACCATGGTTTTCGATCCATCGACAAATTCCACCAACATCCGGGCGTTCATGTTGCGGGCTTTCGCCTCGGCCATGTATGCGTCGGGGGTGGCATCAAAATTCAGCGGATTGTTTTTGCCTTTGCCGGCACAGACGATATCGTGGCCCATGGCGGTGGCAAATTCGATCAGTTCCATACAGGACGATGGTTCGTCCCCGGCACCAAGCGAGTAAACAACGCCCAAACGCTCGGCCTCGTGGCGCAGATAAGCGCCGATTGTGACGTCGGCCTCGACGTTCATCATCACCAGATGTTTGCCACGTTCCATCGCCGCAAGGCCCAGTTCGGCCCCAACAGCCGGCACGCCGGTGGCGTCGATTACCACGTCGATAAGGCCGCTTTCAAACATCAGCATCGGGTCCGATGTAACCGCAATGCGCCGGTCTTCGATCACCCGGTTCAGAGCGTCGGTGGTGGTGGCATCGCGGCTGTGGCCCGGTTCGCCATAGGCCGTGGTGACCGCGTCATGGGCCGATTGGGTGCGGATTTCGGCAATGGCGGCCACATCGACACCATCCATCATTGCCGTCCGGCTGACGATATCGGTGCCCATTTCGCCCGAGCCGATAAGCCCGATACGAACCGGATTTGCCCGCTGGGACAGATCCCGCGCAAGGCCCGTCAAGGCCACATTCCTTGCCATGGCACGATTCCTCTGCTGTCGCATTCAGCCCAAGGATAGAGTGAACTTTCGTTCACATGTCAATATATTTGTTCAATCACGGCGGTGCCGTGATCTGAGGCCTTGGGCATTTGTGGGAAATGTGCCAAATCACAGTGGTGATTTTTTATGGCTGGTCTTAGACATTGGGCCGGTTCCAATCCCAACGGGGGTCTTATGTCAGGTTTTAACCCGGATCTGTTGCAACAGATCAGATCGCGTTTCGCCCAGGTCGATCATTGCCCGGTACAGGGGCCGCGGATATTTTTTGAAAATGCAGGCGGTGCGCTGACGTTGAATTCGGTTGTTGAAACCTCGGCACGGTACGCCGCGATTCCCGATAATCAGGGGCGCGCCAATTCCGGATCAGAAGAATTGGTGCGGGTGATCGATCAGGCCAAGACCGACATGCGCGAATTTATGAATGCCCGGGACGGGCAGTTTTTTGTCGGCGAAAGCGGCACCGAGCTGTTATTTCGTTTGATCACGGTGGCCTGTCTGGGCACGGCGCGGGGCGCGCGGGTGTTGGGATCAACGCTGGAGCATCCGGCAACGCGCAGCGCCTGCGCCCGCTGGTCGGGCATCGCCGGACAAACCCACGTTCTGGTGGCCCATGACGATGCCACAGGCACCGTTGGCGCCGATCATTACCGCCCTGAAATCACCCCCGATACGGTGGTGGCGACGATCCTGCACACCTCGCCGGTGACAGGCATGGCGGTGGATGTGGCCGCCGTTGCACAGGAAATTCGCAAGGTTGCGCCCGACTGTCTGATTATCGTTGATGGTATTCAACACGCGGCCCACGGTCGGATCGATATCGCCAGCTATGATATCGATGGCTACGTGATCTCACCCTACAAGGCGTTTTCGCGCCATGGCTATGGCTTGGCCTGGATTTCGGATCGGTTGGCAAAACTGCCCCACGACAGCCTGATCGGTGGTCCGGCGGACAACTGGGAAATGGGCACGCGTGACACCGGCGCTTATGCCACCTTGTCGGATGTGGCGGCCTATTTCGATTGGCTGGGCGGGCAAGTGTCGGATGCGCCCGATCGGCGTGGACGGTTTCTGGCTGCCGGGGCGGCGATCCATGACCATGAAAAGATGCTGACCGACGCGATGATCAACGGCATTGGCAACGTGCCGGGGCTGCGGGATATGCCGGGTGTCACCATAATCGGTGGCCCCGACAATCCGGCGCGCGAAGGGCTGGTTTCCCTTACGGTTGATGGTATTGCCGCCCCTGATGTGGTTGATCGGTTGAATGCACAAGGCATCCGCACCCACACGCGCAAACCGGATCATTACTCGGGCAACATCCTGAATCCTTTGGGGTTGGAGGGCTGTGTTCGGGTGTCGATGTGCCATTATAACAGCCCTGAAGAGGTGTCCGAATTCCTGGCCGCAATGAAAGATATCGCAGGCTGACCGCTTTGGATTTCTGATTGCACAAGTTTCGGCGATGCACCCGACGGCGCCGATTGGCGGTTTCGGGTGTGTCACGCTTGAGGTTTGCATGACTGAACGATTGGCCGCGTATCAAACACGATATGACAGCGGCCAAAGGCGATGACCCTAGAAATAACTGCGGACAAGGGCGCCCGAGATGAGGGTCCAGCCATCGGCGACGGCAAAGAATGCCAATTTGAACGGCAGGGAGACAATCACAGGTGGGACCATCATCATGCCCATCGACATGAGAATGGCGGCAACCACCAGATCGATAATGAGGAATGGCAGGAAAATCAGAAATCCGACCTGAAAAGCCCGTTCGATTTCCGACAATAGAAACGATGGAACGATAAGGGACAGTGGGGATTGTGGGCTGAGTTCCGCATCTGCGACGTCTGGGCGCAACGTTGTGAGGCTTTCGAATGTGCCCGGATCGATTCGGCCCACCATGAAAACGCGAAACGGCTCAAGCGCGCGGGGGACGGCGATTTCGACCGAAAGAGTGCCCTCAATCAAGGGGTTGATTGCATTCTCCCACGCTTCGAGAAACACCGGCTCCATCACGAAATACGTGAGAAACATGGCAAGTGTCACAATCAGCATGTTGGGGGGCGATTGCTGTAATCCGATGCCCTGGCGCAGAATTGAAAGCACGGTGACGATGAACGGAAAGCACGTGATCATGATTGCCAGCCCTGGCACCAGGCTAAGCAATGTGATCAGCGCCAAAAGCTGTACGGAACGCGCCGTAAGTGAGCCATTGTCGCCCAGATTAACGGACAATTCCTGTGCCATACCCGGGCCGGACAGCGCCAGAAACACCAGCGCGGCCAAGGCAACAAAACGAAACATGGGTTAAAGCCCGTTCTTGAGATCGGCCACCTCGGTCAGGCGCACGGCCAGCTGCCCGGCCTGATCGCCATCAAGTTCATGCAGCTCGCCGCGCGCGATCAGCCGATCACCGACGTAAAGATCGACAGGATCGTCCACCTTTGTGTCGAGCGGCAGCACCGCATCCTTGCCAAGGCGCAAAAGATCGCGCAGCACCGGGCGGGCCTTGCCCACTGCGACGGTGATCTCGATGGGAACCTGGGTAAACGGGTGGGGTTTGCTGACGTCGGCGGTGTTTGGAACACTGGGGCTGGTGTCATCCATGTTGGGCGGTTTCCTTGTTCAATTCATCCAGCGCGCTGACCGCTTGTCCAATCGAGGCGATGGCACCCTCAAGATCGATTTCGCGTTCAACCTGACCGATCCGAAGAAAGATCTGCCCTTGGGGCACGGTTGATTCCGCAACAAGCGAGAGCGGGAGAGAGGTGATTTTATCGACAATCGGTTTGAGGTGCGGCGCATCATCCGGAAACACCATCAGCTCGATCGGAGTGTCCGCGGCGCCCTGGGCGATACTGTCGATCTCTTCCATGATACGCGCGCCCAGACTGTCGCGAATCATGCGCGGCAGTAATTTGGTGAGCATGCCGTTCAACAGAGGGGTGAGAGACCGCATCACATGGGCGCGCGCCTCGTGATAGGTGAACCCGAGGTCTTCGATATTGTTTGCCATCGCCGTTTGCAATTTGTCCTGGCTTTGACTGGCGGCCAGACTCGCATCTTCCCATCCCGCAGCATAGCCTTTGTCATAGGCGGCAAGCGCCTGTTCTTCGGCCGGGGGGGTGGGATTTGCCAGATCTGGCAGCGCACTGGTGGGGCGCGGGGTGAGTTGGGCGGCGCTGAAATCTTCAAGGTGTAGGATTGATGGCATCAGGCGGGTTCCTCTTTATCTTCCATCCAGCTTTTCAGAATCTCCAGGGATTCCTCTTGGCGTTCGTCAATCAGCTTGCGAAGCCGATCCACGGGATCGACACCCGGATCGCTCAGCGAACCGGCGCTGTTGTTGGCCTGTTTGTCAGAAATCATCTGCATGTCTGTGGTCGGCAAACCTGTTCCGTCATCGATTTCACCTGTCAGCGCCCGATTTGCCGCCGCGCTTTCCGGTTCTGGTGGGACCAGCGCGAATTGATCTGACTGCTTTTTTGGCGCCAGGATCGGACGCACGACAAACAGGCCCAGCAAAAGCGTTACGATGCCCAATACGGCAAGTTGGGTCAGGCGCATGGCATCAAATGCAATCGGGCCAAACAGGCCCGCGGCGGGAGGGCTGCCTTCGGTGGCGACGGTTTCGAACTCCATGGTTTTCAGGGTGAGGCTATCGCCGCGCTCTTCGCTGAATCCGACCGCCGAGGCGACCAGTTCGCGCAACGCCTCCATTTCGGTGTCCGAGCGCGGCTGCCAGGTTTCTGCGCCGGTCGCGTCAGTGGTGCGGATCCCGTCAAGCAGAACCGCGACCGACAGTCTCTTGATCGCCCCCGGTGTGCGCAGAATTTCGCGCGACGTTTCAGAGACTTCGTAGTTTATCCGTTCCCGGGTTTGGGAATTTTCCGCCTGAGAGGTGTCGCCCGACCCGCCCGCATCGCCATCGGGCAGATTGCTGGCCACGGTGACCCCGCCGCCGCCCTGATCGGTCGAGGATGTGGTGGTTTCTTCGGTGTCCATGCTGATGGCCACCCGGCCTTCGGGGTCGAACCGCCGTTCGGTGATCTGTTCGCGTTCGGTGACGGTTTCGACGTTCACCTCAACCACAGCCTTGCCAAACCCGACACGCGCCTCAAGCAAACGTTCGACATTTCGTTTTATTTCGTCGGCTTTGTCGTCGGTCTGGGCTTGTGCCAATGCGTCAGTTTCAGAGGAAAGTATGATTCCACTGCGGGCATCAATCACCGATACCGATTCGGCGGCCAGACCGGCCACCGCCGATGACACCAGAAAGCGCAGGGCGCGCGCCTGATTCGGGGTAAGTGCACCATTCGCCGTCGTAATCGTTACCGATGCGGTTGGCGGTACATCGCGTTGAAACGGCTTGCTGCCCTGGTTGGCAATATGCACGCGGGCATTCTGAATGTTGGGGCTGGCGACAATCGTGCGCGCCAACTCACCTTCTTTTGCGCGCCAGTAAGCGGCATCAAACATTTGCGACGTGGTGCCAAACCCCGATAGCGAATCAAGCAGTTCGTACCCCTGCGCATTGTTGCTGGGCAGACCCTCCGACGCCAGGGTCAGGCGCAACTGGTCGCGCAGCGTGCTGTCGACAAAGATCGACGCACCGCGAATTTCATATGCTGCGCCCTGTGCCTCCAACGCTTGAACCACTTCGCCCGCGGCACTGTTTTCCAGCCCCGCATAAAGAAGCGTCATGGATGGTGTTGTCGCCATACGGAACAAGCCCACAAGCGCCACAACCATGGCAACGGCCGCCAAAACCGCAACCACCTGACGTTGTACCGATAGGCCGGACCAAGCCGAAGTAATCTGTTGCAAGACCATCCTCCTGATGAATCGGGCTTCTGCCCTGTCTTGCGATCAATCTGCGCCGAGGGGCCTTAACATTTGGTTAGTCGAATGCGGGTTAGAAAGGATTCGAAACAAAAAACCAGGAAAGCCATGGCAAACGCAGAAGCAGATATGCCAACCGCTGAGGCACCAAGGAAATCCGGCTTGAAAGGCCTGATAATTGGTGTCGTTCTGGCCGCCCTTCTCGGGGGCGGCGGATTTTATGCGGTTTGGTCCGGCCTCATTTTGGGTCAGAATGACAACGAAGAAACTTACGCGGCCCCGGTTGTGCCCGGTCTGCCCGACATCGGGTTTGTACCTATTACACCGATTCTGGTGTCACTCGGCCCGGGAACGAATGCGAAACATCTTCGATTCCATGCACAACTTGAGGTGGAAAAGGCGTATCTAAAGGACGTGGAGATGTTGCTTCCGCGCGTCGTGGACGTGCTGAACAGCTATCTCAGAGCGATTGAGCCGGCCGAATTGGAAGAGCCAGGTGCGCTGACGATGATTCGCTCGCAAATGCTGCGCCGTGCCCAAATCGTGACAGGGGAGGGGCGCGTGCGCGACCTTTTGATCATGGAATTCGTTTTAAACTGAGGACGGCAGATGACCCTAATTGCTGATATTTTATTGATCGCGGGCGCCCTAGGTGCGGCGTTTTACTGTGTTGTTCTGTCGCGTCGCTTGACCCGATTTACCGATCTGGAAAAAGGCGTCGGCGGCGCGATTGCCGTTCTGTCAGCCCAGGTTGATGACATGACGCGCACATTGCAGGCAGCACAGGCGCAGGCCAACGCATCGGGCGAATTGTTAAGTGAACTTACAAGTCGTGCCGAAGACGTGGCGCGGCGGCTCGAACTTCACGTTGCGGCTCTGCACGATCTCGAAGACCCGGCTGAGCAGCACACAGAATTGCCGATGTCATTTCGCCGCACTGAGCCCGAGGTCGCCGCACCTGTTGCAGAACAGCCAAAGATGGGCGGAAGCCCTCCGGTAAAATCGTTCTTTTCCAGCCACCGGCACAGTTGAGAAGGGGTAACGAAATGAAGAGTCTTCGTCGTCGGAAATTTGGGTTTGGCCCGCTGACCGTGTTGGCCGGATTATTGCTGATCTCCAGCATACTGCGTTTTTTTGGCGGGCCCGCAGCCGCCATCGCCAAGGAAGTGGGCGATTTTCGTGCCGCAGCGCCGGGCCTCAGCGCGCCAAGTGAATGCACGCCACCGCCCGATATTGCCGCTGTTCTTGCTGCTTTGGCCGATCGTGAAACCCGCCTTGCCGAACAGGAAGATTATTATGCCAAACGTGCCGCAGCCTTGGCGGAAGCCGAGAAAGAAATTGAAACACAACTGACAGCATTGGTGGATGCCGAAGAAAAGCTTGAGGCGACCCTCGCCACCGCTGTGGGTGCTGCAGAAGGCGATGTGTCACGCCTGACCGCGGTCTATGAAAACATGAAACCGAAAGAGGCTGCGCGCCTGTTTGAAACCATGTCCCCCGCATTCGCTGCAGGATTCCTGGGGCGCATGCGCCCGGATGCAGCGGCAAAAGTGGTTGAGGGGCTCACGCCCGAAGTGGCCTATTCCATCAGCGTCATCCTGGCCGGCCGCAACGCAAAAGCGCCGACCAGATAAGTGTTTCGCCGGCGCAGTCAGCGGTTGGTGAGGGTTTGTTAAGACCGATCTGCGAAACCTGACAGGTGCCGTTTGACCTAAGGAGAACGAATTTCCATGCTTGGCTTTGTTGGAATTGCAATCATTTTTGTAATGGTTTTCGGTGGGTATCTGGCCGCAGGTGGCAAGATGGGAATTATCCTCAAATCTCTCCCTTTCGAGCTTTCGATGATCGGGGGTGCTGCGGTTGGCGCGTTTTTGTTGTCAAATGACAGCTCAGGTGTGAAGCGGACATTGGGCGATATAAAACTGGTCTTCAAAGGCCCAAAATGGAAGCCTGACGATTATCGGGATTTACTTTGCCTGTTATACGAATTGATTCGGCTGGCCAAACAGAACCCTGTTCAACTTGAAGAACATATTGAGGATCCCGAGGGGAGCGAGATTTTTGGCCGTTATCCAAAAATTCAGGCTGATCATGAATCGGTTGCTCTCATTTGTGATACCCTGCGCTCCGCCTCCATGAATTATGACGACCCTCACCAAGTAGAAGAAGTATTGGAAAAAAGAATGGAGGCAAATTTGCATCATGCGCTGCACGGCAGTCATGCATTGCAAACCATGGCCGATGGCCTGCCGGCTTTGGGTATTGTCGCGGCGGTTTTGGGGGTAATCAAAACGATGGCCTCAATCGATCAACCCCCAGAAATACTTGGGAAAATGATTGGTGGCGCTTTGGTGGGAACGTTTCTGGGTGTATTTTTAGCCTACGGATTGGTGGGGCCTTTTGCGACAAAAGTGAAATCAGTTGTCGAAGATGATGCGCATTTCCACCAATTGATCCGTGAGGTTCTGGTTGCCAATATGTACAATCACGCCGCCAATATTTGTATCGAAGTCGGCCGTCAGAACGCACCGCATCACATGCGTCCGTCTTTTACAGATCTTGAAACTGCGTTGAAGGACACGAAAGCAGCATGAGTTCTTATCGCCTCTGGATCTTTGCTGTTGTCATGTGTGTGATTGGAATTGTTCTTCCTCATGCGGCAGCGGCGCAAAGCGTTCGTGTGCGCACCGGCGATCATCCGACGTTTACACGACTTGTGATAGATTTTCCCGAAACACCCGACTGGAAATTAGGCCGCAATGCCGGGAGATATGAATTAAGGCTCGATGCAACCAACGTTGTTTTTGACCTGCGGGATGCATTTCGCCGAATTACCGATGATCGAATTGCAGACCTGCAAGATTTAGGCGGCGGGCGTTTGGCACTCAGCGTGGGGTGCGAATGCCGGTTGGACGTTCGGACCTTGCCCAATGGCGGGTTGATGATTGATGTGCGTGATGGCGGCGCGCCCGCCACGGACCGCTGGGAGCAATCCTTGGATGCCAATCCGCGCCCGGCTTACCGTCCCGGTGCGTCTCCACGGCCAGTGACGTTGCCAGTCGTACTTCCCTCTCGGCCTGCTGAACCGACCATGGGGCCTTTGGTATCCATTGCGTCTGATGCGGTGCCTGATCCGGGTTTTCAACGTGCCGCTGATGTACAGACAGATTTGGTGGAACAAACAGCGCGCGCAGCCTCGCAAGGGCTAATCACGCTTGACGCATCGGGCACAGATACAATTCGCCGTAAACTGGAAGAGGATCTGGCGAAAGTCGCGTCAAAGAATATCCTCACATCAGCTCCCAACATCCTGATCGAAACGCAAATCGACCGAGACAGCAGAGAGGGCACGCCTGAACGGTCTGATGCGCAACTGGTGCCTTGCATCGAACCCGCTCGGATAGATGTGGGGGCGTGGTTTGAGTATGAGGCAGCACGCAACGGATTGGGCGAGGCCCGCGCCAACCTTGTTGATTCGCGGGACAGGTTGGATCCGTTGGCCCATGGTGTGCTGGCACGGATGTTGATTTACCTGTCCTTCGGGCTTGAGGCGAAAACACTTCTTAACGACGGCCCTGGCGATATTCCCGATCGTACGCTTCTCCTGGAACTCGCTGAAATAATGGACGGTAGAGCGCTGGCCACGAATGCAATTTTGACAACCCAAATGAATTGCGATTCTCCATCCGCATTATGGGGTGTTTTGGCAGCGGATCAGATTTCGCGGTCCGATGAGATAAATGTGTCGGCAGTTGTTCGTAGTTTATCGTCCCTGCCTTCCCATTTGCGCCAATTTTTAGGCCCAAAGGTGGCTTTGAAATTAATGTCTTCGGGTAACAAAGAGGCCGCGCTTCAGATACGCAATGCGATTGAACGGGGAGATGCGCCAATTACGCCAGAACGAACCATGCTTGAGGCTACATTTGATATCGACGATGGAAATTCAAAAGCAGCGGAGCCGAAATTGGAAACAGTTGCGACCTCCCGCAGTGCGCAAGCGGCCGATGCCCTCGCGATCCTGATTGAAAACAGAACTTCGGAAGGTCGTTCTGTAGAGCAGGATCTCATAGATCAAGCTGCCGCTCTGGCGTTTGAATATGGCGATGGCCCAAAGGCAAGCCGACTAACAGGTGCAATAATCGAAGCTTATGTACAAGATTTACGATACGCTGACGCATTCGCGCTTGCCAAGAAGATAGGTGCCGCAGACACCAAGGCGCCAAACCTCTCAGCGCAATATCGCACGCGGATATTGGAAAAGTTGGCCCAGCATGGGACCGATACAGAGTTTTTGACATTTGCGATGCGAGAGATTGCGCAGAATCCTGTCGCAGATCCTGCACGTCTGCTGATCGCCGAGAGGTTTGTAAAACTTGGAATGCAAGGTCCGGCGCGCACAACCTTGGGAATGCGGGCGGATATTCCCAAGGATCGAGAACGTTATATTTTGACTGAAATAGCCATTTTAGAAGGTAAACCAAGAATTGCCGAAAGTTATCTGACGGGATTGGATAGTGATAGAGCGAATGAGCTTCGTGAACGGGTTGCCGGTATGGCGATGCGATCTTCACCAGATGAGAAGATTTCCGAATCTGTGGTCAGCACCGATTTGCCCGCTGGGGAAGAGATTGAAGACCCAGCAGGTGAAATCGCCCGTAACCGCGTGTTGCTGAGTGAAAGTCGTGAAATACGGAAAAATCTGCTCTTCCTTTTGAAAAAAGAGCAGAACTGAGCACATATTTCTATAAAATTACGGAAATTAAACCTTTCGAATATTAATACATAAAGCAATCGCTACAAAACGTAGTCTGTAATGCGGGAAGCACGCATGATTGAAACGAGATGTGAAAAAAATCTGAGTGATTTTGTCGCTTGGCCTTATGGTTTCCGATTCTTTTCGGGTAAGCGAGTGCTTCCCAATCAATCAGCCGCCTGCACGCCAACCACTGCGATAATCACAGTCGGCTTCACACAGCGGCTTGTTAGGCCTTCTTTTCTCGGCGGGAGGGACTGAAATGCCCAATTTCTCTCTCCGCACGATATTTCAACCGACTGTCTTGCTTGCTTTGGCATTGATGGGCGTCATCGTCATGATGATTCTGCCGATGCCTGCTTGGATCTTGGATGTTGGGCTAACCATATCTTTCGCGCTTGCGATCCTGATGTTTACGGTGACACTTTTCATTGAGCGCCCGCTTGATTTTTCTGCATTTCCAACAATTCTCTTAGCGTCATTGATGTTGCGCCTCTCCTTAAACATTTCCTCGACAAAGCTGATCATCGGACAGGGCCACACCGGCACCGCGGCTGCAGGCGGGGTTATTGAAGGTTTTGCCATGTTCGTCATGGGCGGAAGCTTGCTTCTTGGTCTGGTCGTCTTTTGCGTACTTTTGATCGTCAATTTTGTTGTGATCACCAAAGGGGCCGCGCGAATGGCCGAAGTGGGGGCGCGGTTTGCGTTGGATGGAATGCCAGGCAAACAATTGGCGATCGACAGCGATATGTCGGCCGGCGCGATTGACCACACGGAGGCAAAGGCGAGAAGAGAGAAGGAGCAACAGGAAACCACCTTTTTCGGCTCTCTGGATGGGGCTTCGAAATTTGTAAAAGGTGATGCAGTTGCAGGGCTTTTGATTGTCCTTCTCAATCTGGTCATGGGATTGATTATTGGTGTCGTAGTGCACGATATGCCGATGGGCCAGGCCTTTGAAACTTATGCAATTCTGACCGTTGGGGATGGGTTGGTCAGTCAGATTCCGGCGGTTGTGATCTCGATCGCATCGGCGCTTTTGTTGGCGCGGGGGGGGGCGACCGGCACGACCGACACTGCCATTTTCTCACAATTAAGCAGGTATCCGGCCGCCTTGGCCACGGTCGCCGCATTGATGTTTCTGTTTGCCTTGTTTCCAGGTCTGCCATTCGTCCCGTTCATGGTTGGTGGGATGATATTGGCGGCATTTTCGGTGTGGGCGTATCGTCAGGCCGAGGCGCAGAAAACTGCACCGATCAATGCGATGAGCGATGAAAATGAGATCGCTGAAACCGTCATGGGTGATATACTTGATCTTGATGATATTCATCTGGAGTTTGCGCCGGATCTTGTTCCTATGGTTCTGGATCCGGCATCGGGATTGGATGCGCGGATTGGAAACATGCGGCGGCATGTGGCGACGGTTTATGGTTTGATCTTGCCAGAAATCCGGCTGACGGATGATGCGTCGCTGCCAGCTGGAACGTATGTTGTTCGCATTCAAGGGGTTGAACAGGTCCGCGACCGCGTGATTCCTGACCGGATTCTTGCTCTGATTACCGACGATGGCGCCAAAATGCCCAGTGGCGAGGATGTAAAAGAACCGGTCTATGGCGCACCGGCCCGTTGGATTGCGCGCAGTCAGCAAGATCAGGTTGCAATCAGCGGGGCAACCACTGTGACCCCGACCGAAGTTCTGGCGACGCACCTGTTAGAGGTGATGAAACAGAATTTCCCGCGTCTTTTGACGATGAAAACGTTGCGCCGTCTGCTGGATGAGTTTGTTCAGCTGAGTGACAAGGGCCGGGCCGAGGCGAACCGGCGTTTGTTGGAAGAACTGGTGCCAGACAAAGTGCCTGTGGATCTTTTGTTGTCGGTATTGCGGTTGTTGTTGGCTGAACGGGTTTCAATCCGGAACCTGCCCTTGATTCTTGAGGCGATCGCCGATGCGCGCGGTGCGCGTGTTTCACCCGAGGCGATTTGCGAACAGGTTCGGCAGAGACTTGGCTTTCAATTGGTGGCCGAACTTAGGCGGCCTGACGGCACCTTGCCCTTGTTGCAGTTGGCGCCGGAGTGGGAAGCGACGTTCACCGCCCATCAGGTCGAAGTTGAAAATGGAACCACAGACGTTGCGCTGCCGCCTGATGATTTCAATCGTCTGGCTTTGGCCATCGCAGAAAAAGTGGGGAGCGTCGGAGAAACAGGGGTATTCCCGGCATTGGTCACGTCAACCCGACGGCGGCGGTTCTTGCAGATGGTTCTTGCCGCCAAAGGCATCGCCAATCCGGTGCTTTCGTTCGAGGAAATCGGAAGTGATGCGCGACCGTCGCTTGTTGGCATGATTGCCCCATAATGGAAACGGCCGCCCAAGCTCTTGTCGAAATACAGGGTTTCCTGATTATCGGGTTTATTGTTTTTTTGCGGGTGGGGGCGGCGGCGGCAATTATGCCAGCGTTTGGTGAACGTGTTGTGCCCATTCGGGTCCGGCTTGTACTTGCGCTGGGCTTCACGCTGATTGTGGCGCCGGGTGCCATACCTTTGGTAACTGATCTGACGAATCCGCCGCGATGGGGGGTGATATTGGCCACCGAATCGATTGCGGGCCTCGCGATCGGCCTGACCTTGCGTTTGTTTGTTCTGGTTCTGTCCATTACCGGATCGATGGCTGCGGCTGCGACGTCTTTGGCGCAGATTTTCGGTGGTCATGGGGCCGACCCGCTCCCTGCTATTGGCCACATCATGGTGATTTCTGGTTTGGCCTTGGCGGCGATGCTGGGGTTGCACGTGAAAATCACCATGCTTTTTCTGCTGTCTTATGACATTTTGCCCCCAGGCCAATTCCCAAACGCGGCTGATCTGGTGCCTTGGGGTGTGGCGCAAGTGGCCAATGCATTTGCTCTTGCCTTCACCCTGGCTGCACCCTTCATCATCGCGGCATTGGTTTACAATCTTGCCCTTGGGGTCATCAACAAGGCGATGCCGCAATTGATGGTGGCCTTTGTGGGCGCGCCGGCCATTACAATGGGTGGATTGGTCATTCTGGCGCTTTCGCTGCCACTGATCCTTACCGTCTGGTCGGGCCGCTTTGATCTGTTTCTTGTCGCACCATTTGGGGCGCAACCATGAGTCAGGGCGGCGGCGAAGATGATGAAGAAAAGCAATTTGAAGCATCAGCAAAGAAACTGGAAGACGCTCGGAAAAAGGGTGAGGTTCCGCGATCAAATGATCTGATCACAGCGTCGGGATATGCCGGCTTTTTGCTGGCAAGTTTGGCGGTGGGGGCCGCGTCACTTTCGGACATGGGGCAGGTTCTGGCCGCAATCATCGGGCGCGCGGATACCATGTCGGCGTTGATTTTCAATGGCTCTGGCGCACCAGTCAGCGCCGCCGCCGGGCGCGACCTTATCCGCGATCTGGCGCCGTGGGCGTTGGCACCGGGAATACTTGCGCTGCTATCGGTTTTTGCTCAGCAGGCATTTACTGTTACAGGGACGAAACTTCAGCCGAAATTAAACCGGATATCGCCGTTGGCGAATGCAAAGAATAAATTCGGTCGCAATGGATTGTTCGAATTTGCGAAAAGCTTTTTCAAGCTTGTCATCTATTGCACCATCTTGTTTTGGTTCCTGTATATTCAGATGCCCGGCATTTTGGGCACGGTCGCCATGGGCCCCGCAATGGTCACGGCGATGATGCTGGATCTGGCTCTAAAATTCTTCATGCTGGTTCTGGTCATCGCCTTTGTATTGGGGGCGGTTGATTTCTTGTGGCAGCGGGCCGAGCATTTGCGCAAAAATCGCATGTCGCACAAGGATATGACCGACGAGCAAAAGGAATCCGAGGGCGATCCGCATATGAAACAACAGCGTCGCCAACGGGGGTATGATATTGCCACCAACCAGATGTTGAATGATGTTAAATCGGCTGATGTTATCGTGGTGAACCCGACCCACTATGCCGTCGCGCTAAAATGGGATCGCCGCACGGGACGCGCGCCGATTGTCGTGGCAAAGGGCGTGGATGTGATTGCCATGCGTATCCGTGAAAAAGCACAGGAACATGGCGTTCCGTTGCATAGCGATCCGCCAACCGCGCGGTTGTTGTATGGAGTGATGGAGATCGGCGATGAAATCCGGCCTGATCACTACGGCGTAGTGGCCGCTGCCATCCGCTTTGCCGAAGAAATGCGTAAAAAGGCGCGCACCCGATGAACCCCGAGAATTTAACCCGATTGGCGCAACTGGCGGCAATGAAACGTGATGTGGATTTGCAAGACGTCAGCCGGATCACCGGACAAATGAATGCCTTGCAGCGTGAGATTGACGCCCTGCGCGATGAGGTAAAGGCGCGCGACGAGGATCTGACCCTTGATCCGGCGCGGATGACGGGCGTTGATGTGGTTTGGCGGCGGTGGGTCGATCAGACCGTACGCCATCATCAGGCGCGCATGGCTGAATTGGCGATGGCGCGCGAAATGTTCATGGGCAAGGCGCGCACATCATTCGGGCGGGCAGACGTTTTGGACAAGCTCAACAACCAACAGAAAAAACCGCGCTCCGACTGATGGTCGGGCGCGGCGTTATGCAGAAACCATATCAGGTGTCCTGGCGATTTATATCCAGAATAAGGATATCATAAAGAGCGTCCCCCATATCCTCGCGGCCCTTTTCCAACAGGGCGCGACGCAGGGCGCCCATCGCCTCGTTTGAGGTGAACGCACCGTCAAACCCCCCCGCGTTGGCGTGATCAAGCAAGACCCGCAAGAACCCGTCGCGCAGTTTTGGTTCGCGGATATAGACCGCATCTTTTTGATCCGGCGAAACCTCAAGCGTGATCGAAAGCGCAACCAGCGATGAAACGCGGCCATCCTCAATCAACGGAAAAACAAATTGATTGTTCAGCGCGATAAACTCGCTGGCGCGCGGTTTCTGTTCGGCGGGCGGTTTTTGAACGACCTCAGCGATTTCAACGTTTTCCGCCAAGGCGGTGTTGGCAACGGCGGGTTCGGGGCCGGGGCGCAAGACAAAGCCCGCACCGACCCCTGCGGCCAATCCAATGATGGCGATGATAAGGGGGATGAGTTTGCCAAGCATTTCAGATCCTTAAAATGGCAGAACGATATCGGCGATCTGCTGACCCCAGCGGGGTTGTTGCACATCGGTGATCTGGCCGCGCCCGCCATATGAAATGCGTGCAGAGGCGATTTTGTCATAGGTGATTTCGTTTTGGCGCGAGATATCCTGAGGCCGCACATATCCTGTCACGATCAGTTCGCGCAGTTCAAAATTGACACGCACTTCCTGGCTGCCTTCAATTTGCAAAACGCCGTTTGACAGTTCGTTCACCACCGTGGCCGCCACCCGCAGCGTCAGTTTTTCGTTGCGGCGTACCGACCCGTCGCCGGCACTGTTGCTGGAGGAATTGGTCGAAACCGCATCGGCCATGCTGGCACCTTCTGGCAGACGCTCGTTCACGCGTTGCGGAATGCCGAAAAACGATGGAATACCCAAGGATTCCGAACCACTGCGTGAGCGTTCGGATGAATTGGAAATTTCGGCACTTTCGTCAATTTCGATGACAACCGTCAGAATATCGCCCCGGGTATCAGCGCGCCGATCCCCCAAAAGAGATTGCCGCCCGCCGCTCCAAAGAGAGGCCTGGGTATGAGGGCGGCGACGTTCCAATGTTTCCGGCAGGCCGGGGTTGGCCATGGCGCTGATTTCATTGTTGGCGTCGCCCGGTGTCGTGAAATCGGGCGTTTGGCCGACATCGCCAAGGCGGCCGCAGGCGGCGGTACACAGCAGGATCAGGCAGAGTTTGCGCATCATTCAGTCCTTAAGGCAGGGTGTTTGTGACAATGATCGACCCGTCTTGCGATACAATGCCGGTCACGGTGTTGCGCGATTCCAGGTTCATCACGCGCAAACGGTCGCCAACCCCGGCGCGGGCCAGGGTGCGCCCCTCCATCACGATATTCAAAGGGCCCGCGCGGTAATAAACCATCACGATCTGATTGCGCTCGACCAAGGCCGGGGGGCCGATATCAGAGGCGCGGATAGGGCGCCCGGCGTATAAAACCACGCGCGCCTCCATTCCGATCACGTCGTCGGGATTGGAAAATGTGCCGGGCAAATCCGCGGTTACCATGGTCAGATCAGCAGGGCCAAGAATGGCCTGTGATCGAATGGTGCGCGCGGCCACGACGCTGTCGGCAAATGTTGCGCCGGGGGCCACGATCAGGCAGGTGATCAATGCACGGATCATCTGATCTGTGTCGTCGCGCTGAGCATTTGATCCGAGGCGGTGATGACCTTGGCGTTCAATTCATATCCGCGCTGGGCCTCGATCAATTGTGTCACTTCGCGCACCGCATCCACCGAACTGCTTTCCAGGTATCCCTGGCGCAGGGTGCCCAACCCATCCTGGCCGGGATTGCCCACCAAGGCCGGGCCAGATGCGGGGGTTTCCAGAAACAGGTTTGATCCCATCGCCTCAAGCCCTTTGATATTGGTGAATCCGGCAAGGGAAAATTGCCCCAAAACCTGTGGCTGCACCTGATCGTTGAAATAGGCGTAAACCTCGCCGTCGGCATTGATTGAAATCGCCCGGGCATCATTTGGGATCGTGATATCGGGCACGACGGGATGACCATCATTGGTCACGATCAATCCGTCACCGGTGCGTTTCAATCCGCCATCCCGGGTATAGGCCGATTGCCCCGATGGCAGCGTCACCTCAAGAAAACCGCCACCTTCAATGGCGATGTCCAGATCGGCGCCGGTTTGTGAGAGGCTGCCTTGTTGTACATTCATGCTAATCGCCGAGGGCCGCACGCCCAGGCCCAGCTGGACTCCGGTGGGCAATTGCGTGCCATCGGATGCGTTGATCGTGCCGGCGCGCGACAATTGTTGATAATGCAGATCGGCAAATTCTGCCCGTCTGGCATTATATCCGGTGGTCGACATATTGGCGAGGTTGTTTGAAATCACCTCGACCCGCATTTGTTGGGCACTCATGCCCGTGGCGGCGATTTGAAGGGCGCGCATGGCGTACTCCTGTTATTGGGTTAGCGTCCAAGTGTGCTGAGGACATTGCGAATGCGTTGATCTTCCTTGTCCAAAAATCCCTGACCCATTTCATAGGCGCGCTGCACCTGGATCATGCGAGAGATTTCTGAGATTGGGTTTACGTTCGATCCTTCGACGAAACCTTGAAGAATCGTGCCCTCCAGCACCGGTTCGGGCGGGGCAGACAGGTTGAACATCACGCCATCGCGGCGCGTCATGTCCTCTGGCGCGCCGGGGCGCCACAATCCGATCTGCGCAAGAGGCTGGCCATCGGCCGAAAATGTGCCGTCGGTGGCCATTGCGATGGATCTGGCATCGGGCGGCACAAAAACAGGCGCGCCCCCATTATCAAGCAAACGATAGCCATCGGGCGTGACCAACTCACCCTCGGCCGAGGGCGTAAACGCGCCCGCCCGGGTCAGCGCCTGACCATCGGGGGTTTCGACAAGAAAAAATCCCTCGCCCTCAATTCCGAAATCAAACTGGCCCCCGGTTTGGGTCAGGACGCCCTGCTGTTGATCGGTCAGTCGACCGTGCGCCGCGGCCATGGAAAGCGACGGCGCGTCATCGTCGAGTTTTTTTACAAATTCGGAGAAGATCACCCCTTCTTTGCGAAATCCGGTGGTCGACATATTGGCGATGTTATTGGCCACCAACTGCATTTCACGCATCAGGCCGGATTGTCGTGTGAGGGTCGTATATATGGAATTGTCCATGGTCAGCCTCCTGCAATGATCGGAACGACAGTGGTTTGAAAATAGGCAACCAGGGCTTCGGTCATGAACCCCATGGTCCCCCAAAATACGACGACGATCGCGGCCAGTTTTGGCACGAATGTCAGGGTCATTTCCTGAATCGAGGTCAGCGCCTGAAACAGCCCCACAACCAGACCGGTCACAAGGGCCACAGCCAGGATCGGTGTTGAAATCAACACCGCCAGCCATAATCCCTGACGCAAAACGTCGTAAAAAAGCGCCTCGCTCATGCTGATTTACACCGGCATCCGCAGGATTTCCTGATAGGCTTCGACAACTTTGTTGCGCACGGTCACGGCGGTTTCGACGGCCAGTTCTGTCTGCGCCAACGCCTGCACCAGCGAATGAGGGTCGGCGCCGCCCGTCATGGTTGCGCGCGCGGTGTCTTCGCCCTGTTGCAGGGTCGTCAGAAAATCGGCCGCCACTTTTGAAAAGGCATTGTTGCCCGTTTCGCCTTCGCTTGCGGCGGTGGCAGTGCGGGCCGCATTGTAATTTTGCACGGCGTTGAGAGGGTTCATTTCCATTCTGGAAATCCTTTCACGATATTGAAAACAGGAAACTAGCGGCGGAGAAGTTCAAGCAGGCCCTGGCTCATCTGGCGGGCCTGATCGAAAATTTTGAGGTTGGCGTCATAACTGCGCTGCGCCTCGCGGGCATCGGCAATTTCAATTAGGATATCGACGTTCGACCCCTGATATTTGCCATTGGCGTCCGCCAACGGGTGACCGGGATCAAACATTTCGGACAGTTCCGATTTGTCGAGAGCGACCTTTCCAACCGATACAGTACCCGGAACCGGCGCGCGCATGTCGGAGTCAAAACTGACGGTCTTGCGGCGATAGCCGGGTGTATCGGCATTGGCGATGTTTTCGGAGACATGGCGCAGGCGGCTGGCCTGTGCGTCCATCCCGCTGGCCGAGAGGCTTAAAGCGTTTAAAATGTTGCTCATTTTATGAAATTCCTTTTATCCACGTCCGAGGCTGGCGCGCAAAATGTCCCGGCCCTTGCTATAGATCGCCATGGCCATGTCATGTTGCTGGCGCACCTCGGCGGCTTTCACCATTTCTTGCTCGATTGACACGGTGTTGCCATTTGGCGCGGCTTCGGCCTGCGAATCGATGGCGTTCATCTGCCCCTTGGCGCCAATCCCGTCGGTGATATGGGCCGCCCGCGTCGCACGCAGCGTCATATCTTTGGTGGGTGCGTCGAGTGTTTCTGTGAAACTGGGCATGTCTTGGGCGCGATAGCCCGGTGTATCGGCGTTCGCGACATTTCTTGCGATCAGCATCTGCCGGTCACTTGCATGGCGGGCCATGGCCTGCGCCGTCTGCATCATTTCGATGTTATGGAACATCGGGGCTTCTCCCTCGATCAAACTATACGAAGGCTTAACCCTGATTCCTTTACAAAGGGTTTGCATCGGTAAAGGAGGCGCCAAAATGGCCCAGGTCGGTTTTGAAAATGTATTGGGAGTGGTGGAAACCACATCTGTTTCCTGCCCGGTCGGGCGAATCATTGCGATTGAAGATGGGCGATTGATCGTTGGCGGGTTGTCGCAATTCGCCGCAATGGGCGATCTGGTCCGCATCCAGACGCCAGATGGGTTCGCCCGTGGCGAAATAGTAAGAATTGATGACCAAAAGATCGCTGTCTTGCCCGATGTGCCATTGGAAGGGCTTGGAATCGGTGTGCGGGTTGCATTGCTGGGGGCTGCAAAGCTGGCACCGGACGACACATGGATTGGGCGGGTGATCGACCCATATGGCGAACCGTTGGACAATAAACCCCTGTTGCCGGGGACAATGCCGCGCCGTTTGACCGGCAAACCATTAAATCCCACAACCCGCCGGGGATTGGGCACGCGTTTGGAAACCGGCCTGTGTGTTTTCAACACATTACTGCCAATCGTGCGGGGGCAAAGATTGGGGCTGTTTGCCGGATCGGGCGTTGGAAAATCAACAATCATGGCAATGTTGGCGCAGCGGATCAGCGCGGATGTGGTGGTGATCGCCATGGTGGGGGAACGCGGGCGCGAGGTGCGCGAATTTGTCGAACGCGTGCTTGGCCCGCAGGGCATGGCGCGCACTGTGATCGTGGCGGCAACGTCTGATCGATCGGCGGCGTTGCGTCGCCGCTGTGCGTTGGCGGCGATGACTGTGGCCGAACATTTCCGCGATCAGGGCAAACAAGTTCTTCTTTTGGCAGATTCGATCACACGCTTGGCTGACGCCCACCGTGAAATTGCCGTATCAGGCGGCGAATCTGCCAGTTTGCGGGGCTATCCGCCCACAACAGCATCAATGATTACCACATTGTGCGAACGGGCCGGTCCGGGCGAAGGGCAAATGGGGGATATTACAGCGATATTTACCGTTCTTGTCGCCGGGTCTGATATGGAGGAGCCTGTCGCCGACATATTGCGGGGCGTTTTGGACGGGCATGTGGTGTTGGACAGGCGCATCGCGGAACGCGGGCGCTTTCCGGCCATTGATGTGCTGCGTTCGGTATCGCGGGCGTTGCCATTGGCCGCAACCGAAGCGGAAAACAAGCTGATCG
Source organism: Oceaniglobus ichthyenteri (assembly GCF_003057885.1). Classification (GTDB taxonomy): domain Bacteria; phylum Pseudomonadota; class Alphaproteobacteria; order Rhodobacterales; family Rhodobacteraceae; genus Oceaniglobus; species Oceaniglobus ichthyenteri. The sequence goes on from NZ_QAGK01000005.1 coordinate 263,911, forward strand.
CCGAGGCCCGCCGTATGTTGGGCGCGTATGAACGTGCCGAGCTGATGATACAATCGGGCCTGTATGCGGCCGGTTCTGACGCGGCAATTGATGCGGCGATCATTGCCTGGCCAAAACTGGATCAATTTGTCGCCCAGCGCGAAACCCAGAACAGCGAGGCAAGTTTTGCATCACTGGCCCAATGCTTTGATGCAAAATCAAAAGGTACGCAAAAAGGAAATGGTGATGCGGCCTTGGCCACGATGGCGCAAAATCAGTAAAGAGAACCAGCTTTAAAAGCGTGGGCCTGATTGCAAAATGGCCAAGGCCGCGCTTTGGGCTGAGTATCCGGCGAAACCGTTCATCGCCTGATCACGGGTAAGGAAGGCGCGTGTCAGCTCTTCGATTTTTTCCGGCGTGTTGAAGTCTTTGAATTCCGATATGCCAAACACCCGTTCTGATCTGTCGCGAAATTCGACCAATTGGCGATCAAGATCCAAAGCCCCAACACTTTCGGGCATTCCCAGGGCCGCTTCGAATACTGCGCGAACGGGTTTGGTTGCCATAACCGTAAACCACATGCCGTTATCGGACAGGCTGCGCGATGCAATCTCGCCCAGATCGCGCTCCAACCCCAAGGCAAGGCGCATGGATGGCGCGCTGTTCCCGATTGCGATTTCGAACTGTCGATCTTTGTAAGCGGTCAGCATCTTCTCTTTGAATCCGGCGTCAAAATTGCGCGGTCCAAACGGTTCGCCAAAGCCGAAGGCCTCGGCCATGGCGAGATAGCGCTTGTCAGACAAGCGATTGGCGAGATCCTTCGGTTCGTCTGAACTGGATTCCAGGATTTTTTGAATGAAATATTTGTTGTTGATGTCTTCATCCAGGCCAAAGGCCCCCAGCGCAACCTCAAGAAGGCGCCGATCATTCACCAGATCTTCGGCACTGGTAATCTTACCGATATGTTCTTTGAAATGCTCGACGGTCCGATTTAACCGGGGGCCGTTGTTAAACGCCTCTTGCTGGCTTTCGCGCGTGCGTTGCAGAAACGCCCAACCGGCATTTCCACCAATGGGGACAACCGGTTGAAAGCTCATGATTGTGCCACGGCGAACAATTGCTCTTCAAATGGCAGTAGCTGGCGCAGATGTTTCAAGGTGTAATAATGCTGTTTCTGCTCAACGGCTTGTTTCGCTTGAGCCAGGGTTTCCTGACTTTCCAGATCCACCAACACCTGCGACAGTTGTGAAATACCGCTTAACAGCTGCGGTGTGGCGGTTTGCTCATCCGCTTCGCCACACAATACCATTTGTGCGATATAACAGACCCGGCGCACGGGCGTATTTACCTCTTCTGGGTGAAGGGCATCGCGCAATCGCAGAATATTTGCCCCAGGTGTCACGATATTCAGTCTGCCCCGACGACTGCCGTTCTCAATGACGGCACCGTTGATCAATACCCGTTCATTGGGAGCAAGTTTCAATACCAGGCCACTCATGCCGCCGCCCCTTGTTGGCGAAGGCCCGCCATGATCGAACTGTTTATGTCGACCAACGCATCTGCTGTTGCGGTTCCTGCCAGAACCTTGCGGCTGTGCACGGTGGTAAATTCCGAAAGATAGAAGATTTGCGCACGCAATGCGGCCGGCAGGGTGTTGCCGGGCAATACCACATCGGTGGCGAGAAGGGTCCAAAGTTGGCGATTGTCAAAAATGGCTTTGGCAATTTCCGGGATCGTATTTGCATTTCGCAGGCCACGGGTGACCATGGCAAAGGCTTCGTATTCGTTACTTTGTGCGCTACGCAGGGGCGTGGCCACAGGAGAATAAGCTGTTTTGGCAAGTTGAAAGGCGTTCACGGCGTGTCCTTTTTTAGACGGGCGCAGTCAAGCCGCGCAGAGCGGCGCGAAATGGGGGCGCCGTTATGGCGCCCCCGCTATCGGATATTAACGGAACAGGGACAGGATGCTTTGCGGCGCCTGATTGGCGATCGACATCGCCTGAACCCCCAGCTGCTGTTGCACCTGAAGTGCTTGAAGGCGGGCCGAGGTTTCTTCCATATTGGCGTCAACCAACGACCCGATTCCGGCCTTCAGGGCGTCAGTCATGCCGGAAACAAAATCGGACTGGGTTTCAATCCGCCCCTGTGACGACCCGAAGGAGGCCGCCGCGTTGATCGACGTCTGGATCAGGCCTTCGATTTCTTCCAGCGCGCTTTCCGTGCCTGCGGCGGTTGTCACGTCAATATTCGCCATTGCAGCCAAGCCGCCGCCGATGGTGGTGTCTGCCGCGCCATATTGTTCGGCATTGATTGACAAAGTGTCACCCGCGGCGCCGGTATAACCGGTGATTTCTACCGAATTGCCATTGGCAACAGCGGCGATTGTGTTGTTGTTATCGCCTAAGGTTGCCTTGATGTGTTTGTTAAAGCTATCAGCAAGACCTTTTGCCACATCGGCCGCGGTGTCACCATCACGGGCAACATAGATAATATCCCCATCGGCCGAGTCGATACCGGCAGCGGCCCCGCCACTGGCGGTGATCATGATCTGGAACCCGGCGCCGGCCTCAATGGCATCACTGCCGGCTGATGCAATATCCACGTCTGTGGTGTTTGGTGTGGCGGCACCTGCCACAGCGGTGGCAACCTGTGCTGCCGTGCCGCCGACCGCGATATCATCGGTGGCGGCTGTGACAACCGTTCCTGTATAGTCAATTTCGGCCTGCTGGCTGCCCAAATCCTGCTTGCGCACATTGATATCGCTGGAGGTTACACCACTGCCGTTGCGATCGAGAGATGACAAAATGTCGATGCTGCCAGTGCCCGCTTCGGTCTCGCGGTTCGACAAAAGGTTCAGACCGTTGAATTGCGCGGCGCCGGTGATATTGGTGATCTGTTCACTCAGGGCGGTGATGTCTTTTTGAATCGTGTCTCGATCAACGTTTTCTTCTTGTGACGATACGATCTTTTCTTTCATCTGCGTCAAAAGATCGGTGACCGATTCTGCCGCCTCGCGCGCAACGGTCACGGTTGATTCACCCAAAGCAAGCGTTTGCGAGATCGCCTTGAACCCTGCGACGTCGGATTCCATGACTTTGGAAATCGCCCAGATGGCAGAGTTGTCCTTGGCCGTTGCAACGGATTTACCGGTTGAAATCTCGTCCTGGGTTTTCAACAGGTTCTGGTTGATCGACTTGAGGCTTTGCAGCGCAACCATTGCGCCGGTGTTCGTCAGAATGCTGGACATGTGAATTCCTTGATTTGAAGACGCTTTTGCGCCCGATGTCAGAACCACCCCACAGAACATGAGGCAGCGGTTAAAACGTCATTCTGACGGTTCCGGTGTCGTTTCTGGCTTGGCCAGTTTGACAAACAGATGCACCGTACTGGTGCTTGGGACATCATCGCCCGAGGGGCCTAACAACTCCCTAATGGCGGGCGATGAAATATCTCATATTTGAGACGAATTTATCAGGCACGGCGTTGCAGGGTTCGGACCGGTTTTTCGATCTGCGATTTCTCTCCGGTACGGGAATAGGTTTCAACGGGTGCGCCGCGTTGAATTTCGGTCAACCGATCACGCACCGAACGCACGCCATCTTGCGCCGCCGTGATCAATGCCTGATTGCGTTCAGACAAATCAGATAGCCGTTCCAAGGTGTCTTTCGTTAGCTTGACATCCTGCAAGGCAAGCAAAAGTTTTTCCTTGCGATCGGCCAGACGGGCCAGGCGCGCCAGATTGCCCTGAACCAACTGGCGCCGTTCTTCATCAAAAACCTGTTCAAGTTGGTGCAGTGTACGATTTTCATTCATTCTTTCGTTCCTTGTTTCAAGGCATTGAACAGGTGTTCAGCCAAACCGATTCCCCCGGCATCGACCATCTTTTCGGCCTGTGCGCGGGTCAGAAACGACGCAAACTGATCTTCTCCTGCGCCGCCTCCAAAGGTTTCGCTGGTTTTGCCCAGCCCGGTGGATTTCAATATCTCGGTGAGAAAGTTGACTTCAAGCGCTTGCGCCGCATCGCGCAGCGCCGTGTCACGTTGGTGGGGTGTCAGGCCGAGGTTGGGCGAAACCGATGGGATCATCATGCGTCCTTTCAAAATCTGACTGCATAAAACCTCAACGCGGTAAACATCCGGTAACCAAATTCGCCCATACCGAATAAATCAGCCGAGTCTCAGAGGGACGATCATGGAGAATCCAGGAATCACCAAAGCTGCGGGCCCAATGCTCCCCTTGCGCAGGCAAAATATAGCCGTGTCTATGTCAGACAGCGCGGCGGCTTTTGCCTCAATTTTATCCAATCTCCGGCCTGCTGGGCTGCCCGATGCAGCATCGGAAGAGGTGCAAGTTCCGCTTAACAAACCGGAAACCGCCGCACGGCAGCCAGAGGTCTCTGAAAACGCACCAGATCACGATGGTTCAAAACCGGTGGAGACACAGGCGGCTGATGTCAAATCTACGCCGCAGCGCCCGGACTTCAGCCGTTCGTTATTAGTGGAGTTGCCAAGGGGGGCGGGGCCAAAAACACCCCTGGACCCCGTCGCGCAAAAGACGCCCACAGAAGAGAAGAATGCGCAGCAGCCGTTGAATGAAACGAACCAATCAGAGCCGGATTTCTTTGGAAACCAGGGCGATAAGGCTATCGCAACAGAAACCGTAGGCAATAGGGATTTGCCGGTTGCGATGCACCGTGTTGCAGTAGACGCACCGAAAACCAGCCATCTGTCAAATGATCTCCACCCGGTGCCTTGGCGATCCGAAACAGTGGAAGCCAGCCTAAACCATTCGATCCCGGCGGCGCCGGAAAATATCGGATCGAACACCCCAAAAGATGTTCATAATTTCTCTACGGCCAAATCTATTCAGAATAACCAAGGCATCGAAAATCCAAAAACCAAACTTCCCGAAACAGCCAAAGGCACGGCACCCCAATTAAAATCATCCGATTCGCTGGTGCAGGTTCTGGATGTGGCAGGGGGAGAGACGGAAAAGACCGGCGCCCAGCGGCCCGATCAGATAATTCCCACCTTAATGGGGGCGCATTCCGTTACGCAAAAATCGTCGCACCCTGTGAAAGAGCCAGATATCGGGCAGCCAGCTCAACAGCCGACAAAGGCTGATCAGGCTTCAAGTGGGCGGTCGCTTTCTTCGGTCACTGAGGTACCGCATCTTGACGCTCATGAGGTATTGCAAACCGGCGCAATGTTGCCTGCTGAAACTGCGCCGGTGAGTGACGGCGTCAAAAATCCGTCTCAGGTTGCCGAACCGGCGAAGGGTGACTCGACCGAATTCCCATCTGCCCAAACCCAACAACACTCTGCCAAGTCTCAGCCAACGCAACCGGTTGGCGACCAAGGTTATGCCGCGATGCCGCAGTCAAATGGGGGGTATCAGGCGGCGCAATCGCTGGGCGGCGGCCTTGGGGCCATTCGGATTCCGTATGCACAGACTGGTGTAGATCATCCGGCGTTGCCGGGTACTTCGGCCATGTCAGACAGTAGGTTCGCCGTTGATGACACAGGAATAAACATTGCGCCAAAAGCTGCACGCACAACGTTTTCCCAACCCGATTGGGCGGGGCTGACACCGGAGCGGCCCGCAATGGCCGCTGGTTCATCGGATGCTTCTACGGGATATTCCGCAGTGATTCGATCCGGGGTTCACGGTGCGTTGGTTTCGGGGCAGGCGGCGATATCTGATCCGAAAGCGGAATTTGATCGGCCAAATATGCTTATGCACGGGTTGAACTCTGAATCCGATGCGCCGCGGGCCACGGCGAATCACCCGGTTGAGACAAAAATGCCAAGCGTCACCAGCGACGCGCCAGTGCAGATTCGTCAACCGGGCTGGCAACCCATACCTGACGCGCGCACCCGATCCGAACGGCATGAGGGTTCGGCGGTTCCCTCCGAATCTGGGTCCAAAGGAACGGCACAAATCTTGCCGCCTTTGGCCCCCACTGCACCGGATATGATCACAAAATTGGCGGGTCAGGCCTTCATGCCCACCCGAATGGAGCCGAATCGCCCCGAAATTCAACCCGGCGATCAATCTCTTGGGGTGACGACACCCCATGATCTGCGGGTTGGCGGCGCGGCGGCGGTACAGGGATCACCCGGCGCACCGCAAACCACCCCCGCCACCGCAGTCTTGCAGCAGTTGGTTCAGGTGAGTGGCCAGTTGGGCCATGGCCAGGTCGAGGTGACATTGTCGCCCGAGGAGTTGGGCCGTGTCCGAATGACGCTCTCTGCGGCGGAAAACGGTTTGATCTTATCTATTTCGGCAGATCGCGATGATACTTTGGCTTTGCTCCGCCGCAATCTTGAATCGCTGGCCGCAGATTTGCATGATTTGGGGTTTGAAAACCTGTCGTTTCAATTTGGCTCCGGTCAGTCCGATCGCCATAGCGATCATGCATCGGGCGGGGCTGTAAATTCTGGTGCCGATGATCAGCCTGACGGTTTGAAAATAACGCCCGCCGCACAATACCCAACTTCAGGTCCGCAATCCGATCGGTTGGATTTACGCCTCTAAGGAGAATGATATGGAAATTTCCCCAACCACAGCAAGCCTGTCTGGCCCCGGGGCAACCACCGCCGCGCAACCCCAGAATGGGGCGGCGATCACATCGGATTTCGATACTTTTTTGCGCATGCTGACGGCGCAGATTTCCAATCAGGATCCGTTGAACCCGATGAATTCGGAACAATTCGCCGTGCAACTGGCAACATTTTCGGGTGTTGAGCAGCAAGTGCGCACCAACCAGTTGATTGAAACCCTGACGAGCCAGTTGTCGGGAAGCGGTTTCAGCCAGATGGCAGGTTGGGTCGGAATGGAGGCCCGTGCGCCAATGCCGACCTATTATTCGGGTGAACCCTTGTCGGTCACACCGCCGACCACCTTCGCAGGAAACAGCCATGATTTGGTTGCGATCGACATAGATGGGAATGAAATCTGGCGCGCGGGCTATACGCCCGGCTCGGGATCGGTTCAATGGGATGGCGTTTTACCCAACGGCACCACTGTGGCCCCGGGCCTTTATGGGTTTCGCCTGGAAAGTTACGAAGACGACCGTCTGGTCGCAACAGCCGCCGCGCAAACCTATGGCCGTGTCGAGGAGGTGCGCATGGAGCGTACAGGCCCCGTCCTTGTCTTTGCGGGCGGCGTTCAGCTCGCGGCGGAGGAGGTATCGGGCCTTCGGGGGGCGACAGCGCCCGGCGATGCTTGATTCACCGCGCGCGATGGATCATCCCCTGCGTGAGTTAGGGAATTGTGATGACCCACGTTTGCCAAAACAAACCTGGCCTGGCCGGATCGCTGCGACAGGCGTTGATCACAAAGGGTGTGATTGACCGCGATGCCCGTTGGTATCGGATGCATGGGGGGCGTAGCAATCTTGTCTGGCGTCTGGTGGGCAGGGGCGCGCCGCTGATCTGCAAGTTAAGTGTGGCTGACACCGCCACACCAATGTTCCCCAACCACCCCATGGCCGAACGCGCGGCGCTGCATGGTTTGGCCAACAGCGGACTGGTGCCGGACGATGTGGTGTTTGTTGATACGCCCGATGGGCCCTGCGTGATCTACCGGGCTTGCGCCGGGGCGATCTGGCGGCGCGATACGGCCGCCGTTGGGCGGATATTGGCGCGGCTGCATGCCCATGCCGCGCCGCAGGAATTGCGCATGGTTTCAGTGTCGGGCGCCGCCATTCTGGACCATGGAGATGAGATGCTGGAGGGCTTGGCAGATGATTTCGATTTACCGGCCGTACGCCCGGCAGCCCCGCATATTCCGCCCGGTCCAGATGTATTTTTGCACGGTGATCCGGTGCCGGGCAATATCATCATGGGCGCCGATGGTCCGGTCTTGATTGATTGGCAATGCCCGGCGCGCGGTGATGCGGTGCATGATCTGGCACTGTTTCTTTCCCCCGCGATGCAGGTTCTGGGGCGTGGCGCGCCGCTGTCGCCGCACGAAAGGGCGGCGTTCTTGCGGGCCTATGGCAACCCGGATGTCGCAGAGCGGTTTCTGGCCTGTGAGGCCGCCTTGGCATGGCGCATGGCCGCATATTGCGTCTGGCGTATTGCCCGGGGGCATGATGATTATGCCCCCGCCCTGGCGGCCGAATTACATCATCTCAAAAATATGCGCTAGGCTCAGACCCAAAACCACAGCGCCCGCGCCCAAGGCAACAAGGCCTGCAGCCTCCCAGATGTTGCGCTGGGGTGGGGGATCGGGTTGTTTCACCTGGCGCATCAATGCGGCTTCGGCGATTTGCGGCAGTTTTGGTCCAAACCGGCCCAATACCCGCATTGTGCGGCTCAGATCGCGCAACAATGCCTTGGGGCCGATGTTTTCCTTGATGTAATCTTCGACAATCGGCTGGGCGACCTCCCAGATGTTGATCTGCGGATACAATGAGCGCGACACGCCTTCGACCACCACCATGGTGCGTTGCAGCAAAATCAGCTCGGTTCGGGTTTCCATGCCGAAACGTTCAGTCACCTCAAACAGATAGGTCAGCAGGCGGGCCATGGAAATGCGCGTGGCATCCATGCCGAAAATCGGTTCACCCACCGACCGAAGGGCGCGGGCAAATTCATCGATATCCTTGTCGGCGGGCACATACCCGGCCTCAAAATGCACTTCGGCGACACGGCGATAATCCTTGCGGATAAAGCCGAACAGGATTTCGGCATAGGCGCGGCGGGTGTATTCATCAATCCGCCCCATGATGCCAAAATCCAGCGCGATAATGTCGCCGTTGGGCGCAATTTTCAGGTTTCCCTGATGCATATCCGCATGGAAAAACCCATCGCGCAGGGCATGGTTCAGAAACAGGCGCAAGACGCCTTCGCCCAATGCCTTGCGGTCATGACCCGCGGCGATGATCGCAGGAATGTCATTGGCGGCGATGCCTTCGGCCCATTCCAGGGTCATCACCCGGCGCGATGACAAGAACCATTCCACCTGTGGCACGCGAAACCCTGCATCGCGTTCGGTATTGGCGGCAAATTCGGCGGCGGATGAGGTTTCCATCCGCAAGTCCAGCTCGCCCAGAACCACGCCTTCGAAATGTGTGATCACATCCATCGGGCGCAACCGACGGGCCGACGGCGCCAACAGTTCAACCATGCGCGCGGCCAGATAAAACGCATCGACGTCTTTCTTGAACGCCTTTTCGATGCCTGGGCGCAGCACCTTTACCGCCACATCCTGTCCGGTTTCGCGCACTGTGGCCTTGTGCACCTGTGCGATCGACGCGGCGGCGACGGGTTCGGAAAAGCTGGAAAACAGGGTGTCGACCTCGGCTTCCAGCTCTTGTTCTACCATGGCGCGGGCGTCGGTCACGGGGAAGGGGGGCAATTTATCCTGCAACACACGCAATTGCGCCGCCAATTCATCGCCCACCACATCGGGGCGGGTCGATAATACCTGACCAAATTTGATATAGGCAGGGCCAAGTGCGGTCAGCGCGCGGGTGGCGGGGGGCTGGGTCGGGTCGCCGTTGTAGCCCAGCCATTTGAACGGCACGCCCAACACCTTGGCGGCGATGCGCAAAGAGGGCGGCGCGCGGAACGCATCGAGAACCACATTCATCGCGCCGGTCCGTTCCAGCGTGGCACCGGTGCGGATCAACCGCCATATGTTATGAGGGCCCCGCAACTCAGATCTTCCAACCGGAATGAAGCGCGGCAACGCCCATGGTCAGGTTGCGGTATTTCACCTGTTCAAACCCGGCGGTGCGGATCATATCGGCAAAGGTGTCCTGATCGGGAAATTTGCGGATCGATTCCACAAGATATTGATAGGATGCCGAATCCCCCGCGATCACCTGACCCATTTTCGGGATCACGTTGAAGGAATACAAATCATACGCCTTTTGCATCGCCGCATTGGGCAATTGCGAAAATTCCAGCACCATCAACCGGCCCCCGGGTTTCAGCACGCGGAACGCTTCGGATAATGCTTCGTCCACGCGGGTCACGTTTCGGATGCCGAAACTGATCGTGTAACGATCAAATGTCGCGTCTTCGAACGGCAGGGCCATGGCATCGCCCACGATCCAATCCAGACTGTCGGCCAGGGCTTCGGCCTCGGCGCGTTTGCGCCCCTCGATCAACATGCCTTCGGTCAGATCGCACACCGTGGCCGTGGCCCCCGGCGCGCGTTTGAGAAACCGAAACGCCACATCACCGGTGCCGCCCGCCACATCCAGCAATCGCTGGCCATCGCGCGGCGCCAACCAATCCATCATCGCATCTTTCCAGACGCGGTGAATGCCGCCGGACATCACATCGTTCATGATGTCATATTTGCTGGCGACGTTGGTGAATATACCATGCACCTTGCCGGCTTTCTCATCCTCGGGGATGTCGGTAAAACCGAAATGGGTGGTGCGCTTTTCGTTATCGTTTGTCATCGGGGCTTGCGATCCTGTGAAACTCACCCCTTCTTATAGGGCGCTGAACCGCCGTTACAATCAAAGGGGCCACCCAAATGCCCGAATTGCCCGAAGTCGAGACGGTACGTCGCGGTCTGGCCCCCATCATGGAGGGCGCAGTGATCGCCCGTGCCCATGTAAACCGGCCCGATTTGCGCTGGCCGTTCCCCGCACGCATGGCCGACCGGTTAAGCGGTCAGCGAATCGTGCGGTTGGGGCGGCGGTCAAAATATCTGTTGGCTGATCTGTCATCGGGTGAAACCCTGATCGTGCATCTGGGCATGTCGGGGCGGATGCAGGTTTCGGGCAGCACGCTGGGCACGTTTCATCACGATCATCCCGCGCCGCAAAAACACGACCATGTGGTGTTCGACATGGAAGGCGGCGCGCGGGTCACGTTCAACGATCCGCGCCGGTTCGGGGCGATGGATCTGTGGCCCACGGCAGATATCGAACGCCACTGGCTGATTGAAAAGATCGGGCCAGAACCGTTTTCCAATGAATTTAACGAAACCTATCTGGCCAATGCCCTGAAACCGCGCCGCATGCCGATCAAAACCGCACTGCTGGATCAGCGTATCGTGGCCGGGCTTGGCAATATTTATGTGTGTGAAACACTGCACCGGGCGGGAATTTCGCCCAAACGATCGGCAGGCAGCCTTTCGCGCGCGCGTGCAGGCAGCCTTGTGCCGATCATCCGCGATGTTTTGTCCGAGGCGATCGCGGCGGGCGGATCATCCCTGCGCGATCACCGCCAGGCAGATGGCGCGCTGGGCTATTTTCAGCACGGATTTCGTGTGTATGATCAAGAAGATGCGCCCTGTGTCACCGCCGATTGCGCCGGTACGATCCGGCGAATCGTGCAATCGGGCCGGTCGTCCTTCTATTGCCCGCAATGCCAAAGATAGCTTGAAACCCTGTAAAGGATTGGTAAGGGTTCCTGCTTATGTTTACAGCGAAAGCTTGGATACCATGGCCTTTAAGACGATAATTGTTGAAATTGACGATCACGTCGCCCTGATTCGGCTGAATCGCCCCGATGCGATGAATGCCCTGAACTCTGAACTTCTGGGCGAGCTGGCAACAGCCGTGCGCGACGCCGACAAGAACGAAAAAGTGCGCTGTATCGTCATCACCGGATCGGAAAAGGCATTCGCCGCCGGCGCCGACATTACCGAAATGGCCGACAAGACCTTTGTTGACATATTCGAAGGCGAATTGTTTGCCGCCGAAATGCGCGCGTTGGAACAGTGCCGCAAACCAATCATCGCCGGCGTCGCCGGTTATGCCCTTGGGGGCGGGTGCGAATTGGCCATGGCCTGTGATTTCATCATCGCGGCGGATACGGCGAAATTCGGCCAGCCCGAAATCAACCTTGGGATCATTGCCGGCATGGGCGGGTCACAGCGTCTGACGCGGTATGTGGGCAAATCCAAGGCGATGGAGATGCATCTGACCGGCCGGTTCATGGATGCCGAAGAGGCCGAGCGTTCGGGCCTTGTGTCGCGCGTTGTGCCCGCCAAAAAACTGATGGAAGAAGTGCAAGGCGCGGCGCAAAAGATCGCCGAAAAATCGCAACTGGCGGTGATGGCCGCAAAAGAGGCGGTGAATCGTAGTTTCGAAACGACCCTTGCCGAGGGGCTGTTGCACGAACGCCGCCTGTTTGGTGGAATGTTTGCGACCGAAGATCAGAAAGAGGGCATGTCGGCCTTTATGGAAAAGCGCCAGCCACAGTTCCGCGATAAATAGCGTTTCGCGCTATACAAACCCGAAATGGCGCGCTATACGGCGCGCCAACATGCGCGTGAGGCCCGCCTGGCCAGATCACTTCGGTATATAAACCCGAAGGTCGGGGTTTTCCGCGCATAACCGCATTTTGAACCACCGATGAAAGAGATCAGACATGGCAAACTCCCCCCAGTCGAAAAAGCGCGCCCGCCACAACGAAGCCCGTTTTCAAATCAACAAGGCCCGCCGTTCGCGGATTCGCACATTCCTGCGCAAGGTCGAAGAGGCGATTGCCTCCGGTGACAAAGAGGCATCGGTTGCCGCTTTGCGCGCCGCTCAGCCCGAAATGATGCGGGGCGTCACCAAAGGCGTCTATCACAAGAACACCGTGGCACGGAAAATTTCGCGGCTGTCCAGCCGGGTCAAAGCCTTGGGATAAGCGATTATTCGCCTTTTCGAATCGTAAGACGCGCCCTTGTGGCGCGTTTTTCATTTGGTGCCGATTTTTACACACTGTGGACTTTCAGTCACCTCTTCAGCGGCTTTTCAACACTCTCTGAGATTCGCGTCAGCCAATGTTTGAGTCAACAGCATAGTTCGGTTGCAGCCCCTTCAAACCCCTTGCTACGTTGACCCTGCGATTCACGTCGCTTGGGGGACATGAGAGAATCGAACCGCCGATTTCACGGATAAGCAGGATCAACCCTGCGCAAGGTGAAACACGGGTTCGGCTGCCAAATCGACAGAGGACGCACCATGTGGGGTGGTGCATTTCTGGTCCGATATCCGCTTTTGCGGGGCCATTCGGCACGTCAGTGTCGGATCATGTTCGATATACGGCTTCCGCTTTCGGGCGGAGGCACCTTTGACGGCGGGCTGCCCGCGATGTCAGGCGTATATATGCGGGCCCCGGCCCTCTCCCTTGGGTGATGTGGCGTGGTTTGGGGGCGATCTGCACGCCCCGGGATCGAGCAGGCGTTCCGACAGGTTCGGACGCGACAGGCATGGTATGGGGACGTCGAGACGTAAAATGACAAAAGAAACCTGGGGGACAGTCCGGCAAGAGCTTCTCAAGTCGGTGGGACAAAACAATTATCGCAACTGGATCGAGCCATTGGAACTGGCCGACATGACAGACGGCGTCGCGCTGTTTCATGTGCCGACCGTTTTCATGGGCGATTGGGTTCAGCGCAATTTTGGCGATCAGATTCTGTCGCAGATCGGCAAAACCGGCGCCGTGGTGAACCGCGTTGAATTTCGCGTGCCCACCGGGGGCGCAAAACCCAACGGCGCTGCCACCATCATCGCGCCAAAGCCGGTCACGGCCAGCCGCACAACCAGCGCGGATTTGCCCGGTGCCACGTTGGATGACCGGTTTACCTTTGACAGTTTCGTCGTGGGCAAACCCAATGAATTGGCCCATGCCGCCGCGCGCCGCGTCGCCGAAGGCGGGCCGGTTACATTCAATCCGCTGTTTTTATATGGTGGCGTTGGCCTGGGCAAAACCCACCTGATGCACGCCATTGCCCACGAATTGCAAACCCGCGACCCGAATGTTCGGGTGCTGTATCTGTCGGCGGAACAGTTCATGTATCGCTTTGTTCAGGCGTTGCGTGACAAACAGATGATGGATTTCAAACATCTGTTCCGGTCTGTCGATGTGTTGATGGTGGATGACGTGCAGTTCATCGCCGGTAAGGATTCAACCCAGGAAGAATTCTTTCACACGTTCAACGCCCTGGTCGATCAACGCAAACAGATCATCATTTCCGCCGACCGTGCACCGGGCGAAATTGAAGGGCTGGAAAGCCGGGTGGTTTCCCGGCTGCAATCGGGTTTGGTGGTTGATCTGCACCCCACCAGCTATGAATTGCGCCTTGGGATTTTGCAAAAGAAGGTGGAACAGTTTCACCCACAGTTTCAGGGCGTGACCCTGGCCGATGGTGTGTTGGAGTTTCTGGCCCACCGAATCACCAGCAACGTGCGCGTGCTGGAAGGCGCGCTGATGCGGCTGTTTGCCTTTGGCAGTCTGGTGGGGCGCGTTGTCGATTTGCAACTGACTCAGGAATGTCTGACCGATATCCTGCGCCTGTCCGATCGCAAAACCACCGTTGAGGAAATTCAGCGCAAGGTGTCTGACCATTACAACATCCGCCTGTCCGATCTGATTGGCCCGAAACGGGTGCGCACCTTTGCCCGCCCGCGTCAGGTGGCGATGTATCTTTGCAAACATCTGACCCAACGTTCGTTGCCCGAAATTGGCCGCCGGTTTGGCGGGCGTGATCACACCACGATCATGCACGGGATCAAGCGAATCGAAGAGTTGAAACAAAAAGATAACCAGATGGCAGAAGATCTGAATCTGCTGCGCCGCTCTTTGGAAGATCAGTAAGGGTTGACGTTTTTTACAATCCTCGAAACAGTTTGACAAAATCTATTGCGTCGGGGCGTGAAACAGGTAGGTTTCACGCCCCGATATACCGTGAGGTTGGATAATGAAGCTGAGCATCGAACGCGCCACATTGCTAAAGGCGGTGGCCCACGCCCAATCCGTGGTCGAACGGCGCAATACCATTCCGATCCTCGCGAATGTTCTGATCGAGGCCAAGGGGGACACCGTCAGTTTCCGGGCCACCGATCTGGATGTCGAAGTGGTGGACAATGCCAGTGCCCAGGTTGAGCGCGCGGGATCAACCACTGTTGGCGCGGTGACGTTGCATGAAATCGTGCGCAAATTGCCCGACGGCGCGTTGGTGTCGCTGTCTGACGATGGCGCCTCGGGGCGGTTGATCGTCGAGGCGGGGCGGTCGAACTTTCAACTCGCCACCCTCCCACGTGAGGATTTTCCGGTGATGGCTACATCGGAATACACCACGAATTTCTCGATCCCCGCGCCGGAACTGCGCCGGTTGTTTGACAAAAGCAAATTCGCGATTTCGACCGAAGAAACCCGATATTACCTCAACGGTGTCTATATGCACCTGGCCGATGAGGGCGGGA
This sequence comes from Oceaniglobus ichthyenteri, assembly GCF_003057885.1. Classification (GTDB taxonomy): domain Bacteria; phylum Pseudomonadota; class Alphaproteobacteria; order Rhodobacterales; family Rhodobacteraceae; genus Oceaniglobus; species Oceaniglobus ichthyenteri. Next base: position 279,061 of record NZ_QAGK01000005.1, read on the forward strand.
ATATGACGTTGCGCTGTGTCGCCACCGATGGCCACCGATTGGCTCGGATTGACGCGCCGCTGCCCATGGGCGCCGAAGGCATGCCAGGCGTGATCGTGCCGCGCAAGACCGTGGGTGAAATGCGCAAATTGCTGGATGATGACGATGTTGCGATTGCGGTATCCGTTTCAGAAACCAAGGTGCGGTTTGCCACGCCCGCCATCACCCTGACCTCAAAAGTCATCGATGGCACATTCCCCGATTACACCCGCGTCATTCCCAAGGGCAATACCAAACGGTTAGAGGTGGACGCCAAGGAATTCGCCCATGCGGTGGATCGTGTCGCCACCGTTTCATCGGAACGCTCGCGCGCCGTGAAAATGCAGATCGACGAGGATCGTCTGATCCTGTCGGTCAACGCGCCCGACAGCGGCAATGCCGAAGAAGAGCTGGCCGTGGCCTATGGCGATGAAAAGCTGGAAATCGGGTTTAACGCCAAATATCTGTTGGAGATCGCCAATCAGGTAGATCGGGAAAACGCGGTGTTCTTGTTCAACTCGCCCGGTGATCCGACATTGATGCAAGAGGGCAATGATACCTCGGCGGTCTATGTCGTGATGCCGATGCGCGTTTAACGCAACGGTCCCGAGGGATCGTTTTGCCAATTCCAAAATCCGCGGGCGGGTGAGCCATGCCAATGGCGCTGACCCATCTCGCACTTTCGCATTTCAGATCGCACCGGCGGGTTGCGTTGGATCTGGGGCCGGGGCCTGTGGCGATTTATGGCCCCAACGGCGCGGGCAAAACCAACCTGATCGAGGCGGTCTCGCTTTTGTCGCCGGGGCGCGGATTGCGCCGGGCCGGCGCCGACGAATTGGTGCGCCGCCCCGAAGCTGTGGGATGGCGCGTCGCAGCCGAGGTGGCAGGGCACGAAATCGACACCCGCGCCGAGGCAGGGCAGGCCCGCGTCACCCGGATTGATGGCAAGGTCGCACCGCAAGTGGCGCTGGGCCGGATTGTGCGGATGCTGTGGCTGGTGCCCTCAATGGATCGCCTGTGGATTGAGGGGGCCGAAGGGCGGCGGCGGTTCTGGGATCGCATGACCCTGAGTTTTGAGCCGGGCCATGGTGAGGCGGTGCTGAGTTACGAAAAGGCAATGCGCGAGCGCAACCGCCTGCTTAAGGATCAGGTGCGCGATGGCGCGTGGTACACCGCGCTTGAATCGCAGATGGCGCAATCGGGCGCGCGGATCATCGCCAACCGGGCCGAGGCGATGGCGCGCGTGATGGCCGCGCAAGACCGCGCACCAACGGATTTTCCCATTGCCGGGCTGACCGGGCTGCGCGCCGATGGTGATGATGCCGAAACCGCCGATGATCTGGCCGCGGCCTTTGCCGAAGGCCGACGCCGCGATATGGCGGCGGGGCGCACGCTGACCGGGCCGCATCGGGCCGATCTGGGGGCCGAGTTTGTGGCCAAGGGCGTGCCGGCGGCGCAATGTTCCACGGGCGAGCAAAAGGCGATGCTGATCTCATTGATCCTGGCCAATGCCCGCGCCCTGACCGAAGAATTGGGCGCGCCGCCAATCCTATTGTTGGATGAGGTCGCGGCGCATCTGGACGCTGACCGGCGCGCCGCGCTGTTTGACGAAATTTGCGCGCTGGGCGCACAGGCCTGGATGACCGGCACCGGGCCTGAATTATTCGCTGCATTGGGGCAGCGCGCGCAGTATCTTGAGGTGCGCGAAGACGCCGGGCAGTCACAGGTTGTGAAATTATGACGATTGGAGCATGGGATCTGGCGCTGTATGCCGGGGCTTTGGTGGTGCTGTTTCTGACGCCGGGGCCGGTTTGGGTGGCCCTAACGGCGCGCGCGCTTTCCGGCGGATTTACCGCCGCCTGGCCGCTTGCTCTGGGTGTGGCGATCGGTGATGCGCTCTGGCCGCTGTTGGCAATTCTGGGGGTCACTTGGATCGTGTCGGTCTTTGCCGGCTTCATGGTCGTGCTGAAATGGGTCGCGGCGGGTGTGTTTTTGTTGATGGGTACGGTGTTGATCCGCAACGCCGGGCGGCAGGTGGGCGCAGATTCACGCCTGACACGCCCCGGCCAATGGGCCGGATTTGCCGCCGGCGTGGCGGTGATTCTGGGCAACCCCAAGGCGATCTTGTTTTACATGGGTGTGCTGCCCGGCTTTTTTGATCTGACCCGGGTTACCGCCACCGATATAGCCGTGGTGGTGGCAATTTCGATCATCCTGCCGCTGATTTGCAATCTGGCATTTGCCGTCTTTATCGACCGGGCGCGCCGGGTGCTGAGTTCGCCCAAGGCGCTGCGCCGCACCAACCTGACGGCGGGTTGGTTGCTGATTGCTGTGGGCTGTGTGATTCCGCTGACTTAGGCGCTAAATCTTGTGGCGAATGCGTGACAACCCCGGCCAAAAGCCCTATAAATCGGGCATAACAACAACAGCAGGCCAGCATGACCGATACCCCCAACATTCCCGAATCATATGGCGCGGATTCTATCAAAGTTCTCAAGGGCTTGGATGCCGTGCGTAAACGTCCGGGCATGTATATCGGCGACACCGACGATGGCTCGGGTCTGCACCATATGGTGTACGAAGTCGTCGACAATGGCATCGACGAGGCGTTGGCCGGTCACGCCGATGCGGTAAACGTGAAAATTCACGCCGATGGCAGCGTTTCGGTGGGCGATAACGGGCGCGGTATTCCGGTGGGCATCCACGAGGAAGAAGGCGTATCCGCCGCCGAAGTCATCATGACCCAGCTGCACGCCGGCGGCAAATTCGACCAGAACAGTTACAAGGTTTCGGGCGGCTTGCACGGCGTGGGTGTTTCGGTGGTCAACGCCCTGTCTGATTGGTTAGAGCTGCGCATTTGGCGCGATGGCAAAGAACATTACGTGCGGTTTGAGCGCGGCGATACCGTGCATCATCTTGAGGTTGTGGGCGATGCCAATGGCCGCAAAGGCACCGAAGTGCGGTTTCTGGCCAGTCTTTCAACCTTTTCCAACCTTGATTACGTGTTCAAAACCCTCGAAAATCGCCTGCGCGAATTGGCCTTTCTCAATTCCGGCGTGCGGATCATCCTGGAAGATGAACGCCCCGCCGAACCCCTGCGCACCGAGCTGTATTACGACGGTGGTGTTAAGGAATTCGTTAAATATCTGGACCGGTCGAAATCTTCGATCCTCGATGAACCGATCTATATGGTCGGCGAAAAAGACGGCATCGGCGTGGAAATCGCCATGTGGTGGAACGATAGCTATAACGAAATGGTGCTGCCGTTTACCAACAACATCCCCCAGCGCGACGGCGGCGCGCATTTGGCCGGGTTTCGCGGCGCGCTGACCCGCACGATGAACCTCTATGCCGGATCATCGGGCATTGCCAAAAAAGAAAAGGTGAATTTCACCGGCGATGATGCGCGCGAAGGTCTGACCTGTGTGTTGTCGGTCAAAGTGCCTGATCCGAAATTCTCCAGCCAGACCAAAGATAAACTGGTCAGTTCCGAGGTGCGCCCGGCGGTCGAAAGCCTGGTCAATGAAAAGCTGGCCGAGTGGTTCGAAGAAAACCCGCAACTGGCCAAACAGATCATCAGCAAGGTGGTTGAGGCGGCCCTGGCCCGCGAGGCAGCGCGCAAGGCCCGCGAAATGACCCGCAAAAAGACATCGCTTGATGTGGCCAACCTGCCCGGAAAACTGGCCGATTGTCAGGTAAAAGACCCGGCCCTGCGCGAAGTTTTCATCGTCGAGGGTGATAGTGCGGGTGGGTCGGCCAAACAGGGGCGGTCACGCTATAACCAGGCGGTTCTGCCCCTGCGCGGTAAAATTTTGAACGTTGAGCGGGCGCGGTTTGACCGAATGCTGGGGTCAGACATGATTGGCATGATGATCACCGCATTTGGCACCGGCATCGGGCGCGATGAGTTCGATATTGAAAAGCTGCGCTATCACAAGATCATCATCATGACTGATGCCGATGTGGATGGCGCGCATATTCGCACGCTTTTGCTCACCTTCTTTTTCCGACATATGCCCGAAATCATCGAACGCGGATATCTTTATATCGCGCAGCCGCCCCTGTACAAAGTGGCGCGCGGCAAATCCGAAGTGTATTTGAAGGATCAGGCGTCGCTGGATGATTATCTGATCGATCAAGGGGTCGAAGGCGCGATGTTGCGCCTGAAAACCGGCGAAGAAATCGTTGGCGCCGATTTGGCCCGTGTGGTCAATGGTGCGCGCACCCTGAAACGGATTATCGAAGCGTTCCCAACCCATTATCCGCCGAAGATCCTGGAACAGGCGGCAATTGCCGGCGCTTTTGTGACTGGCGCTGCCGATGCTGATTTGCAAGGCGTGGCCGATCAGGTGGCACAGCGTCTGGATCTGATCGCCGAGGAATATGAAAAGGGCTGGCAGGGGCGCATCACCCAGGATCACGGCATCAAATTGACCCGCCTGTTGCGCGGTGTCGAAGAGGTGCGCACGCTGGACGGGGCGGTTTTACGCTCTGGCGAGGCGCGGCGATTGGGCGGTGAAACCGAAGCCTTGCACGAGGTATATCGCCAACCGGCCCGTCTGGTGCGTAAAGACCGCGAAACGCCGATTTATGGGCCGCTGGATTTACTGTCGGCGATTTTGAAAGAGGGCGAAAAGGGTCTAACCCTACAACGTTACAAAGGTTTGGGCGAAATGAACCCCGATCAGTTATGGGAAACCACCCTTGACCCCGAGGCGCGCACGCTGTTGCAGGTCAAGGTGGAAGATGTGGCCGAAGCCGATGATATCTTTACCAAATTAATGGGCGACGTGGTCGAACCCCGCCGCGATTTCATCCGCGCAAACGCGCTGAGCGTCGAAAATCTCGATTTTTAGACGGTTGTAGGATTGCGTGTAATCGTGCGCGATGCCCAAAGGTTTGCGCGATTTGCCCATAAGTTTGCGTCATCGCAAAGGTGGGAACTGAACAAGATAAACAAACCGGCGGTGTCATCCCGGGCGGCATCGCCCGGTTTTCGCGTTCTTTGGGTCTACACCCATGTTCGCAGGGTTTGACTCTGTCCTGAGAGAGATGGTTCCGGGAACAGGGATGCCAAAACAAATTTCGATATTTTCTTGCGCAACCGCGATCTTTTTAGATCGTGTGGATTACCGCATCGGGATTCACCCCGGTTGACGCAAATGCGGATAGTGCATGAACGGTTGGTGTCAGCTGTGCGCTATTTCACAGGTAGGGTTGCACCGCCAGGGTTCGGAGTGCTCTCTGTGACGTTGAAGCGCAAAGTCGGACCGGTCGCCAGGTCGAGAAACGACAGGCATGAAAAAAGGGCGACTCGCGCCGCCCTCGGATGAAATTATGGTTGTAAGTTTACGCTGATCGCCACCTTCGCAAGGCGGCTTCGATCCGCGCGAAGGCCTGAATGGCTTCGTGCCGCGAATGATGGCCATCATAGAGCGGAAAGCCATAGGTATCCGCGCCGCTGTTTTCGATCACATAACCAAGCGCGACGAATGCATCGCGCGCCATTGCGGTCAGAGGCTCGGGGTGCTTGGGCACAGTCAGCACCTTCACGTTGGCAATTTCCGGACCGTGATAGAAATAATGTCGGTCGATCCAGAGAAGAAGCGAATGCTCCTCAGATTTCTCGTTCAACCACAACGTCACGTCGCAGATGTCCTGCTCCATCCCGAATTCGCCGGGATAGTCGCTCAGTCGGCGTTCACGCGCAACTTGCAACGTGCACCGCGTTCCGCGCTCATCGCGCATGATAAAACCCCGCCCGCAACTCGCTGACGCGGGCGCCGTGCCACAGCATCATGTCAGAGGCCGGCAGTCCTCGCTCATGGCCAATACGGTCGAGCGACGGCGACGTCTGGTCGGCCAGAAGGCATTGGATGGCGCGCATCGCGACCTCGACGGCATCCGCTTTCGGGCTCGGCTGCCCGAAAGCACCATAGAGGTCGCAGAGCGCGGCGAACCCGCTGGAGTCATCGAGCGCGTCGGCCAGGTCGCAGAGACTCGCGCCGTTGCGGCGGAGGTGCTGCTCCACAGCGTAAGCGGCGCCGAGGCGGGTCTCGGCGGTGTCGAGGGGGGTGGTGTTGAGCATGATGATCTCCCTTTCATGCGGTGGCGGAAACGGTGCTGGTGTGCCTGATTCATCGGCGTCATGTTCCGTCGCGGGAAATGCGGTGGGTTCGGCAGTGTCCTTTCTGCTGGTCCAAGAGGCGGGTCTTCGGTGCTGGTATGAAGAATATTGACTGTTCTTTTCCAACAAGAAGAAAAAACCTGTCGGCCGTGTGATTTTTCTTGGCCGGCTCTGGCTGCGCACCGCCGCAGGCGCTCTGCGGCGGGGCGGAATCGGGCTTCAGGCTGCGCGCTCATCCGAGGCAATGTCGTTTACTGCGGACTTCAGGCGGGCCATCTGGCAAGCCGCGTCGACCTTGGCCGCCAGAAGGCCCCGCATGGCCAGGATCTTGCGGAAGCGCTGCTGCAGTGTGTCGAGAGCGGCGCCTTTCTCCGACAGGACCGGGAGGGCCAGCACGCGCCCGATGGCACCGTGGTCCGGGTCATTCGTGCCGTCGAAGACGCTGCGGAAGCCGAGGGTCTCCCGCGTGATGGCATCGATGAGAAGATCCTCGATGCGACTGATCTCGTCAGCCGCCAAGTCCGAAAGCGGCCCGTGTTCACGCAGGCTGGAGAGTGCTTTGGATAGCGTGTTGAGGTCCGTCGCAGACATCTCTGCATCGTTGCATTGGGCCGCATTGTAGAGGAAATCGATTTCCTGCAATGTCCGGACCCAGAGCTCCTCGAGACTCAGTTGAGTGAAATATTTCATGGCAGTGTCCTTTTCTCGCGTTGTGGGAATCGCAGGATGCCAGCCATGCAATCTGCGCGTGGCTGGCGGTCCTTTTCAGGCCGCGTCTTGCGGCCGGAGGGCGAGCGCCATCGCTTCCCGCTGGTCGTCCAGTTCTCCGATTTCGACCAGCAGGTCGTAGAGCCGGTTGGTGAGCAGGCAGAGCTCTTCCACCTCGGGGTTTGCCGGGTCGAGAGGAACCCAGGACGACAAATTCGGTTCGAGTTCGCCTGCGACCGGATCGAGGGACAGGAGCCGGTGCAGGTCGACGAGCCTGCGGCGTGTCGCGCGGTCGAGACGCGAGGCTTCGCGCAGCGCTGACATGAGACGCAGGACGCAGGCCCTTCCGGCCTCGCCGTCGATCAGCTCCGCGGCATTGCACAGCGCCGTTCCCTGCTCGGCGAAATGCGCGCGGACGGCGGCGAGCCCAAGGTCTGCGGACAGGGTTTTGGTTGGTAGGTTGCGCAGCATGTTGGTCCTCCTTAGTTGCGCGTCTGCCATTCGGGCAGCATCAAGCCTGTCCGCATGTTGTTTTTCCGCGATGGTCCTCCTTGTTCCTGCGCGGGCTAAGCCGCCGTTGTTTCCGTGTCTCGACATGGAGATTGGTCAACCGCACAAAGCACGAAGAAAAAACTTTGGTTCTGTTCGCATTGCAGGCGGTATGCCACTGCCGCAGGCGTCAATCGGCCCCATGATGCCGAATGACGCCTGTGGCTGTGGAACCTGAGGTCGACGCAAAATTTTTCGGCTTCCGGCGAGAAAATGCTTCTGGCCGCAATCATTCATTCCATCTCTTTCGTATGACGGACCGGCATGGAGATGCCGTAGAGGGCCGCGCGACGAGCGAAGAGAAAGGAGGCAGTGCAACATCCAGAAGGTCTGGGCGCTCGTGAACATTGTTGCGCACCACTGAAGACGCAGCGCGCTGCGGGGACCTGATCACTCCCCAGAGGTGGTGGTATTCGCGTGAGCGGAAGCGACAAAGTGCATCCCCGCACAATTTCAATGACGTCTGTGATAGAAGGCTGACATTGGCGGCCTTCGAAGTCCCCTTGCGCGGCGCTTCGGCGCTGGTCTGGTGCTACGGCTCGATCAGGCATTGGGGCATCAACCCAAGCCGCCACTGGCAATTGTGTTAGATGCCGCGCCGCAGCTTCACCAAAGCGAGTGTTCATACACCATGCAGCATTTTTCCAATTACGTTTGATCTACGTGCGATCCTTTCAAGTTATTGATACCTTAGCTGCCGCAAGTCCCTTCCATGCCGAATAGCTGCGGCGTTAGAATAGGGTTGCCAGATCATTGGCGTCATTTACAGTTCCCGCCCATCGACGCTCAAATTTTTCGGTAAAGAAGGGATTGCAGCTTGGCGCTACCAAAGAGCTATAAAGGCCTCAAGATCCAGTATGACGCTCTTGATGAGGATGTGCGAAACTTTTTGTCAAAGCTTGGCCCCTTATTAGATGACGAAAAGAACTACGAGATCGCTTTGGCATATTGCTTCATGAAGCTTGAAGAGGGCCATCATCGCGCACTTAAATGTGGCCTTGTGCGGATCCATGAGTGCGCATCAGCTACGGTTGATCGAGAGCTGCAAAAGCAGCACTTCACAGTGGAAAAGTATAGGTCGGTATTTAAGAACGTTTTCTCCGGGAATATCCCAAGCGACGCAGTGGAAACTCTCGAGAAAGCACAAAAAATCAGAAATGATTTAATTCATGGAAAATCAACAACCGACCCAAAGCGGAGAGAAGCTGTATACTATGCAATAGAGTACATGAAGGCAGTTGGCGAGTTTGTCAAAGACAAGTCTGGAAAGAACCCCTACGGCGACCTCAGAGGGCTAGCGGGGAAAAAGAAGCTTCTGCCTGCGAAGTCAACAATTTGGATGTTGAAAGGGTTCGGTCTCGGCGACAAGACTGCGCCTTCAATCGCTTGAAACTTGGGGCATATTGCAGCGAACTTCCGCTATCCATTCTTTCTGCTCACACAACGTGATCGGCCCAGAGCCCACCTACGTCACAGGTCTCGATACTCTGTTGCAGCTTCGCCGAAGCGGGCGTTGAGGGCTTCGAACAGCATCCCCCGGCTGGTAAAGCGATCACTGGCTCACCGTCATTAGCGTCCAAGTCAGTTGTTACCTCTTAACGTGCGTTGTTGGTGTGTATATTGTGGACCGATAGTTAATTCGTCACCGTCGAGTTCCGGATTGATCGTTGAGGTCGTGAAGATAATCTGGTGGTCGAGTTTCGCTGCTTCCGACACTTTCACGATAATATCTTGAAAGTTATGGCTTTTCTTGTCTTCCATGCCCTTGTCCTCGACATTGGACCTGTCGCGGTTTGATGCCGCTCCTTTGATAGCATTTACTGCAGCAAAGGAGACTGACTATGGGACTGAAACGGACGGACGAATTCCGCCAGGATGCGGTGCGGATCGCGCTGACCAGTGGGC
>NZ_QAGK01000006.1 GCF_003057885.1 Oceaniglobus ichthyenteri
GATGCGCGATCACCCCATGCTGCAGCTGGCCAATGCGGCGGCGGAACTCGACCAGCTCTGCCCGCAGGCTCGAATAGTTCGCCTGCCGCACATCCCCGGTCACCAGGTGATAGGGCAGCCCCAGCGAGGCCGATACCGCGAGCAGCGTCCGGTACTGGAATGCTTCATAGCCGCCACCCACGTCAGCGGGGCTCGAGAACTTCACGTCCTCACCGGGCAACAGCACCTGCATCGTGCCGGGCTCGAGGCTGGCGATGGCCGCCCCGTCGAGATCTGCCTCACCTTCGCCCATCATCGGGTCTTCCGGCGCGGTCTTGGTGATGAATCCCGCAAACATCGCCGCGGTTTTCTTGCGGTCCAGTTCGGCGTCGTCGTACTGATCCAGCAGAAACAGCCGCACCATGGCCGGTGCCACATGTGGCAAGCCCCGGATCTGACCCGCATCGATGGGGCGGTAGATGTGCAGCACGTCGACGGCGGACACGCGGACCGTTTCGGGAATCACAGACCCCTGATCGGTGCTGTCACCGGGATGGCGGCGGCGAAAGTGATAGGCCACGCGGCGGCCGATGGCGTCAAATTCAATGCCGCAGCGGATGCGATTGTCGTTGGCCGCCGTCTCGGTCTTGTCGAAGGGCAGCATTTCGGATTGCAGCAGCTGCAATTGCAGCGGCACCAGCATCCCATCCTCAGCCCGGCGCGGCCGCAATCGCACGAAACACTCGCCCGCCACGAACATTTCCCGCGCCACCATCGCCTGCAGGCCGTATAAATCGGTCAGCCCGTCGGCATCGGCCTCATCTGTCCATGCCAGCCAGAGCCGCTGCACCCGATCCCGCAGATCCGGATCCTCGATCAGCGACGAGGGCTTGATCCCATCGCCCACCATGTTCGACGCAAAGGCCTCGCAGGCATTGGCGGCATAGCCATTGGTGACCACCAATTCCCGCGAGCGCGCCAGCAATCGCGGACCGCCCGAGGCGACCAGCGAATTGATGTTTTCAAGCGGCGGGTTCCAGCCCCTGAGCCGCCGTTTAGCCATTGCGCCTTCGAGGCGCGCGGACACAGCAGCGGGACCGCCGGGGCTCCGGCGGCGAAAGCGATCAAACAGCCCCATGGCTCAGAGCCCCTTCGCGGTTGTCACACGCACCTGTCGCACGATCCGCCGCCCCTCGGCCGCCGCGATCTCGCGGTCGAGCGCCTCGATGGCCCGGTCGATTTCCGCCACGCTGCGATAGTCGACCGTCTTGCCGTCGTAGCTGACCCGCGCCACGCCAGAGGACCGCTGTGCAGTGAGAGTCTCGCGGCGGGCGCGAAGTTCTGTGATTGTCGGCATCTGAATTGACCTGACTTGGGAATATGTTTCATTGAGCCAACCGAATCCCGAGTGAGGGCAAAACCATGACCCCAACCGAAATCATGCGCGATCTCGCGCGCGACGACATTTTTCCGAGAACCGCCATGGCCGAAGCAGGCACCCGGCGCGAAGAAATGGCGCCAGTCTTCGTCGATCTCGCAACCCGCCTCGCACATCAGCCTATCCCGGCGATGAAAGACGCTGACTTGATGGCTTTTATTCCGATCTTCCACATGCTGGGCGAATGGCAGGATCCTCGTGCCTATCGCCCGTTGGTTCAGATGCTCCGTCGTCCTACCAAGGTCATCGACCATCTCCTCGGGGACGCTGTCACCGAAACAAGCTTTCGCGTCATCGCTGGAACATTCGACGGCGACCTGCAGCCCGTGTTCGACGCGATCGAGGACAGGAAGGCTGACGAATTCGCGCGTCTGTCCTTGATGAATGCTCTCGTCTTGATAGCGCAACTGCACCCCGCTGAACGCCCGGTGATCGAGAATTATTTCCGGACCTTTCGCCAACGCTGCCCCAAGGCATCGACCGATGTTCTAACTGGCTGGATGGACGGCGTTGCCGATCTTGGGCTTGAAGACATGTCGGAGGCTGTGCGCGAGGTTTTCGACCAGGGCCTGATCCCGAAAGAGTATTGCGACTTCGGGCATTTCCTCGAGGATCTGGAGGCCTCCCTCAACGAAGGTGTTTCCCCCGCAAACCGTCGTTACCAGAAAGCCCTGATCACCAGTGCCATCGATGAGTTGTCGAAATGGCACTGTTATACCGATGAGTTTCTCATCCAGCAGAAGACCCGCAAAGTTGACAACGCCTTACGCGTGGCCCCTTGGACAGAGGCCCTCACAAAGACACCTGACAAACTTGGCCGCAACGATCCCTGTCCCTGCGGCAGCGGCAAGAAGTTCAAGAAATGCTGCCTGCACTGAACCGGCCCGGCCAACATGACCCTGCGTTTCCAGCCCCTTCACCTCATGTAACTTGAGCGCACGGTTCGCCGCTGTGGTCCCGCGCGCCGAGAAGCGGGCGTGGTGTTTCCCGCCCCGTCCTCAGCCATGTCCTGCGCCGTGATCCCGACCTGTGCTTCCAGATCAGTCCACCGCGCATCGGACCAACGGTCTGCGCCCAATATCCAAGCGGCTGCTCGGGCATAGACCCGACAATCCAGAGCTTCATTGCGTTCGCGCAGCTTCTGCCATTCCAGCCGGGCGAAGCCACGCCGGGTACGCACCGTGATCAGTTGTTCGGCCGTGAATTGTTTCAGCCACTCGCCGTCCGCCCAGTTTGGCAGATGGATGGTTCCGGGCGGGCAAAGGTGCCCATTCGCGATTTCCGCCCGCGTCGGCCGGTCCTGCCGAAGGAAGCGATAGGTCTCGGTCTTGAAGGTCGAGGTGGCCACCGTCCAAAGCCGCGCGCCGCGCCGCAGCCTCCTGCCCGCGATGGTCGCATCGACATAGGTCGGGCCGGTGACCGGGCTTGAACGGTTGAACCCTTCGACGCCTTTCACCGGCGCCACCTGCGCGAAACCGACCTGCCGCGACCAGGCATAGACAGCACTGGTTTCATAGCCGGTATCGATCGCCAGCCGCGCCAATGTCATTGGCTGACCGGAAGCATGCTCCCAGGTCTGACCGAGGAAATTGGTCAACTGCTGCCAGCACGCCGGATCGCCAGGCCCGCCCTCCAGGACCAGATGATCGATGAGCCAGCTCTCCAAACCCCTGCCCCAGGCCCAGACATCAACCTCGATCCGGTCCTTCTGCACATCGGCCCCGGCGGTCAGAAACAATCCGCCCGCTGGAACGGTGCCAGCAGTCCATGTCTCGCGCTGATCCGCCAAGCGCTTCCAGTCCGGCGCCTCGCCGCTTTCAACCCATGTCTCGCCGAGGATCGTGTTACGAAACGCCTTGATCGCCTCGTCCGAGCCTTGCGCCGCGTCCCAGGCCCGCACGATCCGCTCCCAACTGAGCCAGCCAATCGGCGAGTAAAGCGCCGAGAGGTGGTAGCCGACGGTATTGGGATCGGCCGCCGTGGCTGTCGCGCGCCATTCACCCGCTTCCAGCATTGCCGTCTTGTGGTGTTCGGCGATGGGTGTCTCACAGCCCTCACAATGATATTCCGCCGTCTCGGGGTGGCCTTTCTGCCAGCGCAGCCGTTCGAACTTCAGCCATTGTTGCTGGCCACAATGCGGACATGGCACGAAGAACCGCCGCTGATCACTGGCCTCGAACTCCCGCTCGATGCGCGACAGCCCCCGGATCGTCGGCGTCGAGACCAGGAAGACCTTGCGCCGATGCGCGAAGGTCAGTGACCGGGCTTCGGCCAGCGTGACCGGGTCGCCCTCCTCGTCGGCCGAGGCCGGATAGGCATCGACCTCGTCGAGGAAGATGTAGCGTGCTGGTGTCGAACGCAGCCCGACCGCCGAGTTCGCGCCGGTCATGATCAGGATGCCGCCCGCGAATTCCTTCGACAGCATCGTGTTCCCGGCGTCGCGAGATCGCGCCGGTTTGACCCGCTCGCGCAGTTCCGGGCTCTCATCAATCAGCGGATCGATCCGCTGGCGCGAGTTGCGTTTTGCCAGTTCCACCGTCGGCTGGACCGCCAGCATCGGGCCCGGCGCCTGGTGGATGGCAAAGCCGATCCAGTTGTTCCCAGCCTCGGTCGCACCGACCTGCGCCGCCTTCATGAACACGATCCGCTGGGTCGGATCGCCCGGGCTCAGCCGATCCATGATCTCGCCCATATAGGGCGTGCGCGCCGTGCGATACCGGCCCGGTTCGGCCGAGGCGCGGCCCGAGAGCATCCGGTGCCGGTCCGCCCATTCAGACACGGTCAGGTCCGGATCCGGCGAGAGGCCCGCGCCCCAGGCGCGCTGGATTTCTGCTGCACCGTCGAACTCAAAGGCATCGTCACCGGAGATCGGGTTTGACCTCGGCAAGATCGTCGAGCTGGGCACGGACATGTTTTTCCAGAACCTTTTGCATGGCTGCAGGCTCAACGCCCAGATCGGCAGCCATCAGCGCAGCCGCACGCGCAGGCCAGTTGACCCAGACGTCGCGCTCCTGCCGCGCCAGCCGAAAGACCAAGGACAGCGCACGCGCCCGGTCGATCAGCTCGCCTTTCAGCTTTTGCAGCCGGAGGCGGCGTTCCTGCGCCTTCAGCACTTCGTTGGCCGTCTTGGCCTGCAGGAAGGTGGTGCCGCTACCGACCGCCGGTGCTGCCAGACCCTGTTCGCGCAGGGTTTCGCCCACAGCGGAGACCGCCGCCTCCGGGACGGGCTTTAGTTTCTGTTGTGGCGCTTTGCGGGTCTTGGACGGATCGGTCGCTTCAGCCCGCAGGGCATCGCTGGCGACCGCGTCGATGCTGCCATCGCCGTGCAAAACCAGCCGTCCGGTCGCCTTGGCCTTCTGGATCGCGCCGCGTGAAAGGCCAACGCGGGCGGCGTATTGGCGCTCGCTCAGACCCTCCATTGCGCGCTCCGATTATCATTCAAAATCATGTGCTTATGTAGTTGATAAGCTTCCGCGCCAGAGCGAACATGGTCTCAAGAAAACGATGCAACTCACCGCCGCGCTCAAGCAGCGCAGCGGTAGCGCAAAACCAAGGAGCCGCCACGATGACCCGCCTGAATCCCCAGACAACGCCCCGCCACCAACTGCGCGCCGAGAAAGCTGCGCGGAACCGGGAAGCAGCGCTCAACGCCTTCATGGGCAAGAAAGCCGAAATCGACGAGATGCTCGCCCGCTTGGCAAGCCTGAGCGACGACCACTTCAACGCCCACCCCGACGAAGTGAACTGGGGCCATGTCGGCGCCCTTGAGCATTACGCCAGCCTGCTGAAGCGCATCACCAACAACGCCTTCAGCGAAGGCGAGCACGCGGAGTGAACGCCATGGAAACCAGCACCATCCGATTGCCGATCCGCAAGCTGCCCGACCACTTGGACAGAAGCCGCATCACCACAATCCTCGACGAGATCGAAGGCGCCCTGCTGGACGACGGCGGCGTTTATGTCCGCGCCCATGCCGACAGCATGACGATCACCATCGAGGTTCCGACCGATCAACTGATTGATGCGGCCGCCTGCCTGAAAGACCTCGGGCTGATCTGACCTCGGGCCCCCGCCCGAACTCCGACCGCGCGCCCTGCGCGGCTTGGGGTCGTAGAAGACCGCGACGGTCGCGGTCCGAACACGGAGACGACCCCATGACCAAGCTATCCGACACCCAGACGATCATCCTGTCCCGCGCGGCCCAGAACGAGGACCGCGTTGCCCTGCCGCTGCCCGACAGCCTGCGCGGCGGTGCCGCTGCCAAGGTGGTCGGCGCGATGCTCGCCAAAGGCCTTCTCGAAGAAGTCGATGCCGACATCCGCAACGGCGAACCGGTCTGGCGCGAGACCGGCGACGGCCACGGTGTCACGCTGGTCGCCACCAACGCAGGCCTCGCCGCCATCGGCATCGAACCCGAGGACGCGAACCCCGCGCCTGCGGGCGCGCTGATCGAGGAGCCCACGCCGGACACCCCCACCGAAACAGAGGCCGCGCCCAAGGCACGGACACCGCGCGAGGGCACCAAGCAGGCAACGCTGATCGCCATGCTGCGCGCGCCGGACGGCGCGACCATCGACGAGATTGTCGCAGCGCTCGAATGGCAATCGCACACGGTGCGCGGCGCGATGGCCGGTGCGCTGAAGAAGAAGCTCGGCCTGACCATCACCTCCGAGGTGGTTGACGGAAGAGGCCGCGTCTACGCTATCCGCGATTGATCACGGAACATCTCGACGCGCATCTGAAATCGCGCTATATTCGCACCGAATTAGATGCGCGCCGGGAGCCCAGCCATGGACATCATCAAAGACATCAGCCCGCTGACCGAGTTCAAACGGAATTCGGCGCGCATGATCGCGCGCATCAAGGAAAGCGGACGGCCGCAGATCCTGACCGTCAATGGCAAGCCTTCGGTCGTCGTCATGGACGCCAGCGCATGGCAGGACATGCAGGACCAGCTCGACCATGCCGAGACCGTCGCGGGCATCCGCAAGGGACTGACGCAAGCCCGGGCCGGTGAAGGCACAGAGGCTGGCCGATTCTTTGACGAACTCGCTCAGACGAAATGACAGCTTCACTGCCGGTGATCATCACGCCGAATGCGGCGGATGATCTGACAGCTTCATGGATCTGGCTGCGCGACCGCAACCCGAGGGCTGCGGACGAATGGCTTGTTGGTATCCGCAATATGATCCTCGACTTTGGCGCCATGCCCGAGGCGCATCCGATTGCGCAGGAATCGAAGGCCTTCGATCTGCCGATCCGGCGCGCGCTCTATGGTCACGGAACCCGCTGGCGGGTCTACTATGCCGTCATCGACGGAGCGGTGCAGGTTCTTCATATCCGGCATGGCCGTCGCAGTGATTGGCAACCCTGATCCGTTCAAACAGCCGCCGAAGGACAAATGAGCGGGCAATGCTCACGAATGAGAAAATGGCGCCCATTTTGAGGTTCTGCGCCAGCGTCGTATGCAGCCCGAAAATCGGGAAGATCAGAATCTGCGTGACGACCGCGACGCCGTAGCCGACGATCACGTTGACGACGGACTCCACCAGCGACATGAGGCGTGACTGCTTCATCCCGCCACCTCATCCGTCGGCCAGCAATTCAGCCGCAAGAATTCGCAGCGCATGCGCCGCAACCAAGGGGACCACGCCGTTGCCACAGAGGCGAAGCCGGTCCACCCGGTGGGCCAGCCCATCAGCGCCTCGACGAACTGCGGGTTCAAGGTTCGGCGCGCTTCGCAGGAATCGATCCCAGCCATCGGCGTCACCAGGACCTTGTGTGGATGCCGCCCGTTTTGCAAGTCGATTTGCCTTGTTCTGAGATAGAGATCGAGTGCGTGCTTGTGTCAGGCCTGATAGTGCGGCCTTTCACACGCCGCTGGCCGGTATGGTGATCCGCGGGCCGGGTCCAAATCTGGCGGGCGAGCGAGTGGCTCTGTGTCCTGGACTGGTTTTCCTGACCCTGATCTGTTCGATCATTTTCCCATGAAGTTCGGCACCTCTCCTTACATCCCCAGCGTACCGGTTTCAGATGATTGTCGTCGCGGTATTACGCCGCCATCAACTGCCCCGGATCTCGATAATCCTCGTTGCGCGTCAGCATCGCCCAGATGCCACGCGCCATCTTGTTCGCCAAAGCGACGGCCACGAGCATTCGCGGTTTCGTCGCCAGCATGCGCGCCAGCCACGTCCCCGGGCGGGCTCCTTTCTGGCTTGTCCATCGCACCACAGCCATCGCGCCGATGATCAGCAATCGCCGTATGTCCTGCTGTCCCATCTTCGACGTTCGGCCCAGCCGCTGCTTGCCCCCTGTCGAGTTCTGCCGGGGCACGAGACCCAGCCAGGCCGCGAAGTTGCGGCCGCAGCCGAAGGTTTCCATTGGCGGCGCAAAGGTTTCAATGGCCAGAGCGCCAATCGGACCGATGCCCGGCATGGTCTGCAATCTGCGGGTCGTATCCGCCGTGCGGGCCAATTCGCCCATCCGCTTCGTCAACGCATTTATCCGGGTGGTCTGTTCGGAGATTTGCGAGAGGAGATCACAGCAGGTCTCGCGCGCCAGCGATGGAATATCAGTATTTTTATCATCGAGAATTTTCGCGATGCGCGGAAGATTGTGGATCCCCTGTGGCGCCACATACCCGAATTCGTAGAGGTGCGAACGCAGGGCGTTCACCAGCTCGGTCCGCTGCTTCAGGAGCTGCTCGCGGGTCCGGAACACGACTGCCCGGGCCTGCTGTTCTGCGCTCTTGACCTCGACGAAGCGCATCGTCGGACGGGTTGCCGCCTCGACGATCGCCTCGGCGTCTGCCGCGTCGTTTTTCTGTCGCTTGATGAACGGTTTCACGTAACGCGCCGAGATCAGCCGCGCGTCATGGCCCAAGCGCCCCAGCTCGCGTGCCCAGAAATGCGCCCCGCCGCAGGCCTCCATGACAACGGAGCAACGTGGCTGCTCGGACATGAAACGGTGAAACTGTGGTCGGCTGAGCTTCTTGCGGAACAGAACGGTCCCGTCCGCCGATGACCCGTGCAGCTGAAAGCTGTGCTTTGCAAGATCGACCCCGACGATGATACCTTTTTCCATGGATGCCTCCTTTTCCTCTCGTGGAACCAAGCACCACGAATGTGGCACATGGCGTTGCCGCCGAGGAAGGGCGGCATCCACCCCATCTGGCGGCCAAGCAGGCCGTTGACCGGCGTGTTCGCCAATGTCGTCGCCCCGTCCTTGTGATCCCGCGCCGTCGGCGTCATCCACATGCGGCTGGCGTTTGTCAGATCCGCTGTCTTGCGATTGCCCGCGCTCGGCTTGCACCCGTCGTTGGCCATCGGCGTCGGCCAGTCCCGCGCCATGCCGTCCAGACCCTTCTGGTGTTTCCGATCTCCGCCCCGGCTGCGAAAGCTGTCGGACTGCGGCGTCGGCCACATCGCGGCCGTCGTCGCGAGGTTCATCCCGTGCTTGCCCGCTTCCTGCGAGGGCGTCGGCTTCGTCTGCCGGTTCTCGTTGGCGCTGGCTCTCGGCGTCGGCCAGAGGCGCAGCATCTCCGTCCGGTTTCCGCCACTCGAACGAGTCCCAGAGCAGGCGCGTGGGGTCGGCCAGCTCGTCTCCCTCGCGAATGGCGAGGATGAACAGCCGTTCGCGCTTGTGGGGCGCGCCGACTTCCGCCGCCGTGAAGAGGCCCGCCGCAAGGCGGTAACCCATGCCGACCAGTCCGCTGGCGACTTCGGGGAAACCGAGGCGGAGATGATGGGCGACATTCTCGAGGAACACGAAGGGCGGTTCGACTTCGCCGATGATGCGGGCGACATGCGGCCAAAGGTGGCGCGGGTCGTCCGCGCCCCGGCGCTTGCCCGCGACGGAGAACGGCTGGCACGGATATCCCGCAGTGACGATGTCCACCGCGCCGCGCCACGGGCGGCCGTCGAAGGTGGCAACATCGTCCCAGACAGGCGCGCGATCCAAGGCCGCGTCTTCCATCCGCGCCACGAGAGTGGCTGCGGCGTAGGTTTCCCGTTCGATATGGCCCACAGTTCGATATCCGGGCATGGCGATGGTGAGCCCGAGGTCGAGCCCGCCTGCGCCGGAGCAGAGGGACAGTCCGAAGAGGCATGCGTCTGCGGTTCCGGAAACGCGTCCGGAGGAAGGTAAAGCCAGGTCATGCATACCTCAATCGTCTTTGGTCTTGATTTCGTTGAAGGATTCGCCTGATCCGGAAAGAACAGCGTCCTTGCCGGTGAACTGCTGCCACCGCTCCACGGCGACATCGACATAACCCGGATTGAGTTCGATCCCGTAGCAGACCCGGCCCGTCGTCTCGGCCGCGATCAGCGTGGTGCCGGATCCCATGAAGGGTTCATAGACCGCCTGCCCCGGGTTGGAATTGTTCAGGATTGGCCGGCGCATGCATTCGACCGGCTTCTGTGTCCCGTGCACGGTTTCAGCATCCTGATCCTTGCCCGAGATCTGCCACAGCGTTGTCTGCTTGCGGTCGCCCGCCCAGTGGCCCTTGCCGGTCTTTTTCACGGCGTAGAGGCACGGCTCGTGCTGCCAATGATAATCACCGCGGCTCAGCACCAGCCGGTCCTTGGCCCAGATGATCTGCGACCGGATATTGAAGCCGGAAGCCTCAAGGCTGTCGGCGACCGTGGTCGCATGCAGCGCGCCGTGCCAGACATAAGCGACGTCGCCGGGGAACAACGCCCAGGCCTCACGCCAGTCAGCACGGTCGTCATTCAGCACCTTGCCGGTGCGCCTGGTTGCGGCGGCCCCTGCCCTGTTGCGCCAGCCGGGATCGTATTCGACGCCATAGGGCGGATCGGTCACCATCAGGAGCGGCTGCACATCACCCAGTAGACGCTCGACATCGGTGGCAACGGTCGCGTCACCGCAGAGCAGCCGATGCTTGCCCAGCAGCCAGAGATCGCCGGGACGGCTGATCGGGATCTCGGGTGCTTCGGGGATATCGTCCTCGCCCTCTCGGGACGCAGTCTCAGGATCAACCTCTCCGGCCAACAGCACCTCGAGTTCAGCGTCGTCGAATCCGATGAGCGACAGATCGAAATCCTCGGCCAGCAGGTCGTTCAGTTCGGCCGACAGCAGCGCCTCGTCCCAGGTCCCGAGTTCTGTCAGCTTGTTATCCGCGATCCGGTAGGCCCGGCGCTGCGCCTCGGTCAGGTGGTCCAGCACGATCACTGGCGCTTCCGTAAGCCCGAGCTGCGTCGCCGCCAGCACCCGGCCATGGCCCGCGATCAACTCGCCGTCGTCACCGACCAGGCAAGGCACAGTCCAGCCGAACTCGGCCATGCTGGCGGCGATCTTCGCAACCTGATCCGCGCCGTGCATCTTGGCGTTGTTCGCGTAGGGCTGAAGCTTGGCCAGCGGCCAGGTCTTGATCGCGTCCGGGGTAAAGCTCAGCGTCATTATGATCGGTTCGCCTCATTGGGTGGATCCCCTGGATTCCGGACACCGGCAGCCAGCCTGGACTCCGCAAAGAATCCAGCGGCCACCGGACGCATCCGGATTCAAAGGTTTGTTTTTATTGTGGTTTTCAGCAGATTTCGGGTGGATTCCCGCCGGGGTGGCTTCCCAAAATACTGGCCCTGTCGCTGGCGATATTGCGCGCTGCGCCCCCCCGTATAGGTTTACGGCCAGGAAGGACCCGTAAAGTCAGTGGGTTAGCCGCCTGGACCCTTCGATGGACGCCGGAAGCCAGTGGGGCATCCAGCAACGAAAACGGGGAGAGCCGTTTTCCAACGCACTCTCCCCATTATGCCCTACGGATAGCACGGAAATGTTGCACTTGTCGAACAAAAAAGTGTTGCAACACGTTGGAGTCGCTAGGCATTCAGCCGCGAGGCGATCTTGGTGAGCGCCAGCTGCCACCTCCGCCACGCAGTTGTACGATCGCACCCCAACTCGCCGCTGATCTGCTTCCAAGGCACACGCGCAGCCCGGGACCAGATCAGCTTGCGTTCCTGCTCCTCAATCCAGAGCACCCAGTCGAAGGTCTGCTCGAGCCGGGAGATCGACGCCGCCGAAGGCCAGACGCGCATGGGTTGCGGTTCCATCGCTGCGATTTCGCGGCTGGTCCGCACGATGTCCGGCCATGCGTTGAAATACCCACGGGCCTTCACCGGCGGTAGCTTCCGGAGGGTGCGGAACGCTTCTTCGAAATGATCGGCGACATCGTCAGCAGTCCAGATGCGATCAGCCATGGCGCACCTCCCCTGCTGGGCGCGGCCCGTACAGTTTCTTACCCAGTTGTTCGACCAGCTCCCGTTCGGGCCAGGTCAGGCGGTGATCGTGGATGCTGACGGCCAGCACGCCCTGCTCACGCCAGCCCTCCCGTTTGACCCGCTCGGGGTCACGGCGCTGACCGCCATAGCCTTTGGGGGTGAACCTCATGCTGTACCTCCCCGGGTCTCGATGGCCCAGTGAAGGATGGCGATGGCGTCAGCCTCATTGTCGTCGGACGGGTTGAACCCTCGGGCGCGCGCTGCGTCGATCATCGCCTGCTTGGGAGCGTTGCCCTTGCCGGTCGCGTGGCGCTTAATGGTCCCGACCGGCACGCCCTCATATGGAATGCCCCTGAGTTCGGCCCAGCTGGTCAGCGACGCGATCAGGCCCCCATAGACATGAGCCGCGTCGGTGCCTGCATGGCGACGGACTTCCTCGAACCAGATCGCCGCGCAAGGTCCCGATAGCCGATCCAATTCGGTCAGCCAGTTGGTGAAGCGCAGATAGCGCATGCCACCGCCATCGTAGCGTCCAGGTTTGAACGACGCCGTACCGGTGGTGATCAGCCCGTCGAAGGTCCGGAGCGCCCAGCCCGTCGTGGTTCCAAGATCGAGCGCCAAAATGCAGCGCGGGTTTTGTGATTGGGTCATGACGACCTCCTCTTCGGTTTGCCGGGCTCGGCGAGAGGGCTGGCCGGTGAAGGCTGCGGTCTCGCCAGGCCCCGAAGGGTGGTCTGGTCACGTCAGGCGCAGGGCGATCGGGTCGCACTGCGAATTGTTCTTGGGCTTCAAGGTCCCCCCGTGAAGGATTCGGACCGCTAACCCATTGCCCAGTCTCTATAATATATAATTATTCAATTATTATATAGTTATAGAGGGTGTCTCTCTATTTCTAATCGCGCGCGCATACACGCGAGGGGTATAGGCATCCTCTTGAAAGATTGAAGAATGTGAAAGAACAAGTTTTCGGACTATCTTTCATATGGTTAGGCATCATTACAGTTCCTTCTGACTGACTTTGCGCCCTGAAGCATCTCGCCAGGGGCCCATCCAGCGGGCCATCCGGTAGACCATGGCCTGCCTCGTCGATGATCCCCGCATGCCCGTCGTGACGTCTCCGGTTTCAATCAGGGTGAGCAGGATCTCATCGCGGTCGCGGGATTTCAGCCACTGGGAGGCACGCGTGATTTCCGACTTGGTGATCCCGTTCGCTCCTGCGGCGCGGATGACCTCCTTGAGCCGTTTCAAGTGGGCCTCGGTCTCCGTGTCGGCCACATGTCGCTCGACGGCTTCCATGGTCTGCCGCGCATAATGGCGCACGAAGTCGATAGCCCAGTCCGCCGCCGAGAGGTCGATCTCGGAATTTGCCGGGTCGCGCCCGACCGCGACGATCAGCGCCAGCTTCAACGCGTTCTCTCCGATGCGGGCCAGGATTGCGGTGAAGGCCGTCCCAGCTGCCGCCCGCAACTCCTCCGTCAATTCGGCACTCAGTGCCTTAAAACGCGCCCTCGCTTCATCGGTCATGGGCACGATGGTCGGATTTACTGTCGTGTTCTGATCGGCCGTCTTGCCCGCAAGATTGCCCTTCTGGTGCCCACCCCCAGCGGCCACGCCCTGCAATCCGTGGATGAGTGCTGGCGGTGCCTGGCGGATCCCAACGGCGATGTTCTCGTCCGGGTAATCCTCGTCGCTCGGCAGAATCAGAAAACGCGCAAGCGATCCGTCGACCACATTTGCCCCCTGCAGCGCGCCCCAAAAGTGCAAGGGCGTCGTGGTGCCATAGACGCAAAGACAGGGCTGGACGATATCCCGCCGCTCGTTCGACCCATCACGGTTCGCATATTCCGCGCCGAGGAAGATCCCCCCCGCTGCGGTGTAGAGCTCGGTCATGTTGTCGAGGATTTCGGTAATATGGCGCGGACTGCGTCGTCGATCGGCTGCCGCCGCCAAGAACATGCCGAATTCATCGATCTGGAACAGGATCGCGGGCTGGCGGTGCAGCGCGGTCAGAAGCCCCGCCCCGGAGGCGATCTTGTTGCCGCCGAGATGATGCGCCAGCCCCGCCTCGAAGAAGACCTCGTTGATGATCTCGCGGGCGTGGTTTTTTCCCGATCCGCTGTCGGCGATGCCGACGACATACAGGTTCGAACGCAGGTTGCTTTCGGTCCGATACTGCCGCCCCATAAGCGCGCCGATCGCACAGAGGCTCGCTCCGAGTGACAAAAGCGGCTGCGGACGCCGGGCCGTCGACAACATGTATTCCGTCAGATCACCCACCAGCCCGTCCGGCATCTCCAGCGTGAACGAACGGCTGACCGGGGTGT
This sequence comes from Oceaniglobus ichthyenteri, assembly GCF_003057885.1. GTDB lineage: Bacteria > Pseudomonadota > Alphaproteobacteria > Rhodobacterales > Rhodobacteraceae > Oceaniglobus > Oceaniglobus ichthyenteri. The sequence continues at coordinate 13,974 of NZ_QAGK01000006.1, forward strand.
CGACGCCTTCTTCAGAACGACCGTCCAGCCTCGATAACAGCCCCGCAGCTGGATGCTTGCCATCGCAGACCAAAGACCCGTCAAGGCGCAGCGATGAATCAGGCTGCCAGCCGCGCTCCATGGCGAGGTGATAGATCGTGCCAGCCCCGATGCGATCCGGCTTGAAGCTCGCCCACGCCTTGGCTGTGGTCGCGGGGACGTCCTTCGCAGCCTGCGCTGACCAATCCGCGAACAGATCTTGACCGGCTTCACCGAGCGCGCCCTTGAGCGCCATACCAATCCGCATCCAGCTGTCATAGTCGAGTTCCGCGTTGGGCAGCCATTCCAGCGCGGCCCGGATGGCAGGCAATGTACCGACCTGGCTATGGCTGCGCAGGTGTTCCGCCCCAAGCGACATGGCTGCAAGCCCACGCTGCCGCAGGGTTTCCGGCAGCAGCGCATAGGCCTCGTCCAGAAACGCCGCCGCAGCCTCCGCAGTAATTTCCGGCAGATCTGTGATGTCGAGATCAGCCAGCCCTTCCTCGGGCCAGACATAGGGGGCACACGTGTCCGGATGATCGGCATAGGCCAGGAACTGCTGGCCGAGACAGAGCACTTCCAGCGGGTGGCGCTTGATGCCGCGAAACGGTTCGGCCGTGCGATAGATCAGCATGCGTTTCGGGGCGCGCCCAATGCGCAAGGCAGGCGTGTCGCCCAGCATGTCCCGGGCCAGTCGCTCGATCCGGAGCGCCAATTCAGCATCCTCGACGATATCGATGTCGACCGCCGCAACCGCGCCGCCAACGATCCCCACGCCGCACTCCGGCCAGGCCGACCATGTCGTCACCTCCACCTCGGTCGTGGGGCGCTCTGCATGCCGATTCCATTCTCGATAATCGGTCCAGGCCCCGCGCTGAAAACGCCCCGGCTTCTTGGTGCCCGGGCCAATCGGCAGAATGGCATAGCCGTTGGTGACCAACCGCGCGCCAAACCGAGCCATGTAAGATGTGTCTGCCATCAGAACGGTACCTCCGGAGTCATCCCGTCGAGCCGCGTGCGGTCCCTGGCCGCAAGCGCGCGCAGGTGGTCGCAATATCCGGTGACAACCGCATCCAGAAAGCGGTCCCATTCGGTCTCGGTCAGGGTGACGAGGTCGGTTTTGCCGATGCTCTCGAGGTATTCACCGCCCTGTTGGCCACCGACGGTCATGGCCTCGCTCTCGTTCGGAGTGGGGTCGATCATGCCCTTCCTCCCATGGCAGAGGTCCTGACAGGTCCGAGAGCAGAGGTGCTTGCGGCTTGCGTCCCGCCGCTGGTCCGAGATGCGGAAACCTGCGTTGAACCAGCCAAAGCCGCGAGGTTCCCGGTGGCAGACGGCGCAGAGGCCGGGGTGGGTTTGGCGCATGGATCGAACCTGTAGCCCGAGATTTCAAAAAAGCGGCCCGATGGACGGACCGAGATTTCGCTTGGGCGCGTGAGACGGCTCGCCTGCGCAATGGCCTCGTTCACGCTGAGCGGAACAGGCAGACCGGGTGCACGCTTGCGCCACCAGTCCGCGGCCTTCTGGCGCGCGTATCCCTGATGCTCGAAGCAAACCCATTCGCTGTAAGTGGCGAGACCGCAGCTGTAAGTGACCTTGAGCGAGGGTCGCCCGCCGCGTTTGTCGTGACGGCAGTAAGATACGCCGCTCACCTGCAGCCATTGAGGTGCTTTTGACGACAGGACCGGCAGCGTGGCCGCGGTCGGCGCAATCTTCACCTCACGGGCCGGGAATTCATAGCCGCAGTCCGGACATTCGGTCGCCGAGAGCGCCACGATGCTCTCACACATGGGGCAGACCTTTGTGGGTGCCTCTCCCCCGCCATTCTCACCGGGACGCTTTGGACGCACGAGATCAATCGGGCCGTGGCGCCGGACATTGCCCGCAAAATCCAGAACCAGGCAGTTCTCCTTGCCTGGCGCCAGGCGCGTTCCCCGACCGACCATCTGGACATAGAGCCCGGCCGACTGGGTCGGACGCAGCAGCGCAATGAGATCGACGGCTGGGGCGTTGAAGCCGGTAGTCAGCACGCCCATCGACGCCAATGCGCGGATTTCGCCCCGCTTGAACGCGGCAATGATGGCGTCGCGCTCGTCCTTCGGCGTATCGCCGAAGATCGTGCGGCAACTGATGCCCCTGCGCTGGAATTCCTCCGCAACGTGGCGCGCGTGATCCACGCCCGAGCAGAAGGCCAGCCAGGATTTGCGATCCTTGCCGTACTCGATGATCTCGGTGACAGCTGCCCGGGTGGTTGCTTCCTGGTCAACTGCTACCGCCAGATCGCGGGCGATGAAATCACCGGCGCGGGTGCCAACTTTCGACACATCAAGCCGGGTGGCGGGCTGCTTCGAGACGAGTGGGCTGAGATAGCCTTGATCGATCAGGTCGCGGACCGGGGCCTCGTAGGCGATGTCGGTGAAGAGCGCCGATCTGCCTTCATGCAGCATGCCGCTGTCGAGCCGGAACGGCGTGGCCGTAAGTCCGATCACCTTCAGCGCCGGGTTGATCGCACTCAGCGCATCGAGGAAACGCCGATACATGGTGTTCGACCTGCCTGGGATCAGATGGGCCTCGTCGATCAGCACCAGATCGGTATGACCAATCTCGCGGGCCCGGCGGTGGATCGACTGGATGCCGGCAAACAGGACGCGCGCCTGCGCCTCGCGCTTGCCCAGACCCGCCGAATAAATGCCCGCAGGAGCCTCGGGCCAAAGGCCGATCATCTCAGCATGGTTCTGCGCGATCAGCTCACGCACATGGGTCACGATCAGGATGCGCTGATCGGGCCAGGCTTTCAGCACCCCTTCGATGAAGGACGCCATGACAAGGCTCTTGCCCCCAGCGGTTGGAATGACCACCAGCGGATTGCCCTTGTTGTTCTGGAAATAGCCGTAGATCGAAGAGATTGCAGCATTTTGGTATGGGCGCAGGGTCAGCATGGCGCGGCCTCCGTGGTACGGGCGTCATTTGACCAGGAGGAGCCATCAGCCATGCGGTAGGTGACGATATCCTCCCCCGCATCGATGACCTCACCCGGCACGAGATCGGGGATGAAGAGATGTTTGCCGCAGGCGGCACGCTGCTCGGGTGGAGCCAGCATTCGGTCGTGCCGGGCGCAGTGCCATCCGCCGTCAATCGGCGTGGAATGCAGGCAGGACCGACAGGTCACGGCGGCCTCGCCACCATCGTGGCAAGCAGTCCGGTGATCGCAGAAGCGGCATTCAAACCAGGCCGGATCCTCGCTGATCCGCGCGGGCGGATGCTGGGCGAAGATGACCCGGCCCGCCTTGTCCAACAGGCGTTCGGCCATGGCGGGATCGGCTTTAAGGCGCTCGACATGCAGCGCGTCGGTATTCTTGCAGACCGCCACGTACAGCGCCCGCGTTATCCCGGTCAGGTGCATGTAGATCTGCATCTGAGCAGCGTGCTGGGGCTTGGACAGCGCCACGCCTTTCGCGGTCAAATCGGCAAAGCTCTTCGCCGAATGGGTCTTGAATTCGAGAACGTGCCAGGTTTTTGGCGCCTCAAGCAGCCCGAGGGCGACGCCGTCAAGCGAGCCGCCGAAATGGCCGCCGTGGGCTTCGACACGGAACTGGCGACCCGTGTCCGGATCGACCTCCAACACCGTCGCACCCGTGGCGCGCAGGTTGCGGACCATCCGGTCCTCTTCCAGTTGGCCGGTCTCGAACAGACGCAGCAGGCGGCCGGAATGGCGTGGAGGCGTCACCCAGCGGAAATCATACCAGAGCGCGCGTGCGCAGGATTTGCCGATGATCGACGCGCCGAGGTGGTCGCGAAAGCCATCGCCCTGCCGCGCCTCGTAAGACGCATAGATCGCAGTCAGTGTTGGCGTGGCCGGTGCGGGAAGATCAGCCATCACAAACCCTCCCGTTCGCTGCGGGCCTGAGCCTCGGCCAAAATGCCGCTCCACGTCTCCGGGTCATGCCGGTCACGCAGAACGCCGATCAGCGCGTCCTTCAGCTTCTCGCGACGACGGCGGCCGGTTCCTTTCGCCAGCAGTTCTGCCCGTTCGCGGCACAGGTGGCGCAGCGCGGTCCGTGCCCGGTGGAACCAGTCGGGATCGATGGGTTTTTGGCCCCGCTGGCGTGCCAGATCGGCGGTTGCGATCTGCGTGCGGATCTTGGCGATATCGTCGTCGAGTTCGATCAACCGGCGCTGGTCTTCAGGCAAGCCGGAGCTGATCGCGGCCCCGAGAGTGTTCTCGGCGGCCGCGTTGGTCAGATTAGTCATGGAAGAATCCTCAGATGTGTTTGGGCGCTGCCCCGGCAAATGGGAGCGGAGCAGCGCAGGGCATCAGCCCTTCCTGTTCCAGGGAGCGGAGGCCATCTTGGCCGGGGCTGCTGCTGCGTCCCCGCCGGTCTGGGCGTGCTTCGACGCTTGCGGTGCGACCGCACCCTGTTCCGGCGTCATGTAGCGGATCGCATTGCTCTCCCCGTAGCCGTTCTTGGGCGGCCTCACCGTCACCTGGATCGTCACCGGGATAAGATGCAGTTCTTCGCTGTCGCTGACCTGCATCTTGCCCGTCGCGTGGCAAATCGCCGACAGCGTCCGCTGTGCGATCTCGACCGTGGTCGGGTTCGGGTTCACCAGATTCAGCTGGTCGAAGATCTTCCGGCCCTTATGCGGGCCATCCAGAATATCCAGCATCAGCCAGAGGAACTGGCCCATGCCGTTGCGGGTCACGCGCATCTCGCTCTCGACGATCTGGGCGCGGTATTTGCCAGCGGGCAGCAGCTCATAGGCGGTGGTGGGCTCGATGCCCGAGGCATCAAATGCGGCGTCAAAACGTGCCATGGTCGTATCCTTTCAGGTGCGAATTATTCAGGTTGGGGCATGGCTGCGAGGAACTCCGACCACTCGAGCGGCAGGGTGTCCGGCAGGCCGTAACGGTTTTTGGCGAGGAAGGCAGGACGCTCTTCGGTGTGCATGACGCGCGCACCGGACCCGAGCGCACGGGTCACCTTCTTGTTGAACCCGACATCGGATTTGGCGACCGAGATCTGGTAGTTCGCGAAGAGCACCACATCGGAATGCTCCTGCAGCAGCGCCGAGGCGCGGGTCTGCAGCTTGATCACATACCGGTCGTAGGGTTCGTGCTCGGGGCTGTCGAAACGCTTGATGTCGGTATGGGCGATCTGGATGACCACCATGCCCTTCCGATCACGCAGCGCATTCAGCTTGTCGAGATACTCGCGCCAGATGGTCAGAGCCTCGGCGTAGCCCTTGCCAAAGCCCGGGGTTTCGATCGACTGCCAGCCGTTGCGTTTGCAGGCTTCAGCCCAGATCAGCGGCTCGAGCCAGTCGACGCTGTCGACCACGACGGTGCCATACCCGTGATCTTCCTCCAGCAATGCGTCGAGCGCTTCCGCCACCTCAGTATAGCTGGTCGCCAACGGAAAATGCGGGACCTGCAATTTGCCGAGACCATCCTCGGTCATAATGAACACAGGCGCGCCAGCGTCGGCCGCAAATGTGGATTTTCCGACACCGGCAACCCCGTGGATCAGGATGCGCGGCGGCTGGAGCGCGCTCGTGGTGCGCAGAGATGCGAGAGAAATGGCCATTATCGATGTCCTTGGTGTTGCGGAATGGAGGGTTGGAATGCCGACTTGCGGCCAGGGGGATCGGCGGTGACGGCGGCCGTCGCCGGGGGCATGTTGTGATCGCCGACATGCCCCACAGAGCCTGGATTGCGCTGGCGGGTGGAGACGTCGCCGCGCGCCCGCGCCGCATCGTAGGCCAGACCGGCAACCTCCCGCGCCTCGAGCACCTCGGCGGCGATTTTCGCACCCGACAACATGCTCGCGGCACGGTAGATAAGACTGGGCAGGTCCTGTGACGGGGCCGATGCATGGGCGAGCCGGCTCACTGGTCAGCCCCCTGCGGGACGATCTCGACCTTCAGCGTGCCGGGCCGGACGGTGCGTGCGGGCTCGAAACCCTGCCGGATGGCCTCAGGCCAGGCGGCGTATTTGCGCTCCGCCACCTTGTAGGCGAGATCGACATATTCGGCCGGATCTTCCCCGGCATCGCGGATCCGCGCGACCATGTCGGCCAGTCGGGCCTGATCCCAATCCACCCGCTTGGGCAGATCGGCGACCACGGTGAAATCGCCATCGTCGAACCGGACGGTGCCAGTGTCCTTGGCCAGCAGCTGCCGCTCCTCGGTGGCGCGAGTGGCGTAGCGGATGGCCAGTCCGGCATCGAAGCGGGTCTTGGCGGCCTTGTCGCGCTTCAGACGCTCGTCGATCTCACGCTGCAGGATTGCCAGCAACTCGACCGGCAAGGTCGCGATTTCGGCTGCGCTGAGGGATGGCAGATCGTCAGGCGTGGGGGTGTTGTCGGGGAATGGCATGAATTGGTCTCCGTGATCGGTGAAAAAGGATTGGAAGGCGGCCATCACGCGGCCTCCGTTTCGGCGAGCAGCAGCTCGGACAGGGAGGCAGCGGCGGCTTTGGGCTTGGGCCTGGCGACGGCGATGTAGGCGAACTGGTCGGGCCCCACGCGGTCCTGAACGAGATGCACGAGACCAAGTTCAGCGGCCCAGAAAGCGCGGGATCCAAGCCTGCTCAACTCGGCACGTGCGCCGTCCGACAGCCCTGAAAACACAGGGAAGATGTCGAGCACCAGAAAACCGCGATGGTATTCCAGCCGGTCGCCGGGAACGGCCTGCGCCACCCAGGCGCAAAACTCGATCTCGGTGAGCGGTCGGCTGGCGCGAACGGTGATAAAGGGTGTGGTTCCCATGAACATGATCTCCCCCCTCTACGAACTGCGCAGCGACATCGCCCTGGACGGGGTCCTGCCATTCGCAGGTGAGGATGTGACGGGAACAGCTGACAGCCTCCGACCCTCTGCGGGTCCGGCTCGGTCAATTGCAGCACTTACGACTTTCGCCCGCTGCAACTGGCTCTCTTCGAAAGCTTCGATCTCCTCGCGCCGATACAGCACGCGCCCGCCAAGCTTGAGAAACGTCGGCCCCTGGCCAACATGGCGCCAACGCTCAAGCGTCCGATGGGAGATGCCCCAGCGACGGGCCAGCTCCTTCTGATTCAGGCAATGCTTTTGCAGCATCATTGTCTCCTCTTCATCGTTGATGAGGACACAATGCCAATTTGCGGTATGGGATGTCGTGGGGATTGGCGGGGGATGCGGAGGGGGATCACGTGACCCTTGCGTGGCAGCACCTTCGGCAGCCTGGAGGGTGAGCCATCCCCCTCCATCCCCCACTCATCCCCCTCACGATCCCCCACCGCCGGGTGACCGGTGGTGCAAATCAGTCCAGGTTGAGTCGGTATCCGCCGCGGCGATCCGAGCGAATCAGGTGCCGCCAGTTGGCCTGCGATTTGAATACATCGGCCATACGCAGGCTTTTCGAACCAGCCCCGGAGAGAACCGACTTGCCGTTCTGCCACGGCTCGCCCGCCATGGCCGCGCCGTGCAATGCCCGGACGACTTCAGCCTGGATCGGCCCAAGCTTGAAGCGGCTGCCATTGCACCGCACCTCCTGGTAGTCAGCCGAGGCGATGAAGGTGGGCTCCTCAATGGCCGCACCTGCCCCGGAAAACCCGTTGGCGATCTCGAAACAGTCGCGTTCCTCGCGCCTTATCAGAAGATCGCCGATCAGAACCAGCACCGGCTCGGCGTGCTCGCAGAGCGTGGCATAATCAGCCTGGGGAGTGCGGAAGTCACTCAGGTGGACTTCACCACAGCGAAAGAGCTGAAACGCATCCCGGGCGTGCAGATCCAGCAAGCCATCATAGTTAGCTTGCTCCCAAGGCACACGATGACCAACCCCATCCCCGTTGTCCTCGTAGCCGCCGAACTCCACCGGCACACCAAACACCCGCATCGAAAGCCGCAGACTGTCATTCTCGGCAAGGTAGATCAGGTCGGCCTCAGAGATCCGCCAGCGGTCCAGTACCTCGGGGAGGGTAAAATACGCTTTTTCGATCTCCATCCGCCCTCGATTCCCGCCGCTGAATGTTTATACTTTGTTCTAGTTGCTTGACGTTATCGGATCAATCCTATTTTATCCTATTTAGTCCACAGCCCCTTGGGGAAATCATGACCGAGCAACATACCCTTGCCGACCGCCTCCGCGCCCGCGCCGATCAACTTGGCCTCAGCCCGGCGCATGTCGCCGAGATGGCCGGTGTGAACCGCTCCTTCGTCTACGACATCCTGCGCGGGCGATCGACGCGCCCCGGGATCGAAAAGCTCCGCGAGGTCGCGGCAGTCCTGAAGGTGGATCGCGACTGGCTGATTCACGGCATCGGCGACGTGGACGGCACGCCGCCCTTCATCGACAATCCCGATGAAGCCCTTGTGGCGATTGCACATGCCAGCCCGCGCCCCTCAATGGGCGGCGGCGCGGTGGTGCTTGAAGATCGCGACACGCCGGGCCGCGCCTATCACTTCCGCCGGTCCTGGATAAAGGGCAGCCTCAAGGCCAGCCCCTCGCAGCTGCGCATCATGCATGTTGAAGGCGACAGCATGGCCCCTACCCTGCTGGACGGCGATACGGTGCTGGTCGACATGGCGCGCAAGACTCCGAACCCGCCCGGGATTTTCGTACTGAACGACGGGATGGGTTTGGTCGCCAAGCGGCTGGAGCACATCCCGAACAGCGATCCAGCTGCGGTGCGGGTCATCTCCGACAACAGCTTTTACAGCCCCTACGAGCGCACGGTCGAAGAGATCCACGTCATCGGGCGGATCCGCTGGTTCGCACGGGAGATCTGAGATCATCAAATGCGGCCAGGTCGATGATGTCGGCGCTGCGTTAACGCATTCCGGCGACGCAAACCCGATCCTTTACGCGGCACCCCGCACCAGCCCCGCAACCCGTTGTTTTAACTTGAATACCAGCGCCGCCTGAAGCCCAGATAGGGCAACAACCCGAAAGGCGCTCCGATGATTGATGAAATCTCAACCCCGGTTTCGGGGCCCAATCCGCTATGCCCCAACAAGATGTCAGCCCGTGCCCGCCTCGCCGAACTCGGCCGCATTCTAGCCGTCGGCGTCATTCGTCTGACCGCCGAAAATGCCAGGTCTTTATCTGCCGCAGGCGGAGACAGTTTCGTGGACTTCTCGCCCCAAACGAGCGGTGGTTGTCGTGCAAAACGTTTACCACTTGGAGGAATTGATGAAGCATCATAATAGGATAACACCCACCAAACCTGGGCAGGACGGAGCAGTGGATCAAACAGTCCTGGCCCGCCTGGCTGCGCTGAAGGCCATGTCGGTCAGGGATCTGAAAGCCGAATGGGAAAAGCTCATCGGCACCGCCGCGCCGAACAACAGCCGGACCTTTTTGGAAATTCGCATCGCTTATCGCATCCAGGAACTGACCTACGGCGGTCCCGACCGGCAAACCCGGCGCATGCTTGATTTGCTGGCCGATGAAGTTGAGGGGGTCGCGCGGAGGAAAAACCAGATTGCCGACCCGCGCAATCCTGTGGTGGGCACGAGGCTGATCCGGGAATGGGACGGCGTCGAGCATACGGTGATCGTCCTGAAAGACGGGTTCGACTTGCAAGGCCAGAAATACAAATCGCTCTCGGCGGTAGCCCGGGCCATCACCGGAACGCGCTGGAATGGCTATCGCTTCTTCGGCCTCCGTGAACGCAAGCGGGAGCAGGCATGATGGATCGCACGACCCGCCCTGCCCGCCGCCTGCGCTGTGCGATCTACACCCGCAAGTCGAGCGAGGAAGGGCTCGACATGGAGTTCAACAGCCTCGACGCGCAGCGAGAGGCATGCGAGGCCTATATCGCCAGCCAGCGCTCCGAGGGTTGGGTTGCGACCCGCGACCGTTATGACGACGGCGGCTTTTCCGGTGGCAATCTCGAGCGGCCGGGTCTCAAGCAGCTTCTGGCCGACATCGACGACGGGTTGATCGACGTGGTGGTGGTTTACAAGATCGACCGGCTCAGCCGCTCGCTGATGGACTTTTCCAAGCTGGTCGAGATCTTTGACCGCAACGGCGTCACCTTCGTTTCGGTCACGCAGTCGTTCAACACCACGACCTCGATGGGGCGGCTGACGCTGAACATCCTGCTCAGTTTCGCCCAGTTCGAACGCGAGGTCATCGGCGAGCGGATCCGCGACAAGGTGGCGGCATCGCGCAAGCGCGGGATCTGGATGGGCGGCTATGTGCCGCTGGGCTATGATGTTCAGGATCGCAAACTGGTGGTCAACGACGCCGAGGCCGCATCGGTCCGCCGCATCTTCGAGCGGTTCGTCGAACTCGGGTCCGCCACGGTTCTGGCGCGCGAACTCCGCCGCGACGGGTTCCGCAACAAGCAGGGAACGCTGATCGACAAGGGTTACCTCTATCGGCTGCTGAACAACCGGGTTTATCGCGGTGAGGCCGTCCACAAGGGCAAGGCTTATCCCGGCGAGCACGACGTTATCATCGACAACGACCTCTGGGATCGCGCCCACGCCATCATGAAGGAAAGCCCCCGCAAGCGCGCCAACAATAGCCGGTCGCAGACACCTGCGCTATTGAAGGGGCTGATCTTCAGCGACACCGGTGTCGCCATGACCCCCACCAGCACCCGGAAAGGTGCGAAGCTTTACCGTTACTATGTGTCGATGGACACGATTAAAAACCGGGAGACCGGTGCTGAGACCGCCCCGATGCGGCTGGCTGCCGGAATGGTCGAGGACGCGGTCGTGACCGAGGTCCGGCGCATTCTCCAGACGCCGGAGGTCGTGACGCAGGTGATTGCCGCCGTGAAGCAGCAGGATAGTGCAGTTTCGGAGTCGGACGCCATCGCGGCATTGCATGAATTCAACGCCCTCTGGGCGCAGCTGTTCCCGGCCGAGCAGGCACGGATCATCCAGCTTCTCGTCCGTCGTGTCACCGTCACCGCCGCAGGTCTTGAGGTGGACATCCGGCGCGAGGGGATCGCGGGCGTCGTCCGCGAGATGGTTGCGCCGCGCAATCTGGAGGCGGCGGAATGACCAAGCCTGACGATACGATCCGCGTACTGATCCCGCTGAAGATTCGCAAGAAGAACGGTCGGCCAAAAATCATGCCGCCCGCCGATTACCGACCCAGCGAAGACCAGACGCAGGACCCGCATATCCTGCGCGCCATTGGGCGGGCATGGGGCTGGCGGCGGCGTATGGACGCCGGTGAATTCAGCACGATCCAGGAACTCGCCGAAGCCGTTGGTTTGGCCGAGCGCCATGTCAGCCGTCAATTGCGGCTCGCTTATCTCGCCCCGGAGGTGCTGAAGCGGTTGACCTGCGGGCGCGAGCCATCGGCGGTCAGCCTGTATGATCTGGGCTTCCTCGCTGGGGAACCGTGGCAGGAGCAAATGAAACAGGCACTCGAGGAGGCTGCACCCTGAACGTCGCGCTCGGCCCTAACCGGACATTCACAGGCTCGATGACTCTGCGCCGCGGCGTTCCTATAGCGAACGCATGGGGCGCTTCAGTAGCGGTCATCTGGATGACGTAAACTATGCGGACACGGTGCGCGACATAACAAAACCACCCGCTGAGGTTGAGGAAAGCCTTGCTTATTTAGAGCAAGCAGGACAAAGGTTTGTTCGTCAAGCACCGGGATAACGTCTTATGAAGCTCATCAAATTCGAGGCCATTGATGTTAACGGCTACCTGAATTTTGGCTTGGACTTCTTCGAAGACCTGACATTTCTCACGGGAATAAATGGCACCGGAAAAACGTCGGCTTTGAATGCTATGTCGGCGCTTCTAATGCCGAAGCTTGATTACTTAGCGTCCCATAGCTTCGCTTACATATCACTTACGATTGGACATCAGGGTGAGAAGGTAATGCTCAGTGCGGAGCGAGAGAAACATATTACTAAGCTCTCATGCTCACTATACCCAGAAGAACCAATTAGCTTCGAAGCTTTCTCAGAACCCGACACTGAACTGCCGCGGCATAAGCTGTCCGAACTGGAGGAGGAATACTACAAGGAGCTATTGGCCAAGAATGCGAATTCACCAATCTTGAGCTTCATCGAGGACCTTCCAACACCGATGTTTCTTGGGCTCGACCGACGATCTCGCTCCTTCACTCCCGACCGGTACTGGATGTATAGCTCGAATCGCAAGCAAATCAGAAGGAACGTCTTCGGCAACTCCTTGAACGCAAGTCTACGCGAGGCGATGTATTTCGCCAACGACCAACTGAGAAATAACGAACGGCGAAAGTTCTTACTCGACAGAAATTTCAGAGATAAGCTGGTTTTAGAGCTATTAAACTTCCCTCCAGTGAACTTTACAGAACTCCGCCACGACGAAGACATTATCGATGAAGTAAGCTTGAGTGAGGCCAAGAAGAATATCTATAAAATCCCTAAGCTCCTGAGGCTGCCATATAGCGAAATCACCAGTCGGATTGAGGGTTTATTTACCTTTATCGAAGAACAGGTAGCGATCGTCAGAAACAGTCCCCCAGGAAAAGAAGATGAAGATGATGTATGGGAGGCCCCGATATTAGAAGCGAGGTTCGCAATCGCGCAGAATAAAGCCAACATCGAAAAGATCAACACACTATCCCGAATGGTCTCAGAATACACAGCTAAGACCGAAGAGATCGACAAAAGAACAAATGAGTTCGCAGAACTAATAAACTCGTTTATTAAGGACAGCGGGAAAATACTCGTATATACGGACGATTTTGAGCTGGCATTTAGGGTTGGGGAGGAAAGCGCTGAAAGAGATCTAACGACCCTCTCCTCAGGCGAAATTCAGATCATTGTGATCTTTGCACACCTCTACTTTAATCCCGAAACCAACAAGGCAAACGTTTTCATAATTGACGAACCTGAGCTTTCACTTCACGTCCAATGGCAACAGAAATTCGTTGACGCTCTACTGGAGGTGACGGAGAATACTCAATTCATTATGGCGACCCACTCCCCTACGATTATCATGAATCGCATCAAGAACTGCAAAGAAATCTCGCGGCAAATATGACTACTTCGGCTGTATATCCCACAGGAATCGCCCCGGCGCTTGGACATCTCAACTCATCTCAGAATAGCATTGAGATATTTGTCGAAGATGAGACTGGAACGAATATGTGGCGCAACATACTCCGAGCGTTCCTGCCTGTAGGTACTGCGTTCAGCACCCCAATCCAGCTTGGTGGCCGAGATCGAGTGATTGATGAGTGCAAGAGAGATCAGGCCGATGATGGGCGGAAAAAACTATACATTATTGATGCGGATATCGACATATTGCTTGGTCGAAGCAAGCCTAGACTAAAACACCTCTATAGGCTCCGCTCGTACTGCATAGAGAACTACCTCATTCAGGAGAAGGCGCTCATTGACCTTGCTTGCATACTTGATCCTGAAGTGGACGAACTGACGGCCGTTCATAGATTGGACTTTGAGGCATGGATACAGAGCATATCGGGGGAACTTGAAGGCCTTTTCGTGTGCTACGGTACCAGCCTGAATTTAGGCGGTGGCGATAGGACAATACGATATCACGTCGCCAACCTGACCAAACCGCACCCAAACCATTTTCTCATCTGCGAAAGGAAAGCTGGCAGGCGGATATTCGCCCTCTACCGGCGGCTTTGCCGGGATTTCGGGCTGGTTGCTGTCCGTCAAATGAGAGAAAACGTACTGGCCAACGCCGTCCCAAATAACCCAATATCCTACGCATCCGCCAAGCACTATCTCCTTCCGCTTGTCTTCGCGAGGTTGCGAACGCTGTTCGGCCAGGGCATGAGTGACAATCAGATGAAATCTGCTTTATCTCGAACTATTGACTCTTCTATCGATCCCTACTTGGCCAAGCGATTCCGGAGCATTCTCTGACTGATAGTGGCATATTGAGACAATGGATTCAGACTGTTTATTAGTTGGACCCGTCTGGCACTCAAACTTCCGACCGGTTGCGTTCTCGTCCCCTATCTCCCCCATCATGGCTCTACTAATATTTCGCATAAGGAGCTTTTCTATTAGATCTCAAATTGATCAGAGGTAGTTCCGCTTACGCTTGGATTGCTAGTTTGACGTTCGGACGAATAAAATTATCGCAGCGTAGCGAATTTCTACTTTCCCTTGGAAAGTGTCCTCAGTGCCGCGCCACCGCGAAAGTCCGGTTTCCGCCCTTCGTGCCGTTATGTCAGCAAGAAAAAGGCCGCTTTCGTTTTTGCCTTTCGGGCAGCGGCCCGTGAGAAATCGGCCTCCGCAGCAAGCAGGAGCTCAATGAAAACTCGCCTGAAAGGCCGTCGCGGTCAACGAGACATGGGCGTCTAGCGGCGGGTGCAACTCAAACGCTTTTGGCTCACGCGAGAAATTCCAGAGGCGTAAAAGGCACCATTCCGTCCGGCGCTCTTCGGCGACCGCCAGTTCATTTCGAGAAATGTAAAAGGGCGTGCGTTCCCAGCCGTTTGTTGTTTTCACCTCGATCAAACGCTCCCGTCCGTCCGGAGCGAAGCTGGCAATGTCGTACCCCACACCATCGCCATCCTCTTTTGAAACCCACCGCACCTTTCGTGCCAAGTCATCACGACCAGCCACTTTCAATGCGGATCGTTCGTGTGCAACGACGCGCTCTTCTCCTGCCCGGCCGAGGGCCCGGTTGCGTTCATCTCGACCCGCTACGTCGAACTTTCTGGCGACATGCAGCATTTGCTCCAGTTCCTGCGGCGGCGGCTGGTTAGACAGCGTCGGTGGCGGTCCAATCCAGATCTGCGCAGCCTCGCGCAGGACATTTGCTGATCGCGCGCCCGGCATCCGCCCAAGCCAAGCCGGGTTCCATGCCAACCAGCGCGCCACAGCATCGACCAAAGTCATCTGGAAATTGAACGCTGGCTTGTAGCCAGGGATCCAATCTTCGCCGAGCCCCTTCAGCACCGCACTGATATTCTGATGCTTGAACTCGATCGAGCCTTCCGTCCGGTTCCGTAATAGGGGCATCAAACTGCGCCGGTGCTGAGCCTTGTTATAGGGACGGCCCGCCATGTCCTCGGCCAGCATCGCGAAGTAATCCGCGACGATCAGGTCGTTTTCTGCATCTGTCCAGGGCCCATTCGACATGCCGCCAGGCTATGAGCGGAAAGTCTGTTTGTCATCAAAGACTTCTCGCGACTTTTCGCACTGCTTCGAAGAACCACGCCGCCTTCAGGTGTCTCTGACCGTTTCGATAGCGGTCGAACCTGCCTCAACTGCGGCGCAATCCATTTTCAGCAAGCACTTGAAAAGACAGACATTTTCGAATGCGTCTCGATTTAGGTGAAGGGCGGGTGAAAGGAGACGCGGGGCGTTCAGAGACCGATTTCCGGCAAACGGCCAGTCTCCGAAAGTCGGATGGCTCCGCTAAACCCCTTTGAAACAAAAAGAAAAAAAGCCCTCACAGGGGCCTCGTCTCGGGTTCGCGAATGGTTTGTGGCGGACAGACAGGGATTCGAACCCTGGAGACGGTCTCCCGCCTACACACTTTCCAGGCGTGCGCCTTCGACCACTCGGCCACCTGTCCGTGGCGCATGGATTAGACAATCGCGTCGGAAGATGCAAGGGCAGAGCGGGGTAGAAATGCGCATGAAGAAGATGAACGCCCAAGCAGAGGTTTTAACCCGATTTGCAAGCGGTGGGCCGGTCAGGTCAGGTGGATATAAACGCGTCGATTTTGCGCGCCTTTTTTGGTGATTTTGCCCAACCGTACCTGCCCGATTTCTCCGGTGCGCCGGACATGGGTGCCGCCGCAGGGCTGCAGATCGATCTGCTGTGTTGCGTTGCCGATCTGTACCAGACGCACCTTGCCCGATCCCATGGGGGGCATCACCGACATGGTTTTCACCAATCCGGGGTTTGCGCGCAATTCTTCGTCGGTGATCCAGGTTTCGCTGACCTGCAGATCTTGCGCGATCAGATCGTTCAGCGCGATTTCCAAGGCATCCTTGTCGTTTGGAGAGTCGGGCATATCGAAATCAAGGCGGCCCTTGTCTGGTGCGATCGATCCGCCACTGACGGGTAGCGGAATAACCACCGAAAGAAGGTGCAAGGCGGTATGTACCCGCATGTGGCGCAATCTTCGCGACCAATCCAACGATTGTTCGACCCAGGTTCCGACCGGGGGCAACGGATCGGGGGCCGCCGGCACCAGAACCAAATCGCCATCGTCACCTTTCAAACATGTCGCGATATCCAGCGATGCATTGCCCCATGTCAATCTGCCGCTGTCGCCCGGTTGACCGCCACCTGTGGCGTAAAAGATCGACTGATTCAGGATCACGCCGCCTTCGGGTGTGTGGCCGACAACCTTGGCCGGGGCGTGGGCCAGATAGGCATCTTCGTGGAACAAAAGGCGGGTCATCACATATCCTTTTTGGCCAATGGATCGCCCTCGGGCGTGTTGGGCGCGGGCTTTAACGCTTCGGGATTGCGCAGCCAGACATCACGTTGGGCGAATGGAATTTCGATTCCACCGGCGCTGAATTGGGCGGCAATTTCGTGATTCATATCGGATTTCACCGACATCATGAAATTGATATCCCGCAAAATGGCGCGAATTTCAAAATCAAGGCTATCGGCCCCGAAACCGACAAACAAGACCGAAGGCGGCGGATTCAGCACCACAAGCGGATGCGCCTCGGCGATCTCTTTCAGGATCTGTTCTACCTGGCGGGTATCACTTCCGTAGGCCACGCCGACAGGCACAATTACCCGCCCCACCAGATTGCCACGGGTCCAGTTGGTGACAGTGCCGCTGATGAAATCACCGTTGGGCACAATCACATCGGTGCGATCAAAGGTTTCGATCCGGGTTGAGCGCACGGAAATATCGCGCACATATCCCATCTGCCCGCCCACCTCGACCCAGTCGCCTTCGGAAATCGGGCGTTCGATCAACAGGATGATGCCGCTGACAAAGTTGCTGACGATGTTTTGCAAACCAAAACCGATGCCCACCGAAAGCGCCCCGGCAACAATCGCAAGCGATGACAGATCAATCCCCGCGGCGGTAATTGCGAACACCATCGCCAGAAACAGGCCAACATATCCAACCCCCGCAACAATCGCGTTGCGCCCGCCGGTATCGATATGGGTCTTGGGCAAAACCGAAATCCGCAAGGTACCCTGCAACAGCCGCGTCAGACCATAGCCAAGGGCAAAGATCACCGCGAAGGTCAGGAAATCACTGGGCGAAATCCGCGTTTCACCAAAGCTGAACCCTTCGCGAAACCGCGCCCAAAGTTCCCACAGATCGGTCAGCCGTGCGCCCCAGATCAGCGCAAACATCGGCAAGGCGACCAGGGCCAGAACAAAGGCGATCAAAACCGGGGTCAACGCCTCGGACGACTCTGCCTCGCTGCGCCCGGTGAACAGGGCGTAAAAATCACGCACCGTAGAGCGCAGCACCAGCAACAGCGCCAAAAGCGCCAGTGAAAGGATCGACGGAAAGACCAGCATCGTTCCGGCGGTCAGAAATCCGACCGCGCCCAGAACCGGGCCCAAAATGCCCACCCCGATAGCCGCGCGGCCTGTCAGATGCATCAGACGGCCCAGATTTGATACCGTGCTATCGGCACCCTCTCCGTCCAGCGGAAAATGGGTGCGGGCCAATAGTTGACCAAGACGCGCCAACATCAACCCACCGATCAGCAACAGCGGAAAACCCAGAACAGCCAGGGTGCCATCATCGTACCGGTCAAATTCGCTAAGTCGGTCCAGCATCATGGCGACACAAAGCAACAGGCCAAAGACGGCGGTGTAATACCGCCCCTCGGCGCGCCGCTCGGACGGCATGGGAATGGGGTGCTGAATATCTTCGCGGCGTGGAAAAACCCGCCCGCCCAGCCAGATCGCACCAAAGGTAAGCAGCCCCAGTTGCGGCAATGCCCCAGCAATGATCTGACCGCGCAAGCCCAGACTGCCGCTTAGATAGGCCGCTTCGCGAAAGGCAAGAATGCCCAGCACCGGCACGATCACCTGACTGAGCGATACGATAAATCCGATGGCCGGGTTGCTGGGGCTGTGGCCGCCGCGGTGCAACCTTTGGGTCAACCGCTCCATCCACGACCGGCCCCGCAGGATCAGGATCATCGCAACCACAAGATAAAAAAGAATGCGCGGCAGGCTTTCGCGCCACGGCGCGGTTGCGCCTGATACATCCAGGCCATCAATGATTTCGGCGTGCAGTTGATCAAAACTGCGGCCCAATTCGGAAAGCGCCGGGCCCCACAACGCCGGATTGAGCGGCGACGGGCCAAGGCGAAGCACCTCTTCGGTCTGACGTTCTCGCAGTTTTCCATCAATTTCGCGGATCAACCCATCGGCGCGGTTGTATGCCTCTTCGGCGCTTAATTGGGGCGCGCGCAGGCGGGTAAGTTGCTCTGCCAATTCGGCCCGCCGTTGGGCCAATGCGGGTTCTTCGGGCGGATCACTGTCGGTGGGTGCCGGGCCAAGTGCGGCGATTTGCGCCAGCAGCGTGTTGATGCGTGTCTGATTTCCACCTTGGGCCGCAAGAAACTGTTCGCGAAACTGCACCAACTCACTGCGCAGTTGTTCCATCGCACGGTCCGAAGCGCGATCAGCCTCTAACGTGGCTTCGGCGCGCCCCGCCACCCCTTCCCATTCGGCAAGGTCGGTCGTGGTTTGCGCCAAAGTCGCACATGCCAGCAGCAGCCACAGCGCCAGCGCCCCAAGCACCGCCCGCAAGGGCAGGATCATTCCTGAAATACCGCCGGCAGTGTGCGCCCACCTTCCTCAAGCCAGGCAGGAACAGGCAGGTTTTTTTCACGCAGGAACACAGGGTTATACAGTTTTGATTGATACCGCGTGCCGTAATCGCACAGGATGGTGACGATGGTGTGGCCCGGCCCCATTTCGCGCGCCATGGCGATGGCCCCGGCCACGTTTACGCCCGATGATCCGCCCAAACACAGCCCCTCATCGGCAAGCAGATCAAACACCACCGGCAGGGCTTCGGCGTCTGGAATCCGGTATGCCATATCGGGGGTGAACCCTTCCAGATTGGCAGTGATCCGGCCTTGGCCGATGCCTTCGGAGATCGAATTGCCGGGGTTTTCGCGCCCGGTATACAATTTCAGCAGGCCCGCGCCTTCGGGATCGGCCAGGCCGATTTTCACGCCTTTGGGCTGCAATGCCTCGGCCACGCCGGCCAGGGTGCCGCCCGACCCGCAGGCACAGATGAACCCATCAACCTTGCCATTGGTTTGCTCCCAAATCTCGGGGCCGGTGGTTTCGACATGGGCCTGACGGTTGGCGGTGTTGTCAAACTGATTGGCCCAGATCGCCCCGTTGGGTTCGGATTTATTCAACGCTTCGGCCAGGCGACCGGAATATTTCACATAGTTGTTGGGGTTTTTATACGGCACTGCAGGCACCTGCACCAATTCGGCCCCCGCGAGGCGCAGCATGTCTTTTTTCTCTTGGCTTTGGGTTTCGGGAATCACGATCACGGTGCGAAATCCCATTGATGCGCCCACCAGCGCCAGGCCGATTCCGGTATTGCCGGCGGTGCCTTCGACAATGGTGCCGCCCGGGCGCAAATCGCCCCGCGCAACGGCGGCGCGGATCATATACAGCGCGGCGCGGTCTTTCACCGACTGACCGGGGTTCATAAATTCGGCCTTGCCCAAAATCTCGCATCCGGTCGCTTTGGATGGGCCGTTAAGCCGGATCAAAGGGGTGTTGCCAATGGCGGCGGAGAGATCAGGGTGGATGGTCATGGCGGCTCCTGGGCTGGGTTCGATCCTATCTAATCCCGCCCCGCCGCGAACTCAAGCAAACGGCGTGGGCCGCCCCCGTTCGCGAAACAACCAAAAGATGCTGAACAACAGCGGTGTGTTTTCAATTTCGCCCCGATCCGCCAAGGCCAAAAGATCGTCAAACCCCATGATATGGGTGCGAATATCTTCGTGTTCGGTGTCCAACCCCCCTTCCCCCTGGGTCAGATCCGGCAGATCGCACAGGCCGATGAAACTGTATAAATATTCCGTGACGGCCGCCGGGCTGGGATAATGCCCGGCCAATTTGATCAGCCGATGCAGGGTCAACCCTGCCTCTTCCTCGGTCTCGCGGCGCGCCGCCTGATCCGGGGTTTCGCCCGGATCAATCCGGCCTGCCACGGGTTCCAGGCTCCAAGGCACCGGATCACCGCGCAGGAAAATCCCAAAGCGGAATTGTTCCACCAACAAAACCCGGTCGCGCACCGGATCATAGGGCAAAACCGTCACCGCGTCGCCCATCAGGAACCCGCCCCGATTCATCTGGCCACTTGTGCTGCCGTCAAACCGGGTATGGGTCAGATCATATTCGCCCACGGCAAAGTAATTGACATAGGGGGTCGCCGCCCTGACCACGTTTATATCGCGGCGATCCAGCGATGGATCATGCCAGGACAGGTGCGGTTTGGTGGCAACAGCGCGCAGCGATGCTTCGGCGCGGTAGCGAATGGTATTCATCCGCGTGCGCAACTGTGCACCAGACATTTTACCGAAATATGTCATCGCCTCTGTCGCGGCGCGCCGCGTCATTGCCCCCCGGCGCGCGGTCCACTTGGCCAAATCCCACGCCTCATCGGCGGGCTGTACCAAGGTCGCGGGCAGGTAAACCATCGCCGACTGGCGCGCGCCATTTACTGTGACTTCGACCGTATCGGTGATGTGATCAACACCCTGCTGATAAAAACTCAACCGCGCTAGCGCATCCTCTGGGATGTCGCGCAACAACAGGCCCACCGCGCCCTCACCCGGCCCCAATACCGGATAATCGCCGGTTTCGGCGCGCCAAACGCCATGACCGGGCAATTCACCCGGCTCCCCGTGCAGATCGCACCCTGCCACCAATTGGCGCAACTCACTGTCGCGCAGTGTTCCGAAAACAAACAGGTCTGTCATGGGTTACTCCGCCGGGCGGCTGTTTTTCTGGCCGACCCATTCCACCACCGCACTGCAGAACACAGTGCCGATACCAAGAGCGGGCAGCACGTTATTGCCAACCAGATAGCTGGAAAAATCGACCATCAGGCGCACCATTTCTTCCAACGCCTTGGTCGGATCATCGTAATACAGATCAAGCGCGCGTTCTATCATTTCAATAAATGCCCACAAAAACAGGCACCAGAACACAATCGCGACCGCCGCCGTGATGCCATAGGCAATGCCAAAGGCGTATCCTTCGCCCGCGCGCCGCCCGACCACACGCCAGCCCAGTAAAAACCCGATCGCCGCGTTGCCCAAACCAAAACTTATCGGCGTGTTTTGCCCAAACGGGATGTTGGGAATGACCAACCCCGAGATAAAAAACGCCAACGCCGCAAACAGAAGTCCGGCGATCAATTTGGCGGCGGTGGGATACATGGGGTCAGGCGGGCCTTGAGATGGTGATTTGTGTCACGTCGCAGTTTCCGCTGTGAAACGCCGCAGCGCAAGAGATGAGGTAAAAATTCCACATTCTGCGAAACCTGTCATCAAACCCCAAGGCACGCACATCGTCCCATCGTTCGTTGAAGGCCACATGCCAGCGGCGCAACGTCTGGCTGTAACTTTCGCCAAATTCGACCGATTTCTGCACCACCAAACCGGCTTTTTCCACCTCGGCGCGCAGCACTTTGGGGGCGGGCAACATGCCGCCGGGGAAGATATATTTTTGAATGAAATCAACTGTGTTACGGTATACATCCCACCGGTCATCCATCACGGTGATAATTTGCAATGTGGCCTGTGCGCCGGGCTTCAGACGTTCGCGCACCGTTTTGAAATAGGTGGGCCAGTATTTTTCGCCGACAGCCTCGAACATTTCGATGCTGGCGATGCCGTCATATGTGCCTTTTTCGTCGCGGTAATCCTGTAACTTGATGCGGACCAGATCAGATAGCCCTGCCTTTTCAATCCGATCCACGGCAAATTTATGCTGTTCCTTGCTGATCGTCAGGCATGTTACCTTCAGCCCGCGCTGTGCCGCGGCATATTCGGCAAACCCGCCCCAACCACAGCCGATTTCCAACACATGATCCCCCGGTTTCACACCCATCTGATCGACCATGCTGGCGTATTTTGCGGTTTGCGCGGTTTCCAGGCTTTCCTGTCCGGTGGCGAACAGCGCACTGGAATAGGTCATGGTATCATCCAACCACAATCCATAAAAATCGTTACCCAAATCATAATGGGCCGAGATATTTTTGCGCGCCTGGCCCCGTGAATTGCCCATCAACCAGAACCGAGCCCGTTCAAACAGGCGCACCATGCCCATGCCCGGGAAACTGTCGTAAACATCCCAGTTGTCAGCATTGCACAGATCAAGAAACGCCTGAAGATCGGGCGTTGTCCACTGTTCGTCAAGATATGCGTCGCAAAACCCCAGATCGCCTTCGCGGATCAGCCGCGCAAACAGATCGTTGGAATGGACCCGCAATTCGGCGATTGGCCACGCGGTTTGTGTGCCGACCGCGCGAAACACCCGCCCATCGGGCAATACGAAATCCAACCGGCCGTTTCGCATTTCGCATGCCATTGCAAAAACCTGCGCAAAATAGCGCGGCAGGTTCTTTTCCCCGGCGACAGTTGTCAAAACACTCATGAACACTCCGAAAATTTCCAAACAGGCCCCAGCCAAGGATGCGCCTTTCGGGGCAAGCCTCTGCTTTTCTTTAGTAATATACGCGGTTCAATGGCAATTGGTTTTACATTACTTAACGGCACCTTCAAAAACTACGGTTTTCATATGCCGATAGTGCGCGCTTGCGCCCCTCGGCCACCTCTACCACGGGATCGGGGTATGCGTCGTGGGGCGTCATGCCCCATGTTTTCGGGATCGCATCGAAATAAGCCAATGCATCATCATGGGGATTTTTGCGCCCCTCCGCGATCCAGCGATCAACATAGGCACGGTCACGGTCAAATTTGTCCAGTTGTGTCACCGGGTTGAACACGCGGAAATACGGCGTTGCATCGGGGCCCGACCCGGCCGACCATTGCCAGCCCATGGCGTTGCTGGCCGGATCCCAATCGATCAGGCAATCCTCGAACCACTTTTGCCCAATGCGCCAGTGACACATCAGATGTTTGGTCAGATACGACGCCACAATCATTCGCGCCCGGTTGTGCATATGGCCTGTCACATACATTTCACGCTGGGCGGCATCGACAAACTCGATGCCCGTGCGCCCCTGTTTCCAGGCTTTGACCTCGGCGCGCCGCTCGTCCTCGTTCCAGGGAAAGGCATCCCATTCCTCACGCCAGTTGCCGGTGGTGATGCGGGGCGTGTGATACACCAAATGATAGGCAAATTCGCGCCACACCAGTTCTTTCAAAAACGTCTCGGCGCCGCTTTTGCCCGAATGCAGGGCGCGCATGCCCGCGTGCCAACAGGTGCGCGGCGAAATCTCTCCATAGGTCAGGTTTTCACTCAGCTTGCTGGTGCCATTGGCGGCCGGGCGATCACGCGCCGCCTGATAGCCATCAATGCCATCGCTGATGAAGGCGCCCAACCGCCCCTGTGCCGCCGCCTCACCGACGGAGGCAAACGGTTTGACGATGTCGCCGCCCCGCTGCATCGCCGCGCCCATCTGCCAATCGTCCAGATCGTCGGATTTCGGCCAGCTTTCGGGCGCCGGAATTTTACCGGGTGCCGACACCGGGTCGCCCACCGTATCACCGCGCACCGATTTCCAGAATGGCGTGTAAACCTTGTAAAATCCGCCGGTTTTGGTTTCGACCGTCCAGGGCTCAAACATCACATGGCCCGCGAAACTGCGCGCCTCGATGTTGTCGTCCTTTAGCGCGGATTTCACTGCCGTATCGCGCGCCACACTTTCAGGATCATAAAGCCGCGTCCAATATACCGCCCCTGCCCCGGTATCGCGCACCAGATCGCGCAAAACATCCACCGCCTTGCCCCGGCGCAAAATCAGACGGCTGTTTGCGTCTTTCAAGACATTGGCAAAATGCGCCAGCGCCAGACCCAGCCGCCATTTCGGACAGGCACCATGGGTTTCCACCACCTCATCCAGAATCCAGACGGGAATCACCGGCCGCCCTGTTTCAACCGCAGCCCGCAGTGCGGGGTGGTCCGACATCCGCAAATCCCGCCGCAGCCACATTATGATCGGAGTTTTCTCAGACATCGCCCCACCCGGTAAAGCACCGGTCAACCCGGCCATTATATCGGATCTAGCACTCTAACCTGCCGGTCAACCTTTGCTGTCAATTGCCAGAATAAAACCTTTTCGCAATTTGTAAGAGTCTTTTTCGCACCCGCCATGAAAAACGGCGCCCTGCAAACAGAGCGCCGTTCAAAAAATATTGGGCCAAGGTTACATTTTCGCCCGTTCAGATATCAACCCTTTCCAGATGCAAAAGGTCATCGCCAGCAGAACCAAGGAAAACAAAAGCCCGGTGGATATCACCATGGATTGCAGCGCGGCAAGCCCACCGCCAATCAACAGGGCGATGGCAACCGCACCCTCAAATATACACCAGAACACCCGCTGTGGCATCGGCGCGTCAACCTTGCCGCCCGCCGTGATCGTGTCAATCACCAACGATCCGGAATCCGACGAGGTGACAAAGAACACGATCACCAACATGATCCCGATGAACGATGTGATCGAGGCCAGCGGCAACTGATCCAGCATCTTGAACAGCTGCAAAGGCAGATCGGCATCTTGCGCTCCGGTGTATCCGGTGGTCAGAACCTGATTGATCGCAGTGCCGCCAAAAATCGACATCCACAAAACGCAGACCATTGATGGGATCAGCAGCACACAGATGATGAATTCCCGCACGGTGCGGCCCCGCGATACCCGCGCGATAAACATGCCCACAAAGGGTGACCAACTGATCCACCACGCCCAGTAAAACGCCGTCCACCCTTGGGAGAAATTGGTGTCTTCGCGCCCGAACGGATTGGCCAGGGCCGGAAAGTATTCGGCATAGGCAACCAGACTGTCAAAAAAGAACGTGATCAGGAATACGGTAGGCCCGACAATCAGCGTGAATAGCGCCAAAAGCCCGGCAAGGCCCATGTTCACCTCGCTGAGGATTTTCACACCACCATCCAGGCCGCGCACCACCGAAATCAACGCCACAGCGGTGATTGCCGTGATCAGGACCACTTCGGTCGTGTTGCCGATCGGGATTCCGAACAGGTCATTCAACCCGGCATTTGCCTGTGTCGCGCCAAACCCCAGTGATGTGGCCAGCCCGAACAGCGTCGCAAACACCGCAATGATATCAATCAGATGGCCCCACCAACCCCATACGCGCTCGCCCAGAATGGGGTAAAACGCGCTTCGGATGGTCAGGGGCAAACCCTTGTTATAAGTGAACAGCGCCAGCGCCAAAGCCACGGTTGCATAGATCGCCCAAGGGTGCAGCCCCCAGTGAAAGATCGTCGCCGCCATGCCCAGACGCACGGCCTCCGCCTCATTTCCGCCGGCACCTCCCAAGGGCGCCCAATCGGTGCGCATCCCAGCTTCGCCAGCGGTTCCGCCCAGCGAAGTTGAGAAATGCGATAAAGGTTCGGACACGCCATAAAACATCAGGCCGATGCCCATGCCGGCGGCAAACAACATCGCAAACCAGCCAACATAGGTATAATCAGGCGTCGCTTCAGACCCGCCCAACCGCACCGATCCATAGGGCGTGACGATCAACACAAGTGTGGACAGCAGAATAATGTCGGCCGACCCCAACAAAAACCAGTCAAAGTTTTTCGTTGTGAAATTGAACATCGCCGTAAAGATCGAATTGGCCTGTTCGGGCAAGGCGATGG
Source organism: Oceaniglobus ichthyenteri (assembly GCF_003057885.1). Classification (GTDB taxonomy): domain Bacteria; phylum Pseudomonadota; class Alphaproteobacteria; order Rhodobacterales; family Rhodobacteraceae; genus Oceaniglobus; species Oceaniglobus ichthyenteri. The sequence goes on from NZ_QAGK01000006.1 coordinate 39,757, forward strand.
TATAAAATACAAAGGCGATGATCGACAAGGCGGCGATCATGAACACCGGATTATGAATATCAAAGCCGATCGTCCCCAACCGGCCTTCGATATTGTCATCGCCAATTTCGTGTTCGGTTTCGATGATGGCCGTGTGGCCCTCGGGATCGGGTATCCCATGCGTCGAGGTGGTTTCTACCACGGTGCGTCCCCCATGTTTGGTTTGTCCCCAGTCCTGATTTCGGGGCGGCGCCGCGCACCCCCCAAACCTGTTGGGCATTCCCGGATCACACCGCCCCGCCTGCGATACATATATGATGGGTTTACGCTAACAGGGCGCGTGGCGGTTGTCACCCGCCCTGTCTGGGTATCGCTCAGGCGTTGACGTCCACAACCACGCGCCCCTTGATCTGACCGTTCAGGATATCACGCCCCAGACCGGGCAAATCAGACAGGGTGGCTGACGTGACCATGGCATTCAGCTTGTCCAACGGCAGATCCTTGGCAATCCGTGCCCAGGCACGCTGACGGTTCTCAAACGGCTGCATCACCGAATCGATCCCCAACAGGTTGACGCCGCGCAACAGGAACGGAATGACCGTTGCGGGCAAAGCCGCACCGCCCGCCAATCCGACAGCGGCAACCGATCCGCCGTATTTCATTTGCCCCAGCACCCGCGCCAACATCGCACCGCCCACCGCATCAACACATCCCGCCCAGGTCTCCGCCTCCAGCGGGCGCTTTACGGTTTCGCCAATCTCCTCGCGCGCAACAATCTGGGTGGCCCCCAAATCGCGCAGGTACGTTTCGGTTTCCGGCCGTCCGGTCACCGCCGCCACCTCATGGCCAAGGTTTGCCAGAATCGCCGTCGCCACTGACCCAACGCCGCCCGCGGCCCCGGTTACCAAGACCGGCCCGCGCCCCGGCTCCAGCCCGTGATCCTCCAATGCCATCACCGCCAGCATTGCGGTAAATCCGGCCGTACCCACGGCCATGGCATCACGCGCGCTCAACCCATCTGGCAGTGGAACCAGCCAATCGGCCTTGACCCGCGCTTTTTGGGCATAGCCCCCCCAATGGGCTTCGCCCACACGCCAACCGGTCAAAACCACCTTGTCGCCAACGCCATAACGCGGATCATCCGATGTCTCGACCGTTCCGGCAAAATCGATGCCCGGCACATGGGGGTAATTGCGCACCAACCCACCCCCGGGGCCAATGCACAGGCCATCCTTGTAATTCACCGTCGAATATTCAACAGCAACGGTCACATTGCCATCGGGCAGACGATCCTCGCCAATTTCCTGTACTCCGGCCACGGTTTTGCCCGCGTCATCCTTTTCCACTACCAATGCTCGAAACATCCTATCCTCCATTTTCGTTTTCCAAATATCCCGGGGGGTCCGGGGGGCTGGCCCCCCGGCGTCTGCCCCGGTCACCGAACCCTCGACTTTGCCCAAGATCACGCCCCGGGTCGCCCTCGGCAACCCCGATCTGCTCTCTCCCACAGCGTTCACTTGGCAAAAGTGTCACAATTTCCGCCTGTTGTCTTGTAACAGCATAAAACACTACATGACCAACAGAACAGCGATACGCCCCCTCCCACTTCCCTTTACCGTCAAACGAAAGAAATCGCGCACAACCCGCGCCACGTGATCAAATTCATCTTGCCGCACCGCCGCGCCCTTTCTATCGTGCACCACCAAAACCCCAGCTTTCACGGGAGGAAAGCCATGACCAAGACCCTTCTCAGCGCCACAGCGATGATTTTGATCGCCACCGTTTCGACGGCCCAGGATGCCGAATTGCTGGTGTTCGATTATCCCGGTTTCGAAAATGAGGCGTTTCATACAACTTATGTCGAACAACACGGCGCCGCGCCCACATTTGCGTTCTTTGGCGACGAAGAAGAAGCGTTTCAAAAACTGCGCAGCGGGTTCAAGGCCGACGTCAGCCATGTTTGCGCCGGGTCGGTTACAAAATGGGTCGAAGCAGGCATTCTTGATCCGTGGGATACATCGCGCATCACCGCCTTTGATGATCTCGATGCCAATCTGACCGGCAAAGATATTTCTGCCGCCACCGATACCTATTTCATCCCGACCGATTTCGGATCAACCGGCATTGCCTATAACACCGATGAGGTGCCAGCCGAGGATGTGGCATCGCTGGATGTGTTCAAAAACCCGAAATACGCCGCGCGGATGACCCTGCCTGACAACGTCGATGATACCTATGCCCTGGCCTATCTGGCCACCGGCACAACCGATTGGACAAACGCAACCGACGCCCAATTCGAAGCGGCCAATGCGTGGCTGCGCGAAGTCCATGAAAACCTGCGCACCTATTGGACCGACCCGGCCGAACTGGCCCAGTTGATGGCGACCGGTGAAATCCTGATTTCATGGGCCTGGAATGAAACCCTGCCCACTATGGCCGATCAGGGCTATCCCATCGGCTTTCAGCGCGAAGCGACCGAAGGATCATCGTTGTGGTTGTGTGGTTATGTCAATCTGGCCGACGGACAGGGATCAGAAGACAAGGTATATGATTACCTGAACGCGCTGCTGCACCCATCCTCAACCCAGCCCTTGTTGGATGCCGGGTATGGCCATGCCAACGCAACAGCCATGGCCGCCTTTGGCGACGACGCGTTGACCGCGGTTGGCATGGGCGCAATCGATGCACCGATCCTGGCACAACTTCCGATGGCAAACGAACTGCGCACAAAGCAGTCGGAAGCTTTTGAGATGATCAAGGCCGGTTTCTGAGCCAAAACTGTTAAAAAAGGAATCGGCGCTGGCATCCGGCGCCGGTTTTTTGCAAAGAAATTGCCAAAACACCTGCAAACACATGGTCCTTCAGCGGTTTGGCGACCTAAATTTGCAATGTAGAAATATTTTTCAAAATTCATTCGAACGATAAACAGTTGCTCTGCCACACCTGTTAACGGCTGGTTTACGTCCGTCCAACCCTTGTTTTACAGGGCCGCGCGCCTCGCGTTTCGGTTGTATCTCGTTTCGTTGATGGCCAAGATGTGTCACATTTGCGCCGTTTTGCCCGTGTGAATGCCCTAACAAAGCCGCTTTTCAAATTTTCAATCAACTCTGTGTGAGGGGCAGATCCCCCTTTTCAGAATGCCTTTGGATATGGAGGAGCAGCCATGTTTTTGCACATTCACAAACATCCCCCGATACAGCGTTTTTTGCGGCGTGAGGATGGCAGTATTTCGGTCGAATTTGCAATTCTGTTTCCCGGAATACTGCTTGTCTGTTTATCGATGGCGGCGATTGCGATGTATTTCGCCACGCTCAGCGATGTTCAACATTTGGCATCTGACATGACGCGCCTGTCGCTCACCTATGTTGACCGCGCGTTTCCGATTGATCAGATTTGTCTGTCGCTTCAATCGGATGTTCTGCCCAAACTTGTCGAAGGTCTGCCGTTTGTCACCGCAGAGCGGGTGAGTGATGTGATCTGCCACAGTCAGGATGCGGGGCGTTCAATCATGGTCGCAATCACCTATGATCTGAGCGAAACACTGGCCCATCGCTTGGGAACACTCATCGGGTTTTCCGTCACGGAAATGTCCGGCTCGGCGGAGATGTTGCTGTGATTGGCGCGCGGTTCAAAAATGCATTTCGCACCCTGATGGTGAAGGAAAATGGTGGGCTGAGCATTTTTGCATTGGTCGTCTTGCCCGCCATTCTGATGGGCATTGGCGTGGCGATTGATCTGACCAGTCTGAATGCCCAAAAACGCCACGTTCAGGCGCGGGCGGATCTGGCCGCCCTCACGGCAGCCCGGCGGTTTGACACCGCCAAGATTTCGCGCAAGGCCGCACAGAACACCCACACCCGCCCCGGGGTCTGGCCTTTTCCGCTTTTGCCGCTTGATGATGATCAGATCGTTTTTGGCACATTGTCTGACGATCATCACTTTTCGCCCACGCCCACCCAGCACCGCCTTGACGGAACAAATGCCGTGCGCGTGACCGCAACAGCGCGGCCCAGATTTTTTGTTCTGGGCGCGTTCCTGGCACAAGACGAGCTGATGATCGCCCGCGCCGCCACCGCCGCCGTGCGACCCCGGGTCGGATTTGCGCTGTCGAATTGCCTGCTGAGCCTCAATCTGTTTCGGGGGATGTTGCGCCCGATTGTTGGCGCCGGATTAGACACCTTGTGCTCTGGTCACGGTGTGCGGTTGCGGGGGTTTGAATTTCTTGGCGCTGTCGCTGCCGAGGCTGATATTCTTCAGCCGGGGCATACGACCTATGGTGATATTCTGGATGCACGGATTGACGCATCCATCATCATCGGCACGGCCCTGGGTCAGACAATCACGCGCCGGTTGGGTGACATACGGCTGGGCGATTTGCTGTATCTGGATCGCGAATTGCGCCGCACGGTTGTGGGATCACCCCTTCACGAGCTTGAACTTGCGGTGTCTGACATTGTGTTTGGATCGGCCGAAATATTGGGAAAACGGGTTGTTGATCTGAAGCTTGACATTGATCTGGGCCCATTGGCCGCAGCTGACATTACGGTTCAGGTATCGGACCCGCGCCAGATTGTCATGGGTGCCGTGCCCGGAGATCCGGATGCGGTGGCGCGCACATCGCAAATCCGCCTGCATGTCAACGGTGTGCGCCTTGCGGGGCTTGCGGAATTGTCTCTTATCATCGACGTGGCAAATGCGGCGGCGCATCTGTCTGACGATGGCGTTGCCTGCAGCAAAGCGCCCGAACAATCCGTCGCGGTGTTTTCACCGGTCGAGGCAGACCTGCTTCAGGTGTCGGTTCGCGCCCGCGCCTTGGGGCTGTCGCTGGGCGGAAACACCGATCACATGGATGAAAACGGCTATCGCTATGAACCGGTACGGCGCAGTGTATCATTCAGCCGGGCCGATTACGACCATGGCACAGCGAAGATTTTCGGCCCGACAACGCCGGGCCTGACCGCGTCGCTCAGCAATGATTTGCGGCGCCTGATTATTGACATCATCGGCGATGTGTTGCCCGGTGGTCTGGGTCGTTTGGTGGGCGGTGTTCTGGGCCTGGTCGGGGGTGTTGTCGGCCAACTTACAACGCCTGTGGATCAGCTTGTCGTCGCGCTGCTTGATCTGAAATTGGCCGAAGCGCGACTCGATCTTCTTGCCATCGATTGCAACGCACGCTTGGCGATGTAATGGCGTGACAGAAACCACAACCAAAACTGCGCCCAAATAAAATTGCGATGACAGCTTGAAATGGGGCGGTGATGGGCATACCTTCAATCCTGTCAGGGCAACCTGACTATGGTGATAAACGCGCAGATAATACACGGATTGGACCCGGGGGCGGTACCCGGCGGCTCCACCAAATCACCCGTATTGGCGGGGGCATGGGGCCGAAATAGGATCGACAAACGTTTAAAACTGTTTGCTTTTACTCGGTGAGCTACCACCGATATCGGTGCATATAGTATAGTTGCCAATAACAACCATGCTCCGGTCGCAGTCGCAGCGTAAGCTGTCACTAAGACCAAATCTTAAGTCCTTACGCCTAGCCGCGTAAGGCGGGGTTCGCAGGCACCTGGCAACAGAAGCCTGCACTTTCCCCTTTCATGACCACTCTAAACAAATTGAACTGTTTCTTTCAGCATTTTGAAAGAGATCGCACCCTAAACATGGCGCACCCCTAACCCGAGGCCGCCATGACCAATGTTGAAATTATGCATGATTTCCTGCAACGCGTGTGGGTGGATGCCGATATGGATCTGATCGATCGCGTGTTCGCGCCCAATGTCGGGGCCGAGGGGCTGTTGCCAGATATGACACTGACGCCCGAGGATTTTAAAACCATGGTTCTGGCGCTGCTGAACCTTGTCGAACACCCCGAAATCACAGTCATCAAAACCCTGTCCGATGAAAACTGGGTATCGGTCATGATCCGCGTGCGCGCCGAGTCACAAATCAACACGGCGGTTATCACCGCAACCGGACAGATCATCGCGCGATTTGAACATGGCCTGATTGTCGAAGTGTACAACCATTTTGATTTTCTCGGGCTTTTCCAACAGCTCGGCCTTATTCCCCACGAGGCGGTAATGCTGTGCCTGTCGGGTGAACCGCTGGTCTGAGGTGGCGCATTCAAGGTGGGCCTTTGTATTTGACAGAACACTGCGGGCAAAATCACGTTGCTTTGGGAATTGCGCCATCCCTCACAATTTTCCGCGTATCAGCTTGCTGTCTTTTGGCGGTCGTGAGGATTGATCGGGATCATCTGGCCTGGACATTGCGACGATCGATGGGATGGCGTGGGCCGGTATATGGTTGATTTCCGGCGCTTATGGCGAAAACCGTCTGCCGGCCCTTTTCATCACCTACGAATGTTCTATGCTATCCATAACAATCAGGGGGCTGTGGATGTCGCGCAAAATCGACTATGGAAATTTGATGCATCGCGCCATGCGGGGCCTAATCCAAGAGGTTCTGAACGACATCTCTGAACGCGGTCTGCCGGGCGAACATCACTTTTTCATCACCTTCGATACGATGCATCCCGATGTGGAAATCGCCGATTGGCTGTCTGATCGGTATCCCGATGAGATGACTGTCGTTGTGCAGCATTGGTATGACGGGCTTGAGGTGACGGACGAAGGGTTTTCAATTACCCTGAATTTTGGTGAAAGCCCCGAACCCCTGTATATCCCTTATGATGCGATCCGTACCTTTGTGGATCCGTCGGTTGAATTTGGTCTGCGGTTCGAAACCCAAACCAAAATCGCCGAAGACGATGACGAAACCGAGGATGACACAGTGCCTGACGCCGAACCCGGCGCGGCGCAGGTTGTCAGCCTTGACAGTTTTCGCAAAAATTAAGGCCAAGGGGGCATTTAACGGGTGACAGCGCAGGTCTCTGAATTCGCCATGTTTCGGCGACGCCTGTTGCAAAACCCGCGGCAAATATCTGCGATTGCGCCATCCTCGCGCGAATTGGCCAATGCGATGGCTGCCGGTATTGGCCCCCATACGGGCCCGATGGTTGAATTTGGCCCCGGCACGGGCCGCATCACCCGCGCGATACTGGAGACCGGCCTGCCCCCTGACCGTCTGACTCTGTTCGAACTGGATAGAGAATTGGCCGCACATTTGGGCGCAACCCTGCCGCCCGCAGTGACCATCCACCAACAACCGGCCCAAACTGCGCCTGACCTGATGCGCGCAAGCATGCCCAAAGGGGCAGCGGCGGTGATCTCGGGTCTGCCGCTGCTTTCGATGCCCAACGCGGTACGCCACGAAATTGTCATGGCGGCGTTCAAACTCTTGGCTCCGGGCGCGCCTTTGGTTCAATTTACCTATGGCCCGCGTCCGCCGCTGCCTGCCGATCTGATTGCCGAGCTGGATCTGCGTGTGGAAAAAGGCGCGCGCGTTTTGCGCAATCTGCCCCCGGCGCGCGTCTATCGGTTTTATCGCCGAACACCCTAGGTCATTTTTCGCATACTATCGTATACCAATTGATTTCACCGCTGCCTGCCCTTAAAACACCGCCAACCCTTTTGCGGATGAGGCAGAGATGACAAATACACGCACAGAAACCGACAGCTTTGGCCCCCTTGAGGTGCCGTCCGATAAATACTGGGGCGCGCAGACCCAACGCTCGATCCTGAATTTCCCGATCGGGTGGGAAAAACAGCCCATTGCCATCGTTCGCGCGCTGGGCGTGATCAAACAGGCCTGCGCCCAGGCCAACAAAAAGGCTGGCGCGCTCGACGGCGAAAAGGCCGATGCGATCATGCAGGCGGCGGCCGAAGTGGTGGCTGGCAAGTTTGACGATAACTTTCCACTGGTCGTCTGGCAGACCGGATCGGGCACCCAATCCAACATGAACGCCAACGAAGTGATCGCCAATCGGGCCATCGAAATTCTGGGCGGCACCATCGGCACCAAGGATCCGGTGCATCCGAACGATCATTGTAACATGGGCCAATCGTCCAACGATACGTTCCCAACCGCGATGCACATTGCCGTGGCTACAACCGCGCGGGATGTGACACTGCCGGGTCTCGAAAAACTCCACGCCGCGTTGCAGGCAAAAGTTGCCGAATTTGACGGCATCATCAAAATTGGCCGCACTCATACGATGGATGCCACCCCCCTGACCCTGGCGCAGGAATTCGGCGGATACACCCATCAAGTGGCAATGGCGATCAAACGGGTAAAAGCCGCCCTGCCCCATATTTACGAACTGGCCCAAGGGGGCACCGCCGTTGGCACCGGGCTGAACACCCGCGTGGGTTGGGCCGAGGAAGTGGCCGCAAACATGGCCGATATAACCGGCCTGCCCTTTGTCACCGCCCCGAACAAATTTGAAGCCCTGGCCGCCCATGACGCCCTTGTGGAAATGTCTGGCGCGTTGAAAACGGTTGCCGCGTCGCTGTTCAAGATCGCCAATGATATTCGTTTGCTTGGGTCTGGCCCCCGCTGTGGTTTGGGCGAATTGATGCTGCCCGAGAATGAACCGGGCAGTTCGATCATGCCGGGCAAGGTAAACCCAACCCAATGTGAGGCGCTGACTCAGGTGTGCGCCCATGTCTTTGGAAACGACGCCGCCGTTGGCTTTGCCGGATCACAGGGTCACTTCGAGCTGAACGTGTACAAGCCGATGATGGCTTATAACGTTCTGCAATCCATGCAACTGCTGGGCGATGCAGCCACCGCGTTTACCGATAATTGTGTGGTGGGAATCACCGCCAATACTGACAATATCACCCGCATCATGAACGAATCATTAATGCTGGTCACCGCTTTGGCCCCCACCATCGGATATGACAACGCCACCAAGGTCGCCAAAACGGCCCATAAAAACGGCACGACTTTGAAACAAGAGGCAATCGCCCTTGGGTTTGTCGATGAGGAAACCTTTGACAAGGTTGTGCGCCCGGAAAACATGATCGGCCCTAAATGAGCGAGCCGATCAACCTTAACCGCGCGCGCAAACAGCGCGCGCGGGACGAAAAGCGCATGCAGGCTGATGCGAACGCGATCAAACATGGCCAAAGTAAAGCAGAGAAAATCCTGAATGCGACAAGCAACGCAAAGGCGGCGCGCGCCCTTGATCAGCACAAGCAAGAAGAATGAGCGACCGGCCCCGCAAACATTCTCTGACATTGCGCGGCCATCGCACTTCGGTTTCATTGGAAGACGACTTTTGGCACGCATTTCGCGCCATTGCTGCGGAAAATAACCGCCCGATCAATGACTTGGCCGCCGAAATTGATGCAGAACGCACGCCCGAAACCGGTCTTGCAACAGCGATCCGTCTGTATGTTTTTCGCGCTGTGCGGGACAAAAAGGTTTAAAATCCAGCCATCTTAACCGAAAATAAACTGTTGATGATGACAATGGCAATTGGTGCACACAGGGTTTAAGAAGGGGCCGCAACAAAGGATCGCACCATGGGCAAACCACCCGGCAAGAAAAACAATTCAGGGCGCGGCCAGCGCGATTTGACCATCCGGGTAAAATCAGCCCGGGGGCGCAAAATGTCGTCAACTCTGTGGTTGCAGCGCCAGTTGAATGACCCATACGTGAAAAAAGCTCAGGCGATGGGCTATCGCGGGCGCGCCGCTTTCAAGATTCTTGAGCTGGACGATAAATATCGCTTTCTGGTGCCCGGGGCGCGGGTTGTCGATTTGGGCTGCGCACCCGGCGGATGGTGTCAGGTTGCCGCGCGCCGCGTCAACGCGTTGGGCGATAAACCTGGCAAGGCGGTGGGCAAGATCGTGGCGATTGATCTTCAAGAGGTCGAGCCGATCGCGGGCTGCGATATTCATGTGCTGGATTTTCTGGAAGAAGGCGCCGATGAAAAGGTAAAAGCATGGCTCGACGGGCCGGCCGACGTGGTCATGTCGGATATGGCGGCGTCCAGTTCGGGCCACAAGCAAACCGATCATTTGCGCATCATGATGCTGTGCGAGGCGGCAGCGCATTTTGCGTTTGATGTGCTTAATCCCGGCGGCACCTTCGTGGCCAAGGTTCTGGCAGGCGGCGCCGAGGCTGATCTGCAACAGTTGTTGAAGCAAAAATTCACCAAGGTGGTGAATGTGAAACCGCCCGCATCAAGATCTGACAGTTCAGAAAAATTTGTCGTCGCAACCGGATTTCGCGGTTAATAAAATCCCGTCAGATCAACCACATCGCCGGATTTTTGTTTGATTTCAGGTTCAACATGAATTGAAATAACGGCTCCGCTGAAATCGGCGGCCAGCGCGGTTTCGATTCTGTCACAGATCGTGTGCGATTCCGACACTGTCATCGTGCCCGGTACGATCAGGTGGAAATCAATAAACGTCATATGCGCCGTTTCCCGCATCCGCAAATCATGGGCCTGCAGCGCACCCTTGCCGTTTTCGGCGATCACCGTTTCCACCTTTTGGCGCATTTCGGCGTTGGGGGCCGCATCCATCAAGCCGGCGATTGATACCCGCATCAACGACCATCCAGACCATAAAACATACAGCGCCACACCCATCGCCATTGCCGGATCAAGCCAGGCCCAGCCGATGATCTGGGCGAAAATCAAGCCCAGGATCACCCCGACCGAGGTAATCACATCGGCCCGCAAATGCCGCCCATCCCCCACCAAGGCGGGCGAACGGGCCGATGTACCGACACGAATCAGGATTGTCGACCAGATCACGTTCAGAATGGTTGCGGCGCCATTTATCGCCAGCCCCAAAAGCGGCGCATCCAGGGCACGAGGGCGGGCCAAGGCGCCATATGCTTCGGTCATGATCAAAAGCGCGGCGACGACAATCATCACGCCTTCGGCGACAGCCGACAGATATTCGGCCTTGGCGTGGCCATAATGGTGGTTGGCATCGGGGGGTTTGGCGCTGACGTGAATTGCCACAAGGGCCAAGATGCCCGCGCCAATATTCACAACACTTTCAAGAGCATCGGAATACAATGCCACACTGCCGGTGACGATGAAGGCGGCCCATTTCAGGCCGAAAACCAATGCCCCGATAACAATCGTCGCAATCGCCAAAAGACGCAGATTTGATGTCATGGGGCGGGCCCTCAGATCACAATTGGGCCACGCGGGAATTTATTGCGCAGCTTTTTCCTCAAGCGCCAACCACTCTTCTTCGGCAGTCGAAAGAAGATCGTGGCGGGCAATCAAAGCGTCGGTTGCCTTTTGAAACTTTACCGGTTCCCGGGTGAACAGATCAGGATCCATCATCAACTCTTCCAGCTTGGCGATTTCCGCTTCCAGCCGGGCAATTTCAGCGGGCAATGCTTCCAACCGGTGCTTTTCGGTAAATGACAATCCGCCCGCGGCTGGCTTTTCCTCGCTCACCGGTGCGGCAGGTTTTTTGGTCACAGCGGCCGCTTCGGCAACGCGTTCGCCCCGTTGCGATTGGTAATCGGTCCAACCGCCGGCGTAAACCGTGGCACGCCCGTCGCCTTCCATGGCGACGGTGGTATCGGCAACACGATCCAGGAAATCACGGTCGTGCGAGACCAGCAAAACCGTGCCATCATAATCGGCCAACAGATCCTGCAGCAGGTCCAATGTTTCGACATCCAGATCGTTGGTGGGTTCGTCCAACACCAGAACGTTGGATTGCCGCGCCATGATTCGGGCGAGCAACAAACGCGCCTTTTCCCCCCCCGAAAGAGAGCGGACAGGCGCGCGGGCCTGCGCCTCGGAAAACAGGAAGCTTTTGAGATAGCCGATCACATGCTGCGGCATTCCACGCACCATGACCTGATCGGCCTTGCCCGAGACACCAATCGCCGGATCACCGGTCAGGTTTTCCCACAGGGTTTTGTCGTGCTCCAACTGGACGCGGTTCTGATCGAACACCGCGAGATCCATATTGGTGCCCATCTGAACCGTACCGGTATCAGGTTCAATTTCGCCAATCAGCATTTTCAGCAGCGTGGTTTTGCCCACACCATTGGGCCCGACAAAGGCAATCCTGTCGCCGCGCTGTACCCGCAGATCAAACGGCGCAAGGATGACCTTTCCATCGTAAGTCTTTGATATACCGCGCGCTTCCATTACACGCTTGCCGCTGGTTGGTCCCGCCTCAAGCGCCATTGCGGCGGTGCCCTGGCGGCGGATCTGCGCACTGCGTTCGGCGCGCAATTCGCCCAAGGCGCGCACCCGGCCCTGATTGCGTTTGCGCCGGGCTGAAATGCCCTCAACGGCCCATCGTGCCTCGGCCTTGATCTTGCGATCCAGTTTGTGGCGCTGCACGTCTTCTTCGGCCCAGATTTCATCGCGCCATGCCTCGAAATGGACGAATCCCTTTTCCTGTCGGCGCACCTGGCCGCGATCAATCCACAGGGTCGCGCGGGTCAGCGCGTTCAGGAACGCGCGGTCATGCGAAATCAGAACAAAAGCGGTGCGGGTGGTTGAAAGTTCGCTTTCAAGCCATTGAATTGCTTGAATATCCAGATGGTTTGTCGGTTCATCCAACAGCATCAAACCCGGCGCCTCGGCCAGAAGTTTGGCCAATGCGGCGCGGCGTCTTTCGCCACCGCTGGCCACCGAAACAGCGCGCGACGGATCAAATTTCAGCCCTTCGGCCACCATTTCAACGCGATAGGAATCGCCCAGATCCAGCCCGCTGGCGGCATAGTCGCCCAAGGTGGCGTGCCCCTCCATGCCGGGGTCCTGCTCCATGTATCCCACGCCAATGCCCGGGGTCACCACGCGGGTGCCACTGTCGGGTTCGACAAGTCCGGCCATCACCTTCATCAGGGTGGATTTTCCCGAACCATTGCGCCCGACAAGGGCCACCCGATCGCCGGGCTGAACCACCAGATCGAGGTTTGAAAATACAGGATCGCCGCCAAAGGTGAGGGCGATATCGGAGAGTTGTAAAAGGGGTGCGCGTGCCATGAGGCTCAGCTAAGCCGCCCACCCAAGAAGGTCAACGCCCCGTCTGATCGCGATCTTGAAATACCTGCCCACCTGCGGCCACGGCGCGCAGCAATCGCGCCCGGCCCGGCGGCACCTGACCGATTTCAAGGCCGGTAAACACATGCACCGTTCCAAGCGCGCGATCAATCACTGCATGATCGCTGACCCATCCGCCCATGGCCAGATACGTGCGCAACAGTGGCGGCAAGGCGCGCAGCCCGGCGCCGCGATCGTGAACCATGGGCAAATCGGCAAACCGTACAGTTGCACCGCGGCCCATACCGGGGGCCCAGCCGCGCGGCGCCAGATGGCGCGTGCGCAACACCCCGAACGCATCGTGATACGGTGCCGGATCGCAGCCCGCGAACGAACTGCACCCAAACAACAGGCCAACACCCCCACGATCAACCTGTTGCGTGATCGCCCCCCAGGCCAGTCGCACGGCATCGGCATCCTGATGCACCGGGTCGATACAAAACCGGCCCAGTTCAAGCATCGGGGTGGAAAATCGATGAAGCGGTGTCAGATCATAAAACTGTGCGCTGTAACTATCGGCTATTTCGGCACCTGAAAACCGGCGTAGACGGAAACCGCCAATGATGCAATCCCGCCGTTCAATCACCATATGGATACAGTCATCGTCATACTGATCCCTATCATCGGCGCCTGCATGGCCACGAAAACACAGGCCCCGCACCGCCAGAAGCGCGGCCAGATCGGCGGGCCCGGTCAGGGCACGCACCCGCAATGGCCCTTTTTCCAATGGGTCGATCGCGTGGATCAGGTTCATGGGTGGTCTGCCTTGCAAAACACCTTAGATATGGCATCAACACCGCCGGGCGCACAAGCCGGGCAAAAGCAGAAGGAACAAAAGCGATGGAAAAGATCACTAAAACCGATGCCGAATGGCGCGCCGAACTGTCCGACCTGGCGTTCAAGGTAACGCGCAAACACGGCACAGAGCGGGCATTTTCCCACGATGATTTTCCAAAAGAGCCCGGCACATTCAATTGCGTCTGTTGCGGGGCGGAAATCTTCGATCAGGCGCACAAATTCGACAGCGGCACCGGCTGGCCCAGTTTCTGGAAACCGTCCAACCCCGAACTGGTGGGCGAATCCACCGACCGGTCGTGGTTGATGAGCCGAACCGAAGTGCATTGTAAGCGGTGCGACGCGCATTTGGGGCATGTTTTCCCCGACGGACCACAACCCACCGGCCAGCGATACTGCCTGAACGGCGTCGCGTTGGACTTCAAACCCAAATCCGGTTGAGCGTTCGGCGGTGCGCCGTGGGTCTGCCCCAATGGCGCACCGCCGCAAGATCCAGATTATTGCAGGAAATCGCCGGCTGAGAAATTGCCGAGATTGCCAAACAACTGACGCAAGAACCCAATGCCCTTGATATTGCTGTCGGTGATCCGGCGCGACAGAACGACAACACGCCCATCTTCAAGGCCGAACCGTTCGATATTTTCAACCACGCCGCCTTCGGTAAAGGAAATCGCCAATACCTGACGATCGATCTCTTTTGGCGCGCGGGGGCCGAAATGTTGGAACCGGCTTTTGACATAATACCAACCGCCCGCATCCAGAACGCCGGTTGATGTCGGGCGGCCCACGGCGGTTGCCACTGTTTCGCGGGTATCAACGCCCACTTCAATCACCTCAAGCTGGTCATCGGCCGGAACATAGCCGTGATTGCGGTACACCGATGAACAGGCCGCCACCCCCAGCACCGCACATAATAACACTGCGCGCTGTATTCCCTTGGCAAATCGCCCCATACCATCCATGCCCCGCTTTTAACTTATCGTTATATTGCTTACCTTCACATGGCTTACCCCGTGTTGGCCCCCTGTTCAAGAATCGAAAGACTGACATGCCCGATCCTGCCCCCCGGTCCCACATCCTGCGTCTGGCCGATTTGGCCCAACGGCGCGAAACCGCGTTTGAATTGGCCCCAGATGCCGCCGCCCGTGCCGCATTGGCGCGCGACCTCGGCATAGACGGGGTAAAAAAACTGCGCTTTGCCGGCACGCTGACCCCGCTTTCGGGGCGCGATTGGCAATTGGATGCAACCCTGGGTGCCACCGTCGTACAGCCCTGTGTGGTCAGCCTGGCGCCCGTTACCACCCGAATCGATACCGATGTCACCCGGCGCTATCTGGCCGACTGGCAAGAGCCCGACACCACCGGCGAAGTTGAAATGCCCGAAGACGACACCGCCGAAGCCTTGCCAGCCACGTTGGATCTGAACCTCGTTCTGGCCGAGGCATTGGCGCTGGCGCTGCCTGATTTTCCGCGCGCACAAGGTGTGGAATTGGGCGAAGCGGTGTTTACCGAAGCCGGAAAAACCCCGATGCGCGACGAAGATACCCGCCCCTTTGCCGGCCTTGCAGGGCTGCGCGAGGCGTTGGAACCACCAAAAGACGAATAACCCCTTGCCCTGACGCGAAACGACGGTATGTTTCGCGCTCTTTGCAAGGCGATGCAACGGGGCTTGAACCGTGGCGCCAATCGGCGTAAGGCCCTGCAGGATATGCGTCACTGTCCAACGATGGGCGCAAACGAATGAAACACCGGGCCATTTGGCCCCGCGAACCCCGAGGTTGAGACATGGCCGTCCCACAGAATAAAATCACCAAGTCCCGCCGCAACATGCGCCGCGCACACGATTCCCTGACAGCAGGCAACCCTGCTGAATGCCCCAACTGCGGCGAACTGAAACGCCCCCACCATGTGTGTGGCGCTTGCGGTCACTATGCCGAACGCGAAGTCGTGGCACCTGCAGACGACATCGAACTGGACGACGACGCGGCTTAACCGTCGCCTTATCCGATGTCCAAAGCCCCTTCCGCCTCCAGCGATGATGCCCCCGCCCCCAGTGGCGGGGCAATTTCGGGCACCGGCCGCACGATCATATCGGTCGATGCCATGGGCGGCGATCAGGGGCCACAGGCCGTCGTCAAAGGCTTGGCGATTTCTGCACATAAAAACAATGACATCGGTTTTATCCTGCACGGGCCAAAGGCAACCTTGGCGCCGTTGGTGCAACAGGCCGGTTTGAGTGATCGTGTCGACATCCGCGACTGTGCCGGTGTTGTTTCGATGGAAGACAAGCCCAGCCATGTAATGCGCAATGGCAAGGATACATCGATGTGGTCGTGTATCGAATCGGTGCGCGACGGCGAAGCAGCCGTGGCCGTGTCTTGCGGCAACACGGGCGCGCTGATGGCAATCAGCATGCTGCGCCTGCGCAAGGTTGAGGGCGTCAATCGCCCTGCCATTGCCTGTCTTTGGCCATCGCGCAACAAGGTCGGGTTCAACGTGATGTTGGATGTGGGCGCGGATATTCGCGCCGACGCCGATGATTTGCTGAAATACGCGCTGATGGGCACATCCTATGCCCGCAACGGTTTGGGGCTGGAACGTCCGCGCATCGGATTGCTGAATGTCGGCACCGAAGAGCATAAGGGCCGCGCCGAATTGAAGGCGGCCCATGATCTGATTGCCAGTGCGGCAGATGACTCATATTTCGATTTTGTCGGTTTTGTTGAGGGTGGCGATATCCCGTCAGACCGCGTTGACGTCATTGTCACCGATGGGTTTACCGGCAATGTTGCCCTGAAAACCGGCGAAGGCACCGCGAAACTGATCAGCGATCAATTGCGCGCTGCCCTGACCCACAACATGCTGTCGCGCTTTGGCGCAATGCTTGCCCTTGGCGCATTGAAGCGGTTCCAAAAACGAATCGATCCGCGCCGGGTAAATGGCGGTATCTTTCTGGGGCTGAACGGTACGGTTGTAAAATCGCACGGCGGCGCAGATGCCACAGGCATTTCGGCGGCGATCAAATTGTCATTCCGATTGGCCCAATCGGGCTTTAACGAAAAACTGGCGGCGCGCATCGCCGCAGGTCTGGCCGAGCGCACAGATCACGATCTTGAACAAAGCGAACCCACACCATGACTATACGCGCCGTTGTTCGCGGGGTTGGACACTACCTTCCCGAACGCATTGTTGAAAACGCCGAATTCATGGACTGGGTCGATACCTCGGATGAATGGATTCGCAGCCGCAGCGGAATCGAGCGGCGCCATTTTGCCGCCGATGGCCAAGGCACCTCTGATCTGGCCACACGCGCGGCTTTGGCGGCATTGGATGATGCCGGATTGCGCGCCGATGATGTCGATGCGATCATCCTTGCCACCTCGACCGCCGATTTCACTTTTCCATCGGCGGCGACGATGGTTCAGGCCAATCTGGGCATGACCCGTGGATTCGCCTTTGATGTACAAGCGGTTTGTGCAGGATTCGTTTTTGCCTTGGCCAATGCCAATGCCCTGATCCTGTCGGGTCAGGCAAACCGGGTGATGGTGATTGGTTCCGAAACATTCAGCCGGATCATGGATTGGACAGACCGCAGCACCTGTGTTTTGTTCGGTGATGGCGCGGGCGCGCTGATCCTTGAGGCGCAGACAGGCACCGGTGAGAATGCCGATCGTGGCATTCTGTCGACCGATCTTCATTCTGACGGGCAATACAAAGACGCGCTGTATGTCGATGGCGGCGTGTCCACCGGCAAAACCGGTTTCTTGCGGATGCAGGGCAAAGAAGTGTTCCGCCATGCCGTTGAAAAGCTTGCACAAACCGCCCACGCATCCCTGGCCAAGGTGGGTTTGAATGGCGCTGACATTGATTGGATGGTGCCCCATCAGGCCAATCTGCGGATCATCAAATCAACCGCCACGAAAATGGGCCTGCCGCTGGAAAAGGTCATTCTGACCGTGCAGGATCATGGCAACACCTCGGCGGCATCCATTCCCCTGGCCCTGTCGGTGGGCAAACAACGCGGCCAGATCAAACAGGGCGATCTGATCGTGACCGAAGCGATTGGCGGCGGTCTGGCCTGGGGGTCGGCGATCCTGCGCTGGTAACGGCAAGGGGCCTGATTTCACGTGTTACCTGTGCTCTGCCCCCCAAGTCATTGAGATTGACTTTGAAAACCGATCACGGCAATGTTGCCCTACATTCCTTGGGGGGCGATATGAGCGATAAAACACTAACCCGGATGGACCTGAGCGAAGCCGTATTTCGCGAAGTCGGGCTAAGCCGGAATGAATCTGCGCAACTGGTTGAATCCGTCCTGGCCCATATGTCAGATGCGCTCGCCTCGGGCGATTCAGTGAAAATTTCATCTTTCGGCACATTTTCCGTGCGCGCGAAATCAGCCCGCGTCGGGCGCAATCCCAAGACCGGCGAAGAGGTGCCAATTCACCCGCGCCATGTGCTTACCTTTCGCCCATCGCACCTGATGCGCGACCGCGTGGCCGAAGGCAATAAACGGTAAATCTGAATGGACACTAAATCGCCCGACGCCTTCCGCACTATTTCCGAAGTCGCCGAATGGCTGGATGTACCAACCCATGTTCTGCGCTTTTGGGAAAGCCGGTTCACCCAGGTAAAGCCGGTGAAACGCGCGGGCGGGCGGCGGTATTATCGCCCCGCCGATATGGAATTGTTGGGCGGAATCAAACGGTTGCTTCATGATGATGGGCTGACGATTCGCGGTGTGCAAAAATTGCTGCGCGAAGAGGGTGTGAAACACGTCGCGTCCCTTTCGCCCGGCATCGATGGCAGCGCAGCCCCCGCAACAAAAGCAGCGGCAAACACGGTACATGCCCCCGAAGGGCCGATGGCCGTTGATGTACCCGTGATTCCCCAACTTGGCGAGGTGGTCAATTTTGCGCCCGATACCGAACCGGCGCCAAAAATCGCCCCTGACACCTCTGAAGAATCGCTGAACCGATGGCCATTTATCGATGATCCCGAAGAGCCCGCACCAGACCCGGCCAAAACATCACAGGCCGATACCAAACCCGACATTACGCCCGATTCAACCCAGCAGGCCGCATCAAAGCCCGATGTGATCACCCTGCTGCGCGCAACCCCGCCTGAGCGGTTAAAACCCCGGGCCGATACGCTGCGTCCGTTGATCGAACGGATGGCGGCACTGCACAATCGGATGGCCGAGGCCGATTGAGCGATCCTTATGTCAGTTTCCTGCAATACCCCCTTGCCCCCAGCCAAAAGGTTGGTAAAAGCACCCTCAGTCGGGCTATGGCGCAGTCTGGTAGCGCGTCCGTCTGGGGGACGGAAGGTCGCAGGTTCGAGTCCTGCTAGCCCGACCAACAGCACTACCACTTTTGCCAAAATCGGATATTCGATATGACAGGCGTCTTGCCCAGCCAACGCTTGCGCGCCTTGATCGAAACCGGGGCGATTGCCGCCAATCCGCCGATCACTCCCGCCCAAATTCAACCTGCATCGCTTGATCTCCGCCTTGGAAAGATCGCACATCGCGTACGCGCATCCTTCCTGACCGGGGCGGATGCAACAGTGGCACAGCGGCTGGATGATTTTGCCATGCACACCGTTGATCTGACCGGCGGCGCGGTTCTGGAAAAGGGCTGTGTGTACCTTGTTCCGTTGATGGAAAACCTTGCCCTGCCCGCGGGGATTCAAGCGGCCGCCAATGCCAAAAGCTCGACAGGGCGTCTTGATCTGTTGACCCGCACGATTACCGATGGCGGCACCGAATTTGACCGTATTCCCGATGGTTACGCCGGGCCGCTTTATGCCGAAATCTGCCCACGGTCGTTTTCGGTTCTGGTTCGCCCCGGCATGCGGCTGAATCAAATTCGGTTTCGCGATGGTCTTGCACGGCTTGATGACGCCGCCCTTACCGCGCTGCACGCGCAAACGCCGTTGGTCGATGTGCCGCCGGTGATTGACGATGGGCTGGGCTTTTCTGTCGATCTGGAGCCACGCAGCGGCACCTTGGTGGGATACCGCGCCAAACCCCACACCGGCGTGATCGATCTGGACAAGATCGCACATTATCCTCCGGCGGAATATTGGGAAGAACTGCATTCAGACAACGGCAGGATCATCCTTGATCCCGGCGCGTTCTATATTCTGGTCAGTCGTGAATCTGTGGTGATTCCACCCACCCACGCGGCGGAAATGGCGCCATTTCTTGCCATGGCCGGCGAATTTCGCGTGCATTACGCCGGTTTTTTCGATCCCGGCTTTGGCTGGGCACAAGCCGGCGGATTAGGGTCGCGCGGCGTGCTTGAGGTTCGTTGCCACGAGGCGCCATTTGTTCTGGAACACGGGCAAATCGTTGGTCGGCTGATTTATGAAAAAATGGCCGAGATTCCCGACCAATTATACGGCGCCGATCTGAAATCAAACTATCAGGGTCAGGGCCTGAAACTGGCCAAGCATTTTATCGCCTGAGGCGCGATTAAAATCGCCCAATCTTGCGCACCACACGAATCGCCTGTCGCGCGCGTTTGCTTTGCTGCTTTGCCGCCTGACCTTGGGCTTTGTACACCGATGGGTTGGCCATGCGGTTGATGCCCGCGTTGACACCTTTATTGATCAGTTTCCGCAAAACGACGCGCATAATCATGTTTACGATCTGGCTCACGGCGTATCCTTTTCAAACATATCGCTTTGCCCCTCATCGGCATCCGGCGCGGTTTCTACGTCGGGCGGCGGGCGGTTTTCCAGCAACCCGGCGGCGCGCAGTTCTTTCAATCCCGGCAAATCCCGCGCTGATTCTAGCGCGAAATGGTCAAGAAACCCTTGTGTGACCACAAATGTAACCGGGCGACCGGGCGTCATGCGACGGCGCCCCAGCCGTATCCATTCCAATTCCATCAACTGATCGATGGTTCCGCGTGAAACCGAAACGCCGCGAATTTCTTCAATCTCGGCGCGGGTAACGGGCTGATGATAGGCCACGATCGCCAGGGTTTCGATTGCTGCACGGCTCAGCTTGCGCAGCTCAACCGTTTCTTTTTGCATCAGAAACCCCAGATCGGGGGCCGTACGCATCGCCCAGGCATCGCCAACCCGGACGACCCGCACACCGCGCCCCTCATAGCGGCGCGCCAACAGGGCCAAGGCCTGTGCCGCATCGGCCCCATGGGGCATGCGCGCGTTCAAATCGGCGACGCTGACGGGATCGGGGCTGGCAAACAGCACCGCTTCGACCATGCGTTCCTGCTCGGCCAACGGTGGGGCCTCAAACAGGCTTTGGGTGGTATTTTCGGGCTTATCCATCGGCGGCACTGTTGCTGCGAATTTGAATCGGTTCAAACAATCCTGACTGCCGGATTGAGATCCGCCCCGCTTTGACCAGTTCAAGCGACGCGGCGAAATGGCTGGCGGTGGCGCTGCGGCGACGGGCCGGATTGGCCTGCCAGCCGTCGGGCAGATACGATGAAAGATCGGTCCAATCCCCGGCGAAACCGATCAGACCGCGCATTCGATCCAACGCCTCTTCCATGGTCATGATGTTGGTGCGGTCCATGACGAACGGGCGGAAATCATCCTTGGTTCTGATCCGCGCATAGCCCTGCATCAGATCCAGCAAGGTCGCGGTATATTGCACGCGGCGTATCCGCTGCACCCCTTCGCCCTGCCCGCGCGCAAAGAAATCGCGCCCCAATTGATCACGCCCCATCAAACGCGCCGCGCAATCGCGCATGGCCTGCAAACGCTCAAGCTGAAACGCCAGATGCGCGGCCAGATCTTCGCCTGACGGGCCTTCATCCTTGGGATCAGGGGGCAACAGCAGGCGTGATTTCAGAAATGCAAGCCACGCCGCCATCACCAGATAATCAGCCGCCAGTTCAATCCGCAGCTCTTTCGCCGCCTCAACAAACGCCAGATATTGCCGCGCCAGTGCCAGCACCGAAATCTGCCGCAGGTCCACCTTTTGGGTGCGCGACAGGGTCAAAAGCACGTCAAGCGGCCCCTCAAACCCATCCACATCAATGATCAGCGCCTCAGCGGCCAGACGGTCGGCGACCGGGTCAAAAACCGGGTCTGGACTGTTGGTTTCAGCCATATACATGCCCCCCCATAAGGGCGGCAAGTTCGGCCTCATGGGCGGGAATGTCAATGTTTACAGGGGTGCGGCGGTGGGCCATTGCGGCGCTTGCGCGGGTTTGCGCCACCTCTGACATGGGCGGCAATGCGGCGGCCAGTGCGCGGCGTTCGACCAGGTCGCCGTTGCAATGCAGCACCAGATCACAGCCTGCCGCCTGCGCCGCAAGGGCGCGCTCAACCACCGTGCCGCCCAATGCCTCCATCCCGATATCATCCGACATCAACAGCCCTTTGAACCCGATGGCGCCCCGGATCACATCTTTGATCAGCCGCGACGACACGGTGACAGGCAAATCATCAATTTTCGGAAACAGCATATGCGCCGTCATGCCCATGGGCAGATCGCGCAACGCATGAAACGGGGCAAAATCCACCGCTTGCAGATCCGACCATTCGGCATCGGACACCGGCAGGTTAAAATGGCTGTCCACCCTGCCCCGGCCATGGCCCGGCATGTGTTTCATCACCGGCAACACCCCCGCATCCAACAGGCCATCGGCCATGGCGCGGGCCATTTTAGTCACAATTTCAACGGTTTCGCCGAAACACCGATTGCGCAGGAACGGATGCGTATCGGCATTCGCCACATCGCAGGTGGGCGCGCAATTCACATCGATTCCAAGATCGGCCAACTCATGCCCAATCAGCAGGCCGCGCAGATACATCGCGCGCGCGCTGCCGCCTGATTGTGTTACATGATTCAAAGGTGGGAGCCATTGCCGCCACGTCGGGGCAAACATACGCTGCACCCGGCCCCCTTCCTGATCAATCAGAATCGGAGTGGTATCGCCCAAGATCGCCCGGATATGGCCGGTCAGCGCGCGCACCTGATCGGGTGTTTCGATATTGCGGGCAAACAGGATCACGCCCCAAGGGCGTGCATCGGTTAAAAACCCCACCTCATCCGATGACAGGGTCGGGCCATCGACCCCGACCGTAAACGCCGAAACCACGCCTTATCGTACCACAACCGGGATACAATCGGCCTTTTCCGCCATCAAAGCCGAACAGAACCGCCGCGCATCGCTGAGATCGGCAAAGCCCATGGCCCGTAGCCGGTAAAATGTTTTTCCGCCCGACTGGGCGCGCTGGACAACACGTTGTTTGCCTGAAAAATAATTCTCAAACTGATCGCCGATCTTGGCCCATTGTTCGCGCGCCACCTCTGCCGACTCAAATGCGCCCAGTTGCACAAGACGGGTGCCAGACGGGATTTCATCGGCCGCCACTTCCAATGATCCACCCGATTCCGTCGCCGGTTCGGAGGCCGCCATGACCGGGCGCGACAATCCGCCGGGGCGCGATGGTGGGCGGGGCGAACGGGCCAACCCCTGCTCATCGCGCAACGCGCCCGAGGATGACGTTTCGGTGACGCCGGTCAACGGTTCAACACCCGCTGACAACGCTTCGGCCAAGGCCAGGGCATCAGCCGCCCCGTCCCCGGTCATTTCGGGCAACACGATATCAGCCGTGTCACTCAATGCTTCGGCCACGGCCATATCAGTGGCCAATGCATCTTCGGGGGCGTCTTCGATCCGCGCGGTTTGTGGCGCGGGCGCCTCATCCAGCACCGGGCGGGGAAGGCGCGGCGCGGGCAAATCCTCGGCGGCCAGATTCAGGGGCGCGGGGGCCAGAATAACCTCGTTTGCGGGGCCTGCGGCCGATCCGGCGGCGGCGACCTGGTTCACCGCCAACCCCTGATGGGCCGCATTGGTGCCGCCGGGGTTGTCGGGGGCAACGCGAATGGGCCCCTCAAGCGCGCGCACGACTGGCACGCCGGTCACATCGCGCACCAGCAATTTATAGCCCCAGACCCCAGCGCCCAAAATCAACCCAAGCGACATCAGCCCACCGGCAATGTTCACCGCTTTGCTTACCTTTGCGCCATGGCCCGCTGCCATATCGCCTTTCGCGTCGTCGTAAACGTCCGCCATACCACGCCTCACTGCTCGCATATCGCGCGGCGGCCTTTGGCCTGCTCCACCGATATCCTTATCTTGCCTGCCTCACGATCCGCCGGGGCGCTTGTCTCAGCGCATTTCCTCAAGCGGAGTCACGCCAAGAATACGCAAACCTGCGGAAATGACAACGGATACGGCGCGCGGCAGGGCAATTTTACCGGTCGAGCCGGAAGTGTTGCCGTCTTGCAGGAAGCGCAGTTCCGGTTTGTCATTGCCCCGGTTCCACAGCGCGTGAAAATCCGACGCCAATTCATACAGGTAAAATGCAATCCGGTGGGGTTCATGGTTGCGCGCGGCAATCTCCACCAGGCGCGGCCACTCGGCCAGTTTGCGCGCCACGGCAAATTCTGCCTCATCCTCAAGAACCGGCTGATCCGACAGGGCAATGTCGGCCTCGTCAAACTTGCGCAACACCGAATGCACCCGCGCATTGGCGTATTGCACGTAAAATACGGGGTTATCTTTGGATTGCTCCACCGCTTTGGCGAAATCGAAATCCAGCGGCGCGTCATTTTTGCGGGTCAGCATGACAAACCGGGTTACATCGGCGCCAACCTGTTCAACCACATCCGCCAAGGTCACGAATGTGCCGGCGCGCTTGCTCATCTTGAACGGTTCGCCGTCTTTGTAGAGTTTCACCAGATTGCACAGTTTGATATCCAGCGGCACAGAGCCATCGGAAAGCGCCGAAACCGCCGCTTTCATCCGTTTGACATAACCACCATGATCGGCGCCAAACACATCAATCAGCGCGTCAAACCCGCGCTGCACCTTGTCGTAATGATAGGCGATATCGGGCGCGAAATAGGTCCACGACCCATCGGACTTCTTGACCGGGCGATCCACATCATCGCCATGGGCCGTGCTGCGAAACAGGGTTTGTTCGCGCGCCTCCCAATCATCGGGCAATTTGCCCTTGGGGGGTTCTAACGTGCCCTCATAAATCAGGCCCTTGGCATCCAGATTATCAATCGCCGCCTCAATCAATCCGGTGCCATACAGCGATTTTTCACTGTAAAAGCTATCCATCTTCACGCCAAGGCTGGCCAGATCGGTACGGATCATCTCCATCATCGCCGCGGTGGCGTAATTGCGCACCTCGTCCAGCCATACCTGTTCGTCCTGGCCCACAAAAGCATCGCCAACCTTTTCCTTCAGCGCCTGACCCACTTCGATCAGGTAATCACCGGGGTATGTGCCATCCTCAAACGCGACGGCCTGACCGTGTGCCTCAAGATAGCGCAGATAGACCGAGCGCGCCAAAACATCGACCTGCGCACCGCCGTCGTTGATATAATATTCGCGCGTCACATCCCAACCCGCGTAATCCAACAGCGCCGCCAACGCATCGCCAAACACCGCGCCCCGGGTGTGGCCCACATGCAGCGGCCCGGTGGGGTTGGCCGACACGTATTCGACCAAAACGCGCCGCCCCGCCCCCATGTCAGACCGACCATAGACCGGATCGGTTAACGCCGATTTAACGACACCGGCCCAAATGCCCGTGTCCAACCGCAGGTTCAAAAAACCCGGTCCCGCCACATCGGCGCTGGCAACCCGGCCATCGGCCAGCAGGCGCACGGCCAGGGCATCGGCAATGTCACGGGGTTTCATTTTGGCAGGTTTGGCCAGCACCATCGCGGCATTTGTGGCCATATCGCCATGGGCCGGGTCACGCGGTGGTTCCACCGTAACATTCGACAGGTCCAGACCGGCGGGCAACGCCCCATCGGCCATCATCCCATCCAATTGGGCCACAACAAACGCACGGATATCGGCAAACAGGTTCATTTCAGGTTTCCTAGAGGTTTGGGGCGGGTTTATCATGCTGAACAAATTGTTCAATTGCACAAGGGCGCGCGATGTTGCCAATTCCCGATCTGATTGCCGCTTGCGAAAACGAAGTGCGTCGCATTTGGGGCGATGCCGATGACGGTGCCCATGATCTGGCGCACCTCTATCGCGTCTGGAATCTGTGTCAGGTGATTTTGCAAGGTGAGGGTGGCACCCAGACCGATCTGCAAATTCTCGCGCCTGCAGCGGTTTTGCACGATATCGTCAATTTACCAAAAAACAGCCCCGATCGCGCCCGGGCGGCGCATCTTTCGGCGGATCATGCGGTGCGGTTTCTGGGCACCCTGCCCTATCCTGATTCCCTGGTGTCACAGGTTGCCCATGCGATCCGCGCACACAGCTTTTCGGCCAGTATCACGCCGCGCACCCGTACCGCGAAAATTCTGCAAGACGCTGACCGGCTTGAGGCATTAGGCGCCTTGGGAATTGCCCGTAACATGATTGTGGCTGGTCAGATCGGTGCGCAAATCTGCCATCCAACCGATCCGTTGGGCGAACATCGCCCGCTGGATGATACCGCTTATGCGCTGGATCATTGGCCCCTGAAACTGTTTCCGATTGCAGAAAACTTACATACAGAAACCGCCCGCACCCTTGCCGCGCCGCGGTTGGCGATGATGCGGGCGTTTCGCGATCAATTGCTGGCCGAACTCGCCCCGCGTTAGGGGGTCAAACGGCCCCCTTTGCGCCGCTGGGGTGCGGGGCGTCGGCCTCTGTCTGATCGATATCGGCGGCCACTTCGGCGTCTTCGGGGGTGCCATCGGCCACGGCCTCATCTTCGCCACGGTCGCTGTCGGTCAGGCTGTCAGTGCCCGGCGGCACGAGGGTAATCAGACGCATTTCAGGTTCGCCGGTGAACGCTTCGATGTCGTCGGGGTGCAGCAGGCTGAATTCCCCATCAGGTGTCAGATATCCCAACAAAACAGCGTCAGGGCGTTGGGCGCGCAACTCTTCCAACCCAAACACATCGCTCAGCCGGGTAGAACGGAACGTCCACCCTTCCCACATGCGCGCGTTCATTTCGCTATAGGTGGACCCATCGCCAAAATCGCGCCCCCCCAATGACGCCGGAAGCTGATTGCGGGTGTATTCCGATTTGTCACGGGTCAGTTGATACACGTTATCGCGGCCAAATTCGGGGCCCAGATCGGTGGCGACAAGGGTATTGTATGCGTCATTATCTGTTGCCGTTATAACGGTTGAAAACTGGTTGAATTCCACCCGGTGCTCGGCGACCTCAGACAGGACATCCCCAAAAAACGTTGGCACATCGGCAGCGCGGGCGCGGCGCAGGCGGCTGCGGTTGGGATCGGCGATCATCACCGGCACATCGTGACGCGCCAGAACTTCGGCCAGACCGACGCTCCACCGGGATCCGCCGACCACCAGCACGCCGGGCGATTCCGCCGCAACCAGCCCCAGCCGCCGCGCCATCGGCGCCAGGGTAAAGCCGTGCAAAACCACGGTCACCGCCACCAACACAAATGACAGCGGCCCGATCAGCGCACCATCGGCCACGCCCAAACCCGCCAAACGTTCGCCAAACAACCCAGCCACCGCCACCAAAACCACACCGCGCGGCCCCGTCAGCGCCACAAGCAGCCGTTCTTTCATCGGAATTGCCGTGCCTGCCAAGGATATCATCACGGTCAGCGGCCGCGCCACCAGCACAACCAAGGCCACAAACACACCAGCGCGCCAGTTCAACTGTCCCAGCTGGCTGAAATCCAGAGACGCCGCCAGCAGGATGAACACACCGCTGACCAACAGGATCGTGGCGTGTTCTTTGAACCGGTGCAATTCTTCGTAACTGGCCAGTTTCGAATTTGCGATCACGATACCCATTACCGTTACCGCCAACAGCCCGCTTTCGTGCAGCACCGTGTCAGACAAGGCAAACACCGCCAACAATGTGCAGAACAGCGCCGGGATTTTCATGAATTCAGGCACCAGCGCGCGTTTGAATGCCCGCGCTGTTCCCCAGCCCGCCGCACCGCCCAAAAGCCCCGCAAAGCCAAGTCCAAAGAAAAATTCGCCAATCGCGCCCCCCGGTGAGGTGGCAGTGTTCAACACCAAAACCACGGTAAAGGCCAAAACCGCAGCCAAGGCGCCGATGGCATCGTTGATGATCGCCTCCCATTGCAGCAACGCGGCGGGCCTGCGTGACAGACGCGCGGTGCGCAGCAGCGGCGCGATCACGGTTGGCCCGGTGACGATCATGATGCCACCAAACACGGCCGAGCTTTCCCAACTCAGCCCCGCGCCATAGCGCAGCGCAAGCGCGCTCATCAACCACCCCAAGGGCGCGCCGATAAACACCAGCCGCCTGACCCCTTCGGCGGCATCGCGCAAAGAGCGCAAGTTGAGGGTCAGCCCGCCCTCAAACAGGATCACCGCCACCGCCAATGAAATCATCGGCGCGGTCAATGGCCCGATGTCGCGTTCAGGATCGAAAATTCCGAATACCGGCCCGGCCAAAACGCCAGCCAACAGCATCAGCACAATGGCCGGCATCCGCAATTTCCATGCCAGCCATTGCGACCCAACGCCAAGGGCGCCCACCAAGGCAAAAGCCTGTACCGGGCTGATCGCCCCTTCAACACCAGTCGCCATAAATCCCCTAACTAAAAATCAGCCCTTGCCGCAAAGGCGGCCATGTTCCTGAATGGCAAACCGGTCGGTCATACCTGCAATGTAATCCGCAACGATGCGGGCCAGTTCCACCTCTCCTGTTGCCTGTTCCACATCCTTGCGCCATTGCTTGGGCAAAAGGCCCGGTTCGGCCAAGAACAAGGGAAACAATTCCTCAATCATTTCGGTGACTTGCGCACGCATCTCCACAACTTTCGGGGCGCGGTACATGCGGTGGAATAAAAATTCACGGATCACGTTAAGATCGGCCCAGACCGGATCGGAAAACCGCACAATACCGCGCCCGGCATCGCGCACATCCTGCGCGCTTTGTGGTTGCAGATCATGCAACGCCGCACGCGCCTGACTGATCACATCTTCGACCAGAAGCCCGAAAAACCGACGCAACGCCTCGTGCCGCCGCCGATAATAATTCAGCCTAGGATATTTAGCATCGACCCGGGCAAAACACCGATCAAGCAGCGGCATTTCGGCCAGCTCGTCCGTGTCGAACAGTTCGGCGCGCAACCCGTCGTGCAAATCATGATTGTTATAGGCAATATCATCGGCCAGCGCGGCAACCTGCGCTTCGGCGCTGGCAAAACTGTGCAATTCCAGATCATGGCGCGCATTGTAATCGGCCAGAGCGAATGGAATGTGGCCGGTCACCGGCCCGTTATGTTTGGCCAGCCCCTCCAATGTTTCCCAGGTCAGGTTCAAACCGTCAAATTCGGCATAGTGGCGTTCAAGGGATGTAACGATTTTAATGGCTTGGGCGTTGTGATCAAAGCCGCCATAGGGCGCCATCAACGCCTGCAATGCATCCTCGCCGGTGTGGCCAAACGGCGGATGCCCCAGATCGTGGGCCAGTGCGATTGCCTCGGTCAACTCGGGGTTCAGGCCCAGCACACCGGAAATCGTGCGCGCCACCTGCGCCACCTCGATCGAGTGGGTCAGCCGGGTGCGAAAGTAATCCCCCTCATGTTCGATAAAAACCTGAGTCTTGTGCTTTAGCCGTCGAAACGCGCTGGCATGAATGATCCGGTCACGATCCCGCTGGAAACAACTGCGAAAGGTCGATTCATCCTCAGCAAACAACCGCCCCCGACTATCCGCAGGATCCGATGCAAATGATGCCATATTTTTGCCAGTTCTTGTGAGCCTGTCCTACCTTCCATATATTGTATGCCAACTGCAGATGAAACGCGAAAGGCTCGCCCATGCTTTTGCCCCCCAAAGTGACCGACCGCGCCTATGCCCGATTGGCCGAAATCAATGAAACCACCGATATCCCTCAGGCGTTGCGCGTCGCGGTTGATGGCGGCGGATGCTCAGGGTTTCAGTACGAGATCAAACTGGATCAACCTGAATCAGATGATCTGGTGCTGGAAAAGAATGGCCAAAAGGTTTTGGTCGATTCCGTATCATTGCCATTTCTGGCAGACGCGGTGATCGATTTTTCAGACGAATTGATCGGCGCCCGGTTTGTGATTGAAAACCCCAATGCCACATCGTCTTGCGGTTGCGGCACTTCATTTTCGATGTAATCCGCCGACTTCCCTGTCAAATCAAACGTCTGCACAATTTCCCGGAGCTTTCATGAAAATCGCGACCTTCAACATCAATGGCATCAAGGCGCGATTTCAGGCGTTTTCTGATTGGCTCGACGAAAGCGCGCCAGACGTTGCGATCTTGCAGGAGATCAAATCGGTTGATGAGAACTTTCCTCGGGAACACTTTGAAGACAAAGGATATTCTGTTCACACCCATGGCCAGAAATCATTCAACGGCGTGGCAATTCTTTCAAAACTCCCACTTGAAGATATCACAACCGGATTGCCTGGCGATGACGACGACGAACAGGCCCGTTGGATCGAAGCCACAGTGATGGGGGAAAAAGCCATCAAAATCTGTGGCTTGTACCTGCCCAACGGCAATCCGGCACCGGGGCCGAAATATGATTACAAACTCGCCTGGATGCAGCGGCTACAGGAGCGCGCGAAACTTCTTCTGGCGTCTGAAGAACCCGCGCTAATGGCCGGAGATTACAACATAATCCCCCAAGACGAAGACGCCGCGCGCCCCGATGCCTGGCGCGACGACGCACTGGCGCGGCCAGAATCGCGCGATGCGTATCGGCGCATTCTCAACCTCGGATTTACCGAAGCGTTCCGTGCCCGCACGCAGGGTGGCGGGGATTATTCATTTTGGGATTATCAGGCAGGGGCATGGAACCGCAATGACGGTATTCGGATCGACCACTTCCTCCTCACCCCGCAATGCGCTGATTTACTTAATGATTCCTGGATCGAAAGTGATGTGAGGGGGCGGGAAAAGCCGTCAGATCACGTACCGGTCTGGGTGGATTTGGCCGCATAGCAGCGCGGCCAATTCCGTTTCATCTGGCTATTCCGCCGCCAATTTTCGCGGCTCTAACAGTGGTTTAAGGTATCGCCCGGTATAGCTTTCATCAATCTTGACGACATCCTCGGGCGTGCCTTTGGCCACAACCTGACCACCGCCATCGCCCCCTTCGGGCCCAATATCAATCAGCCAATCCGCGGTTTTGATGACGTCAAGATTGTGTTCGATCACCAACACAGAATTTCCCTGATCCACTAATTCATGCAATACTTCCAACAGCTTGCGCACGTCTTCAAAGTGCAGGCCCGTGGTCGGTTCATCCAGAATATACAGGGTGCGGCCGGTCGAACGCTTTGCCAATTCCTTTGAAAGCTTGACGCGCTGCGCCTCACCTCCCGACAGGGTTGTAGCCTGTTGACCCACCTTGATATACCCAAGCCCGACACGCACCAAGGCATCCATCTTCTCACGAATGCTTGGCACCGCTTTGAAAAACTCCTGCGCATCTTCAACCGTCATATCAAGAACGTCGGCTATACTCTTGCCTTTAAACCGGATTTCCAAAGTTTCACGATTGTAACGGGCACCCTTGCAGGTTTCACATTCGACATAAACATCCGGCAAAAAGTGCATCTCGATCTTGATCACCCCATCGCCTTGACAGGCCTCACATCGTCCCCCTTTTACGTTGAAACTGAACCGGCCCGGTTTGTAACCGCGGGCTTTGGATTCGGGCAGGTTGGCAAACCAATCGCGGATTGGAGTGAACGCCCCGGTATAAGTTGCCGGGTTTGACCGCGGAGTCCGCCCGATGGCGCGCTGGTCAATATCGATCACCTTGTCCAAATGCTCCAACCCCTTGATCGTTTCACAAGGGGCCGGTGTCTGGCGCGCGCCGTTCAACCGCATCGATGCAGTCTTAAACAGCGTCTCAATCGTAAGAGTCGATTTTCCCCCGCCCGAAACGCCCGTCACACATACAAATTTGCCAAGTGGGAAATCCACCGTAATATTTTGCAGGTTATTCCCGGTTGCTTTCACAACCGTTAATTTCTTTTTGTTTCCTTTGCGCCGTTTCGCGGGAACCGAAATTTCCCGTTTTCCAACAAGATATTGCCCTGTCAGTGACCCTTCGTTAGCCATGATTTCCGCTGGCGTGCCCTTTGCCACCACCTGTCCACCATGCACGCCCGCGCCGGGGCCGATATCGAACACATAATCCGCCTCGCGAATCGCCTCTTCATCGTGTTCTACAACAATCACGGTATTGCCCTGATCACGCAGGTTTTTCAGCGTGCCCAGCAATCGGTCATTGTCGCGTTGATGCAAACCAATCGAAGGTTCGTCCAACACATACAACACCCCGGTCAAACCACTGCCAATCTGGCTGGCCAGACGGATACGCTGTGATTCGCCGCCCGACAAAGTTCCGGCATTGCGGCTGAGCGTCAGGTATTCCAACCCGACGTTGTTCAGAAAGCCCAGCCGTTCGCGGATTTCTTTCAAAATCGCACGGGCAATTTCATTGCGTTGAGCGGTCAGATGCTCTGGCACTGTCAGTGTCCAATCATAGGCCTCTCGGATTGACATCTGCACCACCTGACCGGCATGCAAGTGATTGATCTTAACGGCCAACGCTTCGGGGCGCAGCCGATAACCCTCGCAGGCGCCACAGGGGCGATTGTTTTGATAACGCTCAAATTCCTCGCGAATCCAGCTTGAATCAGTCTCGCGATAGCGACGTTCCATATTCGGAATCACGCCTTCGAACGGGCGGCTGACGTTATAAACCCGCCCGCCCTCATCATACCGGAACGCGATTTCCTCATCACCGGAGCCGCGCAGAAACACGTTTTGAATCTCGGGCGAAAGATCCTTCCATTTGTCGTTCTGATTGAATGAATAATGCTTTGCAATTGCTTGAATAGTCTGAAGAAAATACGGCGACTTCCCCTTCCGCCAAGGTGCCAAAGCTCCGTCTGAAATCTTCAGGTTCTGATCTGGCACCACCAGACGTTCATCGAAAAACAGTTCAACCCCAAGACCGTCGCACACGGGACAGGCCCCAAACGGCGCGTTGAATGAAAACAATCGTGGTTCAATTTCGGGAATGGTGAACCCACTGACCGGACAGGCAAATTTTTCCGAAAACGTATAACGCTCGGGTTCGCCCTCACCAGGCGCGGTTTCCAAAACGGCAATTCCATCGGCCAGATCCAGAGCCGTGCGAAACGAATCGGCAAGACGGGTTTCAAGCCCTTCGCGAACCACCAGCCGGTCAACCACCACATCAATGTCATGGCGAAATTTCTTGTCGAGTGTTGGCGGTTCGTCCAACTCGTAAAACGCGCCGTTAACCTTGACGCGTTGAAAGCCCTGTTTGCGTAACTCTGCGAATTCCTTACGATATTCGCCTTTTCGATCCCGAATGATCGGCGCCAGAAGATAGCCGCGCGTGCCCTCCTCCATCGCCATTACGCGGTCGACCATGTCCTGCACCTGCTGCGCTTCGATCGGCAGGCCGGTGGCGGGGGAATATGGCGTGCCGACCCGGGCAAACAACAGGCGCATATAATCGTAAATTTCAGTTACTGTTCCGACGGTCGAGCGCGGATTTTTCGATGTGGTTTTTTGCTCGATCGAAATCGCAGGCGATAGGCCGGTAATATGATCAACATCGGGTTTCTGCATCATATCAAGGAATTGCCGGGCGTAAGCCGACAAGGATTCGACATAACGGCGCTGCCCTTCGGCATAGATCGTATCAAAGGCAAGGCTTGATTTTCCACTGCCTGAAAGGCCGGTAATCACCACCAATTTGTCGCGCGGAATATCCACATCAATGGATTTCAGATTGTGTTCGCGCGCGCCGCGCACTTCGATCATCTTTTGCTCGGGCATGGCCCACCTCGGTGTTTTGGTGCCCGTTCGCGGGGCGGTTTGGGCTTAGATAGGTGTCAACGGCGGATGTACCAGTGCAGCATTAGAACATTCGCGGAACATTTACCATTTCTTTACGGATTTGGTCCAATCTTTCTGTATACCCACCACAGACAAGACAGACCGCAAAACGCCAGGACTATAGCCAAGATCAACAACCCCTCTAACCCGGCCCACAACACAGTTGCAAACAGCGGCGTGCCCAGTGTGGTTCCGACGTTGCCCAACTGTGCCAACGCCCCGTTCGAACGGGCACGATCCGCCTGTGCCGCATTCAAGGCGGGGATAGCGGCAAAACTTGCGCCGGGAACCAGCCCGATAATCACGAAAAGAAGACAGGTCAGAATGTAAATCGCATCTTTTGATGCCACGAGAAGAAGGAAAGAAAAAATGATTGTGAATGCAAACCCAAACTGCGCAATGCGATACGGCCGATAGTGGCGCGCAATCACCCCCGCGGCCAACGTACCCAGCAACGATAGCAGCGGTAAAATCACCGCAGACGGCGCGCCCGGAATCATCGGAACAAAGGTTAGAAGGGCCACAAAGATCAATGTGTGCCACACAAATCCCAACCCCGGCGCCATCAGGCGGGGCGATTTATATATGTCGTAATGGGTGCGCCACAAGGAAGTTGGGGGCGGCCTGACGGCCTGCAGGTTTTGGGGCAATGCAAAGGCAAGCGCCGCTGCAACACCCCATAAAGCGGCCCCATGAGCCAACAGAACACCCGGCAGGCCCGCAAGTCCAAGGGTCAGTGGCAGCAGCATGGCGACCAATGCAAAGCTGACGCCAAAGAATGTACCCCAAAGCGCCATGACAACGGATTGGTCTTTGGCGTGTGTCACACGGGCCATCAAGGTTGGTGCCGCCACGACAATAAGGAGATGTGACATGCCCTCAACAACGCGACTGAGCGTGAACACTGGGAAAGGAGGTAAAAATGCCTGAAACACAGACACGATGCCCCCCAGGGCTAAGGCAATCAACAGCATTCTGCGCGCACCAAACCGCGCCACGATCATGCCTGCAACAACACCCAGAACAATGCCAACGGTTCCAACCGCAGAAACCAGTACCGAAACCTGTGCAATCGTACGATCAAAGGTTTGCGCGAATATCCCCAATCCGAGAGATATCTTGGCAAATTGCGCCGCGGCCAACAGGCCCGCGCCATAAAGCAAAGCGATCAAAGGCCATGGCGTGCGGGCAGATTCCATAAAGCTGGCTTACGCCGCCCGCACCCCTACGACAAGGTCAGAAGTGAATCGCCCGACCGTACGCATCAAGCACGGATTCGTGCATCATTTCGCTGAGCGTGGGATGGGGGAAAATCGTGTTCATCAGATCTTCTTCGGTGGTCTCCAACTGGCGGCCCACAACATAGCCCTGGATCAATTCTGTCACCTCGGCGCCAACCATATGCGCGCCCAGCAATTCACCAGTGGCCGCATCGAACACGGTTTTGACCATGCCTTCCGCCTCGCCCAATGCGATGGCTTTGCCGTTGCCAATAAACGGAAAACGGCCAACACGAATATCGTGCCCGGCCTCTTTTGCCTTGGCTTCGGTCATGCCGACGCTGGCGATCTGCGGCTGACAATAGGTGCATCCGGCGATCGAGCCGGGTTTGATCGGGTGGGGATGCCCGCCTGCGATCAATTCAGCCACCATCACGCCTTCATGGCTGGCCTTGTGCGCCAACCACGGGGCCCCCGCCAAATCGCCGATGGCATAGATACCTTTGGCACCGGTGCGACAATATTCATCGGTGATGACGTGGGTGCGATCAACGGTGATGCCAAGCGCCTCAAGGCCCAGACCTTCGGTGTTGCCGACGATGCCGACCGCGGAAATAACGGCATCAAAGGTCTGCTGTTCGGCTTTGCCATTTGTTTCAATCGTGGCTGTGACTTTTCCGTCGCTACGGTCCAATTTGGTTACGCTGGCTTTTTCCAGAATCTTCATGCCCTGTTTGACGAATTGCTTTTTGGCGAATTTGGCAATTTCTTCGTCTTCTACCGGCAGAATCCGATCCATAACCTCAACCACTGTCGTGTCGGCGCCCAAAGTGTTGAAAAAGCTTGCAAATTCAATGCCAATGGCACCCGATCCAATAACCAACAGCCGTTTCGGCATGCGCGGCGGTTGCAACGCGTGTTTGTATGTCCAAACCAGATCGCCATCCGCCTCAAGCCCGGGCAATTCGCGCGCCCGCGCGCCAGTGGCCAGAATAATATTATCGGCGGCAAGGGATTGTTCGCCCTTGTCAGTTGTCACACTCACGGCCCCCGGTGCGGTCACTTTGGCCGCACCCATGATCACCGTGATCTTGTTCTTTTTCATCAAATGGCCAACGCCAGAACTCAGCTGTTTGGCGACACCGCGGGATCGTTTCACAACAGCGTTCAGATCAAAACCGACGCCATCGGCAGACAGGCCAAATTCCTTGGCCCGGTGGATCAGATGAAACACTTCGGCGCTGCGCAGCATCGCTTTGGTCGGGATACAGCCCCAATTCAGGCAAATGCCGCCCAAATGATCGCGCTCGACGATGCACACCTTCAGCCCAAGCTGCGCCGCCCGAATTGCGGCAACATAGCCGCCCGGCCCCGCACCAATGACGATTACATCATAGTTCTGCTGTGTCATGCCTGCACCTCACCAAAGAATGGTTCAACGCTAAACCATCTTGCGCAGGGCATCAATCACAGGTCGCTATGCGGGCTCCATGGCACGCATAATTTCTGCATACCCACCGTCACTCAGAAACTCTGCTTCGCCTTGTTGATTGGCGCGCCCAAGGGCGGCGTTGCGGTATGGAAACCGGCCGAATTTACGGATGATTTCGCGATGCACCCGGGCATGCAACAGGTTCGATGCGCCGGAATCAGGCATCCGGGTCAAAAACAACCGCACGCACCGATCCTGATCGCACAGGTTTTCGGAATGCATCAGCGGCATGTAAAAGAATTGGCGCGCCGCGCCATCGATTCGCATGTCCCACCCTTGGGTGATGGCCATTTTTGCCGCAGCCATGGCCAGGGAATCGGTTTCAAAAGCCTGTGCCGTATCGCGAAACATGTTGCGCGGAAATTGATCGGTCAGAATGATATACGCCAACGTGCCCGATGGATATGTCAACCACTGCGAAAGCGCGCCATCGCGCGCCTTTTCCCAAGTTTCCTCAAACCGGTCGCGCACGTCACGATCCAGTTTGGCGCCGCCGGCGTACCACCCTTTCGGGCCGACTTCGTCCAGCCAAAAGGCCGCTACGTCTTCTGGACTTGCCATGTTGTGTCTCCTCACCACCACCTTCGACGAATCGTCGCATACAATCGTGAAGAAACCAAGGCTTAGGCGGGGCTGGGCGATTCCGCGCTGTCATCTGTGTGTTCAACGGCCCACTCCTGGGCCGCCTCAACCGCAACGGCCGATGCCGTCGGCAACACACCGACATAGGCGGTGGTATCGGTTGAATCGGGCGCCGCGCGCTGTGTCATCCGGTACAGGGCATATGTGCCAAGCAACAACATGAGAACCGCGATGAACATCCAGAACCCCGAGGGGCCGAAAACACCCATCATCCAACCGGTAATCAACGGCCCGGCAATCGCACCGACACCGTTGATAAACAACATGCCGCCCGATGCGGCGGCCATATCCTCGACCTCAAGATAGTCGTTGGTATAGGCCAAAAGAAGCGCATAAAGCGGGTTTGACATGCCGCCAATCACGAATGACACCCCAAGCAGCACGATGAAAACTTCGCCCAACATCGCGCCTGCCACACAGGCCACGCCGCCCACAAATGCCACGCCACAGATCAGAATGCGCCGGTCCATCCGGTCAGACACCCAACCGATGGGGTATTGGCACAGCAATCCACCCACATAGATCACCGCGATGAATATCGAAATCTCTGCCACGCTCAGGCCGGCCTGGGTGCC
This sequence comes from Oceaniglobus ichthyenteri, assembly GCF_003057885.1. Classification (GTDB taxonomy): domain Bacteria; phylum Pseudomonadota; class Alphaproteobacteria; order Rhodobacterales; family Rhodobacteraceae; genus Oceaniglobus; species Oceaniglobus ichthyenteri. The sequence goes on from NZ_QAGK01000006.1 coordinate 77,319, forward strand.
ATAAACGGCGGCCATGCCAAATTGCGCCGAAAACACGCCACCCAACAAGAACATGCCAACACAGCCCAAGGGCGAAATGCGGTAAAGTGACAAAAGGCTCATGGGTTTGGTGGTTTCGAAGGGCGGTGTCGGGCTGACCGACAACAGAATCGGCGCAAAGCTGAGCGACACCAAAACCGATGGGATGATGAACAGGATAAAGCCCGACGGATCACCAAACGCGATGATCCCTTGTGCGCCGATGATCCCACTCATTTGAACAATCATGTATAACGACAGGCTTTGCCCTCGGGTTTCGTTGGTGGCGGCGTTGTTCAGCCAACTTTCGGCCGTGACATAGACCGCCGAAAAACAAAACCCGATCGCCACGCGCAGCAAGGTCCAGGCGATAGGATCGGTGATTGCGGGAAACAGAATCAAGATCGCCGAAATAAACGACCCCAGCGCGGCAAACACCCGAATATGCCCCACCCGGCGGATCATCTCCGGCGCCATCCGCGAGCCACCCAAGAAGCCAACAAAATAGGCCGACATGACAATCGACATCGAAAAGGTCGAAAACCCTTCGATGCCGCCCCGAATCCCCAGCAAAGTACCCTGAAGCCCGTTGCCCAGCATCAAAAGCCCCATCCCGAGCAGCAATGCCCAGGAATTGCGCAGCACTTGTACCATCTGTCTGTCCAATCCTTCTTGGCGCACACCATACCGTAGCGGATGCGCCGCGTCTTGCCTGTTGGCGACCTAGCTTTGCCGCGCCCTGTGCGGCGGTATCAAAAGCGATGCATCTCCGTAAGAGAAGAACCGATATTTCTGCGCAATCGCATGGGAATAAATCGCGCGCACCCGATCAACCCCCATCAACGCCGACACGAGCATCATCAATGTCGATTTAGGCAGGTGAAAATTGGTCATCAGTGCATCGGCAATTTGAAACCGAAATCCCGGTGTGATGAATATATCGGTGGGCCCGGTCCAGGGCGCGATGGTGCCTGGTGCCACGGCGGCACTTTCGATCAGGCGCAGGGCGGTTGTGCCCACCGGAATGATCCGCCCGCCTGCCTTGATTGTGGCGTTGATTTCATCGGCCGCCTGGGCGCGCACCTCGCCCCATTCGGCGTGCATTTTGTGATCGGCGATATCATCCACCTTGACCGGCAGAAATGTGCCCGCGCCCACATGCAAAGTCACATGGGTAAACATGACGCCGCGCGCGCGCAGACTGTTAAGCAGGGCATCATCAAAGTGCAGCGATGCCGTGGGGGCCGCAACCGCGCCTGAATGGGCCGCCCAAACGGTTTGGTAATCTTCATGATCCTGCGCATCGGCGGCGCGTTTGGCGGCGATATAGGGCGGCAATGGCATATGACCGGCCTCGGCCAATGCGGTGTCAAAATCATCACCGGTCAGGTTGAATTCCAACAGGCCCGTGCCATCCACGCGCCCCACCAACCGCGCCGACAGTGCATCGGAAAACACCACGGTTTCGCCATCGCGCAGCTTTTTCAAGGGTTTGATCAGCGCGCGCCATGTACCACTGGCCTGGGGTTCCAGCAATGTCACTTCAATCCGCGCGGCGGTTTGGCCGGTGTCACCATGGCGAAACCGCTGCCCGAACAGACGCGCCGGAATAACCCGGGTGTCATTCAGCACCAACCGGTCACCGGGGTGCAAAAGTTGCGCCAGATCGATGGCGGTTCGATCGGTCAGCGTATCACCATCGGCCACCAGCATACGCGCCGAAGACCGCGGTTTGGCGGGCCGGGTGGCGATCAGACCGTCAGGCAGATCAAAATCAAAATCACTCAGTTTCATACGTCAGCCTATGGCGCAGGTATGAACAAAACGTCAACCCGACCCTAACGTTGTGGGGCCGGACGGCGAAAAATATCCCGAAACATGCCCGGCGTCAGAATGGACAAGGGATTGACGCTGACGGCGGGTTTGGCCACAGGCCCGGTCAGACCAAAGTTGAATCCAAACAATCCTTCGCCCTGGCGGGTGAAAATTGATCCGATCCGGTTAAGCAGGTAGATCGGCGAAATCACCCCCTGCATGTTGATCTGTTTGCTGGCCAGATCGTAAATGCCATCCATCGAAATCCCAAGCGACGCGCCTGTGGCGCTGGATTGATAGACGATCACCTGCGACGGCGTCAGGCGGAACGCAGCCTGGGTTTGTTCAAACACCAGACCGTCGCCGTTCAACTGTTCTAACAATCCCACCACGGAAATCGCGCCGAGCAGATCGGCAATCGCCGGCGCGCCCCGTATCCGCAACCGGCCGATGTTAAGCGTGCCATCATAGGTGCCGCGCGCACCGGTGGGGCGCAATATCACCTCAAGCGGGCCATCATAGCCGTTTTTCACCAACCCGGCATCGCGCATGACCCCGCCGGCATCCGCCGATATCAAACGCAGGCTGATCCCTTGGGCGGTGCTGACCAGTTCGCCCTTGACCGCCGTGCCGCCATTGACCCGCGCCACAAAACTGCCGTTGGTGGCGCGTCCGGCATCCAGACGCCCGGTGAAATCGGTCAGCGTGATGCCTTCGGTCATGACCAATTGATCCAATGCAATGGAAATCGGGCCGCGCGCGCCACCGCTGCCGCCCCCGCCTTTGGCAAAACCGGCACGGCGAAAATCCAGCGTGCCACCGCGCACCGCGATGGCAGGTGGCGCGCCCTTGCCCCGCCCGCTGATTGTGACCGGCGCATCAAACCACCCCGACAGGCGCACGCGGTCAAACACCGCCGCGTCCAATCCGCCGCCTGGGGCCAGAGACACGCGGCCTGCCGCCTGCAATCCGCCCGCATTCACCGTCAGGTTGTTTACCACAGGTGGTGCGCCCAACGTCACGTTAAGGGTCAAATCCCCCTTTGCGCCCGCCGGTTTTGCCCAGCTCAGCGCGCCCAAGGCCAACCCGACACCCGCCAAATCACTGGAAAGGCGCAGTTTCGGCGGCTGTCCGGTGACCAGATCAACCGTGATATCGCCTTGCCCACGCCCGGTCACCATGCCGTTCGGCAGGCCGATTCCCAACCGCGTGATCGTATCTGAAGACAGCTCGACCCGGCCCTGCACCCGGCTTGTGCCCCGGTCTTCGGGGGCCAACCCCATGCGCCACCGCCCGGTCAACGGCACCTTGTCGATACTTGCCGTGCCGCTGACCACCACCGCCGCGGGCGATACATCCACCGTCAGGCGATCCGCCGCCAGTGTGCGGTTCGCAACCAATCCATCGGCGCGAAAATCGGTCAGGGTGCCACTGCTGGCATAGTCGATATCGGCCAGTGTGTTGCCCTTTTGAAACCGCAGCGCGAGGTCGGTGGTCATTTGCGCCCGTGCGTCGGCCAAATCGGGGCCGCGCGGCGAGTTGCGCAAGATCCGCAAAGGCGGTTGATTCAACAGCGATAAAACAGCGGTAAGCGTGCTGTCGGATTTCAAGGAAAATTCGCCCAAAGCCGGTTTTTCACGGGTGTTGGGCACCACCAACACCGATCCGCCCACGTCGATTTCACCACCTTCGGGCGCGACCACGACGCCGCTGTCCATTGTAATTGCAAAGCGCCCCCGATGGATCGACGCATATCCAGACGCATTTTCCATCGGCAGCATTTCCGGCAGGAATGACAATGAGCCATCACGAAACGCAAAACTGGCGGCCAGATCGGGCCTTTGCGTCGGGCGTTTTCTAAGCGCGCCGGTGATGTTGAATAACGTACCGGATGATACGTTTTTTCCCAACCAGGCGCGGGTTTTTGCGGCCACCGGGACAGGCCACAGCGTCAGCGCGCGGGCAGTGGGAATTTCCGGCACGTCCAGATCCAGCGCCACGTTCCACCCCTCGGGATCGGCGCTGATCCTGCCTGTTGCGCTGTATTTTCGGGGGCTGTCGCCCGTGCCCGGCTCGGTCAACACCAACTGTCCGATGTCGAGGGTAAAAGGGTTCAACCGCAGCCGCAAATCCGCCGCGCCTTGACGAAATTCCAGCGTGTCCTCAAACACCCCCAAGGGCGCCAGACGCAATTGATCCAGGCGCAGTTGCGCCACCAAGGCGCGCGGGAACCCCTGTTCTGACAGATCGCGCAAATAGGCATGACCGGTGATCGACGCCGTCAAATCGGCACTTTCCACCTCGATTTCGCTGAATGTGATCTTTTGATCGGCGGGGCGATAGGTGAAATAGCTGCGCGCCGTGTCAAACGCGATGGGGGCGGTTTCGGGGCGGGGTTGCACGGCGCCAGCGGCAATATCCAACGTGCCGGCCAATTCATCCAGCGTGCCGTCAGCATTCAACGTGGCGCGCAATGCGCCGGAAATTGGCGCATCCAACACCCCCAGAAATGCCAAAGCCGGGGATTGCAGCGCGATATCCTGCGCCGCCACATCTGTGATATTGGCAGTGATCGCGGCCCCCCCGCCGCGGCGCTGATGACGCGCGGACAGTTGCAATTGGGCCAGATTATCGGTGCCGTTGAACACATCGGCCAGCAGCGTCAGATCAAGGCTGTCTGGCGTCTGCATCAGGCGCGCCTGCCCACCGACAATCTGCCAGACCCGGGCCGTGCGGGCATCTTCGACCGACAAGGTCAGATCGCGCACCGCCGCCATGCGCATATTGGCAAACAGCGGTTGTTCCAGAATGGTTTCAACCTGCGCCAGCACTGCCGACATGCCCGGAAAGGCCGCGCCACCGGGCCCAAACGACAGTGAAAATGTCCCATCCACCGCCCGACGCAGGGTGATCTGCGCGCCATCCAAAGTCAGCGAGCGCGGCACGATCCGCCCTGTGATCAGCGCCTTTGGCTCAAAAACGGCGCGCACCTGGTTCAGTTGCGCCAGCGCAGAACCGTTGCCATCAAACACACCGACATCATAAAGTGTCAGTCGCGGCACGCCCCGCCGGTCAACAATCATCCCGATTTCGCCCAAATCCACCTTTCCCTGTTGCAGTTCCGCATTGATCCGGCGTTCAATTCGCACGGTCACCCATTCGGGCACGATCAAATTCCGCTCGGTCAGGGCCAGCGCGGCAATGCCGGCAAACACCGCCATCACAAACGCCGAAAACAGCAACCAACCGGTCAGATACCCCATGCCACGGGCCACGCGCACCGCGCGCCGTCGGCGCGGCGCAGGCAGGGTCGGATCAAGGGGGGGCGGTTGGTGATGCGTCATCGGGGTTTATCTTTGCGCGCCACGGTCTAAAACGAAACCTACAAAACCCACATCAAGGATCAATTTACCATGAGTAGCCAAATTGCCCCCGCCTTTACCCTGCCCCGCGATGGCGGTGATACGGTGTCTTTGGCGGATTTCGCAGGCAAGATGGTGGTTTTGTATTTCTACCCCCGCGATGACACGCCCGGATGCACCAAACAGGCCCAGGGGTTCAGTGAACGCGCCGATGCTTTTGCCGCCGCAGGCGCCGTGGTCTTGGGTGTCAGCAAGGACAGCGTGAAAAAACATGACAAATTCCGCGACAAGCACGGGCTGACCTTCGCCTTGCTCTCTGACGAGAACGATCAGGTGTGCGAGGCCTACGGTGTCTGGGTCGAAAAATCCATGTATGGCAAAACCTTCATGGGGATCGAACGATCAACATTCCTGATTGATGGCAACGGTCAGATCGTGCGCGAATGGCGCAAGGTCAAGGTGCCCGGCCATGTGGATGAGGTGTTGAAGGCCGTGCAGGCGCACCAGGCCACCACAACCTGAGGCAGATCAGAATGACACTATATACTATGCCGCAAATTTCGCTGACACGCCAAACGGATTGCCCCCTTTCATGACCGATCACAAAACCCTGTCAGACATGGCCATTGATGTACTGACAACCGCGGATGGCCGCGCCAAAACCGCGCTTTCACACCGTTATGCGGCGCAATGGCGGGACGCACGGGCGGCCGGCACGCCACCCGAAATTGGCCTGGCCAACCCGCCCCTGCGCCCCGCACGGCCGGTTCGGCCTGAATTGCTGTCGCCGCGCGATGTGCCGCGCCGCCGCCCCGGTTCCCCCGAAGGCCGCATCGCATTGTTGCACGCCGTGGCGCATATCGAATTGAACGCGGTCGATCTGCACTGGGATATCATCGCGCGCTTTGCCGATGTCAAAATGCCGATCGGATATTATGACGATTGGGTAAAGGCCGCCGATGAGGAATCAAAACACTTCAATCTGATGTGCGATTGCCTTGAATCCCTGGGCAGCCATTATGGCGCCCTGCCTGCCCATGCCGGAATGTGGCGCGCCGCCGAAGACACGGCACAAGATCACATGGGCCGGCTGGCCGTTGTGCCAATGGTTCTTGAGGCGCGGGGCCTTGATGTGACCCCCGGGATGATCGAAATTTTCCGCAAGGCCGGTGATAAGAACGCCGTCGCCGCCCTTGAAACCATCTATGGCGAAGAGGTCGCGCATGTCGCCTATGGCAGTAAATGGTTTCACTTTTTGTGCGGTCGCCATGATCTGGACCCAAAAGAAGTGTTTCACACTTTGGTGCGCCGATATTTCCACAGCACGCTAAAGCCCCCATTTAATGAAGAAAAAAGGGCCGAAGCGGGCCTACCTCCGGATTTCTACTGGCCCCTGACCCAAGACGACCCCGATTCAGCCACCTGAGCGCCGCATTTCGGCAAAAATCCGCCGAACACAGGCGCGAACCCCCGCCCACCCCATCAAGATCGTGCAAAATTGTTGCGACCAGTGGTCTGGCGCGATAACCACTTCACAGCCGGGGTTGGGGACCGAAGGCTGCCATGGGGAATGGCCATAGGACGGGACGGAATACGTGACAGGTAAGACAAACAACTTTATCAAGGCCGCGCTAGAGCGGGCTTTTCCGGAACAACGTTTGTTCCTTCGCTCGGATACGGAAACGCGGTTTATTCGTCTTTCATCGGGTACACAATTTCTGGCCGTATCCGGAAGCGCGGTTGTCGTCGGATGGTCAATCATCGCCACCGCCATTCTGCTGATGGACTCCATTGGGGCGGGAAACATTCGTGATCAGGCAATCCGTGAACAAGCGACCTATGAAAAGCGTCTGAACGCCCTGTCGATTGAACGCGACGCCAGTGCCCAGGCCGCGCGCAATGCACAGGAACGGTTCAATTCTGCCCTGAAACGCGTTTCGATGATGCAATCCACCCTGTTGGAATCCGAGGCGCGGCGCACCGAATTTGAAACCGGCATCGCCCTGACCCAAGACACCCTGCGCCGCACCATCAAAGAGCGTGACGAGGCCCGGATCGAAACCGCCGAACTGACCCAGAAATTAGAAGACACTGGCCTGAATAGCCGCGAAAAAGGCCGCATGGTCGATGCCGAAGCAACCATGGATCTGCTCGCCTCGGCGTTGAACAACACCGCCGCCGAGCGTGATCATATGGCCCACGAGGCCGCCGAGGCCGAAGCCTTTGCCGAAGCGGTCATCAATGATCGCAAGCTGGTCGAAATGCGCAATGACCGGATTTTCACCCAGCTGGAAGACGCGGTAACGATCTCGATCGCGCCGCTCGACAAGATGTTTCGCGCTGCCGGTCTGGATACCGATTCGCTGCTGAACTCGGTGCGCAAGGGATACTCGGGCCAAGGCGGCCCGCTGACCCCGATCACATTCTCGACCAAAGGCGAAGGACCCGATGCCGACTCCCTGCGCGCCAATGGAATTCTGGATAAACTCGACCGGATGAACATGTACCGCATCGCGGCGCAAAAGGCTCCGTTTGCCCTGCCGATCAAATCGGCGTTCCGCTTTACCAGCGGGTTTGGTCCCCGTTGGGGCCGGATGCACAGCGGAACAGATTTCGCCGCGGCCCATGGCACTCCGATCCATTCCACCGCTGATGGTGTGATTATCCATGCGGGCTGGCAATCGGGCTATGGCCGTCTGGTCAAAATCCAGCATGAATTTGGAATTGAAACCCGCTATGCGCATATGTCCAAGATTCACGTGAAAGTGGGCCAAAGGGTCTCGCGCGGGGACCGTATTGGTGATATGGGGAACACCGGGCGTTCTACCGGAACCCATCTTCATTATGAGGTGCGCGTGGGCGGACGAGCCGTCAATCCGATGACCTATATCAAGGCAGCGAAAGATGTTTTCTAAAAGCAAAATCAACGAGCCGGGACCAAAACAGGGAGGCGAATCTGTGCAACCATCAAATGCCCCGTCCAAAGACGGCAGCGCATCCCCCCGTACGTCAACTGATTTCTCGCCGTCGGCGCCCAAGGCAAAGCCGCCAGCGTCAATCCTTTCGGCTGATCTGGTGATCAAGGGCAACCTCAAAACCACTGGCGACATTCAGATCGAAGGCACCGTCGAAGGTGACATTCGCGCCCATCTGTTGACTGTCGGCGAAGGTGCCACCGTCAAAGGCGAAGTCATGGCCGACGATGTGATCGTGAACGGCAAAGTCGTGGGCCGGGTCCGTGGATTGAAGGTACGTCTGACATCAACCGCAAAGGTCGAAGGCGACATCATTCACAAGACCATCGCCATCGAATCCGGTGCCCATTTTGAAGGCTCCGTGCAGCGCCGCGATGATCCGCTGAACCCGTCAGGCCAAGGCAACGCCCCCCGCCCCGGCGCCGCCGCGGATGCACCGCCCAAAGGCTGATAACACCTTGATATTCAATTAAAAACAGGCCCCGCAGTTTTGCTGCGGGGCCTGTTTTTTGTCGGGGTCATGTGAATTACAGAATCGTCTTTCGCATCTGGGCCGTTATGCCCAAATCAAAGTTCGCCGATACAAATGCCAGGTCGCATGGCCCAGAACCGGCAAGACAACGCAAAGCCCCAGAAACAAAGGCACCATTCCAATCAGGCTAAGCGTGGCAACAATCACCCCCCAAGCAAACAAAACGGCGGTGTTTTTCACAACGCATTGCACGCTCAGAATCATCGCGGTGACGAAATCCAATTCCCGTTCCAACAACATTGGCAGGCTCATGCAGGTCAGGGCAAACAACAAAAATGCCAACACGCCCCCCACCACAAATTCAACCGCCAACATGGTCAAACCGTTGGAAGACAGCAACAATTCAAAGACGTTGCCAACTTTGGCCATCGGGTTAAGCCCAAGAAACAAGGCAAAAATCATGTGCGCCAGAAACGTCCAGAACAGAAAATAAATAACGATCAATCCGCCAATCCAAGGGATCTGCCGACTGCGTTCTGACCAGACCACTCCCAGAACCGCGCGCCAATCCAATGGCCTTCCCTGCTCCAATCGGCGACTGACGTCGTATAATCCGACGGCGGCAAACGGCGCGACCAAGGGAAAGCCCAGAGATGTCGCCAATGTCCAGGATACCGTGCCAGCGCCCAGAACGATCATGGCAATCCCGGCCACGGCATAAAACCCGCCAAAGAACAGGCCAAATCCCGGTGCTGCGCGAAAATCCCGCCACCCCAGGGCCAAAGCCGCCCAAAGATCGCCAAGGTCGAGTTTGACAATTTCGGGCCGCGTGGCGGGCGCTGTTGTTACATCCGTCATTCAAAACCTCCGGCAGTGTGATGGAGTTCAGCCTGAACGATGCACAAAATACCCACGTTGATTCAAATCAACACCGCGCGCCCCAAGACCAAACAAATAATCGAATGCGGGCGCATGCCCGCTCCGTTTGGTCAATCGTCGGCGTTTGCCTCGGCGCGGGATTTGCCGGTCAGATCCATCGCCAGAGTCGCCGCCATCAGCCGATCCAGATCACCGTCCAAAACGCCTTGGGTGTCTGACGTTTCAAAATTGGTGCGCAAATCTTTGACCATTTGATACGGCTGTAAAACATAACTGCGAATTTGGTTACCCCAACCCGCCGCACCCTTGGCATCATGGGCCTCGTTGATCGCTTCGTTGCGCCGGTCCAGCTCTAATTGATACAGGCGAGATTTCAGCGCCTTCATCGCAATATCGCGGTTCTGATGCTGTGATTTTTCCGAACTGGTCACAACGATGCCGGTCGGAATGTGGGTGATGCGCACCGCCGAATCGGTGGTGTTCACGTGCTGTCCACCGGCCCCGGATGAGCGGTACGTGTCGAGCCTGATATCGCTTGGATTGACCTCGATTTCGATGTCATCATCCACCACCGGATACACCCAGACCGATGAAAACGACGTATGCCGCCGCGCCGCGCTGTCATAGGGTGAAATGCGCACCAGGCGGTGCACACCCGATTCCGATTTCAACCAGCCATAGGCATTGGGGCCTGAAATCTTGTAAGCGGCGGATTTGATGCCCGCCTCTTCGCCCGGTGTTTCCGATTGCAATTCAACGGTATAACCTTTCTTTTCGGCCCACCGCACATACATTCGCGCCAACATCGACGCCCAATCGCAACTTTCGGTGCCCCCCGCACCACTGTTGATTTCCAGGAACGTATCGTTGCCGTCCGCCTCGCCGTTCAGCAGCGCCTCGATCTCGGCCTTGGCCGCCCGTTCGACAAGCTTTTTCAACGCGGCCACTGCCTCGTTGACGATCTCATCGTCTTCCTCGATCTCACCCATCTCGATCAGTTCGACGTTATCGGAAAGCTCTTGCGCCATACCATCATGAAGCGCGATGGCATCAACCAATGTCTGCCGGTCGCGCATCAGCTTTTGCGCCTTGTCCGGATCATCCCAAAGATCGGGGGTTTCCACCATGGCGTTGAATTCTTCAAGGCGGTGATCGGCGGTGTCGCGGTTCATCCGCTGCCCGATCAGGGTGATGGATTTCTCGATCGCTTCGACCATATTTTGTGCTTCGGCGCGCATAGTCTTCCAATTCGCAAGGTGGATCTTCGGCCCCCGCTGATACCAACGGGGCGCCGACAGGGCAAGCGCGCCTAGTACAATCCGCCCGATGACAGCGACCCAAAGGTCGCTTTTTTCTTCGGAATGACCACGACATCACCGGTTGATGTGCGCACCTGCGCGCCGCCGTCATCCGACTGCCCCTCCTGGAACAACGACAGATCGCTGCCCATGGACCAGCCCCCATCAAAGGCAACGCCAAAAATCGGCTCTTCGCCCAGACGGAAATATTCGGCAACCACATCGGGACCGCTGGCATCATCGGACAGACGCGCCCCTGTGTGGCGGTTGATCTTGATGAACTGGCCACCGGGGGGCACTTCGAATGGGCCGCCGCCGTATTTCTTTACGGCCTCTTGCATGAAGCGGTTGAACACCGGGGCGCACAATCCGCCGCCGGATCCGGATTTGCCCATCGGGCGGGGCCGGTCATAACCGATGTAACAGCCTGCCGCGATTGTGCTGGTAAAGCCCACGAACCACGCGTCTTTTTCATCATTGGTGGTGCCGGTCTTGCCTGCGGTCGGCACGCCCAGATTAACTTTGCCGCGGGCGGTGCCGCGCTCAACCACGCCCTGCATCATCGAGGTCAGCTGATAGGCGGTGATTGCATCCATCACCCGCTCCCGGTTGCTGGTGATTGCGGGGGCGGCCCCGGGATCAATCGATGCGATCTGACATTCGGGGCAGGCGCGCTGATCGTGTTTGTACACGGTCGCGCCATAGCGGTCTTGCACGCGGTCAACCAGCGTGGGTTCAACCCGTTCGCCACCATTAGCAAACATGGAATAGGCGGCGACCATCTTGAACAGCGTGGTTTCTTCCGATCCCAGTGCCCCGGCCAGATAGCGGCCCATGTTATCATAAACGCCAAAGCGTTCGGCATAGCGGCCAACCGTATCCATGCCCACCTCTTCGGCCAATCGCACCGTCATCAGGTTGCGCGATTGCTCAATCCCGGTGCGCAGGGGGGTGGGGCCGTAATACCGGTTGGAATAGTTTTTGGGCCGCCAGATGCCCTGGGGTGTGTTCACCTCGATCGGGGCATCGACCACCACCGTTGCCGGGCTGAATCCACTGTCCAGTGCGGCAGCATACACAAAGGGTTTGAACGACGATCCCGGCTGGCGCGTGGCCTGGGTGGCACGGTTGAACACGGAATGTTGGTAACTGAACCCGCCCTGCATCGCCAGAACCCGGCCGGTGTTTACATCCATCGCCATGAACGCGCCCTGCACTTCTGGCACCTGGCGCAATGTCCAGCGGATGAAACTGCCGTCGCTGTCGCTGGTCATGCGGCGCACCAGAACCACCTCGCCAACCTCCAGCAGATCGCCCGCGACCTTGGCCCGATTACCAAGCGATCCATCGCGCCGCCGCTTGCGCGCCCAGCCCACATCGGCCGGTTCAATCCAGTGGCCATTGCCCTCATCCGCAACGCTTTCGATGCCCAGGCGGGCGCTGGTCTGGCCCACTTCCAACACCACCGCCGGATACCAGGGATTTTCAAGTTCAACGTCGCGCGACACCGCAACATTCGACAGCGCGGCGCGCCAGCTTTCTTCGGTGGTCAGTTGATCGGCAGGAATGGTTTTGCCCGTCCCCCGCCAAATCCCGGTCGAGCGGTCGAAACTTTCCAACTGCTGTTGCAACGCTTCGGCTGCGACCTTTTGCAATTGCGGGTCAATCGTGGCGCGCACACTCATCCCACCTGAGAAAAACTCACCCTCGCCAAAATCGTTGCTCAGTTGGCGGCGGATTTCATCGGTGAAATAGTCGCGCGGCGGCAAGGCCGATTTGAACGATTCAAAATCGTCGTTCTGCACCGATTGCAAAGGGGCCAGGCGCGATGTGCGGTATTGTTCTTCGCTGATATAACCGTTTTCCCACATTTCCCGCAGCACAAAATTGCGCCGAGTGATGGCGCGTTCCTTGTCGCGCACCGGGTGATAGCGCGACGGCGCCTTGGGCAACACCGCCAGATATGCGGCCTCTTCGGGGTTCAGCTCGCTCAATGGCTTGTTGAAATAGGTTTGCGCCGCAGCGGTCACACCAAAACTGTTTTGCCCCAGGAAAATTTCGTTCAGATACAACTCAAGAATCTTGTCCTTGCTCAGGGTGGTTTCGATCCGGCTGGCCAGGATCAATTCCTTGATCTTGCGCTCGGCGCTGCGCTCACCGCCCAACAGAAAGTTCTTCATCACCTGCTGCGTGATCGTTGACGCCCCGCGCAGCGCGCCGCCCCGTGCTGCATCAATCGCCGCCGCAACCATGCCGCGCGGATCATACCCCTTGTGGGTATAAAAATTCTTGTCTTCTGCAGAAATAAACGCGCCTTTTACAAGATCGGGGATTTCGTCCGCCGGGGTAAACAGGCGGCGTTCTTCGGCAAATTCATCAATGATGCGCCCTTCGCGCGAATAAATCCGCGAAATCGTCGGCGGCGTGTATTGGGCCAACTGATCGGTGTTGGGCAAGTCACGGGAATACATCCAGAAAATCGCACCGATGGTCAGCGCGGCAAACATCACCCCGATGGTTACCCAACTGAAAATCGCGCCAAAAAATGACAGCACAAAGCGGATCATTCACCAAAACTCCCAAATCACTGTCATTGTTATATAGGGTCGCCAAACCGGGGTCAAAACAAGCCGGGCAATTTGCCGCCCAACCCGGCGTCACAAACGCGTCACTGGCCGGTGTAGGTTATTGGCGCAACAGCTTTGCCTCGGCGGCGTCATCCTCGGCCCAGCGGACCAATCCATCGCGGATTCCCATGGCCGCCTTTTGGCGCCACGTCTCACTTTGCAATCGGCGCCTGTCCCGCTCGGACGAGATAAACCCAAGTTCGATCAGGGCCGATGGAATATCGGGCGCTTTCAAAACTGAAAATCCCGCGCGCAATCTTGGCCGTTTGTGCAAATCACCCGTGCGTTCGGCCAGCCCCGCCACAAGGGTTTGCGCCAGACGTTCGGCCCTTGGGGTGGTGTTCAGGCGCGCCATATCCATCAAAACGCCCGCGATCACATCATCCTGATCGGCCAGATCAATACCCGCCAGCAAATCGGCGCGGTCATGGCGTTCGGCCAACAGGCGCGAGGCTTCGTCGCTGGCCTCAACCGAGAGGGTGTAAACCGTAGAGCCCGATGCGCGCCCTTCGGCCAAGGCATCGGCGTGAAGCGACAAAAACACATCCGCCCCCGCCTGCCGCGCCACTGACACGCGGGTTTCCAGCGGCACGAACACATCGGCGTCGCGGGTCATGACCACCTGAAACCGTCCCGTTGCATTCAACACGTCGCGCAAATCAAGCGCAAAGCGCAGCATCAGATCGGCCTCGATCAGGCCCTCGGCCTCGGCCCCCGGATCAATGCCGCCGTGACCCGGATCAAGCACCACGATCAGCGGGCGATCCCCGGTTTGGCGCGCACGCGGTTCGGGCAGATTGGGCACCGGGGCCGCGCCCACAATCGCCCCGTCGGGCGCGCCGGCCTGATCGGCAAAGGTTTCGGCGTCGGTCCTGGCCATCTGCACCTTGAGCGTGGCACCGCCATTGTCCTGACCGGTCAGCAGACCGGCGGTTTCCAACAGCATCGGGCGGTTCAGGGTCAACACCATGCGCGACCAATCGTTCAAAAACGGCCCGGTGATCACGTCTGACACATGATCACTGCGCAGGATCAATGACATGTCTTGCCCGCCCCAATCAACCTTGGAAAAATCCACCACCAGACGCGGCGGCGCATCCAGCGTGAAAATGCGCCAGGGCACCGGTTGTGACAACGCCAAAGTGATGCGCAGACTGCCACCCATATCGGTTATCGACGATGCCTCAAGATCAGGCCGGGCCAACGCGCCCAGCGTTTCCTGCGCCTGTGCAATGGGCGCAAACGGCAACAGCCCCATCAGGGCCACTGTGATGGATCGGTATATGGTCATCGACTGCTCTGCTCTATCGAACCTGTTTTCGGTCCGTTTTTTGCATCTTACCGCAAAGGCCCCCGTGGCGGAACGCCAAATTGAACCATTTTACGACTTTCCCACCCTAGGCCCAGGCGGCGTGGCTGTTCAGTAAGAACTGTGCATAGATCGGCACCGCCGCCGCGCCGATGGCGCGGGCGTTGGCCCCCACTGCGCCCTCATGCACCCGTGGCAGGGTCAGGCCGCGCAAATCCTGCCGGGCCAGATCGGCCCTGATCGCGCTGACAAGGCGCGCGCGCACCTGTGGAGGAAACGCGCCATCGATGACGAAATCCCTGAAATCAATCACGCCAGACACCGCCACGATCCCCTGTGCAATCGCGCATGCGCTTTTTTTGATCCATGGGGCAACGGCAGGTTCAAACCCCGACCAATCCTGCGGGACGTTCCACAACTGCACCGGGTCCAACCCCATGGCGCGCATCTGTTTTTCCAAAAGATAAATCGATGCCAGATCAATCAATTGTCGCCGCCCGTCCGGTCCGGCAATCGGCAACGATCCGAACGCACCGGCATTGCGGCCCGGCCCATCATAAACCGAACGGTTCAGAACAATCCCGCCTCCAATAAAGGAGCCGACGAAAAAATACCCGAAATCCCCCAATTGCGGCCCCACCCCAAACACATGTTCCGCCCGACAGGCGGCGGTTGCATCATTTTCTACATGCACCGGAAGGGCCGAGAATTTGGCGATTTCATTGGCAAATGACAGATCGCGCCACACCTCCAAATCTTCGCGCGGCGCTCCCATGCTTTCGTGCCAGTTCCATATTTCATACGGTGCGGCGATGCCGATGCCCAGAATACGCTGGCGTTGCTTTGGGGTCAGACTTTGGGCGAACCGATCCAGCCCATCCTTCAGAAAACCAAACACACAATCCGGCACCGGTGCGGCATAATTTATCTGGGAGTGCACGCGCACCCGGCCAAGAAAATCCATCACGGTTAATTCTGCACTGCGACGTCCGATTTTCAGCCCCACCGACAAAACGCCATCAGGACTTAACAGCATCGGAACACCGGGTTTGCCCACCCGGCCCCGTTGCGGTTTGCCCTTTTGCACAAAACCGTCACGTTCAAGACTGCGCAGGATCACCGAAACCGTTTGCGGTGACAGCCCTGAACGGCGCGCGATCTCGCTGCCGGGCAAACCACCGTGGCGCTGAATCAGCGACAGAACCAGGCGTTCATTATGGTCGCGCACCCGCGCCTGATTGACACCGCTGGTGGGTTCGCCTGGTTCAAAAATCGGGTGTGTCACATCGCTCTCCTTGGCGGGAAATTGGCCCACGTCCATTAATAAATCAAGTTTATTTATTTATTGACGCATGCCCGGTAATTCAGGTTAAAAAGGGGGCGCGCCTTGCGATTTGATTCCGCCAAGGCCCCGCCAAAAAAGGCATCACAACATGCCGAATTCACGTTTCTTGGGAGGAAACCAGATGAATAAACTACTTGCCGGAACTGCGATTGCATTGGCCGCCACCACCGGCGCCGCCTTTGCCGAAAGTCATTCGGTTACCGCGTGTTTGATTACAAAAACCGACACCAATCCGTTTTTCGT
This sequence comes from Oceaniglobus ichthyenteri, assembly GCF_003057885.1. GTDB lineage: Bacteria > Pseudomonadota > Alphaproteobacteria > Rhodobacterales > Rhodobacteraceae > Oceaniglobus > Oceaniglobus ichthyenteri. The sequence continues at coordinate 93,662 of NZ_QAGK01000006.1, forward strand.
GAAAATGAAAGAAGGCGCACAAGCCAAGGCCGATGAATTGGGCATGACCCTGAAATCCTTTGCCGGCAAGATTGACGGCGATCATGAAACCCAGGTGGCAGCAATTGAAACCTGTATTCTGGATGGCGCAAAGGGCATTCTGCTGACCGCGTCCGACACATCGTCAATCGTCAGCGCCGTACAACAGGCCCGCGATGCCGGGTTGGTTGTGATCGCGCTGGATACGCCCCTGTCACCGATTGATGCCGCCGACATGACATTTGCCACCGACAACTTTTTGGCCGGCGAACTGATTGGCAAATGGGCTGCCGCCACCTTGGGCGATGAGGCCGCAAACGCCAAGATTGCAATGCTGGATCTGGGTGTCAGTCAGCCAACCGTCGGCGTGCTGCGCGATCAGGGGTTCATGACCGGTTTCGGCATTGATATCAAAGACCCCGGAAAATGGGGCGATGAGGATGATCCGCGCATCGTGGGCCATGACGTGACCGCAGGCAACGAAGAAGGCGGCCGTCGCGCCATGGAAAACCTGTTGGCCACCGACCCGGAAATCAACGTGGTTTATACCATCAACGAACCCGCCGCCGCCGGTGCCTATGAGGCGCTCAAGGCGATTGGGCGCGAAGGCGATGTGTTGGTTGTATCGGTCGATGGCGGCTGTCCGGGCGTGCAGAACGTGGCCGATGGCGTGATCGGCGCCACCAGTCAGCAATATCCGCTGCTCATGGCCTCAAAGGGGATCGAAGCGATTGCCGCCTTTGCCAAGGATGGCACCCTGCCCTCGGCAACCGATGGAAAAGACTTCTTTGATACCGGCGTTGCGCTTGTCACCGATCAACCGGCCGAGGGTGTCGACAGTATTTCCGTCAAGGAAGGCATGGAGCTCTGCTGGGGCTGATCGAGGATCGTGAACCGGAAAGCGGGCGGCACCCTCGCCCCTTTCCACCTTTTGGGCAGGGCGCGGAATTTCCGATGCCCCTTGCCCAAAACGATTGGCACACGCGGCCAGATGATCAGGACTCAAAGCCATAACCGGGGGATTTTATGCCAGAAACTGACCGAAAAGGCCAGGATTACGAAGCCATTGCCGCAACCGGGCCGGGTGCAATTGCACAGTTCGCGGATGAACGGCGCGGCTGGATTCCAAAGTTTCAGCATGCGTTGCATAAAACCCCATCCCTTGTGCCGCTGATTGTTCTGGTTTTATCAATCCTGATTTTCGGGGTTCTTCTGGGATCGAAATTCTTTTCGCCCTTCGCCATGACACTGATCCTGCAACAGGTTCAGATTGTTGGCATTCTGGGCGCAGCACAGGCGCTGGTTATTCTGACCGCCGGGATCGATCTGAGCGTTGGCGCGATCATGGTGTTCAGTTCGGTCATCATGGGGCAATTCACCTTTCGCTATAATCTGCCGGTGGAATTGGCGGTGCTGTGTGGGCTGGCCGTGGGCACAGCAATTGGCGCGCTGAACGGCTATCTGGTGGCACGGGTGAAATTGCCGCCGTTCATCGTGACGCTGGGCATGTGGCAAATCGTGTTGGCGGCGAATTTCCTGTATTCCGCGAATGAGACAATCCGAAGTCAGGAAATACAGGAACAGGCCCCGCTTTTGCAATTCTTTGGCACCACGATCGAGGTGGGCGGCGCACGCCTGACCGTTGGCGTGGTGTTCATGGTGCTGCTGGTGTTTTTCCTCGCCTATGTGTTGCGCCAAACGGCCTGGGGGCGGCATGTTTATGCGGTGGGCGATGACCCCGAAGCGGCGGAATTATCCGGCGTTCAGGTGAACAAAGTGTTGATTTCCGTCTATGCCCTGTCAGGTCTGATTTGTGCTTTTGCCGGTTGGGCGTTGATCGGGCGCATCGGGTCCGTGTCACCAACATCCGGCCAATTGGGCAATATCGAATCGATCACCGCCGTGGTGATTGGCGGCATTTCCCTGTTTGGTGGGCGCGGATCAATCGCGGGGATGATGTTTGGCGCGCTGATCGTGGGGGTGTTCACCCTGGGCCTGCGCCTGCTCGGGGCCGATGCCCAATGGACATATCTTTTGATCGGCGTGCTGATCATTGCCGCCGTCGCCGTGGACCAGTGGATCAGAAAGGCATCCGTCTGATGGAACCGATTTTACAAGGCAAGAACCTGGTCAAACGCTATGGCAAGGTAACCGCGCTGGATCATTGCGATTTTGAGCTTTATCCCGGTGAAATCCTCGCCGTGATCGGCGACAATGGCGCCGGAAAATCCAGCCTGATCAAAGCCGTTTCAGGCGCCACCATCCCGGATTCAGGTGAGGTGTATCTTGAGGGCAAGCGGGTCAATTTCTCGTCGCCACTGGATGCGCGCGAACATGGAATTGCCACGGTGTATCAGCAATTGGCCCTGTCGCCCGCCCTGTCGATTGCCGACAATATGTTCATGGGGCGCGAGCTGCGCAAACCCGGATTTCGCGGCAAATGGCTGCGCCAGCTCGACAAACCGGCGATGGAGAAATTCGCCCGCGATAAACTGTCGGAATTGGGGTTGATGACGATTCAAAACATCAATCAGGCGGTTGAAACCCTTTCGGGCGGTCAACGCCAAGGCATCGCCGTGGCCCGCGCCGCCGCCTTTGGCAGCAAGGTGATTATCCTGGATGAACCCACCGCCGCCCTGGGTGTGAAAGAATCGCGCAAGGTGTTGGAGCTGATACAGGATGTGCGTGCGCGCGGCGTGCCAATTGTGCTGATTTCGCACAATATGCCCCATGTGTTCGAGGTGGCAGATCGCATTCACATTCACCGTTTGGGCAAACGGCTGACGGTGATCAAACCGGGTGATTACACCATGTCCGACGCCGTGGCGTTCATGACCGGCGCCAAAGAACCCGAGATGGCCGCATGAGCGACCCCTGCGCCGCCGCGCTGCGCCTGCCTGCCGGGCGGCACCTGATTGCCGTGGCCGGTGCCCCCGCAAGCGGTAAATCAACCTATGCCGTGCGTCTGGCCGAGGATCTGAATGCCAAGGGGCGCAAGGCGCAGGTGGTGCCGATGGATGGGTTTCATCTGGACAATCGCATATTGGCGGCGCGCGGCGACATTGCCCGCAAAGGCGCGCCATACACGTTCGATCATCGCGGATTTCACCGGCTGATGCAGGATATGAAATCGGGCGGCAGCGTCGTCTATCCGGTGTTTGATCGCGCGCTTGATATGTCCATCGCCGGGGCCGAAATTTTGGAACCTGACACCGATCTGGTGATCGTCGAGGGCAATTACCTTCTGTATGACCATCCCGATTGGCGTGGTCTGGCCAAGCTTTGGTCACTTTCGATCTGGTTTGACGTGCCAGAGGCGGTGCTGACCGCGCGCCTGATGCAACGCTGGCGCGATCACGGGTTCGATGACAAAACCGCCACGGCCAAGGTTCGGCAAAACGATCTGCCCAATGCGGTTGAAATCGCGGCGCGCGCCCTGCCCGCCGACATGACCCTGACACAATAAATCGTGCGCGCGATCTGTCGGCATCACACACCTGTTCACGGTTCAGCGCGGAACACCGCCGCTAGATCTCGATCACGCGCTTTTCCAACGCCGATTGTTGCGCCGCCATGCCCATGGCCACGGCCCGCTCACCATCGCGCAGGGTTACGTCAACCGGCCCGGCCCCGCGCACGGCGGCGTTAAACCGGTGGTGTTGGTAAAACGTCGATCCATTGTGATCGCCCGCCGTCAATAACGCCGGATCCACCGGAATTTCCACAATCTGCGGCCCTTTGGGGTGGCGCGGTGAAATCACCACCTGCGGCACGGGCGGATCACCCAGATGGGGTGGCCAAAACCGCCCCGGCCCGGGCACCAATGCCTGAATCTTTCCCAAGGGGCCAACGGCGCTGATTTCTTCCTGAAACCGCGCGCCTTCGGCATACATGCACAGTTCCAACATCGCGCGCGCGCCGCTGGCGAAATCAACGATTACATAGGCAGTATCCCAGATATCCGACGCTTCGCCGTCATAGGTTTCGTCCAGATGGTTCACGACCTGCCCGCCACTGGCCATGACGCGCACCGGTTCGGATTGCAGAATAAACCGCATCAAATCAAAGAAATGACAGCATTTTTCCACCAACGTCCCACCGGAATTGCGGTTGAACCGGTTCCAGTTGCCGACCTTTTCCAAAAACGGAAACCGGTGTTCGCGGATGGTGAGCATTTTGATACCGCCCGTCGCCGCTTGCATCTGCGACAGAAACGTTTGCACCGGCGGCATATATCGATATTCCATCGCCACCCAGATCGGCGCGGCGTAGTTTTCGCCAATCGCCAGCACCCGCGCCCCATCGGCCGGATCGGTGAACAAGGGCTTTTCCATCAGCAACGGCAGCGGCCGTTTGGCGGCGATCTGCTCCAGGATATCGGCGTGGGTGTGGTTGGGCGCCACAACCACCAGGCAATCCAGCGGCTCAAACGCCAACAGATCGTCAAGCGTGGCGCAAAGGGTGGCCTGGGGCGCGATTACCTGTGCCGCAGTGGCCATTGCGGCGTCGGGTTCAAAAATCGCCGCCACCCGCGCACCCGGGATCAACGCAATGTTGCGCAAATGCTCCTGGCCCATCATGCCACAGCCGATGAGGCCATAATTTACCGTGTTGCTCATGGGGTTCCTATTTCATGTGTGAGACATAAACCGCGACGGTCGGGTCGAACCAATTGCGCGAATATTCGGCGCGATTGCCATTCTGATCCCACGCCACCCGTTCGATAAATCCGCAAGGCGCGCCGGGCGTCATCAGCCCACCCCAATCTGGCATCGCACCCACGCCAACGTGATCTTCGGCGCGGGTGATCCGCAGGCCAAGCCGGGTCTGATAATAGTGATACAATGCGCCATCCAGATCACCCAATGCGATCTCGGTGGCCCACTGCGCATCAATCCAGATTTCTTCGGCAACCGCCGGCACATCACCCAAAGCGCGCTGGCGCCGCATCCGGAATCCTTGGGCCGAGGGGCCGAAATCGGGCGCGGCGGCGGGTTTGTCCATCAAATCCACGCTGATCCCTTTGGGCGATGGCTGTCCACCGCCGCCGATCAGTTCAAGGCGAAAAAACCCATAAACGCCCCCCGCTTTGCGGGTGCTGCGCACATAGTTGCCCGACCCCTGCCGCCGTTCCAGATGGCCTTTTTGGGTCAGATCCGCCAATGCCTTGCGCAAGGTTCCCACCGAAACGCCATAGGCGGCAGCCATGTCGCGTTCGGGCTGCAAACGTTGGCCTTCCACCAACCGCCCCATGGCGATTTCGCGCAACACCAGATCACTGAGTTGCAGATACAAAGGCAGGGCGTTCGGATCGGTCATATTGTCGGAGCCACGAAAATTGATACACTATTGATGCACGCCCTACCGGGTGCTAGGCAATAGGAAATGCATATCGCAAGGAAAGATACGATGACAGTGGTTCCCGTAACATCCGCCGATCTCAATGGCGCCGAAATATCCTGGTTTTCGGCGCTGTGTTCTGACGATTACGCATATCTGGGCGTGCCTGACGGTGCGCTGCGCTCAAGTTGGGAGCATTGCAGCGCGATATTGCAGGAGGCCGAGCATCAGGGATTTCGCAATATCCTGTGCCCATCGTCCTATCAGGTGGGTCAGGATACCCTTTCGTTCGTGGCGGGCTGTGCCCCGATTACCAGTTCAATCAATATGCTGGCCGCGATCCGCTGTGGTGAAATGCAGCCGATCATGTTGGCGCGCACGGTGGCGACGCTGGATCATATGCTCAAGGGTCGGCTGACCCTGAATGTGATCAGTTCGGATTTTCCCGGCGAGGTTGCCGATAGCGCGTATCGCTATCAACGCTCGCGCGAAGTGGTCGAGATTTTGAAACAGGCCTGGACCCAGGATGAGATCAACTTTGACGGCGAAGTGTATCAATTCAAAGGTATATCCACCGATCCCGCGCGCCCCTATCAAACCGGCGGTCCGCTTTTGTATTTCGGTGGATATTCCCCTGCGGCACTGGATTTGTGCGGGGAGCATTGCGATGTGTATCTGATGTGGCCCGAGCCGGAAGAAAACATCATCCAACGCATGAAGGATGCCAATCAAGCAGCTGAAAAATATAACAGAACTCTGGATTACGGTTTGCGCGTGCATGTGATTGTGCGCGACACAGAAACCGAGGCGCGCGAATACGCCGATCATCTGGTCAGCCAACTGGATGATGAATATGGCAAACTGATCCGCGACCGCGCCCATGACAGTATCTCACTGGGTGTGGCGCATCAGGCCAAGGCGCGGGAATTGGCCGATACATTCGGTTATGTCGAACCCAACCTTTGGACAGGCGTGGGGCGGGCCCGGTCGGGCTGTGGCGCGGCCTTGGTCGGATCGACCGATCAGGTGCTTAGCAAGATTGAGCAATATCAAAAACTTGGCATCCGCGCCTTTATCTTTTCGGGTTATCCCCATATCGATGAATGCAAATCTTTTGGCCAACGTGTATTACCGCACTTGAAAACCGTATCGCTGCCCCATGTTTATGGTCGCGTACCCGCCGAAACACCAAAAACGCCGCTTGGCATAGGAGACCGCCGTTGATCGACCGTATTTCACTATCCTCCGATTTGTCGTTCAGCCGGATCATTTACGGCATGTGGCGCCTGAGCGATGACCAGAACACCAGCGTTGATCACGTGCGCGCCAAAATTTCGGCCTGTCTGGATCAGGGCATTACCACGATGGATCAGGCCGATATCTATGGCGGGTATCAGGCCGAGGAAATCATGGGTGCGGCCCTTACCCCTGCCTTGCGCAACCGTATCGAGATTGTCACCAAATGCGATATCGTCGCGCCCGTCGGGCGGTACGGTGATCGCCGGGTGAAACATTACGACACATCGCGCGCCCATATCACCGCTTCGGTCGATCATTCCCTGCGGCTGATGGGGATTGATCATATCGATATGCTGCTGATTCACCGGCCCGATCCGTTTATGGACGCCGATGAAACCGGCGCGACGCTGGACGATCTGGTCAGGTCCGGCAAAGTGCGCGCCGTCGGGGTGAGCAATTTCAAACTCCACGATTGGACCCTGCTGCAATCGGCAATGAAGACGCCGCTTTTGACCAACCAGATCGAAATGTCCCTGGGCCATATCGCGCCGTTCACCAACGGTGATCTGGCATTCCTGCAGGAACGCAAGATTGCGCCAATGGCATGGTCGCCCCTTGGTGGCGGAAGCTTGATGACCGGCAAGGGCGGGCATGGCAAACTGCGCACCGCCCTGGCCGCATTGGCCAAGGAACAGGGGGTTGATATGGCGGCGGTTGCGATTGCCTGGCTTTTGGCGCATCCGGCGCGGATCATGCCGGTCATGGGTACGAACAACCTGTCTCGGATCAATGCGTTGCATGACGCACTTAAAGTAACGATTGATCGCCAGACTTGGTTTGAATTATACACCTATGCCTTGGGCGACGAGGTACCATAGACCATGCCTGCACCTGTCACATTCATTCCCGGCCCGGATACGGCGCGGGAGTTTCGCGATGCTTTGGGGCAGTTTGCCACCGGGGTCACTGTGGTGACATGTGCCACCGACAACGGCCCATTGGGAATTACGGCAAACAGCTTTGCCAGTGTGTCGATTGACCCGCCGCTGGTGTTGTGGTCGCCCGCACGCAGCGCCAACAGGTTTCCCATATTTGAGGCGGCACAGCATTTCGCCATTCATATCATTGGCGCCGAACAAAGCGAAATGTGCCAGGCCTTTGTAAAAGACGGCGCCGCGTTTCCCGGCCTGAACTGGGCACCGGGCGCCACCGGCGCACCGCTGATCGATGGCTGTCTGGCGCGGTTTGAATGCGAACGTCACGCCGTTCACGATGGCGGCGATCATGCGATCATCGTGGGGCGGGTTTTATCGGCCACCCTGGGGCAAGGCACGCCTTTGGTGTTCAGTGGCGGGCGTTTCGGGGCATTTACCTAGGGTAGTCCAACTGGCCACCCCTGTTCCCCCGCGCCAACCATGCTAAGTGCAGGGAACAATGATCGGCAAGGGGGTTGGTGTGTTAACGCTGACAAACATCACAAAATCCTGGGGTCAGGGCGATGCGCGCCAACAGGTGTTGCGCGGCATCGATTTCAAACTGGCAGCGGGCCAATCCTGTGCCCTGACCGGCGAAAGCGGGTCAGGCAAAAGCACGCTGTTGCATCTGGCGGCGGGGCTGGATGATGCCGAATCCGGCACGATCATTCTGGACGGGCAAGATGTGACCGCACTGAACGATGCCGGGCGCGCCGCCCTGCGCCGCACGACGGTGGGCGTGATTTTCCAGCAATTCAATCTGATACCGTCTTTGAATGTGGCGGCCAATATCGCGTTTCAGGCCCGCCTTGCCAATCGCGCCGATCCGGCCTGGGCCGATGCGCTGGCCCGGCGTTTGGGCCTGTCGGAGCATTTGAGGAAATATCCCGAACAGTTGTCAGGCGGCCAACAACAGCGCGTCGCGATTGGCCGCACCCTTGCCGCCCGACCGAAACTCATTCTCGCCGATGAACCCACCGGCAATCTTGACGAAGACACCGGCACGCGGGTTTTGGATCTGATGTTGGAACTGGTGCGCGAAACCGGCACCACCCTGTTGATGGTCACCCACTCTGGGCGTTTGGCCGATCTGTTGGATCGGCGCGCACATCTGGAACGCGGGCGCATCACCCCATGAGGCGCGCGGCCCTTTTGGCGCTGCTGTCGCATTGGTGGCGGCGACCCTTTCAATTGGTGGCGCTGCTGTTGGGACTGGCCACCGCCACGGCCCTGTGGTCGGGCGTGCAGGCGATCAATGCCGAAGCGCGCAACAGTTACGATCGCGCCGCCACCGCGCTTGGCCCGACACCGCGCGCCAGCATCATCGCCCCCGACGGCGCACCAATGCCCGAGTCGCATTTTGTGGCGCTGCGCCGCGCCGGATGGCTGGTGACCCCGGTTGTCGAAGGCACGATCAGCACCGGCGCCGGGCCTTTGCGAATTTTGGGCATTGATCCCTTTACCCTGCCCTTGGATGATTTGCCCGACCAAACCGGCGAGACCGCGTTTGATACGGCGTTCATCGGCGCCGACGGCCCGTTGATCGTTTCCCCCGAAACCGCCGCACGACTGGCCAATGCCGATTTGCCGCGCAGGATCGTGCAAGACGGCGTCGCCCCCGGCGTCGCCTATGCCGACATGGCGGTGGCTCAGTCTTTATTGGGGTTAGAGGGGCGGATATCGCGCCTGATCGTGCTTGACGCCCAGCCCCTGAACCGCCCGCCTTTAAAAGAAATCGTTCCGACGTTAACCCTTGATCAACCTCAATCGCGCAATGATATGGCGGGGTTGACCGACAGTTTTCATCTTAACCTGACGGCGTTCGGGTTACTGTCTTTTGCCGTCGGGCTGTTTATCGTGCGCGGAACGATCGGTCTGGCGTTTGAACAGCGTCGTCCGGTGTTTCGCACCCTGCGGGCATTGGGCCTGCCGGCGCGCACATTGTTGTGGTTGTTGCTGGTTGAATTGCTGGCATTGGCATTGGTCTCCGGCGCGGCCGGCATCGCCTTGGGGTATCTTATCGCATCGGCCTTGATTCCCGATGTGGCGGCCACGCTGCGCGGGCTTTACGGGGCCTCGGTGGAAGGCACATTATCGATTCAGCCGATCTGGTGGGTTTCGGGATTGGCCATCGCGGTTTTGGGCACTGGATTGGCGGCCATTTCTTCGTTGTGGCAGGTTGCGCGTCTGCCGCTTTTGGCGCCGGCGCAACCCCGTGCCTGGGCGCGTGCATCCGAGGCGGCGCTGATCTGGCAAGGCGCGGCGGCGATTTCCCTGGCGGTCATGGCTTATCTGACGCTGACATTCGCCAGCGGACTGATCGCCGGTTTTGTCATGTTGGGTGCGCTTTTGATCGCGGCGGCACTTGCCCTGCCGGTGATATTGTATGGCGCAATGTGGCTGGGCGGGCGTTTGGCCAAGGGCCCGTTGGCACAATGGTTCTGGGCCGATACGCGGCAACAATTGCCGGGTTTGTCGCTTGCCCTGATGGCGCTTTTGCTGGCCTTGGCGGCCAATATCGGGGTTGGCACGATGGTGTCGAGTTTCCGGCTGACTTTTACCGGGTGGCTGGATCAACGATTGGCGTCTGAATTGTATGTCACCGCCGAAACCGATGCACAGGCCGAAGCGATGATCGCATTTCTTGAACCGCGCGCAGATGCAATTCTGCCGCTCTGGCATGTTGAGGGCGATTTGAATGGCCTGCCCGGAGAGATTTACGGCGTTGCCGATCACCCCACCTATCGCGACAACTGGCCGCTGCTCGATGCGCTGCCCGATGTCTGGGATCGGATCGCGGCAGGGGAAGGTGTGTTGATCAACGAACAACTGGCCCGGCGCAGCGATATCTGGTCGGGCGACACGGTATCCCTGCCCGGCTGGCAGGCGCAGATTCTGGGGGTGTATAGTGATTATGGCAACCCTCTAGGCCAGGCATTGATCGGGATCGGCGCGTTGACTGACCGGTTTCCGGCTGTTGAGCGGCTAAGTTACGGGTTGCGCGTGAACCCGGCGCAGGTGGATGCCGTCAGCGCCGCCTTGGTCGATGAATTTGGCTTGGACACCGACAATCTGATTAACCAAAGCGAGATCAAGGCGTTTTCCCTGTCGGTGTTTGAACGCACATTTACCGTTTCACGCGCCTTGAATGTGCTGACCCTTTCGGTGGCCGGATTTGCGATATTGACCAGCCTGCTGACATTGGCCGCCATGCGCCTGCCGCAACTGGCGCCGGTGTGGGCATCGGGGGTCAGCCGGGCGGGATTGGCGCGGTTGGAGCTGGCGCGTGCACTGGTTCTGGCCGGGCTGACATTGATTTGCGCCCTGCCTGTCGGGCTTTTGCTGGCTTGGGTGCTGCTGGGGGTGATCAACGTCGAGGCGTTTGGATGGCGATTGCCGCTGTTCATCTTTCCCATGGATTGGGCGATCCTTGCGGTTCTGGCCCTGATCGCGGCAGCGGCGGCGGCGCTGTTTCCGGCGGTGCGCATTGCGCGGATGCCGCCGGCGCGTTTGTTGCAGGTGTTTGCCCATGAACGCTAAACGATTGCGCCTTTTGCGGCATGCGGGAGCCTCCGGCGGGGATATTTTTAAAACAGAAATGGTGGCGGTGTGCGCGATCATGTTCTGGCTGTGTTTGGCGCTGCCGGGGTTGGCGCAGGGCTTTGCCGGGCTTGGCGCGGCCGAAGATGGATATGCCGAGGTCCGGCCCGGTGCGTTTGATTTTCCGGCCGATCACGGGGCACATCCGGATTTTCGTATTGAATGGTGGTATATCACCGCCAATCTTGAAACGGCAGATGGCGCCCCCTTGGGCGTGCAGTGGACCCTGTTTCGATCCGCCCGAACGGCCGGTACGGGCACGCAGACGGGGTGGAACAGCCGTCAGGCGTGGATGGGCCATGCCGCCGTGACCACATCGGATCAGCATTTTGTGACCGAGCGCATTGCCCGGGGCGGCACCGGACAGGCCGGCGTGTCGCTGGACGATGGTTTTGCCGCCTGGATTGATGAGTGGGGCATGGTTGGCCCAACGTTTGATGATGTCAGGCTGAGCGCGCAAGGCCATGATTTTTCTTATGATTTAGAGCTTTCGGCGCAAGGCCCGATTGTGGCCCAAGGCGATGGGGGATATTCTGTTAAATCCGCCTCGGGGCAGGCCAGCCGGTATTATTCGCAACCGTTTTATGGGGTTGAGGGGATGGTGACGCTGCCCTCGGGGTCTGTTGCGGTGACGGGTCAGGCATGGCTGGATCGGGAATGGTCGACGCAACTTCTGGATGCGGATCAAAGCGGATGGGATTGGGTATCGCTCAGCTTTGATACGGGCGAAAAGCTGATGGGGTTCTTGCTGCGTGATCAGGGGGATGGGTTTACTTCGGCCACCTGGATTGCGGCGGATGGCACGCCGACGCCATACGGCGATGGCGCGCTGCGGCTGACACCGCTGGAATGGCACCGGGTCGCCGGGCGCGACGTGCCGGTGGTGTGGCGGGTGAACCTGCCCGATCGGGGGCTGGATGTGACCATCGCGGCGCTGAATCGCGATGCATGGATGGAAACATCGGTGCCCTATTGGGAGGGGCCGGTGACGATTGCGGGCAGCCACGCGGGACGGGGATATTTGGAGATGACGGGATATGAGTGAGGCGCTGACGTCCCTTTCGGGAACATTAAACCATGTTTGGGAGGAATTGGCACGGGTCAAACACGACCGCGATGCGCCCTGTCGTCTGGCCACGCTGGCGACCAATGGACCATGGCCCGAGGCGCGGATGGTGGTGTTGCGCGATGCCGATGAGCGCCGGCGATGTGTGGACATTTACAGCGATACCCGGGCCGCAAAGGTGGCGCAATTGCGCGCCGATCCACGCGCAACGCTGTTATTCTGGTTGCCAGAGGCCGGGTTTCAGATCCGATTGCGCGGCCGGTTCAGTGTTTTGACCGTCGACGAGGCGGAGCCGCAGTGGCAGCGCCTGGGCGATGGGGGGCGGCGGGCCTATGGCGGCCAGCCCGCGCCAGCCACGCCGATTGAAAGCCCCGAACAGCACAGGACAACATCAAGCCGCGATAACTTTGCGGTGTTGCGCGGCGCGGTTAAAGAGATTGAAACGCTGCATCTGGGCGCGGTCCATCGGCGCGCGCGGTTCACCCTGGGCGAGGATGGATTTCGCCCAGAGTGGATTGCGCCGTGATTATTCTGCCGCCACAGCACCGGGATTGTTGGGGTGGGTTGTCCAGTTGGCATACTCATCCTCGACCACCTTGCCGGTGCGCGGATCGGTGGCGCCTGTATCCATCCGCTCCATCGTGATGCAGTTTTCCACGGGGCAGACATTGACGCACAGGTTGCAGGCCACGCATTCTTCGTCGATCACGGTGAATGTGCGGTCGGGCGACATGGCGATGGCCTGATGGCTGGTGTCTTCGCAGGCAGCAAAGCAGCGGCCGCATTTGATGCACAAATCCTGATCGATCACCGCCTTGGACACGGCATTCAGGTTCAGATATTGCCAATCGGTCACGTTTGGCACGGCGCGGCGGCTGACCTGATCGACTGAGGTATAGCCCTTTTCATCCATCCACTGCGACAGGCCCGATTTCATTTCTTCAACGATTTTAAAGCCATAGGTCATGGCCGCTGTGCAGACCTGAACATTGCCCGCGCCAAGCGCCAAAAACTCTGCCGCATCGCGCCAGGTGGTGACGCCGCCAATGCCCGAAATCGGGATGGCGTTGCATTCGGGGTCGCGCGCGATGTCGGCCACCATATGCAACGCGATGGGTTTCACCGCCGGGCCGCAATAGCCGCCATGGGTGCCCTTGCCGTCAATGCTGGGCTCGGGGGCCATCGTATCCAGATCGACCGAGGTGATGGAATTGATCGTGTTGATCAATGACACCGCATCGGCCCCGCCACGCACCGCCGCGCGCGCCGAGCTGCGCACATCGGTGATGTTGGGGGTCAGTTTCACAATCACCGGCATCCGGGTGTTTTGTTTGCACCAGCGCGCAACCATTTCCACATATTCCGGCACCTGGCCCACGGCGCTGCCCATGCCACGCTCGCTCATCCCGTGGGGGCAGCCAAAGTTCAGCTCGATTCCATCGGCACCGGTTTCCTCGACATGGGGCAGGATCGCCTTCCATGCCGCCTCTTCGCAGGGCACCATGATGGATACGACCATGGCCCGGTCGGGCCAGTCGCGCTTGACCTGCTTGATCTCGCGCAGATTCACCTCAAGCGGGCGATCGGTGATCAGTTCGATGTTGTTCAACCCCAACAACCGGCGATCCGCGCCCCAGATCGCGCCATAGCGCGGGCCGTTGACGTTGACCACGGGTGGGCCTTGTTCGCCAAGGGTTTTCCACACCACCCCGCCCCAGCCCGCCTTGAACGCGCGCACGACGTTATATTCCTTGTCCGTCGGCGGCGCACTGGCCAGCCAGAAGGGATTGGGCGATTTGATGCCAACGAAATTGCTTGAAAGATCGGCCATTTACGCGCCCTTCCCTGTAAGAGTGTTGTGCATATCCATCGCCGCATCGCGCCCCTGGGCCACGGCGGTCACGGTCAGATCGTCGCCCGCGGCCACACAATCGCCACCGGCCCAGACGCCCGGTTGCGAAGTGCGCATGGTGTGCGAAACCGTCAGGCGCGCGCCGTCCATTTCCAATGTGTCGGGCCGGGTGTTCATCACCTGACCGATGGCGCGCAACACCTGATCGGCGGGCAGACGGAAGGTTTCGCCCATCGGTTTGCCGCTGCTGTCGGTATAGGCGAATTCGATCTCGCGCACCGCGCCATTGCCAATGATCGCAGCGGGGGCCGCGTTATAGAGGATGCGCACGCCTTTGGAGGCCGCCAGATCCTGTTCGTATTGCGAGGCCGACATCGCCTCTTTGCCGCGCCGATAGACCATGGTGACGTTTTCAGCGCCCAGCAGTTTTGATTGCACAGCGGCATCCACCGCCGTCATCCCGCCGCCAATCACCACCACGTTGCGCCCCACGGGCAGCGCCGACAGATCATCAGCCTGGCGCAGATCGGCAATGAAATCAACGGCATCACGCACCCCGTCCTTGTCACCGCCATCAATCTGCAAGGCGCGCACACCACCCAGACCAAAGCCGAGGAACACGGCGTCAAAATCACTACTCAGCTCGCCCAAGGTCAATTCACCGCCCAGGGTGCGGCCATATTCAATCGTGATCCCGCCGATTTGCAGCAGCCATTCAACCTCGGCCTGGGCGAAATCATTGGTTGATTTATAGCTGGCGATGCCAAATTCATTCAGACCGCCGGGTTTTTGGCGCGCCTCATAGATTGTCACGCCGTGGCCCAGCATCGCCAGACGATGTGCACAAGACAGGCCCGCAGGCCCCGCGCCCACCACCGCCACCCGTTTGCCGGTATCGGGTGCGCGGGTATAAGGGTGGGGCTGATCCAGCATTGTATCGGTGGCATAGCGTTGCAATTGGCCAATCAAAACCGGCTTGCCTTCGGCCGCTTCGCGCACACAGGCCTGTTCGCACAATTGTTCGGTCGGGCAGACCCGGGCACACATGCCGCCCAGAATATTTTGATCAAAAATCGTGCGCGCCGCCGCTTCGGGGGTGCCGGTGGCGATTTGGCGAATGAACAGCGGAATATCAATTTCCGTCGGACAGGCGGTGATACAGGGCGCATCATGGCAGAAATAACATCGGTCTGCGGCCACTGCCGCTTCGTGATGATCCAGGGGGGCGTGCAGATCCTGGAAATTCTCACCATAGGTTTCGGGGGTCAGTCGGCCCCCGACAATACCGGGTGTCATTTGACTGTTGCGCATGGCTGCCCTTTCAGGTTGCTGTTCAAAACAGACTGCCACAGGATGAAATTTTATCAACTGGTAAAATTTCACACCGGGCAGTTAATTTCACTTTGACCCGGCGCAAGGCGCGGATCCTTGCCAGACGCCCGGTTTTACGTCTTTCAACCCAGGCTGTGCTGCCATATACCGATGAAAATCCGACCGCTGGGTCGCACGGGCCAAAGAGTCACATGAGAATGAGGATGGCATGACAGAAAATAGGCATAACTCCGACGTTGCGTTCATCGAGGCGCTGGCCAAACTCCTGCGGGAGAATGACCTGACCGAACTGAGCGTCAAACGTGAGTATGGCGAAGACGACAGTTTGAATGTGCGCGTGTCACGTTCGATGATAGCAGCGCCGCCGCCTGTTCCCGCCCCTCTGGCCACGCCATTGGCCGCGCCCGCCCCGACAACCGCACCGGCCCAGGCCGCAGGCGGCGCTGATCCCGCCGATCACCCTGGCGCTGTCACCTCGCCCATGGTCGGCACCGTTTACATGGCGCCAGAACCGGGTGCCGGAAATTTCGTAAAAGTCGGCGACACGGTGCAAGAGGGCGACACCCTGTTGATCGTCGAAGCAATGAAAACGATGAATCAGATTCCCAGCCCGAAATCCGGCACGATCAAACGCATTCTGATCGAAGATGCCTCGCCCGTCGAATTTGGCGCACCCCTGATGATCATCGAATAGGACTGGTTATGTTCGACAAGATTTTGATCGCCAATCGCGGCGAAATCGCTTTGCGTGTCATTCGGGCGTGCCGCGAAATGGGCATTGCATCGGTGGCGGTACATTCCACGGCCGATAGTGATGCGATGCATGTGCGGATGGCCGACGAAAGCATTTGCATCGGCCCCCCGCCGGGCACCCAAAGTTATCTCAGCGTGCCGGCGATCATTTCGGCCTGTGAAATCACCGGGGCTCAGGCAATTCATCCGGGCTATGGTTTTCTGTCGGAAAACGCGAATTTTGTGCAGATTGTTGAAGATCACCAGCTGACATTCATCGGCCCCTCGGCGGAACATATCCGCATCATGGGCGACAAGATTTCGGCCAAGGAAACCATGCGCAAACTGGGTGTGCCCTGTGTGCCCGGCAGCGAAGGTGGCGTGCCCGATCTGGAAACCGCCAAGGTGGTGGCAAAGGATATCGGCTATCCCGTCATCATCAAAGCCACCGCCGGTGGGGGTGGCCGTGGCATGAAACTGGCCAAAACCGAATCCGATCTGGAAAACGCATTTCGCACTGCGCGCAGCGAATCCAAAGCGGCGTTCGGCAATGACGAAGTCTATATCGAAAAATATCTGACCACACCGCGCCACATCGAAATTCAGGTGTTTGGCGATGGCAAAGGGCGCGCCGTGCATCTGGGCGAACGCGATTGTTCGCTGCAACGCCGCCACCAAAAAGTGTTGGAAGAGGCCCCCGGCCCCGCCATCAGCGCCGAACAGCGCGCGCGTATTGGCAAGGTTTGCGCCGATGCCGTGGCCAAGATCGGATATTCCGGTGCGGGTACAATCGAGTTTCTTTACGAAAACGATGAATTCTATTTCATCGAAATGAACACCCGTCTTCAGGTTGAACATCCGGTGACCGAGGCTGTGTTTGGCGTTGATCTGGTGCGCGAACAAATCCGTGTGGCTGCCGGTTTGCCGATGGATCTGAACCAGGATACGCTGCGCATGAATGGCCATGCGATCGAGGTGCGGATCAACGCAGAAAAACTGCCGAATTTCGCGCCGTCCCCCGGCACAATCAGCCAGTATCACGCGCCCGGCGGGTTGGGGGTGCGCATGGATTCGGCGCTGTATGACGGATATCGTATTCCGCCCTATTACGATTCGCTGATCGGAAAGCTGATCGTTCATGGCCGTGATCGCCCCGAGGCCCTGGCGCGATTGTCGCGTGCCTTGGGTGAGCTGATCATTGATGGCGTCGATACCACCGTGCCATTGTTTCACGCGCTGTTGCGCGAAGAAGCCGTGCAAACCGGGCGTTACAATATCCATTGGCTGGAGCATTGGTTGGAAACCAATCTGGGCTGAATGCAGCACGGCGCGCCGCACCCTTTGACGCCCGAACTGATTGTTCGGGCCTATGCTGCGGGCATCTTTCCGATGGCCGACAGCCGCGACTCCGATGAGATCCATTGGATCGATCCGCAACAGCGGGGCGTTTTCCCGTTAGACGGGTTTCATATTTCGCGCCGTCTGCGCCGCCGCATTCGCCGCGCGCCGTTTGAAATTTCGTTCGATCAGGATTTTGCAGGCGTTGTTACCGGCTGTGCCGCACGCGATGAAACATGGATCAACGCCACGATCTTTGATCTTTATACCCAACTTTTCCGCGCCGGTTTTGCCCATTCGATTGAGGTGTGGAAGGATGACACCCTTGTTGGCGGGGTGTACGGGCTGGCCATTGGTGCGGCGTTCTTTGGCGAAAGCATGTTTTCCACACAAACCGATGCGTCAAAAATCGCGCTTGCCTATCTGATTGATCGGCTGCGCCAAGGCGGGTTCAAATTGTTTGACACACAATTCATCACCGCGCATCTGGCCAGTCTGGGTGCGGTTGAAATCAGCCGCCTGCGATATCACCGCCGTTTGACCAAAGCCTTGGAAACACGGGCAGATTTTCACCGTGCGGGCCCGGTCCCGACCCCGGATCAGATGTTGCAGCGAATGACCCAAACATCGTAACGCGGATGCTCCAACGCGTTTAATGCCGGGCTTGAGGCGATCATCCATCCCTGAAAATGCGGCACATCCACACCTGCATCGCGAATCACCAACCATACATAGGCTTCGCCAGTCGGGTTGTTGCGCGGATACCGGCAATCGCCCAAGGTGATCTGTAAATTTCCCAAGGCAACGGTTTGTCCAACCGAAATATCAATCTCGGCCACGATCCCAGATATTTTATCAAGGCCGCGCAAAAACGCCCCCGGCGCGCTGGATACACGGGCGGTTTGTGTTTCGCTTTCGGTTTCACCGATTTGCGCAAACACCGGCGATGCCAGCCCAAGGGCGGCACAGAAAATCATCCGCGCGATCATCAATCTGATCCGCCTGAGACATATTTAAGCAATAGATTCAAAAGGCTGACTGCACTTTGTGTATCCTCGATCTCGGAACCCTGTTCCAGATTAAATGGCGATCCGCCCGGGAGTATTTCGATGAAATTGCCGCCCAACAACCCTTCGGAGGCCACGATCACGGCGGTGTCTTCGGGCAGTTCCAGATCCTTGCGAATCGCAAACACCGCATCGGCGCGAAAGGTTTCGGCATTCAGGTTCAACGCCGTCACCGTGCCAACCCGCACGCCGCCCAACCGCACATCACTTCCGACAGACACGCCTTCGACTGAACGAAAACTGGCCGTCAGCGGATAGGTATCACCGCCCTGCCCCAACCCTGCCACTTGCGCCGCATAAAGGCCAAAGCCCAACGCCGCGGCCAGAACAACGCCGCCGGTCACAACTTCGGTCATGTGATCCGCCATTGCGGTTTACTCCGGGCTCCAGGCCTCGTAATCGCTGCGCTTTTTCGGATCGGTCCGGCGCAATGAACCGGCCGGCGCATAAGCTTCGGGCGTGCCGGTCATATTGGGCAGATGTGGCTTTTCCCACGCGCGGTGCACCAAAGGCGCGGTCGTCGGCGGTTCGGCCCAGGTGTGGTGCAACCAGCCATGCCATTCGGGCGATACGCGCGATGCTTCGGGTTCGCCATTATACATCACCCAGCGGCGACTTTTGTCAGCGGTTTGAAAAAACACGTTACCCTGGGCATCTTCGCCCACCTTCACGCCTTTGCGGTTTGACCACAACTGGGTGTTCAGAGTCGGACCATTCCACCAGGTGAAAGCCCGCATAATTTTGGAAAAAACGCTCATTATGGTCTCCGAAATCGTTGTGCCCAGATATGGACCATGCGCGCGCCAAGGTCTAGGGGCAGTTGCCATTTCGCGGCAGTTCCATCGCGGGCCAAGCCGTGAACGTGCGTGTTTTGAGCAAGGAAACGCCGGAAAAAACGAAGGTGGTGCATGAAACATGCACCACCCCTAAATCACGACCGGATTTTCACCCCAACGCGCCCGCCAATGAAATGCGGCGCGATGCGTTAACTTGCCGAGGCAGATTCGGCCTTTTTCTTGGTATCCGAATGGATCATCAGCGGCGAAGCGTCGGAATTAACCGCCTCTTCGTTCACCACAACCTCTTCCACACTGTCCATACCGGGCAGATCGAACATGGTATCAAGCAGGATATCCTCCATGATCGAGCGCAGCCCCCGCGCCCCGGTTTTACGCTGTACCGCCCGTTTGGCAATGGATTGCAACGCGTCATCCGTGAACGTCAGTTGCGCATCTTCCAGTTCGAACAGGCGCTGATACTGTTTGACCAAGGCGTTCTTTGGCTGCGTCAGAATCGTGACCAACGCGTCTTCGTCCAGATCGGTGAGCGTGGCGATCACCGGCAAACGGCCAACAAATTCGGGAATCAGGCCGAATTTCAACAGATCTTCAGGCTCAAGCTCGGTAAAGACTTCGCCAACACCGCGGCTTTCATTGTCTTTCACATCGGCGCCAAAGCCCATCGCGCTGCCTTTGCCGCGGGCCGAAATGATCTTTTCAAGACCGGCAAACGCCCCGCCACAGATGAACAGGATATTGGTGGTATCCACCTGAAGGAACTCTTGCTGGGGATGTTTGCGCCCACCCTGGGGCGGCACCGAGGCAACCGTGCCTTCCATGATTTTCAACAACGCCTGCTGCACACCCTCGCCCGACACATCGCGTGTTATGCTGGGATTGTCGGATTTGCGGGTGATCTTGTCGACCTCGTCAATATAAACGATGCCGCGTTGCGCGCGTTCAACGTTGTATTCCGATGCCTGCAACAGTTTCAGGATAATGTTTTCAACATCTTCGCCGACATACCCGGCCTCGGTCAATGTGGTGGCATCGGCCATGGTAAAGGGCACATCAAGAATGCGCGCCAGCGTTTGTGCCAGCAATGTCTTGCCGCACCCGGTGGGGCCGATCAGCAAAATATTGGATTTCGCCAGTTCAATATCCGATTTTCCGGCATTGTTCAGACGTTTGTAATGGTTGTGAACCGCCACCGACAGCACACGTTTGGCGTGCACCTGGCCGATCACATAATCATCCAGCACTTGGCAAATCTCTTTCGGGGTTGGCACCCCGTCGCTGGATTTCAACGAGGCTGATTTCGTTTCCTCGCGGATGATATCCATGCACAGTTCGACACATTCATCGCAGATGAACACCGTCGGCCCGGCAATAAGTTTGCGCACTTCGTGCTGACTTTTACCGCAGAATGAGCAGTAAAGGGTGTTTTTGCTATCGCCTGAATTGTTCGCCATCGCTTAACCTCTGGGCCTGTGTTCCGCCGTATTCCGCCGACTTGTGCCGGTCGGTCTGCCCTGTGCCTTAGCCTAGGACAGACAATTTTGGGCCGCAACGCCAAAGTGGCGCGCGATTGTCACAATGCCGCTTACACCGACACATCGCTTTTTTCACGATTTTCAACGATCTCGTCGATGTGACCCCATTCTTTTGCTTCTTCGGGTGACATGAATTTGTCACGCTCCAACGCTTTTTCAACCGCCTTATAGGTTTGGCCGGTGTGTTTTACGTAGATTTTATAAAGCTGTTCGCGCACTTTCTGGGTTTCAGCCGCGTGAATCATGATATCACTGGCCTGCCCCTGATATCCGCCGCTGGGCTGGTGCACCATGATCCGCGCATTGGGCAGCGCAAAGCGCATGCCTTTTGCCCCCGCCGCTGACAGAACCGATCCCATGCTGGCCGCTTGACCAACGACAAGTGTGGATACCTTGGGTTTGATATACTGCATCGTGTCGTAAATCGAAAGGCCCGCCGTCACCACGCCACCGGGGCTGTTGATGTACATGCTGATGTCTTTGGTGGGGTTTTCCGCCTCAAGATGCAGCAATTGCGCCACGACCAGTTGGCTCATCCCGTCGTGCACCGGGCCGTTGACGAAAATGATCCGTTCTTTCAACAGGCGCGAAAAGATATCATAGGCGCGCTCGCCCCGGCTGGTTTGTTCTACAACCATGGGAACCAGGTTGTTGGTAAAATAGTTCACTGGATCTTGCATATGTGCCTGCCTGTTGCCTGTGGTTTTCGGGAATACCGTAAAACCGTTTCCCAAGTCTTAGTATCGCGGTCGGGGGGCTGCAAGGGCCGGGCCGATATTCGCCGCCCTTGAACAACACTGGCCACGACTTAAAACCTAGTCATGAAAAATCAATTCCCGCCAACCCGCACCGCCGCCCTGGCCCGCCTGGCCGCGTTCATCCCCCATGCCGGGTGGGATTACGCGCGCAGCCGCAATTTTGACCGCGCCGATGCCACGGCGCGGCTGTCGCCCTATATCCGGCATCGCGTGATCACCGAACACGAAGTTGTCAGCGCCGTTTTGGCGCAACACGATGCGCGCAGCGCCGAGAAATTCATTCAGGAGGTATTCTGGCGCAGCTATTGGAAAGGCTGGTTGGAACTGCGCCCGTCAATCTGGCAGGACTATCGCCGCGACCTTTGCGCAGCGCACAATCGGGTGCAAACCGAATCTGGCCTGCGCGCCGATTTTCAATCGGCCTGTAAGGGGCAGACCGGGATCGAATGTTTCGATCATTGGGCGCAGGAATTGGCCGATACCGGATATCTGCACAATCACGCGCGGATGTGGTTTGCCTCGATCTGGATATTCACCCTGCGCCTGCCCTGGGTATTGGGGGCCGATCTGTTTTTACGCTCGCTTTTGGATGGCGACGCGGCCAGTAATATACTTTCCTGGCGCTGGGTGGCCGGGGTGCAGACGCGGGGCAAAAATTATCTGGCAACGGCGGAAAACATCGCAAAATTTACCGAAGGGCGGTTTAACCCCATCGGCCAACTGGTTGAAAGTGCTGAACCCTTGCAAGGCCCGGATCGTCCCGCGCCCACCCCATTGCGGCCTCTGGCGCCCCTGCAACCGGGCGCCAACACTGGCCTGTTGATCCATGACGATGATGTGACCGGCGCACCGTTGGACACCGCGCAACACATCGCAACCCTGAACGCGACAAGCGCACGCTCGCCCCTGCAAACCGCCGCTCATGTTGATGCATTCGCCACCGCGGTCTTGGCCGATGCCACCATGGGGGTGCCGGTTACACCGCTGAGCAGCGCGCAACAGATCGCGGATTGGGCCGCCACCCACGATCTGACCCAGATCGCCCTGCCCTATGCGCCCACCGGCCCGGTGCGCGATACGCTTGATGAACTGGTCAACATTGCGCCCCACCTCACGTTGGCCCAAATCCGCCGGGAATGGGACAGCGCCTGCTGGCCCCATGCCACCCACGGATTTTTCCGGTTCAAAAAACAGATACCGGCGCTGATTGATCGGTTGATCACACCATAAGCGTGGCCTGTACCGCATTTTTCCAACGGCTGTATTTCGCCGCGCGCACATCTTCTGCCATTTCGGGTTCAAACCGCCGCTCTAACGCCCATTCGGCGGCAAACCCGGCCTGATCGGGGTAAACCCCGGCGCGCATTCCCGCCAGCCACGCCGCACCCAACGCGGTGGTTTCCAAAACCGAAGGGCGATCAACCGGCGCGCCGATGATGTCTGACAGGAATTGCATGGCCCAATCACTTGCGCTCATCCCGCCATCAACGCGCAGGATGGCCGCACCGGGCGCCGACCAATCGGCCTGCATCGCCTCTAGCAGATCGCGGGTTTGATAGCCCACGGATTCCAACGCCGCCTGGGCAAATTCCGCAGGCCCCGAATTGCGCGTCAGCCCGTAAATCGCACCGCGACAATCGGCGTTCCAATAGGGCGCGCCAAGGCCCACAAAGGCCGGCACAAGTATCACATCCTGCGATGGATCGGCCCCTGCCGCCAGCGGATGGGTTTCTTTTGCCTCGCGGATGATCTTCAACCCATCGCGCAACCATTGCACCACGGCACCCGCGATAAATATCGACCCTTCAAGGGCATAGGTGGGTTTGCCATCAAACTGATAGGCCACAGTGGTCAGCAACCGGTTTTGCGATGTCACCGCATCCGACCCGGTGTTCAACAGCGCAAAACACCCGGTGCCATAGGTTGATTTCAACATTCCCGGTTCAAAACACGCCTGTCCCACGGTCGCCGCCTGCTGATCGCCCGCCACCCCCATGATCGGAATTTCACGGCCAAACAGATCGGACCGGGTGACGCCGAAATCGGCAGCGCAATCTTTAACCTCGGGCAGCATCTCCATCGGGATGTCCAGCATTTCGCAAATCGTCGATGACCACCGCCCCTTGTGAATGTCATACAGCATGGTGCGACAGGCATTGGTGGCATCGGTCATATGCGACGCGCCGCCGGTCAGCTTCCAGATCAGAAATGTATCAACCGTCCCAAACAGCAATTTTCCCGCGCGCGCCTTTTCGCGCGCCCCATCGACGTTATCCAACACCCATTTCAGTTTGGTTCCTGAAAAATATGGGTCAAGCAACAGGCCAGTGCGTTTTGTGACCATATCCTCGTGGCCGTCGGCCTTCAGCTTCTGGC
The DNA here is from genome assembly GCF_003057885.1 of Oceaniglobus ichthyenteri. Classification (GTDB taxonomy): domain Bacteria; phylum Pseudomonadota; class Alphaproteobacteria; order Rhodobacterales; family Rhodobacteraceae; genus Oceaniglobus; species Oceaniglobus ichthyenteri. Next base: position 117,686 of record NZ_QAGK01000006.1, read on the forward strand.
ACATTTCCGATGTGCGCCGATCCTGCCACACGATGGCCCTGTGCACCGGTTGGCCGGTGTCCTTATCCCACACCACCACGGTTTCGCGCTGATTGGTGATGCCGATGGCGGCAATGTCAGACACCGCGATGCCGGTTTTTTCAATCACGGCGCGGCAGGTGGCCGCCGCCGTTGCCCACAGATCCGATACTTCATGTTCAACCCATCCACTTTTGGGATAATGCTGTTCAAACTCTTCCTGCGCTGTGCCGGCGACGTTCATCTTCGCATCGAATAGAATCGCCCGTGTCGATGTGGTGCCTTGGTCAATCGCCATCACATAGGTCATTGAAACTCCTCCCTTTTGGGCCGTTCAGGCCGCTTTTTTCTGTCTACGCTGCGCCTGCATCCATTGATCCAGGGTGGCGATTTCATCTTTGGTCATCCGCAGGCCCAGCTTGCTGCGCCGCCATACCACATCTTCGGCGGTTCGGGCGTATTCCCGCGCCATCAACCACTCCACTTCGCGCGCTGTCAATGTTGCGCCGAACGCCTGGCCCAAATCATCGGCGCTTGTGGCTCCGGTCAGCATGTCCGCCGCTTCGGTGCCATAGGCGCGCACCAATCGCCCGGCCCAGTAATCATCAAGAAACCCATAGGATGATTTCAGCCTGTTGATCAGATCCTGCACCCCGCGCACCGGAAAATCCCCCCCCGGCAGGGCCACGCCCGCTGTCCAATCCCCTGTCGCGCGGGGAAAAAACGGGCGCAATTTGGCAAAGCTTTGTTCCGCCAGTTTGCGATATGTCGTGATCTTTCCGCCAAACACGTTCAACAACGGCGGTTCACTCCCGACGCCGCCATCGGTGGCGGGCCCGGCATCCAACGACAAAACATAATCGCGCGTGGCCGCTGTGGCCGATTTTGCGCCATCGTCATACAGCGGCCGCACGCCCGCATAAGACCAGACCACATCGGCGCGGCTGATCGGTTTTTTGAAATAATTCGATACAAAAGCGCACAGATAATCGGCCTCTTCATCGGTGCAGCGGGCGGGTTTGTTGGGATCATCGCCATGATCCTTGTCAGTGGTGCCGATCAGCGTGAAATCGGTTTCATAGGGAATCGCAAACACGATCCGCCCGTCTTCGCCCTGAAAGAAATATGCCTTGTCATGGTCAAACAAACGTTTGGTCACAATATGACTGCCACGCACCAGGCGCACCCCTTCGGATGAGTTGATGCGCACGGCATTGCGGATCACGTTCTCCACCCACGGCCCCCCAGCATTGACCAGACCGCGCGCCTGCACCACGGTTTGTCGGGTGGTTTCGCAGTCTTCCAGAGTGATCTGCCACAGCCCTTCATCGCGCTGCGCCGATACCACCTTGGTGCGCACCATGATTTTCGCGCCGCGCGCCTGTGCGTCGCGGGCGTTCAAAACCACGAGCCGCGCATCTTCGACCCAGCAATCGGAATACTCATAGGCCTTTCTGAACCGGTCTTCCAACACCGCGCCCTCAACGCCGCGGGTCAGATCAACAGTCTTGGTGCCGGGCAAATATTCGCGCCCCCCCAGATTGTCGTATAAGAACAGGCCAAGCCGGATCAACCAGGCCGGGCGCCGCCCCTTCATCCAGGGCATGAAGATATTAAGGAGTTTCGATGTCGGTGTCTCACCCTCAAACCGCATATCGGGGGAATAGGGCAAAACGAACCGCATCGGCCAACTGATATGAGGCATGGCTTTCAGCAGTGTCTCACGCTCAATCAGGGCTTTTCTCACCAGCCCGACCTCAAAAAACTCAAGATACCGCAGCCCGCCGTGAAACAATTTCGTGCTGGATGATGATGTGGCGCTGGCCAGATCATTCATTTCTGCCAGACCCACGGTCAACCCACGCCCTTGCAAATCACGCGCGATACCGGTGCCGTTGATCCCGCCGCCGATGACGAAAACGTCATACGGCGCGTTGCCTTGATCGTTCATTTCTTGCCTTCCTGCACCGGCGCACCGATACCCGGAGGGCGCGCGCCGTTGCGTTATCCACAGCCCACCCTGCGCAGGCCAAAATGTTGCGCATAATGGTAAGGCGCGCGAAAGGATGTGCAACCCCGCGGCCCGTGTGTTTGAACGGATCAGCGCCACAAAACCAATGGCCGGGCGCAAACCGTCAAATTAAAACCACATTGCCCCGGCAGGGTGCGACACCGTAAAACCAGACAAACCGACAAGGATCATTCAGGCATGTCCGATCACGGCCTTATTGCGCGTCTGTTGCGTAAGGGCAAAAAACTGGGCCAACTGGCCCGGCTCAAGACATCGCTGAAACGGGTGCATGGCCCTGCCGCGTTTGATTTGGCGGCGGATGATGTTGTGGTTGTGACGTTGATCAAGAACTTCAGCTATTACATGGATGGATATTTCGAACATTATCGCAATCTGGGCGCGCGCCATTTCGTATTTATCGACAATGGGTCCACCGATGACACGGTTGAACGGCTGAAATCGCACCCCGACTGCGTGGTGTTACATTCAACCCTGCCCATGGGCATTTACGAGGGCGAATTTCGCCGCCATGCCGCGCAGACCTATGCGCGCAATCATTGGGTGCTGTTTGCCGATTCTGACGAGATGTTCGATTTTCAAGGCCGCGATATTCTGGGCCTTTCGGGATTGGCACAGTATATGACGGCACATTCCTATACCGCGATGATGGCGCAAATGCTGGATCTGTTTCCCAGAGGCAGCATCCAATCCTATGCCCATACGCCCTATGAAACCGTGCTTGCCGATTTTCGATACTACGATCTGAGCCACATTCGGCGCTATGATTACACCGACTACGATAGCATTTCGTTCTCGTATTACATGCGCACCAATACGCCCGCCACTGACCAGCTTGAATTCATGTTTGGCGGCGTGCGGCACAAGGTGTTTGGCGAACTCTGTTGTCTGACGAAACACCCCTTGGTGTTTATCGACGATACGGTGTGGCCCTGCCCGCACCCGCACACGGCGGCCCATGTGCGGGTTGCCGATGTGACCGGCGTGGTGAAACATTACAAATTCACCAACGATCCGTTTCAGCGCGATATGCAAACCCTGCGCGACGGCGTTCTGCCCCACGGAGAGGACAAACTGCGATTGGAAACCGTGCGCGATCACCCCGATCTGTCGCTGTATTCCGACGATGCCCAACCCTATACCTCGGCCGAGGCACTGTATGGTGACGGTTTTCTTGTCTCTTCCCCAACGTTTACGCAATTCGTGGCCAAGCGCCGCGCACAGGTGTAAAATGGCACCCCAACCCCCGGTTCAATTCACCGATGTGGCCGCCGTTGTGATTGGCCGCAACGAAGGCGCGCGGCTGATTGCCAGCCTTGATGCCCTGCAAGGTCGGGTGGCGCGGATTGTCTATGTCGATTCCGGCTCGACCGATGGCAGCCGCGCTGCCGCCCGTGATCGCGGTGCCGAGGTTGTCAGCCTGGACATGGCGCAACCGTTTACCGCCGCGCGCGCGCGCAACGCCGGTCTGGCGGTGCTGGACACGGCACAAACGCCGCTGGTGCAACTGCTGGATGGCGATTGCGAATTGCGCGATGGGTGGTTGCCCACCGCAACCGCGTTTCTGGCGGGCCAACCCGATACTGCAGTGGTCTGTGGGCGGCGGCGTGAACGTGCGCCCGATGCCTCGCCTTATAACGCGCTGATCGATGCCGAATGGGATACACTCATTGGCCCCGCCAAATCCTGTGGCGGCGATGCGTTGATGCGGCTGGATGCGGTACGCCAGGTGGGCGGGTTTGATCCCACGCTGATTGCGGGCGAAGAGCCGGATCTGTGCCTGCGCCTGCGCCAGACGGGATGGAAAATTCATCGGCTTGATGCGGAAATGACATGGCATGACGCCGCCATCACCCGGTTTTCCCAATGGTGGAACCGAACCCGGCGCGCCGGTTATGCCTTTGCCCAAGGGGCCGCGCGCCACGGCGCCACGCCCGAACGCCACTGGGTCACCGAAACCCGCCGCGCGCTGATCTGGGGCGCGGGATTGCCGGTTGCCGCGCTGATCGGCGCGCTGATCACGCCTTGGGCGCTTTTCCTGCTGTTGGCCTATCCGGCGCAACTCGCCCGCCTGACCCCCCGCATGGGGCTGGTTCGGGCAGCATTCACCGTGCTGGGAAAACTGCCCGAAGCTTTGGGCGCACTCGGGTTTTACCGTGACCGGCTGACCGGGCACCGCCGCAGAATCGTTGAATACAAATGACCGCCCTAGGCCATTCTTTTGCGCAGTGCCGCCACCATCTGCCCCGGCAGAATGGCAAAGGACGCGGCATAGCGCGGCACCATCCGCGCCGGATTTTGCAGGGTGCGCCACAACCATTCCATCGCGATGGCCCGCACCCATTTTGGCGCACGCACCTGATGGCCCGACAAAAAATCCAGGCCCGCGCCAATACTGGCAAACCCCACGGTGGGTGCGTCGCGCCGACCGCGCGCGGCGAACATCTCTTGCTTGGGGGCGCCCAGGGCCAGAAAACACAGGCGCGCGCCGCTGGCGTTCAGATCGGACAGAATGCGCGCAGCCTCGGCGCCACTTGGTTCAAACACCCCCGACGGCGCGTGCCGCATGGCAATCGTCAATCCCGGAACCTGCGCCTGCAAAACGGCACCGGCCCGGTCCAGCACCTCTTGCGTGCTGCCAACCAGGGCGATTGGCACGTTTTCCCGCGCGGCCAGTTCACACAGCGGCACCACCAGTTCCGATCCGGGCATCAATTCAACCGGTCGCGCGGCCAGACGCGACAACCACACGATCGGGTTGCCATCGGCCACCACCAGATCCTGACGGCAATACGCATCGATAAATTCCGGCATCCGCCGCATTTTGGCAATGTGATCCAGATTGATCGTGGCCAGGGCAAACCCCACGCCATCGCGAAACCGCGCGCGCACGGTGTCAAACAACACCGCCCGTGTCGCCATGTTTATCGTCACCCGACGAGAGCCGAACGCAAAATCCACCAGACATCCCCAGTTTTCGGCGCATCCCGCAACACCGACATCGGGTCTGACAGAGATGCACCAGCAGCGTTGGCACCTTGCAACACCAAAGGCAGGGCGCAAAGTGCCGTGGGCGCGACATCGCGCGCCAAACCTGTTAGTGTTGCCAGATCACAACCCTTTTTCACGAAATACCAAGGCCCCCGCCCCGATGCCTAACCCGATCGCATACCTGATGCTGGCCATTTGGCCGATCGTCTGTCTTGTGATGTTTCGCAAGATGCCTCTGGAACGCGCCCTGATCTGGAGCATTCTGGGCGGCTATCTGATTCTGCCGCCCCTGGCCGAATTCAATCTGCCGCTGGTGCCGTCGATGGACAAAACATCGATCCCCGCTTTGTCGGCGGCGCTGATCATTTTCTTTGTTCTGGGCAAACGGTTTAAGGTGTTGCCCGAATATCTGCCTGCAAAGGCGCTGACATTGCTGTTCGTTTTAATGGCCATCCCCACGGTTTTGACCAATCCCGATCCGATCATTTTCGAGGTGTTGGAGAACAGCGATCCGATCCGTTATGTGACCGGCATTTTGCCCGGCCTGTCCTTGCGCGATACCCTGTCGGTGCTGATCTCTCAGGTGCTGACATTGTTGCCGTTCCTGTTGGGGCGGCAGTTTCTGGGCACGGCATTGGGCATGCGCGAAATTCTGATCGCGCTGATGGTGGGCGCGCTGATCTATTCGATCCCGTCACTGATCGAAATCCGGTTTTCGCCACAGATGAACGTCTGGGTGTATGGATTTTTCCAGCACAGCTTTGAGCAAATGATGCGCGGCGGCGGCTTTCGCCCGATTGTTTTCTTGCCCCATGGATTATGGTTGGCCTTCTTTGTTGTCACCGCGCTGTTGGCGGCGGCAGCGTTATATAAAGATGCGCCTGTCGATCAGCGGTTTCGCATGATGATGGTGGTCGGGTATCTGGCTGTGCTTTTGGTGCTGTGCAAATCGCTTGCCTCTTTGGCCTATGGCGTGGCTTTGACACCGCTGATCCTGTTTACCAGCCCGAAAACCCAGGTGCGCGTGGCAATCATCTTTGCGTTGATTGCCGTTATCTACCCCGTGCTGCGCAATGGTCAGCTGATTCCGCTGGATGCGATTATTGCCAAGGCGACGGCGTTCAATCCCGACCGGGCCCAATCTCTGGAATATCGTTTCGATAACGAACAGTGGCTGCTGTGGCGCGCGTCTGACAAACCTTGGTTTGGCTGGGGCGGATGGGGGCGCAATCTGATCCGGGATGGTGAAACCGGGCAGATCCTGTCGATTCCCGATGGGCGCTGGATCATCGTGTTCGGCACATGGGGGCGAACGGGTTATATCGCCGAATTTGGCCTGTTGGCTTTGCCAATCTTTTTGACCGGGTGGCAGATGCGCGGCCAGCGGATCAACGAATTGTCACCCTATGTGGTGCCTTTGGTGCTAATCCTGTCGATCACTTTGGTTGATATGCTGCTTAACGCCACACTTATTCCGCTCACCTGGCTGACCTGTGGCGCGATACTGGGGCATTTGGAACAGGTGCGCGCGGCAAAACCCAAACCGGTGTTGTTTCCCGATGGCCCGGTGATGACCCGCGCCGCCCCCGGCCCGCGCAGCATTTTGTGACGTTACGGCGCGTGGCAGCCTAGCGCGCTTGTTATGATAGGCCGCTAAGGGGTATTGTTGCCCCCAAGGAAACAAAACAAACTTGGGTTCATGGCTGGATTGTCCCGCGCACTCCATAAAATTGCCCCTTTCCGTTCTTATCCAAGGAAGAACCGAGCGTGGGCAAAGTCTGTCCAAATCAAACGCAGACAATGATTTACAAAGGGTTTGCATCCACAACTGCAAACCATGACCGACAAGATCAGGCATTCCGACAAGAGGGCCAGGCATGAACGACAAAACGAACCCCAAAGGCGAAGATATCGCCATCGTCGGCATGGCCCTGACCGTGCCGGGGGCCGATACGCCCGGGCAGTTTTGGCAAAACCTGCGCACCGGCACCGAATCAATTCGCCGCCTCAACGAAGAAGAACTGTTGGCCAACGGCGAATCCGAGTCCATGATGCGCCGAAAGAACTACGTGCCTGCCGCCGCTGTTCTTGACGGATTCGACATGTTTGATGCCGATTTTTTCGGGTTCTCCCCGAAAGAGGCGGCAATCCTTGATCCACAGCACCGCAAGTTTCTGGAAACCGCGTGGCAGGCAATGGAAGACGCCGGTCACACGCCCGCATCTCTGGGCGGTCAGGTTGGGGTTTATGCCGGGTGCGGCATGGGCAGCTATTTTTACTTCAACATCTGCTCAAATCCCGATCTGGTCGAAGATACCGGCATGTTCCTGCTGCGCCACACCGGCAATGACAAGGATTTCCTGTCGACCCGTGTGTCCCATGTGTTTGATCTGAAAGGCCCGTCGATCAACCTGCAAACCGCCTGTTCCACGTCATTGGTCGCGGTGCATTACGCTTGCAAGGCGCTGAACGATGGTGAATGTGATATGGCCCTGGCTGGGGGTGTTACCATCGAATTGCCCCAGGGGCGCGGGTATGAGTTTAAGGAAAACGAAATCCTGTCGCCCGATGGCCATTGCCATGCCTTCGATCACCGCGCCGAAGGCACCGTGTTTGGTTCGGGGTCCGGCACGGTTGCGTTGCGCCGCCTGTCCGATGCCATTGCCGATGGCGATCATATTTATGCCGTGATCAAAGGCAGCGCGATCAACAACGACGGCGCGGCCAAGGCCGGATATCTGGCCCCCTCGGTCGATGGCCAGGCCGCCGCCATCGTCAAGGCGCTGGCCGCCGCCGATGTGCCCGCCGAAACCATCGACTATGTCGAATGTCACGGCACCGGCACCTATCTCGGTGACCCGATCGAAGTAACCGCCCTGACCGAGGCGTATCGCACCCAGACCGACGCCACCGGGTTCGCCCATATCGGCAGTGTGAAAACAAACATCGGCCACCTCGATACCGCGGCCGGTGTTGCCGGTTTGATCAAGGCCACGCTTGGGCTGTATCACGGTGAAATTCCGCCGTCCCTGGGGTATGAAAAACCCAACCCGGCGATTGATTTCGACACCTCGCCCTTTCAGGTCGCCGACCGCCTGATCCCGTGGCACAGCCACAAAGGCCCGCGTCGCGCCGCCATCAACGCGCTTGGCGTTGGTGGCACCAATGCCCATGCGATCATCGAACAGGCCCCGGCGCGCGCCACATCAGAAGAATCCGATTTCCCATTTCAAATCATCACGCTATCAGCAAAATCTAAAGCATCACTTGAAGCGCAATCCGCCAATCTTGCCGCCCACCTCACAAACAACCCCGATCAGGCTTTGGCCGATATTGCCTTTACCCTGAAAGCCGGGCGGCACGGGTTTGAAAAACGCCGCACGCTGGTGGCCGAAACCCACGCCGACGCGATCGCGCTTTTGCAATCGAATGATCCGCGCCGTGTGTTCACCCATGACAAAATCGCCGACGCGCCCGATATCGTGTTCATGTTTCCCGGCGGGGGCGCGCAATACCCCGATATGGCGCGCGATCTTTATGAAACCGAACCGGTCTTTGCCGAATGGATGGACCGGGGGTTAGACCACCTGCAACCCCAGCTTGATTATGACATTCGCGCGCTGTGGCTTCCTGAGCCGGCAGATCGTGATGCGGCTGCAAAGGCGCTGCAAAAACCATCGGTACAATTGCCGCTGATCATGATTGTCGAATACGCCCTTGCGCAACTCTGGTTGTCTTGGGGGGTAAAACCCCGCGCTTTGATTGGCCATTCGATGGGCGAAAACACCGCGGCCTGCCTCGCCGGTGTGCTTGATTTTGAAGAGTGTATCGACCTTGTTTTGCTGCGCGGCCGCCTGTTTGATACGGTTGCACCGGGCGGTATGCTGTCTGTCTCTCTGCCGTTGGCTGAACTTGAACCGCTGCTTGGCCCCGAAATTGACATCGCCAGCGTCAATGCGCCATCGCTCACGGCAGTGTCCGGCCCACAGACCGCGCTTGATGAATTACAGGCGGACCTGAGCGCGCAAGACGTTGAATGGCAACGCATCCCGATTGACATTGCCGCCCACTCCAGAATGCTTGATCCGATCCTGGCAGAGTACCGCGCGTTCCTGACAAAGCTTGATTTGTCGCCACCTGCAATCCCGGTAATCTCAAACCGGACCGGCACGCCACTCACACGCGAACAGGCCACCGATCCAGAGTATTGGGTGAGTCAACTGCGCAACACAGTGCAGTTTAGCGCCGGAATGGCGCATTTTGCGCAAAACCCGCGCAACGTGTACCTTGAGGTGGGTCCGGGCAAGGCCCTGTCATCTCTTGCGCAAATGGCCCAAGGCGTGTCGCCCAATCAGGTGTTGTCCTCTCTGCGCCACCCCGATCAGGATATGGCCGACGATGCCTATTTCTTTCAAACCATCGGCCGCCTCTGGGCTGTGGGGGTTGAGGCAGATTGGCACCAGATCTGGGGCGGGGCCCGGCGCAATCGCGTTTCCCTGCCGACATATCCGTTCCAACGCACGCGGTATTTCATCGAACCGGGAAAAACCGTTGCAATGGAAGATGTTGCGCTGCCTTCACGCCATGATGACCTGTCGGATTGGGGATATCGCGAAAGCTGGCGCCACACGCTCAGCGCACTTGATGTAGATATTGAAGAAGCGATCACAACCCCTTGTAATTGGATCATATTCGCTGACGAAACAGGGGTTTCCAATGCCATTTCCGCGCGATTAACCGATGCTGGCCATACCGTGATCACCATTACGTCGGGCGATACTTTTGCCCGTCTGTCTGACACAACATATAGTATCGCACCCGAACAGGGCCGCGATGGATATGACAATTTGCTGCAAGATTTGCAAGAACGGGACATATTGCCAACCCGCATTGCGCATTTCTGGCTGCTGACAAACAAGGAAACCTGCCGCCCGGGCAGCAGCTTTTTCGATAGAAACCAAGAGCATGGTTTCTATTCCCTGCTGTATTTGGCCCAAGCTCTGGCAGATGCTGAAATCGAAGATGCACACATTACCTGCATAACCAACGGCGCCATTCAAACCACAACCGAACCTTTGCCATATCCGGAAAAATCAATGGTGTCCGGCCCGTTGGGCGTCATCCCGCGGGAATTGCCGGGTCTGACCACGGCGCATATCGACATTGAACTGCCGCGTCGCCCCAAGACGCAAGATATTGAAACAATTTCACAAAACCTGCTCGAAGATCTGCTTGCCGAACCTGAAAACACAACGGCTGCGTGGCGCGACAACAAACGTTTCGCGCCCTCAATCCGCCCTGTCAAACTTCCGCAACCTGACTCCGAGGCGTTTCGCGATGGCGGTACATATCTGATCACTGGCGGGTTTGGCGGCATCGGCTTGACCGTCGCCGCCGACCTGATCAAACGTCATCAGGCCAATATCGTACTGTTGTCGCGCACCCCGTTGCCCACGTCTGACGCGTGGGATAAACATCTGCGCACCCATGCGCCGCAGGATAAGGTATCTTGTGCAATCAATGCCTTGCGCGACCTTGAGGCCATAGGCGGCAACGTCATGGTGTGTACGGCCGATGTTTGCGATGTCGATCAGATGCGCACAGCGGCCCGGGAGGCAACCGCACGTTTTGGCGCCATATCGGGCGTGATCCATGCCGCCGGTGTTGTCGATGATGGCCCCCTTCTGACAAAAACACAACTTGAGGCCGAGTCTGTTTTTGCACCCAAGGTCAATGGCTTGCGGGTCATTGATGATGTATTTCCCGATGGAACGCTGGACCTTCTGGTGCTGTTTTCGTCGTCTTCCACGTCGATCCGCGCGGCGGGTCAGGTGGATTATGTGGCGGCAAACGCGTATCTCAATGCCTTTGCACAATCACGCAAACATGCAAAAACAAAAGTGATTTCCGTGAATTGGGGCGTCTGGGCCGATGTCGGCATGGCCGCAAACGCCACCGCATCAGAACTGGCTGCGCCCGAGATCCCTACGGACCAGCCGTTATTGCAACGGGCCACATTTGATGCCGATGGCAACCGCGTGTTTCTGACCAATCTGACCACCGATCAGTGGGTTCTGAACGACCACCGCACACAGGCGGGTGATGCGATATTGCCCGGCACCGGATACATTGAAATCGCGGCGCAAGCCCTTGCAGCGCAAGAACAATCCGGACCGTTTGAATTGGCGGATCTGACGTTTTTCACCGCGCTGGATGTGGGCGGATCTGACCGCGAAATGCGTGTGCGCCTTAGCCCCGGTGACGACGGCACATTGTTTGAGGTGCGCAGCGCTGTCACGCTGGAGGATCGCACCGGCCACCAGCTGAACGCGCAGGGCACGCTGTTGCCCCTTGATGATACGCCCGGCCAACTGGATCTCGACAGTATTCGCACCAGAATGAGCGATCAGCGCGCCAGTGATGGGCGGCTCCGCTCTCCGCAAGAAACCCAGCTGAAATTCGGGCCGCGCTGGCATGTTTTGCGCTCCATGGCGCTTGGCGATGGCGAAGGCATGGCGCGGCTTGCCCTGGCACCCGAATTTCAAGGCGATCTTGAACATTTCACGCTTCATCCGGGTCTGATGGATTTGGCGACAGGGTGGGCAATTGAACTGGTCCCCGGCTATAGCGCGCAACATTTATGGGTGCCGCTGTCTTATGGTGCGATCCGGGTTTATCATCCGCTGACACCCGAAATCGTCAGTTGGATGCGCCTGACGCCCGGCGTGGATCAGATCGATGGCTTTGCCAGTTTCGATATAACCCTTACCGATACCGATGGTAACATCCTGATCGAAGTCTATGATTTTGCGATGAAAAGACTGGCCACCGCCACGTCTTTTGGCAAGGCTACCGTTCGCGCGTCCGAGGTTGAATTTTCCGAAACCGGGCCACGCCCCCAATCTGGCGCCGAAGAACGCTTGGCCGAAACCGTTGCATTGGGCATTCGCCCCGCCGACGGCCCCGAAGCCCTGCGCAGGGCCCTTGGATTGGCCACGGCACAGGATCTGGCGCAGATCACCGTTTCATCGATCGACTTGAACGCATTGATAAAACAGGCCGCCGAACCCAACCGTGACACGGTTACCAGCGGTCAGACATTTGAGCGCCCGCAGATCGACAGTGATTTCATCGCGCCGCGCAACGAAATCGAACAAACCCTGGCCCAGATGTGGCAAACCCTGTTGGGCATCGGTCAGGTCGGCGTCGAAGACAGTTTTTTCGATCTTGGCGGTCATTCGTTGATTGCCGTGCGCCTGTTTGCCCAGATCAACAAGGCCTACGGCGTGCAATTCCCGATTTCGGTGCTGTTTGAGGCCCCCACAATCGCCGCCTGCGCCGAAATGATCGCGGCGCGGGTCGGGCATGTGACCGGGGCCAGCGCCGACGCCAACAGCCCCGCACCCAAGGCTGAGAAATTTGAACACCTCGTTGCGCTTCATCAGGGCGCGGGTGGACAGAAAACGCCGATGTTTATCGTGGCCGGCATGTTTGGCAATGTGATGAACCTGCGCCATCTGGGCCTGTCTCTGGGGCAGGACCGTCCGGTTTACGGGTTGCAGGCGCGCGGTCTGATCGGCGATGCCGAACCGCACCACACGATTGGCGACGCAGCCCAAGCTTATATCGCTGAAATCCAGCAAGTGCAGCCCCAAGGCCCGTATCTTTTGGGCGGGTTTTCCGGCGGCGGCATCACCGCCTATGACATGGCCGGGCGTTTACAACAGATGGGCGAAGACGTGTCTGTTCTGGCTCTGCTTGATACACCGCTGCCGGTGCGCCCCGCCTTGAGCAAGCGGGATAAGGCGCTGATCAAAGCCGATGAAATCCGACGCAAGGGCTGGCGGTATGTCGGTGAATGGGCAAAAAACCGCATCGCGTGGGAAATTGAAAAGCGCCGCGCGCCCGACACGCCCGGCAACAGCACCGCCTTTGACAATGCAAAGATTGAGGCGGCGTTTCGCGGCGCGGTCGAACGCTATGACATGCAGCGCTGGAATGGGCCACTTACCCTGTTCCGCCCACCGCTTGACCGGCATTGGCAGGTTTCGAATGGCAACTGGGTCAGTGCCGCGCGCGAATATGTGTTTGAGGACAATCAACTCACCCAATTTGCCCCCAATATTCAGGTGATCGAGGTGCCGGGCGACCATGACAGCATGGTATTGGTGCCCAATGTCAACGTTTTGACGGCGCGCCTGAAACAGGTGATCCGCACCGCCGAGCGGCGCAATCGCACCCCGCGCACCCACCGATTAGAGGCGGCAGAATAACCCATGGCGACGCTTCTCACTATATTGTTGAATTACAAAACCGCGCCGATGACCCTGCGCGCGGCCAAGGCCGCATTGGCGGATATGACGGGGATCGAAGGCGAGCTGATCATCGTCGACAACGACTCAGGCGATGGCAGTTTCGAACTGCTGCGCGATGCGGCCGAGACCCGCGGATGGACCGCCAATAACCGCGTGCGCGTCATTCAGGCCGGGCAAAACGGCGGGTTTGGCGCGGGCAATAACGTGGGTTTGCGCGCAGGTTTTTCGGACGGCAGCGCGCCGGATTTCTACTATATCCTCAACTCTGACGCCTTCCCCGATCCCGGTTGTATTCCCGCCCTGATCGAATTTCTGCAAGCCACGCCAAAGGCCGGATTTGCAGGCAGCCATGTGCGCGGCGAAGACGGCGTGCCCCATTGCACGGCGTTTCGATTTCCATCCATCCTTGGCGAATTCGAAGGCGCAGTGCGCACCGGCATATTTTCCCGCCTGCTCAAAAACTCCATCGTGGCCTTGCCCATTCCCGACACCGCCACCCAGGTTGATTGGGTCGCCGGGGCCAGTTTGATGATCCGGCGCAAGGCGTTGGAGGATATCGGCCTGTTTGATGAAACCTTTTTCCTGTATTTTGAAGAAACCGATCTGGCGCGCCGCGCCGCCAAGGCCGATTGGCAAACCTGGTATGTGCCGCACAGCCGGGTGGTGCATATCGGATCGGTCAGCACGGGCATGAAAACCTGGGCTCGGATGCCGGAATACTGGTTTCAATCGCGCCGCCATTATTTTCGCAAAAATCACGGGCGCACCTATGCCGCTTTGGCCACACTTTCCCTGATCAAGGGCGCGGCGCTGTGGCGGCTGCGCTGTGCGCTGACCGGGCGAAAAACCCAAGACCCAAAGGGGTTTTTACGCGATCTCATCACCTTTTCCCTTGGCCTGCCTTTGGGCAGGCCTTCCACATCGGCCAAACCGATGACCGCCCTGAGCGAGGATTCGAAATGACTCAGTTTTCATCTGTTCTTATCGGCAATGAATCACTTTTGATCGGCTGCGGCGACATGCTGCTTGAGCGCGGCCATCGCATTTCTGCCGTTGTATCGCGCGACCCCGATATCGCTGCCTGGGCCAATAAAAAAGGTCTGCCGTTGGCGGCGCGCGCCGTTGATCTGCCCGATGTGGCGTTTGATTGGCTGCTGTCCATCGCCAACCTGTCGGTCATTCCCGACGCGGTAATTGCCCGCGCGGCAAAGGGCGCGGTAAATTTTCACGATGGCCCCCTGCCCGCCATGGCCGGGCTGAACACGCCCGCCTGGGCACGGATGCTGGGCCATGACAGCCACGGCATCACCTGGCATGTGATCGAGGGTGGAATTGACGAAGGCGATATTCTGGAACAACGCCTGTTTGACATAACGCCCGAAGATACCGCGTTTTCGCTCAACTCCAAATGTTACGCGGCGGCGATGGACAGCTTTCCCGCCGTGATGATGCAGCTTGAAACCGGGCTGACCCGGATAGCGCAGGATTTAAGCAAGCGGCGCTATTTCGCCCGTGATGAGCGGCCCGCAAATGCCGGGGCGATTGATTTTACCCAACCCACCGACCGGGTGATTGCCTTGGTGCGTGGGTTGGATTTCAACGGCTATAAAAACCCGCTCAGCCGGGCAAAAATCGCCCATGGCGACATGCCGCTGTTGGTGGGCACAGTTGACCCCGCCGAGGGCGACGCCACCCCCGGCACCGTTCTTGCCAGCGGGCGCGACCATGCCACGATTGCCACCCTTGATGGCGCGGTAAAACTGTCGGGCCTGACCAATCCTTTGGGCCAAGCCGTTGATGTGGCAAAACTTTTGCCAGTCGGCAGCGTGCTGTGCCAACCCGATATTTCCAGGCAGGCTGAATTGATCAAGGGCGAACCCCACTGGCGCGCCCGCCTGAAAACCGCCAACCCCCTGCCCCTGCCGTTGGCGGGAAAGCTTGCCAAAACCCAGGATTGGCAGTCGCGCGCCCTGTCCTTGCCCATATCCGACCGGGCCACGTTAATCGCCACCCTCGCGCAATGGGCGCGCCTGTCCAGCGGTGAGGTCTCGGGCGATGTCGGCTATACCAGCGCCGCCTTGGCACAGATGGTTAACGACGCGCCGGGCCTGGTGGCCACCACCGCGTTCTTGCATGTTGAACAGGGCAGCGTGGCCGAAACCGCGCAACACATCGCGCGACAGCTTGATAAAATCGCCAAACACCCCGGTTTCCTGCGCGACCTGTTTACCCGCGATCCCGACATCACCCTTGCCCGGCCCGGTATGGCGATTTCCGAATCCGGCACGGTGTTTGGCACCGCGATCACCGTCACGCTTGAGCCATTAACACTGCATTACGATGCGAACCGGCAGTCTGACGCGGCGGTTGATCTGTTGCTGGAACGGCTGACCCATATCGCCCAAAGCGGCGATATTTCATTGCCCGAACCCGAACAGACCCGCCTGATCACGACGCTGAACACCACCGAAACCGATCATGACCGCGCCCTGACCATTCACGCCGCGTTTGAGGCGCAGGTGGCCAAATCCCCCGACGCAACCGCGCTGGTGTTTGAGGGCGAGGCCCTGACCTATGGCGCGCTGAACGCGGCGGCCAACCGGATGGCCCATGCCCTACGCGGTTTGGGGGTTGGGCCGGGGGCCAATGTGGGCCTGTGCGTGGCCCGTTCGCCCGATTTGCTGATTGGCACCTTGGGGATATTAAAGGCGGGCGGGGCCTATGTTCCGCTGGATCCGGCCTATCCTGCCGATCGGATCGCCCTTTATGTCAGTGACAGTCAGGCCAGCGTGATCGTGGCCCAGCCCGATTTGGTGGCCGATCTGCCCGAAACCAGCGCGCAAATTCTGCCCACCGATGATCCGCGCATTGCCGGGGGCGATGAAACCAACCCAACCGGCGGTGCGACGCCCGAAGATCTGGCCTATCTCATTTACACCTCTGGCTCGACCGGCCGCCCCAAAGGCGTGATGATCGAACACCGCAACGTCGCCAATTTCTTTACCGGCATGGACCAAAAGATCGACCATGATGAAAATGCGGTCTGGCTGGCGGTTACCTCGCTGTCGTTCGATATTTCGGTGCTTGAGCTGTTTTGGACCCTGTCACGGGGGTTCAAGGTGGTGCTGTCATCCGATGAAAACCGCGCATTGATTGCCGGCGACACACCGGCGCAATCGGACCGGCACATTGATTTCAACCTGTTTTATTGGGGCAATGACGATGGCGTTGGCCCGAAAAAATATCACCTGTTGCTTGAGGGTGCGAAATTTGCCGATGCCCATGGGTTTAACGCGGTCTGGACGCCCGAGCGGCACTTTCACGCCTTTGGCGGGCCGTACCCGAACCCATCGGTGACCGGCGCGGCGGTGGCGGCGGTGACCAAAAATCTGGCCGTGCGCGCCGGGTCTTGCGTGGCCCCCCTGCACCATCCGGCACGGATTGCCGAAGAATGGGCGGTGATCGACAACCTGACCAACGGGCGCGCGGGCCTTGGCCTGGCCAGCGGGTGGCAGCCCGATGATTTTGTGCTGCGCCCCGAAAATTCGCCCCCCGATAACAAGGCGGCGATGTATGACGCCTTTCACACCCTGAAACGGCTGTGGCGCGGCGAGGCGGTGGAATTTCCCAAACGTGATGGCACGATGCACGCGGTCATCACCCAACCCCGCCCCGTTTCGCCCGATCTGCCCCTGTGGATCACCACCGCCGGAAACCCCGATACCTGGCGCGAAGCGGGTGAGATTGGCGCCAACGTGCTGACCCATCTGCTGGGCCAAAGCATTGATGAGGTTGGTGAAAAGATCAAAATCTATCACGATGCGTTGCGCCGCGCCGGGTTTGATCCGGCCACGCGAACGGTCACGCTGATGTTGCACACTTATCTGTCGGACAGCCGCGAACATGCGATGGAAACCGCCCGCGGCCCGATGAAGGATTACCTGCGCAGCGCGGCGGGCTTGATCAAACAATTTGCCTGGGCCTTTCCGGCGTTCAAACGGCCCAAGGGCGTGGACAATGCCTTTGATATGGATCTGAACGGCCTGTCGGAAGACGAGCTTGAGGCGATCCTTGATTTTGCCTTCCTGCGGTATTTTGAGGATTCCGGCCTGTTTGGCACGGTTGATGATGCCGTGGCGCGGGCCGAACAACTTAAACGTATTGGCGTTGATGAAATCGCCTGTCTGATCGATTATGGCATCGCGCCCGAATTGGTGATGGAGGGGCTGAAACCCCTGGCCGAGGCGTTGAAACGCGCCAACACCACCACCGCCCCGGCCGAGGATGATTTTTCCATCGCCGCACAAATCCGCCGCCACGGGGTAACGCATCTGCAATGCACCCCGTCGATGGCGCGGATGATTGCGATGAACGACGATGCGCGTATGGCGCTGAGCCGCATCAAAACCCTGTTGATCGGCGGTGAGGCATTGTCGGGCGATCTGGTCGCGTCTTTGCGCGGCTGCACCTCGGCGACGATCCTGAATATGTACGGGCCAACCGAAACCACCGTTTGGTCCACCGTGCAGACGGTTACCGATGATGCGCCCGATATCCAACCCATCGGCGCACCCATCGCCAATACCAAGGTCTATGTCCTTGATCCTACGGGCAATCCTGCACCAATCGGCGTCGCCGGAGAGCTGTATATCGCAGGCGAGGGCGTCGCGCGGGGCTATTGGCAGCGCGACGATCTGACCGCCGACACCTTTCCGCCCGACCCGTTTCATGGCGGCCGGATGTATCGCACGGGTGATCTGGTGCGCTGGCGCATGGATGGCACCCTGGATTTTCTGGGTCGCACCGACCATCAGGTAAAAATTCGCGGTCATCGGATCGAACTGGGCGAGATCGAGGCGCGCCTGGCCGAACACCCGGCGGTAAAACAGGCGGTTGTCGTGGCGCGCGTTATTCAGGGCGATACCCGGCTGGTGGCCTATATCATCGCCGATGCGCCGCTGAACGGCGCGCAAATGCGCGCCCATCTGGCCACCCTGCCCGACATCATGATCCCGGCGCATTTGGTGACGCTGGATCACTTCCCGCTGACCCCGAACAAAAAGATCGATCGCAAGGCATTGCCCGAGCCGAAACCAGAACGCGCCGCAGCCCCGGCCAATCTGGGCGCAGCACCGGCCAACCCGGTGGAAACCGAAATCGCCGCCGTCTGGGCGCGTATTCTGGGCGTAAGTGACATTCGCAGCGAAGACAACTTTTTCGCTCTTGGCGGTCATTCCCTGTTGGCGGTTCAGGCGCATCGTGAAATCCGCACCGCGCTGAACGCGCCGAAATTGTCGATCACCGACATTTTCCGCTTTCCCACTTTGGCCGGGCTTGCGGCACATCTGACCAAAGGCACCACACCACAACAGCCGGAATTAGCGGTTGACCCCAGCCCCGCACGCGCCGAAACCATGAGCAAGCGGCGCGCCATGCGGGCGGGCCGGGGCGCAAAAACAGGATGAACGCGATTTCTGATTTTCCAATCTCTGATGATGCCATATCGGGCGCGATGGTTCAGCCCCATGTGCGCGGCCTGTTTGATGGCGATATTGCCGTGGCCCTGTGTGATCCGCGCGCGCCGATGGGCAGCCTCTTGTCGCCCGAACGCCAGGGGATGGGCCGTATGGTGGCCAAACGGCAGTTGGAATTTACCGCCGGGCGCATTGCCGCACACCGGGCCATGGCGGCGCTGGGGCGACCGCGCCAACCGGTCATTCCCGGCCCCGACCGCGCGCCAATCTGGCCCGATGGCTTGGTCGGGTCATTGTCGCACTGCGATTCGCTGTGTGTTTGCGTGATGGCCCCGACCGGACCGGTGCGCAGCCTGGGCGTGGATGTGGAAGAAGACACCGCGTTAGACCCTGAGATGATCGAAACCATCCTTACACCGCCCGAACGCGCCTGGATGGCGCGCCAACCCGAAGACGAGGCCGGGCGGTTGGCCAAACTGATCTTCTCGGCCAAGGAAACCGCTTACAAGGCGCAATATCCGATGACGCGCGAAGTGTTGGATTTTGGCGCCATCGCCATTTTGCCCGATCTGGCGCAGGGTCGGTTCACCGCCACATTTACCCGCGCTGTCGGCCCATTTGCCAGCGGATCAACCCTGCAAGGCAGGATGGCGCGGGCGCATGATCTGATTTTGACCGGCCTCACACTCAGGCCCCAGGGGGCGGCGTAATGGCCCGCCTTTCGCGGCGCACGGCGTTGGCGATGGGCGGCGGGGCATTGGCCGTTGCGGCCACGGGCGGCGCGGTGAATTGGTGGCGCGCGCGCCTGCCCGACCGCGCGCAGATCGACAGCTTTTATACCACCTCTCTTCCCGCGCCGGGTGGGCCGCTGAACGTGTTTCATCTGGGCCATTCGTTGGTCGGGCGCGATATGCCCGCGATGCTGGCGCAACTGGCCCGGGCCCGGGGGGTGGATCACCGGTATCACAGCCAACTGGGCTGGGGCACGTCATTGCGCGAACATTGGTATCCTGATCTGCCGATTCAGGGGTATGAAACCGAAAACGCCCATGACCGGTATCGCCCGGCGTTGGCGGCTGTCGGATCGGGCGATTACGATGCCGTGATCGTGACCGAAATGATCGAACTGATCGATGCGCTGAAATACCATGACAGCGGCGATTATCTGGTCAAATGGGCCGATCTGGCGCGAAATGCCAACCCCAATACCCAAGTGTATCTGTATGAAACCTGGCACGGATTGGACGATCCGGGCGGATTTTTGCACCGTATTGATGCCGATTTGCCCACCTTGTGGGAAGGCAAACTGTTGGCCAGCGATCTGCGCGGCCCACAACCCCGCCCGATACATATCATCCCCGCGGGCCAGGTCATGGCGCGGGTCGCGCGCGCGGCTGAGGCAGCCCCCCTGCCCGGTTTGGCGCGGCGCGAAGACCTGTTCGCCAAAACGCCCGAGGGCGATCAAGACCCGATTCACTTGAACGATATCGGCGCGTATCTGGTGGCGGTGACCCATTTTGCCGTGCTCTACCACCAATCACCCGTTGGCCTGCCGACGCAGGTGAACCGCGCCGATGGCACCCCGGCCCTTGCCCCCAGCGCCCCGGCGGCCGAGTTAATTCAACGGCTGGCCTGGGATGTTGTTACCACCTATCCAAAAACCGGCGTGGCGGGATGAGCGTGTTATCCACCCTTGGCACGGTCTTGATGATCGGTCATTCGCTGATCGGGCCGGATCAACCGGGCATGGTGGAACAATTGCTGCGCACCACCGGGGCCACCCCCCGTGTGCAGGCGCAAATCATCAACGGCGCGCCGCTGAAATGGAACTGGGATCATGCCGCAGACGCGCAAGGCGTGAACGCGCGACAGGTTTTGCCCACGGGTATTGATGCCCTGATCCTGACCGAAGCAATCCCATTGGCCAACCACGTAAAATGGAGCGACAGCGCCGGTTACGCCGCCCGCTGGGCCGATCTGGCACGGCAGGGAAACCCCGATGTACAGGTTTATCTGCTTGAAACATGGCATTCCCGTGATAGCGGAACAGGAAAGGCCGTGCCCGATGACGACGGCGATTCCGTCGCATGGCGCGACCGAATTGCCAATGATCTGCCGGTTTGGCAGGGCATCGCCGATGCAGCCGGTGCGCGGTTGATCCCGGCGGGGCAAGCCATGGCGCGGCTGGCCGATGCGGTTGACACGGGCGATATTCCGGGCCTTGCGGATATGTCGCCCTTGTTTGCCGATGATATTCATCCATCCGATCTGGGGCATTATTTCGTGGCCTTGATCACCTATACCATGTTGAGCGGGGCCGACCCAACCGGCCTGCCCCATGATCTGCGCGGGCGGTTTGACGGCGCGCTGAAACGCGCTGATCCCGCCACCATCGCCACGATGCAAAGGATTGCCGCCCAAACCGTGGCCGATATCGGGCCGGTTCGCAAAGCCGACCGCGCGCCGGTTCAGCCCGCCGCACCCCCCGCCACCGCGCCGGTTATCACGCCGCAAAAGGCCGCATCGGGCGTGGCGGTCAACCTTGCGCCGCTCACCGACTGGGGGGTGCAATTGCCGTTTCTTGACCTGATGAAAACCGCGCGTCCCTGGATCGGGCACCGTCCCGGCCAATGGGGCGGGGTTGAGGTGGGCGAATTGCGCGCCGCAGGGATGCTCGACGACAATGGCTGGCCTTTGGAAAAGCCGGGCACCCTGTCCAGCATCGGCACGCTGATCCTGACCGATCTGCCGGAAAATGCCGCAGGCGCCGCCGGGCGCTATGTGCTGCGCTTTGCCGGGCGCGGAATTGTCGAGGTCGCCGGGCGCGCGACCAATGTGCGCTACGGCGAAAACCGTGTGACGTTCGATTACACGCCTGGCCCCGGCCCGGTGGACATTCGCATTCAACGCACAGATCCGGCCGATCCGGTGCGCGATATCACCGTGGTGCGCGAAGACCGCATCGCCGCCTTTGACCAAGGCGCGCGGTTCAACCCCGATTGGATCACGCTGATGGATGGCTTTGCCGTGCTGCGGTTCATGGATTGGATGGCCACCAATAATTCAAGTCAGTCCCGTTGGGAAAACCGCCCGAAACCCGGTGATTACACTTTTGCCGAAAACGGCATCGCGTTGGAATACATGATTGCGCTGGCCAACGCGTTGGGCGTGGATCCGTGGTTCACCCTGCCCCATATGGCCGACGATACCTATGTGCGCCGGTTTGCCGAAACGGTGCGCGATGGTCTGGCCAAGGATCGCCGCGCCTATGTGGAATACTCAAACGAAGTGTGGAATTGGCAATTTGATCAAACCAAATGGGCCGATGCACAGGCCCGCGAACGGTGGGATGCCCGCGATGCGGGCGCACAGTTTTACGGTATGCGCGCCGCCGAAATCGCCCTGATCTGGTCAGATGTCATGCCGCGGGATCGATTGGTGAATGTCATTTCAACGCAAACCGGATGGGTGGGGTTGGAAGACAGCATTTTGGCCGCACCACTGGCCGTGGCCGAGGGCCACGCGCCCCCGGCACAAGCCTTTGATGCCTATGCCGTCACCGGATATTTCGGCGGGATTTTGGGAACCGAACAGCGCGCCGAACTGGTGCGCGGTTGGTTGACCCAAGGGCACGATCACGCAACCGCATTGGCGGCGCAAGAGTTGCGCGATGGATCCATCACCGGCGATGACACCGATACGCTGGCCGATCTGTTGGGCCGGGTTCTGCCTTATCACAAGGGCGTCGCCGATACCCACAATCTGCGCATGATCATGTATGAGGGCGGCACCCATTTGACCGGAATCGGCCCGATTGCCGATGATGCCGAGCTGACGGCGTTTTTCACCCATTTCAATTACACGCCCGAAATGGGCGCACTTTATACCCAATTGCTGAACGGTTGGCAGGCATTAGGTGGCGAATTATTCAACGTCTTCAACGATGTATATAATCCTACCAAATGGGGGGCTTGGGGCGCACGGCGTCATCTGGGCGATGATAACCCCCGTTGGGGCGCAATAAAGGCGGCCCAATGACCCTTAGCGTGATTTTGCCCGCCCATAATGAGGCCGGGTATATCGGCCCCTGTCTGGCGGCGCTCTTGGCATCCGAGTGCCCGCCCATGCAGGTGATCGTCGTCGCCAATGGCTGTACCGACAACACCGGCGATGTGGCGCGCGGATTTGCGCGACAGGCGCGCGATCTGGGGCACACCCTTTCGGTCATCGAAACCCCGGTGGGCGGCAAGCTGAACGCGCTGACCATGGGGGATGGGGCGGCAACGGGCGATATCAGGGTGTATCTGGACGCCGATGTGATTGTATCGCCCAAGGTCATCGCGCAAATCGCAACCGCCCTTGCCACACCAATGCCCCGTTATGCCAGTGGCGCGCCAAAGGTGGCGCGCGCGCAATCGGCGGTAACGCGGGCCTATGCACGGTTTTGGCAAACCCTGCCGTTTATCACCCACGGCACGCCGGGTTTTGGCCTGTTTGCGATGAACGCGCCGGGCCGGGCACGATGGGGCGACTGGCCCGATATCATTTCTGACGATACTTTTGCGCGTCTGAACTTCGCGCCCGGTGAACGGGTCCGCGTGAGCGGCAGCTATGAATGGCCGATGGTCGAAGGGTTTGCCAATCTGGTACGGGTGCGGCGGCGGCAGAATCAGGGCGTTCACGAAATCGGCGCGAAATTTCCCGCGCTGTTGGCCCATGATGACACGCCGGGTGTCGGACTGTCGGGCGCGGTCAAACGGGCGGTGCGCGACCCGGTCGGGTTTGGCGTTTACGCCGCCGTGTCGCTGGCGGTAAAAACCCCCCTGTTTCGCAGTAAAAACCGCTGGGCCAGAGGCCGCTAATCGACAACCGCGCGAATATGATCGGCCAGTTTCGCCGCCTCGATATCGACGTTATGGCGTGCCATCGCGCGGGTGCGACACCGCTCGCCCATGGCGCGCATTTCGTCCACGCTCAGATCATTTAGCGCGATCAGCGCATCGGCCAAGGCATCGGCGTCGCCCGCTGGCACCAGCCAGCCGCATTCTGAGGTTACCAATTCGGGGATTCCGGCGATATAGGTTGAAATTACCGGCCGACCGGATGCCATCGCCTCCATCGTCACCACGGGCAGACCTTCGGCAAAGCTGGGCATGATCAGGGCATGGGAGTTGGCCAGTTCGTCGTTCACGCCGGTTTCGTCCAGCCACCCGGTCAGCGTGATCATAGGGCCGATGCCCGCCTGACCGATGGCCCTTTCGATATCAGCGCGCATCGGGCCATCGCCCACCAGGGTCAGATGCATATCTGGGTGGGTGTCGCGCAGCCGCGCGAACGCGTGGATCAGTATCATCTGGCCTTTTTGTTCGGCAAATCGGCCAATCGACACCACCCGCAGCGGTGAGCGTGCGGGAAACGGTTTGGTGGCGGGAAACCTTGTGGGTTCGATCCCGCAATGCACCACCTTCAGCTTTGGCCAATCAGAGAACCCCGCCCAGCGGTACAGCTGTGATCGGCCAAATTCCGACACGCCCACCGCAAACGCCGCGCGGTTTATTTTCAGGCCCAGTGACAACGCCTCGGGGCGGTCAAATTCTTCGGGGCCGTGCACCGTGAAACTGAATACCGGGCCGCCCAGGGCATGGGCCAGCATGGCGATGGCCGGGGCGTTGGTTCCGAAGTGGCAATGCAGATGCCGCGCGCCGCCATCAATGCAGCGTTGCGCGACATATCCCGCCTCTAATAAATACGCGAGCGGGCGGGCCGGATTGCCCCCGCCATTGCGCGCCAGTGTCATGGCCAGTTTGAACGCCGTCCAGGCGCCCGAAGGGTTGGCGCCACAGCGGCGCAGAAACGTCATGACCAACTTACCCATACCTTGGCGCAGGATATATTCGGTGCGCTGCCGCTCGTCCTCATTCGCGGGATCAACCAGGGGGTCATCAAACCGCCGTGTCGCCAGACGCAAAACATCAAACCCCTGCCGTTCCAGCGCGTGAATCTCTCGGCGGATAAAGCTTTGCGAGGGTTGCGGATAGGTGTTCATCAAATAGGCAAATTTCACGGCAGGCCCTCCTTGACCCAAGTGCACCCGTCCGTGCGAATGCTCAGGTTGGGTTTGGCGTAATATCGCACAGTGCGCAATTCAGGGCTGAACTGTGTCACAAACCGGGAAAATTCAAAGGATTACCTATGGCCAAGGGAAAATTAACCTTCATAAACGAAACTTGGGCGGGATAGAAAGGGATCTGATGACACGGCTTTGGGGGGCGTTGCAGGACAATCGGCTCATGGCCCGGGCCATGCGCAGTTCGTCTTTGATCGTGATCGGATATGGCGGCAGTCAGGCGATGCGCCTGGCCGCGAACCTGATCCTGACGCGGCTGTTGTTTCCCGAAGCGTTCGGGATGATGGCGCTGGTCGGGGTTGTCACGGCCGGTCTGGCGATGTTTTCAGACGTCGGCATCAGCCCGTCAATTTCGCAATCCAAACGCGGTGACGACCCTGATTTCCTGAACACCGCCTGGACGATACAGGTGATCAGGGGGTTCTGTTTATGGCTGGCGGCGGCGCTGTTGGCCTATCCATTTGCGCTGTTTTATGGCGCGCCGGATCTGGCGCTGTATTTGCCGATTGCCGGTGTTTCGCTGGCCATTGCCGGGTTCAACCCGACACGGATCGAAACCGCACATCGCCATCTGCTGGTTGGGCGATTGACGCTGCTTGATCTGACGGCACAGGCGATTGGCGTGATCGCCATGGTATTGTTGGCGTGGTGGTTGCAATCGGTGATGGCGCTGGTCATTGGCGGCGTGATTGCGGCGTTGGCGAAACTTCTGCTGACCCATTTTGGCCTGCCCGGTTTGCGCAACACCTTGCGTTGGGAAAAATCCGCCGCCCACGAACTTGTTATTTTTGGCAAATGGATATTCCTGTCGACCGCAGCGTGGTTTTTATCATCGCAGGGGGACAAGGCGATATTGGGTAAATTCCTGTCGCTTGACGTTCTTGGCGTTTACAATATCGGGTTTTTTCTGGCGGCATTTCCCTTGGCCTTGGGTCAGGCCGTAACGGGCAAGGTGCTGATCCCGATTTACCGCGACACACCGCCTGACGCCGCACCCGAAAACGCGCGCAAATTGCGCAAGATGCGCTATGCGCTGGGTGTGCCGATCATGGTGTTGGTGGTGGTGATGGCGTTTTTTGGCCCCGCCGTTGTGAATGTTTTGTATGACGAACGTTATATACATGCCGGGGCGATATTGGTGATATTGGCCGTGGGGCAAATTCCACAGGTGATCGGCCTGTCTTATGATCAGGCGGCGCTGGCGGCCGGGGATTCACGGCGGTTTTTTGTATTTACCTGTTTTCGCGCCCTGTTTCAGGTGGGTTTTCTGATCGTCGGAGTCAGCCTTTTTGGCCTGATTGGGGCCCTGTGCGCATTGGCACTGTCCAGTCTGTGCACACACCCGGTTTTAATCTGGTTGGCGCGTCATCACAAAGTGTGGGATCCGGTGCACGATGCGTTGTTGTTCATCATGGGGTTGGCGGTTGCGGCGGCATCGCTGACCCTGCACTGGCCTGAAATTCAGGCGATGATCGCGGCCACCTGATGGGTATCAGGTGCGGTCAATCGGGGTTTTCAGTGCCTTGGTGCCGTGTGCCTCGCGCCGCTCTTGCAGCCAACGGCGCAATCTGGTCAGGCGCGACACCTTGATCGGCTTCGCCTCAAGATAGGGAATGGAAACAACCGGCATCAACCCGGTTTCACGTTTCATTTGCGCGGCGCTGCGCAAGACAGGCGTGCGCAGATCCAACAGAAATGCCGCCGCCAGTGCGACAAAGACCGATGCCACGCCACCAATCATCGCTGTTCGCTTTTTCGACGCGGTATAGGGATAATCGGGGTAAGGTGCCGCCTCGAGTACGGTGAGTTGTTCGGCGTTGCTGCGCGCCTCAAGTCGCGCGCCCACTTCCGCCTCGGCGCGGCGGGTTGAAATGACATCAAGCTGTCCTTGAAGTTGCACCATCTGGCGTTGGTATTCGGCCAGTGTCCGTTCAACCTCGGGGCTGGTTTCGATGCTGGCATACAGGGCATCAACCCGGTCGCGCAACAAATCGCGCCGTTGGGTCAGGCTGGCGATTTCGGCTTCGAATTCGGCGATCTGGCGATCACGGGTGGCGCGGCGGGCGTTGGGATCGACCTGATCCAACTGGCGACGCACGGAAATCAGGGTGCTTTCGACATCCAGAATGGCGGTGTTCAGGGTTTGAATCTCGCTCCGGCGAAACTCAAGCGATCCGGGAATGGCAAGTTCATTTTCCGCCCGAAAGGCCGAAGTTTTATCTTCCAACTGTTTGATCTGTGCCAGAAGTTGCTGTTCCTGACGGGTAAAAAATTCAAGTGTCGCTTGGGTTTGTTGACTGCGCGACGCCGCGCTAAGGGCGATGGTGCGCGCCGATAATTCCCGTGCCACCGCCTGTGCCTGTTCGGCGGTGGGCATGTTGGCGGTGATTGTCAAAACCGAGATTGTGCCATCATCGGCAAAGCCTTCGCGCACCGCTGCCAGACCTTCGATCGTTACCGATTGGCGCAAACGGTTGATTTTTTCACTTTGGTTCAGGTCGGGAATGTCGGAAAACAGCCCGAGTTCTTCGATGATTTCGGCCAGGCTGCCGCGCGCCATGATTTGCTGTTCAATCAATTGCAACCGGCGCGCCGATGATCCGGCCACGGTTGAGGGTGCCAGTTCATTGGCAATTTTCGGGCGCTCGATCTGAAGCACTTCGGCGCTGCGATACATGTGTTGTTGATTGGCCGCCATCATCAGTGAAATCAGACTGCCCAACAGTACAAGCCCGACAATCAGGCGCAGGTGCCGCCGCACCATATCAAGAAAATCATCAACCGAATAAATCGGACCCATCACATTTTATCCCACTGTCGCCCTGGCCAACGTTTGATACCGCGCCCGAACCGACATAAACAGGTTAACTGGGCCAAACTGTGGCATAAGCCGCCGCTATTGGCTGTATTTTTGCACCGAAGACGCCCGCGCGCGATTGAGGATGACACCCAAAAGCGGCGCCTGACCGGCCAGCACCCGTTCACATTCGGCAATGTCGCGCGCGGTGGTTTTTGTTGCATCCGAGATCAGCAAAACGCCATCAACCTGAGGCAAGAACGCGCCCAGATCATCATAGGCCAAAACCGCCGGCATGTCATAAAGCACCACATCCGGCGTCAGGGCGGTGTGCATATCATCCAAAACGCGGGTCGTGGTGCGGTCGTGCAGAATATCGGCGCTGTCTTGAAACGGCAGCGTATTCAGCCCCAGCGCCAAGGTGTCGGAAAGCCGCACGATATGTTGCGACATCGGCACCTGCCCACTGAGAAAATGGCGAATTTCACCCACACCATGCACATCCAGCGCATCTGCCACGCCGGGATTACGCTGATCCATATCCATCAGGATCGACCGCGAATTGGGCACCCGCGACAATGACATCGCCAGATTAACCGATGTGAATGTTGCCCCGCATCCCCGCGTCGGGGCGGCGATGGCAATGCGGGTCCAGCCGTTTTGGCGCAGCGTGTGCATCAGCCGGGTGCGCAACAAATCAAACGCCCGCGATACCGCGCTGTCGCGGTAATGATGGGCCAAAGGCGCACCGCCCAATTCATATTTCCGCGCCCGTGGCTGAATAACCCGCAGGCCGGCCCAGGTTTCGGCGCGCGGCGCTGTATCGATGTCACCCTCGGCGGCAAACAAAGTTTTGCGCCCGTCAGGCGAAGGGGCTGGCGTGAAAACAGATTTGTTGGCCCGCGCCACAACTTCGTTCAGCCGCAGCGCCCAACCGCTATCGCGTGGCAGGCGCGCCCTGGATTTCCGCGTTGCGCCCATTATCCGATCACCTTCGTAATCTTCCCAATCCTCAGGGGCAAACAGGCTATCCAGTGGGTCGGGCTTTGAAGACATCTCATTCATCGCGTGGCCAATACGTAATAATATATAAGGCAAGGTCGGCGCGCTTTACACCCCCGGTTTCACTTGCACTATGGCGGGGTAAAAAGGCGATCCTGTGGCGCCCCTGCGACCACGCTTTGGCAAGCGGAAATCGCCTAATATCCGGTGCGGCGCATCATCACCCCAACCGTGCGCAGCATCACACCCAGATCACACAGCGGCGACATTTTCCTGTGGTACTGCGCGTCAATCTCGGCCCGGAACGAGAAATGGTTTTCATTGCGCGCGGACACCTGCCAAAATCCGGTTATGCCCGGGCGCATCGCGAAATAGACAAACGGATCACCGTACATTTCCAATTGGTCGGGCATCATCGGGCGCGGGCCAACCAGACTCATCTCGCCCAGCAGCACGTTCCAGAATTGCGGCAGCTCATCCAGCGATGTCTTGCGCAAAATGCTGCCGATACGGGTGATACGGGGATCATTTTTCAGCTTTTGGGTTGTTCGCCATTCTTCTGCAAGGGCGGGATCGGCCTCAAGATAGCGCGCCAGAATGGTATCGGCATCGCGCACCATGGTGCGCAGTTTCAGAATTGAAAACCGCCGCCCACCAACGCCCAGTCTATCCTGACGGTAAAACGGATTGCCGCCCTCGATCCACAACGCCAGCGCACAGATCAAAACCACACTCAGGGTCAGAGGTGCCGTCATCAGAACCAGCAAGATATCAAGGATCCGTTTGCCCAAGGCACGGTAGGCAAAAGAGCCCGGCAACGGGGCCGGTTCATTGGGGCGCAAAAGATCGGTACCCGCAGGAACACGCACAGGTGTGCGGGGTTTGGCCGGTGCAAACATTGCAAGAACAGCAGAATTATTCTGGGCGATATCGCCGCCTGACGGACCAAGCGCGATGGTCTCGTTTGAATAATCTTTCACCCCAGGCCCTCCTCTTGCTGATCGGCAAACTTTGACGACAGCACAGTACGAAACCAAACCAGCCCACGGCGTACCAGGCGCGGGCGCGAACAGCGTGTCAGGCAACACCCTGACGGCAGCAGCAATATGAACGGCACCCCACGCGCCATCCAACTCAGATACACCGCTTTGAACAGAATTTTAGGTATTTCGCTAAAAACAGATTGTTTCCAACAAAATGCTTCGAAAATTCAAAACAGTCCTCTAGTTTCCGGGGGTTCTATCCCCGAACCAGCAACAATTGTCAGGGTAAAATCCCGAAACATTTCCCGGCAGTCGAATAGCGTGTCCAGCAAAATGACCATACCAATTGCGCCAAACTTTATATAACTATCGCTCAGACATGGGGCCAGTGATCAAAGCGGTCTGGCCAAAGTTACGTTACGGCACGGCACCGTTTGCAAAGGTTGGCCGCCCGGATTTGCCGACCCGGCAGCACTGACCAAGCCTGCGCCACGACACGTTTCGATTTTGAAACAGGAGGCGACGATGAAACGCTCAACCGTCAACGACATACTGCAACAGGGCGATGCCTTTATCCGCTCCTGCGGGTTTATCCTGCCGCCGTTTGCCTATTGGACGCCGGAAAAGATGCGCGCGGCAACAGACAGCGATATTCACACCCGCGGTCTGGGATGGGACATCACCGATTATGGCGCTGGCAAATTTGATGAGATGGGCCTGTTTCTGTTTACCACACGAAACGGCGACAATCGCGATTTGGCCAGGGGCAAGGGGATGCTGTATGCCGAAAAGATCATGATCAGCCGGGAAAATCAGCTTTCACCGATGCACCGTCACAACCTGAAGGCCGAAGATATCATCAATCGCGGCGGTGGCGATTTGATCATCGAATTGTTCGCCCCCGATGCGACAGGCGGCATTGATCGCCAGTCCGCGGTCACAGTGCCGTGCGATGGCCTGCCTGTCACCCTGCCCGCCGGGGGTAAATTGCGCCTGAAACCCGGCGAAAGCGTGACATTGATGCCGGGCATCTGGCACGCATTCTGGGCCGAAAAGGGTGATTGCCTGATTGGTGAAGTCTCAACCGTCAACGATGACAAGACCGACAATGTGTTCGAACACCCCATCGGCAGGTTTGCCACCATCGAGGAAGACGTGGCCCCCCTGCACCTTTTGGTATCCGATTACTGACGCGCGGCCATGAAGGCGGTCAGCCGCGCCAGCCCTTCGGTGATATCCGCCGTCGACCGGGCATAGGAAAACCGCAGCATGGTTGCCCCACGCGCCGGATCAAAATCCAACCCCGGGGTCACGGCGACCCCGGCTTGCTCCAAAATCTCGGCAGCAAAGGCCAGACTGTCATCGGTGATATCCGACACATCGGCATAGATATAAAACGCGCCATCGGGCGGGGCAAAGGTGGCAAACCCCGCCTTGGGCAACCCATCAATCAATAATTGCCGGTTCTTGGCGTAAACCGCCAGATTTGCCTGTAATTCATCGTCACATTCCATCGCGGCCAGGGCGGCGATCTGGCTGGCATGGGGGGCGCAGATGAACATGTTTTGCGCCAGACGTTCGATCCGGCGCACATGATCGGGCGGCACCACCATCCAGCCAACGCGCCAGCCGGTCATCGAGAAATATTTTGAGAACGAATTGATGACATACACATCATCGCTGATCTCCAACGCACTGACCGCGCGCTGTTCGTATTCAACCCCGTGATAGATTTCATCCGACACAAACGCCGCACCGCGCGCCTGCGCCGCGTGGATCAGGGCGGTCAGATCGGATTTGTTCAACATCGTGCCCGACGGGTTGGCGGGGGATGCCACGATCAGCCCGGCGATATCATCGGGCAGGCTGTCGGGGGTGGGTTGATACCGCGCCTCGGGGGTGGTTTCGATGCCCACGGGTTCCAGGCTCAGCGCCTTGAGGATCTGGCGATAGGACGGATAGCCGGGGTTGCCAAGGGCAACCCGTTCACCGGCATCAAACAGCGCGGTAAATGCCAACAGGAATCCGGCGGATGATCCGGATGTCACCACCACCCGTTCGGGCGCCAGATCGACGCCATACCAATCATGATACAGGCGCGCGATCCGGGCGCGCAGTTCCGGCAGGCCAAGGGACACGGTGTATCCCAACGCGCCCTGTTCCATTGCGCGGCTCAATTCGGCGCGGGCGGCGGCGGGGGCTGGTGTGCTGGGCTGGCCCACTTCCATGTGAATGATGTGGCGGCCGGCCTCTTCGGCGGCGCGGGCCTGTTCCATCACATCCATCACGATGAACGGGTCTACATTGCTGCGGTTGCTGTGTCTCATGTCGTATCCTCTTTTGCCCTTGGTGGCCGCGCAAAAACCTGCCGTCAATGGCAGATGTCAAACAAACCTGTGTGAGAACGCGCCAGCCCCCTTGCCACCGCGCACCGCTCTGCGATGTTACAGGCAACATTTTAAAGGAGACGTTGATGATCCGCCCTGCCCTTGCTGCCCTCACTCTTTCCACGGCGTTGGTTTTGCCCGCCCACGCCGAAATGTCCGAACCCGAACGGCAGGAATTTCGCGCCGAAGTGCGGTCTTATCTGTTGGAAAATCCAGAGGTGTTGATGGAAGCCATCGCCGTTCTGGAAAAACGCCAGGCACAGGCCGAAACGATGAACGACCAACAGCTGTTGATCAACAATGCACAGGCGCTGTTCAACGATGAAAATTCTTGGGTCGGTGGCAATCCGGAGGGCGATATCACCGTCGTCGAATTCATGGATTACAAATGCGGCTATTGCAAACGCGCCCACCCAGAGGTGTCGGAACTGTTGGCCCGTGATGGCAACATTCGCCTGATCGTAAAGGAATTTCCGATCCTGGGCGATCAATCACTTACCGCGTCACAATTTGCCATCGCGACCCGTCGCATTGCCGGAGATGAGGCATATGGCGAAATGAAAGACGCCCTGATGACAATGCGCGGCGATGTCACCACCGAAAGCCTGCGCGCGTTGGCCGATGATGCGGGGCTGGATACCGATGCGATCATCACCGAAATGTCGGACCCTGAAATCACCCAGATCATTCAGGCCAACCGCGCCTTGGGCCAAAGATTGAACATCAACGGCACGCCAAGCTTTGTGTTTGGCGATCAGATGGTGCGCGGGTATGTCCCATTGGAAAACATGGAAGAAATCGTCGCCGCCCTGCGCGAGGAAAGCTGAGACATCACATGTTCGCAAAGGTCGGAATCACACCCGGCCTTTGTGAAAGACCCAGATCGCGCGCCATACAAATAGCGCGCTGAAATACCTGACGATCCGGGCGGTTATCCCGCGGCGCGGTCGGCTTCAACTTTCTCGGCTTCCAGCACTTCGGCCCGTTTTTCGACCTGTTCGACAATGTGATCAATCATCTGATCGTTGTTCAACTTGTGGCTCTGACTACCGGCCAGATACACCATGCCCGATCCGGCGCCGCCACCGGTAAAGCCCACATCGGTCATCAATGCCTCACCGGGGCCATTGACCACACAGCCGATAATCGAAAGCGACATCGGCGTTTTGATATGTTCCAGACGCTGTTCCAGAATCTCGACGGTTTTGATCACATCAAACCCCTGGCGCGCACAGGACGGACAGGAAATGATATTCACCCCGCGGTGCCGCAAGCCAAGGGACTTGAGGATCTCGAACCCTACTTTCACCTCTTCCACCGGATCGGCAGACAGGGACACACGAATCGTATCGCCAATGCCCATCCACAACAGATTGCCCAGCCCGATGGCGGATTTGATCGTGCCACTGGTCAAACCGCCCGCTTCGGTGATGCCCAGATGGATCGGCGCGTCGGTCACATCGGCCAATTGCTGATATGCGGCGGCCGCCATGAACACATCAGACGCTTTGCAGCTGATCTTGAACTCGTGAAAATCATTGTCTTGCAGGATCTTGATATGATCCAGCCCCGATTCAACCATGGCATCGGGGCACGGTTCGCCATATTTTTCCAACAAATGCCGCTCAAGCGAGCCGGCATTCACGCCGATCCGTATGGAACAATTGTTGTCACGCGCGGCGCGAATAACCTCTTTTACCCGCTTTTCATCGCCAATATTGCCCGGATTGATCCGCAAACAGGCTGCGCCCGCCTCGGCCGCCTCAATCCCGCGTTTGTAATGAAAATGGATATCGGCCACCAAAGGCACCGGGCTTTCGCGCACGATTTCGCGCATCGCTTTGGCGCTGTCCTGATCGGGAACGGAAACCCGCACGATATCTGCCCCCGCCTCGGCCGAGGCCTGAATCTGGGCGATGGTAGCGCGGGCATCGGTGGTTGGGGTGTTTGTCATCGTCTGCACCGTGATCGGCGCGTCGCCCCCCACGGGCACATTTCCCACCATGATCTGACGGGATGTCCGGCGGTATATATTCCGCCAGGGGCGAACTTGATTCAACGACATGGGATGGCCCTTTGTCAGTCTGGTTTGCAATTACAAATAGGTGACAGCGCGGCGCAGCGCAACGGTTTGCAGTTATTCTTCGACCGGCGCCAAAAGCGAGGCATCCGCCACCACCGTCGCCAGATCGCCGTCTTTTTCCAAATCGGCAAGCTGATATTGGTTGCGCAGGCTATCGGCTGCCAATTTCAGATTCCTTGTCACCTGGCCATTGCGCCCGGCCGGGCCATACGCATCACCGTTGACGGCAAAGTATATCGCACCGGATTCGCCGGTCAGCAACGTGGCCGCCTCTTCGGTTTGGGGCATCACGAAACGGTCGCCCTTGTTCATGATGTTTTCATAGATAACGGTCCCATCGGCGGCCCGCACCCGTACCCAGCTTTCGCGCACGGCAAACAGCACGACTTCGGGCACGTTGTCGGCCACGACCTGGGGCGTTTCAACGGCCAGATCGACCGCGCCAAATCCCGGTGTGCTGACCAGATCCGACACGGTCAGGGCGGCCACTTCGCTGTCGCGACGCGACAGGACGGTATCAGATGCAATCGCCCCACCCGCACGCGGATCAAGGGTTGAGATCGGCGCATCGCGCGACACCATCACCGGCACATCCAACGCCTGTGGACGATACAGCCGGTCAAATCCGTTATCCTCGCCCGAGGTCACACCGGCGACGGCATCGTTCCCCACGGGCATCACAGCCCCCACACCGATCAACGGGTCAAGTTCGGACACAACGCCGGGGGCCTGATCAACGGGAACAAATTCAACCTTCTGAACCTCGGTCAAAAAGGAATAACCGCCATAGCCAATGCCACAGATCAGCGCGAGCAACACCGCGCTGGACCCGATTGCGCCGGGTTCGATCCGCGACAAAAAGCTGTGCCGCTCCTGCGAAAACAGCACGGTGGATTCCGCAAACGGATCGCGGCGCGGGCTGTCGGCGGTGCGGGTTTCGGTGCGTTTGGATGACGCCGCATGCGACATGCCATGGGCGGTTTCAAACCCGCCTTCGGCACAGAACGCCTTGTAAGCCCACTCGGGGTCCAACCCCAGATAGCGGGCATAGGACCGCACATAACCGGCGATGAATCCGGGCGTTTCAAACGCATCGGGATCGGCATTTTCGATGGCCGCAATGTATGTCGCCTTGATTTTCAGCTCGCGTTGGACATCCAGCAATGATTTGCCCAACGTGGCCCGTTCGCCACGCATCACATCGCCCAGCCGCAGATCGAAATCATCAAAACCCTTAGGCTTTTCTTCTTCTACGACTACTGGCGTCCGAAAACGTCGGATCATCTTGCCCACCAAATTTACTGCCCCGTTTACCGCCGCTTCGCGCGATTCGTTCGCGCGCCTGTTTCGAACTTGTTATCACAGTGTTCCCGGCAATGCATACGCAGAAATCGTATCCACCGCATTTTTTGGCGTTTTTTCGCGCAATCGCAGCGCGTTAAGCCGGTTTCCTGAGTTGCAACATTTCGTTTATCGAACCCCGGCGGGCGGGATTTGCGCCCTGCACCGCAGGGGCGATCAGACCAAATAAAAACTTTATTCTTTCAAATCAAATCCCTGCAGTGGGTTCTTTATGTACCACCCGAAGCACCGAGCAGGATTTATTCCGCAATCACCACGACACAGTCGCTTGCGCCGCGCGATTTGGCGGTCCGGTTACAATCGTTTTTCGCAGCATCCGCCGCACCCGGCCCCTTGGCCATGGCCCATTCTCCGGTTGCCGGCGAAATCGCCAACGCCTTCGGCCCACCCCCGGCCCAGTTCTTGTTGAACCCTTCGGTCGCATCCA
Source organism: Oceaniglobus ichthyenteri (assembly GCF_003057885.1). Lineage (GTDB taxonomy): Bacteria > Pseudomonadota > Alphaproteobacteria > Rhodobacterales > Rhodobacteraceae > Oceaniglobus > Oceaniglobus ichthyenteri. The sequence continues at coordinate 153,681 of NZ_QAGK01000006.1, forward strand.
CCGACAGTTGCAGCGCCCGTGCCGTGTGCTTGTTGGGCAGGATATGCGCCGCGATTACACAGCGGGCGCTGCCGGGCTTGCGGGCCTTGTCACAGGCGGCCTTTGCGGCGCGTTCGGCAGGTTTGATCGAATGATAATTTGCCGCGGCCAATGTCGCCTCGGCCATCAAACCTTCGTCGGGGGAAATGGCGACCGCGCCATAATATTTCTGTTGCTTGGCCACTTCGGCCAGCACCAGTTTATCTTTCTGCGACAGTTGCGGCAGGTTGAACAGCGTGATCGTGACACCCCGCTCCGAAAACAGCGCCCGCTTTGCCGTGGCACCATCGACAGTCTGCGCAGCGGCAGGCATTGCAAAAGCGGAAAAAATAGCAGCGGCACAGGCAAAACGACGCATCACAAGGGCTCCGGTTACGAAAAATTTGCCTGACTTTTAACGCCACCCAATCAAAAAAACCACCCCGGCGGCGGCACCGCTGGACAGTGCGCGCGCAATTGTTACTGTCGGCGCAACCCTTCAATCTGGAGTTCCCATGCCTTCTGCCAATTCGCTTGACGCTGTTCTGAACCAAATCGATGCCGATCTGCCGCAATCTCTGGACCGGTTGATGGATCTGTTGCGCATTCCGTCGATTTCGACCGACCCGGCCTATAACGCCGATTGTGACCGCGCTGCCGATTGGTTGGTTAATGATCTGCGCAGCTTGGGTGTAAGCGCCGAAAAACGCACAACACCCGGTCACCCCATGGTGGTGGGCCACACCAAAGGCAGCGGGCGGCATCTGCTGTTTTATGGTCATTATGATGTACAGCCCGTTGACCCCCTGAACCTGTGGGACAACGATCCGTTCGATCCCCGGATCGAAGACACTGAAAAGGGCAAGGTCATTCGCGGCCGCGGGACTGCAGATGACAAAGGCCAGTTGATGACATTTGTCGAAGCCTGCCGCGCCTGGAAGGCCGTGCATGGCGAATTGCCCGGAAACATCACATTTTTCTTTGAGGGCGAAGAGGAAAGCGGATCGCCCTCGCTGGTGCCATTCATGGAGGAAAACAAGGACGAGCTGACCGCCGATCTTGCGTTGATCTGTGACACGGCCATGTTTGACGACAACACACCGGCCATCGTCACCATGTTGCGTGGAATGCTGGGCGAAGGGCTAACCATCACCGGGCCAGACCGTGATCTGCATTCGGGATATTACGGCGGCCCGGCGATCAACCCGATCCGCGTCCTGTCGCGCATCATCGCCGGATTGCACGATGACACAGGCCGGATCACGATTCCCGGGTTTTACGATGGCGTGCCCGAATTGCCGGGGCAATTGCGCGGCCAGTGGGAACAATTGGGATTTGACGCCGATGCCTTTTTGGGCGCCGTGGACCTTTCAACACCCGCAGGCGAACAGGATCGCACAGCGTTAGAGCAAATATGGGCGCGCCCCACGTGCGAGGTGAACGGCATCTGGGGCGGGTATCAGGGCGACGGGTTCAAAACCGTGCTGCCGTCACAGGCCCATGCAAAGATCAGTTTCCGCCTCGTCGGCACCCAGGACCCGCTCGCGATCCGCAAGGCATTTCGCCAGATGGTCGAAGACCAACTGCCGCCCGATTGCACCGCGACCTGGAAAGACCACGGCGCATCCCAGGCCAGCCAGATGAGCATTGATGACCCCGCCTTTGATCTGGCCCGTCACGCCCTGTCGCCGGAATGGCCAAACGAGGCGGCCTATATCGGCGGCGGCGGTTCGATCCCGATTGCGGGCCATTTCAAATCAATCCTGGGAATGGATTCCATGCTGATCGGATTTGGCAAAGATGACGACGCCATCCATTCGCCCAACGAAAAATATGATCTGCGCAGCTTTCACCATGGCATTCGCAGTTGGGCGCGGGTGCTGGACGCGCTGAGCCAATAACGACACCTCAATATAAGGACGCCAGCGACATGGCCCCACGCAAGATAATTATCGATACCGACCCCGGCCAGGACGATGCCGTCGCGATTCTGCTGGCCTTGGCCAGCCCGGATGAGATTGACCTGTTGGGCATCACCGCCGTGGCCGGAAACGTGCCGCTGGCGCTGACCCAAAAGAACGCGCGCATCGTCTGTGAATTGGCCGGGCGGCGCGATGTGGCGGTGTTTGCGGGCTGTGACAGACCCCTGAACCGCCCCTTGGTCACCGCCGAACATGTGCATGGAAAAACCGGGCTGGATGGCCCCACCCTGCCCGACCCGACGATGACGCTCCAAGATCAGCACGGCGTCGATTTCATCATCGATACCCTGCGCCGCGAACCGGCCGGCACCGTGACCCTGTGCGCGCTGGGGCCGCTGACCAACCTTGCCACCGCGCTGACCCGCGCCCCCGAAATTGCCGAAAAGATCGCCGAAATCATCCTGATGGGCGGGGCCTATTTCGAAGTGGGCAACATCACCCCAACAGCTGAATTCAACATCTATGTTGATCCTGACGCTGCAAAAATCGTGTTTCAATCGGGCGTGCCGCTGGTGGTGATGCCACTGGATGTGACGCACAAGGCCTTGGTGACACCGGCGCGCACCGCCGCGTTTCGCGACATCGCCACGCCCGTGGGCGATGCCGTGGCCGAGATGACCGACTTTTTCGAACGCTTCGACAAAGAGAAATACGGCAGCGAAGGCGCGCCACTGCACGACCCCTGTGTCACGGCCTATCTCATCCAGCCCGACCTGTTTCGCGGGCGCCACATCAACGTCGAGATTGAAACCACATCCGAACTGACCATGGGGATGACCGTGGCCGATTGGTGGGGCATCACCGACCGCCCCAAAAACGCCCTGTTCATCGGCGATATTGATGCGGGCGGGTTTTTCGATCTGCTGACCACGCGGCTGGCCCGTTTGTGAGCGTCACCCTGCGGATCGCCACCCAAGAGGACCATGATCGCGCGCTGAACATGGCCACCGCCTTTCACGAAGAGGTGGGCAACAGCACCGACGCGGTGGCCACGGCCCTGCCCGCCCTGTTGGAGGGCCTGCCGGCGGCTGTGTTCTATTTCATCGGCCCGCCCCGCGCGCCGGTCGGTTATACGCTGGTTTCCTTTGGCTATGCCTTGGATCTGGGCGGGCCGACCGGCACCATTGCCGAGCTTTACATCCGCCCTGCCGTGCGCGGGCGCGGCATGGGCGGCGAGGCGGTCAGCGCGCTGGCATCCGTGCTGGCCAAGCACGGGGTGCGGGCGTTGCATATGGATGCGGCACACGCCAACCCCCGCGCCCTGGTGTTCTGCCGCCGCCTCGGGTTTGCAGCCCGCACCAGCCACACGATCATGACCCGCCTGTTGTGACCACGCGGAGCGGGCCAAGGCCTGCACACGATATTTTGTCTGGCGCTTGTTGGCGCGGTTGCACAGGCCCGCTGCCCGCGGTGTTGCGCCGCGCCGGGGTGGAAACCGGGGGCGGCCCGGCCTAGGTATCGTTCAACGGGGGATATTGCGATGACGCCACAGTTCAACTTTGACAACAGTTATGCCCGGTTGCCGGCACGGTTTTACACCCGTCAGGCGCCCAGCCCGGTGGCCAAACCCGGGATCATGCGGGTGAACACCAAACTGGCGTTGGAGCTGGGCCTTGATCCGGCGGAATTGATTGCCCCCGATGGTCTGGCCATTCTGGCCGGGAACGCGGTGCCCGAGGGGGCCGAGCCTTTGGCACAGGTTTATGCCGGGCATCAGTTTGGCGGCTGGTCGCCACAACTGGGCGATGGGCGCGCCGTATTGCTGGGCGAGTTGATGACACCCAAAGGGCGGTTTGATCTGCAACTGAAAGGGTCGGGGCAAACCCCCTATTCCCGCATGGGCGACGGGCGCGCCTGGCTTGGCCCGGTGATGCGCGAATATATCGTCAGCGAGGCGATGCACGCGCTGTCCATCCCCACCACCCGCGCTTTGGCCGCTGTTACCACGGGCGAGGTTGTGATGCGCGAACGCCGTTATCCCGGCGCTGTGCTGACACGTATCGCACGCAGCCATATTCGTGTGGGAACGTTTCAGTATTTCGCGGCAAAGCAGGATGTCGAAGCATTGCAAACCCTGTGCGATCACGTGATCGCCCGCCACTACCCAAAGGCCGACGGGCCACTGGGCCTGTTGAATGCGGTGATCGAGGCACAGGCCATGCTGATTGCCAAATGGATGGCCGTTGGATTTATCCACGGGGTGATGAACACCGATAACATGAGCATTGCTGGCGAAACCATCGATTACGGCCCCTGCGCGTTCATGGATACCTATCACCCCGAAACCGTGTTTTCGTCGATCGATCACAATGGCCGCTATGCTTATGCCCGGCAGCCCGACGTTGCGGTTTGGAACCTTGCGCAACTGGCCACCGCGCTTTTGCCGCTGCTTGGCGAACGTGAGGCCGCCATTGAACGCGCCACCGAGGCGGTGCATCGTTTTCCGGCGCTGTTCGCCACAGCCTGGCAGGATACATTTCGCGCCAAGCTGGGCCTGACCACCCCGGAACAGGACGACCCCGAGCTTATTCAATCGCTGCTGGATCGCATGGCCCACGGTCAGGCGGATTTCACCAATACATTCCGCGCATTGGGCAAGCCAGAGGCGCGCGATCAGTTCACCGATCCCACCGCCTATGACACCTGGGCCGAGGTATGGCAGACGCGCCTGGCGCGTGAAGGGCGCAGCGTTGATGACGCCCTGACCCTGATCGCGCGGGTCAACCCCGCGATCATTGCGCGCAATCATCGGGTGGAACAGGCGATTGCCGCCGGGCTGAACGGCGATCTGGTGGCGTTCCATACCCTGACCGAAGCGCTGCAAACGCCCTTTGCCGACCACCCCGGGTTCGCAGCCCCCCCGGGCAAGGACGAAGCGGTCACCCAGACGTTTTGCGGAACCTGACCCAAGGGCGGGCCGGGTATTGCATGCCCCGCTGCCCGCCACGGGTGCCAATCAAATAATCAAATGCGGGCTTGCCCGCTCCGTTTGGTCAAACCCGGCTCTGGCCCGCTCCAAAAGGAACGGGCCAGAGCGATTTCAGTTGGTGACTGTTACAGATGTCATAACATCAGGGTTCGAGGCAACGGCACCCGATTGCCCGGCGCCGCGTTTGATCTGATCCACAACATCCATGCCATCGGTCACCTGACCCACAACCGTATATTGGCCGTTCAAATGCGGGGCTGGTGCGAACATGATGAAGAACTGCGAATTGGCGCTGTTCGGGCTGGCGGCCCGGGCCATTCCGATGGCCCCCCGGTCAAAATTACGGTCCGAAAATTCGGCCGCCAGATCGGGCTTGTCCGACCCGCCGGTGCCGGCCTTGCGCAATTCGCCATCGACCTTGCCAAACTGCACATCGCCGGTCTGGGCCATGAACCCTTCGATCACGCGGTGAAACACCACGTTGTCATAGGCCCCATCGCGGGCCAGTTGGGTGATCCGCGCCACATGGGCGGGCGCCACATCTTCGAACAGATCAATGGTCACGGTGCCATTGGCCTGACCTGAGACTTCGATTTTCAGGCCGGTCGCTGCCGCCGGGCTGGCGGCCAAAAGGGCCAGAACGAGCGCTGATTTAAGCATCTGCTGCCACTTTCACGCTGATCATCCGGTCGGGGGATGCGGGTGGTTCCCCTTTGGCGATGGCATCGACATGCTCCATCCCCTCAATAACCCGGCCATAGACGGTATATTGACCATTGAGAAAGTTATTGTCGGAAAAGTTGATGAAGAACTGCGAATTGGCGCTGTTCGGGTTTGAACTGCGCGCCGCGCCGATGGTGCCGCGATCATGGGGCAGTTTCGAAAACTCGGCCGGCAGATCGGGCTTGTCCGACCCACCTGTGCCCGCACTGCGCAGGTTGAAGTTCTTTTCCATGTTGCCATTGGCCACATCGCCGGTTTGCGCCATGAAACCGCTGATCACCCGGTGAAAGGCAACATTGTCATAGGCACCGCTGCGGGCCAGTTCTTTCATCCGCTCGACATGCTTTGGCGCGACATCGGGCAAAAGCTCGACAGTGACGGTGCCATTCTTCAGTTCGATCAGGATCGTATTTTCGGGGTCTTTGATCTCGGCCATATCAGGCTCCTCTTCAGCATAACGTTGCTGCCTGTCTAATGCGCGACAGGCGCTGTGAAAAGCCGAAACCGGGGCATAGCTGTTGACGTTACCGAGACGGGGCGCGACAACAGTATCAAATATGAACAAGGAGCGTGCGCCATGGGCTGGAAAACACTCGACGACAAGGACCTGACCGGCAAGATCGTGCTGACCCGGGTGGATATCAACGTGCCGATGAAAGACGGCGTGGTGACCGACAGCACCCGGATTGACCGGATCATCCCCACGGTGCGCGATATTCTGGCCAAAGGTGGCAAACCAGTATTGATGGCCCATTATGGCCGCCCCAAGGGGCAGGTCGTGCCCGAAATGTCGCTTGAACCGCTGGTGCCCGCCTTGGCCGAAGCGTTTGGCGTGCCGGTGCATTTTGCCAGTGATTGCATTGGCGCCCCGGCGAAAAAGGCGGTGTCGGGTTTGCCCGAAGGCGCGGTTTTGTTGTTGGAAAACACCCGCTTTCACCCCGGCGAAGAACAAAACGACGCAAAATTCGCCGCGTCGTTGGCTGCGTTGGGCGAAATTTATTGCAACGATGCGTTTTCCGCCGCCCACCGCGCCCATGCCAGCACCGAAGGTATTGCGCGTTTGCTGCCGTCTTGCGCGGGGCGCGGCATGGCGGCCGAGCTTGGTGCGCTTGAGGCGGCATTGGGCCAACCCAAACGCCCGGTTGTCGCCGTGGTGGGCGGCGCCAAGGTTTCAACCAAGCTGGATCTGTTGGGCAATCTTGTCACCAAGGTTGATCATCTGGTGATCGGGGGCGGCATGGCCAATACATTTCTGGCCGCGCAAGGCATCAATGTTGGCAAATCGCTGGCCGAACATGACATGACCGACACGGCCCGCGATATTCTGACCAAGGCGGAAACCGCCGGGTGCGAGATCATTCTGCCCACCGACATCGTCGTGGCACGTGAATTCAAGGCCGGAGCGGAAAATGAAACCCTGCCTGCTGATGCCTGTCCGGCGGATGCGATGATCCTGGATGCAGGGCCAGATACGGTGGCGAAAATCAACGCCACCTTTGGAAATTGCAAAACCCTGATCTGGAATGGCCCCCTTGGCGCCTTTGAAATTGCGCCGTTTGACAGTGCCACCAATGCCGCCGCTGCGCGCGCTGCAGAATTGTCGGCCAATGGGGCGTTGATTTCCGTGGCTGGGGGCGGTGACACCGTGTCCGCCCTGAACAAGGCAGGCGCCGCCGACAGATTTACCTATATCTCGACCGCGGGCGGCGCGTTTCTGGAGTGGATGGAGGGCAAAACCCTGCCCGGGGTTGCCGCATTGGGCGGGTAAGGCCCGTCAGACTTGATTTTAAACCGGGCACACGGTCAAATCCTTTCAGAGATATTTGAAAGGATTTGCACCATGCGTATTTTTCATTTTTCTACCGTCGCTGTCTTTACCCTTGCTCCGCTGGCGGCCACGGCCCAGGGCGCGCCCAGCCTGTGGGATCTGTTGAAACCTGAATATCTGGTGCAACGGGTGGTGCAGACCGGCATCATGGCCCTGCGCACCCAGATTGATTTAAAATATGGCGCGATGGCGGTGGATTTGCGCGTGGGTCAGGTAACGCTCAGCGATCTGACCCTTTGGCCAACGCTGGATTGGGATGCAGACGGTTCCTGCGCGATTGAATTTGATCGCGTGACCATCCGCGCCGCACCGTTGAACCGCCCCGATCTGATGAGGTTGAAGGCACAGGCCCAAGGCATGAATGTGGCGTCTGACTGTTTGCCGCCGGATCAACGGGGTATGGTGGCGATGATCGGACTGGAGGATGTGCGCGTGCCCCGTCTGACCATCGACATGCAATACGACATCGCCCAAGCCGAGGCCGATCTTCACGCCTATACGCAGATTGATGGGGTTGCGGCGGTCGATATCACCGCCGATCTATCCTATCTTTGGTTCCGGGGCCATGAAGACATGGAAGACCCCGAACCGGTCGTTTACCTGCGCCATGCTGCGGTTACGGTTGAAAATCTGGGCGGGTACGAAGCCGCCAAACCATTGATCCCGCCACCCTTTGTCGATCCGGCCCAGGCGCCGATGGTGATTGAGGGGATGATTGGCCAGATCCTGGCCGGGATGAACCGCGCCGCCGCGCCCACGGATGCGCCCGACGATACCAGCAAATTGAACGACGCACAGGTGGCCTTTATTGATTCAATCAAAACCAATCTGCCGCTATTTCTGGAAAACCCGGCCAAATTGGTGTTGGAAACCGGTTGGCCAACCACCGATGACGTGTTCGTGGATTTCAAGACATATGAAAGCGATCCGGCCCAGGCTTTTACCGATCTGCAACCCCGCCTGACCCTGGCCGCCGCGCCAGCGCGCGGCACGGTGCCTGCGGCCCTGTTACAACAGGCGTTTGACGAGGCACCGGCAGAATTGGACGATGACGATCTGTTGCGCGTCGGAGTGGCGTTGACCAGCGGCATCGGGGCGCCGCGCAATATCGGCGCGGGGGCTGCAATTTTGCAACGTCTGGCCGAATCCGGCGATGACGACGCCGCATTGGAATTGTCGGCCGCATTGGAACATCGTGATCCGGCGGCCTCCTATCGCTGGGCCTTGGTGGCGGGCGAAGGCAACCGCATCGGTGCTGCCGCGCGGTTGGACCGGTTGGAAGGCGTGCTGCCATTTGATCAGGTGTTGGATATCCAGACCCAAGTGCTGGGCGATGTCGAACACCCGCTTGAGGCGCTGCAATCGGTGGCGTTGATGCGGGATGAAGCCATCGGGCGGTTGTCGGGCATCGGGCGCGTCCGGTCCTATTCGGTGGCCACGCTATGGGCGTTGATGGGCGCGGCGGCCGGTGACAGCGAAAGCCGCGACATTCTGAAACAGATCGACGAACGGGCACGCATGGCCGATGCCGCCGGTCAGGCCGCCTGGGCCGAGATCGAAGCCGCCGCCGCCGATCTGGCGATGCAGGCATGGCTGGGTCAGGATCTGCCCGCGCGGTTTGGCCAAAACTGATTGCGCACCCCCGAGTGGTTTCGTGCGGTTTTTCGCACGAAACCAACATTTGGCCTGAAAAAATGATGGTGCAGCATGGTGTTAGCGCCATCAACGTTGCGCCGCTGTGATCGCCGCCCTATGGCACTGTCATAGAATTCAATTGATACAGGAGCGATCCCATGAAAGCCTCGCGCGCCGTCCGAAATATTCTTGCCAATTACGAAGGCGAAACCCCCGGCGTGAAAGCCAAGCTGTGCCAGATGCTGATGCATGGCAAGCTGAAGGGCACCGGCAAGATGATCATCCTGCCTGTCGATCAGGGATTTGAACATGGCCCGGCGCGCAGCTTTGCGCCCAATCCGCCTGCGTATGATCCGCATTATCATTACCAATTGGCGATTGATGCGGGCCTGAATGCCTATGCCGCGCCGCTGGGCCCGCTTGAGGCAGGTGCCGACACATTTGCCGGGCAAATCCCGACAATCCTGAAAGTGAACAGCGCCAATTCCTTGATGTCTGGCACGGCAGGCAAAAACCAAGCGGTCACAGCATCGGTTGATGACGCACTGCGCCTTGGTTGTTCGGCGATCGGGTTCACTATTTATCCAGGCTCGGACATGGCCATCGACATGATGGAAGAAATCACCGAGATGCGCAAAGAGGCCGCCGCCAAGGGCGTGGCGACCGTGATCTGGTCATACCCCCGCGGTGAGGCCGTGACGAAAGACGGTGAAACCGCCATCGACGTGGCCGCCTATGCCGCGCATATGGCCGCACTTTTGGGCGCGCATATCATCAAGATCAAACTGGGCACCGATCATCTGATGCTGCCCGAAGCGAAAAAGGTGTATGAAGAGCAAGGCATCGACGTATCAACCCAAGCCGCGCGCGTAAAACACTGTGTGCAGTCTGCATTCGACGGTCGCCGGTTGATCGTATTTTCGGGTGGAGCCAAAAAAGGCGCCGATTCGGTCTATGAAGATGCCCGCGCGATCCGCGATGGTGGTGGCAACGGTTCGATCATCGGGCGCAATTCGTTCCAGCGTGATCGCGACGATGCCTTGGCGATGCTGGACAAGTTGATCAATATTTACAAAGGCGCTGAATAATCCAAACGCCTGTGGATTTTGCAGGCGTTGAATTTGGATATTTTTAGCAAGAAAAAACAGGGCGGTTCAATTGGGCCGCCCTTTTTGCGCTTTGCGTTACCGGGGGATTCACAGCGGCGCAATTGTGTGGCATAAAATAACAACCGCGCCCGCAAGAGGCGCCATGAGGCAGAACATGACACATAATCGCAGACGGCCCGCCATTGGCGTGGCGATTTATTTCACCCTGACTTTTGTTTTGGGCACCTATTTTACCTTTGCCAGCGTACAGGGCGATTATGGCCTGTTTCAGCGCGTGCAGATCAATGCCGAGGCCAAGGGCCTGCGCGCCGAGCTTGAGCTGTTGGATGCCGAACTGAGCGCCCTTGAAAACCGGACGCGGCGGATGTCGGACAAGTATCTTGATCTTGATCTTCTCGATGAACAGGCGCGCGATGTATTGGGCGTTGTGCGCGCAAATGAGGTTGTTCTGCGCTGACCCCCCCTTGCGGATGTTGTTATCCGGTGTATCGTGGAATAGTTTAACACTGAACTACCCACACGCCCCGGGGAGGAGCCGCCGTTATGGCCACCAAGAAATCCGCCGCCAAACCCAATGTAAGCAAGGATGAATTGCTGCATTTTTACCGTGAAATGCTTTTGATTCGGCGGTTTGAGGAAAAGGCCGGCCAGTTATACGGCATGGGACTGATTGGTGGGTTTTGCCATCTTTACATTGGTCAGGAGGCGGTCGTCGTTGGATTGGAGGCCGCCGCGGAAGAAGGCGACAAGCGGGTCACGTCCTACCGCGATCACGGGCATATGTTGGCCTGCGGCATGGACCCCAAAGGTGTGATGGCCGAACTGACCGGGCGCGAAGGTGGATATTCGCGCGGCAAGGGCGGCAGTATGCATATGTTTTCGAAAGAGAAACATTTTTACGGCGGTCACGGGATTGTTGCCGCTCAGGTGCCAATTGGCGCCGGGCTGGCCTTTGCCGATAAATATCTGGGGAATGACCGGGTGACGTTTACCTATTTCGGTGATGGCGCGGCGAACCAGGGTCAGGTTTATGAAACCTATAACATGGCCGAGCTGTGGGATTTGCCGGTGGTGTTCGTGATTGAAAACAACCAGTACGCCATGGGCACATCCACCAAACGATCCACCAAATCGCCCAGCTATTGGGAACGCGGTGCCGCCTATGGCATTCCGGGCGAAGAGGTAGACGGCATGGATGTTCTGGCCGTGAAAGCGGCGGGAGAGAAGGCCGTGGCGCACTGCCGTGCGGGCAAGGGGCCCTATATTCTGGAAGTGAAAACATACCGGTATCGGGGCCATTCCATGTCGGACCCGGCCAAATACCGCACCCGCGACGAGGTGCAGAAAATGCGCGAGGAACGCGATGCAATCGAACATGTGCGCCAGATGTTGCTGACGGGCAAACACGCCTCTGAGGATGAGTTGAAAGCGATCGACAAGGAAATCAAGACAATCGTGAATGACAGTGCCGAGTTCGCCAAGGAAAGCCCCGAACCGTCGGTCGATGAATTGTACACCGATATTTTGGCGGAGGGTTAAGCCATGGTCGATATTTTGATGCCCGCCCTGTCGCCCACCATGGAAGAAGGCACATTGGCCAAATGGATGGTGAAAGAAGGCGATACGGTAAATGCCGGGGATATTCTGGCCGAGATCGAAACCGACAAGGCCACGATGGAATTTGAGGCGGTCGATGAAGGCGTGATCGGCAAGATTTTGGTGCCTGAGGGCAGCGAGGCGGTGCCGGTGAACACCCCCATCGCCACGTTGGAGGTTGAGGGCGAAGAAGCCGTGTCCCAACAACCCGCACCAGTGAAAACGCCGCCCAGTTCCGAGGATATTCCGGCAGAAACACGTCAGCATCCTGCCCCGGCCGCGGCGCCCGCGCCCGTTCAGGCCGATTTGCCAGCCGGAACAAAGATGAAAAAAACCACCGTGCGCGAAGCGTTGCGCGATGCCATGGCCGAAGAAATGCGCCGCGACGACAAGGTGTTTTTGATGGGCGAGGAGGTGGCCGAATATCAGGGCGCCTACAAGATTTCCCAAGGGTTGCTGGATGAATTCGGTGCGCGCCGGGTGATCGACACGCCGATCACCGAACATGGCTTTGCCGGGATCGGTGTGGGCGCGGCGTTTGCCGGGTTGAACCCGATTGTTGAATTCATGACCTTCAACTTCTCCATGCAAGCCATGGATCAGATTGTGAATTCCGCCGCAAAGACATTGTATATGTCGGGCGGGCAAATGGGCTGCCCCATTGTGTTTCGCGGTCCCAATGGCGCGGCGGCACGGGTGGCCGCGCAGCACAGCCAGGATTTCGCCGCCTGGTATAGTCAGATTCCGGGGTTGAAAGTGGTCATGCCCTATGCCGCCGATGACGCTAAGGGGTTGTTGAAATCGGCGATCCGCGATCCCAATCCGGTGATCTTTTTAGAGAATGAAATCCTCTATGGGCGCAGTTTCGATGTACCGGATGTGGAGGATTACACCGTTCCTTTCGGCAAAGCGCGCATTTGGCGCGAAGGCAGCGACGTGACCATCGTCAGCTTTGGCATCGGCATGACTTATGCGTTGGAAGCGGCCGAACGGTTGGCCGAAGATGGGATCGAGGCCGAGGTGATCGATCTGCGCACGCTGCGCCCCATGGACACGGGCGCGATCATCGAATCGGTCAAGAAAACCAACCGCTGTGTGACCGTCGAAGAAGGGTTCCCGCAAGGGTCGGTCGGCAACTATATCAGTTCGGTTTTGATGCACGAGGCGTTTGATTATCTTGACGCACCGGTGATCAATTGCACCGGTAAGGATGTGCCGATGCCCTATGCCGCGAATCTGGAAAAGCTGGCGTTGGTCACGACCGATGAGGTGGTGCAGGCCGTGCGCGATGTGACCTATCGTTAGGATGCCGATGATGCGCGATACGACAAAATTCAGCGGGCCGCGCCCGCAACAGGGAGACTGATATGCCAACCGAAATCCTGATGCCCGCCCTGTCGCCCACCATGGAGGAAGGCACGCTGGCCAAATGGTTGGTCAAAGAGGGCGACACCGTGTCGTCGGGCGATCTGTTGGCCGAGATCGAAACCGACAAGGCAACGATGGAGTTTGAGGCCGTCGATGAAGGCGTGATTGGCAAGCTGTTGGTGGCCGAGGGCAGCGAAGCGGTAAAGGTGAACAGCCCGATTGCGGTGCTGTTGGCCGAAGGGGAAAGCATGGACGATGCCCCTGCCCCGAACGCGCCAGAAAAGCCCAAAGAGGAGGCAGCACCCGCCACGCCGGCTGCTGGCGCGGCCCCCACCACGCCTAAGAAAGAGGCCCCCGCTGCGGCCAAGACACCAGCGCCCAGCGCCGATAAGGGTGAGCGTTTGTTTGCCACGCCTTTGGCCCGGCGCATTGCTGCGGATCGGGGGATCGACCTGTCGACGATCAATGGCAGCGGGCCGCGCGGACGGATCATCAAGGCCGATGTGATCGATGCCAAGGCCACAGCGCCCGCACCCAAACCCGCCGCCGCACCGGCCCCCGCGCCAACCGCCGCGCCCGTTTCGGCCAGCAAGATCGCCGCGATCTATGCCGACCGTCCCCATGTCGAGGTGCCGCTTGATGGAATGCGCAAAACCATCGCCGCGCGCCTTACCGAAGCCAAACAAACCATCCCGCATTTTTATCTGCGCCGTGATATTCGCCTTGACGCACTGCTGAAATTTCGCAGTGAGTTGAATGGCCAATTGGCCGCGCGGGGCGTGAAACTGTCGGTCAATGATTTTGTGATTAAGGCCTGCGCGCTGGCGCTGCAACAAGTGCCGGCCGCCAATGCGGTTTGGGCCGGGGATCGGGTGTTGCAACTGACCCCGTCCGATGTGGCCGTGGCCGTGGCGATTGAAGGCGGGTTGTTCACTCCGGTGTTGAAAGATGCCGAGGTTAAATCGCTCAGCGCGCTGTCGGCAGAAATGAAGGATCTGGCAAGCCGTGCGCGGGATCGCAAACTTGCGCCCCATGAATATCAGGGCGGCAGCTTTGCGGTTTCAAACCTGGGCATGTTCGGGATTGATAACTTTGACGCGGTGATCAACCCACCCCATGGCGCGATCTTGGCCGTGGGGGCCGGGGCGAAAAAACCGGTGGTGGGCGAGGATGGCCAGATTGAAGTCGCAACCATAATGTCGGTGACCCTGTCGGTCGATCACCGGGTGATTGACGGTGCGTTGGGGGCAGAATTGCTCAACGCGATCAAGGAAAATCTGGAAAGCCCGATGGTGATGCTGGCTTAACCGCTGAACTTTTCCAGTAAATGGTTCATGCTGGCCGATGGTTGTGAACAGCCCGCCTCGCCCACAATGCGGGCGGGCACACCGGCCACGGTTTTCATCGGTGGAATATCCTCTAACACCACCGACCCCGCCGCGATGCGGGAGCAATGGCCAACGCGGATATTGCCCAAAACCTTGGCCCCTGCGCCGATCAACACACCGTCGCCAATCTTTGGGTGGCGGTCCTGTTCCTCTTTGCCGGTTCCGCCCAACGTCACGGCATGGAGCATGGAAACATCGTTACCCACGACCGCCGTTTCGCCGATGACGATGGAATGGCCATGGTCAATCATGATGCCCCGTCCGATCCGTGCCCCCGGGTGAATATCGATTCCGAAAACCTCGCTCACCCGCATTTGCAGGAAATACGCAAGGTCATGGCGCCCCTGTTGCCACAGCCAATGGCCCAGACGGTAAGCCTGCACCGCCTGATACCCCTTGAAATACAGCAAAGGTTGGATCAACCGATGGCACGCCGGATCACGATCAAGGATCGCGACCAGATCGGCACGCGCCGCCTCGCCCAACCATGGGTCGCGCAGATACCCATCATCGGCAATTTCGCGCAAAATCTGTTCTGACATTTCGCCCGAGGCCAGCTTCAGCGAAATCCGATAGGCCAAAGCCCGTTCCAGGCTGCGATGGTGCAGAATGCTGGAATGGATCAAACCGCCCAAGAGCGGTTCATCCGATATGGCGCTTTGGGCCTCTTGGGTGATCTGGCTCCAAACTGGGTCAATCTCGGACAGGTGTTTCTGACGTTTTGGCATCACGTTTTCCTTTTGCGGCGCTCACCCCATACCACATCGGTCTATCGTGCCAATGTGAAAGACGCTGTTCGTTGGCGCATGAAAGGTGCCATAACACCGACGACAGGCAAAAACAAAACTCTGTGTCCGACAGCGGCGGTTCGGCCATGGGGCGGCGGCGCAGGGCGACCGACAGAAAACTGCCATCGCCCCAGCGCGGATGCGCCCGCCCGGTGGCGCGCAGATGGGCGGCCGCGCGCGCCGCCTCTTGCACCATGCGGTGCAACACCCATGCCCGGCGCGCGGGCGCGCACCCCCGCAGCACCCGCGCCAGCGCACTGGCATCGCCCAGCCAGATTACCCCAGCCATGCGGCGCGCCGATACAAGCCTGGCCCAAACCGATCCGAGATTTGCGCAACCTCAATCGCAAAGGGGGCGGTGATGCCATCGGATGTTTGCTGTTGCGCGCTATAGGTCCAGGATGGGCTGGTCACGGTGTGTGTACGCACAACCCCGCCGTTTTTTACCACACGCACGACATAGGATTCAGTGGTTTCATTCAGCGGCACATCGGTGTCACCCCAGGCATCGCCCTCATACCGGGTTCGGCGTATCCAGCTTGCCTGTATGCCACCCCCCTGCTGATTTAACCGCAGATGCACCGGCGCATAGGGCCGCAAGCCGATGCCATCGAACGCGCGCTGTTGTTCGCTGTAAATCGGATCGTCCAAGGGCCGCCCCGCGGGGCCAATCCGGTAATACCGGGCCAATCCACGGTTTGACGCGTCAAGCCCGATCTGTTCAATCGCGTTGTTCAATAACACCACGCGGCTGCCGATGGGCCATTCCTGTGGCATCAGGGCATCGGTGCCCAACTGCCCGCGCAACCGCTGTGTCAGATCATAGGTGCGTTCGCCCACCAGATTGGCCTGACCGAATTGAAACACCTCCCATATGTCATCATATCCGGTGCCGATGGCCATGGCATTGGCCCCCGCCAACAGCCGCGCCATGGTGACAGAATCCAACGCCCCGCCCAACAGTCGCACCCTGACCGGCGCGCCATTGTCGATCAGGCCCGCCGGGGCCGAAAACAAAGTGCTTTGCGTCACCCCCACAGTCGCCTGCGCCGAAATCAGTTTATTCAGCACAAAGCCATCTTCCAGCGCGGAATCATACACCGCCACCGATCCGGGCCAAGGCCGCCCCATAACCGCAATATGGGGCGCATGCGCCACCTCGCTGCCGGTTATCAGCGGCAGATCAAGGAACACGGGCAACACCGGCACCGGCGCCACAAACGGGGCCAGGCGCACGGTTGCATCGACAGAATCGCTGGGCTGATAAAGTTCGGGTTCGATCCGTACTGCCTCAAGAATTTGCTGACCGGCCTGTTCCACGTGATCAACCCGGTAAAGCCCGTTTTTAACCCGCACCACATCGCCCGCGCCCAGATGCAATTTCGACATCGGCAGGGAGAATTTAAGCCGATCGCGCGCCACCCGCGATTCAGCCAGCCAGCGTTCGACGATGCCCGTCGCCTCGGCCCTGGTCAGCACCAGCGGAATTTCCGATTGCGACACGGCAAAGCTGCGCTCGTCAGGGAAAATCGCCTCGGCGGCTTGCACATCGAAATTCCCCTCGGCCGAGACAAAATTCAGCCGCAACCTCCCGACGCTATCGGCCTCGGGGTTGCGAATGGCGTCGATGTCGCCCTCCACATCCTCGCTAACGGCCACGGTTGCCGGATCAATCTGTGCAATTTCACGCCCATCACGGGATTGAAAAATCAGCGTGCCGTTGCGCTCCACCGCATCAAACCCATAGGCCAACATCAACGGTTGCAACCGTTGGCGCGCACCGCTGGAATCGCCAATGACATAGCCACGCACCACGTCAAACAACCGGCTGACATCCACATCATGCACGCCCGACAATGCACAGATTTCGCGCACCACGGATGACAGCGCCCGCGATGTCGCCCGCCCGGTAATCCAATGGCCGCGCGCATAGTTATCAGCATCATCCCACAACGTGCTGTTGCCCGGAAAATACGGAAACGGCCGCGCATCCCAGGCCCAGACCATGCCACGGGTCATATCCACCATCTGCACGCCAAACTCATCGGACACCGGGTTGTTCGCCGGCGTCGCCCAATAATCGGCCATGGCCCGCAGATATTGCATCTGCATCAGATCATCGCGCCGCCCGGTCGAAAATTTCGGCAGGCTGCTTTCGCTGGATTTCGGATCAAGAAATTTGTTCGGCTGGTTCGCGCCCTTATCAATCACCGCACAGCCGTATTCGGTAAACCAGATCGGTTTGCTGCCGGGCACCCACGCGGTTGGCGTTGCGCTGCGCACGCCACCGGGGCGGTCATAATGATCGCGGCTCCACCAATTGCGCAGGTCTTTATAACGAAACACCCATGGTTCGTTATAGGCCCCATCGGTGATCGGCGTGCGGCGTTGAATCGCTTCGGCGTCGGGGGCGTGGTAATACCAATCATACCCTTCACCGCCCGCAATATTGGATTGCAGGTAATCCAACCGATAGATTGATCCCCAATCCGCATCGGCATGATCAAACCCATCGCGCCAATCGGCCAATGGCATGTAATTGTCGATACCGATAAAATCGATCGCCGGATCGGCCCACAAAGGATCAAGGTGAAAGAACACCTCGCCCGATCCATCCTGCGGGTGATAGCCGAAATATTCGGACCAATCCGAGGCATAACCGATCTTGCAATCGGGCCCCAGAATGGCGCGCACTTCGCCCGCCAGTTGCACCATCGCCGCGACAGCAGGAAAGCTGTTTGCCGCCCCACGAATTTGTGTCAGCCCACGCATTTCCGACCCGATGCAGAACGAATGCACACCACCGGGAACCGAGGCGCACAAATGCGCATAATGCAGGATGAACCGGCGATAGGAAAACTCTGACGGGCCGGTGTAATCCACACCCTGATCCGTTACGGTAAAATCGCCCGGCTGCGCCTGACCGAAAAACGCCGCAACTTCGGCAGCCGCCTGCGCGGTCTTGTCAGGGGTGCCTGCCCGCCCCGGCGCGACCGATGTGGTGATCCGCCCACGCCACGGCAAAACAGGCTGATCGTCTGCATCTGAATACGGATCGGCCAAGCCATTACCGCCCAGTTGCTCCATCAGGATAAACGGGTAAAACATCACATCCTGCCCCGCATCGCGCAGGGCAATGATTGCCTCTTTGATCGATTGATCCGACGGTGTCCCGCCATACACCACATTCCCGTCAACCTTGGCCAAAGCCTGCGCGTTGCTGCGGGAAATGCCTGATACGGTCCAAGGCATTTCGACACCGTCAAATTCAACCTGTTCCACCTTGGGCGCGATGTCACATTCACCGCAGCGCAGATCATTGCCAAACCACGACACGATCAATGATGTTGTCTGGCAATTGGGCAATTCACCCTGCAATGCATCGACAGAGGCGGCAAAATCGGTTTTTCCCAACGGCGAATTGACATTGGCAAAGGTCGACACGCCCGGCTCTTTTTCAAACCGGACCGGCGTGGTGGCCAGGGCATATTCCCCGGTGCCCGGCATCATCGCCACACCCTGGATGCCGCCTGCCAAATCCGCCGCGCCCACCTGTGATTGCGCCGCCGGTTCCGGGCGCACCACTTCGAAACTGAACTGCGGCACGCGGTTTCCATAAGCGCCCAATTCAAGATCCTCGAACACCACATAGGCGATGCCACGATAGGCGGGCACGTTTCCCGTGCCTTCAACCGCCTCGATCTTTGGATCGGGCAATTGATCTTCTGAACCGGGGTAAATCCGAATGTTGAAATCATCCAGACTGGCCTCGGCGCCATCCACCCAGACCCGGCCAATGCGCGAAATTTCACCTTCGCACAGGGCAATCGCCACCGATATGGAATAGCTATAGGCGGTGGTCGATGGCCCCGAAGGCATGCCCTTGCCCGAACCACTTGTCGTGGTTTTTTCCTGAAACTGGGTTGACCATATCACCTGGCCCGAAACGCGCGTGCGGCCAAATATCTGATTGATCGGCGTGCCTTCGCTCGCTCCGGTCAGGCGAAACCGCTCAACCTTGCCGGTTTCCACCGCTTGCGATCCGGCACCAAGGATCGACTGGTCAATCACCCGACCCAGCGTCGCCCCGATGGCCCGGCCAATCACCACCGATGACAGGCCCAAAACCCCGCCCCCCAAAGAGGCCCCTGCAGCCGCCCCAAGGGCGGAAAGAACGATTGTGGCCATCAGTGCCTCCTGTCAGGAAATTCAAAGCGCGCCACGATGCGGCGGCGCCAGGGGGCGCTGAGCGGGCTTTCAACCACGCCATGCCCCGTATAGGCGTGAATGAATGTGGGCTCCGGGCCGGTTTGCCCGATGATGCCCAGATGTTTGGCCACGCTGCCCTGGCGCATCCGAAACAGCACCACATCGCCGACCGATAAATCACCCAAAGGCTGTGCCACCAGATACAGTGCCGCGGCACGCCACAGGCGTTCATCCTGCTGGGGTTCTGACCAATCGGGCGTATAGGGCGGCACCTGTGCAGGTTCGCGCCCATAGAGCGCGCGCCATACGCCGCGCACCAACCCCAAACAATCCACGCCCGCGCCCAGACACGAGGCCTGATGCCGGTACGGCGTGCCGATCCATTCGCGCGCATGGGCCGCCGCGTCAGCGCCCGGCCCCCTCATGAATCGCCTCCGCTCGCTCGTGGCAATGCGCGAACCTGGCGGCGCGGCGTCAATGACCCACCGCCCGTATCATCACCGCTGCGCGGATATGCCATCAGCCAATCCTCACCCGGGATATCGGGAAATCCGCGAAAATTGTTGATATTGTTGAATTTCAATCGGCAAGATTCGACGCGCTTGTCACATCCCGCCTCAAGACGCACGATATCACCGGGCGCGATCTCAAGGCGCAGCGCCTCCCATACCTCAATCGTGCGACCGGTGCCCATCAACCGATCATTCTTGATGATGGCGACAATGCCTTTGGCCGCGCCGCTTTGCACGATCAACCGACCGCGTTCAAACCACCGATCATCGAACCCGTCCAAGGCGGCAAAGCGAAAGAATTTTCGCCCCTCCACAGCCTCGACCGCGCGGGTCTCAACATATCCGGGTGTGTTCAGATCAAACCGGCACAGGCTATCGCCCAGCACGGCGGCACAGGGCGCCTGATACACACGCCCCTGCGGTTGGTTCAACGCCTCGGTCAGACCCCGCAATTCGGCGCGAAACGCCCCGGCGGCGCGCTGAATCTCGCCCATCGCGCCGCGAAACTGCAGCACCCGTTGCGCCGGATCGGCCCAGTTCACCAGCCAGGCCAAAACCTCGGCCCCGTCAAACAGCCCGGCCAAAATATCCTCTTCGCTGACCGACACATCGCTTAACACGCCCAGCGCCTCAGAGTTATCGACAGCCAAACCAGTCGTCTGTTCAAACGCGCGGGCCGACATCCCTTCGGAGGCGACAAACACCTGACCATCAAAGGCAAGCGTGCTATCGTGATCGGTAAACCCAAACCGCACGCCATCACGGCGCACCACTTGCCAACAGCGGCATACCGACGTGATGCCGGTTTCCAGATGCGCCTGCAACGCGGTGGGAAACCCGGTCATAACCGCACCTCGATCACCGGCACGTTGGGCACATTCCCGGCCTTGAAACTGGCCACCGACACCTGAATAAGATCGGTATCAAACCGCACCGGCACGTCAAATTCAAACCCTGCGGTGATTTCCACACCGGCGGCGGGCACGTTGTATAACGTCACCTTGCCCGTGGTCACATCCAGATCGAAATGCACCGCCTCGCGCAGCAAATCGCCTTCCATGCCCAGGGTCACGGTGCCCGCCACCGGTTTCACCACCGGGCGCAAATACGGGTTTGCCCCTGCCTGATAGGTTTTGGAAAGTTGAAATTCCGCGCTTTGCCCATCGCCGTAGCCGATGATCTGATCGTCAAATTCGGGTTCGCGCGAGACGGGGCAGGTTTTATAATCGGCCCAGTCTTTCCAGCGAAACCCATGCAACTGCCCGCGCCGCGCCTCAAAAAACGCCAGCATCAGTTCAACATCGTCCAATGATCGCATCCCCAATCCGGCGTCATAACGCCGCCGCGAATGCGCCCAAGGCGTGTTGCGCTCTTCATAACCATTGGCCAAGGTCACAACCTCGGTGCGCCGCTCTGGCCCACCGATGGATCCAAACGACAGATTGGCCGGAAACCGTATTTCGTGAAATGACATCTGTTCCTCCTCAGCGGTTGCGCTGGCCCTGTCCCAATGCGCGCCCCATCCGGGCGGCAATCTGGCTTTGGCTGCGTTGAAATCCCTGCACATCCGGGGTTGAAATGTTCATCACCACGGTGACGGGCGCCTGGCCACCTGCGCTGCGCACGCCCAATCGGCCATCAGCCCCGCGTGACAGGGGCATGATCGCCTCGGGGCCGGCTTCGCCCATCAATCCGGTGCCCCCGCGCATGGGAAAGGTGGTGGGCGATGATACAATCCCACCCTGGGCAAACGGCATCACCCGCCCCTGCGCAAAGCTGCCGCCATTGGCAAAGCCGCTAAAGCCGTTGATGATCCCCTCGATTCCCGTTGCAAACAGCCCACCGAAATGGTTTGTCACCGGGCGCATCGCCGCATTGTAGGCCGCGTTGATCATTGATTGCGCCAATCCGTTCAACGCATCCGAAAGCTTCATGCCATCAAAAATCAGCCCGTCGAAAGATTTGCGCAGCCCGCGCGAAATCCCGCTCGACAAAACGCTCACCTCGCGGCCCGTGTTAGCAATCGTCGATTGCATCCGCTTCAACTCACCATCAAACGCCGCCGCCATGGTGCTTGCCCCGCCCAAGGTCGCCTCAAGCGCGATGATCTGATCCTCCAGATCGTCAATCTGTGTCGAGTCCATCACAATTCCCTCCGTCATTGTCCGGGTAGAGCGCGGCAAGCGCATTTAATCCGGCCCGGCTTAGGGGGGCGGCCGCACCGCCGCGCCCCAACATCATCATCAATTCTGCCGGGGTCAGCGCCCAGAATTCGCGCGGCGTCAGACCGCGCCCAACAATCCCGGCGCGCATCAACCCCGGCCAATCAAACCCCGCCGCGCTAGGCATCGCCATCCCCCGGCATGGCAAAGGCCCGCGCCAATAACGCCCCCGCCACGCGCGCGGCCTCAACCGGGCCACCGCCAATTTCCACGCTCAGCAGATCGGCGGTTGTTCCGCGCCACCCGCCGCCGCGCAAACCGGCCACGACCAAGGCCAACACATCGCGGGTTGAAAACTGACCGCTCTCAAACCGCTCGACCATTTCCACCAAGGTGCCGGTCTGCAACGCGGCCTCCAACTCGGCCAAGGCCCCCAGGGTCAGCTTGGCCACCATCGGCACGCCATCCACCACCAGGGTCACCTCTCCGGCCCAGGGGTTGCCCATCACAGCGGCGTAAAGTCCAAGGCGCCGGCCGATGACAGCGACATTTCATAAGTCGCCTCGCCATTGTGCGATCCGGCATATTCCAGCGATGTCACCTGAAACGCGCCCTCGACAATGCCGAAATCGGGGATGATCACCTGAAACGCGGGGGTGATCCCATCAAAGAAGATCTGGCGCGCGCGCTCATCTGTATCGGTGTCCTTGAACACGCCCGATCCCGAAATCGAGGCTGATTTCACCCCCGCCCCCGACAATAATTCGCGCCAGCCCCCTTGGGATTCCAGCGATGTCACATCAACGCTTTCGGCGTTGAACGACACCCGCGTCGCGCGCAGTCCGGCGATGGTTTCAAACTGACCGGCCCCGGTCAGGTCCAGCTTGATCAACAGGTCTTTGCCATTTTGGGCTACCATATTCGTCACTCCGTTTGGGTTGAATTAAATGTCTTCTGTCTGCGCGCGAAACCGCAGGTCGATGCGGCGTTGATCGCCGGTGCCGACGCGGCGCGCCTGGGCTTTCACAAACCACAGCCCCACAATCCGCCCCCGGCTTAGGGTTGGCGTGGTGTCCAGCAAGGCGTCAGAAACCGCGCCCGCCGCCGCCTTGGCCGTGGCAAAGCCCGCGCCATCACTGATCACGCTAATCATCAACGTATGCACCGCACCGCCGCCGGTTTTGTCAGATCGGTCCACGGCGTCTTCTTCGCCCAAGGTGATGTATGTGGCGGGCACCGCGCCCGATGGCACCGCATCGTATATCGCCGTTCCGACAATCGCGCCCAATGCGGCATCGGCCAAAAGATGTTGATAAACAGCGGCCTGCAAAGGGCCGGATACTGCGTAACTCACAGCGCAACCTCCTCATGTGCATAACAAATCAGATACGCGCCGCGCGGCACCACTTCGGTCACCGCATCAATGGAGAACACCCGCGTGCCATCGACAAACCGTTGCCCCGGTGCGGGCCGCGATGGCGCGCCTTGGGCGGCCCCCCGTACGGTGATGCGATAGGTCACGCGCGACAATGCCACCTCTTGGCCACTTCGCGCCCGCCCCGATCCAACGCGCAGATCGGCCCATAACGTGCCCAGCGCGGTCCAGTTGCGCGAAAATCCACCGGCCCCGTCCGGCACTTCAACCTGATGTTCCAACACCAACTTGCGGCTCAATTGCACGCCGCTCATGCCCGGCCCCCGCCCAACAGGCGCAGCGTGCGAAACTGCGATAACAGCCCGCTCACAGCGACCGGCATCGCGCCGCCATCGCCGCCCCGCCCCTCATATAAAGACGCCGCCAGGATCAGCACCGCTTGCGCCATATCGCCCGGCACCGCATCCCAGTCACCAAACCCGGCGGTAAAGGTAAACGCCGCGTGTCCCGCCAGCGGAATGCGCGGCAACGCATAGCCCGCCGAAATCACCATCGGCGCGGTGGCATCGCGGATCAGACGGTACTGCGCCGGTTCAATCACCGTTTCCGCCCCCGCCCGATCGGTAATCGCAAACCGCGATACCGCCGACACAGGGGCCATCGGCAACACCTGGCGCGACAATTCGCGCCATTCCCCCACGGTCAGCACAAAATCGCGCGCCAACACCGCCTTGCCGCAATATCCCTCGACCCGGGCCAGGGCGGCGCGCAAACACGCCTCAAGCACACCATTTTGCAAACTATCGTCGCCAAACCCGGTGCCCAGGCGCAGATGGTCGCGAAACTGCGCCATGGGCAGGGCGGCGGATGCCACTGGGGTCACTTCGACTGTATTCATAAACCTCACTCCGAAACTTCGAACCCTTGCCAAACCGCAAAGGCCGCCTTGGCCCGAAACGGTCGAAAAGTTGGGCGCACATCCCCGCATCGCTCAGACGGAGGGAAGCAGCTAACAACACAGGTTTGGGATAACGCGCGCCCAAATCAGGCCTGGCAGCCGCAGAGCGCCGCCAGGCCGCCCAACCCCTTACGAGGTCGAGAACTTCAGCAGTTTGATCGCGGCAAAGTCAGACACATCGCCGCCCACACGCTTGGTCGCATAGAACAACACATGGGGCTTGGCGCTGAACGGATCGCGCAAAATCCGCAGATCGGGGCGTTCGGCAATGGTATAACCGGCGGAAAAGTCACCAAAGGCAATCGCATGGGCACCACTGGCAATATCGGGCATATCTTCGGCAATCAGCACCCGATATCCAAGCAGGCGCGCAGGCTCACCGGCGGCCAAACCATCGGACCACAGGAACCGGCCGTCGGCATCCTTCAGCTTGCGCACCACACCGGCGGTTTTGCTGTTCATCACGAACGATCCGTTGGCGCGGTACTGCGCGCCCAGCGCATAAACCAGATCGACCAGCGCATCGGCCCCGTCAAACGCACCATTGGCCCCTGTCGCGACATAACCCAACGTATCCCAGGCCCAAGCCGCATCATCAACGATGCTATGGGTCAAAAACCCCTTCGGCTTGTCCACGCCATCGCCATTGATAAACGCTGACGCCTCGGCACGGGCAAATTTATCGGCAATACGGCCCGCCAACCAACCTTCGATGTCAAACGCCGCATCATCCAACAAACGTTGCGATGCCTTGGGCAAGGCCGACAGTTCATGCAGCGGAATAACGATCCGATCAATCGTCGGTGTGCCGGTTTCGGTCTGCGATCCGGTTTCGCTGGCCCAACCCGCGCCAATATCGGTGGTATCAATCAACACATCGTAAGATGTCGCCTCAACATTCACCACATTGGCCACGGCCCGAATGCTGGCGGTCGATTTCAGAACCGACTGCACGGTTTCGCTGGTCACCGGGTCAACCAAATATCCGCCATCCCCCGCCACAGCCGTGCTCAGCGCCTTGCCTTCCAACTGCAATCCGCGCAGCGCATCGTCATCGCCCGACCGCACATAGGCTTCAAACGCCTTTTGGTGCGGCGCTTCGGCCTCGGCACTGCGCGACAATGCGGGGCGGCCCGCGATCATGGTTTTACGATCCAGCATGTTCACTCGCTCTTCGGTTTGTTTCAGTTTCGTCTCGATGCCCGCCTGAAATTGCTTCAGGTCGCCCACCAGCCCGCTCAGCGCCCGGGCCACATTTTCTTCGGGCAGATCTTCTCTGACCCCAGACTTCGTCTCGGTCTTGCTCATCGGCATTCCTTCTTTGAAAGCTGGCCTTCTGATTAAGCGGGGTCAGCCCCCCACTTTCTGATTGCGCGGGGGGTCAGCCCCGCAACAGCAGCCCGCGCGCGTCCTCAAGGGCCGCCGCCAAACTGCGCAGGGTATCGGCACCAGGCGCATCGCCCTTTGCCCCCACCCGCGCCTCGGGAAGCATGGGGAAGGTGACCAATGACACCTCCCACAGCTCCAATTCATGCAAATGCCGCTTGCCGGCACTGTCTTTGCTGGCCTTCTTGGTGCGGTATCCAATCGACAATCCGTCAATCGCCCCCGCGCCGATCAGCGCGATCGCCTCGCGCCCCTTGTCCACATCGGGCAATATCCGGCCCTTCACATACAGGCCGCGCGCATCCTCGCGCACCTCGTCCCACACACCGATGGGTTGGGCCGGGTCATGCTGCCACAGCATTTTGACCTTGCCACCCTTGGCGCTTAGCCCGGCCAGTGACGCGCCATAGGCCCCCGGCGCCACCACATCGCCGCCCTGATCACAGGCGCCAAACAGGCTGGCGTATCCCTCAATCACCGTGCCATCGGTGACGGAAACCGCGTCGCCAATGCGGCAAAACTTGCGTTCTAAATCGAAACCCATGCTCACTCCTCAACTTCCAACGCCGGTAATCCCAATAACGCCCGCTTTTCCCCATCACTCAGGAAAGACGCGGCCGAAACCCGCGCCCATTGGGCATCGCGCTCGCCACTCAGCGCGTGAACCTGGTCCAGATCATAGGACAGTTGCACCGCCTCACCGGTGAACCCCGCCATCCAGTGTGACACCGCGCCGCAAACCCGCGCCGCCAAGGGCAACACCGTGAGGCGATAAAACGCCCGGTGCGCCTCGGCGTAATTGGCATAGGTCGCATCGCCCGGAATGCCCAAAAGCATCGGCGGCACCCCAAAGGCCAACGCAATCTCACGCGCTGCCGCCTCTTTGGTTTTCTGAAATTCCATGTCGCTGGGCGAAAACCCCATCGGCTTCCAATCCAACCCACCCTCAAGCAACATCGGGCGCCCCGCATTGCGCGCGCCCTGGTGGTGCGCCTCCATCTCATTAACCAACCGGTCATATTGATCCGCGCCCAACGTGCCCTGCCCATCGGTGCCGCGATACACAATCGCCCCCGATGGCCGCGCCGCATTATCCAATAACGCCTTGCTCCACCGCGATGCCGCCGTGTGCACATCCAACGCCTGCGCCGCCGCCTGCATTGGCGATAACCCGTAATGGTCATCTTGGGGGTGGAACGATTTGATATGGCAGATCGGCGAAACGGCATCCTCCACCGCAAAACGGTGTGCTTTACCGCCAACCGAATATTCATACCCCACCGGCCACCCATCCGCCCCAGGGATCAATTTCATCCGGTCCGAGCGTAAAACATGCAGCTCCAGCGGCACACCGCCATTCCCCACAGCCTCAAGATACCCATTGCCCGACAGCAAAATCTGCCCATACAGTGCCTCGAACAACTCGGCCCGCCCCTGCCCCCCATTGGGCCGGGAAATCAGCGATAAAACCGGGTGCGTCGCAAAGCGCGTATCGCCATCTTGCAAGGTCAACGGCAGGGCCGCCGCCGCCTCGGAAATCAACCTGACACAGCGAAATCCAACCGGATTGCCCACAAACCCACTGCGGGTCAGTGAAACCGTGTCCCGCGCGCTCCAGGCCACGCGCCCGGATGATCCATAGGCCACAACCGGCCCCGTCGCCGATGCCTTGGCCTCTGGCACCGTGGCCGACCGTTTCAGAAAATCAAACACCATATCCACTCCTCAGGTCCGGCCATCTGGCCACAGAAAACCGCGCCACAGCCCGTAATGGACGCAACCGGTTC
This sequence comes from Oceaniglobus ichthyenteri, assembly GCF_003057885.1. Taxonomy (GTDB): domain Bacteria; phylum Pseudomonadota; class Alphaproteobacteria; order Rhodobacterales; family Rhodobacteraceae; genus Oceaniglobus; species Oceaniglobus ichthyenteri. The sequence goes on from NZ_QAGK01000006.1 coordinate 181,434, forward strand.
TCATGCTGAATTCTTGTCTGTTTCGCCCCGCCCCCCGGCGCCCTTGGCCGGGGGGGCATCTCAGGCCTATGAAAACACTTTCCCATAAACCTTTAACCATATCGCTAACGCAGCGTACGCACCTTCGGGGCCATGCGCGCAACACTGGGCGCCAGGATCAAATCATGCAGCGCCCACACCAACGCATCCACCCGGTCGGGGCTGCCCGCGCCGTCAAATCCCGCCGTGGTCATCTGGCACATCTGTTCCTCCAACGCGCCCAACCCCGGCAGGTGGGAAACCCGGCCCTGCTCATACAATGCCGCCACAGGCTCGGCGCGGGCCACCTTGCCCCGTGTTGCATGAACCGATTTGTACGCGATCAGCGGATCGACTTGGCGCACCACCGCCTCAACCAAATCGCCGCCCTGATTTACCTCGGCCACCATCCGGTCTGCGCCCCATCGGTGCGCCGCCGCCACCGCCGCCGTGGCCCAGGCATTGGGTGACGAGGCCGAAACGCTGGCATCCTCCAACACTATCGCGCGCCACTGGTTCGGCGGGCCGTCCATCACCGCACCAACCACCACAATGCCGCAATCGTCACTGGCCTTGCCGCCGGTCACGGGCGGGTCAACCGCCACGACAATGCGCGATGTCACCGGTTCTTCGGCCACACGACACGCCTCAAGCGCGCGCATATTCCACAGCGCCCCTTCGGCATCTTCCAACAGCTGCCCTTCCAATTCCTGCCGTCCCAGCCGGGTATCATGATACCGCGCCACGACCTCCTCAAGGAACGAGCGCGCCAGATTGGCTCGGTTGGCGCTGGTCGGCGCATGGGTCATCACCGTCGATGGATTTCCCAAAATCCCCTTTAACACCGCCACATTGCGCGGCGTTGTGGTGACGCATGACCGCGGATCATCCCCCAGCCGCAGCGCAAATTGCAACATATCCCAGGTTTCCTGGCCCTTCTTCCACTTGGCCAATTCATCCACCCAAGCGGCGTCAAATTGTGGGCCGCGCAGCCCCTCGGGTTCGTGCGCCGAAAATACTTGGGCCGTGGCGCCATTGGGCCAGACCAGTCGTTTGCGCCCTGCCTCCCACACCGGTTTGCGGTCGGGCGGGCAACAGGCCAAAATCCCCGAATCGCCAAAAATCATCACCTCGCGCACCTGATCCTGGGTTTCCCCAATCAGTGCCACGCGCGAACATCGCCCTGGATCCAGCGGCATATTGCCTTCAACCTGGGCGCGCACCCATTCGGCCCCGGCGCGGGTTTTGCCTGCCCCGCGCCCGCCCATGATCACCCAAGATCGCCAATCGCCGGGCGGGGGCAATTGATGCTCCATCGCCCAAAATTCAAACAGATAGGGCAACCCCAACAGCGCCTGTTCACTCAGCCCATTCAGAAACCCCGTTTGGACCGATATGGGCGCGGAGGCGATCAAGCTGGCCCCCGATCTCACCCCTGATGGCGTCAAAGTCGATTGCATAGTCGTTGACGATTCCGCGATTGCGCCTGCCGATCTCTTCAACCTTTTTCCTTTCGTCAAAAAGGGTTTGCGTGGCACGGGTATAATTACCCGTCACACGCTTCACCTCGGTTTCCGAAACATCCACACGCTCCCTCAGCGCGCGGCGCAGCGTCAGGATTTCACCCAACGCCCCTGCGTAATGTTCCTCTGCTTCGCGCAGCAAAAGCTGGGACGATGCACTCTCTTCGCTCTGCTCAACATTCGCCATTCAATGGGCACCCACTGTTTTAGGAACCCGTCTGTCAGAAACGAAAAAAGCGACCAGGGCTTTGCCCAAGGTCGCTCTCATCGTGTCTGTTCGCTGCTTAACCAAGATGCCCGAAATTACGGGGAAAGTCAAGATTATTCCATATTTACCAACGGCTTGGCGTACGCTGGGATTAACAAAATCCTAACGGTCACTGATTTGCACGCTCGGCCTCGATCTGGCGCCACTTGGCAACATTGGCGTTATGCTCGGCCAAGGTCACAGCAAAGGCATGACCGCCCGTGCCATCGGCGACAAAGTACAGAAAATCGCTCTCTCCCGGATTTACCGCCGCTTGCAAACTGGCCAATCCCGGATTGGCAATCGGCGTCGGCGGCAAGCCATCAATCCGATAGGTGTTATAGGGCGTTTCACGGTCCAACTCGCTGCGCCGCAATCCCCGGCCCAACACGCCCTGACCGTTGGTGATGCCATAAATCACCGTCGGGTCGGTCTGCAATCGCATCCCCTGACGCAAACGGTTCACAAACACCGCCGCCACCTCGGGCCGCTCTTCCGGCACACCGGTTTCCTTTTCGATCAGCGATGCCAAAATCAACGCCTCTTCCGGCGATGAAATCGGAATATCCTCATCGCGGTTACGCCATACCTCGGCCAACCGTTCGGTCTGTGCGGCACTCATTTGCGCCAACAGCGCATTGCGATCCGCGCCTGGCCGCACCTCGTAACTGTCTGGCGCAAGGCTGCCTTCGGGTGGAATTTCAGACACTTCGCCGGTCAAGAACTCGGCCGCCTTCAACCCTTCGACAATTTGCCAGCTGGTCACGCCTTCGGCCAATGCGATGGAGAAACGCACATCCGCCTGATCGCGCACGGTGGTGTATTCCTCGGGCACCACACCGGTGGCCGGGTCAAATTCTACCTTGTTCACATACCGGTTTGTCGCCGGGTCCAATTCCCGCACCCGCATTTCAATGGCTGTCACGCCCACGTTCAACACCACGGCCACGCCACAGGTCGACGCCCCGCCGCGCGTGATGATATCGGTAATCTGCGCCATCGACGCGCCTTCCGGCACCAAAAAGCTGCCGGCCTTCAACTCGGATGCCTTATCGGTATAATCCGCCCCGATCCGAAAGATCGACGCGCTGGAAACGGCACCTTGCGCCTGTAAATCCTGCGACACCCGGCTGATGTTCGATCCGCTTTCAACCCGCAAACAGATCGCCTGGGCCAATGGACCGGGCGTGTTGTATTGCGATTGCCCCCAAGCCACCAATGCGCCGGCCGCCGCAAGCAAAACAATGAAAACCGTCAGGAAATTTGACGCAATGTGCCGCCACATCAGCCGGTTACCCGCCGCATGATCAAGGCCGCATTGGTGCCGCCAAACCCGAATGAGTTCGACAGGATCACATCGATATCGCGCTCGACCTTGGCATTTGCGGCCAGGTCGATCTCGGTTTCCGCTGCAGGATCGTCCAGGTTCAGGGTTGGCGGCGCCACCTGATCACGTATCGCCAGAATACAGAATATCGCCTCAACAGCACCCGCGGCGCCCAACAAATGCCCGATCGATGATTTCGTCGAGGACATCGTCAAACCGCCTGCCGCCGCCCCCACCAGCCGCTCAACCGCGCCCAGTTCGATGGTGTCGGCCATGGTGCTGGTGCCGTGCGCGTTGACATAATCAATCTCCGAAGCGTCAATTCCGGCACGGGCCACCGCCGCGCGCATGGCGCGTTCTGCACCCTCGTGATTGGGGGGCGGCGCGGTGATGTGATGCGCATCGCCCGACAGGCCATAACCGATCACCTCGGCATAAATTTTCGCCCCACGCGCCACGGCATGTTCGTACTCTTCCAATACGACAACGCCGGCACCTTCGCCCATGACAAACCCATCACGGTCCTTGTCCCACGGGCGCGATGCCTTGGTCGGCGCATCGCCCCGCCCAGTGCTCAGCGCCTTACAGGCATTGAACCCGGCAATCCCGATTTCCGAAATCGGGCTTTCGGCGCCACCTGCGACCATGACATCAGCATCGCCCCACTGAATCAAACGCGCCGCATCGCCAATCGCATGGGCGCCCGTGGAACAGGCCGTCACAACCGCATGGTTCGGCCCCTTGAACCCATAGCGAATCGAAACCTGACCACTGACCAGATTGATCAAGGCGCCGGGAATGAAAAATGGCGAAACCCGGCGTGGGCCACGTTCTTTCAACAACACTGCCGTTTCGGCAATGCTTTGCAGCCCGCCAATGCCACTGCCGATCATCACACCGGTGCGAACCCGGTCTTCCTCGTCTTCGGGCATCCAGCCCGAATTTTCAATTGCCTGCTGCGCTGCGGCCATGCCGTACAGGATGAAATCATCAACTTTGCGCTGCTCTTTCGGCTCCAAATACCGGGCCGCGTCAAACGTGTCGTTGCTGCCATCGCCAACCGGCACTTCACAGGCATATCCGGTGGCCAGGTGGCTGGCATCAAACCGCTGGATGGTTCCGGCGCCTGATTCTCCTGCCAACAAACGACGCCAGGTCGCCTCAACCCCGTCGGCCAAGGGGCTGACCATACCTAAACCGGTGACTACAACACGCCGCATCTGAATGCCCTCATTTGTAACTTCAACCTGGGTAATACACGCCGTCGCCCCCCACGAAAAGGGGGCGCGCATGTCTTGTGGCAATCCATCGCCCAGAAATGGAAAAGCGGCGCATCCCAATGGGAAACACCGCTTTGTCTCTTACACGCCCCGCCCAACCGGGCCAGGGCCGCACCCAATCAGGAGGCTTCGGTGATGAATTTCACCGCATCGCCAAACGTCTGAATGGTTTCTGCCGCATCGTCGGGAATTTCGATGCCGAATTCCTCTTCGAAAGCCATGACCAACTCGACCGTGTCCAAGCTGTCAGCGCCCAGGTCATCGATGAACGACGCGTTCTCGGTTACCTTGTCTTCTTCTACGCCCAAATGCTCGACGACGATCTTTTTCACGCGATCTGCGATGCTGTCGCTCATGTCATTTCCTCTTATGATCCTCGGGAAAGGCCCCGTACATTGTTTGGCCCTGGAGCCGCTCACCTCTGCCATATGGCAGTCTTACGAGGGTTCGCCAAGGCCCCCCTCAATTTCCGTGCGCCGCCTATATCATATAGGTTGGATAAGGCAAACGCTTTCGCTGATCGCTGGAAAGGGCAAAATAACCAAGGTTACACCGTTATTTACATGCACCGCACGTCATCGGGCCAGATAAATCCGCCATCTCACCGGTCGTAGAAAAAAGTTCGTCAAATTGGCGCAACCTGTTGATTCAGCCCCTGATCGGCGTTCAAAACATCGACATCCCGCCATTTACATGCAGCGTCGCGCCGGTCACATAGCCCGCCTCGACACTCGCCAGATACAGGACCGCTGCGGCAATTTCTTCGGGGTCGCCCATGCGTCCGGCGGGCACCTGTGTCAGCAGCGAATTCTTCTGATCTTCGGTCAAAACCGCAGTCATGTCGGTGGTGATAAATCCAGGCGCCACCGCATTTACGGTAATTCCCCGGCTGGCCACCTCTTGCGCCAATGATTTGGCAAAGCCGATCATGCCCGCCTTGCTGGCCGCATAATTTGCCTGGCCCGGATTCCCCGTGGCCCCGACAATCGAAGATATGTTGATGATCCGGCCCCAGCGCGCCTTCATCATGCCGCGCAACACGCCTTTGGATAATTTCATCGTCGCCGTCAGATTAACCTCAAGAACCCGATCCCATTGATCATCGCTCATGCGCAACATCAAACCATCGGCGGTGATTCCCGCATTGTTGACCAGAATATCGACCGATCCCATAGCCTCTGCCGCCCGGCCCGGCAGCGCCTCAACCGCCGCGCGATCCGACAGGTTGCAAGGCACCACATGGGCCCGGTCGCCCAATGACGCGGCCAATTCCTGTAACGGAGCCTCACGCGTGCCTGACAATGCAACCGTCGCCCCCGCACCATGCAATGCCCGCGCAATCGCACCGCCCAGCCCGCCGGACGCCCCAGTGATCAAGGCCGTTTTTCCTGTTAAATCAAACATCTACCCCCCCATTTCCAAATTTTTCTACATACCATCATCGGTCACGGGCCACACCCATTGCCCGCATGCAAACCGCTTAGGTCCGCGCCTTCACATCGTCCGGCGTGGCAATATTCGCCACCTCGGCATCGCGCGCGATTCGCCGAATCATTCCCGACAATGCCTTGCCCGCGCCGATTTCCCAGAACGAATCTACCCCGGCGTCGACCATCATCATCACGCTTTCACGCCACCGCACCGCACCGGTGATCTGCTGCACCAGCAAATCACGAATCAATTCCGGATCGGTCGCCGGCCCGGCTGTCACGTTGCAAACCACGGGCACCTGCGGTGATTTGATTTCTACCGTACGCAACGCACCCGCCATCGCCTCGGCAGCGGGTTGCATCAGGGTACAGTGAAACGGGGCTGACACGGGCAACAACAGCGCCCGCTTTGCACCTTTGCCCTTGGCCATATCCACCGCACGCTGAACCGCTGCCGCATCGCCCGAAATCACCACCTGCGCCGGGTCGTTATCATTGGCCGCCTGGCACACCTGGCCCTCTGCCGCCTCGGCCGCCAGGGCCGTGACCGCCGCCAGATCTAACCCCAAAATCGCCGCCATCGCGCCCTGCCCCACAGGAACCGCAGCCTGCATCGCCTGACCGCGGGCCCGCAGCAACCGCGCCGTATCGGCCACTGAAATCGCGCCCGCCGCCGCCAACGCAGAATATTCGCCCAAAGAATGCCCTGCCACAAAGGCCGCATCGCTGACTGAAATGCCTTCGGCCTCCAATGCGCGCATGGCCGCCATCGATGTTGCCATCAGCGCCGGTTGCGCATTCGCCGTCAGGGTCAGATCCTCGGCTGTTCCGTCCCAGATCAGCGCCGACAGGTTTTCGCCCAACGCATCGTCGACCTCGTCAAACACGGCGCGGGCCGCGGGATAGGCATCGGCCAAGGCACGGCCCATGCCAACGGTCTGGGCCCCCTGGCCCGGAAATACGAATGCGCGGGTCATTGCAAACTCTCCTGAACTTTCGCCCGCCAATCAGGGCGTTCCATTGGTTAACCCGATGAACAACAGGGCGCAACCAAACGCAACAATTGCGTGCCGATCATAAGAGGTTGGAATGAGGGTATAACAGCCCGCGACAGGAGCATTGCTCAACCATAGGGCGCCGCCAGTCTTTCAAATTTGCAATTCGCAAACGAAAGGATAAAAACTCAAATCTCAGAATATATCCGCAAAAATCGCCTAGGCGGCCTGCATCCCGGCAGTGGCACGGCGCTTTCCATGGTTGGCCGGGGCAAGATTGTAAGCTCTGCGCGCCTTTGCCAGATCTGCGGTCAGCCGCCCGTGAACAATGCCCAATGCGTCTTCGGTGCCAATGCCCATCACCACCGGTGTCTCCACGCCACTGATTTCCAGCATCAAGCACGCCGATTCGGGGTGGGCGCGATTGCGCTTTATATACAGGCCCTTGACGTCGCCAAACCCGATACGCAGCATTTGCCGCTCGATCCCGCTGGCGGCGCGCATGACCTGCCGGATTTCACCGTGGATCAAATCAATCTGGCTTTCGTACTGCGGCTGGCTGCGCGCCGCCCAGAACAGGGTCGCCGCCATGCCGGCCAAAACCACGCTTAACACCAGTTTTAGCGGCAAAACCTGCGCATCCGTCGCCCCGCCCGGCGCCAGCCAAAAGGCGGCGACGGCCAACAGCGCCAGAATCGCGATGGCGCGCATCACCCGTTCCCACATCACGACATATTGCAGGGCATTATGCCCCTGGGTCAGAACATAGCCACTATATACATCGAACATCGACAGACTGGGCTGAACTGCGGCGGGATGTGCGGAATCTTTTGTCATAACTCTCACTACCAAAAGCGCGTTGTAAAAGTGTTAAGATGCAATCCGGGCGAAAATGCGGCGACCCGATGCTAAAACCGGGATCGTGTGGTCTTACCCCATCAAAGGGGTTGCATTGCCGCCGCCCCCTTCATAAAAGCCACCATCCGCCCGTACGCATGAAACTGCGCACCCTCTCGTGATTGGCAACGGGGCCGGATCGCCGCCAGTCTTTGAAGTGCGCTTGACCAGAACAGGAGAACGCATGCCGTTTTATGAGCATGTTTTCATCTCCCGCCAGGATCTGAGCAACACTCAGGCCGAGGGATTGATCGAACATTTTACTGCGGTGCTGACCGATAATGGCGGCAAAGTTGTTGAGAATGAATATTGGGGCGTCAAGACGATGGCCTATAAAATCAACAAAAACCGCAAGGGCCACTATGCCTATCTGCGCACCGATGCACCGGCCGCCGCAGTTCAGGAAATGGAACGCCTGATGCGTTTGCATGACGATGTGATGCGCGTATTGACCATCAAGATGGACGAATTGCCCGAAGGCCCGTCCGTTCAAATGCAAAAACGCGATGAGCGTGACCGTGGCGAACGCCGCGAACGTCGCTAAGTAAAAGGAGCGCTAAGTCATGGCAACCAAACCGTTTTTCCGCCGTCGCAAGGTGTGCCCCTTCTCGGGCGACAACGCACCCAAGATCGATTATAAAGACACACGTCTTTTGCAACGCTACATCTCTGAGCGTGGCAAGATCGTGCCGTCCCGCATCACCGCCGTATCGGCGAAAAAGCAGCGTGAGCTGGCCCGCGCCATCAAACGCGCCCGCTTTCTCGCCCTGCTGCCCTATGCCGTAAATTAAGGAGAGCGACATGCAAGTTATCCTTTTGGAACGCGTGGCCAAATTGGGCCAGATGGGCGAAGTCGTCGAAGTAAAGTCCGGGTATGCCCGCAACTTTCTGCTGCCCCAGAAAAAGGCAATGTCGGCCAGCGCCGCCAATATCGCCGCCTTCGAAGAGCAGAAAGCACAGCTTGAGGCGCACAACCTCGAAACCAAAAAAGAGGCCGAATCGATGGCCGCCAAGCTTGATGGACAACAGTTCGTCGTGATTCGCTCGGCGTCGGACGGTGGTGCACTTTATGGTTCGGTAACAACCCGCGATGCCGCCGATGCGGCCACCGAGGCCGGGTTTACCGTTGATCGCAAGCAGGTCGCCCTGACCGCGCCGATCAAATATCTGGGCCTGCATACGGTGCTTGTCACCCTGCACCCCGAGGTTGAAGCCAAGGTTGAATTGAACGTCGCACGTTCGCCTGAAGAGGCAGAATTGCAAGCGTCGGGCAAATCGATTCAGGAACTGGCCGCCGAAGAAGAGGCCGCCGCCGAATTTGAAATTCAAGAGCTGTTCGATGATATCGGCGGCGCTGCGAACGAAGATTTCGGTGACGATGCTCCGGCACGGCCCACATCGGATGGCGACGACGACTGATCGTCAACCATTCGGAAAAATTAAAGCCGCGCAAGAAATTGCGCGGCTTTTTTGTTTGATGGATCGCTTGGCACACATTTCCAAACGTCACACGGTGCGAAATGCAAACGGGCCGCCCAACACTGGGCGGCCCGCAAATACCGGCGTCACGTGTGTGATTACGCGTCTGGCGCTTCTTCTTCTTCCAATGCTTCAACCGCGGCCTGAAGCTCGTCTTTCGTGGCCGGCTTTTCGGTCACTGTCGCCAAACCGAACACATAGTCCACGACCTTGTCTTCAAAGATCGGCGCCTGCAACTGCTGGCGCATTTGCGGGTTTTGCTGAACGAATTCAAAGAACTGGCGTTCCTGGCCGGGGTACTGGCGCGCCTGGTTCATCACGGCCTGGGTCATTTCAGCGTCGGTGACGGTGATTTCATTCTTGCGACCCAACTCGGCCAGCAACAGCCCCAAACGCACACGGCGTTCGGCCAGTACATTGTGTTCTTCGGTCGGCTCGATTTCGGGGTGATCGTGGCCCTGAACGTCGGGGTTTTCCTCGTGCCACAACTGGTGTGCAATCTGATCGGCTTCTGCCTTGACCAATGAAGGTGGCAAATCGAATTTTACCGCAGTATCAAGCTGATCCAGCAAGGCGCGTTTCATGATAGCGCGCGAAGCACCGGCATATTCCGCCTCAAGACGTTCGCGAATCTGACCTTTCAGCGCGTCCAGATCCTCGGCGCCAAATCCCTTGGCCAACTCATCGTCGATCACGGTATCAACCGGCTTTTTCACCTCTTTCACTGTCACGGCGAAAACGGCTTCCTTGCCCTTCAGATGCTCGGCCTGATAATCATCGGGAAAGTTGACTTTCACTTCGGCTTCGTCTTCGGCCTTCAGGCCCACCAACTGCTCTTCAAAGCCCGGAATGAACGAACCCGATCCCAAAACCAGCGGATAATCCTCGGCGGCGCCGCCTTCGAATTTCTCGCCGTCGATCGAACCGACGAAATCGATCACGATCTGGTCGTCGTTCTTGGCTTTGCCCTTTTTCGTCTCATAGGATTTGCGGCTGTCGGCCAGGGATTTCAGCGCCTCATCGACGGCTTCATCTTCGGCGCTGACCACCATTTTTTCCAGGTTCAGAGTGGAGGCATCCAGATCGGGGATCTCGGGCAGCGCCTCATAGGACATGTCCACCTGGATATCATCGCCCTCTTTCCAGTCTTCGTTGGTCATCTTGACCTCGGGCTGCATCGCGGGGCGGTCGCCGCTGTCCTTGAAATGCTGGGACATGGCACCGTCAACGGTTTCCTGCATGGCTTCGCCCAAAAGACGCGGTCCGAACTGTTTCTTGAGCAGCGCCATGGGCACCTTGCCCTTGCGAAACCCCTTCATTTCCACGTCTGGCTGCGCCTCGGCGAGCTTTTCGTTCACTTTCGCGTCCAAATCCGACGCGGGAACAGTGATCTGATAGGCGCGCTTCAGCCCCTCGTTCAGGGTTTCGGTAACCTGCATCTTCATTCCTTTCATGGGTCAACCCCCAAAAAACTTGCGACCTCGCGCAACCAACCCGGGCGACCAGAGACAAACCTTAGGCGCCAGCAAACAGTGCGGGCGCAACTCGCGCCCTCGTAACAAAAGAAAATAGGGTGTTCTAGGACAAAATGCGCCCTGCCCCCTGAAAGGCCGCGACCTTCACACATTCGGCACTTGTTGCCCCTCACCTGCAACCAATTCATTTTTGGCTTATTGAAAAACCAAGGCAATCTCATCTTCCCTTAGCAGCGTCCATTGCCCCGGTGCCATGGCCGCAGGCAACGACAAATCGCCCAGCCGTTCACGATGCAAGGCCTCAACGTGGTTGCCGGTGGCCGCAAACATGCGGCGCACCTGATGGTATCGGCCTTCGGTGATTGTCAGCCGCGCGTCGGTTTCCGAAATCACCTGCAGGTCGGCAGGGGCCAATGGCTTGCTCTCACCGTTCAGCATCAAAAGCCCCGAGGCAAACTGTTCGCCCTCGCTCCCGTCAAGCGGGCGGGCCAAGGTGACGCGATATGTCTTTTTGACATCGCGTTTGGGGCTGATCACGCGGTGCAGCAGCGCGCCATCATCAGTCAATAACAAAAGACCCGACGTATTTTTATCCAAACGGCCAATCGTCGAAATTGCCGGCTTTCGCAACTTCCAGCGCCCCGGCAGAATATCATAGACAAGCGCGCCATCATCTTTGTGCGAACAGGTCAGGCCCAGTGGTTTGTTCAACAACACAACCATCCCCGCAAGAGGATCAAGCGCTTCGCCCCTGATCTCCATGCGGTCGGGTAAATCGGTTGTAACGGGGATGCGTTCGGCGACATTCAACAGCTTTGCGCCATCCAGACGAATACCGCCAGATTTCGCCATCTGCGCAATTTCGCTGCGCGACCCATAGCCCATCGAGGACAAAAGCCGGTCAATCCGCACAGTTTGAACTTTGGCCATTGCCTCTGCTTTCTCGGGGTACACTGCATTTTATGATGGCAACAGTTCGGTGCCCGAATGTATCTGTAAAGCCCCCTCGTATCAGTGCCAATCCTTGTGCCATCTGGTATGGAGGTGATCAGACCTTTATTGTAAAATGCGCGTGCGACCACGATCCGTTGCAGAACCTTACGCTGCTGTGATGTGGCTGTGGCCGAAGAAAACGGGATACAGGCAAAGCTCGCGAACCAAGCGGTGCGTGTTTCGTTCATACACGAACAGATTTTCCCAATAGCCGGTTACCGCATAGTGCCGCCCATCGGGCAACAGGGTCACACCACAGGGATAGCGCAGGCCGCTGGCACGTGTGTCGATATCCTGTAAAACCGCCCCGCTGGCGCCGTCAAATACCATCAGACGGTGCGCGCTGGGATAGGTTGCAATGGCCTGATCATGGGTTGCATCATAAGCAATGGAAAGACCGTGGCGCATCTGCGCTGTTTCTGCCGCGCTGCCCATTGCCTTTGGCCGTTGTCCTTTCGCAATTTTCAACGTCTGCGCAGACAGATAGGTAATGCCGGGTTCCGATGTGATATCTGGCCCATACACGGCGGTATGGCCGCGCATTGCCTGTATTTCGGCGGTTTCGTCGCCCAACCGCGCCTGAATCGCAAAAATCCGGTCACGCCCGCCTGCCGCCAGATGGCGCAATTCCGTGTCGCCGCGCCCTGTTACCCATTTGTCGACCAGTTTTCCGCTCGCCACTTCGATCACCGTGACGCAGGCTTCGGAAACCTGGCGCGGCACTGACAGATAACCGCCAGCGTCCGGAAGTGAGCCATAATTGGCCACGACCAGATACCGGTCGTCTTCGATCAGGCGAATATCGTGGGGGTCAATGCCGTGGGTTGAATAGCTGCCGCGCAGCTTGAGCGTGTCGCTGTCGCGGATGGTGATGCGGCCATATTGCGCGGCCAGATTTCCGCCCCTGACGCTGCGCCTTGGGGCGCGCTCGGATACCAGCGTGGTGCGCCCATTGTCGATAAACACGGCATGGCCGCCGCCGCGCCACCCTTCGGCAAAGGCCGGGCTTTGGGCCACCATATCCAGCGTGACAGGGTCAAAAGCCACCTGATCGCGGGCCTCAAACCCACACAAAATACCAACGCTGCGGTCCGGCGCGACCGCCACCTGATGTGCCATCACCGGCAACACCGCCTGGGTCAGGGCACCGTCCAATCCGATCCGGGTCAGCAGGCGCGCGGGCCCGTCATTCTGGCCAAGCGCGCGAGCAAGGCGGCGATGGTCGGTCACTGGTTTGCCCCGCGCCCGGGCGTCATCGGTCATATAACCCGGAACATAGACCGAAATATCGGATTGGGCCCGCGTCAATTCAACCGGTGTTGGTGTTTGTTGTGATGGCTGGGCCGAAGGGGTGCAGCCCATCAGGGGGGCGGTCACCCCCGCCCCCGCGGCCGCAGACAGGAATGTTCTGCGTTTCATCACGCTCTCCTAGTGGCTGCCGCCGCCGCTGCTTTTGGCAGCCTGCTGCATCAATTCATCCCGAAGCCGCCGCTTTTTCTCGATCTCGTTGAATTCAGCACAATTCTTGCTGACCAGACAATCGATATGGGCCTGCCAGCGATCGGCGGCGTCAAAATCGCCCTCAAGGGCGGCCTCTTTGCCCTTGCGCTGATAAAAGGCGGTCAGGGCTGCCGTTGTAAGATCATCAGCCTTCAACAGCAATTCTGCTGCGGTTCCTGCAGGGCCAAGTGCCTCGTAACTGGCGGACTCGGCCATGCTTTTCATGGCGTCAACTGTCGAAATCTTATCGCCATCGCCGGGTAAGGTACATGTGCCCGCCGCAAGAAGGCTGGAAAAGCAGACTGCCGTGATAAGAGTGGATGCGCGAAAATTTCTGGTCATGTTTGGCCCTTTGTTTTTAACAATATGTGTCAGGCCATTAAATTTTGGATGCGGTTATCACTCATTAATCTGGATCAATCTGGTTTCGTTTTTTAGGAACAAAACTGTTCCCGACATTCTGAAATAGAGGAAATGCCCATGGATACGGGCATTTCAACATCACCAATCGCCCAACCAGACAGCAGCAAAAGGATGTGAAGCGTGGCGTTTCAGAATCGGGTGCGCACCCTGAGGGAGGCGGAATTCATGCCGGGATTAAACGGATTCGTATCGCCATTTGAAATGTGATCGACAGATAAAATCAAATCTGCACTGTCGGAAATCCGCGCGCCCAGCCCAATCAATGATCGAAACTGAAGGTTGCCGCCCAATATCGTTTCATCGGGGTTATAAATGCCGGGCATAAAGCTGACTTCGGCAAAGATGCCATTGGTAATGTCCAGATCGCCGACCACGCCAACCCCGACCCAGGCATCGCCATCCGCGTCAATCCTGCCGGCCACACCCCAACCAAAGCTGAATGCGCCCCGCTGAAAAAACGGCACGGCGTGGTATTCAGCGATCAGCCCCGCATCACCGGACTCAAGGTCACTTGTGAGGCCAAAATCGATACTTTGCGCCGCGCCAGCGCCAGAAAAGCCAACAAGGATCGCGGCGGCCAATGCCGCCCGTATGACGCGCAACTTGCAGAATTTAGTCATTCATTACCTGTTTCAAATTTTATGATATGCTGAAAATCGAGCCTTCGTTTCTTTTATTTACAATCCGATTTTCCCCACAAGTGTTTGGTAACGGCAAACTGCGCTCTTGGTGTTTCAGTGTCTGAAAAGTCACTTTGTGATCGCCCCGCATCAACGACCACCGGAAAAATCGCCCAGTTGCGCCCTCTTGATTGGAATTAAAGGGGCCAGATGATCAGCAAAAGTGGCAGACTGACCATGACGACAAGGATCTCGACCAGCAGGCCCAGTTTCCAATAATCACTAAACCTGAACCCACCGGGGCCAAGGATCAGAGTGTTGTTCTGATGGCCGATAGGTGTGAGAAAGGCACAAGAGGCGCCAATCGCAACTGCCATCAGAAAACTGTCAGGATTGACACCCAAGGTGGATGCAATGCCCAGCGCAATAGGGCACAGAATGGCGGCAGTGGCGGCGTTGTTCATCACATCCGACAGAAACATCGTGGTGATCAAAACCACGGCCAGCGCGGCAATCGGATTGCTTTGCGCGATGGTGTCGACCAGAAACCGGGCCAGCAGATCGGCGGCGCCCGTGGTCAGCATCGCGCCCGCAACCGGAATCAGCGCCGCCAACAGCACGATAACCGGCCAGTCGATAGAGGTGTAAATCTTGCGCAACGGAACCGTACGCAGCACCATCGACGCCAGAACACCAAGCGCAAAACCAACAGGCGCAGGCAACAGGCCCAACGTGACAACGCCGATCGCGCCCACCATGATGGCACCTGCAATGATCGCCATCTTTTTGTCGGGAATGCGCAATTCACGTTCGCCCAACGGCACGCAACCGGTATCGTTGATGAATTCCGCCACCGCCTCGGCCGGGCCCTGCATCAGCAACAGATCGCCCGATCTCAGCCTCAGATGACGCAGCCGCGCCTGCGGTGGCCGCCCTTCGCGCGAAACGGCAAGAAGATTGACCCCATATCGCGTGCGCAATCGCAGATCACTGGCCGACCGGCCCACGATCGTCGATCCCGGCAAAACCGCCAGCTCCCTCAGCACGATTTCCTCGCTCACGTCGTCGGCGTCATCGGCATCGGTGATTTCATCAGCCTGAAAGGGTGCTATCGCCGCGTCTTCATTGTCGTCTGACGGTGCCTTCTCTTCTTCCAGTTTGATATCAAAAACCGAAAGCGCCTCGGCCAGAGCGTCAACATCGGCCTGCAAAACCAGAATATCGCCGGCAAAAATACGCCTCCCGCCATGGGGCGCGGTAATGGCCACATCATTGCGCACCAACCCGACGATCTGGGCACCGCTGTCTTCAATTTCGGCCTCAAAACCGCGCAGCGTCAGGCCGACGGCCTTGCCCTTTTCCGGTACGCGCACTTCGGTCAGATAGGCGCCGGTGTCAAATCCATCTGCGGCGGCCGATTTGCGCGCGGGCACCAGCCGCCAACCGATCAGCGCGATAAAAATCACCCCCAGTCCCGCCACCGCAACCCCCACCGGGGCGAAATCAAACATCTCGAACTGGCCCAATCCCGCCTCTTGGCGAAACCCCGAAACGATCAGGTTGGGCGGCGTTCCCACCAATGTCGTCATACCGCCCAGGATTGTGCCAAAGGCCAGCGGCATCAAAATCTGTCCCGGTGCAAGGTTCAACCGCCCCGAAACCTGAACCGCAATCGGCATCAAAAGCGCCATCGCGCCGACATTGTTCATGAATCCCGACAGCGCCGCGCCCAACCCGATCAGCGCCAGAAGCGTCACCGTCTGACCGGCATCGCGCGGCAGAATCCTGCGGGCCAGCCAATCCACCGCGCCGGTATTGCGCAACCCCTGGCTTAACACCAGAACACAGGCAACGGTGATCACCGCAGGGTGGCCGAACCCGGCAAATGCGTCGCCCGACGGAACCACACCGACAATGACACAGGCCATCAAAGCGGCCAACGCCACCACATCATGGCGAAACCGGCCCCACAAAAACAGCCCCATCATCGCGGCAAGAATGGCAAAGATCATGATCTGCGGGGTGCTCAAAATTGCAGCCTTTTGTTGTGACACCACATAAGATCTGTCGCGCGATGGCGCGCCGATCTGCGTCAACACACAGCAATCCCTTGTGTGGATGGCTTTTGCAATCCAAATCCCATCAATGCCATGGGTGTTCGGCCCCCGCGTTCTACGAAATCGGTTTTGCGTTACCCGCCAGGTTTGCGCCGAGGTCAGGACGGATCAGCGTCGTCGCACCCTGCACACTGACTGCGCGTCAAATATACTTCGAACCGTCATCACAAGAACCTGCGCCAGAAAGCAGGCCGTGAATGTTTGAAAACCCTACGCCCGCCCGCGTAGGGCATCGCCCAGCACGGTTTGCAATACCGTCACCGGCACATCATCGGTTACAAAAGCCTGACCAATCCGGCGGGCCATGATGAAATTGATCTTTCCATCCATCACCTTCTTATCCTGCCCCATCAGATCAATCAACGTGTCGGCATCCGGCAAATCGCCGGGAATATCGGCGAGATCGGTTTTCATCCCCATCGATTTCAAATGTGCGCGGACGCGGCTTGGGTCTTCTTGCGGGCACAGGCCCAGACGCGCCGATACCTCAAATGCCAGACCACAACCGATGGCGACGCCTTCACCGTGCAACAACCGGTCGGAATATCCCGTGGCCGATTCCAGGGCGTGGCAAAACGTATGGCCCAGATTCAACAGCGCGCGATCGCCCTGTTCGGTTTCGTCGCGCGCCACGATATCCGCCTTGGCCTGAACCGAGCGGCGCACCGCTTCGATCCGCAAATCGACATCACCGGCGGCCAAAGCGGGGCCGTTTTCCTCTAACCAGGTGAAAAACGCGTCATCCCCCAGCAAACCATATTTCACCACCTCGCCGTAGCCCGACAAAAACTCGCGCCCCGGCAGCGTTTCAAGTGCGGTAATATCGGCCAGAACCAATGAGGGTTGGTGAAACGCCCCGATCAGGTTTTTCCCTTGGGGCGCGTTGATCCCGGTTTTGCCCCCAACCGAGCTGTCAACCTGCGCCAGCAGCGACGTCGGAATTTGCACAAACCGCACGCCCCGGCGCAACACGGCCGCCGCGAACCCGGCCAAATCGCCAATCACGCCGCCGCCCAATGCGATCACCACATCGCGGCGTTCGATTTTCTGCGCCAGCAGCCATTCAACCGCGCGGGTGAACTGCGGCCAGCCTTTGGTGCCTTCGCCCGCAGGCAGCGCCAGCGACACCATGTCGATCCCCGCATCCTGCAACCCGGCGCGCAGCGTTTCCAACTGCGCCTTGGCCACATTTTCATCGGTCAGAACGGCAACACGGGGCCGGTGCAACAGCGGCGCAATATGCCGACCCGCCTGCCCGATCAGCCCCGCACCGATCATCACGTCATAGGCGCGCGCCCCCAATTCCACCCGTACAGTCGTTGTCATGTCTTACCCTTTGCCAATACATCCGGGCGGCTGGCCAAGGCCGCGATCACCTGATCGGCCATATCTTCGATCGTATATCCCGGCTGACTCTCGACAGTCAGATCGGCCAGGGCGTAATACGGCACGCGGGTCGCGAAAATCTCTTGCAACGTGGCGAATGGATCAACGGTGCGCAACAACGGGCGTGTGTCCTTGTGGCGCACCCGCGACCACAACAGTTTCACATCGGCGTTCAACCAGACCGACACGCCATACTGCGAAATCAACTCCCGGTTGCCCCTCGTCATAAATGCCCCACCCCCGGTTGATAAGATTCCCGGTTCGATCTGCAACAACCGCTCGATCACCTGGGATTCCTTGGCGCGAAAGAATGCCTCGCCATCGCGAGAGAATATTTCGGCGATGGTCCGGTTGGCTGCCGCCTCAAGCGCTTGATCCGAATCGCGAAACGCCACATTCAACCGCCGTGCCAACGCCGTGCCCACCGCGGTTTTCCCAGCCCCCATCATGCCAACCAAGACAACAGTTTTCTTCAGTCGATAGGGCACGCGGGCGACGTCTCGCTTATTGATTGGGTTTCTTTTCCTGAATGGCGTGATCTTGCCGAAAAGACCATATATAAACGTAACAATCGGGCCAGAAGAGCCCGCCAAGGCAGGAACGGGACAAGACAGATGAAGATTCGAATATTCAAGTTGCTGGTCGTCTTGGCATTGATCGGGTTTGCGGGCCTTTCGGTCTATGCCTATTTCGGCGATCTCAGCCCGGAACGCACGCAGATTACCGAACCGGTGCGGTTGAATGCAAATTAAGAACGGAATTATCGCCATGGCCGGGCTGGCCCTGGCGACTGGCTTTGGCACGCCGGGGTTTGCACAGGCTCCGCTTTCGGCGATCGACTGGTTATCGGACAGTGTGATTCTGCCCGCGCCCGTTGCAAAACCGCGTGCGCCCCGTGAAAAAGACATCGTCACATCGGCCCTGCCCGAATCGATCACCGTGCGCCCGCTGGATGCGCCCACCCCCGACACGGTTGGCCTTGTATCGGCGCGCCGATTGGGCCTGCCCGGTGATATCTGGGGCGCGTCGTCCTCTGCGCAGCTTGCCCGCCTGCTGGCCACCCATCGACCCAGCGATATTCCGGCACTGCGCGATCTTTACAAGGCGTTGCTGGTGGCGGAATTGGATCCGCCACTGGATTCCAACGGCGATAAAACGCTGTTTCTCGCCCGGATCGATGCGTTACTGGCGATGGGTGCCTTGACTGACGCCGCTGAATTGCTGGATCGTGCGGGCCGTACCGAGCCGATGTATTTCGTGCGCTGGTTTGATATTTCGCTGTTGATCGGCACCGAAAACCGCGCCTGTGAACGCATGCGCGCCCTGCCACAGATTTCGCCCACCTATGGCGCGCGGATTTTCTGTCTGGCGCGGGGCGGCGATTGGCAGGCCGCTGCCGTCACGTTGGAAACCGCCGAAATCCTTGGCCTGCTTGATCCACAAGAGGACGCATTGTTGGCGCGATTCCTGTTGGCCGAACTGTCCGAAGATGCAGAGCCTTTGCCGCCCCAACGCGCGCCATCGCCTTTGGTGTTTTCGATGTATGCCGCCGTGGGCGAACCTTTGGCCACGCCCAACCTGCCGTTGGCGTTTGCCCATGCCGATTTGCGCCCCGTGACAGGATGGAAGGCGCGGATCGCCGCCGCCGAACGTCTGGCGCGGGCCGGCGCGATTGATGGACACCGGTTGATCGAAATCTACAGCGAACGTTTGCCCGCCGCGTCGGGCGGGGTGTGGGATCGTATTGATGCGGTTCAGGAATTTGCCGTCGGGCTGAACCGGTCCGACCCCACCGCCGTATCGGCCGCCCTGCCCGCCGCCTGGGCCGCAATGGTGGCAGCCGGGCTTGAAGTGCCGTTCGCCGAAGCGGTGGCAGAACCGTTGGAGCATCTGCCCCTGAGCGGTGGCGCGCAGGATATCCAACTAAAGGTCGGCCTGCTGTCGCCCGATTACCGCAGCGCGGCCGCCCGCACCAAAGGCCGCATGCCACAGCACGCCTTCTGGCTGGCCCTGGCCCAGGATGAAACCGCCCGCGCCACCCCCACTGACCCCCTCGCCGGGGCGCTGCGCGATGGGTTTGGCACCGAAACCCTGTCTGACCCGATGCAAACCCTGATTGATCAAAATCGCCGGGGCGAAGCGATTTTGCGCGCCATCGACATGTTTGCCACGGGCGCCTCGGGTAATTTTGATGAGCTGCAACAGGCGGTTGCAACCCTGCGCGCCGTCGGGCTGAACGATGCCGCACAGCGCGCCGCGTTGCAGTTGTTGATCTTGGATCCCGCGCAATGACTGTTTCAATGCCCCGCCGCATCCAAACCTTTCTTGAGGCGCAGGCCGCCGAACTGGACGCCGCTGAAAACACCCGCCTGGCCTATGCGCGCGATCTGACCAATTTCGCCGATTGGCTGGGCTATCACGGAATGGATTTCGACACCGCACAGCGCGAAGATATCGAAGCCTACATGGTGTCCTGCGACGCCGAAGGGCTGGCGCAATCCACCCGCGCGCGGCGCCTGTCGGCTATCAAACAACTGTACCGGTTCGGCTTCGAAGAAGGCTGGCGCGCCGATAATCCGGCGATCCAGATCAAAGGCCCGGGGCGCGCCAAACGTCTGCCCAAAACCCTGAGTGTAGATGAAGTGGACCGCCTGATCGGGGCGGCGCAAACCGCCGGAACATCGCGCCAGGATCGGCTGCGCAACACCTGCCTGATGGAGATCCTCTATGCCACCGGAATGCGGGTGAGCGAGCTTGTGTCGCTGCCGGTCAGTGCGGCGCGGGGCGATCCGCGCATGTTGCTGGTGCGTGGCAAGGGCGGCAAGGAACGCATGGTGCCACTGTCACCCTCGGCGCGGGACGCGCTGACCGTCTGGTTGCAAACCTGGGATGAGATCAATGAAGAGCGCATCGCAAAGCGCGCCCAGCCTTCGAAATTCCTGTTTCCCACCCACAGCAAGCAAGGCCATCTGACACGCCATCGGTTTTATACCCTGATCAAGGAACTCGCAGTTGCGGGCGGCGTTTCGCCCGACAAGGTGACACCCCACACCCTGCGC
The DNA here is from genome assembly GCF_003057885.1 of Oceaniglobus ichthyenteri. GTDB lineage: Bacteria > Pseudomonadota > Alphaproteobacteria > Rhodobacterales > Rhodobacteraceae > Oceaniglobus > Oceaniglobus ichthyenteri. Next base: position 202,203 of record NZ_QAGK01000006.1, read on the forward strand.
CATGCCTTTGCCACACACCTGTTGGCGGGGGGGGCCGATCTGCGATCAATCCAGACGCTTTTGGGCCATGCCGATGTATCAACAACCGAGATTTACACCCATGTATTGGATGAACGGCTGCGCGAACTGGTGTTGGAACATCACCCGATGGCCAATGATGAATGACCCGGCCCACACCATAACCCCATGACGCGCCCCCACCCCCGACCATCGCCCAAGCCTTGAACGCCTGGCCGTGAATGCCCATAACTCCCTAAAATCAGTATCAGGAAAGACCGCTATAATGGAAACCGCCACCACCGTTCTGGATGTCACCTTTTGGGTAACGTGCGGTATCATCTTTTTCCTTCTGCTTACCTCTGCCTTTTTCTCGGGCACCGAAACCGCATTGACCGCGGCATCGCGCGGGCGGTTGCGATCAAACGCTGACCGGGGTGACAAGGGCGCGGTGATCGCGTTGAAAATCAAGGAAGACGACGAACGGTTTATCGGCGCCATTCTCATGGGCAACAATATCGCCAACGTGGTGGCCACATCGCTGGCCACGGCGGTGTTGACGAAACTGTTCGGTGTCAATGGCGTGGTCTATGCGTCGCTGGTGATGACCGCGCTGATCCTGATTTTTGCCGAGGTGTTGCCAAAGACATTCGCCATCACCCGCCCCGATATTGCATCCTCCTTTGCAGCGCCAATCGTGATTTGGGTCATCCGCATTCTGTCGCCCCTTGTGACGGGCGTGCAATTTGTCGTGCGCGCGTCACTGCGGCTGGTTGGGGTGCGGATTGATCCCAACAGTAATGTTCTGGCCGTGCGCGAGGAAATCGCCGGGGCGCTGAACCTTGGCCACTCCGAAGGGGTGGTGGAAAAGGAAGATCGCGACCGGATTTTGGGCGCGCTCGACCTGGCCGAGCGCACAGTCGAGGAAATCATGTTGCACCGGTCAAAAATCAAGATGATCGACGTGTCGGTTCCACCGCAGGAAATGTTGGAGCAATGCCTGATTTCGCCCCACACGCGCCTGCCGATCTATCGCGGCACCCAAGAGGAAATCGTCGGCGTGATCCACGCCAAGGATCTGTTGCGCGCGATGTACACCAAACGGCAGGCCAACGAAGAAAAAAGCGACCCGTTAGAGGATTTCGACATCATGGATGTGGCGATGAAGCCATATTTCGTGCCCGAAACCACCACGCTTGATGATCAAATGCGCCAATTCTTGCGTCGGCACACGCATTTCGCGCTGGTGGTCGATGAATACGGGGCGCTGCAGGGTTTGATCACGCTTGAGGATATTCTGGAAGAAATCGTCGGGGAAATCACCGATGAATTCGATGTCGATTCCGAAAACCCCCTGCGCAAGGCGGATAATGGCGATTTTCTGGTCGATGGTGCGATGACAATCCGGGATTTCAACCGCGCCACGGAATGGTCCCTGCCCGATGATGAGGCCAATACCGTTGCCGGCCTGGTCATTCACGAGGCCCAGACGATCCCGACCCAGGGCCAAGTGTTTTCGTTTCACGGTTACCGGTTCGAAGTTGCGCAGCGCAAGGATAACCGGATTACACGGCTTAAAATTCGCGCCCTCTAGGGCGTTGCGTCCCGCCTCCTGGGGGGCCAGCCCCCCAGACCCCCCGGGATATTTCCGGCAATGAAAAGACCAAGCGGCGGTTTAAAGGCGGTAAAGGGCGGTGAATTTGGTTTCGAGATAGTCCAGAAGCGGGCCTTCGTGGGGGTCAAAGCCGCAGGCGTGTTTGATCGTATCGCGTGGTGTGCGCAACCCGCCGTGGGTTTGCAGATTTTCACGCAACCACGCGGTTGCCTGCGCGGTCTTGCCCTGGGCCAGATGATCGTCAAGATCGGGCACCGCGGCGCGCATCGCCTGATTGAGGCACCCGGCATAGACATTGCCCAACGTATAAGTCGGGAAATATCCGAAAAGGCCCACGGGCCAATGCACATCCTGCAGGATTCCATTGGCCGGACAATCGACGGCAACGCCGAAATCGGCGGCAAACCGGGTGTTCCACGCCTCTTCCAGATCATCGGGCGACAAGGTTCCAGCGATCAGCTGACGTTCAAGATCAAAGCGCAGCAAAACGTGCAGATTATATTGCACCTCATCTGCCTCGGTGCGGATAAAACCGGGGGTGACCCGGTTGACCGCGCCATGAAACGCCGCGGCATCGGCCACGCCGAAATCGCCGAACGTGTCTTTCATCAAGTCAAAGAGATAGCCGGTGAACGGCGCCGAACGGCCCAGTTGATTTTCGTAAATCCGGCTTTGGCTTTCATGCACGCCCATGGATACACCCTGCCCCAGCGGGGTGAGCAGATAGGCCTGATCGATTCCCTGTTCATAGGCGGCGTGGCCGACTTCGTGGATCGTGGAGTAAAAGCAGTTGAACGGATCAGTCGGGCTGGTTCGGGTGGTGATGCGCACGTCGCTCCCCGACCCCGACGAAAACGGATGCACCGCTTTGTCGATCCGGCCGCGATTGAAATCATAGCCAAAGGCATGGGCCAAAGCATCGCTGATTTTCAGCTGCCCGGCCTCGTTGAAATCCCCCGCCAGTGTGATTGGTTGATGGCTTGCCCCCAGCACGCGGTCGCGCAAGGCCACCAACCGGGGGCGCAGCGCACCAAACATATCGGCCAGGTCGCGGCCCGTTGTGCCCGGTTCGTAATCATCCAGCAGCGCATCGTATAAATCACCGCCATCGGCCAGGGCGGCGGCCTGTTCCCGTTTCAACGCCACCACGTTTCGGAACGTCGGCAGGAACGCCGCGACATCATTGGCGGCGCGGGCCTTGGCCCAGGTGCCCTGACTGAGGCTGGTGACGCGCGCCAGTTCGGCGGCGAGGCGGGCGGGCAGTTTGGTTGTGCGCTCGTAACTGTGGCGGATAAGGCGCAGCGCGGCCTGCCCCATTTCATCGGGCGCCTCGGCTGTTTCCAGCCATTCACCGACACGCGGATCGGTTCGCCGGGCATGCAGCACGCCCTCGATCGCGGCCATTTCTTCGCCCCGTTGGGTGGCAGAGCCGGGCGGCATCATGGTTTCCTGATCCCATCCGAGGCGACCCGCGATTTGGGCCAATGCCTCGGTTTCGCGCTGATGGGCCATGAGGTTTTCAAAGGCGGACACGGGCAGACTCCTGTGATGTGATCAGCCGCGCACCGATTGCGCGACCGGATAGCGGGCCTGATGGCGGGCGCGCAACATGAGCACCCACAAGATGACCGCCCCGAATTGATGCACAATGGCAATGTGCCACGGCGCCTGATAAATTACCGCCGCAATGCCCAGCACCATCTGAACGCTCAGCATCGCGAGAACCGCGTTGAACCCGAACCGTGTCGCCCGGTTGGGCGAGCGGCGCGCGCGCCACCAGATCGCAAGCGTCAACAAAAACAGGATGTAACCGGCGGTGCGGTGCATGAATTGCACAAGGCCCGGATCTTCAAAGAAGTTGCGCCAGATCGGTGTCAGCCCAAAGGGTTCGGGTGGGAAAACCCCGCCCGCCATCAACGGCCAATCAGGATAGGACCGGCCCGCATCAATCCCCGCGACCAGTGCGCCCAACAGGATTTGCACAGCTGCAAAGGCGATCAAAACCGTGGCGGCGCTTACCAGCCGCGCTTCGCGGTTGCGCCGCGCCTGCATCAATTGTGCCTCGCTGCGGCCCAGTTGGAACACATACCAGGCGATGAAGCCAAGGATCACAAACGCCAGGCCCAGATGAATGGCCAATCGGTAGGACGCCACAAACACCGCCGTGCCCGTCAGCCCGGATGTCACCATCCACCAACCGATTGCACCCTGTGCGCCGCCCAGAACACCCAGCCCCAACAGGCGCATCGTCCATCCCGTGGGGATCGTGCGCGTGAGCAGAAAGCCAAAGAACCCCAGCGCCCAGACCAGGCCAATCACCCGACCCAACTGGCGATGGCCCCATTCCCACCAATAGATGAACTGAAACTCGCCCAGGCTCATCCCTTTGTTTTGCAACTGGTATTGTGGAATTTCACGGTATTTGTCGAACTCGGCCTGCCATGCCTCGGCGCCAATGGGGGGCCAGGCACCGGTGATCGGGCGCCATTCGGTGATCGAAAGCCCCGAGTCGGTAAGCCGGGTCAGACCGCCCACCGCGATCATCACCACGACCAAGGCAAACAGCACCATCAGCCACGCCCGGATCGCACGGCGTGCGCCTTTGGGCTTGGCATCGATCATGCCACCTTTGGGGGGGGCGTTGCGGGGTTGTTCGGCCCCGACCTCTTCGAAAATTGCGCGTTTACCAGTCATGTCATCCCCTTTGCGCGGAACCTAGCGCCGGGCCACGGCCCCATCAACCCTGTCGGCCACGCAGCAATTGTCGCACCATGCCATGCAGCGTGCGCACATCGGCCGAGGTCAGCGGCAACCGCGACCACATATTGCGCAAGGCCAGCTTCATCGACTCGGCCTTGTGCAGCGGAAAAAAGAACCCGGCCTCATCCAGCCGTTGTTCATAATGTTGCGCCAGTTTTTCAACCTCAATCAATGTCGCAGGTTCCTGGCCCGCCCAATGCACGGTTTCCGGCGCGACCGTTTCGGATTGACGCCGCCATTCATAGGCGGTGAGCAATACGCATTGCGCCAGGTTCAGCGATGCGAAATCCGGGTTGACCGGCACGTTGATAATCGCATTGGCGCGGGCCACATCATCATTTTCCAAACCGGCGCGTTCAGGGCCGAACAACACGGCAACCCTTTGGCCTGTCGCGATAATCTGGGCTGCTTTCGCCATTGCCGCTTCGGGGGTGAACACCGGATTGGTCATGTCACGGCTGCGCGCGGTGGTGGCAAAGACAAAGGCGCAATTGGCCACGGCATCGGCGGTGTGATCATGGATCTGTGCGCCGTCCAACACCCGGCCTGCACCACTGGCCAAGGCCACGGCACGGCTGTTGGGCCAGCCATCGCGCGGGGCGACCATCGCCATGTCGGTCAGGCCGAAATTATACATCGCCCGCGCCGCCGCGCCGATGTTTTCGCCCATTTGCGGACGTACCAATACAAACAGCGGTTGCGCCTTGATCTCTGCGGCCATTATGCCCCCAATTCGGTTGCCGCGTCATACGGCGCAAACCCGCCGGGATCAAGCCGCGCACAGCCAATGGTCAAGCCAGGCAATCCGGTCTAAAAGGCATCAAAATCGCATTTCACGAGAGGCACCATGGCCCAATCCGAACGCCCGCAGATTTATCTGATCACACCCCCCACATTGGATATCAACACCTTTCCCGATCAACTGGCGCAAGTGCTGGACGCCGTTGATGTGGCCTGTGTGCGCCTTCATCTGGCCAGCCGTGACGAAGATCTGATCGCCCGCACCGCAGATGCCTTGCGCGGTGTTGTGCACGACCGTGACGTGGCCATCGTTATTCAGGATCATCTGTTACTGGTCGAACGGTTGGGCCTGGACGGTGTGCATTTGGTCGAAGGCGCGCGCAATCTGCGCAAGGTGCGCAAGGATCTGGGCGCTGACGCGATAATTGGTGCATATTGCGCCGCGTCGCGCCATGATGGGATGAGCGCCGGAGAAAGCGGCGCGGATTACGTCAGCTTTGGCCCGGTGACACCGACACCGCTGGGCGATGGCACCATCGCCGAACCCGATTTGTTTGCCTGGTGGTCCGAGATGATCGAAGTGCCGGTGGTCGCAGAAGGCGGGCTGGACGATGGCACCATTTCCGCACTGGCCCCCGTGACCGACTTTTTCGGTATTGGTGATGAAATCTGGGCCGATGACGCGCCGGTTGATAAGTTAAAGCACTACATCAATCTGATGTCGTAATTTCCTGCATTCATTAACAAAAAGATGATCGAACCTGATCGCCCAAATACTGGGCGATTTCGCGGCGGTTGCTGAAATCGGCAACCGCGACAGGCGGGTGATATATCAGCTCAACACCACCTTGGGGCGCTGTTGCGAGGATTTTCAACAGATGCGCGCCAAATTCCATATCCCCCCACCAGCCATAGTAGCGCGGGCCATTCCCGACAGGATCGGTATACAGGATCGACACCGGTTGTATATGCAGGATACGCTTCAGGTCATCTGTGAGGAACGCCTCGAAAAGCGTTGATTTAAAAGGTAAAACTTGCGAGCCATCGGTGGATGTTCCCTCGGGGAAGAACACCAGGTGATGACCGGCCTTCAACCGCTGTTGAAACATATCGCGATGCAGCGCCGCCTCATGCCGGTTGCGGCGGATGAATAATGTACCGGTGGCCCGCGCCAGCCATCCAATGCCGGGCCATTTTGCCACTTCGGCCTTGGAGACGAAATACACCGTATCCGCCGCGTTCAGCGCGAAAATATCCAACCATGACGAATGATTTGCCACCACCGCGCCGCGCCGTGCCATCGGGCGGCCTGTCACGCGCCATGTCATACCCATGATGACGAATGACCCGCGGCACACCCAGCGGGTGATATGCGGCGTCACAGGGCGATTGAGGCCACACAGGGGCCGCTCGACCAATCGCAGCAGCAGGAGCAGCACCAGACCGCCAAACACCACCATCGCCAAAACAGGGCCGCGCACCGCCACGCGCAGCCAACCGCCCGGGCCGATGCGTGGCGATTGCGGTGGCGGCGGGCCTTGCCAGGTCACGCTCATCCGCGATCTCGGATATATAAATTGCGCTGCTGCGGGCTCATTTGCGCTGTATCCAGGATCAGGCACACGTCCGTGGTATTGAAATCATGATCCACATACGCGCCTTCGCCCACAACGCCGCCCAAACGCAGATACGCCTTGATCAACGCCGGTGTCGCGCGCATGGCGGCGGGGCGATCAACCTGATCGACAGGCAGGATATCCATTGAATGGCCATGGGGCGGACGGGGGCGCACCCGCAATTCAGCGGGCGCCAGATGGCGGTGATGCAGTGCCGAAAGAGGCTGTGCCAGCGCCTGCACATCGGTGCCATGAAACGACGCGACGCCGAATAGAATCCCGATATCATGGGTCTTTATATAATCGGCCAAAGCCGCCCATAGGTGCATCATTGCCATGCCACCGCGATAATCGCGATGCAGACACGACCGGCCCAATTCCAACAACCGTCGCCCCGAACGGTGCAACGGCGCAAGGTCGTATTCGTCTTCGGAATAAAACTGCCCGGCCTGCCGTGCGCCTTCGCCGGTCAACAGGCGATACACCCCAACAACATGGTCAAGCCCCGCCGCAGCGCGCCGTTGATCGACCAGGATCAGATGGTCGGCAAACGGGTCGAACCGATCGGCCTCGTGGCGGGCGGCGTGATCGACCATTGGGCCGTCTGCGCCCAGTTCTTCAACAAAAACAGCATAACGCAACCGATGTGCCGCCGCCAGATCCGCAGACGTTTGCGCCAGGCGGCAACAAAACTGTGGCGCAGTGCGGCCCATATCATCTGTTCCCACCTCAATCATGGATGGCGTTTTAAGGTGCGGCGTCCAAACTCACAAGCGGGGTGGCAAAAACGCCGATGTTGACACATTATTAACCATTGCTGTCGTAACCACAAAGGCAGTCAGCGTTTTTTGACCCTATTTAGGAATCGTAAACCGGAATGAGATCAACACGCGTGCCATCAATCACCACGCGCCCGGCTTGGCGAAACATAACGGTGACCTTGCCATTTATGTTCGATTGCACCTGCCCCAAACCCCATTCGGGTTGGCCGGGGTGGCGCACGATCATCCCCGGCTCCAGCAGTGAGGCCATGTCGCCCATGAAATTTCCCCTTATGAAACGAGGCCCCGTATGACGGCACCCCCGTGTGATTTGAACGCGTTGCTTGGGTCGCGCATCTGCCATGATCTAATTAGTCCGCTGGGCGCAATCAGCAATGGGTTGGAATTGCTGGCGATGTCCGGTGTCGTCGACAGCCCCGAGATGAGCCTGATCAGTGAAAGCGTTGAAAATGCGAATGCGCGAATCCGGTTTTTTCGCGTGGCTTTTGGCGCGGCAAATCCGGAGCAGGAAATTGGCAGGGCCGAAATTCTGTCAATCCTCGGGCCGCTTTCGGCGGGAAAGCTGAACATTGATTGGCAATTGCAAAATCACCCGTTGCGGGTTGAAACGAAACTGGCGTTCCTGCTGATTCAATGCTTGGAAAGCGCAATGCCCTGGGGCGGCACGATCACCGTATCGCAAAACGAAACAGGTTGGCGTATCGAAGGACTGGCCGAGCGGTTAAGGCCGCTGCCCGATCTATGGTCGGTGGCGACCCGGCACAACCCGCCCAATGGTGTTGGGGCAAATCACGTACAATTCCCCCTTGCCGACAAAGCAGCGGCCGATCTGGGCCGCCGCGTAATCATGGAAGAGGACGCGGGCGCGATCACCCTCAGCTTCTGACGGCACCATCGCCGGTGACAAGATATTTGAAACTGGTCAACTGCATCGCGCCAACCGGGCCGCGCGCATGTAGTTTGCCCGTGGCAATACCGATTTCGCCGCCCATCCCAAATTCACCCCCATCCGCGAACTGAGTCGATACATTGTGCATGAGGATGGCAGTATCCAGCCTCTCAAAAAACCGCTGAACGGCGGCGGCGTCTTCGGTGATGATGCAATCGGTGTGATTGCTGCCGTATTTCTGAATATGCGCGATGGCGCCATCGACATCATCCACCACCCGCGCGGCGAGGATCATATCAAGATATTCACGGCCCCAATCATCGTCATCGGCGAAATCGACACCTTCGATCCCGGCCAGGGTCGCATCGCCGCGCACCTGAACCCCGGCATCGATCAACGCCCGCAACACACCCTGACCAATGGTTTCGACCACGTCGCGGTGGATCAACAGGCATTCTGCCGCGCCACAAATGCCGGTGCGACGGGTTTTGGCATTCATCACCACCTTGAGCGCCTTTTCAGGGTCGGCAGCCGCATCGATATAGACATGCACGATGCCTTCGAGATGGGCAAAAACCGGGACGCGCGCCTGTTCCTGTACCAGCCCCACCAACCCTTTGCCCCCACGCGGCACGATGACATCAATGTAATCGGTCATGGTCAGAATTTCGCTTACCGCAGCGCGATCACGGGTCGGGACAAGTTGCACCGCGTCTTCGGGCAAATCGGCCGCGCGCAGCCCGTCGACCAGACAGGCGTGAATGGCCCGCGATGAGTGAAAGCTTTCTGACCCGCCGCGCAAAATCACCGCATTCCCGGCCTTCAGGCACAGCGCACCGGCATCCGCCGTCACATTGGGGCGGCTTTCGTAGATCACACCGATCACGCCAATCGGCGTGCGCACCCGGCGGATATGCAACCCGCTGGGCCGATCCCATTCCTCCATCACGGTGCCCACCGGATCATCCTGGCCCGCAACCGCGCGCAATCCGTCAGCGATGCCTTTCACCCGGGCCTCGTTCAACATCAGCCGGTCCATCATCGCTGGCGACAGTCCTTTTTCGCGGCCAAAGTCCAGATCGTCGGCATTGGCCGAAATGATCGCGGCGCGGTTGGCCCAGACGGAATCGGCGGCCGCCACAAGTGCCTTGTTCTTTGCGGCGGGGGTGGCAAACGCCAAGACCGCCGAGGCGGCCCGGGCGCGGCGGCCCATATCCTGCATCAAAGCGGGAATGTCGGTGTGATCTTTCATCGGTGGCACCTTTGGTGAGGTCGGGTTTGGATATTTATAGCAAGAAAAACCAGAAGTCAGAGCGCCATATCATCGCGGTGAATAAGAACCGAACGGCCCGGATACCCAAGCACCGGTTCAATATCACGGCTGTGCCGACCCATGATCGCGCGCGCCTCATCGGCGGTATAGCGGGTAAGACCGGTGCCGATTGCCGCGCCATCGGGCAAGATGATCGAAACCGGATCACCGCGCCCAAACTGGCCCAAAACGTCAACCACGCCCGCGGGCAACAGCGATTTGCCCCGGCTCAACGCACCGGCGGCGCCGGAATCAACGGTGAGGGTTCCGCGGGGCTTCATGGCGGCAATCCAACGTTTGCGGGCAATTTGCGGATCGTCCTGCGCCAAAAACCACGTGGCATTTGCGCCCTGGGCCATCGCGTGCAGCGGGCGATGCGCAAACCCGTCGGTGATCGCCATGGCACATCCGCCGCTTGTGGCGGTGCGTGCGGCCAATAGTTTGGTTTTCATGCCGCCCTTGGACAGGCCCGATCCGGCATCGCCTGCCATCGCTTCGATGTCAGGGGTTATTTTTTCGATCACGTCAAAGCGGCGCGCGGTTGCGTCGGTTTGCGGATTGGCGGAATAAAACCCATCGACATCAGACAGCAGGATCAACCGATCTGCGCCCACCGTCACGGCAATTTGCGCCGCCAATCGGTCATTGTCGCCAAAGCGAATTTCATCGGTCGCGACAGTATCGTTTTCATTCACGATTGGCACCGCCCCCAGCGCCAAAAGCTGTTCAAGCGTCGCGCGGGTGTTCAGATAGCGGCGGCGATCCATGGTATCTTCCAATGTCACCAAAATCTGTGCGGTGATCTGGCCGTGAGGGTGCAGCACTTCTTCGTAGGCGCGGGCCAGGCGGATTTGCCCGACCGCCGCCGCCGCCTGTGATTGTTCAAGTGGCAAAGACCCGTTGCCAAGCCCCAGCACACCGCGCCCCAACGCGATTGAGCCGGACGAGACAAGGATCACATCCGCGCCCTGCGTTTTTAACGCCATCACATCCAGCGCCAGCGCATGCAGCCAATCGCCCCGCAACGCACCGGTGGAGCGATCCACAAGCAGGGCCGACCCGATCTTGACGACGATCCGATGCGCATCTTTCAACGATGCATCGATCCGGCGCGTTTGGGTCAGGGACGCCATGGCGCATCCTCATCCCCGGCCGCGCTGCCCACGACAATTTTGCCCCGCACAGCCCGCAACACTTCGGTCAGCCCTTCACGGCTGACGCCCGACAGCATCATCACCGGGCCTGCCACAGCCTCTAGCGCGGCTTTGGCCTCGGCGCGTTCTTCGTCATCCAGCGCGTCGATCTTGTTCAGCGCGGTGATGCGCGGTTTGTCGGCCAGCGCGCCGCCATATGCCTCAAGTTCATCAATGATGATTTTCCAATCATCTGCCACATCTTCCGATGTGCCGTCCACCAGATGCAGCAGGACCGAGCACCGCTCGACATGGCCCAGAAATGTGACTCCAAGGCCCCGGCCTTCGTGGGCGCCCTCGATCAGGCCGGGAATGTCGGCCATGACAAATTCGGCCCCGTCCACCCCGACAACACCAAGGTTGGGCACCAAGGTGGTGAACGGGTAATCGGCGATTTTGGGCCGCGCGTTCGAACTGGCCGCGAGAAACGTGGATTTGCCTGCATTGGGCATCCCCAACAGCCCGGCATCGGCGATCAGTTTCAGGCGCAACCAGATCGTGCGCTCAATCCCCTCTTGCCCCGGATTGGCCCGGCGCGGCGCCTGATTGGTGGCCGATTTGAAATGCAGGTTGCCAAAACCGCCATTGCCGCCCCGCGCAAGAACAACGCGCTGACCCACCTCGGTGAGATCGGCAATCACGGTTTCTTCGTCTTCGTCCAGAATTTCGGTGCCAACGGGAACACGCAGAACGATATCATCGCCCGAACGGCCGGTGCGTTGTCGCCCCATGCCATGCTGACCCGATTGTGCGAAGAAATGCTGTTGATAGCGAAAATCGATCAGGGTGTTCAACCCTTCGACCGCTTCCACAACCACATCGCCGCCATCGCCGCCATCGCCGCCGTCGGGGCCGCCATATTCGATATATTTTTCACGGCGAAAACTGATCGCGCCGCCGCCGCCGCTGCCGGAGCGGATATAGACTTTGCACAGATCGAGGAATTTCATTGGATTTGCTTTCGCTTGGGTTGGCGCAGGCGATATAGGGTTTCGACCTCTGGCTCAAGAGGGGCGCGTCAGACAGCGCGCAGATCAGAGCGGTTCAGGCAATAGATCGTGGTTGCACATGGACCATCGCGCACCACGGATGTGCCGGTGCTGGCCCGTTGCGGGGTAAACCCGGCATGGCGCAACACCGCGCCGCTGGCGGGGTTGTCATCAAAATGGTCGGCCCAGATGGTTTCAACGTGAAACCGCGCCATGGTGTCGTTCAGAAAATGCACCAACGCCTCTTTTGCATACCCTTGGCCCCAATGGGCAGGGTCGATGAAATACATACAGGTGACTGTGCTGCGCCCTGGCACCTGCCCAATGCCGATCACCCCGATCAGGACGCCCTGTCGGCAAATCGCCGCGCGAAAGCCCAGCCGCCCACGATAGCGCGCCGCCAGCACCCAACGTTGTGCCGCCGATTCCGGCCAGGGCACGGTGATGTTGAACATCATCTGCGCGACACGGGGCTGTCCCGCGATCCGTATCAGCGAGGGCACATCGCCCAGACCCAATTCACGGATCGTCAGGCGCGGCGTGGTCAGGCGATAGGTGCGGCGCGCGTGCCATTCGTCACGGCGCAGCTCCATCACCCGCGACAAGAGAGGTTGATGCAACGCCTTGGCCGTTACCTGTTTCGTGCCCACATACCGAAACCCCTGTTTGATCAGCACCCGCGCCGATCGGTCGTTGCCATCGTAATGGCCCGCCTCAAGAGGCCCCGCCGCCGGGTCAGCGAAATAGGTATCGATCACCGCATCGCAGGCTTCGGTTGCCAGGCCCCGCCCCCAGGCCCCGCGCGCCAGCCAAAAGCCCAGCTCATCACCCACGGAAATACCGCCGATCAATACGTCGTTTTCCCACATAAGCCAGGTTTTGCCCGGCTGCGCCCTGTCGATAAACGCCCGCGCATCGGCCACCCCGTAAGGGTATGGCACCCGCCCCAGCCACCGCACCACATCGTAATTGCCAATGGCATCGGTCAGTGCCGTTGCATCATCGGGGCGTGGCGCGCGCAAGGTCATGCGCGCGGTGGTCAGGGTGGCAAACATGGGGTGGCGGGATCAGTCCAGTTTCAGCGTATAGGTCCAGGTGGGCACCGTGCCGCCCCGTGCCACGCAAAAGGTTTCAGCATCGCCCAGATAGGTAAACCCACAGTTGGTCAGCACCCGCGCCGAGGCTGGATTATCCTGAAACACCGATCCAAACAGCGTACGCGCGCCTTGGGGGCGGGCCGCGATCAGGGCGCGCACCGCTTCCGAGGCAAGGCCCGTGTTCCAGAAGGCCGGGGCAATCCAATAGGTGATTTCCGACTGATCCCGCTCCAACCGCTCAAGCGAAACGATGCCCACAACTTCGGGCAGGCCCGACGCGCTGCCGTCCAGCGCCCAGGTGTCGGTTGTACGCTTTGGATCCTGGGCGCGGGCGATGAACGCCTCGGTCGCGCCGGGGGGCAAGGGATGGGGAATGGTGCGCGATCCGCGCGCCACGCGCTCGTCGCCCTCATACATCGCCAAAAGCCCGGCATCCGACCGGCGCAGGGGCCGCAGAACACAGGTTTCGGCGGCAATCACCACCTGTTCGGGTATCGTTTCCATTTTCATATTGCCCCTCCTCCGAACAACACAAACAGGACGCTGAGCACCGTCAGGGCGGCCAGGGTCCACATTAACACACGCTCTGCTGGCGTGCCGGCAATCCAACGTGCAATCATCGCACCCCCGAGTGTCCACAAAGGATGTAACAGAATCTGGACCACAAGAAGGCAGATGGCAATTAAAGCAGTCGCTTGCAAGGTCTGCGTGCCGGGTGTCGTGAATGCCGTGAACCCGGTGGCGATCATTCCCCACGCTTTCGGATTCAACGGATGCACGATCAGACCAGCGCCAAAACCGGGCACCTTCGCGCCCGCCTCTGGCGTGTTCAGACGCATGTTTGCAACCCGCCACGCCAACCAACAGATATAGCCGGCGCTGATATATTTCAGCACCACAAACGCCAAAGGATACACCGCCGCCACCGACATCAGCCCGAAACCGATGGGCCAGATGATCAACTGTTTGCCCAACACCACGCCGGCCACAAATGGCACCGCCGCGCGCAGGCCAAATCCGGCCCCCGTGGTCATCAGCGCCATGTTGGCCGGGCCGGGTGTGCCCACCTGACTGACCGCAAAGGCAAGAAATGGCACAACGGCCACGCTCACCCGGGCCACCGCCGGGGAATGGTTGATCGTGTCACAGACGGTCTCCTCCCAAAGGGTCTGTTGATCGGGGCGCAAATGAAAAGGGGACCGGCGCTGTGCCGATCCCCCTGATATCTACGCTTGGGCGTTCGGTCTATTCAGCGGCCTCTGCCACGGGCAGAACCGAAATAAAGGTGCGCTGTTTCAGACCTTTGTGAAAGGTCACTTTGCCCTCGGCAGTTGCAAAGATCGTGTGATCGCGCCCCATGCCAACACCTTCGCCGGGCCACATTTTCGTGCCGCGCTGACGCATGATGATGTTACCGGGAATGACAGATTCGCCACCAAATTTCTTTACACCCAAACGACGTCCCGCGGAGTCGCGGCCGTTGCGGGATGAACCACCTGCTTTTTTGTGTGCCATGGGGTCTTACTCCTTTTCAGCGGCGAATTCGGTGGCCTGAGCCAACCAACCATCGCGTTCGATGCGGCCTTTGAATGACAGCTGCTCATCCATATAGGCGATTTCTTCGGTGTTCCAAGCTGCAATCTGATCAAAGTGGAACACGCCGTTTTCGTTCAGCAACTCTTCCAGCTTCGGTCCGACGCCCGAAATCTTCTTCAGATCGTCAGCGCCGCCATCACGGGCCGCGTCCAACAGGTTTGCGGGCTTTGAACCTGCAACTTCTGTGTCGGCCTTGGCAGGCTTTGCAACCTTGGCGGCTTTTGCCTTTGCGGGTTTCGCGGTGCGATCCTGCTCGGGCTTGGCGGGCTTGTTCTTGGCCGGGCTCAACGCGACAAGTGCGGCGGCCGACAAAGAACCGGTGCCGATGGCGGCCTTGACGCCGGATTTATCGGCGCCTGATTCTAGGATATCACCAATCCGTACCAAAGTCAGCTTTTGACGGTGCCCCTTGGTGCGCTGGCTGCCGTGCTTACGACGACGTTTCACAAAGTGAATCAGCTTTTCGCCTTTGATCTGGTCGATCACTTCGGCCTGTACGCCCGCGCCCTCGATCAGGGGGGTGCCAACAGTGCCATTGACCATCAGAACTTCGTTGAATTGGATGGTTTCACCCGCTTCTGCCGCCAAACGCTCCAGGCGCAGCACATCGCCGCTTTGAACCCGATATTGTTTGCCGCCGGTTTTCAGTACCGCGAACATCGCTTATTCCTTCATGTTTCGCGCCCTATGGCCCCCATTTCTGGGCGTTTGCGGGGTTTCCCGCCTCGGACAGCGCGCCCCATTGGGACGATTCCAAATAAAATTACGCCAAACGGCCACCCGGGCTGTCAGCGTGGGTTCGATTTATACCATACAGCCCCCGAGTCAACCCACGTTTGCGACACCCAAAAACCGCTCGACCTGATCGGCGGCACAGTCAAGGTTGGCGTCAATCGAGCCCAGTTCCGTCAACAATGATGCTGCCTCGGCCATCGGATCGGCACAATCGAGATAGGCAAGAAAATCGTCAATCGTTCTGATTTGCCGCAGATCCGCCAGATCGGGCCAGGTATTGTCAATCATCGCCACCGGCCGTTCAACGCTAAGGGCATCCCAAACCACCGTTGATGGATGGCTGATCACCCGGTCCATATAGGGCAATATATCGTGGATACCGGCAAATTTCATGAACCCGTCATGGCGTTTGGAGACGATGACATTCTCCAATCCCTGAACAAGAGTTTCAGTCGCATCGCCAAGCGCAGTCAGCCCTTTGCCCCGATGACTGCGCAGCACGAACAATGTATCGGCGCGCGCCTCGAACACCTGCCGCCATTGGGCGAATGAACGGCGCATGGCAGCGTCATCATAATTCAACGCCTCAAACCCGTAATTGTGACAGATCAGCACCCGCTGGCGATAGGATGAAAACTGTTTAACCAACGGATCGGGCAAGGGGCGTGCCGCCAGGCGATTGGTTTTGGTCGGTCCGCACAATGACACGATGGCGCCGGGCGCGGTGTTATAAAGCGTGCCCTGCCCTTGCTTTGCCCGCTGATCCCACACCAACATCAGATCGGCGGCAAATTGAAACACCTTGCCGTCATGTGCATAGTTCAGCCCGTGCTGTTTCATCCCGTGCTGAACAAACAGGATCGACGCCGGGCCCTTGATCATCCACCGATCGCGCGGACGTGTCCGTTTGCCATAGGCAATCGGGTCGGAATGGGTCAGCACCGCATCGGCTGCCCGGATCGCGCGGCGCGCGCCCAGTTCCAGCCGCAGCACCGACACATCACGGTGCGCCATTCCCGCCCGATCAAACGCTTGAACCACCCGCGGTTCAGTCTGCCGCAGCCGTGGCCCCAACCACGTTTCGGTGCCAACCCGCCCCCGTTGATGCAACCGCTCAATCAACGGAAAACATGAATCAAAGCCCGCAAGATGGGGCAAAATCGTCAGAACCACGGGTTTGTCAGGCATCAAAATTCAACTCATCTTGGTTTCAGCGGTCGTTCCCGGCAATGTCAGACCGCTTACAGATCCTCACCGATGATGAATTGCGCCGCGCCCTGCCCCAACCCTTGGGAAATCGTCGTATACATCGTATCGAACGCACCGAAAATCGCCCGGTTCAACGCCTTGCCCTCTTCGGTTTCTGACAGGGCGCTGTACACGGCAATGTCATCATCGCTCAGCGGTTGATAGGCCAGCCCAAGATAGGAATAGACCCAATCAATCGTATCGGCCCGGATATCAGGCTCTTGCGCCCAGACATCATTCAATATCGAATCTTCGGTCATCTCTTGCGGGAACGCCCCGCCATCCATCAACCCAATGTAGAACGCGTAATTGGCGTTCATCGCCCCCACCACATTGGATTCGATCAGATCATTGGCAGCGATGAATGTGCCCAGAACCTCAAGCCGATGATCGCCCTCCTGGCGCATGTCGTTCAACCGTTCCTTTGCGGCGTCCTCGACATCCTTGGCCATCATGGCGCGGCGCGCCTCCAATTCCAGACGCACGATGCGCGCGCCCCGGTCCGATTGGAAAAACGTCAATAGCGGGTCCAGCTCGGTGTCGCCCAACAAGGCATCGAACCGGTCGATCACAACGTCATGCATCGCTTCCTTGTCATACAGCCGCGTGACCAGCGCAGGCCAGGCCGCGCCGCCGCGCCCCGGAAACAGTTCGGAGCGCAACTCTTCGCCATAAGCCACACCTTCGCTTTGCATGATCGATATGACATCTTCCATCAGCATCGCATCATACAGCGCCCGCACCTCGCTGCGGGTTTCGCCCTGGACGGGCGACAGGGACACAACCGTCAGGGCAAGGGCGTACAGCATCGGGCGCATGGAACTCTCCAGATAAAAGCGAGGCATAGCCCAAAACTATGCCCGCCCCGCCCCGCTGCCAAGGGCCGACGCCGCGCAAAATCAATAAACCACACCACATTGGCACATTTTCGATCACAAACCTGTTGCACCCGCCGCCACACCGCATTATGCCCCCCTCAGCGATCACGGAGAGGTGCCGGAGTGGTCGAACGGGGCGGTCTCGAAAACCGTTGAGGGTGCAAGCCTTCCCAGGGTTCGAATCCCTGTCTCTCCGCCAATAAGCCCATCCACTTTCAAACGTAAGTCACTGTTTTTCAATGATACGGGAGAAATGGCTGCGTCTCGGTGAGTTTTCTGCTATACATTTTGCTATACAATCTGCAATACATTTTCCCAAGCATGCATGGGGACATCTATGGCGATCACGACACGCAAAGGCTCGAGAAAGGGAACCCTTTATCTCTATAAACGCGTCCCTAAACGCTATGCCTCGGTGGAGCCGCGCACGTTTGTGTGGCTAAGCCTGCACACAGATTCCCCATCCGAAGCGAAATCCAAAGAAACCTCTACATGGGATCAGATGGTGTCAGCTTGGGAGGCCAAGCTGGCCGGAGATACAAGCGATGCCGAGCAGCGCTTCCATGCGGCGCGTGACCTCGCAGAAGCGCGTGGGTTTCGATACCTCCCTGTCGAGAAAGTCGCCGAGCTGCCATTTGAAGAACTGCGCGATAGGTTTGCGGCGATATCCGGGTTCAAGGATCGGGATCTTACTTCGAGCTTCTGCATCCGCTGAGCGACGGAGACAGAGCGCACGCCGGATAAGTGGCAGCAACATGCGCAACGTTGAATCAGAGCCTAAGCCGCTGCAACTTGGTTCAGCTGTTCCACCACTCGAATAATCTCGGCACTCTGCTCTTTGGAGAATAGGCCCGCCAGTCCGAGATCGTTGATATCCGTAAAAGGGCTTTCGTAGAACAAGCGAGGCTCGACAGTGCCGGTTTCCGTCAGATAGTCGATTATCGTGTTAATGAATTCGGTTTGGTCCGCATTCAAATTCTGTGACACCACGATCTCCGAGAACGCGTCCTTTGCTGCGGCGCGATCGAGGCCAATCAACTGCCGAAGAAATAGGCCAAGCCCACCCTCATTTTGAAGGGCTGTGAGGCTTTCGGTATCGATGACACCGGCGCCCAAAATCATCCCCTCGAGTTCAGCGATATCCTTTAACGTTACCGGCACCGCCCGTTTGATTTTTTGCAGGGCGATGTGATCAGTATGCTCATCGATGAACCTGCGCATCTTCATTTTGAAGCGCGCTTTATCGATGCCACCGCCAACGTCAGGGAGATCGATAGTATCGCCTGCCCCGATTTCGTCCTCAAAGTCAGTGATCACGATTTTCCGGTCTATCGGCTTGATCAGATCCGCCAAGTTTCTAAGGTGCTTGCGGATCAACTCGAGGCTCTCGACAGTAATATCCTTCCAGAATTCGTCCGTTTGGATGTCGAGGATCAATTCCAGTTCAAGTGCAACTGCCGGGACATTTGACAGGCTTTCCAGTGCCGATGCGAATTTGATGATCCGAGCTTGAAGCGAGGCAAAGCCGGTTTCTTCCCGTAGCAAACAAAGCTGCGAGTTGAGCAGGAGAAGGTCGAATTGCTTCGCCGCCAAACCGTCATCTTGAAAGGCCGATGGAAGTCCAGCCACGTCATTCTCGAGTGAGATACGTGCATCGAGATCCAATGTGGCCCAATTTGCTTCATCCTTGAATCTCTCAACTGCCCGTCTTTTGCCGCGGACGATGAAATTGTCGAGATTCATCCCTCTGACTTCATCCAGCAAGCGGTCCTTCAAACCGGACAGTAAGTCATCATGGCCCTCTCCCGCATCTTGAAGTTCACCGATCAATTCGACACGCGTGGTAAAGAGGCGCACACCCATTGGACGTGCCAGTGGCCCATCAATCGCCTTCGGGTTTTCTCGAAAGAACTCAAGGCTCTGACAGAAGTCGAAGATCAGGAATTCTTCTTTATCTTCATCAGGCCCAAAGAGATCCTGACGCAGACGTGTGCCGCGCCCCACCATCTGCCAGAACTTGGTTTTCGACCTCACGATCTTGAAGAACACCAGATTGACCACCTCGGGGATATCGATCCCAGTGTCCAGCATGTCCACTGAAACAGCGATATGCGGTGCTTTTTCGGCTTCACAAAAGTCATCGATCAGCGACTGTGCATAGGTGACGCTATAGTCGATAAGTTGCGCGAATTTGCCTTGGTAGTGCGGATAGTTGGCGTTGAATCGCTCGACGATGAAATGTGCATGGGCACTGTTTTTGGCAAAAATAATGGTTTTTCCCAAGCGGTCACCACCGGCCACCTTGATGCCGTTGCGCATGACGTGTTCGAGGACTTTGTCCACGGTGTCCATATTGAACAGCCATTTGTTTAGATCCGCGGATTCGACCCGATCGGGCACATTGCCCACTTCATCCCATTCGAGCGCGTCCCATTCCGCCTTTTCCTCATCAGAAAGTTGGTCGTAAACGATGCCATCGCGCTGGAATTTGAGTGGCACCGAGATTGATCTCGGCGGCACCAGAAAGCCATCGGCCACTGCGTCATCCAGATCATAGGCGTCGGTAGGGACACCCCGCTCCAACTCAAAGAGGGAATAGGTGTCGCGGTCTATTTCGTCACGCGGCGTGGCGGTCAAACCGACCAGCATTCCATCGAAGTAATCAAAGATCGCGCGGTATTTGCGGTAGATCGAGCGGTGGGCCTCATCGACGACGATCAAGTCGAAATGTCCAGGGCCGAAGCGTTTTTCTCCGTCCCTGACATTATCGATCATCCCCATCATAGTCGGATAGGTCGACAGCAGAACCCTTGCACCCGAATGGTCATTCTTGCGAGGGTCGTTGCGCTCCAAGAGGTTTGCAGAGGGGGTTGATGGCAGATGGGTCTTGAAGGCACCATGCGCCTGCTTCACCAATGCGATCCGATCAGCGAGGAACAGCACCCTCCTCACCCAGTTTGCACGTTGGAGCTGGTCGATCAGCGCGATCACGGTCCGCGTCTTGCCGCTGCCGGTCGCCATGACCAGCAGCGATTTGCGCAGCCGGTCCTTTTCAAATGCCTCGCCAACGCGCCGAATTGCGCGCTGCTGGTAAAACCGCCCGGCAATAGCCTCGTCGATGCTAACCTCGCTCAGGGCCTTCCGGGTTTGTCTGCGTTGGTGCAACAGGACCAACTCATCCTTCTTCAAGAAGCCAGAGACCGGACGCGGAGGATACATCTGATCATCCCACAGCCAATGCTCGTAGCCGTTAGTGGTAAAGATCACGGGGCGCCGCCCATACTTCGTCTCAAGACAATCGGCATAGAGCCGCGCTTGGTTCTGGCCGGTGCGCGGATCTTTCTTGGTGCGCTTGGCCTCCACCACGGCGAGCGGCTTGCCGTCATCCCCCCAAAGCACATAGTCGACAAAGCCGTTCCCCTGCTGGTTCGGCATGCCGGTGACGGGAAACTCGCGATCACGGGATTGATCCAGAGGCCAGCCGGATTCCGTCAGCAGCAGATCGATGAAGGCATCGCGTGTGGTGGCTTCGTCATAGTCGTGATCGTCGGGGACGGCTTGGTTGGCACGGCGGGCTTCGGCAACCTCGGCGCGCAGTCTGGCCAGTTCGTCTTCGAGCGCCTGCCGCCCTGCTTCCGAAGCTTTGCGTGCCTCCTCAGCCTCTTCAGCACGTTTGTTGGCGGCTTTGACATCGCCCTCGATCTTCTGGATTTGCGCGACTGTGCTGGCCGTGATGGTGAGAGACTTTTCCAACTTGGCAATGTCGAAAGATAACGCGGGATCGGGCTTGGCCCCTGTCGCATAGGTCCGCGAGATCCAATAGCAGACATGGAACAGCTCACGCACGGTGGCAGCGGCGTCTTGCGGTGTAAGGGGTTTGCCGCTGTCATGGGCGGCGCGGTTGCCCTGATCCTTGATATATTTCGCCTTGGTGGTGATGGCGGGGCCGGTGAGTTCGGTCAGGCTGGGTTCTGCGATCAAGGCCGCCAAGGTTTGATCGTAAGGGTTCCGCAATACCGGATCACGACGATAAAGCCATTTCAGCGCCGTTTCCAATGTTAGACGCGCCCAGAAACACGCGCCGCGCGGATCGGACAGGGCCAGCTTTTCCGCCTTTTCCGCATGTTTAAGAAGGTCGGGGAAATCGGCGGCGAGAAAGGCGAATTGGGTCATTTCGGACCACTGTCCAAGTTGAAACTACCTTGTGATGCGGCAGCTTCGCCTTGCTCGAAGAGTTTGGCCAGATCCTCCTTCTTCATCCCGCCCCTTGCCATGACATCACGCAATGCAGTCATAAAGCTCTCGTCTTTCAAATCCTCAATAGCGATATCTTTATAGACAATGGTAACATCAGGGCCATCCAGCTTTACGATGCGATCGAACAGTTTATCCGCCTCAGAAATGATGCCAGCCCGCAGCTCGTCCTCGGTTGCACCTTCTATGCGTCTCGCAAACCTCGCCGGTGGATTGGCTCTCCAGCGTTCGAGGAATTCGTCAACGAATGACATTCGAAACTGCTCACGTGCATCCTCGAGTCGAGAAGCCAGCGCTTCCTGGTATGCTGCTATGATTGCCTTGAAACGGTCGATCTGATAATCGAATGAGGCACGGTCTTTCCGCAGAATGACACGTCCGCGTTTGGCCATAACGTGTGTCAGGGCTTTTTCTATTTCACCACGCTCTTTCTGAAGAAACTTCTCGTCCACATTCAGTTTTTCGGTCTTTTCGCCGATAGTGATTTCAACATCCAGCTTCCCGATACCCTCAAGCGGTGTGCCGATCCGTCCGGTGATCCTTTCCTTCAGATCGTCACTATCCATTCCAAAAAAATCTTTCGGCAACTCGGCGCGTCTGCGGCTGATTTGATACCCTTTCGCCTTCAACTCTACATATTGAACCCTTGTGATGAAAACATTCAGCTTGCGGGTGAGGTCAACGGGAAGCGGCGGCGTTTCCGTCAGGTCCTGCTGGGTGGCCGCAACACGTGCCGCGCTCAGGCTGTCATTGCCGATTTCGGCTTTCACTGGCTGGCCCTGCGCATCGACCCCTGCTGTTTTTTCAGTCAGCATCTCGGTCACGGCCCCGTCCAGATAGATCCCGTTTGGCTTGGCGTCAGAGGTGGATCCCGCCTCTATGTTTGACGATAACGGGGCGTATATCAATGTGCATTCATCAGAGATGACCAGGCCGATCCTGATGCCTGCCTGTTCCTGTAGGCGAAAGCTCTCTTTTGCGGCTGCCGCACGAATGCGCTCTAACGCGGCGACCTCGCCATATCCCATGCGATACACTTCGGGATCTGCGTCGAGGATGACGGTCAACGACAGATCGGGAAGGTCTGACATCCTTTCAGCCAAGGCGTCAGCCACTGCAATTGAGAAGGCAGGCGCCGCCACGATCAACCGTTGCTCTGCAAACCGGATCAGGTCGATTATGTGATCATCAGAGGCTCCGGTGAATGTTTGCGTCATACTATGCCCTAAAACTCTGATAAACTGGAGAATACTGGTTTCGCTCAGGTTAGATTGGTGTTTTCGCTTTCTCAACCATTGAGTGCGAGGAGGTCAGAGTTCGCCGCGAAAGGCGCGGTGTTGGAGGGAGGCGAAGAGGGATTGCTCTCTCAACTTCGCGGTATTTTGTCGTGCCACTGAGTTTTTCAATTCCGCGATGCTGGCTTCAAATTCTATTTGCCTTTCCAAAGGTGGCAACAAAAGCGGAAGCTTTTTCAACTGGGTTTTGTTTATTGAGGCAATTCCAGTGGTTTGCTTTGCAACACTCAAGAAATAGCGTTTCCCTCGTTGGCTACCGACGAGCCACTGCAAGAAAATTGGGATGATACGCTCATCATTGATACGGACGCGGAAAACATGGTTTTGATGTATGCACTCTGGAATTTCGTCGCTCCACAGGCATCCCCTGCCTAATTTGTCGGGATCACCTCCTTCCGTTAAGAGTAGGTCACCCTGCCGGAGCAGATATCTACCAATTTCCGCCTCGGTTGCTTCTATCTCTTTAACAACGTCCATCTTCAGGCGTTGGTCCTGAACATTCGACACCGCCATGTATGGAACCGCACGCAAAGGCACATTTCCGGTCTTGCGGCCTTTTGTGATGCCGGAAGCAATATCCGCAACATCTTCTAAGTGTTCGTTGTCCGCCCAGCCCATTGAGTTGTGAAAGACATCCCCAAACATCTCATGAAAGATCGCCTGTCCGAGGGTGTTCAGTTTGTCGAGGGCGCGGGTGCGGAGGCGGCGGAGCGCGTCCGCCTGATCCAATATCCCCGCAATCCGCTTCTGCTCCTCCAGCGGCGGGAGGGGGATGGGCAATTCCATAAATGAAGTTCGATCCAAGGACCGCCGCCGCGCTGTGGTCGAACGTAGTTTACCGCCTACCGCCGCCTTGTATCTACCTCTTCCCAGCCACTGTTCCCAGCGTGCGCAATAATGCAAACCCGCGAGTAAATCAGCTGGGCGATGTCGGTATTCTGGACGCGATGCATCGCTGCTTTGGCGGTGAAGATGCTGAGGTCAATAGCGTAGGCATCGAGGTCGCGCACCGTGGAGCGGAGACTGTCAGGACGACGACAATCTTCAGGGGCGGTGTAGTTCGCAAAACTACGGAGCCGACGCCTATTCGCAGGTCATAAAGTTTCCCGATATATCAATGACTTCTAAAATTTCTTCGTGCTTCAAGCGAATTCGTTTTTGAATCCTGATCTCATGCCTAATTCCTCTGTATCGGTTGACGCAACAGCCGATAAGCAGAAAGGAAAGAACATGAGAACAAAGATCATCCTGCCGCCCTCGAGCGAAACTGAAGCCGACGGATACCGGGAGACCGTGGCAGCCTATGAGCTGTCTGGCACTCTGGTTGTGCTGACTGCCACATATCAGGGCGGGAAATTTCTCGCACACACCATTCGCAAGGGAACCATGTCAGCTCTCAAAAGGCGTGTTGGCGAAGCCCCCCATGATCGGCGACGATCTTGACGGACACCCTCTGCACATCGAAAGGCCGGGAAAGGAAGATTTCGTTTTGATCTCAGCGCGGGCATATTCGATGCTGCTGCAGCGGATATACGACCTTGAACAAAATGGGATGACGTCTGCGGAGCGCGAAGCAGAAGAGGAGGAGTTGCTGCGAGCGATGGTCGACGCGGCAAACTCAGGGCCGCTGAACTGAGTTTGCAGAGATTCAATTTTGCCCCACGCGTCAGGTGACTAATTCCCCTTCAGAAATGGAGGTCGGGCATGATGAACGTAATGATGATGAAGGCGGCAGAACTGAACGAGGCGATCCGCGCGGCGGATGATGAGCATTGGCACTATCGAGAACTTTTCGAGATGCGTTGTGAAGAGCGCGACGAAGATATCTCGATGCTTCACTACGACTCTGGCGTATATGATGCAGAGATCAAGGCTCTCTATGAGAAGGCTATCGCTGCTGAGGAACGCCGCGACGAGCTGATGGCGGAGAAGGTTCGTCGCTTCAATCTCTCAAACCACGCACGCCTCACAGAAGCGGCAATACGCGGCGAGCTGCCAGTATGACCTCAAGAACCTACGGCCGCCTGGTTGCCGCTGCACATCATGCCCGCGGCATGCGTCGCCCTGACCTGTTGCTGAGGTTCGCAGTGTGGCGACTGAAGAGGATTGATCCGAAGAATCCCGTATTCATGTGATTTAAAAGTATGGCGATCCCATCAGGATTCGAACCTGAGACCTCTACCTTCGGAGGGTAGCGCTCTATCCAGCTGAGCTATGGGACCGCATTTTCAGCGGTGTATCTGTGCGGTTTCTGTACGATACCGCTACAACCGATCTGATTTCCACTTTAACTTTCAACACCTTGCAACCACACAACCAAGCCTTCGGAGGGCGACACTCTATCCAGCTGAGCTATGAGTCTACTTTTCCCTCTATACTGCCGTCAAAGCCCCTTCGCAACGCCGAATTGCCAATAACACACGAGAGTTTTTCTTGCTTCAAATATCCCCGCCGGAGGCTCCTGCCCCAGCAGCGTGGAAAAACGGCTGTAAATCGCGCTGTGGCGCCCCAAAGGAGGCAAACAAAACATGTCTTGGTGCCGCAAGGCACCTCCGTCAGGTCACGCAAACAAATCGTGACACAGTTCGAGGGCGTCGATCAGCGCGTCAACCTCTTGCGTGGTGTTATACAGACCGAAAGACGCGCGGCAGGTGGCATTCAGGCCCATATGCTCCATCAAAGGGCCGACGCAATGTTGCCCGGCCCGCACGGCGATTCCGCGTTTGTCCAGCACGGTTGAAATGTCATGGGCGTGGCCCGGTCCATCAAGCGTGAAGGAGAAGATCGCGCCTTTGTCCGGCGTCGTGCCTTGCACCTGCACCCAATTCAGGCCCGACAATTTTTCGACTGTATAATCGCGCAACTTGGCCTCGTGGGCGGCGATGTTCTCCATCCCCAAGCCCATCATGTACTCCAGCGCGACACCCAAACCGATCTGTTGCACGATGCCCGGTGTGCCGGCCTCAAATTTCATTGGGGCGTCGTTATATTCAATGGCGTCTTTGCGCACTTCGCGAATCATATCGCCGCCGCCCATGAACGGACGCATTTCGGCCATACGTTCGGCGCGCACATAGATCGCGCCAGACCCGGACGGACCATACAATTTGTGACCCGTGACCGGATAAAAATCACAACCCATATCCTGCACGTCCACCGGACCGTGGACGGCGGCCTGTGATCCATCGACCAATACCGCCACACCCTTTTCCCGCGCCGCCGCGCAAATGGTTTTCACATCCACCCGGGTGCCCAAAACGTTCGACATATGGGTGATCGCCACCAGTTTGGTGCGCGGACCGATGGCATCGATGACCGCCTGCGGATCCAACGCGCCGGTGGCGTCGACATCGACCCATTTCAGCACGACACCCTGACGTTCGCGCAGAAAATGCCAAGGCACGATGTTGGCGTGATGCTCCATCACGCTCAGCACGATCTCATCGCCCGCCTGCATACGCGGCGCTGCCCAGCCATAGGCAACCATGTTGATGCCTTCGGTGGTGCCGGTGTTCATGATGATTTCGTCTTCCGACCCGGCGTTCAGAAACCGCGCCAACGTGCCGCGCACGGCCTCGTATTTGTCGGTCGCGAGGTTGGATAAATAATGCAGCCCACGGTGAACATTCGCGTATTCATGGCCATAGGCCTGTGTGATTGCATCAATCACAACCTGGGGTTTTTGCGCTGATGCACCATTATCAAGGTATATCAACGGCTTGCCATTCACCTGCCGCGACAGGATCGGAAAATCGGCACGCACCTTTTGAACATCATACATGATCTATTGCTCCATTCCTGGCACACCGACCCCGATCAGGGCTAAAATAATCGACAATCCAAAGGCAAATCCAAAACTTGCCACAACGATCATGCCAAAGGTTTTCGCAAGTGACTCAAACCCGTGGATCGCCACAAGAAAATGCGTCAGAAGCCACATGAAAATCACCACCGACAGCATCGCAACCACGCCGCCAAGCGCCGGTAAAACAAACATCAGAACAGTCTGAACCAACTGCAAACACACCATGATGAACTGCAGCCAGATCACCATCACCAACCCGTCCTGAAACCGCCCCGTCCCGCCACAGGCCCGGCCCAACCAGAAGATGATGAACACCATGATCACCAGCAGACAGAACTGGAACAGGCCCATTTGCAGAGGCGGCAGGAAATACAACTGCTCGGCACTTTGGCCCGACAGGCCCAACAAGACCATGCCGGTGATTTCGGTCAGCAGGATCGACAGGATCACAACCAGCGCCAGCGCCTGCCATAGGGTTTGACGACCCAGGTTCAGCGCGATCAGGCGTTCGGTCACCGCGCGGGGCTGTTTCAGCGTTTCAATGGCCAAAGGCAGCAAAGTCGACAGGTTCAGCATTATTATGGCTCCGCTTGCCGCTCAACAGCCCAAAGGCCCGATATCCATATCGCCAAAAAGGCGCCCACTGCAATCACGCCCACGATGTCCATGGCAGGCCCGGCACCGATAAACCCGGCGACCAGCCCCCATAACAACCACAAGGGTGATGCAGCCAGCAAAGCCCAGAAAAGCGCAATCCGCGCCTCATACCAGGTTGCCCGCCCGCCCATGATCTTTGCCACCATATGGCTGATCGCGGCGACACCGTAAAGGATCAGCGGCATCAGAAACAACCACGCCAAAAGAGACGCGCCAAGCAGCATATCGAAATCCTGATCGGTCACGAACGCTTCGCGTGACAAACGCGGCCATTGGGCCACGAAAATAAGCACACAGGCGACCATGACAATCACCAATGCCCGGTCTTCGCGCGGCGCCCCGGCCGAGCGGCGCAAAACCACTTTGCCGGGGCGCCGATAGGACGCCAAAATGTCTTTGGTGACTGACATATCCTAGCGGCGATGCCGGGCCAGCCACGCCTCAAGCCGGGTTGTCATATCCTCGGTCAGGGCCGGATCGTCGATTTCTTCCAGCGCTTCGGCGAGGAAGGACAAGACAAGCAGATCGCGGGCCTCGTCCTTTGGCAATCCGCGCGACCGCAGATAAAACAGCGCGGTGTCGTCGATCGAACCGGTGGTCGACCCGTGCGAACACACGACGTCATCGGCATAAATCTCCAGCTCGGGCTTGGCCAGAAACTGTGCATCATCATCCAGAAGCAATGCTTGCGAGATTTGATAGCCGTCGGTTTTCTGGGCGGGGTTTTTCACCAGGATTTTGCCCTGAAACACGCCTGTCGCACCGTTGCGCAGCACCTTTTTAAACACCTGACGGCTTTCGCAATTCACCGCGTCATGGGTGACGAACACCGTGTCATCATGGTGAAAATCACCATCACCCAAGGCCGCGCCGGCCACATGGGCCACGGCATCATCGCCGGTCAGCTCAATGACGCATTCATTGCGGGTCAGCACGCCATTCACCGTCAGAGTGAACGATTTGAACGTGCTTTCGCGGCCCAGACGGGTGAAGATATGCGTCGCCGCGCGGCGTTCATGATCGCGCCCCTGCACGCGCACATGGTTGAACGTGCCGGTATCGGCCACCTCAACCTCAAGCACGTTGTTGAACCGCGATGCCGCCGGGCCGTTTTCCAGCAGGGTCAGGTTTGCGCCCTGCTCTACTTTGACCAGATGATGCAAGATCGCGTCCGAAGATGTGTCTTCGTGCAGATACACCAACGAAACCGGCCGTGCCGCCTGCCCCGTCACCCGGATCACGATCCCATCGGTGGAAAAGGCGGTGTTCAAGGCCGCCAAAGGCCGCGCCACAGGGGTTTGGCCACGGGATTCAAGCACGCCATACAGATCGCGCGCCCAATGGATATCGGCCTGCGCAGCGGTTTCCAAACGCTCAATCTCAACCCCGGCCAGCGTCAGGTCATCCGAGGCATCAGCATCAAACACACCATCCACAAACACGATTTTCAATTGGTCGATCTCACCGAATACCGGCGATTCATCGCTGTGAAACACCGCCGCATCCGCCGCGTCTGGCGTGTTCAGGGTGTCAGGCGTGGTATAACGCCAGTATTCATCGCGCCGATGGGGCAGACCAATGGTCTGCAACCGGTTCAACGCATCCTTGCGCGCCTCTTGCGCCCATGCGGCGCCGTCCGGCATTGTCAGGGCGGCAATCCGGGCCGCCGTGACATCGGATTTCAATTTGGGCAAAGCCATTACACTGCCTCCGCCAAAAGATCGGCATAGCCGTTGGTTTCAACCTCAATCGCCAACTCGGGGCCGCCGGATTTGATGATTTTGCCATCGGCCATGATATGCACGAAATCCGGTTTGATATGGTCCAAAAGGCGCTGATAGTGGGTGATCACCAGAAACGACCGGCCCTCATTGCGCAGGGCATTCACCCCGTCACTGACCAGTTTCATCGCATCCACATCCAGCCCGGAATCGGTTTCATCCAGAATGCACATTTTCGGCTCAAGCATCGCCATCTGAAGAATCTCGTTGCGCTTTTTCTCACCGCCGGAAAAGCCCACATTGACCGGACGTTTCAGCATGTCAGCGTCGATTTTCAGATCTTTCGCACGGGCGCGAATTTCCTTCAGAAATTCGGTCGCGCTCATCTCGTCCTGGCCGCGCGCCTTGCGCTGTGCGTTCACCGCGGTGCGCAGGAATGTCATGTTGCCAACACCGGGAATTTCAATGGGATACTGAAACGCCAGAAAAAGACCGGCGGCGGCGCGCTCTTCGGGCTCCATGTCCAGAATATCGGCATCTTCCAGTTGGGCTGTTCCTTCGGTCACTTCGTACCCGTCACGCCCCGACAAAACATACGACAACGTTGATTTGCCCGATCCGTTGGGGCCCATGATTGCATGCACCTCACCGGCGCCAATCGACAAATCCACACCCTTGAGGATCTGTTTATCTTCTTCTTCAAGTTTGACGTGCAAGTTCTTGATCTCAAGCATATCTTTCCCCTTCGGTTCGCTTGGCCCCTGGCCATTTATTTTAAAAGTGACCCGCACCACCTTGGGTGCAGGCCCACCTGAATCTTTTTCGTGCTGAAAATCTTCGGCCTAGCCGACAGACCCTTCCAGGCTGATCGCAACCAACTGCTGCGCCTCCATGGCGAATTCCATCGGCAGGGCCTGCAACACTTCCTTGCAGAACCCGTTCACCACCAGGGCGACCGCCTCTTCCTCGTCCATCCCGCGCGAGCGGCAATAGAACAGTTGATCATCGTCCACCTTGGATGTGGTCGCCTCATGCTCAACCCGCGATGAGTTGTTGCGCACTTCGATATAGGGCACCGTATGCGCGCCGCACTTATCCCCGATCAGCAGGCTGTCACACTGGGTAAAGTTGCGCGAATTCTTGGCCTTGGGGTGCATGGATACCAACCCGCGATAGGTGTTCTGCGCTTTGCCCGCCGAAATGCCTTTGCTCACGATGCGCGATTTGGTGTTCTTTCCCAAATGCACCATCTTCGTACCGGTATCGGCCTGCTGATAGTTGTTGGCGATGGCGATCGAGTAAAACTCGCCCTGGCTGTCATCGCCGCGCAAGATGCAAGACGGATATTTCCACGTCACCGCCGACCCCGTTTCAACCTGGGTCCACATGACCTTGGAGCGATCACCACGACAATCGGCGCGTTTGGTGACAAAGTTGTAAATTCCGCCTTTGCCCTCATCATCGCCCGGAAACCAGTTTTGCACAGTCGAATATTTAATCTCGGCATCGTCCAGCAGGACAAGTTCGACCACCGCCGCGTGCAACTGAATCGTGTCGCGCATCGGCGCGGTGCAGCCTTCCAGATACGACACATAGGCCTCTTTGTCGCAAATGATCAGCGTGCGCTCAAACTGGCCGGTGTTTTCGGCGTTGATGCGGAAATAGGTCGACAATTCCATCGGACACCGCACGCCGGGCGGCACATAAACGAACGATCCGTCAGAAAACACCGCGCTGTTCAGCGTCGCGTAAAAGTTGTCAGATTGCGGAACGACCGAACCCAGATATTTCCTGACCAATTCAGGGTGGTCCTGAATCGCGTCAGAGATCGAACAGAAGATCACGCCAGCCTTTTTCAACTCGGCCTGAAATGTGGTGCCAACGGAAACAGAATCAAACACCGCATCCACCGCGACCTTGCGGTTTTCGTCGGCGTTTTCCGCGCCCTCAACCCCGGCCAAGATCATCTGCTCCTTCAGCGGAATGCCCAGTTTCTTGTAGGTTTCCAAAAGCTTGGGATCGACATCATCCAGCGATTTGGGCTTTTCCGCCATGCTTTTGGGGCGGGCATAATAATACTGATCCTGAAAATCGATTTTCGGGTAATGCACCATCGCCCACTCGGGCTCTTCCATCTGCTGCCAACGGGCAAAGGCGGCCAGCCGCCAATCCAGCATCCACTGGGGTTCGTTGTTCTTTTCCGAAATCAGGCGCACGATATCTTCGTTCAGGCCCTTGGGCGCATAATCCATCTCGATGTCGGTGGACCAGCCGTGTTTGTACGTGCCCGAAAGGGATTTCACCGCATCCACGGTTTCCTGGTCTACGCCCTCTTTTACGTCTACATCAAATGCAGTCATCTCGATCCCCTTTCAGACGGCTTTCGCCCTATATTTCCGTTCTTGCGCCAACCAGCGGTCGGCAAAGCGTTCAATCTCATCCCGCGTCGTCTGCGGCCCCAGCGATACGCGGATCGCACTTGCGGCCTGATCTTCGTCATATCCCATGGCGCGCAACACTGCGCTGGCGCGCACCTTGCCGCTGGAACAGGCCGATCCGGCCGATATTGCAAAACCACCCAAATCCATCTGCATCACCTGGGTTTCGCCCTTCCAACCGGGGGCGAGAATGCATGAGGTGTTGGGCAACCTCAATGAGTCTTTCCCGACTAAAATAGTCACTTTCTCAGAAGCTTCCAGAGCTGTTTCTAGAATATTTCTAAGTTCTGCAACCCCATCCCAGATTCCATTGGCCAAATCTTCAGACGCAGCTTGAGCTGCGGCGCCCAACCCCGCGATTCCAATGATGTTTTCGGTTCCCGAGCGGCGGCCCATTTCCTGCCCGCCGCCTTTGATCAGGACGGGCAAATCCAGCCCGCGGCGCAATAAAACCGCAGCCACACCTTTGGGTCCGCCGAATTTATGGGCAGAAATCACCGCCACATCGGCCCCCGACCATTCAAAAGCGAAAGGTATTTTACCGAATCCCTGAGTCGCATCGCAAAACGCCACCCCCTCTGGCAGCGCCTGAACCACCCCGGTTTCCGAGTTCGCCAATTGCACCGCACTTGCCCCCGGATCGGCGACCGTGATTGCGCCGTTCGCATCGACAGCCAATGCCCGGTCGCACCAGGCCAGCACCGCCTCGTGTTCAACCGGCGCACAGGTCAATCCCCGCCCCGACAAAGCCATGGCGCAGCCTTCTGTGGCCGATGATACGAATACGATATCCGATGCCTCGGCCCCGCAGGCCGCCGCCACCTGGCCACGGGCGCGTTCAATCAGCGCCTTGGCGGCGCGTCCTTCGCCATGCACGGATGACGGATTGCCGACCACATCCATTGCCGCCACCATTGCCGCGCGCGCCGCAGGGCGCAACGGCGTGGTCGCGTTCCAATCAAGATAGGCGCGATTCATGCCTCATCCACCACGGTGAACAGGGTCGGCACCGCCGGGCATGGCGCCAGTTCATTGCCCACAACATCCGACAGTCGGGTCTGATGCAAGAACACATAGACATGGGCGCTCAGCCCTTCCCACAGCCGGTTGTTCAACGATTGTGCACGACTTCCCGAAACGGCACCCTGGGCACCGGCACCTGTGTGCATGGCGCTGACCGTTTCATCCACCGCAACCATCACTTCGGCCACACGAATCTCTGTGGCCGGACGTGCCAGACGATAGCCGCCACCGGGGCCGCGCACGGATTCAACCAGATTGGCACGCCGCAATTTGACGAACAACTGCTCAAGATATGGCAGGGAAATATCCTGCCGCTTGCTGAGTTCGCCCAGCGTCACCAACCGATCCGAACCGGTCAGAGCCAGATCCGTCAGGGCAACCATGGCATATCGGCCTTTTGTGCTAAGTTTCACGTGGCATTCCCCTTGTTTGATTACGGTGAACAGTTGACGTCAAGGCTTGGGGCAATTACCTGAGCCATTCATCCTGTGCCTTTATCGCAGATTAGAACCATTCTAAGGTGCCCGTGCGTTTTCGTCAAGAATAAGCGGCGCACCGCAGTCACGTCAGGGAGACATATGCCCGAGGTTATTTTTCCCGGACCGGAAGGTCGGCTTGAGGGGCGGTATCATCCGCAGAAAAAACATGACGCCCCGATCGCGATCATCCTGCATCCGCATCCACAATTTGGCGGCACCATGAACAACCGTGTCGTGTATAACCTGCACTATGCGTTTCACGCCATGGGCTTTACCGTGTTGCGGTTCAATTTCCGCGGCGTTGGCCGTTCGCAAGGCGAATACGATCAGGGCATCGGCGAATTGTCCGATGCGGCCAGCGCGCTGGATTATTTGCAGTCGATGAACCAGAACGCCAAACATTGCTGGGTTGCCGGATTCAGCTTTGGCGCGTGGATCGGGATGCAGTTGTTGATGCGCCGTCCGGAAATCACCGGTTTCATCAGCGTGTCACCCCCCGCCAACATGTATGATTTCAGCTTTCTTGCGCCCTGCCCGGCCTCGGGTCTTGTGATCAACGGCACGGCTGACCGTGTCGCGCCGCCCCGTGATACGGTGGCTCTGGTGGACAAGCTGCACGAACAAAAGGGCATTACCATCACCCACACCGAGATCGAAGGCGCCGGCCATTTCTTTGAAGATCCGCATATGGAACATATGATCGGTGACGTTCAAACCTATGTGCGGCGGCGGCTGACTGAAAACACGCGGTAATTGTGGCGTTGGGCGGATTGGGGGCCAGCCCCCAAACCCCCGGGATATTTGCGGCAAGAAAAAACTGTGCTGCAGGATGTGATATTACCCGGCGGGAGCCAGCATTGATACGGCGCACCTTGAATAACGGGGTGCGCCGCAGGCCAGTTTTTTAACCTGCTTTGTAATTTATGCCGCGCCCCAATCTGGCCTTAATTTGCCCGATTGCAGATTGATTCCCGAAGCTGAGCGCCTTCAAGCCCCCGAAGATGCAGACAATGCCACGCAGACCGGGCAATTGTTTCTTTAAATTTGAATCAAATTGGGCAAATCAAGCAAATTCGTGGCTGATTTCAGGCAACTCTTGCCTTATTCGCGCCTTAATCGGCATACCGTTGGGGGGCGAACACGAGGGAGCAATGCCATGATCCTGATCATCACGATTACAATCGTTGTCGGCATCGAAGCCTTGGTGACAAGCTGAGCCGCCATGCGAATTGGTACGCGGTCTGTGATGGCGCGATGCCACACAACACATGATCCGATTTGGGCGGCGTCCCGCTGTTTGGTCGCGCGTTATGGTTGTGAATGCCGCGTGTGATGATTATGCCATCTGGGGCAGGATGGTGTTGCACACGTCAGTCATCAGCAGGCCTGCACCTATTCCAGTCAAGCCGAAAGCCGCCATGCCCGCCCATTATATATATCTGTTCTTTGCCATTCTGGCCGAAACCGTTGGCACCACTGCATTGCAAGCCAGTCAGCAATTCAGCCGTTTCTGGCCTTCGGTTGTTGTGGTGATCGGGTATGGCCTCTCATTCTGGTTGATGGCCTTGGCGCTGAAGACCATGCCAGTGGGCATCGTTTATGCAATCTGGTCGGGTCTTGGCATCGTTTTTATCGCTGCCATCGGGTTCTTTGTGTTTGGGCAACGGTTGGATCCGGCAGCCGTTTTTGGGATGGCGCTGATTCTGGCGGGTATTCTGGTGATACATTTGTTCTCAAATAGCGCCACCCATTAGGAACCCAGAGCGCAGAAAGGGCGTTTGCCTGTATGCAGAATTTGTTTTCCGGCCTTTGGTCCGTTTTCCCCGCCCCGCTTCGTGATCAATTGCAAGGCTACGCCACCGGGTTTTGGGAGGTTCTGCCCCGGCTGGTTTTGTCGGTCGTTTTCATTGTCTTCATCTGGCTGGTGATAAAAGCCGTACAGTGGACAGTGCCGCGCGCCCTGCGCCGCACGGGCATGCGCCGGTCGTTGGTTGATGTGGTGATGATGCTGATCACTGTTGGCCTGTGGCTGATGGCCGGGCTGATTGCCGTGACCATCGCCTTTCCCACCATTACGCCGGGGCGCGCGCTGACCGCGCTGGGGATTGGCGGGGTCGCAATCGGGTTTGCCTTCAAGGACGTGTTTGAGAATTTTCTAGCGGGGGTTCTTTTATTGATCCGCGAGCCGTTTTCCGTCGACGATTACATTGATTGCGAGGGGATTGAGGGCCAGGTTGAACGGATCACGATTCGCGATACCCATGTGCGCCAGACCGACGGGCAACTTGTGGTGGCGCCCAATGCGATGTTTTTCAAGAATCCGGTCACAATCCGCACGTCGCGCGATGTGCGCCGGACCACGGTGATCTGCGGCGTTGCCTATGGCGAGGACGTGGACGCCGCACGCGAGGTGATCGAAAACGCGGTGCGAAACGTCAATCTGGTGCGCGACGACGTGCGCGATGTTGAGATATTCGCACAGGAATTTGCCGACAGTTCAATCAATTTCGAGGTCACATGGTGGACCGGATCGCGCCCCATCGACATTCGCCAATCGCGCGATCATGTGGTATCCGCGGTCAAGCGCGCGCTGGATGAGGCCGGGATCGAAATACCGTTTCCCTATCGGACGATGACGTTCAATGAACCGCTGACCGTGATCACCAAGGATGAAAACGACACAAAAGACTGATCCGATGCGCGCAAAGGGTGGTGTTTTCTGCGGCTGCACGGTATTGCCCGCGCAACTCCGAAAAAGGTAAGACATATGGACCTTCGCAATATCGCGATCATCGCACACGTTGACCACGGCAAAACCACGTTGGTGGATGAGCTGTTGAAACAATCCGGCGCCTTTCGCGCCAATCAGGCCGTTGCCGAACGCATGATGGACAGCAACGATCTGGAGCGCGAGCGCGGGATCACGATCTTGGCCAAGGCCACATCGCTGGAATGGAAAGGCGCGCGGATCAACATCGTTGACACCCCCGGCCACGCCGATTTCGGTGGCGAGGTTGAGCGGATCCTGTCGATGGTTGATGGTGTGGTTCTGTTGGTGGATGCCGCCGAAGGCCCGATGCCACAAACCAAATTCGTCACCTCCAAGGCGCTTGCCCTTGGGTTGCGCCCGATTGTTGTGTTGAACAAGGTTGACAAGACCGATGCCGAGCCGGACCGCGCCCTGAACGAAGTGTTCGATTTGTTTGCCAATCTTGAGGCAGACGACGATCAACTGGATTTCCCGCATCTTTACGCCAGCGGGCGTTCGGGGTGGTGTGATGCTGAACTGGACGGGCCGCGCAAGAATCTGGACGCGCTGTTCAATCTGGTGATGCGCCATGTGCCCCCTCCGGCACAGATGAAGCACAAGGACGAACCGTTCAGCATGCTGGCCACCACTCTTGGCTCGGATCCGTTTGTGGGCCGTATTCTGACCGGTCGTGTGGAAACCGGGACATTGAAAGTGGGGGCGACCGTTCAGGCGCTTTCACGGATCGGGCAAAAGATTGAACAGTTTCGCGTAACCAAGATTTCGGCGTTTCGCGGCCCGATTTCTTTGGATATCGAAGAGGCAAGCGCCGGTGATATCGTGTCAATTGCAGGCATGACCAAGGCCACCGTGGCCGATACGATCTGTGCCTTGGCGGTGGAAACCGCCCTGCCCGCGCAACCGATCGATCCGCCCACAATCACCGTGACCTTTGGCATCAACGACAGCCCACTGGCCGGCAAGGACGGCAAAAAGGTTCAGTCGCGGGTCATTCGCGAACGTCTGATGAAAGAGGCCGAATCGAACGTCGCGATCAAGGTTACTGACACACCCGGCGGCGAAGCATTCGAAGTGGCCGGGCGTGGTGAGCTGCAAATGGGCGTGTTGATTGAAAACATGCGCCGTGAGGGATTCGAACTGTCAGTGTCGCGGCCTCAGGTATTGTTGCGCGAAATTGATGGCGTCACCCACGAGCCGATCGAAGAAGCCACCATCGATGTCGATGATGAGTATTCCGGCGCGGTGATCGAGAAAATCACCGGATCGCGCAAAGGCGAATTGGTTGAGATGAAACCGGCAGGTGCCGGTAAGACCCGCATTGTCGCCCATGTGCCATCGCGCGGTTTGATCGGGTATCACGGTGAATTCCTGACCGACACACGCGGTACGGGCGTGTTGAACCGTGTGTTTCACGAATGGGCGCCGCACAAGGGCACGATTCCCGGACGCCGGGCCGGGGTTCTGATTTCGATGGAAACGGGCGTTTCGGTGTCCTATGCGCTGTGGAAACTGGAAGACCGCGGCAAATTCTTTATCGGCGCGCAGGTGCCGGTTTACACCGGGATGATCATTGGCGAGCACAGCCGCGAGAACGATCTTGAGGTGAATCCGCTGAAAGGCAAACAGCTGACCAACGTACGCGCCAGCGGTACGGATGAGGCCGTGCGCCTGACCACGCCGATCACCCTGAGCCTGGAACAGGCCATCGCCTATATCGATGATGATGAGCTGGTCGAAGTGACGCCGAACGCCATTCGTTTGCGCAAGCGGTTTCTTGATCCGCACGAACGCAAGCGCAACGCGAAAAGCAAACCGTGATCTGACGGAGGCCCCCCATGGGGGGCCACATGATGTTTTGGTTTGGCGCGGGCTGTCACGGCCCGCGCCATTTTTTATGGTGTCACGTTTGGAGCTTTCGGGAGCCTCCGGCGGGGATATTTTCAGAAACGGAAAATCAGGGCGCGCATTCTTCGACAATCGAGAGTTCGCGCTGTGCGGCACCCTTGGCAAAGCCGAGCGCCTCTTGGTAGCCCGGCGAGTGATAGCAATCATGTGCCGCCTGCATGGACGGAAAGCGGGCGACCACGTTGCGCGGGCGATCCGGGCCTTCGAGGGTTTCATAGGCACCGCCACGTGCCAGGAAAACGCCGCCATGTTCCGCGATCACGCTGGTGGCGCGTTTTGCGTATTCGCCGTAGGCGGCCTCATCGGTTACTTTGACATGGGCGATCCAGAGAGCGGTCATGACTTATCCTTTCAGCAGGGTTTTTACGGCATCAATGGCGGCTTGGGCCGCGGAGGCATCTTTTGCACCGCCCTGGGCCATATC
The DNA here is from genome assembly GCF_003057885.1 of Oceaniglobus ichthyenteri. Classification (GTDB taxonomy): domain Bacteria; phylum Pseudomonadota; class Alphaproteobacteria; order Rhodobacterales; family Rhodobacteraceae; genus Oceaniglobus; species Oceaniglobus ichthyenteri. The sequence continues at coordinate 240,422 of NZ_QAGK01000006.1, forward strand.
GGCGCGACCACCGCCGCCTTTGCCGCCCATCGGCGCGACAGCGACGCGCACCATATCAACAGCCGAGACGGTTTCGGTCAGATCCGGTGTGACGCCGGCAGCCACGGCCACCTTGCCGCCTGCATCCGCGATCAGCAAGATTGCGCCACTGCCCAGTCGTTCCTTGTGGGCATCGACGAGGCCGGGCAGATCTTTTCCGGTCACGCCATTCAGCACCTGAGCCAACAATGGCACGCCGTTGATTGTGTCGGCACCCGGTTGTTCGGACTGGCCCGCCCCGCCTGCCATGGCCAGTTCACGGCGTAACTGCGCCACTTCGTTTTGCAGGGCCTTGCGTTCGTCAAGCAGGCCGCGCAGGCGGTCGGGCACATCGGCGGCACCGGATTTCAGCATCAGTGCGGCCTGTGCAAGGCGATGATCCTGACCGCTGAGATAATCGAATGCGGCGGCCCCGGTCAGGGCCTCGATCCGGCGCACACCCGCGCTTGATGCGCTGTCGCCAAGGGTGACGAACAGGCCGATGTCGCCGGTGCGCGCAACATGGGTGCCGCCGCACAGTTCGATTGACCAGGTTTTGCCATCACTGCCCTTGCCGGTATCGGCCTGGCCCATGGACACGACGCGCACCTCGTCGCCATACTTTTCACCGAACAGCGCCTGTGCGCCCAGGCCACGCGCGTCATCGGGCGTCATGATCCGGGTTGTGACCGCCGCGTTCTGGCGCACAAAGTTGTTCACCCGCGTTTCGATTTCCGCGATCTCGTCGAGGGTCAGCGCCTTGTTATGGCTGAAATCAAAGCGCAGCCTGTCGGGTGCGTTCAATGAGCCACGCTGTGCCACGTGATCGCCCAACACTTCGCGCAATGCCTCGTTCAACAGGTGGGTGGCCGAATGGTTGGCGCGGATCAGGCTGCGCCGGTCGTGATCAACGCTCAGCACTGCACCGGCCCCGGTTTTCACCACGCCTTCGGTGATTTCGGCAAAGTGGATGAAAACGCCGACGGATTTGCGGGTGTCGGTGATGCGCGCGCGCCCTTCGGCGGTGGTCAGGGTGCCGCTGTCGCCCACCTGGCCGCCGGATTCCGCGTAAAACGGGGTTTGGTTGACAACGATCTGCACCGTCTGGCCCGGCTTTGCCTCGGCCACGGGGGCGTTGCCATCGACCACGGCCAAAATCTGGCCTTCGGCCTGTTCGGTATCATGGCCCAGAAATTCGGTGGTGCCGTGGCGTTCGGCCAGATCAAACCAGATCGCCGCATCTGCCGTTTCGCCCGACCCCGCCCAGGCGGCGCGCGCCTTGGCCTTTTGTTCGGCCATGGCGGCATCGAACCCGGCAATGTCCACGCCGCGCCCCTGTTCGCGCAAGGCATCCTGAGTCAAATCGAGAGGAAAGCCAAAGGTGTCATACAGTTTGAATGCCGCCGCCCCGGACAATGCGCCGCCTTCGGGCAAATTCGCCACCTCGTCATCCAACAGGCGCAGCCCCCGATCCAAGGTTTGGCGAAACCGGGTTTCTTCGCTTAACAGAGTTTCCTGTATCATGCTTTGGGCGCGGCCAAGTTCGGGATAGGGCTGACCCATTTGCGCCACCAGTGCAGGCACAAGCCGATGCATCAGCGGATCCTTTGCGCCCAACAGATGCGCGTGGCGCATGGCGCGGCGCATGATCCGGCGCAACACATATCCGCGCCCTTCATTGCTGGGCATGACCCCATCAGCCATCAGGAACGACGTTGAACGCAAATGATCGGCAATCACCCGGTGGTGGATATTCTGCGGGCCATCGGGATCGGTGCCGGTGGCCTGTGCGCTGGCCTCGATCAGGGCGCGCAGGATGTCGGTGTCGTAATTGTCATGCTTGCCCTGCAACAGCGCGCCAATCCGTTCCAGCCCCATGCCGGTATCGATGCTTTGGTTGGGCAGATCGCGCCGGGTGCCATCCTCCATCTGTTCATATTGCATGAACACCAGGTTCCAGATTTCGATAAAACGATCGCCGTCTTCATCGGGGCTGCCCGGAGGGCCACCGGGAATATGATCGCCGTGATCGTAGAAAATCTCGGTGCAGGGGCCGCACGGGCCGGTGGGGCCGGCAGACCAGAAATTATCATCGGTGGCGATGCGGATGATCCGATCATCAGGCAGCCCGGCGTGTTTTTTCCAAATCTCCACCGCCTCATCATCGGTATGATACACCGTGACCAACAGGCGCGACGCATCGATGCCGAATTCCTTGGTCAAAAGATCCCAGGCCAGCGGAATCGCCTCGGATTTGAAATAATCGCCAAAGCTGAAGTTGCCCAGCATTTCAAAAAACGTGTGGTGGCGCGCGGTATAGCCGACATTATCGAGATCGTTATGTTTGCCCCCGGCGCGCACACATTTCTGCGCGGTCGTGGCGCGGGTGTAATCGCGATGCTCAACCCCGGTGAACAGGTTCTTGAATTGCACCATGCCGGCCGCGGTAAACATCAGCGTCGGATCATTGCGCGGCACCAAAGGCGAGCTTTCGACGATTTCGTGACCGTTGCGTGCAAAATATTCAAGAAATGTCGTGCGGATTTCATTCAGGCTGGGCATTGGGCGATCCTGGTGGTTCAAAGGGCCATTTCGATCTATCCCTGTCCCACTTGTCTGTCCACAGGGGCAATGCATTTCGTCGGTTTGAGATGTAAAAACCAAACCCGTCACACAGGCGCTTCGCCGCCCTGTAACGGTGGCAGGATGATTTCAATGCCCTGCGCGCTGTGCAATGATTGGTTTATCACGGGTAATCACCGCAAAAGACTAAATTTTACCGCTGCACGGTTGTGATTTCGGTTAAATTTGTGAGAAAGGTATCTGTGCCATTGAATCAGGAGCTTCCGTGTCCCTATTTATTCTCGTCGCCCTGCCCTTCCTTGGTGCTCTTCTTCCTGGTTTGATGAACTCGGCTGGCCGCTCTGCCACAGCGGGGGTGACGTTTACCGTTTCGCTGACGGCATTCATTGGCCTGCTCAGTCATCTTCCCGCAGTTCTTGCCGGCAACGTTGTCACCGCGCGGGTTGATTGGATGCCATCGCTGGGGCTGAACTTCACGCTGATGCTGGATGGTCTGGGCTTTTTCTTTGCCCTGTTGATCCTTGGGATCGGGCTTTTGATCATTGCCTATGCGCGCCGTTACCTTAGCCGCGATGACAACATGGGCCAGTTCTTTACCTATCTGTTGTTGTTTCAGGGCGCGATGGTCGGGATTGTCTTAAGTGATAACATCCTGCTTTTGCTTGTGTTCTGGGAGCTTACGTCGCTGTCATCGTTCCTGTTGATCGGGTTCTGGAAACATCTGCCCGAAGGTCGGCAAGGCGCGCGAATGGCGCTGATTGTCACCGGGATGGGGGGCCTTGCGATGATCGGTGGCATGCTGATCCTGGGTCAGATCGTAGGCAGTTATGATCTAAGCGTGATTTTGCAAAGCCGCGAAATGATCCAGGGCGATCCGCTGTATCTGGTGGCGTTGATCCTGATCTTGCTGGGCTGTTTTACCAAGTCGGCACAGTTCCCGTTTCATTTCTGGTTGCCCCACGCCATGGCCGCACCGACACCGGTTTCGGCCTATCTGCACTCGGCCACGATGGTGAAGGCGGGTATTTTCCTGATGGCGCGGATGTGGCCGGTGCTGTCAGGCACGCCGGAATGGTTTGTCATCGTCACCACCGCCGGGCTGATCACGATGGTTCTGGGCGCGGTGATTGCGCTGTTCAAACATGACCTCAAGGCGCTTTTGGCTTTTTCCACCGTCAGCCATCTGGGCCTGATCACGATGCTTTTGGGCACCGGTACGGCGTTTGGGGCGATGGCGGCGGTGTTTCACATTCTCAACCACGCAACGTTCAAGGCCGCGCTGTTCATGTCGGCCGGCATCATCGATCACGAAACGCACACCCGCGATATCCGGCGTCTGGGCGGGTTGCGCCATTTGATGCCGGTGACTTTTGGCATTGCGTCACTGGCCGCCCTGTCGATGGCGGGTATTCCCCTGCTGAATGGGTTCCTGTCAAAGGAAATGATGCTGGAGGAAGCGACACGCACAGTTCTGTTTTCAACCCCGTGGCTGGTTCCGGCGCTGGCGACCTTTGGCGCGTTGTTTTCGGCGGCCTATTGTTTCCGCCTAATCGGCCATGTGTTTCTGGGCCCGGTGCGGGATGATTATCCGGCCAAACCCCATGATCCGGGTGCCGGCATGTGGTTGCCGCCTGCCATCCTGGTGGTGCTGGTTGTGGTGATTGGCGTTGCGCCGTTTCTGGCCGAGCCCTTTGTCAAATTGGTAACAGCGGCGGTGCTGGGTGATACCGTGGCGGTGCCCGATGCCCATTTCAAGATTTGGCACGGGTTGGTGCCCGCGCTTTTCCTGTCGGTCATCGCGGTTGTTGGTGGTTTGCTGATGATCGCCATTTTCAACCCTGCCCTGCGCCTGTGGGATGCCGCCCCCCGCCCCGAGGCCAAGTTGATTTTCGAAGCCATCGTCGAGGCGGTGGCGCGGATGTCGCAGCGGTTGATCCTGCCGTTGCATGATGGCGCATTCACGCGTTACGCGGCCGTCGGTTTCATCGTGATCATCGGCGCCGGTTTTCATGCCTGGACCACCGGAACAGTCGGCGCGCCCACCCGCGCGGCGCAGTCGGCGGGCCCCGTGGTGATTGCCGGTTGGGCCATGCTGGTGGCGGCAACCGCCGGGATGGTGGTGTTGCACCGCAACCGGTTCCTGTCCCTGATCCTGATCGGGATTGTCGGCCTTATGGTTTCGGTCGGCTTTGTTTTTTTCAGCGCGCCGGATCTGGCGATGACCCAATTCACCGTTGAAGTGGTGACGATCATCCTGATGCTTCTGGCGCTTAATTTCCTCCCCAACCGCACCCCCGTAGAAAGCACGACATTGCGCCGTGTGCGCGATTCCGGGGTGGCCATTCTGGGCGGTCTGGCGGCCTTTACGCTGGCCTATCACTATATGCTGCGCGGTCCGGTGGCGACGCCGATTTCCGAATTTCACCTTGCCAATTCCTACAAGGGTGGCGGTGGCAACAATGTGGTTAACGTGATCCTGGTCGATTTCCGCGGGTTTGATACCTATGGTGAAATCATTGTTCTGGGCATTGCCGCGCTGCTGATTTACGCGCTCACGGAAACCTTGTTGAACGGGCCGGTGCGTGCACGCCTGTTGAACCGTAAACCCGACCAGCCGCGCGCGGGCGATGTGCACCCGATGATGATGGTCGTGCTGACGCGGGTGCTTTTGCCGCTGGTTCTTCTGGTTGGCTTTTACGTGTTCTTGCGCGGTCACAACGAACCGGGCGGCGGATTCATTGCCGGGCTGATCGTGTCGATCGGCGTGGTGATGCAATATATGGCCAGCGGTTTCTCCTGGACCTCGGCGCGGCTGAGATATCCCTATCATGGGGTGATCGGCGCGGGTGTTCTGATTGCCGGGCTGACGGGCATCGGCGCGTGGTTTGTGGGCAAACCATTTTTGACCTCGGACTTTACCTATGTGCGCATTCCACCGTTTCAAAAATTCGAACTGGCCACCGCCGCGCTTTTCGATCTGGGTGTGTTTCTTGCAGTTCTGGGCGCCGTGATGCTTTCGCTGGAAAGCTTTTCGCGGCTGGCGCGCCGCGCCCATGTGCCCGACAGCGAACACCCGATGGATATCGACCCGTCAAGACCTGTTCCGCCGCCCGACCCGGCCGCGTTCGCGAAGGAGGACGTGTGACATGGAATTGCTTGTCGCTTCGGCCATTGGCATCATGACCGCCGGTGGAATTTACCTTGTGCTGCGGTTGCGCACCTTTCCTGTGATCCTTGGGATGTCGCTGCTGACCTATGCAGTCAACGTGTTTCTGTTCACCTCTGGGCGGCTGACCGTCGGTGCGCCGCCGATCCTGCGCGATGGCGTGACCGTCTATACCGATGCATTGCCACAGGCCCTTGTGCTGACTGCGATTGTGATTTCCTTCGGGATGACGGCGGTTGTGGTGATGATGGGCCTTGGGGCGTTTCTTGGGTCGGATGACGACCATGTCGACGACCAGCCCGAAACCGATGCGGAGGACGGATCATGAACCACTGGATCATCGCCCCCGTCGTTTTGCCCGCGTTGATGGCACCATTCATCGTGTTGGCAGCCCGGTATCACATCGGGATTCAGCGTGCGTTTTCCGTGGCCGGTGTGCTGGCCATGATCGGTATTGCCCTTGGGTTGGCATTTCAGGTGTCTGACGGGTCGATTCTGTTGTATCAGATGGGCGACTGGGCCGCGCCATTCGGCATCGTTCTGGTGGCTGACCGTCTTTCGACGCTGATGGTGCTGCTCACGGTGGTGTTGGCACTGTTTGTGCTGCTTTATGCCATCGGTTCGGGCTGGGATGAGCGTGGGCGGCATTTTCACGCCCTGTTCCAGTTTCAGTTGATGGGCCTGATGGGCGCCTTCCTCACCGGTGACCTGTTCAACCTTTTCGTTTTCTTCGAAGTCCTGCTGATCGCCTCTTATGGGTTGATGATTCACGCTGGTGGCAACGCCCGTATTCGCGCGGGCGTTCAGTATGTACTGTTCAATCTCATCGGCTCGACGTTGTTTTTGTTCGCGCTTGGGTCGATCTATGCCGAGACAGGCACGTTGAACATGGCCGACTTGGCAAACCGCGTTGCCCAGATCGGCCCCGAGGCGACGGTTGGCATTCGCGTGGCGTCGGTTCTGTTACTGTTGGTCTTTGCAATCAAGGCGGCGGTCGTGCCGCTGCATTTCTGGCTTCCGTCCAGTTACGCCGAGGCACCGGCGCCGGTTGCCGCGCTGTTTGCGATCATGACCAAGGTGGGGGGATATGCGATCATCCGGGTCTATACCCTGATCTTTCCAACCGATCTTGCGGTCACATCGGGCCTGCACGATTTGTGGTTGTTGCCCGCTGCGCTGGTGTCGCTGGCCATTGGCATGGTTGGTGTGCTTGCCGCGCAACGCCTGGATCGGTTGGTGGCGTTTTCGGTTATCGGGTCGATGGGCATGGTGTTGGTGGCCGTCGCGCTGTTCACGCCCGCCGGGATTGCGGCGGCCCTATATTATGTTGTGCACTCCACGCTTGCCGGTGCGGTGCTGTTTCTGATTTCGGATCTGGTGCGCACCGGACGCGGCAATCTTGATCTGACACCACAGCCCCCGATCGCCGGAACATCCCTGACTGCCGCGTTCTTTTTCATCGGCGCCATCGCCATGGCCGGTCTGCCGCCGCTGTCGGGTTTTCTGGGCAAACTGCTGTTGCTTGATGCCGCCTATGGCACCGATCTGGTGATCTGGATCTGGGCCGTGGTGTTGATTTCCAGCCTGATCAGCTTGGCGGGATTCGCCCGCGCGGGCAGTGTTCTGTTCTGGAAATCCCACAGCATCCCCACCCCCGAGAGCGACGAGCCGCTGCCACAACCCGCCGCGTTATCGTATGTTGCGGTGGGCGGGCTGATTTCGGTGTTGGTGGCCAATACAGTGTTCGCCGGACCGATCCACAGCTATACCACAACCATCGCCGCGCAATTGTTCGCGCCTGCGCCCTATATCGCAAAAGTGTTGGACACCCCAGGCAAACTCAGCCCGCCGAAGGAGAACAATTGACATGACACGCGCGTTCTACTGGCTGATGCCGCACCCTTATCTGACACTGCTTCTGACGGTGGTCTGGGTGATTTTGCAAAACGAAGTATCCGCAGGGATGGTTGTGTTTGGGATCATCCTTGGCATCATCATCCCCCGTGCCACGGCAATCTGGTGGCCCGACACCCCCAAGGGATTCAGCCTTGGCAAGATGACCACCTATAGCCTGATGGTTTTGTGGGATATTCTGGTGGCCAACATACAGGTGGCCTGGATCGTTCTCAGCGTCCCGAACGCAAAACTGAACCCAGCCTGGATCATCATTCCGCTGGACCTGCGCCAGCCCGAAGCAATCACCGTTCTTGCCGGCACCATCACCCTTACCCCGGGAACCGTTTCGGCCGATCTGTCGGATTCCGGTCACAGCCTGTTGGTTCATGTGCTGCACACCGATGACCCCGACGCCATCCGCGACGATATCAAAAACCGGTATGAACATCGCCTCAAGGAGATCTTCTCATGACGACAGCTTCCGCTCTCATGGATATCGCCATGATCATCACCTTTGTCGCACTGGCACTGGGACAGATTCTGTCAATGGTGCGGCTGGTTCTGGGGCCGACGCCGGGCGACCGGATACTTGCGCTTGATACCATGGTGATTAACGCCTTGGGCCTTGTGGTCATGCTGGGTATTTATCTGGGCATTCAGATTTATTTCGAGATTGCGCTGTTGATCGCAATGCTTGGGTTTGTGTCCACTGTTGCCCTGGCCCGCTTTCTTCTCAGAGGAGACATCATCGAATGACCGCCGAGATTGTTGGAACATATATCGTCGCCTTTTGCCTCTTGGCGGGTTCGGGATTTGTGATCGTCGGCGTGATCGGCCTGTTGAAATTCAACGATCCGATGACACGCCTGCACGCCCCCACCAAAGTGGGCACCATGGGCATCGGGATGCTGCTTTTGGCGTCGATGATCCATTCTTTCATGCTGGGCGATGCGTCGATGCATGAATTGCTGATCATGGCATTCCTGTTCGTCACCGCGCCGATTTCGGCCCATTTCATCGCAAAGGTCGCCATTCACGGCGCAAATTGCGAAACACCGCCGCCACCGCCGCGCGATGACACCTGGTCAACGCTCAACACCCCCGAGGGCGATCTTTAACGAAATCCGGCGTTATCGGCGCCGGATTCGCAGTGCCACGTCGCGTGGCACACCATCAGTGCCGTTAATCACGATCAGGTCTTGCGGGCAGGCCGAAACGGCAAACAGGCAATCCATTTCGGCGCGCAGCCGCACATATTGTCCGGGCGCGGTGCGGCTGGGATTATCCTCAAGCACGTCATTGTCACGGATCACCGTTTCCATGAACAGGTTCCATGGCGTCGGGATACGCGGCGGGGTGCGCCCGATCCGCGCGAACGCAGCGCGCAGGTTGTCGGCGCAATTGTCGTGATACCCTTTGTGGCCGTAAAATATCCGGTAGCTGGGTTCACAACAGGCCGGGCACAGGGTGTCGTGAATGCCGGGCGATGTATCTTCGACAAAGGTCAGGATCGTGCGCCAACTGTCGGTGCACAGGGCATCACCGGGGCGAAACGTCATCCGGTAATGCAAGATCCGGCTGTGTTCCATCGACATGTATTCGTCGGGCGCATCCAGGGGAAAGGCCCAGGTATCAACCACCTGACCACCGTGGGTGTTAACCACATCCACGCTATCCCCGGCGGCCAGTTCGATCATCCGCGCCTGTCGCGCGGGGACTTTGACCGTTTCGTAACCGTCGCTCATCGCACTCTCCTCAGTATTCGAATTCATCGGTCCAGTCGCGTGCGAACACCTCGTCGTCGCCCTCTTTCGCCGTAAACCGCGACGTCAGAACAAGGGTTGTACCCCGGCGCACCACCCGGGTGTCGGTTGCAATGCTGACGCACCAATCGCCCCGCTGATAGGTTTCGCAGAACTGAAAACCCGCCTCGGCCGCTCCGCCATCGCGGCGTTGAATAAAATAGTCCTGCGCGCCGCTGGATGTGATGCGAAGACCGTCAATCTCATAGGTTGACGGTGAGTTTTCTGTGCTAAGCGCAACCGCCCCGGTGGCCTGATTCCAATGTACATCACGGCTGACCTCCCCCGCCGCAATCACGGTTGACGGAACTGGCATGGCGTGGATCGCCGACGCGAAATCGGGCAGATCGTGATCGGCCTCTGTCGGCATTCCCGGCAAATCCAGCCGCAGGGATCCGGGCGCGAACCGGATTGCGTTATTGTCCGCCTCGGGCCAAACCATCGGCCAATAACTGGTCGACAGGGCCAGGCGCAGGCGGCTGCCGGGCGCAAATTCATGGGCAACACTCTTGATCGGCAGGGCGATTTCAAACATCTCACCGGGTGCCACGCCTTCGGGGCGTTTCAGGCGGTGCAATCCAAAAGTGATGCGCGCCACGGTGCCGTCGGGTTTCACCTCGTTCAGGCGAATCGCCAACAGGGCGCGCGGCCCGTCAAACGACAGGCGCAGCGTCAGCGTGGCGATCCCCACCAGATGCAGCGGTTCCGTTAACGGTGGGGTTGCAAAACACAGGGATGGCCCATCGTCCAGTGCCGCATCAGCGGCAAATTCCGGCCCGTTGCCGCCACCATCAAGCGGGCACCATTCGCCCCCCGCCGCGCCAACGGTCAGCGGGCTGTTCAGCACGATTTCATCACCCGCCCTGCCGGGTGTGGGCGACAAACGCTGGTCATCGGCAAAAAATGTTGTGCTCGGGGCGGTGGCGGGCCAGGTATCGACGCCAATCCAATCACCATCTATTTCGGGCGCACAGGTGTCGGGGTGCGGATCGCGCCCAACCCAGAGGCGCAGCATCGGCTCCTCCATCATGCCGGTGTCTTCATCCATCAGCCAATGACGCCACCAGCGCATGCACTCTTGCAAGAATCCGATCCGCGGCCCCGGCTGCCCCCATGTCGGGTACATATGTGTCCACGGCCCGATCAACGCCTTTCGCGGGCCGGGCAAATGCTCCATCAGGCGCAGGATCGGATCGGTATAGCCATCAACCCAACCGCCCACGGCATAGACCGCACAGTCGATATCGGCATAGTTTTCACAGACCGAACCGTGCCGCCAGAACGCATCCCGCTCCATATGGGCCATCCAGCGGGCCAATGGCGGCCTGATGCCATCAAGGCGGGCCTTCCACATATCGCGCCATGTATCGCCCACATGGGCCGGATCGGGCGGACGGCCCAGTTGGGTAAACAGCCCCGCGCCCCATTGCATCCCGTCGATCAACAGCGCCCCGCCCATGAAATGCACATCGTCTCGATACCGGTCATCGGTGGAACAGGCGGTTATGATTGCCTTGAGCGCGGGGGGACGCCGCGCGGCAATCTGCAACCCCGCAAACCCGCCCCATGAAATGCCGATCATCCCGACATTGCCGTTGCACCAATCCTGCGCAGCCAGCCATGCGATGACCTCAAGCGCGTCATCCTGTTCCTGTTTCAGGTATTCATCATGCAAAAGCCCGCCGGAATTGCCCGATCCGCGAATATCGACCCGGCAGGCGGCGATCCCGCTTTCGGCGAAATACCCATGCATCATGCTGTCGGCCAGGGCGGTGCCATCGGATTGGCGATAGGGAATCCACTCCAAAACCACCGGCACCTTGGCCGCTGCGGGTGTTTGCGGCAGCCACAAACGCGCAGTCAGTTGCGTGCCATCACTTAGCGGAATGGCGATTTGGCGAAACGGCGCGGGGTGATCATTTGTTGTGGCGAATGAGAAATTCTGCATGGTCGAAAACCCGGTAAACGTGGTGTGGCCCGCCCGGTGTCATCCCCGGGCGGGCGGCGTTGTGTCAAACGGCAGAGAAATCGCGCAGCAGCGCCCATTGGGCATCGGCACTGAACACGGCGTTCACCTCGGGTTTGGACACCCAGGCATTCACCCCGTGATACAGGAACACATAGGCGCCGGTTTCCTCCAACTCATTCTGCAGCTCGACATACATCTGTGCGCGCTTGTCGGGGTCGGTTTCGGCCACGGCGGCGGCGTTTTTCTCATCCCAGCTTTGCGAACAGGTGCGCTGAAAATTCCAGTTTCCGATCTGATCACAGGTGAACCATTCGGTCACCCAGCTGGGGTCGGGCGCGGTGGTGAACGGTTCGATGATCAGCTCGATGTTCTTCTGGCCTTCGGGGTCTTGTGCCTCGGCGATCATGGTGTTGCTGTCCATCTGCCGGATAGTCAGCGAAATGCCCACAGCGGCCAGTTGCACCTGAAGCACCTGAGCAACGATCAGAATATCGGGGTTGGTGCCAAAGGTCAGCGAGATCGACAGATCCGACACACCCGCCTCGGCCAACAGATCCTTGGCCTTTTGCGGATCATGGCCATACAGCACGTTGTCGCGCGCGCCCAACAGCGGCGGTGGCACCAGACCTTCGGCCTGATTGACCGCGCCGCCAAATGTGGCATCAACGATCTGTTTCACGTCCACCGCATGTTGGATCGCGCGGCGCACTTTGGGATCGGACAGTTTGGGGTTGTCCGCATTCATCCCGATCCAGGAATACCCAAGCGCGGGTTTCACCACCAGATCGGCACGGCTGCCCTCATAGGACGGGATCGAGTTCACCGCGATCTGGGTGCAATCGATATCACCTGCCGCAAAGGCGGTTTCGGCCGATGTGACATCGCCAATCGGCAACAACTCAATCGTGTCATAGTATGGTTCGGGGCCGGTCCAGCCGGGATTGCGCGTCAGGCGGATCACCTCGCGCGGGCGCCATTCGGCCAGTTGATAGGGGCCGGAACAGGCCGGAACCTGCGCGGTAAAGCTTTTCTGCCCCGATGCCTCCAACGCCTTTTTGCTCAGGATAAGCCCCGAGGCATGGGGCAGCGTTGATGTAAACAGCGGCGCAAACGGGTTTTTCAGATGAATGATGCCGGTGTATTTTCCGGTCACCTCGACATTGTCCAGTGCCGCCCAATCCGAGGCATAGACGGCGTTCACTTCGGGATCGGCAAAGCGTTCATAGGAGAATTTCACATCTTCGGCGGTCATTTCGCCAAAATCGTCGGTGAACATGATGCCCTGACGCAATTCAAATTTCACGTGCTGCGGATCACTGTCGTCGATCATCGCGGCGGCGTCTTTTTCCCAAGTCCATTCATCGCCCGGCGCATAGCGCACGAGGCCGGAAAAGATCGCAAACATCACGGTTTCATCGTACCACCCGCCGCGCAACGCCGGATCAAGGCGTTCGATATCGCGGTCATTGCGGATGCGCAGGGTTTTGTTGTCTTGCGAAAACGCGGTCTTCGGGCCGACCATGCCCCCAATGGCCAAGGCCAATCCGCCGCCGCCCACACGTTGCATTGCCTGGCGGCGTGTCAGTTTGAATTCAGTCATATCTCGCTCCTGTCGGTTAAAGGGTCTGGTGTGGCCACAGGCATCTCTTGCGGCCTGGCGTAATGGCAGCTTGCCACATGGCCGGCGCCGATGGTTTCAAGCGCGGGCGCCTTTTGCGCGCAAAGATCGGTGGCCAACGGGCATCGGGTGCGAAATTCACATCCGGTGGGCCGGTCGGTCAGGCTGGGCACATCACCGGCGATCAACCCTTCGCCGCCGGTGGCATCCTTGGCCCCGATCAGGGCGCGGGTATAGGGGTGGGCGGGGGCGCGAAAAATCTGCTCGCTCGTGGCTTCCTCGACGATGCGGCCCAGATACATGATCGCAATGCGATCAGTGACATGGCGCGCCACGGCAAGGTTGTGGGTGATCAAAAGAAAGCTCACCCCAAGACGCGCCTGAAGATCGTTCAGCAGGTTCAAAAGTTCGCCCTGCACCGACAGATCAAGGCCCGCTGTCGGCTCATCGGCGATCACCAGACTGGGTTCAAGTGCCAGGGCACGCGCCACGGTCACGCGCCGCGCCTGACCGCCGGAAATCTGATGGGGATAACGGTCGGCGAAATCCGGGGTCAGGCCGACCAGATCCAACAGTTCAACCGCACGATCCCGCCGCCTGCCGTTCATCGCGCCCTGTATGGCAAGGGGTTCGGTGACAGATGTGCCCAAAGTCATCCGCGGATCAAGTGACGCCACCGCATCCTGAAACATCATCGCGGTGCGCAATCTGATCTGGCGCCATTCCGGCGCATCCTGCGACGTAACGGTAATATCATCCACCCGCACCGACCCCGCCGTGATCGGAGCCAGCCCCATGGCGGCCCGGCCCAGCGTGGTTTTTCCACTGCCGCTTTCGCCAATCAGGCCAACGGTCTGGCCCGTATCAATGGCCAGTGATATGTCGGGCAACACGGTCACATGGGCGGGCGCACCGCGCAGCCGGGCGATATAACCGGCCGAGGGATAGCGCACCTCAAGATCTGTAATTTCCAAAAGCGGGCGGGTCATGTGTTCACCAGATGGCAGGCGGCGCGGCGGCCCGGCCCTGCGGATTCAAGTTTCGGGCGGATGGTTTCGCAACACTCAATCGCAACCGGACAACGCGGTGCAAACACGCACCCTTGGGGAAGATTGTCGGGCGCGGGCACAGTGCCCGGAATCGTGGGCAGACTGCGGGTGGGTTTGCCAATCCGGGCCGGATCACACGCAAGAAGCGCCTGTGTATAGGGGTGTTTTGGGGCCTCAAGCACCTGAGCCACAGTACCGGATTCCACTAACTCACCGGCATACAAAACCGCCACCCGGTCGCACAGGCGTTCAACCACGCTGATGTCATGGGTGATAAACACGGTGGCACCGCGCACCCGCGCCTTGGCATCCGCCATAATCCCGAGGATCTGCGCCTCGGTCGTGGCATCGAGCGCCGTTGTCGGCTCGTCCGCGATCAACAATTTCGGCTCGGCCAACAGGGCGGCGGCGATGGCGATGCGTTGCAAAATGCCGCCTGACATCTGATGGGGGTATTGCGTCATCCGCACCTCGGGGTCAGACAGCCCGACCTGCGCCAACATATCCGTGGCGCGTGCACGACGTTCAGCGCGGTTCAGATCCCCGCGCCAATGCTGAAACTCATCCAACTGCCGCCCGATCCGCATGATCGGGTTCAGGGCGGTAAACGGATCCTGCGCAATGGTGGCAATTTCGGTGCCGCGCAGGGCGCGCAGGGTGCGGGCCGGCATATGCGCCAGATCGCGCCCCTCAAACCGCACAGTGCCGCCAATCTGCGATCCATCGGGCAACAGGCCGATGATCGCGGCGGCCAGGCTGGATTTTCCCGACCCGCTTTCGCCGACAAGGCCAAGGGTTTCGCCCTGCGCCACGTCCAGCGTGACACCGCGCACCGCCGGGGCCGGTGCGCCGGGATAGGTGATGGAAACATCGTCAAGCGACAGGATCGGTTCGCGCACCAAATTATTCATGACCGCCCCCCGCTGCGCGGATCGAGCGCATCGCGCAGCGCTTCGCCCAGAAAGGTGAAGGCGATCGTCGACACGACAATCGGCAGCCCCGCCGCCACCGCAATATGGGGCGCTTGGCGCACATAAGTGTATCCCTCGGCCAGCATGTTGCCCCAGCTGGATTGCGGCGGCTGAATCCCCTGCCCCAGAAAGCTGAGCCCGGATTCAATGCCGATGACGGCGGGAATATCCATGGCAATCAACACCAAAATCGGCCCGATCAGATTGGGCAACATATGCGTCACCGCAAGCCGCAGGCGCGACGCGCCCATGGATTGTGCGGCAACGATAAAATCGGCGTTGTTCAGCACCATCACCTGATTGCGGACAACGCGGAAATACCCCGGCGCCATCGATACCGCGATCACCGAAATCAGTGTGACCATCGATGCGCCATATATCGTGACCAGCGCCAGCGCGAACAAAACCAAAGGCAGTGCCTTGATCGAATCGTTGAATAAAACCAACACACTGTCCAAAACCTTACCACCCAGCCCCGCCGCCATGCCCATGGCCATGCCGACAGCCAACGCGCCACCGGTGCCGGCGAAAGCCACATACAGTGCGGTGCGCGTGCCATGGATGATGCGCGATAACAGATCGCGCCCCAACTGATCGGTGCCCAGCCAATGGGCGCCGCTTGGCCCCTGCATTCGGTTGACCGGCGCAATGGCGTTGGGGTCGTACGGCGCCAGCCAAGGTGCCGCAATCGCGGCCAGCGCAAAGGCCATCACCACGATTGCCGCGATGGCCCCCAGCGGCGCGCCAAACAAACGGCGCAGCACGCCAAAGCGTTCGGCACGCACGGCAACGGGAGGCGATACAGTGCTGTCAGCCATGGTTTACCCTTTCTCGGCCAGGCGCGGATCAAGGTAAGCGATGGCCGCATCGGCAATGAAATTCGCCACGACATACAGCGCCGTCGTCACCACCACCGACCCCAACAGCACCGGGAAATTGCGGCTGATCACCGCGTCATAGGCCATGGAGCCAAGGCCAGGGCGTGAAAACACCACCTCGACCAACACCGCACCCGACAACAGATTGCCCATGCCCACGCCCAAAACCGAAATGACCGGCACCACCGCAATCGGCAAAACAAACCGCAGCGCGATCCGCAGATCGCTGACCCCGAAAGAGCGATAAGTGCGCACATGGGGCTGGGCCAAGGTTTCCAGCATCGCAACCCGGACAAGGCGCGCAATGTATCCCACCCATGCCACGCCAATGGCAAAGGCCGGTAGCACAAGATGATGCGCCTGATCGCCGTAATTGCCCGGTTCGCCCGCACCGATGGCCGGAAACCAGCTCAGTTGAACGGCGAAAAGGATCAGCGCGTAAATTGCTGTCAGGAACGCGGGCAAGGCAACAACGCTGGTCGAAATGATCCCGATCACCCAATCGGTCCAGGTGTTGGGCCGCATGGCCGCCCAGATCCCCAAGGGCACCCCGATCACAGCCGCCCAAAGCACCCCGACCACGGCCAACAGAATCGTTTTGGGCAGGGCCGCAAACACAAGATCGGCGACTGGACGTTGGCTCAGGATATCGGTGCCGAAATCGCCGTGCATGAGATTCCACAGAAACGTCAGCGCCTGCACCGGCAATGGGTCGTCCAGCCCCATCTGTTCGCGAAAGAACGCCTTTTGCGCCTCGCTGGCGCGGGGGCCCAAGGCAATCGTCGCCGGATCGCCGGGCACTGCGTAAATCAACAAAAACAGCAGCAACATGGCAACCACAAGAACGGCCAACCCCAGGATTACGCGTCTTAAAAGATAGTTTGCCATGGTTTCCGTTTTATAGCGTCGTGACCCCTGCGCCGCCGACAGATGCGGCAAATGCGTTGACGCAGGATTGATCCTTGAAAGTATGCTTGGTAATATATCACAGTATATATTGCAACCCGATGGCCGAGACAGACTCTGATTGTCATGCAAACCGCCTGTGTTCTGATTGCCCCGTGAAAGGTGCCCGATGACTGAAAATCTGATGACTGCGCGCGTTTTTCCATGGCGCGAAGGCGTCGCGCAGGGCCCGCAAAAGCCACTGACGCTGACCGATCGGGCCTATGCGATGATCCGCGATCAGATCGTCAGCCGCACCCTGGAACCCGGCGCCGCGTTTACCGAGGCCGACCTTGCCGGCATCCTGGGGATGAGCAAGACACCGGTGCGCGAGGCGCTGTTGCGGCTTCAGGTTGAGGGATTTGTGCGCGCGATTCCACGTCGGGGCCATGTGGTGGCCCCGATCCAGATTTCAGAGATTCGCGATATTTTCGCGTTTCGCAGCCTGATTGAGGGCGAGGCCGCCGCGCTGGCGGCGCGCGATGCCAAACCGGACTTTATCGATGAAATGTCCGATCTGATCGCGGCAGATCAAAGCGGTGATGGCGCCAACCCTGATCCGGCCCGCATTGCCAACATGATCCTTGTGAACAACGCGTTTCACGAAACTGTGGCGCTGGCGGCGGGAAACCGGCGCCTGCACCGCACCGCGGTTCAGCTTATCCGCGAGTTTGAGCGGTTTTATTATCTCGAAGCGCGCCTGCCAGAGTTTTACGACGCCGATTTTGTCGGCCATCAGGCGGTTCTGGATGCCATTCGCGGTGGCGATCCCGAAGTCGCGCGCGGCGTCATGGATGCGCATATCGAAAGTTCGCGGCGGGTGCTGCTGAAGGCAATTACCGAGGGCACATTGTCGGCGCCGACCCGCGCGATATGGATCTGACCGGGGTCGGCGCGAAACTGTATTGAATATGCAGACAAAACCGGCCCCCTGTCAAAGGGGGTGGCGCAGCCAACCGGCAATAACCCCCACGATACCCTTGCGGAACAACAGCACGCCAAGCACGAAAATCACACCCTGAATGATCGTGACCCAAGCGCCGAACGTCGCCAGATAGTTCTGCAAACTCACGATAACCGCCGCCCCGACAAGCGGGCCAAACACGGTGCCCATGCCGCCAAGAAGCGTCATCAGAACCACCTCGCCCGACATCGACCAATGCACATCGGTTAACGAGGCCAATTGAAACACCTGGCTTTTGGTTGCCCCGGCCAGCCCGGCAAATCCGGCGGACAGGGTAAAGACCAACAGCTTGTAGCGGTTCACGCGATATCCCAGTGAAACCGCCCGCGGTTCATTCTCGCGGATGGCCTTCAATACCTGACCAAAGGGTGAATGCACGATGCGATACAGCGCCAGAATGCCACCAAAGGTCACCGCCAACACAAAGAAATACAGCGCGATATTGTCTTCAAGTGAGACAAGCCCAAACAGATCGCCGCGCGGCACGCCCTGAATCCCGTCTTCCCCGCCGGTAAATTCGGCCTGCAGCGCAAAGAAATAAACCATCTGCGCAAAGGCAAGGGTGACCATGGCGAAATAGATCCCCTGGCGTTTGATCGCCAGCGAGCCGATCAGAAACCCAAGGACAGCCGCGGCGGCGGTGCCTGTCAAAATCGCCAACTCCGGCGTCAGGCCCCAAACCTTGGCGGCATGGGCGGCAACATAGCTGGCTCCGCCAAAATACGCCGCATGCCCGAACGAAAGCAGCCCGCCAAACCCCAGCAACAAATTGAAGGCGGCGGCGAACAGCGCAAAGCACATCACCTTCATTGCGAACACCGGGTAAACCATGAACGGAAGAACCATCAGGAACACCAGCAAAACGCCAAAGATCGCCTTGTGCATCATCGGCATGCCCACGGCACTTTTTTCGTGCGTCGCCATCAGTTTGCCCTCCCGAACAGACCCTCGGGTTTGATCATCAGCACGATTGCCATGATCACAAAAATCACCACCGATGAAGCCTCGGGGTAAAAGACGCGGGTCAAACCCTCAATCAGGCCCAGACCATACCCGGTGATGATCGCCCCCAGGATCGACCCCATGCCGCCAATCACCACCACGGCAAACACCACGATGATAAGATCTGCCCCCATGTTCGGATTTACCGAATAAATCGGCGCGGCCAGCACACCGGCAAACCCGGCCAGTGCCACACCAAACCCATAGGTCAGCGTGATCATCCGCGGCACATTGATGCCAAAGGCCCCCACCAACACCGGATTTTCGGTGGCCGCCCGCAAATAGGCGCCAAGGCGGGTGCGTTCGATCATGAACCAGGTTCCAAAACACACGATCACCGATGCAACAACTACCCAGGCGCGATAGTTCGGCAGGAACATGAAACCCAGGTTCCGCCCCCCCGACAGTGCGTCGGGAATATTATAGGGCTGCCCCGAAATGCCGTAATAGTTGCGAAACAAACCCTGCATGATCAGCGCGACGCCAAAGGTCAGCAGCAGACCGTAAAGGTGATCCAGATGATACAGTCGCGAAAGCGCGAATCGTTCAAGAACGATACCGACCGCCCCCACGATCAGCGGCGCCAGGATCAGCGCGGGCCAGTATCCGATGCCAAGATACGACAACAGCATCCAGGCAACGAAAGCGCCCATCATGTATTGCGCGCCATGGCTGAAATTGATGATGTTGAGCAATCCAAAGATCACCGCAAGCCCCAGCGACAGGACCGCATAGAACGACCCGTTGATCAGGCCCAGCAAAAGCTGACCCATTAAAACCTGGGGCGAAATGTTCAGAAGTTCGAACATGGACATTCCTGTGTGGTTTGGGGCCGGTCCGCAGATGGCCTGTCGCAAAGGGAGGGAAAGGCGCGGCAATCACTGCTGCCGCGCCCCGTCATGCAAATACGATCAGCCTTTGTCGGCGGTGAAATTGCACTCATCGATCATGGGCAGGAACGCGTCATCGCCTGACACGGTTGCCTTCATGTTGTACACATCCCATTCGCCTTCGGATTGATCGGGCGATTTGACTTCGTACAGGTACATGTCGTGAATAACGCGGCCATCGGCGCGCACATAACCTTTGCCAAACAGCGGATCGTCAAATTCGGTCGCTTTCATGGCTGCGGCAACGGTCGGGCCTTCGGTGGTGCCGGTTTCGGCAACCGCGCGCAGGTAATGGGACACGGATGAATAGACGCCGGCATGCACCATGGTGGGTTTTGCGCCGTGCATTTCTTCGAAACGGGCCGACCATTCGCGTGTCTTGTCGTCATGATCCCAATAAAACGCCGAGGTCAGTTGCAGACCCTGCGCCGTTTCCACACCCAGCGCGTGCACATCGGTGATAAAGAACAACAGCGCGGCCAAGGATTGCCCGGCCTGGGTGATGCCAAATTCGCTGGCTTGTTTGATCGCGTTGACTGTGTCGCCGCCGGCATTGGCCAGCCCGATCACATCCGCGCCCGATCCCTGCGCTTGAAGCAGGAACGACGAGAAATCGGTCGCCGGGAATGGATGGCGCACGGTGCCGACAACTTCGCCGCCCGAATCCTTGACCACGGCGGCGGTGTTTTCCTCAAGCGAGTGGCCAAAGGCGTAATCGGCAGTGAGGAAGAACCACTTTTCGCCGCCATCCTTGGTGATCGCGCTGCCGGTGCCGTTGGCCAGGGCGGCGGTGTCATATGTCCAGTGAATGGTGGTTGGCTGGCACTGGCCACGGGTCAGTTCGGTTGATCCGGCCCCGGAATCCAGAAGAACGCCACCCATGTTCGCGGTCAATTCGGCCACGGCCAAGGCGACCGAGGATGTGGGCACGTCAACAATGGCATTCACGCCGTCGACTTCGTACCACTGACGGGCGATGTTTGACCCGATGTCGGGCTTGTTCTGGTGATCGGCAGAAATGATTTCAACCTTCAGACCGTTTTCTGCGGCCTTGAAATCCTCAACGGCCATGCGCGCCGCGATAACCGAACCTTCGCCCGACAAATCGGCGTAAACGCCCGACCGGTCATTCAGAACGCCCAGTTTCACATCGATCATGTCCTGTGCCATCACCGGCACGGCGGACAGCATGGTCAGCGCGGTTGCGCCCATTGCGAGTTTACGAATCATATCCAGTTTTCCTCCTGTTGAACGCCCGAAGGCGCGATTGATCTTACGCGTTCTTTCGACGCGCCTTATCGTCAGACGCCCAGATAGGCGTGCAGTTTGTCCATGTTGGCGTCCAGTTCGGCATTGGGGATCATGTCGGCCACCCTGCCCTGTTCCACCACATAATGCCGGTCGGCCACGGATGCGGCGAACCGAAAGTTCTGTTCGACCAGTAAAATTGTGAAGCCTTCTTTTTTGAGCGCCTCAATCGTGCGGCCAATCTGTTGCACGATCACCGGCGCCAGGCCTTCGGTGGGTTCGTCCAACAGCAATGTCTTGGCACCGGTGCGCAGAATCCGCGCAATCGCCAGCATTTGCTGTTCGCCACCCGACAGCTTTGTGCCCGGACTGCGACGCCGCTCTGCCAGATTCGGGAACAGATCGTAAATCCGCTCAACGCTCAGCCCGCCTTCGGCCACCTTGGGGGGCAGCATCATGTTTTCTTCAACATTGAGCGACGCAAAGATGCCGCGCTCTTCGGGGCATATCGCAAGACCGGTGCGCGCAATGTGGCGCGGCTCCATCTTGATGGTTTCAACGCCCTTGAATTTCACCGAACCGGTGCGCTTTGACAAAATGCCCATGATCGCAAGCAGGGTCGATGTCTTGCCCGCCCCGTTGCGCCCCAAAAGCGTGACAACCTCGCCGGGGTTCACGAAAAATTCCATGCCGTGCAACACATGGCTTTCGCCATACCAGCCGTTCAGCCCGTCAATCTGCAGGATCGGTTCAGTCATGGCCCGCTCCGATATAGGCGTCGATCACTTCGGGCGATTTCGACACGGTTTCATAATCGCCCTCGGCCAGAATCGCGCCGCGCGCCAGAACGGTAATCTTGTCTGACAGATCGGCCACGACCGAAAGATTGTGTTCAACCATCAAGACAGTGCGCCCCTTGGCGATCCGCCGGATCAGCGCGCTGATCAGCTCTACATCCGCCTGCGCCATGCCGGCCATCGGTTCATCCAGCAACAACATGTCAGGTTCCAGCGCCAGCGTGGTGGCAATTTCCAACGCGCGCTTGCGCCCATAGGAAAGTTCAGCCGCCCGCGTGTCGCAAAAATCGCTCAGGCCCACCTGATCGACATAGCCGCGTGCGTCATCATCCAGCCGCGAAAGAACCCCTTGCGAGCGCCAGAAATCATAGCTTTCACCGCGCTTGCGCTGCAACGCGATGCGCACGTTTTCCAAGACGGTAAGATCGGGAAACACCGCAGAAATCTGAAACGAGCGCACCAGACCAAGGCGCGCGATGTCGGCTGGCGCCATTTTGGTGATATCGCGCCCGCGATATTTGATCGTGCCGCGCGTGGGCTGCAAAAATTTGGTCAACAGGTTGAAACACGTCGTCTTGCCCGCCCCGTTCGGGCCGATCAGTGCATGTATCGTGCCCTCTTCGACCGACAGATTCACGTTATCAACGGCCACAAAGCCGAGAAATTCTTTCGTCAGTCCTGTCGCCTCTAGAACGATCGCCATAGATTTCGATTCTGCCTGTTTTCCCATGGATGCCTTTAAATCCGGCACCTTGTCGTACAGGGTTCACCTAAAGTTGATCGTATTGCAAGGATCAATTCAGTTTCCCTTGCGTCTGCGAACCCAAAACATCGGTGCCGCGAAATTCCTAGGCTTTTGTCCGGTCATTGCGCAGCTAAAAAGACCGGGTAATCCCGATGTTCGTCGACACATTGCGGTAACTGTTGAGAATGATCGTCGAACTTTGCCGCTCAATCCCGATTTTCAGCACGGGCGCGAAACCGCGAAAATTCCAGTTCTGGTTGGTAAGTTGCACCGTGGCCGAGGTTTTCCGATCAGACCGTTGCAGACCGAACAACGGATCGATCCCATCGTAATCATTCAGATCATAGGATAAATCCAGCCCCATGCGCAGCCCCCCCGCAAAGGTATAATCACCCCCAACGGAAATCCCTTTGCCAACCCCGGCAGCGGGCGTGTAACCGCTGGAACGGCTCTCGATCCGTGCGCCAGCGCGCAATCGCATCTGCCCCGTGGCGGCATAGGCAAGCTGTACATTTGCCGCCGTGCGCCGCACGTCATAATTGGCTTGGGTATAGGAAATCCACTCGTGTTGGGCCGCGAATTTGATCTGTGTCCGACTGCCAAGTGTGCGCCCATAACCAAAGCCAACACCGCTTGACCGGCTATAGGACGAACCGGCAAGCCAGCGCTCGGTGGCGAATGCCTCGGCCGTGAGTTGTTTTCCCGGTGCGCCGAAATGCAACAGCGCGGCATTGGCCCGCACGATGACATCATCTGGCGCACGTCCGTCAAAAAGGCGCGCCTGAACATCGGCACCGAACCGGGCGCGCGTGCGTTCGCCAATGATCGGCAGGGCGGCAAAGCCAAATCCCAGTTCCACACCGTTTGCGGCCTGCGCGCGGGCACCGGGGCTGAGATTGAAATCAAGCCCGCCAAAGTTCACGGTTTCCGCCTGAGTTCGGCGGGCGGCATTGCTTTCGGGAACCAGCGCAAAGCGAAGGTAGCCTTGCCAGTTTTTCGGTTTTTCCAGGCGGTTTATCTGTGATTGCACCCGCGCGCGCACCGCCGGGGGAAGGTTTGTACCCAACACCTGTTCCAGGTGATAGCGCGCGCGTGTGTCCTGGCGCGCCGCCATCAGCGCGCTGGCCAGTTCCAGCCTGAAAACCGGGCTGGCGGGCACTTTGGCAACCAGTTTTGACAGCGGCCCAACTGCGGCCTTGGCGCGCCCGGCACGGGCATTGGCCACCCCCAACAACCACAGACGGCGCAGCTCTTCCGTCTCGTTTTTCGGCGCAAAGGATTCGAGTGCCGGAATAACCGTGGTGAACTGGCCATTCTTCACGGCCTGTTCTGCTGTATCCAGATCAAAGGCGAAACTGGCCTGTTGCGAACCCAGACCCGACAGGATCAGGAATACCAAAGCAAAAAGAGTTCGCGAAATCAGCGCCATAGCATTTCCTTTGTGGCAAAGGTCGACGCGGCCGGCAGGGGGAACCCGCCGACCGCCACCGCACCGCAAACGGGCGGATTATTGCGTTGCGTAAAACGTGCCACCGATACCGGCGTCAAAGATCTGTGGGCTTGGGTTGTTCACATCATTGATGCCGCCACTCACGGCACCAACCATTGCGTTGCCGCCCGGCCCATGGAAATTTCCGCCAAATTGCAGGGTGACATCGCCCTTGTTTTCCTCGTGCTCCACCTGTCCGGTCATGTGGAACATGAATATACCGGTATCCATTTCGGGAACCGTATAGCCCGCAACATCCGTCGCCGGGGTATGGACCCGGTTGATCGACGATGGCAGTGAATTATCAACCGTCAATTCGCCCGCGATGGCGACTGAATTGGTTGTGCCTGCCTCGGTGGCGACGATGTTACTTGCCGTGCCCGAGAACGGATTGGCGGCTTGCCCCTCTGTCCATGCGACATCGATATCCAGATCGCCGATGATTTCGGCCATCTGCGGATCGATATCCGTTCCGAACACCTCGGCAGTTCCGTCATTCACGCCGACCTTGAACTGTCCTTTGTAATTGGCTTCCAGTCTGGTTGGCATGTCGGTGGTTGCCAAGCGCGCGGTTGCCGCATCAAACGCCTGTTCGTAGCCGGCCGAACCGCCGCCACCGCCACCACCGCCGCCCGCGCCACCACCGCCGCCACCCGACAAACAGCCCGAAAGCGCCGTCATCATGCCGACAGACACGGCCGTCATCAATAAATTACCTTGGATTTTCATTCTCGCCTCACACTAATTCAATCCCGTATGAGGATTTATCTTCAACGCGGTGCACGGTGTCTCCCCCCTGTTCAGGGGGGGTGGCAGAATATGATTTTCAGCATAGACATATCCTGTGACAGGTTGAAACTGTGGAATAACACGCCAGGGGCGCGCCGGATGCATCTGCGCGGCCAGCCCCGGCAGACTGCGGAGGCTGAAGATGTCGATGCCGATCTGGCCACCAGGAGGGGGCATTGCGTAGATATTTCGCACCCGGTTCCTATTTCGCAGTGGTGGTCATATCCAGCCTGCTGTTGGTGCTGTGGCTGATCTGGCTCGCGACCGAGCAACCCTGGCTTGGCCTGAAGCTTGGGGTTGGGGCGGACGGGGATGTGGTGATTGAGCAAGTCTCGCACGCTGCGGATGTGCCACAGGATATCACAGGTGCACGGTTGGTCAGTCTGGCCCGATCCGTAAATGCCGGATCTGAACCCGGCACCCGAGTGATCCTTGAGCCGCGCGATTTGATCGAAGAGCCAGACAGCATTGGATCAGCCGAGGAATTGCAGCGGTTTTTTGCGCGCCAGGATCAGTTGGTCGAAATGTTAAGGGGCGGCCCCGTAGAATTGGAGATTGAACGCGATGGCGGGCGCGCGCAGGTCACCGTGGGCCCGGCCCCCACGCGCATGATCGCCGAGATACCGGTGCAATTTTGGCTGCAGGTTTTTGTCGCGCTGAGCGGGCTTGTCATCGGTGCCTGGGTGGTGTGTTTGCGCCCGCGCGACGCGGCGGCGTGGATGTTCCTGATCGCCGGGCTTGGGCTGGCCATGTCGTCGGGTGCGGCGGCGCTTTACAGCACACGCGAACTTGCTCTGAGTGGGCCGATCTTTACCACCGCAAGCCGGATCAACAGCTCTGGCGCGCTGATCTTCGGGATCGGCATGGTGTCGCTGTTCCTGATCTATCCGCGCCAGATCGTGCCGCGCGCGGCATTGTGGATTGCGCCGCTGGGGATTGGCGGCATCTTGGCCTTCGTCCAACTTGCCGATTGGCCACGCCATCTTGGGCTGGTGCCAAATGCGATCGCGGCTGTGATGGCGGTTTTGTTGGTCGCGATCATCGCACAGGTGGTTGTGAACCGGCATGATCCACGGGCACGCGCGATGCTGGGCTGGCTTGGCCTGTCCATCGCGGTCGGCGCGGGCGGTTTTGTTCTGACGTCTGTCGTTCCGACGCTTCTGGGATATTCGGCGATCATCGAACAAAGCACGGCGTTCCTGTTTTTTCTGCTGATCCATGTCGGTGTGGCGATGGGGGTGCTGCGCTATCGGTTGTTTGATCTTGCAACCTGGTCGTTCGGGATTGTGTTCTATGGCTTGGGCGTGGCGCTTTTGCTGGTTTTGGATGCGGCACTGATCTATGGCCTGTCGCTTGATCGCGCGCCGGCCTTGGGGGTCGCATTGGCGATGGTTGGCGTGGTTTATTTGCCCCTGCGCGAGGCTGCGGCACGTCTGTTGCGCCACAATCGCAGGCTTCCTGCCGAAGTCTTGTATGAACGCATCACCGAAATCGCGCAGGCGATGCCGCCGACACGGCAACAGGCCCTGTTACAGGCGTTCTGGACCGATTTGTTCAAACCACTGAAAATAACCGCACTCAAGGGTGATGATCCTGTGCAGACCACCCTTGTCGGCGATGGCGCGTCCCTGATCCTTGCGCCGATTGCGGGGCTGACCGCGCTGCGGCTGGAGTGGGCTTATCAAGGGTCGCGGTTGTTTTCATCGGCGGATTTGATCCGCGCCAAAACGCTGAATTCAATGATCGCGCGAAGCCTGCAACAACACCGGGACTATGCCGAAGCCATTGCCGATGAGCGGCTTCGGATCAACCGTGACATGCACGACAATATCGGCGTCCTGCTGCTCAGCGCGCTGCATGCCTCAACCTCTGATCGCAAGGATCTATTGATCCGCCAGACGCTTGCCGATCTGCGCGAAATCATTTCGAACCCCGATCAGACCGGCCTGCCCCTGCCGCAATTGATCGCCGACATGCGCGCCGAAATTATCGGCCATCTGGAAGCGGCAGAGATTGATGCCCATTGGCATGATCACGCATTGCCCGATTTGT
The DNA here is from genome assembly GCF_003057885.1 of Oceaniglobus ichthyenteri. GTDB lineage: Bacteria > Pseudomonadota > Alphaproteobacteria > Rhodobacterales > Rhodobacteraceae > Oceaniglobus > Oceaniglobus ichthyenteri. The sequence goes on from NZ_QAGK01000006.1 coordinate 267,293, forward strand.
TTCTGACGCCACAGATCATGCACACATTGCGGTGTTTCCTGCGCGAAGCCACAAGCAACATCGTGCGCCATTCCGGCGCAAGCACGGTGCATATCAACGTGTCGGCATCCGCAGACGGCATCGCGGTATCGCTGTGCGACGATGGCCGGGGATTTGAGGCGGCAAACGTGCAATCGGGCAACGGGTTCAAAAACCTCGCGGCGCGGGTCGCACAACTGCATGGCACATTCGATCTGCAAAGCACGCCTGAGGGCACGCGCATTTCCGCCAGCCTGCCATTGGAGCACCCGATGCAAGACGCCACACCAAACGAAAATATTTACGATACGAGGGCTGCGGAATGAAACAGGTCTTGATTGTCGAGGATATTGCCGAGGCGCGCCGCTGGCTGGAGCAAGTCGTGCTCGATACATTTCCGGGCGCCAGGGTTTCACTGGCCGACTCCGTGCGCGCAGCATCGGCGTTTCGTGGGCAACCCTTTGATCTGGCATTGATTGATCTGGGGCTGCCTGATGGCTCAGGTCTGGATGTTTTGCGTATGATCAACAGCGCAAGCCCCGATGCCATCAAGGTTGTGACGACGGTAATGGCCGATGACGCCACAATCGTCGCGGCGCTTTCCGCCGGGGCCGATGGTTATCTTCTCAAGGAAAGCACACCGGCGGTGCTTGCGCGCCAGCTTGCACAATTGTCGATCGGCATCCCGGCCATCGCCCCGTCGATTGCGCGCCGGATCATGGCGCATTTTCGCCTCACCGGCCCGATGGCCAGCGCCGAGGCGCAACTGACCGAACGCGAAACCCAGGTGCTGGGCCTGATTGCGCGCGGGCTGCGCAATTCCGAAGTCGCGAAAGAAATGGGAATCGCGGATACGACCGTGGCGGGCTACATAAAGGTGATCTATCGCAAGCTGGGCATCGGATCACGGGCCGAAGCGGCCTGGCACGCCAACCGCCTTGGCCTGCGGATGGGCCGCGACGATCAATGAAACTGGCGCCAAACTGTTGCCTTGGGCGGTAGGCAGTTGCCCCGGATGATCCACACTGCCCATCCGGGGCCGTCCATCGCGCCTAGTCTCTGGCGTAGAGATCCTCATACCTGACGATATCATCCTCGCCCAGATAGACCCCGGTTTGCACCTCGATCAGCACCATCGCAACCTTGCCGGGGTTTTCCATCCGGTGAACTGCGCCAAGCGGAATATAAACCGATTGATTTTCGGTAAGCAGGCGCACGGTGTCATCCACCGTCACCCGCGCAGTGCCCTCGACCACGATCCAGTGTTCCGAACGGTGATGGTGCGACTGCAGGCTCAGCGACGCGCCGGGGTGTACGTGAATCCGCTTCACCTGAAACCGGCCGCCGACAATCAGGCTTTCGTACCACCCCCAGGGGCGATAATCGCGCGGCAGTTGCACCGCCTGGCTGACGCCTTTCGCCTTCAGGCTGGCCACCGCCTCTTTCACCCGTTGGCTTTGGGATTTATGCGCCACCAGAACCGCATCGGGCATTGCCACGACGGTGATATCCTCAAGCCCGATTCCCACCACCTCAAGCCCCGGAGATTCCGAGCGCAGTAGCGTATCCTGACAATCAATCGCGGTGGCATGATCGGACGTGACATTGCCCGCCGCGTCAGGCCCGCTTTCCATCCAGACCGCATCCCAACCGCCAAGGTCGGACCAGCCCCCGACATAGGGCATCACCGCAAGGTTCGTGGCCTTTTCCATGATCGCATAGTCAATCGAAATATCGGCCACCCTGCCCCAGGGTTCGGGGGCCAAACGGGTAAATCCAAGATCTGACTGAGCAGTTGAAAGAGACTCCTTGACCGGCGCAATCATCTCGGGGGCATGGGCCTGGAATGCCTCAATCGCGGTCTGGGCCGAAAACAGGAAAATGCCGGCATTCCATAGATACCCGCCCGTGGCCAACATGGTTTCAGCAGCGGCCTTTTCGGGCTTTTCCACAAATCGCGCCAGATTTTGCGGCGTATCGGCCCCGGCCTGCGCACCATCCGCCAATTCAAGATATCCATACCCCGTTTCGGGGCGGGTCGGGGCAATGCCGAAGGTTACCAGATCACCCTTACGCGCGCGCGCAACGGCGGCGGCAATGGCGGCGCGAAAGGCCGCCACATCAGAAATCACATGATCCGAAGGCGCCACCAACATCAATGCATCCGGATCAGTCGCCGCCAAATGCAACGCCGCCACCAAAACCGCAGGCCCGGTATTGCGCCCATCGGGTTCGATCAGGATGGCTTGGGGGGCCTGCTGCACCGCCGCCAGCTGTTCGGTGACGATAAACCGAAACGGATCGGCGGTCACGATTACGGGCGCGGCAAATTCCGGACCCGAAAGCCTGCACGCTGACGCCTGAAACAGGCTTTCCTCACCGATCAGTTGGGTAAATTGCTTGGGGTATGATTTCCGCGACAAAGGCCACAGCCGCGTACCCGAACCGCCACACAAAAGAATAGGCGTAATGGTCATTTCAAATGTCTCCGCAGAAAATTGGTTTCGGTATCCGGTTCGCAAGGTTTGCCATTATTCGTCATTACAGAGAAGGGAATATCGACCTGCGCCCCAAAACTCCTCGAAGCCTGTGCCGGAGTCCGCCCAGGAAAAAGATAGACAAATGAAGGCACGATTTACGTACGAAAAGAACCTTGCGCTAGATCGCGACCGCGATGCCGATGAGCGCCACAGCAATGAACACCCAACGAAGTGTATCCAGATAGGGGACCAGCGGCAGAATAGCGGCCTGCGTGTCAGTCAGGACGTTCTGCGCGACCTTGACACCTGCCGCGCCCAATGTCGCGACACCCGCCGCCCCGCCACCTTTCATTGTGCGGTTTGGGCCGAACCCAATGCGCGAAAGCCCAAAGGCAAGGGCGGCGCTGGCACTGTTGGAACGGCATGGTTGGTTGGTAGCGCTCGCCCCCGGAACGGTGATACGCGGGGCTGCGCGCAAGGAGGTTTGGCAGATCGTGAAAGGTGCGCGCCAAATTTAATATCCAAAAACGTCAGCCAAAATCGAAGAGGGCGGCGCACCGCTGACCCGCCCTCTTGTCGCAGTAGTCGCAAGTGTCGCAACGGTCATGACCCGGAAGCAAAAAACGCACACCCAAATGTCGCGGAAGTCGCAGTTGTCGCAACAGGAATAGTAACGAAACACGGAACTGATATGACTAGCGACACATCCGCCTTGGCTGTGCCGGTTGCGGATTGAGCAGTTGGATGCTCGTCGTCACGGATAGGATCGGCAGCCGTCTGACCCTTTCCCGCTCAAGGTGGGACGGGAGTTACATCGCGGTCGCGCTGAGCCAAAAAATTAAGCAAGGCAGTTGTAACTGGTTGTCCTGATGCTGAGGGGAAGGCTTCACACAGGCGGTGGTTGCGCTCGTGGCAGCGATGAAATGCAAGACGGTGGGTTTTCCGGTGGCGATCAGCGGTTGACTGTGGGCTTGACCCACACTCCGTTTTGAGCACGCCACCGCCGCTGACTGGAATGCAGAGTCGAAACAAGGCATACTCAAGGAAATGCACGACGCGACTGCCTCACCAGTAAGCGGGAGCGAGATGAGAGATTTGCGCGAATGTGCGCCCGGACCTTATCATTTGTTATCATTCAATCGCGAAGCGGCAAGGCGAATGTACTTGGTTACCAAGTCCTGCGCATTCAGAGGTGGTCCTGATCTAGGTGGGGGATATAGTGGGGGACGCGCTTTTTACTTACCCAACAAAAACAAACACTTATCAGGGATAAATGGCGGAGGGAACGGGACTGCGGTCTAACCTTCTCCGTCACTCGATATGCTCACGCAGGCAATCTGGTTGACTCGTGGTTCGCTAGCAAATAGCCATGTCCCAATCCGTTGGGGTGCCGTCATGGCTGAGAGGCGAAAGCCGACCCATCGAACCTGATCTGGGTCATACCGGCGTAGGGAACGGAACACAGGCTTGGCACGCGCCACTTAAGCTTTTCTGTACCCTCCACGTCATTGGCCCTTTTTGTGAAATGGGGGCGCATATGGCGTTTCAAGCGTTGACCATAGCAGGCTCTGACAGCGGTGGCGGGGCCGGGATTCAGGCCGATCTCAAGACCTTCAGCGCCCTGGGTGTTTACGGGGCAAGCGTGCTCACCGCGATCACAGCACAAAACACCCGCGCCGTCACAGCCGTGGAGCCGGTCACCCCGGAAATGATCCGTGCCCAGATGGCGGCCGTGTTCGATGATCTTGAAATCGGGGCGGTGAAGATAGGCATGTTGGGCGGGCCCGGCACCATCAACGCTGTGGCCGAGGGGCTGGCGCGCTGCACGGCGCCCGTGGTGCTGGACCCTGTCATGATTGCGAAATCCGGCGATGCATTGCTGGCCGATGACGCGGTGGCGGTGTTGCGCGCGAAGATGCTGCCATTGGCAGACGTCCTGACCCCCAACCTGCCCGAATCCGCGCGCCTGCTGGATGCGCCCGAGGCCGGGGACGAGGCTACGATGCTGGAGCAGGGCCGCGCGTTGTTGGCACTGGGGCCACGGGCGGTGTTGATGAAGGGCGGGCATGGTTCGGGCGTAGACTGCGTTGACCTGCTGATCACGCCGGATGACGTTCTAAGACTGTCGGCGCGTCGCATTGCCACAACCAACACCCATGGCACGGGCTGCACCCTGTCTGCGGCGATCGCGGCGGGACTGGCGCTGGGCCTCGCCCTGCCGGAAGCCGTGCGCGCCGCCCACAGCTATCTGCAGGCGGCAATCGCCGCCGCTGACCGCCTGAACATCGGTGCCGGGCATGGCCCGGTCCATCACTTCCATGCGGTCTGGCGCAATGTCTGACGTCACGATCATCGGCGCGGGGGTCGCGGGGCTCTGGGCGGCGCGGTCCTGCCTTGCGCGCGGCCTGCGCCCCCGGCTGATCGACCGGACAGGCGCGCCCGGCGCGCATGGCTGTTCCTGGTGGGCGGGGGGTATGTTGTCGCCCGAATGCGAAGGCGCCTTGGCCGAGCCATTGATCGTGACGCATGGGCGCAAGGCGGCGGCACTCTGGAGGCAGGTGACGGAACTTCGCGAACAGGGCACGCTTGTTCTGGCGCCCGAACGCGACAGGGCCGAACTGGACCGATTTGCGGCGCGCACCGAGGGGCATGTGACATGCGACGCGGATGCCATCGCGGCGCTTGAACCCGATCTGGGCGGACGGCATCGGCGCGGGCTTTTCTTTACCGATGAAGCACATCTCGATCCGCGGCAGGCTTTGGCCGATCTGGTGGACGCGCTCGCCACCTCGGGCGTCACGGTTGAAACCGGCACGGTCGATCCGAGCGCGCTGGATGGCCCGGTGATCGACTGTCGCGGACTGGCCGCGCGGCGCGATCTGGCGGGGTTGCGCGGTGTGCGCGGCGAAATGATCGTGCTGCGCACGGAGGAAATCACGCTGACGCGCCCCATCCGGTTGCTGCATCCGCGCCATCCACTTTACGTCGTGCCGCGCGCGGGCGGTCGGTTCATGCTGGGCGCGACCCAGATCGAAACCGCGGCACGCGGCGGCGTGACCGCACGCTCGGCGCTGGAATTGCTTTCGGCGGCCTATGCGCTCGACCCGCGTTTTGCCGAGGCCGAGATCGTCGAAATGGGCGCGGACCTGCGCCCCGCCTTTGCCGACAATGTACCGCGGGTGGTTCGGCGCGGGCGCATTCTGCATCTCAACGGGTTATTTCGGCACGGTTTTCTGATGGCTCCGGCGCTGGCCGAACAGGCGGCTGAATTTCTTTTCACAGGCAGAACGGGGGAATCTTTTCCATGAAGATTGAAGTGAATGGTGAGCAGCGCGACATCGCCGCCACGGATCTGGCAAAAGCGCTGGCCGAACTGGGCTGGAGTGAACTCCGCGTGGCCACAGCGCTGAACGGCACTTTCGTGCCTGCGGCGGCGCGGGGCGACACGCCCCTTGCGCCTGGCGACAGGCTTGAGGTTCTGACCGCGATGCAAGGGGGCTGAGCGATGCGCGATTTCTATGGCGTGACGCTGCAGACGCCGATGATGCTGGGCACTGCGGGTTACCCCTCGCCCGCAACGATGGAGGCGGCCTTTCGCAGCAGCGGCGCATCAGTCGCCACAGTGTCCCTGCGCCGCGAACAGGGCGCGGGCCAGACCTTCTGGGACATGGTGCGCGGGCTTGGCGTACATCTGCTGCCCAACACCGCCGGCTGCCATTCCGCGCGCGAGGCAATCACGACGGCGCAGATGGCGCGCGAGTATTTCCGGACCGATTGGATCAAGCTGGAGGTGATCGGCCATGCCGACACGCTGCAGCCTGATCCCTTCGGCCTGCTGGAGGCGGCAGAGGCGCTGTGTGCCGACGGGTTCAAGGTGTTCCCCTACACCACCGAGGACCAGGTGCTGGCCGCGCGGTTGGTCGAGGCCGGTTGCCGCGTGCTCATGCCTTGGGGCGCACCCATCGGGTCGGGCATGGGGCTGAACAACATCCATGGCTTGCGCACCCTGCGCGCGGCCTTTCCCGATGTGGCCATGGTGATCGACGCGGGTCTTGGCCTGCCCAGCCACGCCGCCAAGGCGATGGAAATGGGGTTTGACGCCGTCTTGCTGAACACCGCCGTGGCCGAGGCCGGCGACCCCGCAGCCATGGCGCGTGCCTTTGCACTGGGCGCGCAGGCAGGCGCCTTGGCGGCCGCATCCGGCCCGATGGGGGTGCGCGACATGGCCGCCCCATCGACGCCCCTGATCGGGAAGGCATGGCTATGACGCTGCCACGTTTCTATCCGATTTTCGACAGCGCTGATTGGGTGGCGCGCGCAGTTCCCCTTGGCGTGCGCCTCGTGCAATTGCGGGTCAAGGACCGGCCAGAGCAGAGCTTGCGCACCGAAATATCCACGGCGCTGGACCTCTGCCGCAGTCACGGCGCCGCGCTCGTCGTCAACGATCACTGGCAACTGGCGATCGATCTGGGAGCGGACTGGCTGCATCTGGGCCAGGAGGATCTGGATGTTGCCGATATTCCCGCGATCCGCCGCGCGGGACTGAAACTGGGTGTTTCGACCCATGACCGCGCCGAGCTGGACCGCGCATTGGCGCTGGCTCCGGACTACATCGCGCTTGGGCCGATCTATCCGACCATCCTGAAAAAGATGAAATGGACCGAGCAGGGGCTTGACCGGCTGACGGAATGGAAGAGCGTGATCGGGGATATCCCGCTGTGCGCTATTGGCGGCATGTCGGTCGCGCGTGCGCCGGGGGCCTTTGCGGCGGGGGCCGATATGGTGGCGGCGGTCACCGACATCACCCTGAACGCCGATCCTGAGGCCCGCCTCGGCGATTGGCTGAAGGTGACCGCATGAGCCGTTATGCCCGCCAGATCACCCTGCGCCAGGTCGGCGATGCCGGGCAGGCACGGCTTCGCGCGGCGCATGTTCTGGTGGTGGGCGCCGGGGCCCTGGGTGTGCCGGTGCTGCAATACCTTGCGGGCGCAGGCGTGGGCGCGATCACCCTGATCGACGGCGACACGGTGGCCGAAAGCAATCTCCACCGCCAGCCGCTTTACGGAATGAAGGATATCGGCAGCCCCAAGGTACAGGCCGCCGCAGAGGCCGTGGCCGCGCTGAACCCCGAAGTGTCGGTGACCGCGCAGTGCGCGTGGCTGACCCCCGCCAATGCAACTGCCCTGGTGGAGCACGCGGATGTCGTGCTGGATTGCGCCGATACCTTCGCAGTCAGTTTCACCCTGTCAGATATAGCTCTTGCCGCAAAAAAGCCGCTGGTGTCCGCCTCTGCACTGGGGCTGTCGGGCTATGTCGGCGGCTTCTGCGCCACGGCTCCATCCCTGCGGGCGGTGTTTCCCGATCTTCCGCAAAGCGCCGCGACCTGCGCCACCGCCGGTGTGCTCGGCCCGGTGGTGGCGACAATGGGGGCCGTGCAGGCGCAGATGGCGCTGGCGGTCCTGCTGAGGATGGCCCCCTCGCCCCTGGGTCAGATGATGGTCTGGGATGCCGCAAACTGGCGCATGTCCGGCTTTCGCTTCGACGCGGCACCAGAACCGGCCTCACCCGCCCGCTTTATCGCCGCCAGCCAGATCGCGCCCAGCGATCTCGTGATCGATCTGCGCTCCGAGGCCCCGGCCCCGTTTCGGGACACCGCACTGCATCTGTCGACCGACGCACTTCCCGAGCTGGCACTGCCCCCTGACGGCGCGCGCGTCGTGTTGGCATGCCGTACCGGTCTGCGCGCCCATCACGCCGCCACCGCCCTGCGACATCGCTGGGACGGTGATATCGCGCTTGTCGCGCTCCCCGACTGTTGAACCCGATCAGACCTGGAGGTTTTCCATGAAACACATTCTCACCACGCTTGCCTTTGGCCTCATCGCCACCCCAGTCCTGGCCCAGGACCGGCTGACAGTGATGCTGGATTGGTTCGTCAATCCCGATCACGGGCCGATCATCCTGGCCGAGGAGATGGGCTATTTCGCCGATGCCGGCCTGGAGGTCGAGATCGTCACCCCTGCCGATCCCAACGATCCGCCGCGCATGGCGGCGGCGGGGCGCGTCGATCTGGCGGTGACTTATCAACCCGAACTGCACCTGAACCGCCGCGAAGGTCTGGATCTGGTGCGGGTCGGCACCCTGATCGAGACGCCGCTGACCTGCCTTGTCGTACGTGCCGACGGGCCCGTGCAATCCCTCGGGGACCTGGCCGGGCGCAAGGTGGGCTTTGCCGTGGCGGGTGTGCAGGAAATGCTGCTGACGGCCATGCTGGACCACAATGGCCTTTCTGACGATGATGTGGAACAGATCAACATCGGCTGGTCGATTTCGCCCGCGCTGATGTCCGGGCAGGTCGATGGCGTGATTGGCGCCTTCCGCAACTTCGAGCTGAACCAGATGGAGATCGAAGGCCATGAAGGGCGCTGTTTCTACCCTGAGGCCGAGGGCGTGCCATCATATGACGAACTGATCTACGTGGCCCGCGCCGACGGGCTTGACCGCGACCCGATCGCGCGCTTCCTGCTGGCCACTGAACGCGCGACGGCCGATATACTGAACGATCCCGAGGCGGCAGGCGAGAGGTTCTTTGCCACCAGCGCCGAGTTGCGCAACGAACTGAACACCCGCGCCTGGGGCGATACCTGGCCGCGTTTCGCAACCCGCCCTGCCGCCGTGGATCAAGGGCGCTATGACCGGTTCGAGGCGTTTCTGGTGGCGCAAGGCGCCGTGAAAACGGCAATTCCCGCAGCCGATCTGGTGGTCGATGTCACCGCGCAGGTGGCGCAATGACTGGCCCCGACTATGGACGCGCCTTTGGCCTGTGGCGCGCGGGCACGGGACAGGATTGGGTCGATTATACCCATCACGCCTTCGTCGAGGGCCTGCGCGACGGCAGCCTGCCGCAGCAAAGCTACCTGCACTACCTCCGTCAGGATTATGTTTTCCTGATCCATTTCGCCCGCGCCTGGGCGTTGGCGGCGGCCAAGGCCGATACGCTGGACGAAATGGCCGCAGCCAGCGCCACGGTCCACGCACTTGTGCATGTGGAAATGCCGCTGCATGTGCAGACCTGTTCAACCCACGGCATCGACCGCGCCGCGCTGGAGGCCACGCCCGAGGCGCCGGGCAACCTCGCCTATACCCGCTATGTGCTGGAGGCGGGCTATTCCGGCGATTTCCTCGATCTGCTTGCCGCGCTCGCCCCCTGCGTTCTGGGCTATGGCGAGATCGGGCGGCGGCTGGAAGGCACCACCGGGCCCTATGCGGATTGGTGCGCGATATATGCAGGACCGGAATTTCAGGCGCTGTGCCACAAGGTTGGCGCGCTGATCGATGGGGCGCTGCTGCGTCGTCTGGGGCCGGACTGGACGGACCTGCCCCGCGCCGATACGCTTCAGGCTCGGTTTGCCACTGCGACGCGCCTGGAGATCGGGTTCTGGGACATGGCAAGCGCCCCTGCATCACGATGACCGCCCCTGCGATTCACATGTCAGGGTCATTGTGGGTCGGAGGCTCGGGGCTGATCGACGCGTTCGATCTGACCCTGCCCGCCGAACGCTGGAGCGTGCTTCTGGGCCCGTCCGGGGTCGGTAAGACATCTTTGCTGCGGTTGATCGCCGGGCTACCCTGCGCGGCCCGTCTGGACGGGCGGATCACCGCGACTGACGGCGCCCCACTCGCCACCCGCGTGGCAATGATGGCGCAGGACGATCAGCTTATGCCTTGGGCCAGCGCCTTGAATAACGTGATCATCGGCTCGCGCCTGCGCGGGGAACGCCCGCAGCGCGACTTGGCGCACAGACTGCTGGTCGATGTGGGCCTGGGAGACCACGCGGCCCGCAAACCCGCGCAACTTTCGGCGGGTCAGCGTCAGCGCATAGCGCTCGCACGTACGCTTTACGAAGATCGCGCCGTCGTTTTGCTGGACGAACCCTTTTCGGCGCTGGATGTTCTGACGCGCCACGTGATGCAGGACATGGCGGCACGGCTGCTGTATGGGCGCACGGTGGTTCTGATCACCCATGACCCAGCCGAGGCGATCCGGCTGGCTGACCGGGCATGGATCGTCTCGCGCCGCGGCATCGCGCCATGCGGCTTGCCCGACGATGCCCCGCCGCGCGCACCCGAAGCTGCAGCGACCCTGTCCGCACAAGCCGCGCTGTTGCAGCGGATGCGCCAGTTTTGCGCCCCCAAGGCCGCCTGATGCGAGGTGTGGGTCGCAGATTGTGGCGTGGCGCGATAGCTTTTCTGTTCGCAATCGCCCTTTGGCAGGCCGTGGTTAGTCTGACCGGCGTGCCGCGCTTTATCCTGCCGGGGCCGGGTCTTGTCGCGCAGGCGCTCTGGGACAACGCCGCGCTGATCTGGGAGAATGCTCTGTGGTCGGCGGGCAATCTCGGGCTTGGGCTTGCCATCGGCATCGTGTTGGGGGTGGAGACCGCCCTGCTGCTGACGCTGTCGCGACGCGCGCGGTGGCTGTTGCGCCCCATACTGGTGGCGGCGCAAGCGGTTCCGGTGTTCGCGCTGGCACCGGTGATCACGCTCTGGATGGGATACGGCATGCCATCCAAGATTGTGACCATTGCCCTTGTCACCTATTTCCCCGTCACCTCTGCCTTGTTCGACCGTTTGATGGCACTGCCCACGGGCCTTGCCGACCTGTCCCGCCTTGCAGGGGCCGGCCGCTGGCGTGAAACACTCCTGTTGCGCCTGCCCCATGCTTTTCCGGGGCTGATCACGGGCTTGCGGCTGGCGGTGGTTTACGGACCGCTGGCAGTTCTGATCGGCGAATGGGTTGGTTCGTCGCAAGGACTTGGCCACCTGATGTTGATGGCCAATGGCCGGGGTCAGACAGCCCTTATGTTTGCTGCACTGATTGTGCTTGCCACGCTGTCCCTCACACTCTGGGTCATAGTAGAGGCGCTTTCCCGGTGGTCGGTGAAGCGGCTTTCGTCTGCCTGACCGGATCTGATAGTCCTATCGCTCGGCGACTTCTGTGGTTCCCTCCCTACATGTAAGTGCCTCTGAATTCTGGAGTCAGTGATCGAATGCGGCCCTGCTTCAGGTCTGTATATGCGGCACATCTCAGAAGCTGCTCGCAGGGAAGGGGGTCTTGATTCTGAGGGGCGGCGCTGCGCCCTTCGCGCCACATCGAGAACAGAAGCAGCGGAATCGCGAGTCCATGGGCGGGCGCGATCCTCAGCAGCAACAATATCGATGAGGCTGACCGCCATCTCCCCCTTGCCGCGCCCTAGCGATGGGGCGAGGCCGATTTTTGCGAATGCGGTATTCGTGAGGGAGCGGCATCAGGCTCCCACACATCCTTGTGGATGGTGACATCGGCATTTGGACAGGCAGCAATGATACGCCTGCGAAGATCCGCGCCCACATCGTGCGCCTCGCGAAGCGTCTGATCGCCATCCAGTTCGATATGCAGCACGATGAAGACCTGCGAGCCCGCCATCCGGGTTTTCAGATCGTGGAAATCGTGCACGCCGGGATGTTCCCGCGTCAAACCAACGATGATCTCCTCGACTGAATCGGGCGCCTTTCGGTCCATCAACGAGTCGATGGCTTGCTTCCCGATACGCAAGGCACCGACAATCATCAGGGCAGCCGCAAGAATGGCAACGAGGGTATCCACAATGACCAAGCCGAAATACCGCGCCGCGATCAGCGAGACGATGGCGCCTAGGTTTGGGATCAGGTCGCCAAGATAGTGCAGACTGTCCGCGGCCACGATGCGGTTGCCCGTGCGCCGCGCGACCCGTCGTTGAAAGAGCACAAGCGCAAGTGTCAGAACGACGGAAAGACCCATGACAACAAGCCCGGCACCTTCGGCGCGAAGCCCCGTTGCAGCACCACTCGTGACCCGATTTACGGCCGCGAGTCCGATGGCAATGCCGGCCACTGCAATGGCCACGGCCTGCGCAAGCGCGGCAAGGTCTTCAGCGGAACTGTGTCCAAAGTCATGGTCAGCATCAGGCGGTCGTGCCGCATAGAGAATTGCCATGAACGCCGTGGCGGAAACGAGCAAATCCAGCGCGCTGTCTGCGGCGGAGGCTGCAATCGCGAGAGAGCCGGTTGCGGCAAAAGCCCATAGTTTGGCAAGCACGAGAATGCCCGCCACGCCGACCGAGGCAATTCCCGCTTTCTTGTTGAGACTTCGATGCTCGGCCTGCTCCAACATGATCTCCATTCTTTTCCTGAACCCAGGTTGGCATCAGCCATCAACGGACGAACTTTATACCACGACCGAAAAGTATCCGTCCGCTGTGTCTGATCTGTTCTTCGATCGCAACCGCAAGTATCCGAACGCTCTCGGTTAGGGAAGGAGCGTCAGGATCCGCGTGATGTATCGCGATTTCCATGGCGTAAACGTTCGGCAATGTCGCAACGGCATGCAGTTCGGTGCCCCCTCCCCCGCCTTCCTAAGCATATGATCCCTGAAACCGGTGTCGACCGCGCTCAGCAAGCCGATAAAACAGGGGCCATCGACGCGGGCACCAGCTGCAATCTGAAGAATTGGTTTTCCAAAGGCCCGCTTGTCGAATATCTGAACCGGCAAGACAGGAGTTTCCCATGCGCGGCCGTTTGCCGACCCTTTTAGCCCTCATCTCGCTTGCAGGATGCATGATCATGACCGATCCCTTCGCCCCGGGCCGGATTTCGTCGGCCCAAGCCGGTCCTTTGCTGATCGACGCTGCCGAAAGCGGCGACGCGGCAGGTGTCCGGAAATTGATCGGCCGCGATGACCAACTCGACGCACGCGACGACCGTGGCCGGACGGCGCTCTTGGCCGCAACCCACGCGAACCAGATCGAGACCGCACGGCTGTTGATCGACGCGGGCGCGGACGTGAATGCCAAGGACGACATCGACGATAGCCCCTATCTCTATGCGGGCGCGCGCGGACATCTGAAAATCCTGAAGATGACGCTTGCCCACCGCGCCGACCTGACCAGCACCAACCGGTATGGCGGCACGGCGCTGATCCCAGCGGCAGAGCGGGGGCATGTGGAGACCGTGCGGACGCTGATCACGGCCGGGACGGAAATCGACCATGTCAACAACCTGGGATGGACGGCGCTTCTCGAGGCGATCATTCTCAGCGATGGCGGGCCGAACCACGTTGCGATTGTCAGGCTGCTGGTCGAGGCAGGCGCGGATGTGACCCTCGCCGACAATGACGGGGTTACACCACTTCAACATGCTAAGGCACGCAGATATACTGAAATTGCAGACATACTCGAGAAGGCAGGTGCAAGATGAGTGACAACGCATTCATGCAGGAGGCGGTCGAGCTCGCCCGCGAAAACGTCGCAGATGGCGGCCAGCCCTTCGGCGCTGTGCTGGTCAAGGACGGCAAGGTCATCGCGCGGGCGGTGAACCGAATGGAGGCCGAGAACGACCCGACCGCGCATGCGGAACTGATGGCACTCCGTGAAGCGGGGGCGGCGCTGGCGACCACGCGGCTCGACGGCTGCACCGTCTACGCCAGTGGTCAGCCCTGCCCGATGTGCCTTGCCGCAATGCGGATCGCCGGGATCTCCGAGATTGTCATTGGCTATAGCAACGAAAACGGCGCGCCTTACGGTCTGGGCTCGGCTGACGCCGCGGCGGAATTGTCGCAGCCGCTTGATCAACAAGACTGGGCAACGATCCGTTATCTTCCGCCCGACGACGCTGCCGCGCCCGAAATCTACCGAGCATGGTCCGCGCAATCCGCGAAGAAGGCGTAAGCAGGAATGGTGACGCGCGGAGCGAAGGCGCGCGCGTCTCGTCCGATTGCACTGACAATTCTTATCGTGGTGATCGCGCTCAACCTGCGGCCCTTCCTGGCAGCGCCGGGGCCGATCCTGGCCCAGATCGCCCAAGACACGGGGTTGAGCTATGGCACTCTGTCGCTGCTGACCCTGTTGCCGATGATGCTTATGGGGATCGGCGCTTTCGCGTCGCCCCCGATCCAGGCGACAATCGGCACAAGACGCGGGCTGCTGCTGGCGCTTGCGTTCCTGATGCTCGGCAATGCGCTCCGGCTGTTCGCAGACAACGGGACGGTCCTGATCCTGACGGCGGTTCTGTGCGGTGCGAGCGTTGCCTTCATCCAATCGGCCATTCCGGGGTTGATCAAGGAAAAATTCGCGACCAGCGTTGCAGGCATGACCGGGCTCTATTCCGCCATGATCATGACGGGCGGCGCGTTGGGCGCGCAATTGACACCAGTTCTGGTGGAGGCTGGCCGGTCCTGGACCGTGGCGCTCGCGGTTCTCGCTCTGCCGGTGCTGCTGGCCGCCGTCTCTACCGCCGGGCTCCTTGCGGAAACGCGGTTTGTTCGCCCCGAGCGAGGGTTGGTCGCCCAACTTCTTGGCCGGCGCAGAGCCTGGAACCTGATGGCGGTGTTCGGCCTGATCAATGGCGGCTACTCGTCGCTGATCGCCTGGCTTGCGCCCTATTATCAGGCGCACGGCTGGAGCAGCAGTGAAAGCGGCCTGCTGATAGCGATCATGGCGGTCACTCAGGCGGTCGGCGCCGTCATCCTGCCGCTGCTGGCGCGTAACGGCACTGACCGCCGCCCCTGGCTCTGGGCCTGCGCGGCAATGCAAGCCACGGGGTTCGCCGGATTGTCGTTTGCTCCCACCCTTGCGCCGGTGTTCTGGGTGATGATCTGCAGCGTCGGGCTTGCGGGGAGCTTCGCGCTCTGCCTCATCCTGGCGCTCGATCACCTGCCCGATCCCGCCCGCGCCGGTCCGCTGGCCGCGCTCATGCAGGGCGGAGGATTCATCCTTGCGGCCATCCCGCCCCTTATCCTTGCACGCATTCATGCCGCGACCGAGAGCTTTGCCGGCGGCTGGTTCATGCATCTGGGCTGGATCGCCGTGGCTGCCATCCTCGTCAACCGCTTCGCGCCAGAGCACTATCCGGAGGCCATGGGGCCAGAACTTGCCGGGTAAACTCACGGACTTGGAAACGCGTCAAGCCGGAGGTGAATGCAGCGGTGCAGAAGCGTGTGGTCAACATTTCAACTTTGCGGTTGGCGTACACGAGCCTTCTATCATCAATTGCCCGCTGCCCGGATGATAGCGGCGATCTCATCATAGCCTCGCGCTCTGGCATGTTGCAGCGGCGTGACGCCGTCGCGGTCGGCAATGGCGATGTCCGCGTCGGCTTCCACCAAGGCACGCACCGTGGCGATGTGGTCGGGACCACCATCGCCCAGCACGACGGCCTCCATGAGCGCGGTCCAGCCCAGATTGTTGACGTGATCGAGCGGCGCGCCGCCTGAGATCAGACGGCGGACCACCTCGGCATGGCCCAGATGCGCCGCGGCGATAAGAGCGGTGCCGTCATAGACGCTGGTGATCAGATCCGCGCGGTTGCCCAGCTCAATCGCCAGAGAAACCATATCCGGATCGTCCGCGACAGCCGCAATGGTCAGCACGTCATAAGCCCGTCCTTCGAGCGCGTTCATGTCGGCACCGGCCTCGGCCAGAGCCCGCATCGCGGCATCGTTCGACGCGAAGGCGGCGACATGCGCCGGGGTCCGGCCCGCCTGGTCCCGCGCATCGATATCGGCCCCTGCGGCGGCAAGGTGCCGAATGGTTTCGACGTCACCCTCATGCGCGGCACGATGCAGCCCGTCATACCCCGCGATCTGCGACGCCGAGGGAGCTGTTTGTGCCTGCGCCGTTGTGGCGAGCGCGAGCAGGAAAAGGCACAGGAGAGTGCGCAGCATGGGTTCGATCCTCTTTCAGGGCGGCCATCGCCGAGAATGCCGCCTGGTATTGCTGGCACGCCTCGCGGCGTCAGGCGATGCTGGAAGCCTGCTGGGAAAAAGCCGGGGCCTTCGTCCACCAGCAGATCATCTGGGTAAAGGACCGCGGTGTTCTGACCCGGTCCCACTACCTCTGGAAGCACGAGCCCTGTTTTATAAGCTGGCGTCGACCCAACCGCCCGCCAAAGGTTGCCGAGGAAACCCTGCCTGCGCGGTTCAGGCAGGCGCTTCAAGACGAAGGCGGCCTCGGCCAGCCGTTCCTCCACGAGGTCGGGTGTCCAGTCTGTCATTGCGACACCTCCCGATCTCGCGGGCATTGCCCGTACAGCTTCTCGCCGAGTTGCCGGACCAACTCTCGTTCCGGCCAGGTCAGGCGGTGATCGTCGATGGCCACGGCCAGCAGGCCTTGCTCCTGCCAGCCATCGCGCTTCACATCGTCGGGGCTGCGACGATGGAGCGCGGCGACGTCACCACCATCGCCGATCTCGCCAGAGAGGAAGGCATCTCCGACCGCTACGTCTGCCGCGTGATCCGGCTGGCGTGGCTTGCACCCACCGTGCTGGAGCGGCTGGTCCTGCGACGCGAACCCACGGTGCTGTCGATCTTCGACCTATGCGGAGTGGCGGAGCTTCCGTGGGTCGAGCAGCCGGAAAAGGTGTTTGACTGATGGCCGCCCGTTCTAGCTGATCGCCCGGTGTACCCGGATCTTGTCCTTCGAAAGCGGTCCGGCCGGGTAGGACATATCATAAGAGACCAGTGGCCCGTCCTTGCCAGCAGAATAGTCGAGGCAAAGCGCATTCTGTGCCTGTAGGACCGGCTCGCCACTCAACCAGTAATGCCCGAAGAACACCGGTCGCGCAGTGGCTGGATAGGTCTGTGCCGAAAGCGTCTCCGGCAAGTTTTCGTCAGGCAGGTCCTCAATTGACGGCACAGAGATCGCGATGTCGCGCCAGGTGCGAGCGGCCGCGTTCCACCATTGCAGGCGCACATGATCCCGCTCCGTCCTGTCCTTGTCCGAGAACGACCAGCCATCAGGCAACCGATGCTCCGGCCCCTTCGTAATCTGCTCAGCCAATATGAACATCTCGTCGGCCTCATTGCGATCTGCAGCTCGGATCAGCTGTTCCTCGGTCAATACGCCATTCCCGGTCAGCGCCTTGAGCCGGTCAACTGAGGCGTCAATCCAGCAGGCGTGCACGGCACGAAACCCGTCCTCCTCCAGAAACAGGGGCAGGCTGCGCATCCAGTCCAGAACGTCGCGCGTCTGTGGATCACCGGGCGGGAACTGGTCCAGGAACGTCCGGTGCTGCCGGATGTTTTTTGGCGAATGCGCACGAAGCGGCTGGCCATCATCGGGGTGCATCGTGTGGAAGTGCAGAGCGTTGAGTTCGTGATTGCCCATGATCGCCTTGGCCTTGCCTGCATCGACGAGTTCGCGGACGGTCTTGAGAACAG
>NZ_QAGK01000007.1 GCF_003057885.1 Oceaniglobus ichthyenteri
CGGTTCTCTTTGAAAAGCCGAACGCCGCGTGCGCGAAATTCAGCCGTGTAGGACGGGGTGGGTTTTCTCTGTGTCATAGGGCTCATCCTTGGAGAGTTTTACTCTCCGGTAAACCCGGGGCGGTTCAGAACTCCGAAACCATCGCGTCCCGACAGGCGAAAAAAAATCTGCTTCAACGGCGGCATCCTCACTGGATAACCCTTCTGCAACCGCCCGCCAGAATCGGCATAGATTCTCACGTTGCCAGACTGGCGGCTTTCCTGGAGAGTTTAATTTGTCCCCGGTCGAACATTCGGACTTTCGTCTGCCTGTTTTTGTCATCTATACCTCCAGCAACAAGATGCTGCGACGACCGGTTGAACCCGCCCAGGTTGCCCAGATCGCTGTGATGGATCAGCTTGTCCATTTCGGACGGCGCCCGTTGGTAGATCGCTTGGTTCAGGGCATCGAGAACGAAACCCGTGGTCATCGAGGTCGAGACCCGCCAGGCAACGACCTTACGGGCGAAGACGTCGATGACGAACGCCACATAAACCGTGCCCTGCCAGCTCGAGACATAGGTGAAATCGCTGACCCAAAGCTGGTTCGGCATATCTGCCACGAAGCCCTGTTTGATGGCGGCCATGTCCTGACAGGCCTGCCTGACCCGATCCGCTGCCAGGACGGGATCGCGCTCCACAGCTTTGACGGCATATTATGTTGATGGTGCGATCCCCAGAACCCAGCAGATCGGCCCGGCACCATGGACACAACGTTGATCATCGATGAACGCGATCATTTGCGGAATGGGCGGTCGTGTCCCGCCGCGGCGAAATATGCGCTGACCTTCTTCAGGATCTCATTGGCGGTGCGAAGTTCACGATTCTCCCGTTCCAATTCTCTGATCCGATCCTTCTCGGCGCTCGTGAGCCCGGCCCGTTGCCCCGCATCGCTTTCGGCCTGCGGAAATCAGGCGCGAAAGCTGTCAGACGAGCAGCCAAGCTTTGGCGCTATGGCCCGATACGCCACGGTGTCGCTGGCGTAATCGGCGCGATTCTCCCGAAACAGCCGCACGCCGCGCTCGCGGAGTTCTGCCGGATGGGCGGGGTGAAGCGTCTCTTCGTCATGGGGCTCATCCTTTGAGTGTTTTACTCTCCGGTAAACCCGCGGCGGTTCACAATGGCCTACCGGTCGCCCCAGATGATCATCAGTAAACTCTACAACTGCTTGATAGGTATCCGGTGTCCCGGGTATGAATTGCACTTTACAACTTTGATTTTTGCAGACTGGTGAAAGAAAGAAGTCAATCTTGATGAAATTAACGGTTGACGTGAAGCGCGCCAACTTGGAACCACACTGGCATGTCCCAGATGACGTAACGACGAAAGCAGATCGCTTCGGTAAAAGGGATGGCTATCGTGTGCATCCGTCCGGAAATGGTCACAATGTAGCAGGAAACGCTGTATTCTATCGATCTCTGGAGGACGTTGCATAGCACCTGATTGCTTGCCCTGACTGGGGCCTTCGTTTCAAGAGGCCGAGAGGTGAGGCCAATATCTTCTATAATAATATCATTATAGACGGAAAGGCTCGCTGTAGACGCCGAATATGGGGGTGGATCAATTGGCTTTAGACGCCCTCTAGAGCAGCGCCGTGCGGCCCGCAGCGGTCACCCAACTATGTGCTGTCATTCTGCGGTAACAGCCCGCACGGCTGCCATTCACAAACTGAATCCGAAGAAGCCTCAGGTTGTCTTCGGTTGTCGCAACGGACGTTGTGAAGCGTTAGACTATATCCTGCGCGACTTCGGCAAGTGTGCTGTTTGTTCAGACGAGGGGCAGATCACTCATTCTGCCGGCACCGCTGCTGATGCCGTATCCTCATCTTCGCTTTTAAGCGCAAGAAACAGAGCCTTGATCTCCCGCGTGGCCTTGTGCAGACGGTCAAGGATCGCAACCCTGCATGGAAAGATTGGCGTTGCAACAATCCGCCCATCGCTCAAAGCACGGCTGCGATCCTGAAGTCGGCTGATCGTCACCGAGAAATCTCGCTTCGCACGATGGCGGCGCCCGCGCTTAGCGCTGTCAACTTGCCCCTTGCCACACTGCGGGACAGGGGTGCCATGCCGCAATTGGTGCAAGGGTAAAGCTTGTCGGCATCCACAAACTGAAGCGCTTTTCGCAGGATTTCGGCGACCTCTTCGGGCGTTTCAATGGTATCGGTGGCCACATCAATGGCCCCCACCATCACCTTTTTCCCCCGCAGAAGTTCGATCAGATCCATCGGAACGCGCGAGTGCTGACACTCCAGTGAGATCATGTCGATGGTGGATTTTTGCAGTTTGGGGAAAACGCTTTCGTATTGCCGCCATTCCGCGCCAAGGGATTTTTTCCAATCGGTGTTGGCCTTGATGCCGTAGCCATAGCAGATATGAACCGCCGTTTCGCATTTCAGGCCCTCGGCGGCCTTTTCCAGGGCGGCGATTCCCCAATCGTTTACTTCGTCAAAGAAGACGTTGAAGGCCGGTTCGTCGAACTGGATGATATCGACACCCGCCGCTTCCAATTCCTTGGCCTCCTGGTTCAGGATCTTTGCAAATTCCCACGCCAGCTTTTCGCGGCTTTTGTAATGGTTGTCGTAAAGTGTGTCGATCATGGTCATCGGACCGGGCAGGGCCCATTTGATCGGGCGATCCGTTTGTGCGCGCAGGAATTTTGCATCCTCCACGAAAACCGGTCTTTGGCGTGACACGGCGCCGACAACTGTCGGAACGCTGGCATCGTAACGATCGCGGATCCTGACGGTTTCGCGCTGTTCGAAATCGACCCCGCCGAGGTTTTCGATGAACGTGGTCACGAAATGCTGGCGTGTCTGCTCTCCGTCGCTGACGATGTCGATGCCGGAACTTTGCTGATCGTGCAAAACCACGCGCAGCGCGTCCTGCTTGCCTTCGATCAATTCCTCTCCCTGCAGCTTCCAGGGTGACCAGAGGGTTTCGGGCTGCGCAAGCCAGGATGGTTTGGGCAGGCTTCCGGCGGTTGAGGTGGGCAACAATTTATTCATGATGGGTAACCTTGTCGTTTGTATGGATCAGGCAGCGTGCCGGGCGGACCATTCTTCAAGAATGTCGCGGTAGGGTTTTATGAGGTTTTCTTCGGCGAATTTTCCCTGTTCACCAGCGAGCCGACCACGTTCTTCGCGATCATAAACGATCTGGGGCAGCGAATAATCCAGATGCTTGAGGCTGGGCCGATAGCATTTTCCGGCAAGGGAGTTGGCATTATAGATTTCGGGCCGATAGATCCGTTGAAAGGTTTCCATCGTGCTGATCGTGCCGATCAGCTCCAGCGGGGAATAATCATTCAGAAGATCGCCGGTGAAATAAAATGCCAAGGGCGCAACGCTGTTTTCAGGCATGAAATAGCGAACCCGCAAACCCATCTTGGCGAAATACCGATCCGTCGCTGAAAATTCATCTTGGCGGTATTCCACGCCCAACACGGGATGTTCGTTTTCTGTCCGGTAATAGGTTTTGCTGCTCGAAACACTCAGGCAGATAACGGGCGGCTTTTTGAAGTGGTTTTTATAGTCGGGTGAGTTCACGAAACTTTTGAACAGGTTGCCATGCAGATCACCGAAATCCGCCGGTGCGCTGAACTGTGGCCGCCCCTCGTTATGCTGGGGCAGCAGGACGCTGAAATCGTAATCCCGCACATAGGAGGAAAAGTTGTTGCCCACGATCCCGTCGATACGTGTGTTGTTTTGCCGGTCCAGAATGGTCGGCTTCAACATTTCGATCAACGGAAAGGCATCCACGCGGCGTCCATCGCCGATGCTGATTTCGGCGGTGATGATGTCAAGCTCGACGGTATAGCGATCCGCGTTGGGATTGTCCCAATGGGCCAGCGCGTTGAAACGGTTGTTGATCATCGTGAAGGTGTTGCGCAAATTCTCTTGCCGGCGATTTCCTCGGGCCAGATTGGCAAAGTTGGTCGTGGCGCGCGTGCTGTCCGAAGGGTGATAATCTTCGTCGAAACGAATGCTCTTGATCGCATAAGCGAGGTCTCTTGTCATTTTGACATGCCTTCTGAGCGGCTTGAACAGGCAAGCCTTGAAAACCAAATACTCTTCGCGAGCAAAATCGCGAAGCGGCGATGTCACCTTGCGGATGGGCCGCCCCCGACACGCCCACCGCGGCCGGAACAGGTGAATGATCAAGGCAGGTTTCCTGACTTGCGGATCGTCGCACTGTTTAACCGCAGCAGGCGCAAAACCTGCGCCGACAGCATGTTGAACAGGCTTTCCGCCTACAGTTGCGGGGGCAGTTCTGGATTTGGCGACAGTCTTACCAGATTCCCTTTTCCCCGGGGCTTTCCCGGCACCTTGATCTGTCGGCAAGGTCGGCCGGAACGCCCCCCGTGTCAACGCAACCCGAGCGTGGAAATATTCATGTTGAATATGAGGTTAGCACGGGTTTGGCGAAAACGATGCCCGCTGCGAAACAGTTGTTTTGGCTGTTTGATAAAGACAATCTATTGAAACCCTCCCTTGTGTTGGCGTCAAATGGTTCACCTTCCACGCAATTACAGGTAAAGGAGCCTTGAGTTCAGACGAGCAGAGCCGGAAATTACTTTGGAACTGCGCGCAGGTCACCGTCAAACAGCCGCAGAGAAACCGGCTTCTGAGTGGATGATCTGCCTGACTGAGCAGAAATAATGCCAACCGCGCCCTTCTCCGGATTTCGTCGGCGAAGAAGATGTGGGGCATACGTGTAAGGAAAACGTAATGACAAAGAAGAGGGTTGCCATCATCGGTGCCGGACCATCCGGATTGGCACAATTGCGGGCCTTTCAATCGGCCCGTCGCGCGGGCGAAGAAATCCCGGAAATTGTGTGCTTTGAGAAACAGCGCAACTGGGGTGGGCTGTGGAACTATACCTGGCGTACCGGCCTGGATCAGAATGGCGAGCCTGTTCATTCGTCCATGTATCGCTATCTGTGGTCCAACGGACCAAAAGAAGGTTTGGAATTTGCCGATTATTCATTTGATGAACATTTCGGTGACAAAATCGCATCGTATCCGCCGCGTGCAGTCCTGTTTGATTATATCGAAGGCCGCATGAACAAGGCTGACGTTCGCGATTGGATCCGGTTCAACACGCCCGTGCGGTTTGTGCGTTACAACGAAAAAGACGAAACATTTACCGTAACCGCCCACAATCACGACAAGGATTCGACCTACGAAGAAGTGTTTGATTATGTGATCTGCGCTTCGGGGCATTTCAGCACGCCGAACATTCCGTATTATGACGGTTTTGAAGAGTTCAACGGCCGTATCCTTCATGCCCATGATTTTCGGGATGCGCGCGAATTTGAAGGCAAGGATCTGCTCCTGCTTGGGTCGTCGTATTCCGCCGAGGATATCGGCTCGCAATGTTGGAAATACGGCGCGAAATCGATCACCACATCCTATCGCAGCGCGCCGATGGGATTTGACTGGCCAGACAACTGGGAGGAAGTTCCAGGCCTGGTTCGGGTTGATGAGACCACCGCATATTTCGAAGATGGCACGTCGCGCGATGTGGATGCGATCATCCTTTGCACCGGCTACAAGCATTTCTTCAACTTTCTGCCCGATGATCTGCGCCTGAAAACAGCGAACCGATTGGCGACGGCAGACCTTTACAAGGGCGTCGTTTTTACCAAAAACCCCAAGCTGTTTTATCTCGGCATGCAGGATCAGTGGTTCACGTTCAACATGTTCGATGCACAGGCGTGGTGGGTCCGTGACGCGATCATGGGCAAAATCAAGATCCCATCGGACATCAGCGTTCTCAAAGCGGACGTTACCGAACGTATCGCGCGCGAAGACGCAGCCGATGGCGCGAAAGCCGCGATTCAATACCAGGGCGACTATGTGCAAGAGCTGATTTCGGAAACTGATTATCCCAGCTTTGATGTGCAAGGCGCTTGCGAAGCATTCTTTGCCTGGATCGACCACAAGGAAGACGACGTCATGGATTTCCGCAACAAATCCTACAGATCTGTGATTACCGGAACCATGGCAGCCGAACATCACACCCCTTGGGAAGATGCACTTGACGATTCACTCGAGGTCTATCTGCAAAGTGAGGCGGATGCATAGATCGCGCGTGGTTTGATGTAATCTTCAGCCGGGGCCGGGTTTTGAATTGACCGGCTCCGGCTCTGGAGGCAGACGCGCCGCAAAGTTTCGTCACCGATAACGCTCGCCATTGGCGCGAAACGGTTGCCCCCCTGTGACCGCGAACCGCGGCTTTGGGGCGATTGCCGATTATGCAGGACGGACAAACATCCGCTCTGCTTTTCCATCTTGGCGATTATCGGGTCTCAGCGTGCGGTAAGCGTGCCATGTGGCATGGCCCAGCAATGGGAAAATCACGATCAAACCTATAAATGCGGTGGCGATGGACAGGGTGAAAAGAACAAGAACAATCGCCCCCCATGCGATCATGACCGAAAGGTTGTTCCACACCGTTGCCATGCTGATCCCAAGAGCAGAAAGCGCATCGGTTTTCTCGGTCAGCAGCATCGGAACGGCAAAGACGCTGATCGCAAACGAGAATGCCGCAAAAAGCGCGCCAACAGATCCCCCGACCAGCAGCAAGGCCCACCCCGTCGGGGTGGTTAGCAGCATCGGGATGATTTCGTCGGTCCCTGGGAATGGATTTATACCGAAAAACAGCGCCCAGATCAGCACCGCCGCCCGCAACCACAACAGAAAAAGGCCCAACAACATAACGCCCATGAACCAAGCCTGAGGCCCGGATTCAGGTTTGACCAATGCCATTTTCAAATATGTCGGGCGTTCGCCGGTCTCAAGCAATCTGCTTTTCTCATACAGGCCATTGGCAATAACCGGTCCGACAACCATGAAACCTGCAAGCGCGGGAAATAGCGCATATTCATAGTTGAACAAAAACAACGCCCAAACAATCAATGCCGATATGACAAAAACTCCGAAACCATACAGCAGGCTTGGCACCGGATTGGTCCACAAATCGGACCACCCCGCGCGCAGCCAGTCAAACGCGGTGCGCCACGGCAGATTGAGCGCGCGTTGGTTTTCGCGCGGCAATGGCGGCACGACCTTTGGTATCCCATCCGACGCATTCGGGTTGTCGGGGGGGGGCGGGGCATCGGCATGATCACTTAGCATGATGGTTTCGCCGCGCGGTAGGTGGCGGCGCCTTTCGTGTTTTGTTGCAGAACACAATCGGGTTTTGAGGCAAAGGCGACATAGATCAGATGCGTGTTCGCCCCGATAAAAACCCCAAGAACGCCGATAACGCACAGCAGCGCGAAAAGGCGGGGCCGGGTCCAATAGCGGTGTTGGGTGAGGGCGCTCATTGTGCGGCTGCCTGTCTCAGATCGGTGAGGTAAACCGTGAGAATCTTACGCTCTGTTTCGGTCAGGCGTCCTTCCCATGCGGGCATCCAGCCTTGGCGCCCGTTCCAGATGGTATCGAACATCGCCTTGTCGTCGCCGCCGTAAATCCAGAAGGCATCGGTCAGGTTGGGCGCGCCCATCTCGGTGTCTCCCACGCCCGTTTCGCCGTGGCAACTGGAACAGGTGTCAGCATAAATTTCGGCACCCACAGCCCCCCGATCGGGCGATATTTCCGCACCCGAAAGCGATTGGATGTAATCCACGACAATGCGAATTTCCTCACGCTCTAATATCCCGTCACGGCCAAAGGCCAGCATCTGGGCGTATCGCGTCTCGGGGTGGGTGGCGTTGATGCCCACGCGCAGCGTTTCCATGATGGTATCGGGGTCGCCCCCCCACAGCCACGCATCGTCAATCAGGCTGGGAAAGCCCGGCCCGCCCCCGGCATCCAAACCGTGACAGCCCGCGCAATTATCTCCGAAAATCTGGTGCGCCGTTTCATTTGCACGCGCCAAAAGCTCAGGATCATTCAATATCTCGCTCACAGGTGCGGCGGTGATGCGGTCGGCCCAATCCGCCCGCGCCACATTCGCAGCGATCACCTTTTCCGCGACCTCTTCGCGTTGATCAAGGCCCAGTATCCCCTTGGTATAGGTCGTAACCAAAGGCCAGGTCGGCAGTAAAATCCACGCAATCAGCGCCCAAATATGGGTGATGATGATAAAAAACCAGATCGAGCGCGGCACGCGGGTATTCAGCTCGGTTATGCCGTTCCATTCATGGCCCGTGGTCTGGTGCCCGGTCAGCGGGTCACGTTCCTTCACTGACATGGCGTGTCCTCCGTCTTCTCGTGCTGAACAGGGCCGTCTTCGTCATCCAGAATACTTTTTGCCGCTTTGTCGAACCGCCCGCCCAGCGACGGCCAATAGGCGTAAATGGCGATCAGAATGAACAGGCCCATCAGATAAAAAAGACCAAAGGATTTGGCCGCGCCGACAAACCATTCGTGAGACAGATCCATGATCTATTCCTCCGCTACAGGTTGCATTTGGGCGGGCAGATCGGTGAGCTTTCCAAGGATTTGCAGATATGCCACCAGCGCATCCATTTCGGTCACGCGGTCACGGCGACCGTCGAAATATCGTATAGCTGTTGCATCGCCATAGCGTTCGAACACGCCGTCTGCCTTGTCTGTGTCCGGCTGCGCTTGACCCGCCGCATCATCGGCGGCGTTCAGGATCATATCATCGGTATAGGGCACACCAACGCCCCGCAAAGCGGCAAGCCGGTCTGAAAGATCATCGGTGCGCAGGGGTTCATCCAGCAAGAATGCATATTGCGGCATCACCGATTCAGGCACCAGATCGCGGGGATTCACCAGATGGCGCACTTGCCAGTCGTCGGAATATTTATCCCCCAACCGCGCCAGATCGGGCCCGGTTCGTTTTGACCCCCACAGCATCGGGTGGTCGTATTGCGATTCCACCGCCAGCGAATAGGGGCCGTACCGCTCTACCTCATCGCGCAGGGTGCGGATCATCTGGCTGTGGCAGGCATAACACCCCTCGCGGATATAAATATCGCGCCCGGCCTGTTCCAGCGGGGTATAGACGCGCATATCGGGATCAACCTCGACGGTTTCGTCGATGGTAAACAAGGGCGCGATTTCAACGATGCCACCGATGCTGGCCGCGATGATGATCCCAAAGGTCAGCGCCATGGAGTGACGCTCCATCCGGTAATGGGTGCGGGCCTGAAACTCGAACATTCTTGCGAAGGGTTTGAGGATTTTTTTGAACATGCCCTTACTCCGCGGCCGGCACGGCCGGCTCCATAGCTTCGGAGGATGTTGGATAATCAAGGCGCGGCGTCACACGGGGCACATGCCGGATCGTCATCACAACATTCCACAAACAGATGCAGGCACCCGTCAGAAACAAAAGCCCCCCGAAAGCACGCGCGATATAATAGGGATGCATCGCGACCAGCGAGTCGACAAAGGAATATCGCAACGTGCCTGTCTCATTATAGGTGCGCCACATCAGGCCCTGAATGATGCCGCTGTTCCACATCGCAAAGACGTAAATGACAGTGCCGGTCAGGGCGAGCCAGAAGTGCCACTCGACGGCTTTCCATGAATACATCGTCTCGCGGCGCCACAAAACCGGAACAAGCGCATAGATCGACCCGAATGTGATCAGCGCAACCCATCCCATCGCGCCGGAATGCACATGCCCCACAGTCCAGTCGGTATAATGCGACAACCCGTTGACCGGGCGGATCGCCATGAACGACCCTTCGAATGTCGACAGCCCATAAAACACCGCCGCGACCATCATGAACCGCAGGGTCGCATCGTCACGCACCTTGTGCCACGCGCCGTTCAACGTCATCAGCGCGTTCCCCGCCGACGCCCAACTGGGCACCAGCAGCATGATGGAAAACGTCATGCCCAATGTTTGCACCCAATGGGGAAGTGCGGTGTAGTGCAAATGGTGCGAACCAACCCAGATATAGAAAAACACGATGCCCCAAAACGACAGGATCGACAGGCGATAGGAATAAATCGGCCGCTCGGCTCTTTTGGGCAAAAAGTAATAGAGCATGCCAAGAAAACCTGTGGTCAAAAAGAACGCCACCGCATTGTGGCCATACCACCACTGGGTCATCGCATCCTGAACACCGGAAAACAGCGAATAGCTTTTGGCCCCTGTCAACGATGCAGGCAGCGCCAGATTGTTGACGATGTGCAAGATTGCCACGACCAGAATGAACGACAGATAATACCAGTTGGCGACGTAAATATGCGGCTCATTGCGGCGCGCCAATGTGCGGATATACAGGATGAAATACACCACCCACACAACCACCAGCCAGATATCGGCGTACCACTCAGGCTCGGCATATTCTTTGGATTGGGTGATGCCCATGATATATCCGCTGGCGGCGATAATACAAAACAGGTTGAACCCCAAAAGCACAAACCACGGCGAAATCTGGTCTGGCATCCGGGCGCGGCTGGTGCGCTGCATGATGTGGTATGACGTTGCGATCAACGCGTTGCCGCCAAAGCCGAAGATCACACCGGAGGTATGGACAGGGCGCAACCGACCAAAGCTTGACCAGGCCGCATCAAAGCGCAGATCGGGCCAGGCCAGTTGCGAGGCAACCCACACGCCCATGCTCATTCCCACAACCGCCCAAAGCAGCGCCAGAATGATCCCGACCTTGGTTGGATCGTCATAATACGATGCTGCGCGGTCTTCTGTCGGCTCTGGGGCATAAAGCGCATTGCCCACCACAAAAAACAACGCGCCAAAAAACAAAAGGATTATCCAGCCATGCGCGCCCATGGGATCATTGCGCCCGACGATGGCCATAAGCAGCCCGACCAAGGCACCCAAACCCGCGATCATCATCGCCTTGCTGCGCTCGGCACCGGTGAGGTTGGACATCATCGCGTGGTCTCCTTTGTCATCTCGGGCCGGCGTGTCGTCTTTGACGGCTGGAGCGGTACATCTTCATCATGCAGGATGCGTTCGGCATCGCCAGACAAGTCTTCGTACTGGCCGTTGCGCAAGCTCCAAAAGAACACCGCAAGCGCGAAAACGCCCATGCACAGTGTAACAGGTATCAGAATTACAAGAATTGTCACGCTGACAGCTCCTTACGTTTCACGGTGAAAGCAGGCCGCCTATTGCGGTCTTTCGCGTCCGCCTTGTTCAGGCGCAGGGCGTTGCCGATCACCAGGATCGAAGAGCCCGACATTGCCAGCGCCGCAATAAGAGGCGTCACCAGCCCCGCAACCGCCAAAGGAATGGCGATACAGTTATAGCCGATGGCCAGTGCGAAATTCTGCCGTACAATCCGCGCCGTATCACGCGCAACTTTCCATGTCGCAGGAACCGCATCAAGGGTATCGCGCAAAAATACAAAATCAGCTGCAGAGCGGCCCGCATCGCACGCGCTTGAGGGGGCCATGGAAACATGTGCTGCCGCCAGTGCCGCCGCATCGTTCAACCCGTCTCCCACCATCAACGGTCGATGCCCGTCCCGGCGCAGGGTTTCCAGCACGCCGATCTTGTCGGCGGGTGTGGCGCCGTGATGGGTGTTCTCAATGCCAAGTGTCATCGCCACGGCCTGGGCGCGATCTTCCATGTCGCCTGACAATAACGCAACGCTGAACCCGGCTTTCTTCAGGTCGGTGACAGCATCATGCGCACCCTCACGCAATGTCTCGGTCAGATCGAATGAAAATGACGGCCCCCGCTCAAACCCAAATACCGGGCTGGCGGCCCCCGCCGCAATATCTGTAATCTCGCCAACCCATTCGGCGCGCCCCAGACGCGCGCGCCGCCCCCCGATTGCCCCTTCAACGCCGAACCCCGGCACTTCTTTGTTCCTGGCGATGTCAGATGGGGCATCACGCACGCCCAAGGTAATCGCCCGCGCCGCCGGATGCCCGGACCGAAGGGCAAGGGCCTTTGCGCCAGACCGCAGCACCGGATCGTCAGGGGTACTGCCGATCATTGGCGTGCCAGTCGTCAATGTGCCTGTCTTGTCGAAAACGATACCGTCGATTTCCGCCAGTCTTTCAATGGCTGCGCCATCTTTCATCAAGACGCCCATGCGCATCAGACGGCCCGCTGAAACCACATGGGCGACAGGCACAGCCAGCGCCAAGGCGCATGGACAGGTGATGATCAAAACGCTGATGGCAATAAACAACGATGCCTGCCAATCCCCGCCGGTGGCAATTATCCAGCCGATAAACGTGATCAACGCCAACAGGTGAACAACCGGCGCATAAAGCCGCGCCGCCCGATCAGCGATCCGCACATAAAGCCCGCGGCCCACTTCGGCATTTGATTGCATCCGTATCATCTGTGCCAGAAACGAGTCCTGCGATGATCGCAAAACCCGGCCTTCGATCACGCCTGTCAGGTTCAGCGTGCCAGCCTCAAGCGTGTCACCCGGCCCAATCGCCACCGCCATGGATTCACCCGTAACAAGCGAGCGGTCAAGATCGCTGTTGCCGGTCAGGATTTCCAGATCCAGCGGAACACGTTCATCCGGCGCAATCGACAGGATCGCACCGGGCGCGATATCCGTCAGCACCATATAGGCAAGCGTGCCGTGCTTTTGCCGCACCATCGCGCCGCGCGGTGACAGCTTCGCCAATCCACTTACCGCACTGCGCGCACGTTCGCGCATCAGATGATCGAAATAACGCCCGGTCAGCAGAAAAAACAGCAAGGTAACGGCAGCGTCGAAAAACACATGATCCCCGCCTTGAACCGTCTCAAAAATGCTAAGCGCCAAAGCCAGCGCCACAGCCAGCGCAATCGGGACATCCATATTCAACTGGCGCGCGCGCAATGCCGAAAGGGCCGATCTGAAAAATGGCTGACCTGCGTAAATCACCACAGGCACCGCAATCAGCGCCGAAACCAGGTGGAATGTCGCACGTGTCTGCCCTTCGGCACCCGACCAGACACCAACCGACAACAACATGATGTTCATCGCGCCAAAACCGGCAACCGCAATGGCCCGTAACAATCCCTTGCCGGTTGGATCGGGCGCTGTGTCAGCCTCGCTTTCAACCGGGGTCGCAACATACCCCAAAGCCGCCAGCGCCTTGACGATCGGCATCGGGTCACTTTCTGGGCTTTCAAGTACGATGTTCACCTGATGCAAGGTCAGGTTGGCGCGCGCCGAAATCACTTCGTCACGGGCGTTCAGTGCCCGTTCGATTTTGGCAACACATGCACCACATTTTATGCCGGGAACCGATAAGATAAACCGCCCGCGGCCATCCTCACCCACCCAAACGCCTGCACGGATCTGAGCCCGGTCCAGAGGAGAACCCGCATCCGATAAATCCGCTGCTGTTTCATCTGCAAAGACCATACCAGATTTTCCATCCATGTTGGATTGGTGTCCGAAACCCCTTGGGTTTGCCAGACAAAGATATGCGCAAAAGTCGGTGACGCTTGATCAGGTCGTCGTTTGAACGTGCCGGAGCGTGTCGCGGAACTCAAGCCCCTGGATGATTTCGGTCAGCGGATTTATGCCTTGCCGATCGGCCCCCGCGGTGCATCAGAGATTTTTCCGAACATTTGCAGGTGCCGTCGAACAGGATTTTTTGGTGCACTTCCATGGTAGACAACATGAAAGGTATCACCCTGTTCTTGATGGAATTTTTTGGATCGCCCGCACCCGCACCCCATGACGGGGCCTGACCGAAAAGTTCGACAAATGGTTGAGCGGGACTTTTACAAGCTCAAAACGCCTGCGGCGCCGCTCTCATCAATGCCGCGCATCATCAGCACGGTCAGGGACGTTTAAGCCCGCCGTTGCCGCGAAAATGGCGACGGCGGTGCAAAGGATCGGCTAAGTTCTTAGGGGTAATGCACCCCGCCTTGCGCGCGTTGGATTTTGGGTCGGCCTACGGGCGCCGGGATGAAGTCTTCCTCGTCGCCCGGCACGGTTTCGAACCGCCCGCGCCGCCATTCTTCGCGCGCCTGTTCGATGCGTTCGCGCCGCGACGACACGAAATTCCACCAGATATAGCGTGGGCCATCCATCGGCGCGCCGCCAAACAGCATGAAGCGCGCGTGATCGCCGGTGCCGTCAGACACGCCGGTGACTGTGATCTCGTCGCCCGGGCGCAGGACAAGCAATTGTCCGGGCTCAAAGGTGCTTCCGGCGATTTCGATCTTGCCCCGGATGGTATAGAGCGCGCGTTCTTCGGTATTGGCCGCGATAGGGGCCTTGGCACCGGGGGCCAGCGTTACATCGGCATAAAGCGTGTCGGATGCCGTCTTAAGCGGCGAGGTGGCGCCAAAGGCGGAACCGGCGATCAGCCGCGCGGTCAGACCTTCGGCCTCGACTTCGGGCAAGTCTGCCTTGCCGTGATGCATGAAGGCAGGATCGGATTCCTCTTCGTTCTCGGGCAAGGCCATCCAGGTCTGCAGCCCGAACAGGCGTTGGCCCGTCGCCTTGCGTTCGGGGGCGGTGCGTTCGGAATGCACGATGCCCTTGCCCGCCTTCATCCAGTTCACGGCACCCGGTTCGATCGCCATATCGGTCCCGAGGCTATCACGGTGGTGGATCTGACCCTCAAACAGATAGGTCAGCGTGGCAAGGTTGATGTGGGGGTGCGGGCGCACGTCGATGCCCTGATCGGTCAGGAATTCGGCCGGGCCCATCTGGTCGAAGAAGATGAACGGTCCCACCATCTGGCGTTTGTCGGAGGGCAGCGCGCGGCGCACCT
Organism: Oceaniglobus ichthyenteri; assembly: GCF_003057885.1. Classification (GTDB taxonomy): domain Bacteria; phylum Pseudomonadota; class Alphaproteobacteria; order Rhodobacterales; family Rhodobacteraceae; genus Oceaniglobus; species Oceaniglobus ichthyenteri. Next base: position 14,683 of record NZ_QAGK01000007.1, read on the forward strand.
CCATTTCCCCCAGATCAACCGCGCGCGGCACGATCAGGGTCTCCACGGCATCGACGCTTTTGGCATCCCCCGGCACGGGATCGGGGCAAGGGCTCCAGCTCATGATATCTCTCCTTCTTTTCCGTTCAGTTTTGCAGGCGTCAGCCCTGCAGGACATCCTGCCATTCGGGGTGTCTGGCGATCTGCGCCTTGGCAAAGGGGCAGAGCGGCACGATCTTGCGGCCCTCGGCGCGGGCATCCTCGACGCCACGGCGCACCAATGCCTGGCCGACGCCGCGCCCGCGCAGGGCATCCGGTACGCCCGTGTGGTCGATGATGATCATGCTGGCCCCGACGCGGGAATAGGTCATCTCGGCCTCATGGCCATCGACAACGGTCGCATAGCGGCCCTTGCTGTCGGTTTCTTCGCGGGTGATATCAAAGTCAGCGCTCATCGGTGCCTCCCATCTCGTTCAAATGTTTGCGCAGCCACGACGCCTCATCGGCGACAATACCATGGCCCGCACCCGGAATGATGATCGTATCAACCTCAGCGCCCATGTCGCCCAAAACCCTGGCGCTTTCACGCACCCGTGCCAACGGGATATGCGGATCCTGTTCGTGACAGCCCAAAAGAACCGGCACGCTGTCGAGCCGACCTTCGTAGTCGAACCGCTTGGCCGGGCGATCGTAAAGCTCCGCCAGCGGCGGCCCGCCTGCATCCCCGGTGCCGACGAGCCCACCGGAAAGTGCCGCGACCGTGCGGAACGGACGGGCAAAGCGCGCGGCCGCCTCAATGGCGAGGCAGGCCCCTTGTGAAAATCCCGCAAGGGCGATCCGTTCGGGGCCGAAGCCTTGTTCAGCCAGATCGTCCAGCAGCGAAGAGACGACACTCAGCCCGCTGGTCAACCCCGGTTCGTTCGCCCCAAGCGGAGCGAGGAAAGAATCGGGCCACCAGGATCGGCCCGCCGCTGTCGGGGCGAGGACAGCCAGATCCGGCAGGGCGAGGTGGTCGGCAAGACCGACCATATCTTCGGGTGCGCCCCCACGACCGTGGATCATCACGACAGCCAGCCGCGCCCGTTGCAGCGGCGCCCCGGCTGTGACCAGCCGTTGGTCCGCATGCGGGCCAGTGCCGCGGGTTTTCCCCGCTATCGCGCCGCTCATGACGGCACCCGGATGGCTGGCAGAACCTGCTCGATACGCGCGCGGTGCGCTTCGTATTTCTCGGGCAGTTTCAGCGCCTCGCCCAGATGAGCGGCGTCTTCGTCCACGGCAAAACCCGGCGGATCGGTCGCGATTTCGAACAACACGCCGCCGGGGGTCTGGAAATAGATTGCGTCGAAATACTGTCGGTCAATCACCGGCGTGACCTGCATCCCCACGTCAGACAGCCGATTGCGCCACGCCTGCTGCTCTTCGCCATCGCGCGCGCGGAATGCCACGTGGTGAATGGTACCCGCACCCGACCGCCCGATCGAGCGGGCATCCGAAGTCATCAGATCCACCGCCGAGCCACGCTCAGGATCAGTGGAGCGATAGCGCACACGGGTCTCTGTGCCGCCCGTGCCGCCAGTTGCGGTGGCCTCTTCGGCCTCTCGCGCGAAACCCATCGCCTCAAGCACCTTGGCAGTGGGTTCGACCTCATCAAGCCAGAGCGTCACCGAATGGAAGCCTTCGTCGCGCGCGCCCCCTTCGATCAACTCCACCCGCAGACCATCGGGGTCTTTCAGGGCAATGGCGCGTTCGCCGAAACGCTCGAACGGGCCGTCAAAATCAATCGCGGCTTCGGCAAGGTCACCCATACGCTGATCAAGGTCTGGAATGGCATAGGCAACGGCAGAGGCCATGCCCGCGCCAGCGCGCCCCGGACCTGCGTCAACAAAAGGAAAGAAGGTCATGATTGATCCCGGCGCCGCATCCGCATCGCCATAATAAAGGTGATAGGTGCCCGGATCGTCAAAGTTCACCGTGCGTTTGACCAGACGCTGACCCAGCGTGCCGATCCAGAAATCAAGGTTGTCCTGGGGCGGGCCGGAAATGGCGGTGACGTGGTGCAGGCCGGGAATGGCCGGGGATGTGGATCGAGACATGGTGCTTTCTCCTTTGGAACAGCGTGCCGGTGTGAATACAGCCGAAACGGATGTTGCGATCAACGATTGCAGACATATGTAGTTCCCAAGTCACCAAGCGAAAGTCGTTACCAAATGGAAACCACCCGGAAAACTGACCTGACAGCTGATGTCGGCGCCGAAATCAACAATTACTGCGCCGCCGATACGCTGCTGCGCAAACTTTGGGGCCAGTGGAAAACCCATGTAATCTATGTGCTGGGCGAACAACACGCCTGCCGTTTTGGCGTCTTGCGCCGGACGATCACGGGGATTTCGCCCAAGGTCCTGACCCAGCGCCTGCGCGAGTTGGAGGCCGATGGACTGGTCTGGCGCGAACAGGAAAACACGATCCCGCCCAAGGTGACCTACGGGCTGACCAAAACGGGCCTCGCCGTACATGCGGTCCTGAAAGATATCGAAAAGATCGAGGTTTGAGTGCGAGCGCAAACAGGGCCGCTTATCCGGCACTGAAACAGCACATGACGTGGCTGGAAGCGGACCCAGCTGTGCAACTCGGGCTGAAACGTCAGAATATAAATCTGATCGGATGAGCCCTGAACAGGAAGGACGCCGATGCCGTCCTGCCATGAATGGAACCTGACGAAACCGGTGAAAATTGACGGCCTCGATACCCTGCGCCATGCCGGTTTACGGACCCGGACGGCGACAGGGTCGGTCTGTTTGACGGCTCCTGAAGGCTTGTAGCAGAGCAAATGCCGCGGCAGTCCAACTGAACTCTCGCTCCCACCAACGCGCGACTTTCCGCCAGCCGTTCTTAGCGGCCGGAACCGCACACCTTTGAGAAGGGTTGAGCCTGCAAGAGGAAACATTAACCAAAGTGAGGCTATCATGGACCATTCCAAACATACCCCCCTGCGCGCCGACGAACTGACATCCGCAATCGCCGAAGGCGCAAATGTTTACGGCCCGAATGACAATCATATCGGGGACGTGTCGCATTTTCACGGGACGGGTCCGAATGCACAGGCTATCATTGATGTCGGCGGATTTTTGGGCCTTGGCGCAAAACCTGTGGCGCTCAATGTCTCAAGCCTGAACTTCATGCGCGATGAAAACGGCAAGGTTCACGCGACAACTGCGATGACCAAGGATGAGTTGAAAAGCCTACCAGAGCACCAGCACTGACTCCCTGCGATCCTACAAATCCGGGGGCCGACACAGATTCATGTGTCGGCCCTTTTCTATCCATGGCGGGTGTGTGCCCGGCCTCTTTGGCGATTGCGGTTGTCTGCGGTTGCATGATGATGCAGCCGAAAGAAATGGCGCATCGCGCGCGATTGTGCGGGCCACTCTTGTACCCCAATCTGGCGTACCGGTTTGCGCTGGCGATTTCGCTTCTTTAGGAATGGCCGAACGATCGGTGACGAGGTGGTGAAGGTGGTGAAGACGTGCGGACAAATGGATGGAGAGCAGAAATCGTCGGTGGTGCGATCGCGTTTTTCGCGCGCGCAATCACGGCGGTTCAGGCGGTCTGGACAGGGATCGACCCGACACGTCAACGTCAGCGTGTATATTTTGCCAACCACGCCAGCCACGGCGATTTCATTCTGATCTGGTCTGCCTTGCCACCCCGGTTGCGCCGACAGGTGCGCCCCGTTGCCGGAGCGGAGTATTGGGAGCAGGGCCGGTTGCGCCGCTTTATCGGCTCGGACGTTTTCAATGCGGTGCTGATTACCCGCAACGCCGCTGAACGCACGAATGATCCGATCGCGCAGATGGCCGGGGCGCTGGACGATGGCGCATCCCTGATCCTGTTTCCCGAAGGCACGCGCAACCAGACGGATGAGGTGCTTTTGCCATTCAAGAGCGGCCTTTTTCATCTGGCGCGCACCCGGCCCGATATTGATCTGGTGCCCGTCTGGATTGAAAATCTGAACCGGGTTTTACCGAAAGGGGCGTTCATTCCGGTGCCTCTGATGTGCAACGTGAATTTTGGTGCGGCCTTGCACCTGACCGAGAACGAAACCAAGGCTGAGTTTTTGCAAAGATCGCGCGACGCCCTGCTGTCCCTGAGCCCTGCCGCAAAGGTCACCCCATGAACACCGTCCATTCCGACCTTATGACAGTGATTGCGGGCATCGGCGGCGTATTGGTCGTGGCCAGCGTGATCGGATTTATATTGCAACGGCGCCTGTCACCCAACGGACAGAACGACGGGATCGAGAACCTCAATGCCCGGATCCGGGCATGGTGGGTGATGGCCATTGCCATTTCGCTGGCATTTCTGGCCGGGCGCGCCGGGGTGATGATCCTGTTCGCGCTCTGCTCATTTGCGGCCTTGCGTGAGTTCATGACGCTGACCAACGCATCGCGCGCCGATCACAACACGCTGGCGGCCGTTTTTTTCATCGTCCTGCCGGTGCAATATTATCTGGTCTGGACCTCGTGGTATGGGCTGTTCACGATTTTCATTCCGGTCTGGGTGTTTTTGCTGCTGCCCATCGTCTCGGTTCTTTCGGGTGAGGCGCGCAATTTCCTGATCCGCGTGGCCGAAATGCAGTGGGCGCTGATGATCTGTGTCTATTGCGTGTCGCATGTGCCGGCGCTGCTTAACCTCGACATTCCCGAATATAGGGGCCGAGGCGTGCTGCTGATCGCGTTTCTGGTGATCGTCGTGCAGTTGAGCGACGTGTTTCAATATGTCTGGGGCAAACTGATCGGGCGTCACAAGATCGCGCCCAGCCTGTCACCCTCAAAAACCATCGAAGGCTTTGTCGGCGGCAGCCTGACAGCAACGCTGATCGGGGCAAGCCTGTGGTGGATGACACCATTTTCGCCGGTCGAGGCGGGTCTGATGGGGTTTGTTATTACCATCATGGGTTTTCTGGGTGGTCTGGTCATGTCTGCGATCAAGCGTGACCGTGGCGTCAAGGATTGGGGGCACAGCATCGCGGGCCACGGCGGATTTATCGACCGGCTCGACTCGGTGATCTTTGCGGCGCCGGTTTTCTTCCACCTCAGCCGCTACTTCTGGAGCGTGAGTTGAGCGCCGCGTTTACCCGACGGGCGCCGATCCATATGGCAGGGGCGTTTCTTGCGATGGGTGGCTGGGCGGTCTTTGCCAACCGCGCCCATCCGATGCCCGAACCGGTGGTCGCCGGGGTGCTGCAAGGGACGATTTCGGCTGTTATCACGCTGTTTCTGAAACGGATGATTGAGACAGTCGCGGCCCGGCTTGCCGGACTATCCGCGCTGATCGTACCGTCATTGGTGGCGGGCTCGGTGTCGCTCGTGTTGCTGGTTGTGCTGCATGGTCTTGCCAATACGCCCGAGATTGCAGCGACAATTGCTGTTCCGCTGATGGTCTCGACCGGCTATGCCTTCCTCTACAGCCTGTCACTTTGGAGATCATGATGGCCGAGGTGAAAAACCGTCGCCCCCTTGCCAGCCGCCAGACAGGCTGGGCCGTCAGGATATCGCGCTGGCTGGCCGGAACCCGCATCACCCCGAACCAGATTTCAATGATCGGAATGGTCGCGGCGCTGATTGCCGCAGTCTGTTTCTGGGCCGCCGGTGGCGCAGGCGGTGGTCTGCGAGCGCTTTTGTTCGTGGCGGCGGCGCTGTTTGTGCAGCTTCGGCTGCTGTGCAACCTGTTTGATGGCATGGTTGCCATTGAGGCCGGTCGCGCATCGCCCGATGGGGGGTTCTGGAACGAATTTCCAGACCGGATCTCGGACATGCTGATCCTGATGGGCGTTGCACTTTGCATCGGCAGTCCCGCGCTTGGTTGGGCCGCGACGGGTTTTGCCTTTCTGACGGCCTATGTCCGGGAATTGGGCGTCAACGTTGGCGTCGGTGCCGACTTTGCCGGGCCAATGGCCAAACCCCACCGGATGGCATTGGTGACACTGGCCACAATCGTCAGCCTGGCCGAACCTTGGTGGAACGGCACGGGGCAGGTGTTGCGCATGGCCTTGTGGGTGATCACAATCGGGGCTGCCTTCACGGCACTACGTCGGGCGTGGCGCCTTGTGATTAAACTCCGAAGATCAGAGCAGGATAGGGCTTGATGATAGCCGGGCAATCGCGGCGCTGACCAACTGCCTCACCGAGTGTTTGGCGCCAACAGCACTGTCAAAACGCCCAAGTCAAGGGTGCGTTGGGCACCATTTGAAACCGGATTGGGGAGTGCAGACCGTCGTTGCGGAGAGTATCGCATCGCCGACACACCGGGTTCTTATTGCTCGTACATTTTCCATGCTCGCAAGATCCTCGTCAAAACTTGGATCCTGGAACCGGTCGGGTTTGAGGCGTAGTGCGTAGATATATTACATAATTCACATTATAGATATTTTTATAATTCATTGTTCTATTTTTGTTTTTTCTACCTATCGGTCGAAAATTAACCAGTATCGCGTGTGCCGCCGTTCACCGGTCCGTTTTAACCCACCCTTCTCGACCAGGTCTTGCAGATCCCGGGTTGCGGTTGCGCGCGAGGTGCCGGTGATCTTGAGGTAATTTTCGGCGCTGAGCCCGCCTTTGAACCCGGCTGGACCTTCCCGAAACATCCGCGCGATAACCTTGCCTTGACGCTCGTTCAACTGATCGCGGTGCCGGTCGTAAAAATGCGCCTTGCTGATGAAGAACCCGACCCGGTCAAGTGTGACCTGCTGAGCTTTCAGAACAATCTCCGCGAACCACACGAGCCACTCTGTCACGTCCAGCGTTTTCTGATGGTACTCGAGCTGATCGTAATAAGTCTTGCGTTCTTTTTCGATGGTGAAGGCAAGCGCGATGAGGCTCGGCTGGCCAATGTTCTGCGCCAAGGATTTTTCAGCGACGGCGCGGCCCAACCGGCCATTTCCATCCTCGAACGGATGGATACTTTCAAAGTACAGGTGACCAAGCCCCGCACGCGTCAGGGCTGAGAGGGGCCTTGCGCCACCAGGTCCGGTCTGGTTGAACCATTCAACGAAACGCTCCATCTCCGGCGCGACCTGAACTGAAGGAGGCGCTTCAAAATGGATCGTGAGTCGGTCAAGGCGGCCCGAGACGATTTGCATGGCCTCAGGGTGCTGTCGGTACGCGCCGATGGTTTCGAGACTGCGATCATGGGACAGGAGCATGCGGTGCCAGCGAAACAGTGTTTCGTGATTGAGCGGGGCAGCAAAGCCCGAATAAAGATCAACCATCATTTCCGCCACGCCCTGCTCACGCGGTTTGGCGGGATAGCTGTCAGGGTCCAGCCCCATTTGGCGGCGCAAAGATGACTGGACGCTGAGCCGGTCAAGGATTTCGCCCTCGATTGCACTGGTTTGCATCGCTTCTTCGCTGAGAAGTTCGATGCGCAGTTGTTCGCGCTCGGGCTGGCTGACATGATGCACGGCACCGACGATCTCACCCGACGACAGCAGAAATTTCCGCTCGAACGTTTCCAGAACGGTGGCGTCATACCGGAAATCCGGCCAATCGGGCAGTGTCCAGTTCCAAGCCATGAGTTATAGGCATCCCCTCTATAACTCACACATAGATCATTTCTGATGTATAGATGTCAATCCTATCGCTCAGATTGCCCATCAAACAATCAGTCTTATTGTAAAGGATGCCCATGATCGGTTCGCCTGTCAGGTGGGCTTTTGCGGCCCCTACCCTCTCCTTTCCGGAATATCCTGGCCGACCTTTAGCAGCGCCACAAAGCAGCAAGGGCGGCGGCTAACGATCCAATTCACCGCTTGCAATTACGTTCTGGGTATCCCCTTGGGACGCATCAGGCGCTTTTGGGCTGCGATACGGAATGGTGCGTTCGGGCCACCGTATCCATCATAGCCCGGCTCCCTCTGAACAATCTCAAAAAACATCCCGCCGGCAAAGGGTTTCGAGTAAAGCTGATAAAAGGCGCCGTTTGCATCCTCGTCATACAGGATGCTGTATCTCTCAAGTTGCGCCAGAACTGCGGGATCAAAATCAAACCGGGCCGCAAGATCGGCGTAATAGTTGGATGAGATCGGCAAGGCTTCGAAGCCACGCGAAGACAGCGCCTTGGCTGTTTCGAATATGTCATCGGTTGCCAGCGCAATATGCTGGACAGACGCATGAAAGCTGTCCGCCAGAAAGCTACCCGCCATGGTGCGGTGCGTTTCGGCCCCGTTCAGCGTAACACGCAGGGCACCACCGGGTGTCGACAGTGCCTGACTGCGCACCAGGCCGTCAGGGTCCACCACATCGACCATCGGCGATTTGGTCATGTCAAACAGCGTTGTATAGAAAAGCGACCAACTTAGCATTTCATCATAGCTCATGGTCTGGGCGATGTGGTCAACTTCGGTCAGGCCTGCGTGTCCGCTGTCTGCCTCGACCGGCGTGAATTCGACATCCCAAACCTCGGCCATACCGCTGGTCTGATCTATGAAATGCAGAACGCTTCCGCTTTGCCCCCGAATAGCGGGAATATCAAGCTGTCCGGCGTCCACCGGTTGACTGAATAAATCAGCGCCCAACTGTTGTGCGCGCAAGACCGTATTCGCCGCGTCATTAACCGCGATGCCAATATCGCAAACAGTGGTGCCATGTGTGGTGTAGGCGTTGCCGGCATATCCTTCGCTTTCCTTGTTCAGAAGGATTCGGATGTTGTTCTGTGTCCACAACGACAGGTTTTTGCTGACATGGTTTGCCGAATGCTGAAAGCCAAGGGTGCGCAACAGGGTTTCCAGTGTTTGTGCCTCGCTGCCCCTGCTGGCAAATTCGATAAAGGATAAGCCTTCGGTTTTCGCCCGTGCTGGCATAGGGGGCAGATCTATTTCGAGCGACGGCTCTGCGACGCGCACATCATCCATCAGCGATATCAAAGAGCGATATCCGTCTTTTGCAATATTCCGAGCGCATCCACTGCGGAACTGGTCATTGAATATTTCCAGCGATATCGGGCCTTTATATCCGGTCGCCATCACCGCTCGCATGAATGCGGTGATATCCAGATCACCATCTCCGGGCATGTTGCGAAAGTGGCGTGACCAGTACAGCAGATCCATATCGATTGCCGGAGCATCGGCAAGCTGGACAAAGAAAATCTTGTCGCCGGGAATGCGTCTGATTGTATCGGGGTCGATATTACGTGCCAACGTGTGAAAACTGTCCAGCATTATTCCGATATTGGCGTGATCCGCACGGCGCACAATTTCCCATGCGTCACGGTGATCGTTGACATGTTTCCCCCACGCCAGTGCCTCAAACCCCACGCGAATACCACGTTTTGCCGCACGGGCCCCCAGTTCGTGAAAATCTGCCGCCGCGCGGTCAATCCCGCCAAGGGCTGCGGGATGACAAGAGGAGCAGACAAGCATCATATCCGTGCCCAACTCTTGCATCAGGTCAAACTTGTGTTCTGCCCGGTCAAACGCTTTCGTGCGCAAAGGCTCGGGCAACCCTTCAAAATCCCTGAAAGGTTGAAAAAGCATAACCTCCAGACCCATCCCACGGATCATATCCCCGACTTCGCGGGGGTTGCCATCATGGGCGATGAAATCCTGTTCAAAAATCTCGATCCCGTCAAAACCGGCGGCTGCGATGGCTTCCAGTTTTTCGCGCAGGTTGCCCGCGATCGAGACGGTAGCTATGGATGTCTTCACAGGTATTCTCCTTGAATAGCGGCGCGTAGGGCTTCGTGGTCCAATTTCGCACCGGTAAAAATGTTCCATGCATCCACACCCTGGCCAAAGAACAACTCATAGCCTGAGATCACCGTCAGGCCCTGTTGGTCTGCGGCTTGCAAAAATTCGGTCTGCACGGGGGTGTAGACCGCATCCAGAGCCCATGTTGCGCCCTGCAGGGCTGCGGGGGCGAGGGGCGTTCCGCCAATGCCGACCATGCCCAAAGGTGTGCAGTTGATGATACCGTCAGCACCCTTTGCAGCGGTTTCTGCATCGTCATATGTTTCGATACGTGTGTCTGATCCAAGGGCGGTCAGCGCATCCGCCAGTGCCCGCGCTTTTGGCGCGACCAGATCGACACAGCGGATCGTACGCGCGTTCAGCGCGATCAGGCCAAAGGCAACCGCCTTTCCCACGCCGCCTGTACCGATCAGGCACACTGTGCCGGGGTTTTGTGTGCCGCGAATCCTGCGATAGGCACTCATGAAGCCCGTGTAATCCGTGTTGAATCCTTCCGCGACTGCAGAACCAAATATCACGGTATTGACGGCACCAATAGCACGCGTCAGCGGATCAGACACTGTCACGCGTTTCGCGGCCGTTTCCTTATATGGATAGGTCACGTTGATGCCGCGAAAGCCGCTCGTCCTTGCGTAATCGAACACCTCATCAAACGACAGCCCCATATCCTTGGGGATCAACCTGTCATAGCTCACGTTCAATCCCGCCAGGGCCCCGGCAGCGCAATGCAGCCTGGGCGACTGTGACCGGGTGATGTTATCCCCGATCAGGCCGAGTTTTACGGTCTTGCTAAACGTTTTGGTCATGACCAACCTGTTTGAACAGCCGTTTTTTAACAGCGGTCCACAAGGGTGTCTGACTGACAAAGATCATGATTACCGCTACGAACAGAACAAATGACAGCGGGCTGGTCAGGATACCCTCGAAAAAGCGGCCCAGATCCTCACGCTCGGAAATGATGGCACGGCGCCAGTTGTCATCCAACAGCCGCGACAGGATCACGCCCAGGATCACCGGGCCAAGCGGATAGCCATAATGGCGCATGAAATATCCAAAAACACCAAAGATGAGCATCCAATAAATATCGGTGATCGAGTTGTTGACCGCATAGGCCCCCACGATCGACAGCAGCAGGATCAGCGGAATGATTATGCTGCGAGGCATCTCGACAATCTTGGTAAAGACCTTGATCCCCGTGAGGCCAAAAACCAGCATGAAAATATTGGCGGTGAACAAGGCGCCGACGATGAACCAGAACATGTCAGGCTGATCGATCATAAGCATCGGGCCGGGATTCAGGCCGTGAACAAACAGCGCACCCAGCAGGATCGCCGTCACCGCGTCGCCCGGAATACCCAGCGTCATCATGGGAATGAATGCGCCGCCGACGGCCGCGTTATTGGCGGATTCGGGGGCCACCAGCCCTTCCATTGCGCCCTCACCAAATGGCACTTCGGGGTTCTTTGTCACGCGTTTGGCATGGTCATAGGCCATAAGGGCCGCGATATCGCCACCGGTGCCGGGCAACGCCCCAATGACCACGCCAATGGTCGAGGTTTGCAGCGACAAGGGCAGGTATTTTTTGACTATGCTGAAAGACGGAATAATCTTGTCGACCTTCTGACGTACTGATTTCTTGTCGATATTCTGTAGCTGCAGCAAGGCTTCGGAAACGCCAAACATACCGATCATTACAGCAACAAATGAAATTCCACCCTCCATGATCTGCAGATCAAAGGTGAAACGTTCGGTGAATGTCAGCGGGTCGCGCCCCACCGCCCCGATGGCCAGCCCGAAAGCACCGGCAAAGATACCTTTGACCAGTGATCCGGTCGACAGAGAGCCAACCAGTAATATGCCCAGAACGGCAAGCAGCATGTAATCGCGCGGTTGGAATGTAAGAGCGAAATCAGCCACAAAAGGAGCGGCAAGCGCCAAAACAAGAATACCAATCAACCCGCCAAAGAACGAGATCACGGTGGTGACACCGATGGCTTCTCCTGCCTCACCGCGCTGCGCCATGGGATAGCCGTCCATGGCTGTGGCAATGGACGAAGGCGCGCCCGGAATGTTGAGCAGAATCGCTGTGCGCGACCCGCCGAAAACGCCACCCATATAAATGCCAACCATGATCGAGATTGCCGGATATACGTCCCATGAAAATGTAAAGGAAATCAGGATGGAAACGGCCATCGTGACCGACAAGCCAGGGATCGCCCCGATATAGATACCGGCAAATGTGCCGACACCAACAAGCAACAGCAGTTCGGGGTGGGTGAAAATTGTAAGAATTGCCATCATGGTGTCCATCAGGACGGCCCCCCTACGGTCAGATTACGAAAGAACTGAAGGAATTCGGCTTCGGGCAAGATGCCTGTCGGCAGCAACACAGTGAACACCACGCGAAAGGTGACCCAGATTACAAAGAGAGAACCCAGTGATATGGAGAGCGTATAAATCCAGCTCTTACGGGCGAGCAGCTTGATCGAAACAATGAGAAACAACGCCGCGGTAGGAACAAAACCCAGAGGTTTGAGCAGCACGCTGAAAACCACCAGTAGCGCGATAAAGAAAAGGGCGGTGCCAGGCAGGATATCCTTGGAGAGTGTCTCGGTTTTTACCATTGGCCGGCGCGCGGTGCGGATCACGATCACAATGGCCGAAATGCTCATCGCAAGGGTGACAGCCATTGGTACCGAACCGGCGGAAGACAGAGATTCAAACCCCGCGATGCCATAAGCGTTATAAAGCAGGCCCAGACTGGCGGCTGTGAGAAACAGGGCAAAGACTAATTCTCCGGGCCTGCGTTGTTTGGGGTATCCGCCGGGTATCGCGTCGGATGTTCCGTCATGGTGGTCGCTGTCGCCTCTGAATTCCGGATCCATAAAGGTCTTCTCCCTGAAAGTTGTGCGCGTCCCTTTCGAAATGCACAGTGCCGCCCAAGCCTTGTAGGGCGCGGGCGGCGCCGGTTTTACCGGCAGGCCAACTGGCCTGCCTCCTGACAACAGGTGTCAGGGGATTACGGACGTGCGATTCCGAATTCCTCGGGCGATACTTTGGTCAGCCCCGCGTCTTGCAAAAGCCATGAGGTGACCCGCTGCCATTTTGTAACGAACTCGGTCGCTTCAGCGCCGCTGATCCCCATCATGGTGAATCCGCGACCTTCCATCAGGTTTACAAAATCAGGGTGCGCTGCGGCCTCCGCGTAAGCAACGCTCAGCTTTTCAACAACATCGTCAGGCGTGCCGTTTGGAGCGAATACACCAAAGAACGGACCCCATGGCAGGTACGCGGCGTAAGCTTCGTCAATTTCGGTGATCAGCGCCACATCAGGGAGCGTGGTGTTTTTCACGGTATCAAAAATCGCGATCGGCTTCATCTTGCCTGCACGGATGTATTCGATCGCGGCACCCACACCCGTTGGATACACATCAATCGCGCCACTCTGAAGAGCGGTCAACGCCGGACCATCGCCATCATAAGGAACGTTGATCACATCGATCTCGCCCTCAACAGAGTTGATCATGGCTGTGATAACCGAAGGCAGGCCGCCAGGGCCTGTGGCGCCCATTCTCAATTCGCCAGGATTCTCGGCAATATACGCCATCATCCCGGCGTAGTCGTCATAAGGTGCATCCTTGCCGGCCACGAGCATCGGTGTACCACGTGCCAGAATGTTGATCGGCGTAAACTCTGAATAATCTTTGTCGCCAAGCCCCATCACTTTGTAAAGCTGGGGGTTTTCCGCGCCCATCAGCAAAGTGTACCCGTCAGCGTCGGAGTTTGCCACATGGTTAAGTGCAATGGCCCCCACCGCACCCGTCATATTCTGCATGACCACCGTGCCGCCCAACACCTCTTCGGCGTGGGGGGTGACGGCGCGCATGACGGCGTCGGTTGACCCGCCAGCACCCCATTGGATGATACCCTGAATTTCTTTTTCCGGAAATTGCTGGGCGCTCGCGACGGTCGCTCCCAGTCCAAGTGCGACGAATGCGCCAATTAATGCCTTAGACATCCCTGTCCTCCTTTTGATTTCTTCGGCGGGTGATTCTGTGCTCCCATCACCTGCTGCGGCGTTTATATGTACCCAGGGGTTAATTAGTCAAACCAAATGTACCGCAGGGTTCAATTCGTGCTATTCAGCATATGAATCAGCTGAGGAAGGGCGGAATCGATGGATAAAATTGGTAACTGTGCCACTCAAAAGCGCAAGACGTCATGGAAGAAAGACCCAGAAGCGGTAAAAGAGAACATTCTGACGATCGCTACCGAAGAGTTTGCCAGATACGGCCTGTCGGGCGGCAATATCAACGAGATCGCGAGCAAGACATCAACCTCCAAGCGGATGATTTATTATTACTTCGGCGACAAGGAGGGTCTTTATACCCATGTGCTGGAACGGGTCTATTCTTCCCTACGTGAGGCAGAGCAGCAGCTTGATGTCACCGACCTTGAGCCGGTAGCGGCCTTGCGCCGGCTGACCGAGGCCACCTTTGATTCCCACGTCGGCAATCCCCAGTTTGTCCGGCTGGTCATGATCGAAAACATCCATAATGCCGAATATGTCCGCAAATCCGGGATCATTCCCAAACTTAACAAGTCGATCATCGACAAACTGGCGTCAGTTTGTGAACGCGGCAAGGCAATCGGCGTGTTTCGCAACGATGCTGAACCGCTTGAGCTACACTGGATGACCAGCTCCGCCAGCTTTTATTATGTTTCCAACCGCGCGACATTCTCAACCTCGTTCGGGAATAATCTCTTTACCGATGACGGACAAAAACGCATCCGCAGCAGGGTTGCAGATATGGTTCTGGGCGCAGTTGTGATCGGCTACCAGCCAGATTCAGGAGTCATACCTTGACATAGATCCTGATTGTTACGCTGCCGATATATTTGATTATCCTGCCCGGATATTCAGCCGTTCGCACCGGGTATATCGTTTCATCGCTCAGCCAGTTCACATTGAAACTTTGCCTGCCTGCGCTGACTTCGTTTACCTTTACGACGGACCATGCCCGCCGTCTTTTTTGTGGTCTGGCAGATCACCCCCCTGCCCCGCGATCCCACGCTGGTGTCGAATCTGGCCAGCGTATTCCTCTTCCAGCAATTGATACCTGAACACAGTTCGGCTTGGGCCTTGCCCTTCCCACCGGTTATCGATGCAATATCACCGGAGAATTGTAGTTGTCCGTGGTAGCCATAGGTCAGATCGAAGGACACCTCGATCCATTTTCGTCCCTGGACAGCAACATTCACAGCGTCGGATTGCGACTTATCCGTCGCCATGGGTGAGATCCTGCAGCGTGACGGAGAAGAGACTGGCATGATGTCCACCGCGGTGGACATCATGTGGGTACGCCTTCGGAGTTTGCCAATCTTTCGAGCAAACGAGATGGATCGAACTGATGTACGCGTCTGCCCAGCGTTATGCTGTGGAAATAAGCACCGAAATTTCGAATGCGATTGCCAAATTTGAGCATGAGGAAAACAGCACTGGAAGCTTCTCGATTTCCGATGGCTTTCTTGGCCTTTTCGAAAGTCGAGGCGTGTATGCCCATCATAGGCGCCAAAGTTTTGGCATGATGTTCCACATCTTCCCAAGTTCTAAGTGTTTTCGGAGCGAGCGCTGTTGCCTGATCGCATATTGAAGTTAAAGTCCTGACCTCGGGCTTTTGCGATCTTTCTAAATCTATATCTTCTTTTATTGACTTAGAATGATGCCGGGCAATTTGTCCGTCATTGGCGGACAAATGGGTTGTTTCGGGCACGTCCACCGCGGTGGACATCAGATCACATTCAGCCTGTGCCTTGGCATGCAGCGCGTGATACTCAGCCAGTGACAGCTTCCTTCTGAGGGTTTTCCGGACCTCTGATGGAAATGTGCTTTCGGGCCAAAACTCCTCTATCTGGGCAAGTCTAGTGAGGATTTGTTTGCGAACAAAGATACAATCACGCCGCCTGTTCTCCACTTCCTGAGCCATCTCCATGAGCTCGTTCGCACGTCCGATCAAAGGAGAAAGGGACAGCCCATAGCTGATGGATTGACCGCCTGAGGAACGAACACGATAGCGTTTGCGGTTCGGGCTGTCACGGCGTGTCATGAAGCCGAGTTCGACAAAACGATCGATGTGTCTGCGAAGAGTCCGTTCATCAATACCTCCGACACGGCGGCAAATCTGAAAGTTTGAGGCAAACACCGTTTCACCCTGCCCCGGCTTTAGAAAACTGAGCATGGCTTGGAGTGTGTGCATGTGATTTGGCCGAAGCCCAAATTGGCTGTGTGAGTCTCTGAGAGCCCTGAAGATGACCCAGATATCGGTCTCAGTCTTCGATGTTGCTTCGTCGATGGCTTGGTAAGCCTTGCTGTGTTTGATGGACAGTTTTGTGAATGTCATGTGCATTTGAACGAGGGCTGTTTACCCACACCTTCCCCATCTCCTCCCGCGGGTCAGCGCGAGAAAAGGCAATAAAAAGCTGTCCACCGAATCGGTGACTCTTGACCGCATTGTTGGAGATTGCTACATCATAGGTGCAAAACTGATGATGAGGGCTCTCCGGGGGAAACCTTGGAGGGCTCTTTTCTTTTTGGCCTTCGTCTCTCTCCTCTGCTCGTGTTTCTGGTTGTAGCCGGGGGTCAGCCCCCCGAGCCTCTCTCATTCCGCCATTGGTCGAAAAGCTGGCGAAGCACTGCTTCGGCGTTCTCTTCGACCCATTGACCAAATTTCGGGTTATCCTTCCGCGTGATCTTGATGGCGACGGATCGACCATCGCTGGCAAGCATGGCAAGCCGCGCGCCGCTTGCATCTCTGACCACACTGGACTGACTTGGGGTGTTTCGTTTTGCGACACCACGTGCCTTGCGAGAGGCCGAATCGAAGACGGCCTGAAACTTCTCGGGGCTTGGCGTATCGTTTTTTACCAAAGAGAGTGTCTCTCTTGCGATATCCAACAAGGGAGCTTTCTTGGACAGCGCGGCCAGATCCCCCCATTGGCGCCGACCGATGCCATGTGCCGGCCCAATGAGGCGGATAAGTTCGTCTGGCAATTGCTCGATCACCACGCGATGGTTCGAGACGCCTTGGCGGCTAAGGCCCAAGGCATCCTGAATGACACCGGGCTTGTATCCTGCTTCCTGCATCTCTCTGATAAACAATGCCTTCTCGATGAAAGACGGGTCCAGTCTAAGATTGTTCTCCTGGCCTTGCGCGATCAGGGACGCGTCGTCGTCCAACGTTCGCACAATCGCTTTGACTGTCCCGCCAACCTTTCGGATGGCAGCAAGTCGGCGGCGACCGTAAATGACACGATACCGATCTGGCTGGTCCGAAGGGCGGACCATGATCGGCACTTGCTGACCATGCTTTCGAATACTTTCGGCAAGCTCATTTATACTGCCGTCTTCCAGCATAAGACGGTCACGCAAACCGTCTATGTCAATCCGGTCAGGATCAATGTCGCGAATTGAATTGGCTGTGATCTCGCGCAAGGAATCACGCAACCCGCCGACAGAACCCGGAAGTCTGGAAGTTTTTGCCGGGGCAGGGGGGGCGGCCGTGACTTCTAAATCCTCTTTCGGCGGCTGGTTAAAGATGTTGCGAGCCATCAGCGCCGCCCCCATGCCATCTGAATTGTTTGTTCCAGCTCATCAGCGACGCTGTTTATACTCGTCAGCGCACGATCAAGCGTTTTCCGGATGAGCTGGTTCGGATCTACCTCGTAAATGGTCTGTTGTGTCATGCCCGCGTCGGAGATCGCGGTGGATTTCAACATCGGTTCCGTCATGACTTGTCCTGCCAAAATGGACCGCAGGTATCCGGCCATCTGTGTCTGGGGGCCATCGGACGGCTCGTATCGCGTGACCAGGAACTTGACAAAGTCCCATGTGACGCGCCTGTCGATGGCCTCTTCGACAGCTTTTACTGTCTCGGACGCCAGCTTGAGGAATTGGCTCATTGACGCAATGTCGAGCATCCCCGGAACGACCGTGACAAGAAGGCCTGTCGATGCGGACAGTGCTGTCAATGTCAAAAAGCCCAATTGAGGGGGGCAGTCGATCAGGACGATATCGTAGTCGCCATCGACCTCTTCCAAGGCCAGAGCCAGGCGTTCGGCAAAGATCGGTTGGGCCCTGCGGGCAAGTGCATTTGCGGTCTCGGTTTCGTACTCGGAAAGCATCAGACCGGCAGGAACCATGTCGAGCTTGTGAAAATAGGTCTTTTGAATGACCTCTGAGAGGGGAACCTGATCTTCATACCGCAAAGCGTCGTAAATGGTGCCGCCGTCCGCGAACTCCAGTTCAGGTCGAAAGCCAAAGAAAGTCGTCAGGCTGGCCTGAGGGTCCAGGTCAAGAACAAGCACGCGATAGCCTCGCAAAGCATAACGTTGCGCCAGGTGAATCGTCGCCGTCGTCTTGGACGACCCACCCTTGAAGTTGACCACCGAAATCACCTGAAGGTGATCACCCTCCCGCCGTCCGGGACGATAGGCGTCCGCGTTCTTTCCGGTGCGACCAAGGATTTCGCGCAGAGTGTCTACTTCCTCGGCGCTGTAAAACCTGTGGCCGCGATTATCGGTGTGAACGTCGGGAAAGCTCCCGTCCTTATGTCGATTGCGCAGGTTTGATGTGCTGACGCGGAGCACACTCGCGACTTCAGTCGAACTGAAGCGTCTCAAAGACTTGCGCTCTTCCGGCTCGAACGCGATTTTCATCTGCCGATCAAGTGACTCGGCCAGATTGTCTGCGAAGGCTCCGATATCGGATGAGCCTACACCTTGCGTAAATCCAGCGTTGCGATCATCCATGTTCTGCCGCCTCTCGTGGCCTTTTCGAAGGCTCTTTCTCATTCTGACGATCAAAAGTACGCCTGACGCGTTTCGCCGTCAGAATGGAAATGCCATGAACACGCGCATCCGGCAAGAAGAATATAGAGGTGGTGTATAAGTTACCCACATTGCCAATGCACTGCGCCCGCATACTTGTCACATAAGCCATTGAACCTAATATATAAACGGATTTTTCATATATCCTTTTTTCAACACGAGAAATTCGGCCAGCGTGACTCCGTAACCTCCCACCCATGTTGGGAAATCCGAGATTCCGTGGCTTAGGCGGAATGATTCTGGAAACATGATGTTGGCTGCAGCGTGAGATCACGATCACGGTCGAAGACAGGTTTGAACCGCCCCGGATTTGTCGAAGACCATCAAGTTTAACTAAGGATGATGGTTATGAAAAATGCAAACTGGCAGATCGCGACCCTCCTAAGGTCCGCGTACGGCCTGCGATTGCATGACCGTGTCGGGATTGCCGTCGGCGATGATCCGGGTTGCGACCACTGCTTGCCGGTTGCCTGCTCATAATGCTCGGCCAACGCCTGGGTCGGCTGACCCGTCAGCGACGATGAAAACGGATGCGACCCCGACCACCAGATTTCGCTGGAAAGGTTGTGGCCCAGATCGCCAAGAGCCTCGACCGCGGGCGGGAACAGGATGGCCTTGGCGATGGTCGCCACCTTGGGCGAAAAGCCGCGCTGGCAGGTCTGGGTCCAGAAGGTTGTGAAATCCGGCGGAAGTGGCGCACCGGTCAGCATCTGGCACTCGCGCTCTTCAAACAGGGCGATAACCGCGCTGAAATCTTCTGTCA
Source organism: Oceaniglobus ichthyenteri (assembly GCF_003057885.1). Classification (GTDB taxonomy): domain Bacteria; phylum Pseudomonadota; class Alphaproteobacteria; order Rhodobacterales; family Rhodobacteraceae; genus Oceaniglobus; species Oceaniglobus ichthyenteri. Next base: position 34,053 of record NZ_QAGK01000007.1, read on the forward strand.
GATTGCGAGAGAATCCCGATGGCACGACCTCGTAACCGTGCGTGGCAAACAGGGCAGGGGAGCCGTTGAGCTCATCGGCCCATTCGCGTCCATCCTCATCGTTGGGGAACAACCTGCCGACGATGCCGTTGATCTCAAGCCCGCCGACAAAGACCTTACGCGCGACGCTGTACCGGTGATGGACCTGTTTATGTCCTGAGTTGGCCGTCTGCCTTTTCGCCGATGGTTTGGAAGTCGCGGGGGCTGATATCGAACCGCTCTTTGAACTTGCGTGAGAGGAACGAGTGGTTCTCAAAGCCCACGGCGAACGCGATTTCCGTAATCTACTTGCCGGCTGACGACCGCTCGGGCAAAAGTTCAGCAGCGCGTTGCAGGCGGATTTCCATGATGACTTTCGGGAAACTGGTTCCGCAGCTGCCGATAATCCTGTCGCGGTTGCGCCGCGACATGCCAAGATCCGTCGCAACCGTTCCGACATTCAGGCCAGGATCATCGAGGTGAACGCCGGCGACATTTCCGTGTTACCGAACGCAAATAGGGCGGGCGATTTTCGGCTCGCCCGCCCCAAGGGATCAATATCCGCGTGCCGCCGAACTGGTCTGGCGCGTGTCGGCACCGCCCAGCAACAGGCCGCTTTCGTCATCCACAAGGATCGATTGTGCCGAGCCCATGGTCGACATCACCTCGACCACATGGCCCTTGGCCTCAAGGGCGGCGACGGTGTCGCGGCTCAGCCCTTCTTCGACCCGCACCACTTCGGGCAACCACTGGTGGTGGATGCGCGGTGCAATGGTCGCCTCGGCCACGTTCATGCCGTGATCGATCACGTTCATGATCATCTGCGTCACCGTGGTGATGATCCGCGACCCACCCGGGCTGCCGGTGACCATGAACACCTTGCCATCCTTCATGACCATGGTCGGGCTCATCGACGACAGGGGCCGTTTGCCGGGTTCCACGGCGTTGGCATCGCCCCCAAGAAGGCCATAGGCGTTCATCACGCCGGGCTTGGCGGCGAAATCGTCCATCTCGTTGTTCATCAACACGCCGGTGCCATCCGCAACCATGCCCGATCCGTAGGAAAAGTTGATCGTATAGGTGTTGGATACCGCGTTCCCATCCTTGTCCACGATCGAATAATGGGTCGTCTGATCGCTTTCATAGGGGGCCAGATCCGCTGGCTTGATCTCTTCCGACGGCGTGGCGCGGCTCAGGGAAATGCCCTTGCGGATGTCGGCGGCATAGTCCTTGGACATCAGTTCCGCTTGCGGCACGTCATAGAACTCGGGATCGCCCAGATATTCGGACCGGTCCGCATAGGCGCGCTTCATCGCTTCGGCCATCAGGTGAATCGTATCGGCCGAGTTGTGGCCCAGCCAGCCGATGGGATATTCCTCGAGTGTGTTCAGGATCTGCACGATGTGAATCCCGCCCGACGACGGCGGCGGCATCGAAACGATTTCGTACCCGCGATAGGTGCCGCTTACGGGGTCGCGGTTGATTGCCTTGTAGCCCGCCATGTCATCCATTGTGATCCGACCGCCCGAGGCCTGCACCGCATCGACGATGCCCTGTGCGGTCTGCCCCTTGTAAAAACCGTCGGGGCCTTCATCGGCGATCCGCTGAAGCGTTGCCGCCAGATCAGATTGGATCAGCCGGTCGCCCGGCTCATAGAACGCGCCGCCTTCCTTATAAAAGATCGCCTCGGAGGAGGGCCATTTCTTCAGCCGCTGCTCCAACCCCTTCAGGCTGTCGGCCAGATCAGCGGTGACGACGATGCCGTCGCGCGCCAGCTTGATGGCGGGTTGCAGCACCTCTGACAGGCTCATCGTGCCGTATTCATCCAACACCATCTGCATCCCTGCAACGGTGCCGGGCACGCCGGTTGCAAGCCCGGTAAAACGCGATTTCTCGCTGTCGGCATTGCCGGCATCATCAAGGAACATGTCGCGATCCGCGGTCATCGGCGCCATCTCGCGATAGTCGATGGCCTTGGTTTCGCCGGTCTCGGCGTCATGCACGATCATGAAGCCGCCACCGCCAAGGTTGCCCGCCCGCGGCAGGGTCACGGCCAGCGCAAAGGCCACGGCGACACCGGCATCGGCCGCATTACCGCCCGCTTCCAGGATGTCACGCCCGACCTCCGCCGCGATTTCCTCCTGGGCGACAACCATGCCGTTTTCGGCCCATGCGGGGTGAATGCGATCCATGCCGCTGTAAATCGCGGCCTCTTGCGATACCCCCATGACCGGCGTCAGCGCCAGTGCGCCGCTGGTCAACAGTACAAATGCTCGTTTCATCGTCATTCCCCCATTGATTGTTCGTCACACCAAAACCTACCGAGGGTTGATCGCATCGGCAACCCGCATCAACCTGCCGATACCAGAGTCGCGGCGCAGGGCCGATCATCAGGCCAATGCGCAATAGCTGAACTGTTAACGTACAACAGTCCTGCTGCGTACATAATAGCGTCCATCAGAGTAAAGCCGGGTCTGTGCCGTGCCTTTACGTTGCGTACCAAGCCAAGTGCATCCGGCAGACCGGCGGATATTTCGCGACCCAAGGGTTCGATCCGAAAACAGATCAAAATGATGAACGACACTTTTACGTCACACGGATCAGTCTGTAGAGGTTTCAAACGTCACGCCACATGCCTGAAACACGATCGCCGCTCAATCGTTCTGTAATGGCCCGAAGCCTGGATCATCCTGCTTGGTGCAGTTTTCGGGGTGGTTGCCGTGATCTTTGAAATCACCGGATATCGCGAAGCGCGCAATTCTTCGGATACACCGGAAGAAACAATATGATCGGGTCATCGATTGCCATTGTCGTCCTGCTTGCGCTTTGCTTTTTCGGGGTCCGGATCGGCATTGCCACATTGCTGGTGGGCGTGGTCGGCTTCGCCATCGAGCGGGGCATCGGGCCTGCCATGCTGATGAGCGGGCAGCGCATTCTCGATGATCCGATGAACTATAACCTTTCGGTGATTCCGCTGTTCGTTCTGATAGGTGTTTTCATCTACCGCGCCGATATCTCGGCCGAGCTTTATCAGGCGGCTTACCGGTCCCTTCGCAACACCAAAGGTGGCTTGGCCCATGCAACCGTTATCGCCTGCGCCGGGTTCTCAGCCGTCTACGATCGTCCCTTAGCTACCGTAGCCACGATGGCCAAGGTCGCCATGCCATCCATGCGAAATTATCGCTACAAGGATTCGCTTTCGACCGGGACGGTTCGCGACATTCGCGCCCACCTTGAGGATGTTTATGGCCTTCAGGTCTCGTCTGATCGGATCAGGCGCGTCACTGATGCCGTGCTGGACAAGGCCCGCGAATGCCAGAGCCGAGCGTTTGACCGAATGTATCCCACCGTTATCTTCGATGCGCTTCGGGTCAAAATCCGCAATGCCCCCTTTCGGGATCATCCTCCGGATGACCCTGCCGGGAAGTAGACAGCCGGATGGTGAAAAACAAGGCTGTCTACGTGGCCATTTGTCGTTGTCACTCGTACCAATGGCGCGAAATGGCTCACCGTCTCACGGGACGCCGTCCATGAGGTTCTGAGTCTCTGGATCGCCGAGAACGAGGGCGCCAAATTCTGGTTGTCGGTGATGAACGAGCGAACGAATCGCGGGTTTCAAGACATCCTCATCACTGTCGCGCCCTCTTATAGTTTGTAAGCAAACCACAGCCGGGTAATATATTGGCTCAAGGGCTTCCCTGACGCCATCGCGGCCGCCTTTCCCGATACCGCGGTGCAGCCGGGGCCTGTCCGTGCAAAGCTGAATTGGTCCACTGGACCAATTCCAAAACGCCCCCATCCTGCATCGTTCACTTGGTCCGTCAATCCCTGAAATTCTGCGCATGGAAGGATCGCAAGGCGGTGGCCGCCGACCTGCGTCAGATTTACGGTGCGCTGACCGCCGAGTTGGACGATTATGAGGGAAAATGGTCCGGGAAATACGCCTCGATTGCCCCGACATGGCGACGGGCATGGCAGATGGTGATCCCGCGCTTCGAAAGATCGTCTATCCTATCAATGTCATTGAAAGCCTTTAAACCGGTGATCCGGAAATCCATCACGACCAGAGGCTCGTTCCCAACCGAGGAGGCTGCGACCAAGCTGGTCTCCTGGCCATCCGCGACCATCGTGGGATTGATGCGCAGCTCTTGGTTCAGCTGCGCGAACGAAAATCGTGATGGCTGTATGGGGGGCCTTAACGGTGTGGGTGATTATGGCGACCCATGACGAAACTGTTCGTAATGCTCCCCTCCATTCTTTAGAAAGGATCGGCACCATCCCGCCGTGGGTTCAAACACCTGAATTTACCCATAATCCAACTTTACAGGGCTCAAAATCGGTCGATAACGAACACCTTTCTCATCGGTTTCGCCCGCTGAAACACCGGTATTCTCGATCTGAGTTGCCTTGCACAGATCAAAGTGTCGAGCCGCGATGGCAATCTTGGCCTGCAATGTCAAAGGCCGTCAGCGACCTTTTACCACCCTTGGCTAAATTCAAGTATAGCATCAATTGACAATCGTCATATTGGCCGCTTGAACCTGCATATACTCTTTGCCAACAGATAAATATCGAGGCTGAAATGGAAAAAGGGGACTCCTGCCATGATCGACCACATGCCTGAAGATGTATCTCCGGCTGGCCGCGATCTGCGGGCCTATACGGACCAATTGCGGCCTTTGCATCCGGTGATCAGAAACAATGTCGGCGACTGGGTTTTGCTTCGCCATGCGGATGTCGTTGCCGCCGCCTTGGACGATGAGCGATTTTCGAGCGCTGTTTCACGCCATTTGCAGATACCCAACGGGCTGGACGGCGCGGATCATACACGTTTTCGCGCTGTTATCGACCGGTACATGACCCAAGACGCACTGGCGCCGTTCCTGCAAAAATTTGAGGACGTGGCCGTGCAGTTGATGGCCAGTCTCCCACATGGCAAGCCGCTGGAGGCCGTTGGGGGCATCGGTGCCGTTTTTGCGGTGCGCGCGCAATGCGCATGGCTGGGATGGCCCGCCGATCTTGAGCCGAGACTGCTGGGCTGGATGGAAGCGAACCATGCGGCCACCAGATCCGGCGAGGACCAGCGAACGGCGCAGGTTGCTGCGGATTTCGACTCGATCATCGATTCCGTGCTCGCCCCGCGCCTGGCAGATATCGACGCAGCGCCGGACGACGTCACCACACAGCTTTGTCGCGATACCGTCGATGGCCGCCCGCTGAGCAGGGCCGAGCTCACCTCAATTCTGCGCAACTGGACCGGCGGTGATCTGGGGTCCATGGCGCTCTGTGTCGGGGTGCTGGTCGCACATTTGGCGGGGGATGCGAAGCTTGCAGGGCATTTGCGCCAGGCGTCCGACGCCGAAGTTGACCGTGTGATCGACGAAATCCTGCGGCTGGACGATCCGTTCATTTCCAACCGTCGCGTGACCACTTGCCCGGTTCAGATCAATGGCAGAGAGATTCCGGCCGGTGCCCGGATAAAGCTGATCTGGACATCCGCCAATCGCGACGAAGCGGTGTTTGGCGAAAATAATTTCGCGCCCGACACCAATGCCGCGGCAAATCTTGTCTATGGTATCGGCAGGCATGTCTGCCCCGGCCGTTATCTGGCCACTTGCCAGTTGCGAATTGCATTGCGGGCGTTGCTCGCTGCGGCGGAACGGCTCGAATTCGTCGCGGGTGATCCCCCGGAACGCGAGGTGTCACCTGTCGGAGGATATCGCCGGGTGCCGATCATGCTTGGTTGAAGTCGCCACCCGAAACGACCCAAGGGTTGCCTGTGGTCGCGGCTCTGCCCTCTGTGTCTAAAAGGATGCGGGAACGGCCATTCCGATGTCGCGCCCCGAAACGGTCAGGGTTCCATCATCCTTCAATTGGCGCAAAAGCCGTGACATGGTTTCAAGCCGCACGCCAATCAGATCGGCAAGATCCGAGCGTGACAGCGGCAGGTGCATGCACAGCCGATCGCCATGACGATGACCGTGGCGTTGCATCAATTCCAGCAGAAGATCGCGCAGCCGTTCCCGGTTCGGTTTGACGGAGGCCGAGATGATCCGGGCGTGATTGCTGTCAATTTCGGTCACACAGCGCTCTGCAATTCTTTGCAAGACCGCGGGGCTTGCGCGAATGACATTGGATACATCACGGTGCGCGACGATGCAGATCCGCGACGGTACCAGCGCGCGCGCCTCTGTCTTGTGCGGCGCATTCGCCAGAAACGACCGAAAGCCGATGATGTCGCCGGGATAGGCCAGCTTGATCAGCGTGGAGGTTCCGTCGGGGTGATGCGTGCGAACCGCGATTAACCCGGCCGAAACGCAGAAAACGCCGCGATTCTCGTCATCCTGCGCATAAAGCACCTGCTCGGCTGCCAGTTCCTTGCGCATGAAGCCGCGTTTCAAGAAAGACAGCCCGGCAGATTCAACCGGTTGCCAAACACTGCCTTGGTAAAAGGCGCATCCTTTGCAGGGATGATCCGATGTGTTGGTGATCATTTCCGTTCAGCTGCCCCATAGCGCCATGCGCATGCACGCTACCGAGACCCGCGGGCAGTGTCGATTGCGACCTATCACCGCGGACGGCACGAACCCACAAAGATCGGCGTTTTACCGTGCAGAATTGCGGGGTCAGCGCGTGCCCTTGCGATACCACGCAAGGATCGCGTCGGGCTGCGGCGCGAGTGCTGTGGCAAGCCCGCCCGCAAAGCTGTCAAAGGCGGGCTTACTTGCGCTGCCCACCCCGACCAGCACCGGAATGCCGTGCTCCAGCGCGGCGGCGATGGCGTTGCAGAACCCGCGCCCGGCGGCCTCTTCGGGGCCGAACTTGTTGAGGATGAACAAATCGGCGTTCTCAAAAGCGGCGGCCTCGACCGTTGCCACCGCATGGGCGATGGCGCCGGGATCAAGCCGACAGGCATCGGACCCTGCGCCCAGATCCTGGGTGATCTGGATCACTGGCCCCTCGGGCAGCACCCGCACCTTTGCGTCGCACCCGTTGGCAAAGCGGCTGTCGTGGCTGTGGTCTTTGACGATCCCGGCAAGGGTGGCGCCGTCTGCCTGCAATCGCTCTGCGATGTCGCTCAGCAATCGGTCGACTGCGCCGCGTTCGTCCGATGTGACAGACGCCATTTTCATCGCCGCTCTCCCGTTTCTTCGATCAATGCGGTGCGGGATTGCCCGACCAGTCCGCGCCACGCGCACCGGTCAGGAAGCCGTCGGACAGGCGAAGCCCTGCATCAATCGCCACAATCTTGTCCACCATCCCGTGCGCGTCCAGCGTCCCGTCCAGACGCTGCCGGTACAGCCCGCATATCGCGTCAAATCCCTTTGATTGTGGTGACAGGCGCAGCGCGCTGACGCCAGCCTCTGCAAGGGCCTCGATCTGATGCGCTGCGCAGGCGTGGCTGTCGGACAACGTCTGCACCCCGTTCATCGCCATAAAAGGCTGCCCGTCGAGCGTTTTGACGTCCAGCCCATCGGGGTCGTCCTCGCAGGCGAACTGGCAGTTATCCTTGGTGCGCCCGTGCATCCGCGCGTGATAGCAGCGGCCCGAAATCGCCAGCGGCAGGCGGCCATGGCCCCAAACCTCAATCGCGACGCCAGCATCGCCGCCCCCGCGCGCCAGACGCGCCACAGACTCCAGCGGCAATTCGGGCGGCAGGCAGATGCGCGTGGCCCCGCGCCGCGCCAGCCACGTAATCGTGCCCTCGTTATAGACGTTGACCATCGGGCCGACCCAGAACGGCGCGCCCTCTGGCAAATGGGCCAGCGCGGTCAGATCATTGACCTCGACAGGAATGCCCAGATCGGCCAACTCATTCGTCGCTTTACGTTCGCGCTTCAGCGTGACCAGTGCGAGGCTGGTCAGGGCGACCTCTTTGCCAGCGTCAACCAGCGTTTCAATCGCGTCGGGAATACGGTCCTGAAAGAACGGCAGGCGTTTGGAGCAGATCAACTCGCCCAGCACCAGCCGGTCGACCGGCGCCTTGGCCAGATCGTTGTAAAAGGCACTCCAGCGGTCTGCCGACCAGAAGAATTGGTTGGGGCCGACGGTCAGTTCCATATGCTCATCTCCACGTCTTTTTATAGGCGCCAGTGGTCATCGCCTGACCTTCGGACAGCCGCGCCAGCATTCCCTCGGGCATGGGCAGGCCCGCGTCCAGCGCATCCACCGCGGCGCGGAAATTGCGCACGACCTGCGCCACATAAGAGCGCGAGCGCTGCCGCCCTTCGATTTTAAGCGCGGTCACACCGGCCTTTTGCAGCTGCGGGATCAGTTGTTCGGCATTCAGGCTGACGGGATCCTCGAACAGATGCCCGGTTTTGTCGCCGGCGCTGAAACAGCCCTTGCACAGCGTCGGATAGGGGGCCGGTTGGTCCTTTCCCACACGATGGATCGTGTACCCGCCAAGGCGTGCATCCAGAACGCCGCCTTCGTCGTGGTATTCCACGTGGCTGGCAGGCGAGCAGACGCCGTTCATGTTGGGCGAGCGCCCCGTTGCATAGGACGACAGCGAACAGCGGCCCTCGGCCATGACGCACAAGCCGCCAAAAACGAAAACCTCGGTCTCGACATCGGTTTCGGCATTGATTGCGGCGATTTCCGGCACTGACAGGACACGCGGCAGCACCACGCGCTTGACCCCGAATGTATCGGCGTAAAAGTTGAGCGCATCGGCGTTGGATGCTGCCGCCTGCACCGAAAGATGCCGGCGCAGCCCGGGATGGTGGCGCGCGGCGTAATCCAGCAGGCCCAGATCGGCAAAGATGACCGCATCGGCACCGCAGCTTTCGGCATCGGCGACCGCCCGGTGCCACAGCGCCTCGTCCCCTGCGCGGGGAAAGGTATTGATGGCCACCAGAACCTTTGCGCCACGGGCATGTGCGAACGCGATACCCTCGCGCATTTCCGAGCGGTCGAAATTCAGACCGGGAAAATTGCGCGCATTCGTCTCGTCGGCAAAGCCGCAATAGATGGTATGCGCCCCGGCCGTCACGGCAGCGCGCAGCGAGGCGGGCGTGCCCGCCGGACAAACGATTTCCATTACCATGCCAGCCCCTCTTGCGCGCGGGTCAGACTGACCCCGCTATAGTGTTCAATTCGCATGAAAAACTTATGCAGCGGGCCTTTCATCGGCCCGCAATAGCGCGTGATTTCCTCAGACAGGTCCAATTCACTGTCATCAATCGCGTTGCGCAGCGCCAGCGCGGCCGAGGTGTCGCCCTCGACCACCAGATCGCGCGAAAAAAACAGCGCATCGCCGTCATAGGCGCCATGCACCAGCCCCAGCAGCGCCGCCAGCGGCCCCGCAATGCGCGCGGCACCCTCTCCCGGCCCGCGCATCAGCGTGACACGCGGCGCACCGCCATTGGGTTCAAGCACGATCACGAATGGCAGGTCGGTGGGGTCCAGCACAAACCGCGTGTGGCTGTATTCCCCCAATCTGCGAAACAGCGCCGGATGCCGCCGGGCAATGCCGCGCGAAAACATGGTAAGCGACAGCGACAAGGGCGACAGCGGCGCGGCGCGAAACGCAGTTGCCAGCACAGCGGGAAACTGCGGGATTTGTCCAGGGGACGGTGACACGTGGCGTTCCTTCATCGGCGATCATGCAATTCTTTTTTGTCTTAGCCGTGTGATTGGCAAATGAAATTGACGATCGTCAATTTCAGCCGGAATCATTGCTGATAGGTGCAGGGCAAATCGCCTGACAGGAAATCTCGTGCGCACTCTTCCCCCGTTTCTCAGCTTACGCGATTTTCTTGACTGGTGCGCGCGAAGCGATCAGTTGCAGCGCATTCCCGACCGCGTGCCCGTGCGCCACCAGATGACGGCCGTGCATCGCGCGGTGCTGGAGCGCGGCGGCCCGGTCCTTCGGTTCAACCGGCCCGTGCTGGAGGGCGGCGCAGAGGCGGATATTCCCGTCATCGCCAATCTTTTCGGCACTCCGGGCCGGGTGGCGGCGGGTCTGGGTGTCACGCCGGGCGGGTTGGACGATCTGGGCGCGTTTCTTGCGGCGCTGCGCGCGCCCGCGCCGCCCGGCGGTCTGCGCGATGCGCTGTCGCGCTGGCCAATGCTGAAGGCAGCCCTGTCCACGCGCCCGAAAATCACCCGCTCGGCCCCGGTGCAAGAGCGTGTCATCGAGGGCGACAGGGTCGATCTGTCAATGATCCCGGTGCAAACCCATTGGCCCGGCGATGCAGGCCCTTTGATCACCTGGCCAGTGGTGGTGACTCGCCCGCACGGCACGGCGGGCGCCGACATCAACCGCTACAACGCCGGTGTCTACCGCGCGCAGGTGTTGGGCCGCGACAAGATAATCATGCGCTGGCTGCCCCATCGCGGCGGCGCCGCCCACCATCAAAGCTGGGCGCGCCATGGCGCGCCTACTCCGGTCGCCATTGTCCTTGGAGCCGATCCGGCAACCTTGCTGTCCGCTGCCTTGCCCCTGCCTGAAACCGTGTCCGAGCTGAGTTTTGCGGGCGCGCTGAACAATGCGCGCCCCCGGCTGGTGCCCGCCAAAACCGTGGATCTCATGGTGCCGGCAGATGCCGAAATCGTGCTTGAGGGTTTGGTATCCCCGACCGCCCTGACGCCCGAAGGCCCGTTTGGCGATCATACCGGCTATTACAACCGGGCCGAGCCGTTTCCGGTGATGAAGGTGACCGCGATCACCCACCGGCGCGATCCGCTCTATCTGTCCACCTACACCGGCCGCCCGCCGGACGAGCCCGCCATCATCGGCGAGGTGTTCAACCGGCTGGCGCTGCCAACCATCCGCGCGCAGATCCCAGAAATCCGCGATTTGTGGCTGCCGCCCGCCGCCTGCTCTTATCGGATGGCGGTGGTCAGCATCGAAAAACGCTATCCCGGTCAGGCCCGGCGCGTGATGATGGCGCTGTGGGGGATGTTGCCGCAGTTCAGCTATACCAAGATGATCATCGTGGTCGACGCCGACCTGAACCCCTCCAACTGGGACGATATCGCTTGGGCGCTGGCGACACGCATGGACCCGTCGCGCGACGTTATGCTGATGGAGAATACACCGATGGATTACCTCGATTTTGCCTCTCCCAAGGCCGGACTGGCGGGAAAGATGGGCATTGACGCCACCATCAAGATCGGCACCGAAACAGGCCGCGAGTGGGGCGAGGTGATGCAGACCGCCCCCGAGGATGCCGCATTCGCCAGCGATCTGTTGTCGCGGCTGATGCCGGAGGGGGCACGATGAGCACGCCCCGCGTCGTCCTGGGGATTGCCGGGGCGTCTGGCGCCGCGCTGGGGCTGTCTGTTGCCCGCCAACTGGCAAAGATCGGCGCCGAGGTCGATCTGGTGACGAGCAGCGCCGCCGGGCGCACGCTGATCACCGAATGCGGCGCAGATGCGCAGGACGAGCTGCGCAGGCTGGTGGCGCGCTGGCATGACATCGCGGATATCGGCGCCAGCATCGCCTCGGGGTCGGTTCCGGTTGCGGGCATGATTGTTGCGCCCTGCTCGATGCGAAGTCTTGCCGCCATCGCGCACGGGCTGGACGACAACCTGCTGACCCGCGCCGCCAGCGTCCAGTTGAAAGAGCGCCGCCGCCTGATCCTGCTGACACGGGAGGCGCCGCTGACCCTTGCGCATCTGCGCAACATGACCGCCGCCACCGAAATGGGCGCCATCCTGTTACCACCGGTTCCGGCGTTCTACCTAATTCCCGAAAGTGTGGCCGATATCGTCGATCAGATCGCCGCGCGGGCGATCGACCTTTTGGCGATTTCGGCACCGTCGGCACGCCAATGGGCAGATCCCGCTATGCTATAGATTTTCCTCGCACCCCCACGAACGCACGGTCGTCTTTGCCGACAAGTTTCGCGGCGTGTCATATGTTGATGTAGTTGCCTATCTGAACCGCCTGAGTGACGATTCGCCGTTTGGAGGCAAGTCCAAATTCGACCTGTCCCGGTTGCGTTCTGGTCTCTCAATTCATTTAGGCAGCCTTTGGTTCGAAGGCCAAGGAGCTTTTGCCAGCTAACGACGAGTGGCGTCGTCGAGGATTATAGAACCCATTGATATATTGAAAATTGCCCCTTCGGCTTTGCGTCTGGTTTCCCAGCGGTTGCGCGCCTTGAGGTATTTGAGTAAAGTGAGGAGGATCAGGAAAGGCCCCAGTGGGGCCTTTTTCTGATAATCGCCTGAGCAATAGTGCGCCCCGCGGTCCGTGTGAGGGAGGCAGCCCACCGGTGGCTGTCGCAACAGCGAGACCTTGTCCGCCATTGGTCCGAGGACATTGGTCGAGCGCCATATCCAATGCCCGGATCGCCAGATCCCGCTTCATCCGATCATTGACCGCCCAGCCAATGACGCGGCCGAGGATGACCGCCAGATACAGCCGGCCCTCACTGGTCCAGATGTAGGAAATGTCGCCCGCCCATTTTTGGTTTGGGCCATCCATTGCCCGGCAGTGGTTTGCTTATAAACCATGAGAGGGAGCAAAGTAGTCCTGATCCGGCAATTTGGGCGCGATGTTGAAAACATGATTGCTGTCTGTCTTGCGTCGATAAATTTGATCCCCTAGGGTCAGGGAAGCGTTGAAAGACACGGGGATAAAGCCCCGCATTTCGGCCGGAAGTCTCGCGCCAAGCCCATCAAGCATGACAAGCGCCGCAACCGGATCGAAATCATTTCCGGAGAGCTCAAGGACGGGCGACGCGTCGCCACCCGCTACGACAGATGCCCGAAGGTCCTCCTCTCTGCCGTCGCTCTCGCCGCAACCGTCAAGTTCTGGCTATGAAACAAGATCGAGTCCTGACACTAGATCAAATTCTTAATGCTCTTCACCTTGTGTTTCTGGGTCTTGATAATCTTGACGCCATTCTCTCGCATCAATCGGCCCACGTGCCATTGCCCAACTTGATTCCCCAGTTCTTGCAGTTCTTCGGTCATGCGAGGTTGACCATAGCGTTGCAGGCTCATGCGGCGCTGTGCGCGGATATCCGCCAGGATCACCATATCACCGCGGTGCCTGCGGCTCATTGGGCGGTTTCGCCACCCGCGAAATCCTCGCAATGTGACCTGCGGGATGCGGCAGAAAAGCTCCACCGGCCAAACTTCTTTTCAAGCATCGGTAAAAGCAAAGCTCACCGGCTTTGGCCTGCAGAGAAACTTCTCGGAACATTACTGTGCAATGCCCTGCCAGTCAGTGTATCGCCGCCTTTTTTCCACTTCCCTGTCCTCGCGAAGCAGGCAGACTTCTTTGCGAAGGCGCTCGTTCTCCTTCTCAACATCATCGTGCGGACCCGACATCAGATCATCATGCTCCCTCTGGGGCCAGTGCTGCGCAATGCCCTGCCGGGCAACGGGTGCTTTTGAACCCACTTGTTCAGCGTCGAAAGCCCAACACCCAAATCCATCGGAACGCGCGAATGCTGACACTCAAGTGAGATCATGTCGATGGTGGATTTTTGCAATTTGGGGAAAACGCTTTCGTATTGCCGCCATTCCGCGCCAAGGGATTTTTTCCAATCCGTGTTGGCCTTGATGCCATACCCGTAACAGATATGAACCGCCGTTTCGCATTTCAGGCCCTCGGCGGCCTTTTCCAGGGCGGCGATCCCCCAATCGTTTACTTCGTCAAAGAAGACGTTGAAGGCCGGTTCGTCGAACTGGATGATATCGACACCCGCCGCTTCCAATTCCTTGGCTTCCTGGTTCAGGATCTTTGCAAATTCCCACGCCAGCTTTTCGCGGCTTTTGTAATGGTTGTCGTAAAGTGTGTCGATCATGGTCATCGGACCGGGCAGGGCCCATTTGATCGGGCGATCCGTTTGTGCGCGCAGGAATTTTGCATCCTCCACGAAAACCGGTCTTTGGCGTGACACGGCGCCGACAACTGTCGGAACGCTGGCATCGTAACGATCGCGGATCCTGACGGTTTCGCGCTGTTCGAAATCGACCCCGCCGAGGTTTTCGATGAACGTGGTCACGAAATGCTGGCGTGTCTGCTCTCCGTCGCTGACGATGTCGATGCCGGAACTTTGCTGATCGTGCAAAACCACGCGCAGCGCGTCCTGCTTGCCTTCGATCAATTCCTCTCCCTGCAGCTTCCAGGGTGACCAGAGGGTTTCGGGCTGCGCAAGCCAGGATGGTTTGGGCAGGCTTCCGGCGGTTGAGGTGGGCAACAATTTATTCATGATGGGTAACCTTGTCGTTTGTATGGATCAGGCAGCGTGCCGGGCGGACCATTCTTCAAGAATGTCGCGGTAGGGTTTTATGAGGTTTTCTTCGGCGAATTTTCCCTGTTCACCAGCGAGCCGACCACGTTCTTCGCGATCATAAACGATCTGGGGCAGCGAATAATCCAGATGCTTGAGGCTGGGCCGATAGCATTTTCCGGCAAGGGAGTTGGCATTATAGATTTCGGGCCGATAGATCCGTTGAAAGGTTTCCATCGTGCTGATCGTGCCGATCAGCTCCAGCGGGGAATAATCATTCAGAAGATCGCCGGTGAAATAAAATGCCAAGGGCGCAACGCTGTTTTCAGGCATGAAATAGCGAACCCGCAAACCCATCTTGGCGAAATACCGATCCGTCGCTGAAAATTCATCTTGGCGGTATTCCACGCCCAACACGGGATGTTCGTTTTCTGTCCGGTAATAGGTTTTGCTGCTCGAAACACTCAGGCAGATAACGGGCGGCTTTTTGAAGTGGTTTTTATAGTCGGGTGAGTTCACGAAACTTTTGAACAGGTTGCCATGCAGATCACCGAAATCCGCCGGTGCGCTGAACTGTGGCCGCCCCTCGTTATGCTGGGGCAGCAGGACGCTGAAATCGTAATCCCGCACATAGGAGGAAAAGTTGTTGCCCACGATCCCGTCGATACGTGTGTTGTTTTGCCGGTCCAGAATGGTCGGCTTCAACATTTCGATCAACGGAAAGGCATCCACGCGGCGTCCATCGCCGATGCTGATTTCGGCGGTGATGATGTCAAGCTCGACGGTATAGCGATCCGCGTTGGGATTGTCCCAATGGGCCAGCGCGTTGAAACGGTTGTTGATCATCGTGAAGGTGTTGCGCAAATTCTCTTGCCGGCGATTTCCTCGGGCCAGATTGGCAAAGTTGGTCGTGGCGCGCGTGCTGTCCGAAGGGTGATAATCTTCGTCGAAACGAATGCTCTTGATCGCATAAGCGAGGTCTCTTGTCATTTTGACATGCCTTCTGAGCGGCTTGAACAGGCAAGCCTTGAAAACCAAATACTCTTCGCGAGCAAAATCGCGAAGCGGCGATGTCACCTTGCGGATGGGCCGCCCCCGACACGCCCACCGCGGCCGGAACAGGTGAATGATCAAGGCAGGTTTCCTGACTTGCGGATCGTCGCACTGTTTAACCGCAGCAGGCGCAAAACCTGCGCCGACAGCATGTTGAACAGGCTTTCCGCCTACAGTTGCGGGGGCAGTTCTGGATTTGGCGACAGTCTTACCAGATTCCCTTTTCCCCGGGGCTTTCCCGGCACCTTGATCTGTCGGCAAGGTCGGCCGGAACGCCCCCCGTGTCAACGCAACCCGAGCGTGGAAATATTCATGTTGAATATGAGGTTAGCACGAGTTTGGCGAAAACGACGGCGCCATAATCGGCTCGCCTGCACCTCTTGATTGTTTAGTCCGATAGATGGCTGTTTCCTAAAAATCCCAATCTTCGTCCTCGGTCGCGACTGCCTTGCCGATCACATATGACGACCCGCTGCCGGAAAAGAAATCGTGGTTTTCGCTGTCGGGTGAAAGGGCGGCCAGGATCGCGGGGTTCACCTCGCAGGCTTGCGCGGGGAACAGCGCCTCATAGCCCAAATTTTGCAACGCCTTGTTGGCGTTGTAATGCAGGAATGCCTTTACGTCCTCGGTCAGGCCAAGATCGTCATAGAGTTCTGCCGTATATTGCGCCTCGATTTCGTAAAGGTCGAACATCAGCGCGAAGGCGAAATCCTTGAGGGCCGCGCGCTCCGTTTCAGACATGAGTTCGGTTGCGCGCTGGAACTTGTAACCGATGTAGTAGCCGTGAATAGCCTCGTCGCGAATGATCAGTCGGATCAGATCGGCGGTGTTGGTCAGCTTGGCGCGGCTGGACCAATACATTGGCAGGTAAAAGCCGGAATAGAACAGGAAGCTTTCCAGAAATACCGATGCGATCTTGCGTTTATTCGGGTCGGCCGCGGCATTGTATTCCTGCAAGATCAAGCGTGACTTGGACTGAAGATGCGGGTTTTCTTCGGACCAGCGAAATGCCTCGTCTACTTCTTTCGTCGAACACAGCGTCGAAAAGATCGAGGAATACGACCGGGCATGCACCGCCTCCATGAACGCGATATTTGTCAGCACCGCCTCTTCGTGCGGGGTTTGCGCATCGGGCAGCAGCGACGGTGCGCCAACGGTGTTCTGGATTGTGTCCAGCAAGGTCAGCCCGGTCAGGACGCGGATCGTCAGCGTGCGTTCGACGTCGGTCAGCGTGGCCCAGCTTTGAACATCATTGGACAGCGGCACCTTTTCGGGAAGCCAGAAATTGACGGTCAGGCGGTTCCAGACCTCAAGATCCTTGTCATCTTGAATGCGATTCCAGTTGATGGCGCGCGGCACGATGGTGGTATGGTTCAAGTCTTTCATGTCAATTCTCACAATGTGCAGGAAACGCAGCCTTCGACCTCGGTGCCCTCAAGGGCGGTCTGGCGCAGGCGGATGTAATAGATGGTTTTAATGCCCTTCTTCCACGCATAGATCTGTGCGCGGTTGATATCACGGGTTGTGGCATCAGCAGGAAAGAACAGGGTCAGCGACAGGCCCTGATCGACATGCTCTGTCGCCGCCGCGTAGGTGTCGATAATCGCCTCGGGTCCGATTTCATAAGCATCGCGGTAGAATTCCAGATTATCGTTATTCATGAACGGGGCGGGATAATAGACGCGGCCGATCTTGCCCTCTTTACGAATCTCGATCCTGGACACGATGGGATGGATAGAAGAGGTCGAGTTGTTGATATAACTGATCGAACCTGTTGGCGGCACGGCCTGAAGGTTGCGATTGTAAAGACCATGCTTCATCACGCTGTCGCGCAGTTTTGACCAGTCGTTGCGGGTGGGCAGGTGCATGTCCTTGAACAGCGCCTTGACCGCATCGCTTTCGGGCAGCCAGTCGCGCGTCGTATACCGCCCAAAAAAGCTACCATCGGCGTATTTTGACGCCTGGAAACCTTCAAAGGATTGGCCTTTTTCTTGCGCCAAAAGGTTTGATGCGCGGATCGCGTGATAGGTGATTGTGGCAAAATAGACCGAGGTGAATTCAATCCCCTCGGGACTGCCGTAATGGATGCGTTCGCGCGCCAGATAACCGTGCAGGTTCATCTGACCCAGCCCGATCGCATGGCTTAGATCATTGCCCTTTCGAATTGACGGAACTGAATCGATGGTCGACATTTCCGATACTGCCGTCAGCATTCTAATGGCGGTTTCGACAGTCGCACCGAAATCGGGACCATCCATCGTTTTTGCAATGTTAAGAGAGCCGAGGTTGCAGGAAATATCCGAACCCATGTGATCATAGCTTAGATCGTCGTGGAAGGTGCTGGCCTCATTCACTTGCAGGATTTCCGAACACAGATTGGACATGGAAATACGTCCCGCAATGGGGTTTGCCCGGTTTACCGTGTCTTCGAACATGATATAGGGATAGCCGCTTTCGAACTGGATTTCGGCCAGCGTTTGAAAGAACTGCCGCGCATTAATCTTCTTCTTGCGAATGCGCTTGTCGTCGACCATCTCGGCATATTTGTCGGTTACCGAAATTTCCGAAAACGGCCTGTCATAAACAGCCTCCACATCATGGGGCGAGAACAAATACATGTCCGCGTTGTTGCGCGCCAATTCAAAGGTGATGTCGGGGATGACCACCCCAAGGCTCAGGGTTTTGATGCGTATTTTCTCATCGGCATTTTCGCGTTTGGTATCAAGAAAACTCAGGATGTCAGGGTGATGCGCGTGTAAATAAACCGCGCCCGCGCCCTGCCGTGCGCCAAGTTGGTTGGCGTAGGAAAACGAATCCTCGAGCAATTTCATCACGGGGATGACACCTGATGATTGGTTTTCGATCCCCTTGATCGGCGCGCCATGTTCGCGGATGTTGGTCAGCATCAGCGCCACGCCGCCGCCACGTTTGGATAGCTGGAGCGACGAGTTGATGCCGCGCCCGATGCTTTCCATATTGTCTTCCAAACGAAGCAGAAAACACGAGATCAATTCGCCCCGGCTCTGCTTGCCAGCATTAAGGAAAGTTGGCGTAGCGGGCTGGAACCGGCCCGACAGGATTTCTTCCACAAAGCGCATCGCCTGTTCCTGATCACCCTGCGCCAAGGACAGTGCCACCATCACCACACGGTCTTCGTAACGTTCAAGATACCGTTTTCCATCGCGGGTTTTCAGCGTGTAGGACGTGTAATACTTGAACGCGCCAAGAAAGGTTGGAAACCGGAATTTATGAGCAAAAGCAGCGGCCCATATCTTGTGCAAAAACGGGCGCGGATAGGCGTCAAGAACGCCAGCCTCGTAATATCCTTCGTCCACCAGATAGCCCAGTTTCTCATCCAGCGAGTGAAAGAAAACGGTGTTCTGGTTCACATGCTGTAGAAAATATTGCCGCGCGGCCATTCGGTCTGCGTCGAACCGGATTTGACCACTATCGTCATAAAGGTTCAGCATCGCGTTGAGCGCGTGATAATCCATCGCCGTATTCACACCATCGTCGAGCATTCTGCACTCCAAAATTTGTTAAGCCCCTCACGGATGCGGGCGATGTCTATCTCTGTTCCGGCCATCTCAAAGCGATACAGCACCGGCACGTTACATTTGGCGGCGATCACCTTGGCTGACAGCGCGAACGTTGCGCCAAAGTTGCGGTTTCCCGCACCGATCACACCTTGCAAAAGGGCGCGATTGGCCGGACGGTTGAGGAACCGGATCACCTGTTTTGGAACAGCGCCACGTCCGGCCCCGTCGGCGAATGTGGGACAAATCAAAACGAACGGGCGCTCGGGCGATGGCATCGGCTCCGCAGGCCGGACCGGAATGCGATCGGCGTTCATGCCCAGCGACCTAACCAGCCGCGCAGTATTGCCAGAAACCGACGAGTAATAGACCAGCCCAGTCATGTGTCAGACCAACTGACTGATCATATCGGGGCGAAATCCGGCCCAATGCGCGCCATCCGCCACAACGACAGGAGCCTGCCGGTAGCCCATCGCGGCCACTTCCTGCATGGCGTTGGCATCTTGGGTCAAATCGATGACGCGGTAATCCAGCCCCCGTAAATCCAACGCGCGTGTGGTGGCGGTGCATTGCACACAAGCCGGTTTCGAGTAAACGATGATATTCATGCCCAAGTTCCTGTATTCTGCAGCAAAAGGAAACAGGGGCGCGCAGGAACCTGACCCGATCAGGGGCAGGAGCACAAACACGTCCCCGAGCCCTCCGCTCGTGGTTGTCGTATCGTGCTTGGGCAGGTATCCTGGCTCGCGGCTCAATCGCGTCGGCCCACCTTCCCGACGCAACTGCGCCAGTGGTTATGGGGCCAAAACTTGCCGCTTACAGTTGCGGGGGCAGCGCCGGTATTACACCGGCTTCCCTCTTAGCCTGCGACTCACGCCACAGGAACCAAAGCAGCTATATATTGCGATGATCAGGCCGAAGGTGTCAATATACGGACTTTCAAGTTGTGTGTATTTTGGATTCCGTGAAAAATTGTTTCCCTACTATTCACAAGAAAAAGCTTTTGGCGCGCCATATTTGCGTGCGATAGCTTCGCGAACGACGCTTCCGGTGGCGGGGTGGCCCTGATAATCCGCTTCTAACTACGGGGATGGCGCCATAACGGAATTCATCAACGTTCATGCAGACCGCGAAGACGACATCATTGGCCTGTTCAAGGATACTTTCCCGGAGACCGAGGGAGAGGCCGAAGGCGATCTAATCTTCAACCTGGTGACCAGCATATTCGACAGAGGTGCCCAAGATGACATTGAACCGCCCCGGGTTTACCGGAGACATTCTGGTTCAACGATAAAAGCGGTTTGCATTTAATGTTGAGGCATATCCGGCAGCTTTGATGAAGTTTCAGCATTCCTGTGGATCGAAGATGTCACAGATGTCACCGAGCGCCTCCAACAGGGCTTCGAAGGTTCTGGCCCCGATCCGTCGTGAGTCGGCTTTGAGCTTCGAGAAGGTGACCTGCCCCCCGCTGCTCTCTTATTCATAACGAGAGTCTGCAGGTTGGACTTGGGTATTCCGGTTTTCCGTCTGACGCAAGCGCGCCGGGCGAGGAGCCCTCAAATTGCTCAAATGCTCGGCGCGCTTGCAGTGGCGCCTTGTTCCCCAGAGATGAGTGCGGCCTGACGGTGTTGTAGTCGTAGCGCCACAAGGCCCGCTTGCGCCGTGCATCGTCCAGGGTGTCGAATAGTTCCTCATTCAGCAGTTCATCGCGCAGGCTGCCGTTGAAGCTCTCGATGAAGGCGTTCTGCTGGGGCTTGCCTGGATCGATATAGTGCCATGGGACCTCGTTCTCGTCGGCCCATTTCAGGATCGCCCGACTGGTGAACTCTGTCCCATTATCACTGACAATGCAGCCGGGCTTGCCGTAGACCCGGATCAGGGCGCTGAGTTCCCGGGCCACTCGTGCGCCCGACAGGCTGGTGTCCGCCACGAGGCACAGGCATTCCCGGGTGCAGTCGTTGATCACCGCCAAGATCCGGAATTTCCTGGAGGCGCCGAAGCTGTCGGATACGAAGTCCAGGGACCAACGCGCGCCCCGATGCGCGGCAACCGGCAGCGGTGTCTTGCTGCCGCGCGCCCGTTTCCGGCCGCGCCGCCGCTTCACCGACAGCCCTTCCTCGCGGTAGATACGATACAGCTTCTTGTGGTTCATGATCATACCCTTGCGTTCGAGCAGTACGCCGATCCGGCGGTAGCCAAACCGGCGCCGCTTTCCGGCGATCTCCTGCATCTCCTTGCGGATCTCAGGGCAATCCGGCGGGCGTTGGCGCCGGACCGTCTTGGGATCGACACCGACAAGCCGGCAGGCCCGACGCTGCGAGATATCATGATCCCGCATCGCCCTGAGCGCTGCCTCTCGCCGCTTGGTCAATGTCGTCAGTTCTTTCCCAGCAGGTCCTTCAACACGACATTGTTCAACATGGTGTCGGCCAACAGGCGCTTGAGCTTGGCGTTCTCGTCCTCGAGGGCCTTCAGTCTGGCCGCCTCAGACACTTCCATGCCGCCAAACGTGAACTTGAATTTGTAGAACGTCGCCGGGCTGAGGCCATGCCTACGGCACACCTCGGCCGTCGGTATACCTGCCTCCTGCTCCTTGATATTCCCGATAATCTGCGCCTCGGTGAAACGGCTCTTTCGCATTCGTCTGCTCCTTAAAAGTTCGCGCAGACTCTACATCACGGTGAGGGATTTCGCGGGGGGCAGGTCAGTGGACGAAGTGCCTGGCTTTCGGTGGTCACGCGATGGTGCGTGTAAACGCTTGTGCAGACATTTGCGTAAACACTTGTGCGACTAAAGCCTCAGATCATTCCAGCCAAGATGCTGGGCGCTCTGAATCCAAACGATAATCCTGGAAAGTTGGCTGGGGTGGTAGGATTCGAACCTACGATACACGGTACCAAAAACCGATGCCTTACCGCTTGGCTACACCCCAACGTGCGCCGTTGTCTACTGTTGGTGCGCCCGCGGTGCAAGGGGTAAAAGCCAATCATTTGGTTGTTTTTGTGGATTTTATTCTATCGGCGCATTGCGGCGCAGAAGATCGGGGTTTGTGTCGTCGTTTCGTTCGGCCTCAATCATGTTTTCCAGGGCTTCGTCGTCGACTGCGTTCACGCCGATCACCCCTTTGGTTTCCGGGGTCGGGGCGGGTTTTTCAGCGGATTCGGTTTCGGTAATCGTTGCCGTTTCCGGGAAACCGCCGGGCAGGGCCGCGCCTTCGAGGCGGATGCGATATGTCGTGTCGGGAATCGCAAACCCGGCTTCTTCGATGGCCTGTTTGACAAGGCGCAGCGTTTCGCCACGCGCGCGCAAAAGCGACGTTTTGCTTTGATCGATCCAGCCGGTGACCGTAAACACCACGCCCGAATCTGTCATGTCTTCGATCCAGACCGAGGTGCCCGGCGTATCCAGGGTGAACGGCATCGCGCTGACCGTTTCTTCGATCAGGCTGCGCACGGCGGCCAGATCGCTGTCGGATTCAACGCCGATCTTGAACAGGAAACGGCGTTCTCGGTTACGGGTGAAATTGACGATCCGGCTTTTGAACACGGTCGAATTGGGAATGCGGATGTGATTGCCGTCAAAGGATAAAAGGATGGTTGCCCGGCTGGTCAGGCGAATGACCTTGCCCTGATCGCCGTTGATTTCCACCGCATCGTTGGGCTGAAACGGTTGGCGAATCGACAGCATGATCGAGGCGATGAAATTTTCCACTGTGTCGCGCACAGCAAAACCGATGGCCAGACCAATGATACCCGCCGCGCCAAGGATCGTGCCCAAAAGTGCTGTGGCATTCAGGATGTCCAACGCGATCACGATCCCGACAACGATAAAAACCAGCCCGACGATTTGGCGATAGATGTTGGCGATAAACGCATTGGGCGCAAACCGTTCCCAAGGTTGATGCATCCGGGCGACGCGTAGGCCGATGAACCACACAAACGCCGCCGCCGCCACAGCCACCGCAAACAGGGGCAGCACCGCGATGGTCTGGCGCACCCGCACCTGCATCCGTTCAATCGCGGGATTCAGGCGTTTGGCAAGATCGGTGGTTTCTGTGACTTCGTCCTGAATGGTTACCACGCCATCAATGCCGGTGATCAGCTCTTCCAACCGGGCCAGGGCGGTGGCATCCACCACTTCGCCCGATAATATGACGATGCCCGATCGCACGGAAAACATCACGCCTTCATATCCGTCCAGTTCGATCAGGATGGCGCGGATCCGTTCAGCGATGCGTGTATCGGTTGCCTGACTTTGTTCCGCATCGGTGAGGGTGCGCGTTACCTCGGCTTCGGGGGTGTCCTGGGCAATGGCGGGCAGGGGGGCGGTGACACCGATCACAAGGATCAGCGACAAAAGGTAAACAAACGGTTTCATCGGCCATCTTTCGCTAAACGCTTTGCGCTCAGGTTAGATGGCCGACGTGTTGGCGAAAAGCCCCCTTAGGCCGAAACCTGTTCGCGCAGAATCGACGCGGTGAGCGAGATCAGAAGATAAATGCCGGCAAAGATCAAAAACGCCAACAACGTGTTTTCAAAGGCGCGCGGATAGGTCGCCTCGTCTGGCGGAATCGGGGTGACACCCATCGACAGATACCGGGTTTGGCGGTTTGCTTCGATCCGGGCGGTTTCAAGCTGTTGCAAGGATTGCTGCATCAACAGGGTGCGGGTCTGCAGATCAACCTCGGCCATGCGCAATTCGCCACTGATGCTGGCCAATGATGATGTGGTGCCGGTGTTATCGGTAAGTTGCCCGCGCAACGCGGCAATGAGATCCTGCAACCGGCTGATATCGCCCCGCACCCCGTCAACGCGCGCCTGATTGGGGCGGCGGTTATCAAGAAGCTGTTGAAGTTGCAGACGCTTTTCGGCCAACTGCACCTCGAACGTGGTGATCTGTGTCATCACGCCGCCGGTTTCTGCGGTGGGGTCAAGCACGCCCAACTGCTCTTGCAATTCAAGAACGCGGCGCTGTGCGTTCATCATTTTTTCTTCGGCCTGTTCAAAGCTGGTCATCGCGCCCTGCATCTGATCGGCGCGCAGGCGTTGGGTCAGGTTATCAACCTGTTCCTCGGCATATTCGATCAGCTTTTCGGACCACTCGGCGCTTACCTCGGGGCTGGCGGCAACAACCTCCATCTTGATGATGCCTTCGGACGGATCATAGCCGATTTCAACATTGCTGCTGAACACTTTGTACGCCTGTTCGTTGGTCGGATTTTCCGGCAGGCGTTGAATGGCGTCGATTTCGGGGTTGGCGAAATGCGCCTTGAACCCCAAATCCCGATCCAGACGCAGCATCGCATCGCGTGACATCAAATAACTTTGCACGGCGATGGAATCCTGGCTGGTGGCAAATCCGGTGCCCGAAAACAGACCACCCAAACCGCCGGTGGCCTGGGAATCGGCCTGTTGGATCACAAATTCGGATTTCGTGGCATACATCGGTGTGGCAATGACAAAAAAGTAATACCCGGCCAAAAGCGTGGGAAGCCCGACCAAAAACGCCAGCCGACTGAACAAAAGGGCCATCTTGCGGCGGCGGCGGCGTGAGATATCGCGCTGAATGCTTTGAATTTCCTGCGCCCGGGTGGCGCGCGGATCGGGCAGGGGGCCGGGTGATGTGGGCAGGCCAACCTGGGTGGATGGCATGTGATCGGGCTGCCGGGTCTGGGGCAATTGCACGCGCCCCGTGTTGGGCTGATCCGACCCTTGCTGTGGCACCACAAGCTCTAGCATATTGGCGCGCTCAAACGGATCTATCCCTTTGGCACGCAACAATAAAACCGCTTCGAAATCAGTGCTGGGCGACAGATCGTGTTTTTGTGCCAGCCGCCGTGCCATGCGCAATTGGCGCCCGGTCAGACCCTCTTTGCGCAGGGCGGTCATGGCGTCGTCTGGTGACGTTTCTTCGGGCTTTGCTGGGCTGTCTACCTCATGGTCTGGCGCGGGAGCGGGGGTTTTTTGCAAGATGTCATCCGACATATCCGGGGCGCGCACGGGCTGTGCCGCCTCTTGCGGTTCAACCCCTGCATCCTCAACCTCAGCCGTGCCTGTGGCCAGGGGGCTGGAACGGCGAATGCGGAACTTTCTAACTTTGGGTTTCGTAGTCATAAAGCTGCTTCGCCTCTTCCAATGTGTCAAACATATGCAACCGCCCATCCATCAGAACGGCCGCAGATCGACAGAATTTCTCAAGCGTTTCCGCCTGATGCGATACCACCACGATGGTAGAGTTTTCGAGCCGTTCACGCAGAATGGTGCCTGCCTTTTTGTTGAATTCCACGTCGGTGG
Organism: Oceaniglobus ichthyenteri; assembly: GCF_003057885.1. GTDB lineage: Bacteria > Pseudomonadota > Alphaproteobacteria > Rhodobacterales > Rhodobacteraceae > Oceaniglobus > Oceaniglobus ichthyenteri. Next base: position 59,148 of record NZ_QAGK01000007.1, read on the forward strand.
TCGAGGGCATGCCCTCATCAATCAGGTATATATCAAATTCCAGTGCCAAAAGCAGGGCGAACGACAATCGCGCCCGCATCCCGGCCGAATAGGTGCCCACGGGCATATCGAAATATTCGCCCAGACCGCACAGCCATCGGCAGAATGCCTCAAGGTAATCGGGGTCCATCGCGTAAAGTTTGGCGATGAACCGGGCGTTTTCGGTGCCCGACAATCGCCCGACAACCCCGCCCATGAATCCCAAAGGAAACGAAATGCGGCTGGTGCGGGTGATGGTGCCTTCGTCGGGTTTTTCCAACCCCGCCATCATGTTGATCAGGGTGGTTTTACCAGTGCCGTTGGGGGCCAGAATACCCAATGAATTGCCCAACTCCACGCGAAACGACGCGCGGTTCAGAATCACCTTGTGGTGTGATCCTGTCCAAAAGGACTTGGAAACATTGTCAAATTCGATCATCTGCGCCCCGGCGCCTACTCTGGTGGCCCACCCTTAACGCAAAGTGGTTAACGCCATGCATACCCGCCCAATTGGGCCAGATTATGACACGGTTTTCCAAAATCCGACAGGTTTTCCCAAGCATCTTAGGTAAATCGGCGTGCCTTTTGGGCGCAATCGCGCAAGATCAGCCGCCTTGCTTGCGCACTCCGGTCAATTTGCCGACAATAATCGCCAACAGCGCGGCGCCAAAGCTGAAAAGCGCGCCCATTTTCGCCGCATCCTGGATCTGACCCGTCGGAAACGCAACCGAGGCCACGAATAGCGAAACGGTAAACCCGATCGCCGCGACGCAGCCGATCACCAACAGATCCGCCATCCGCATCCCGGCCGGAAGGCCCAGCCGCATCGGCCCCGCCGCCAACCAGCCAAACAGGAATATACCGGCCGGTTTGCCAGTCAGCAGCCCGGCCAGAACCGCCCATGTCGGCGCGCCGATTGCACCAAATTCAACTCCCGCGTTCAAGAAACCAAACAGAAACAGGATGATTTCAACCGGATGTTTCAACAGGTTCTGGGTGTGGTTCAACAGGTCGGTCAGATATTGTTCTGCCTCGCTGAATATTCCAAAGGCGCGGTCGGCATGGGGCAGGGTGGGCACAATCGGCAACAGCCCCAATGCCGGGTGCAGACCGCTTTTCTGAAATGCCCACCAGCTGACGCAACCCGCCAGAAGATATGGCCAGAACGACAGTTTTTCGCGCACCCAGGTTGATCTGATACGCAGTTGGTTACCTTTGTCCAACTTGCGCGGCAGCCAGTTGAACAGAACAAAAACTGCGACCGCCGCGGCCAATGACCATAACAGCATGAATGGCGCCAAATCGCCCGACGGATAAAATACCGCCAGAATGATCAGCCCCGCCGCATCATCGGCGATCGCCAACAGCAAAAGAAACCTTACCGCGGGATGGCCCGCGCCAAACACGATGCGCCCCACAAGATAACTGAACGCGATATCCGTGGCTGTGGGAATGGCCCAGCCACGCGCCAAAGCGTCATAGGTTTCAGACCCGAACACGAAATAGGCCAGACCCAGGTACACAACGACCGGGCCCAGCATGCCGCCCAATGTCGCCACCAAAGGCGTGGCTGCCTTTTTGCCGCGCAGGGCGCCGTTTTTCAGGATCACCGCCTCCCATACTTCTTTGCCCGCGACAGCAAAGAAGAAGGCCATCAATACATCGTTCACCAGGTAGTGCGGGGTGATCACCCGTTCGACATCACCGATGGAATCAATCCCGAAATTACCGGCGTAATTCTCCATCCAATATGCGGTATCGACACCGGCAAAGTTATTGAACCACAGGGGGTATTCCACAAAATGGCGATAGGATTGAGCATCGACATTTGCCCAGATCAGCGCAAGCGCGGCGCCAACGACCAACAATATCGAATAGTTGGTGACGTAATTCCAAACCCGGTACATCCCGAAATCCCCTGATGGTGCCCGCACGGAGACCTAGATCAGCCGAATGTTCAGAGCAACCGCAATAGGCGGATGTAGGGCGGCGGTTATACCACTGCGGCCCAGACCAGCCCGGCCAAAACCGCCCCGACCATGGCAATCGCCAGATAGGCGGCAAAAACCCGCCCCCTGACCAGCGCCCAAACCGCAATCGCGGCCGGAATACAGCTGACTCCACCCGCCAACATGAACGACATCGCCGCACCCGGCGCCATCCCCTGTGCCAACAGCGCATCGACCAGCGGCACGGCGGCATAACCGTTCAGATAGGCAGGCGCGCCAACAACAGCGCCCAGCAAAATTGGGGTGATACCCGTACCGCCAAGCACCGAGGCCACCCAATCGGCAGGCACATAGCGCAGCATCAGCGCCTCGAAGATATAGGCAAGGGTCAACCATTTGGTCAGAAACAGCCCGTTTTCGATTGCTGTATCGCGGAACGTGTCGCGGCGCGCATCTTGGGTCCAAAACCGCCACACGGGTTGGCCCGAAAATGGTTTTGCCGCGCCACAGCATCCTTTGCGCGTGGGTTGTGGTTTTAACGGATCGGCAAAGACCGGCGTGTTGGCGAACACCATCACGGTAAACCCGCCCAGCAGGCCCAGCCCAACTGCGGCCAAGGTTTTGGCCACGGCAAAATCAAACCCCAGGGTGCCGGCGGTGATGGCAAACTGCGCCGGGTCCATCAGCGGCGAGGCCAGCCAAAACGCCATGACGGCACTGAGTGGCGCGCCCACCGCCAACAGCGCGGCGATAAAGGGGATGACTTCGCAACTGCAAAATGGCGCCATGCCGCCCAGCAGTGCCGCCAGAACGATCATCCGCGATTGGCGGCCTTCAAACGCGCGGGCCAACAGGTTTTCCGCACCTGTCGCCTTGAGATAGGCGACCGCAAGCACGGCAAAAATGATGAACGGCGCAGTGTGCAGGATCGCGTTCAGCGCAAAGGTAATGGTTGGCCACACTTGTGGAAAATCGAGCACGGCAACACTCAACAAAACCACCGCGCTGATCGTCCAGGCAGTGCGAAACACCGAAGGAACCGCCAGGGTAAGCGGCGTGTCATGGGAATGGTCAGTCATGGTTGTGCCCTTCTGCATCATCGCAATCGGCGCAGCATTCGCGCAAAAGATAGGCCGACAGCGCGCCAACCCGGCCATATTCGACCGCCGCGCAAATGATCGACCGCCCCTGGCGCACCTGGCTGACCAAACCGGCCTGCGACAGCACGCGCATGTGGTGGGTCAGGGTTGATCCGGTCACGCCGGATTTTTCGCCCAACTGACCAATGCTTAACCCATCCGGCCCGGCGCGCACCAACGTGCCAAGCACCGCAAGGCGTTGTTCCGAACCCAAGGCGGCAAAGGTTGATGCCGCTTCTTCGATTGTCATGTCTGCCTGTCGAAATGTTTTCATATTTCTATCATTATAGAAATATAGAATTGATGCAAGCCCCGAAAAAGTTTGCTAAGTCTGGGGCGCAAACCATCAAGGCCCATACAGAATGGACGAGTCAGAAGAATTCATCGCCCTTAAATCCCGCATCGCCCGCTGTGAAATCTGCGCGGACCTGCCACTTGGGCCGAAACCATTGTTTCAACTGCATGAAAAGGCGCGCATTCTGCTTGCCGGTCAGGCGCCGGGGCGGGTGACACATATGCGCGGCCGCCCGTTTGACGATGCGTCGGGGGATCGGTTGCGCGCCTGGATGGGGGTGGATCGCGATACGTTTTATGACAATCCAAAAATCGCGATTTTTCCGATGGGGCTGTGTTTTCCGGGGGTGGGCAAGGGCGGCGATGCCCCGCCGCGTGCAATTTGTGCGCAAACCTGGCGCGCCACCGTGATTGCCGCGCTTTCCCGGATTGATCTGACCCTTGTGTTGGGTCGATATGCGATTGCCTGGCATCTGCCGGATCAGAAATCGAAAAACATTGCCGATATTCTGGACCGCGCGACGCCCGAAACCGATGATACGCTTGTTTTGCCCCATCCCAGCCCGCGCAACAATCGGTGGCTGCGCCAACATCCCACGTTCGAAGCCGACATCGTGCCGGTCATTCAGCGCCGGATCGCCGCCCTTCTTGCTGCGGACTGACCGAGATATATCTTTGGCTTGAACACGCGGCGTCGGGGCCATACCGCTGTGCCAACCACAATATGAGGATCAACCATGACGCAAACGCCATTGGATCACGCCCATGCCGCCATGGAGGCCGGAGGCGATAGCGAACGGTTGGCGTTTTACGAACGCCTTGCCGATGGTGAACTGTTCATGATGCTTGACGCCGAACCCGAGGGCGATCAGATCGCGCCTGCGATCTTTGATACTGGCGAAGGCCGGTTTGTATTGGTTTTCGACCGCGAGGCACGATTGGCGCAATTCGCCGGGCAAATCACCCCCTATGCCGCACTGTCGGGGCGGGTGATCGCCGCGATGTTGGCAGGGCAGGGGTTGGGATTGGCGCTGAACCCCGATGTGGCGCCGTCATCGTTTCTGGTGCCGGCCGATGGTATTGCCTGGTTGGCCGAAACCCTTGCCGAAACCCCGAATGAGGTTGAGGCGCGGCCGCGCGAAATCACCGTGCCCCATGGTTTGCCCGAGGTGTTGTTGCGCGCTTTGGATGCCAAATTGGCCACGGCCAGCGGCATGGCGCGCATGGCCTATCTGGTCGGGGCGCAATACGAAACCACATCGTCGCATCTGTTGGCGTTCATCGATCCGGCACCGGGGGCCGAACCGGCCCTGGCCCGCGCCACCGGCGAGGCGCTGACATTTTCCGGAATCGAGGCGGGCGTGCTGGACGTTGGTTTTTTCTCGGCATCCGACCCGTTCGCCGCCCGTTTGGCCCGGGTCGGATTGCGGTTTGATCTGCCCGAGGTCGAAATTTCGTCGACCCCCGGCGCGAACCCCGGAATGGACCCGGCCAAGCCGCCAAAGCTGCGCTAGGGGCGCGCCTTAGTACCCCGCAGCGCGATCCACCTGATTAAGAAGCGATTGGCCGTTCTCGACCCGCTGAATGTTTTCGGCAATCAACGTGCTGGCGGTTTCCGGGCGTGTCGCGCTGGCAATGTGGGGCGTGACGGTCACGTTTGGATGCGCCCAGAACGGATGATCCTCGGGCAGGGGTTCAATGCGGAACACATCCAATGTCGCATGTCCGATCTGCCCCGACTCCAGCGCCTCAAGCAGGGCGTCATCATCAATCAACGGGCCGCGGCCGGGGTTGATAACCACGGCACCGCGCGGCATCAGCGCCAATGTGTCAGCGTTCAGCGTGTTCTCGGTTTCTGGCGTTTGCGGCAAAAGCAGAACCAGAATATCACTGTTTTCCAATGTTTTGCGCAGGCCCGCCTCGCCCGAATAACAGGTGATATTTTCAATCTTCTTTGGTCGGCGGCTCCATCCCATCACGGGAAAGTCCAGTCCCGCCAATGCCTGTCCACAGGCCGTGCCAAGCGCGCCAAGGCCCAGAATACCCACCCGACGATCCCGCGCCAAAGGTGGGGTGCGAACCGTCCAGGTGCCGTCCTGGCCCAGAATATCAATATCCAATCCAAGATGGTGGCGCAAAACATGGCCAGCCACCCATTGCACCATGCCATCGCGCAGGCCGCTGTCGACCATCCGCGCCAAAGGTTGGGTCAGGGTTTCATTATCGACCACGGTTTCCACCCCGGCCCACAGGCCCAGCACCGCCTTGCAGCGGGTGAAGGGGGTGAAATCAGTGATCGGGCCGTTGGGGGCGAACACGATATAATCCACCTCTTCGGGCGGATGATCGCACGATAGGTTCGCGTCGATCCCGTGGGCGGCAAAGGCCGCGCGCAACGGTTCGGCATAATCGGGCCAACGGGCGGGCAGGGCGGAAAACAAGACGTTGATCATCGGCTGCGCGGCCTGTGAACATGGGCGGATTGTGTCAGGCCAAAGGCCACCATCAAAACCAGCATTGCAGATCCTCCATAACTGACCAGGGGCAAAGGCACCCCGACAACGGGGGCCAGACCCATCACCATCGACATGTTGACGGCGAAAAACAAAAAGAATGTAACGCCAACCCCAAGGGTCAGCAACGATCCGAACCGATCCTTGTTGGCAAAAGCCGAGCTAAAGCAGAACAGAATGATCAGCCCGTACAGACCCAACAGTGAAAACGCGCCAATAAATCCAAATTCCTCGGCCAGAGTGGTGAAGATGAAATCGGTGTGTTTTTCCGGCAAAAAATTCAAACGCGATTGCGTGCCTTGCATGAAACCACGCCCGGTCCAACCGCCCGACCCAAGGGCGATTTTGGCTTGGGTGATGTGATATCCGGCGCCAAGTGGGTCGGTTGACGGGTCAAGAAACGTGTCGATCCGGCGGTATTGATAATCTTTCAACATTTGCCAATCGGTGCCGCGTGACATGAACACGGCGGTGATCAAACTGCCCAGCATCGCCGCGACCACCCCGAAATACCACCAACTGACCCCGGCGATAAACATGATCGCGCCGCCCCCCGCCACCAACAACAGCGCGGTGCCCAGATCGGGTTGGCGCAGCACCAGCAATGTGGGGATCAGGATCATCACGACCGGGATCGCCACCCATAGGGGATGCGAGGTTTTGCGAATATCCAACCAATCGTAATAAGCCGCCAACATCATCACCAGGGTGATTTTTGTCAGTTCCGAAGGCTGCAACCGCATGAATCCCAGATCGATCCAGCGTTGCGCGCCCATCCGGGTTTCGCCAAAGAATTCAACGCCGATCAACAACAGGATCGACACCCCAAAGGCCAGACCGGCCATATTGCGCCAGAACCAGATCGGCACCATCGCCACAATGAACATTGCCGCCAGCCCGACGGCAAAACGTTCGATCTGGGGTTCGGCCCAAGGGGTCAGTGACCCGCCTGCCACGGAATACAGCATCACAAACCCGACACTGGCGACCGTGATCAGCAACAGGATCAGCGGCCAGTTCAGCCGCAGGATTTTCGACAATCCCGTGGGCACGGTTTTGACGTGATATTCAAGATAACTCATCTGTCAGGCCCGGTCACTGCGGACGGGGCGCACCACATCGTGCACCGGCAGGCTGCGTTGCAATTCGCGGATGCCGGCCCGTTGGTTTGAGGGATAGGATTCCAGCGGCGGCATTTTGCCGTGCAACGCAAACAGCATGATATCCCGCGCCACCGGTGCCGCCACAGATGACCCGCCACCGCCATGTTCCACCACCACCGACACCGAAATCGCCGGGTTGTCATAGGGCGCATAGGCCACAAACAGCGCGTGATCGCGCCGCTCCCACGGCAGATCGGCGTTGCTGGTTACACCGCGCGCGCGCTCGGCCACGGTGATATTGCGCACCTGACTGGTGCCGGTTTTGCCTGCCATGCGCAGTTGATCATCGGCAATGCGCGAAGAATAGGCCGTGCCGCGCCGGGTGTTGCTGACCGCATACATCCCCTTACGCACCAGACGCATGTGATTTTCATTAAACCCCAGCGATTCCGCGCCCTCTATCGGGGTTTCCACGCCATCAATCGATTTGACCAATCGCGGCATGATGCCTGTGCCACTGGCCAGCCGCGCGGTCATCACCGCCAATTGCAAAGGGGACGACAAAACATACCCCTGACCGATCGAGGCATTCAGGGAATCGCCCACGCGCCAATCCTGGCTGTAGCGTTCGGATTTCCAGGCCTTGTCGGGCATGATGCCGGCGGTGACAGCCGACATGGGAATGTCAAACCGTTCGCCCATGCCGAATTTGCGCGCCACCTCGGCGATTTTATCAATCCCGACCTTTTGCGCCAATTCGTAATAATACACATCGCAAGATTGCTGCAGGCTCTTTTCAAGGTTCACATAGCCGTGGCCGCCGCGTTTCCAGCAATGAAACCGTCGGTTGCCCAATTCATGGTATCCGGGGCAATAAAATGTGTCTTCGGGCCCGATTTCGCCACTGTCCAATCCGGCAAGTGTGACCAGCATCTTGAAGGTTGAACCGGGGGGATAGGCGCCCTGTACCGCCTTGTTGGCCAAGGGGCGGTATTTGTTTTCGGTCAGTTCTGCGTAATCCTGCACCGAAATGCCGCGCACAAAGGCGTTTGGATCAAACGTCGGGGTGCTGCCCACGGCCAACAGATCGCCATTGCGGGTATCCATCACCACGGCAGCGGCACTGTTGATCAGCGACAGGCGCGCCTCGGTAAAGTTTTGCAGCGCAGTATCGACCGTCAGTTGCAGATCAGACCCGGCAATGCCCGCATCCCGGCCCAATTCGCGCATCACCCGGCCTGCGGCGTTTACCTCAATCCGTTTGCTGCCGGCCTTGCCACGCAGGGGGCGTTCGAATTTGTTTTCCACACCGGTTTTGCCGATCTGGAATTTCGGGATCTGCAACAGCGGATCATCATCTTCGATCCGGTTTAGATCGTAATCCGACACCGGCCCGACATAGCCAACCACATGGGCGAAATCCGCGCCCAGTGGATAATAGCGCGTCAGCCCCACATCGGGGATGATTCCCGGCAGGGCTGGCGCGTTGACGGCAACGGTGGCGATATCCTCCCATGACCGCTGGTCGGTCAGGGTGACCGGCACAAAGGGCGAGCGGCGCTTGATTTCGCGCAGGCTGCGCTCCAACTCTTCGGGGTCCAGATAAATCAGCTGGCGCAACCGGTCGATCACCATATCCACATCGCCCGCATCTTCGCGCACGATCACGATCCGATAGTTCTGAGTGTTCTCGGCGACAGGAATGCCGTTGCGATCGGCGATCAGCCCGCGCGCCGGGGCAATCAGGCGCATGTTGATCCGGTTTTCTTCGGCCAACAGGCGAAATTCATCGGCCTGTTCAACCTGCATCTGGCGCATGCGCCAGCCCAAAGCGCCCAGCATGCCCGCCTGCAATCCGCCCACAACCAGCCCGCGCCGGGTGATTTTCCGGCTGCTGGCTTCGGTGTCTTTTGGTGAACGTCTCATATCCGATAGCCCAATGCGCCTGCCTCGGCCGGGGCCATTTTGCGCACGCCAATCACATAGCGCGATACCGCCACGACCACAGGATAAGACAGAATTGAAATGATCATCTGTAGAGTGATTAACGTCAGAACCGGCTGTTCCACCAGAAATATCGCCAAAACCAACGTATTTGTGAGCGTCATCATCGCTATCACGATTGCCACCATTATCCATTCCACCAAAAACGGCAGATCGCGCGAAAACTGTTGCCGCGCGCGCAGAAACTCTAACCCAATTAACACGATGGCGGCCCATAACCCAAGGGGGCGCATGAATAACACATCGGTGAACAGCATTACCGCCAAAACCAAAACGGGCGGCACATAATCGGGCCGCCGCATCACCCAGGCAAAGGCCAGCAGGGTCAATATATCGGGGCCGGGCCAATGATCGCCGTCAATGCGAAACGGCAGAATTTGTAAAAACACCACCGCCGCAGCAAGAGCAACGAACAGGGCGCGAAACGCCCATTGGCGGCGCGAAACCGGATCAACCATTGCTGTCCTCGGGGGGCAGGGGCGGGCGCGTTGGCGCAACCAATGAGCCGGGGTCGGTGATGCGTTCGCCCGGATGGCTGCGCAGCACGCGCAAAAACTCCAGACGTTCATAATCGGCGGCCAGACGCACGCGCAACTGTTTGTCGGTGCCCAACACCACCTGACCCACCAACAATCCGGCCGGAAACACGCCGCCATCGCCGCTGCTGATCACACGGTCGCCCGGGCGCACCGCCTCGGCGGCCTCAAGGAAATCAAGAGGCGGCAGCGCGGTGTTGTCGCCGGCCAGAATGCTGCGTTGGCCCGAGGGTTGAATGGTGACGGGAATCCGGCTGTTGGTGTCATTCAACAGGATCACCCGCGCGCTGGTGTCGCCCACACCCGAAACCCGCCCCACAAGGCCCAGCCCGTCAGTGGTGGCCCAGCCGTTCTGGATACCATCCCGCGCGCCGACGTTCAGCAACACGGATTGGCGAAACGGTGACCCCGAATCCGCCAACACCACGCCGGTGATGAATGTAAGCGATGGATCAAGCCGCACCTTGTTCAGATCCAACAGCTTGGCGTTTTCCTGTTCAAGTTGCAGCGCCGCCTCTTTCCAGGCTTTCATCTGCTGCAATTCCCGACGAAGCTCTTGGTTTTGCTCGTAAATGCGGGTGTAACTTTGGAAATCCCGAACCATGTTGGCCACTTTGGTGACCGGCACCAACGCCCAGTCAAAGGATGGCACGACCGTGTCGATGATCTGTGCGCGAAACCGTTCGGCGCGGGGGCTGTCGATGCGCCAGAACAGGAATATCGCCAGGCACAGCAGCACCATCCCACCCACCAGAATGCGGCGGACGGGGCGGGTATAACTGTCACCGTTGGGCCGATCTTGCGCCATTCGAACCCTTTACGCTTAACTGTCGTAATCGATCACATGGGCCAGTTGTTTTTCGTATTCCAACGCCTTGCCGGTGCCCAGAGCCACGCAATTCAGCGATTCATCGGCCACGGAAACGGCCAACCCGGTTTGTTCGCGCAACGCCAGATCAAGATCGCCCAACAGCGCCCCACCTCCGGTCAACATCACGCCCCGATCCACAATATCGGCGGCCAGATCGGGCGGTGTCGCCTCAAGCGCGGTCATCACCGCCTCGCAAATCTGCTGCACCGGCTCTGACAGGGCTTCGGCCACCTGCGCCTGATTGATCTCGGTTTCTTTCGGCACGCCATTCAACAGATCACGACCGCGAATTTGCAAGGCCGCGCCGCGCCCATCGTCGGGCATCCGCGATGTGCCGATGGTGGTCTTGATCCGCTCGGCTGTTGCCTCACCGATCAACAAATTATGCTGGCGGCGCAGATAGCTGATGATCGCCTCATCCATCCGGTCACCGCCCACGCGCACGGACCGCGCATACACGATATCACCCAGGGACAGCACCGCAACTTCGGTCGTACCGCCGCCGATGTCGACAACCATGTTGCCGGTCGGATCGGTAATCGGCATGCCCGCACCAATCGCGGCGGCAATCGGTTCGGCAATCAGGCCCGCCCGCCGCGCGCCCGCCGACAGAACCGATTGGCGAATCGCGCGTTTTTCCACCGGGGTGGCGCCATGGGGAACACAGACGATGATCTTGGGCTTTGAGAATGTCGTGCGACGGTGAACTTTGCGAATGAAATGTTTGATCATTTCTTCGGCCACGTCGAAATCGGCAATCACGCCTTCGCGCATCGGGCGGATCGCCTGAATGCTGCCCGGTGTGCGGCCCAACATCAGCTTGGCATCTTCGCCCACGGCCAATACCTGTTTGCGCCCGTCCTTGATATGATAGGCCACGACTGAAGGTTCATTCAGTACGATGCCCTTGCCCTTGATATAAACCAGCGTGTTCGCGGTTCCCAGATCAATGGCCATGTCGGACGAAAACAGTCCTTGCAAACTTCCCATCTAAGCCCCCAGCTTCTTATAGGGTCTGCGACTCTCACCGCCCCAGACCGTGTGGCTTATAAGCAGGCATAGAACGACGCGAAAGGGCCGCCGCACCTGTTTTCGGCGCAAAGCTGCCATGCAGGGATCGGTTTTTTAGCACGATTGTTGGATAAGGTATAGTTGGCGGGAAATTCCGCAGACATTCTGCCGCCAATTGTTGGATTTGTATAATTTTGCGCTGTGGTAAATTATCTGTTGTCGGGGCGAAACAATGCCATCCTGGCGCCGAAACCGCAGGTGGATAACAAATGAACCCGGGTGCGGAACACAGCATGGGGCGGCAGTTTTGTGCCGCCCCATGCCGGGTTTTAGACCACGTCCTTGTAACTGATCGCTTTGACATCTGCGTCGGGTCCAGCCATTTCGCGCCGCATCAGCAACCGGTTCAGCGCCGCGACATAGGCTTTTGCGCTGGCCACCACGGTGTCGGTATCGGCGGATTCTCCGGTCACGATCAGGCCGTTTTCCTCCATCCGCACGGTGACGGTGGCCTGGGCATCGGTGCCTTCGGTGACGGCATGTACCTGATACAGTTGCAACCGCGCCTCATGGCCGACGATCTGTTTGATCGCCTTGAAGGTGGCGTCAACCGGCCCGTCGCCCGTGGCTGTAACCTGATGATCTTCGCCATCAACCGTGAGGGTCAGATCGGCCGATTGCGGGGCCTCGGTGCCACAAATCACCCGCAGGAATTTCACCTTGATCCGTTCGCCGTCGCCTTTGGACTGATCGCGCATCAACGCTTCCAGATCCTCTTCGAACACCTCTTTTTTCCGGTCAGCCAGAGATTTGAACCGTACAAACACATCGTTCAACTGGTTATCGGCCAGATCGAACCCCAGTTCCTTCAGCTTTGCCCGCAGCGCCGCACGCCCCGAATGTTTGCCCATCACCAGATTTGTTTCTTTCAAACCCACGTCCGACGGGCGCATGATTTCAAACGTTTCGGCGTTTTTCAGCATGCCGTCTTGATGAATCCCGGATTCATGGGCAAAGGCATTCTTGCCGACGATGGCTTTGTTGAATTGCACCGGAAAACCGGAAACAGTCGCAACACGCCGGGAAATATGCATGATTTTCGTGGTGTCGATCCGTGTTTCATAGGGCATGATATCGCTGCGCACCTTCAGCGCCATCACCACTTCTTCCAGTGCGGTGTTGCCGGCGCGTTCGCCCAAGCCATTGATCGTGCATTCAATTTGCCGCGCCCCCCCGGCCACGGCGGCCAGCGAATTGGCGGTCGCCATGCCCAGATCATTGTGACAGTGGGTGGCAAAAATCACCTCGTCAGCGCCGGGAACGTCGGCAATCAAGCGCCGGATCAGATCGGCAGATTCAACCGGCGCGGTATAGCCCACGGTGTCGGGAATGTTGATCGTGGTCGCCCCGGCCTTGATTGCGATTTCGACCGTGCGCTTGAGATAGTCCCACTCGGTGCGCGTGGCATCCATCGGCGACCATTGCACATTATCGCACAGGTTGCGGGCATGTGTGACAGTATCGTGAATCCGCTCGGCCATCTGATCCATGTCGAGATTCGGTATCGCCCGGTGCAGGGGCGAGGTGCCGATAAACGTGTGAATGCGCGGTTGCGCGGCGTGTTTCACCGCCTCCCAACAGCGGTCGATATCTTTGAAATTGGCCCGCGCAAGGCCGCAAATCACCGATTGTTTGCTGCGTTTGGCAATTTCCGACACGGCGTTGAAATCGCCATCTGATGCAATGGGAAAGCCGGCTTCGATGATATCAACGCCCATATCATCCAGCAATTCGGCGATTTCCAGCTTTTCAGCATGGCTCATCGTGGCGCCGGGGCTTTGTTCGCCGTCGCGCAACGTGGTGTCAAAAATCACAACGCGGTCGCGTTTGGGTTGGTCGGTCATGGTATAATTATCCTTGGAGTGCTTCGTTATCCCGGCGCTATTCCACCCCTGAGCGGTCGCGCCGAAGGCACGCTCAGAGGCAGCTAAGAAGCAGCAAACCGCGCAAACCATTGGCCGCAAAAGCGGGCAGGGTCGGGATATGAGCGCGGTTTTCCATGGGCGTCACTATAATCACTGATTTCCCGGCGTCAAATCGGAAAACGCCATGACAGCGCGATTTATCAAAGCGGGCGCGCGGCTTGACGGCGGGGGCATTCCGCCTAATTCGCCAGATATGGAAAAAGCACTTGTCATTGGGGCCAGCGGCGGAATCGGCGCAGCCATCGTCAACGAACTGAAAACACGCGGCGTCGCGGTCACGTCCCTTTCGCGGTCGCAGGACGGATTGGATGTCACCTCTGAGGCCAGCATCGCGCACCATCTGGACGCGCTAAGCGGGCCGTTTGATTTGATCTTTGTGGCAACGGGCGCCTTGGTGATAAACGGGCATCAACCTGAAAAGTCATTGAAATCACTGTCTGTTTCCGGTCTGGCCGACCAATATGCGGTAAACGCCATCGGCCCGGCGTTGATTTTGAAACACAGTCTGCGCCTTTTGCCCCGGCGCGCACGGTCGGTGTTTGCCGTGCTGTCGGCGCGGGTGGGCAGCATTGGCGACAATGGGCTTGGCGGTTGGCACAGCTATCGCGCGGCCAAGGCGGGGGTGAATCAGTTGATCCATGGCGGGGCGATTGAACTGGCGCGCAGTCACAAACAGGCGGTTGCCGTCTGTCTGCATCCCGGCACCGTGGCCACGGATTTTACTGCCCATTACCCCGACCATGACAAGGTAACGCCGGATCAGGCGGCGCAAAACCTGTTGGATGTGATCGCGGGCCTAACCCCGGCACAAACCGGCGGGTTTTACGATTATGCGGGGCGCGAAATCCCTTGGTAAAGCGCCTGATCCTGATCCTGGGCGATCAGCTCAGCCCTGATATCGCCGCCCTGAAACAGGCCGATAAATCCGATACAATCGTCATGGCCGAAGTGTGGGATGAGGCCAGTTATGTCGCCCACCACCCCAAGAAAATCGCGTTTTTGTTTGCTGCCATGCGCAAATTCGCCGCCCGCTTACGCGATGAAGGGTGGCAGGTGGCCTATTCCACGCTGGATGATCCCGACAACACCCAATCCATCCCCGGCGAACTGTTACGCCGCGCCGAACAGCATGGCGCGCAAGAGGTGCTGGCGACAGAGCCGGGCGAATGGCGTTTGATTGGCGCGCTAAATGATTGCCCGCTGAAGATCACGCAATTACAGGATGACAGATTTCTGGCCTCCCATTCCGAATTTGAAACTTGGGCCGAGGCGCGCAAACAGTTGCGGATGGAGTATTTCTATCGCGACATGCGCCGCAAGACCGGCCTGTTGATGGAGGGCGACTCCCCCGCAGGTGGGCAGTGGAACTTCGATCACGACAACCGCAAACCGGCCCCGAAAGACATCGCGTTTTCCGGGCCGATGCAATTTACCCCTGATGACGTGGTGCAGCAGGTTTTGCGCTTGGTGGGCGATAAATTTCCCGACAATTTTGGCGATCTTGAACCGTTCTGGTTTGCCACCGACACCACACAGGCCCGCCGCGCCCTGACCCACTTCATCACCTACGCCCTGCCGCGTTTTGGCGATTTTCAGGATGCGATGCTGCGCGATAACGCCTTCCTCTATCACGCGGTGATTTCCATGTATCTCAACGCCGGGCTGCTGAGTTGGCAGGAAATCTGCGATGCCGCGCAACAGGCCTGGCGCGATGGCCACGCCCCGATCAACGCGGTCGAAGGGTTTATCCGCCAGATCATCGGCTGGCGGGAATACATGCGCGGGATCTATTTTCTCGAAGGGCCGGACTATACCCGGCGCAACGTGCTGAACCACACCCGCGATTTGCCCGGTCTCTATTGGGGCGCAAAAACCGATATGCTGTGCCTGTCCAAATCGGTCGAGCAAACCAAAACCGAGGCTTACGCCCATCACATTCAACGCCTCATGGTCACAGGCAATTTCGCCCTGCTGGCCGGGATCGACCCCTATCAAGTGCATGAATGGTATCTGGCGGTTTATGCCGATGCCTATGAATGGGTCGAGGCGCCCAATGTCATCGGGATGAGCCAATTTGCCGATGGCGGAATCGTCGGCAGCAAACCCTATGTGTCATCGGGCAATTACATTGCGAAAATGTCGGATTACTGCAAATCCTGCGCCTATGATGTGAGAAAGAAAACAGGGCAGGGCGCGTGCCCGTTCAACCTGCTGTATTGGGATTTTCTGATCCGTCACCGAGAAAGGTTCGCCAAAAATCCCCGCATGGCGCAGATGTATCGCACCTGGGATCGGATGGGCGAACCCCGTCGCAAAACCGTTTTAACCGAAGCCGCCGCATTCCTTGATAGAATGGACAAAGGTCGGCCGATTTAAGCAAGCCTCTTGGCGGATGTGCTGAAAGACCACGTATGATCCCGAACGCAACATGGTTCTCAGCAGGCCAGCGCCCTCGCTGAAACCTGCGAGGGCGGTTTCATCATCCCGGATGTTTGCTGTGCGGGACGAAGCCGACATTCACGCCCTTGTCGTCTGACTGTTGTCACAGATGCATCAGCGGCTTGCCGTTCAGCCGGGAAGCCCGTTGATCTCTTTGATGGAGGCCAGGTCTTTGTCCCATTTCGCGCGACTGGAACAACAGATATGTGCGTCGGGTCGCATGTCGATCTGGCTGTCGAGTGACCCTGCCGGCACCACGAGCAAACCGATCTCCGGCTGGAAAACTGGCAGCACGGACCCGCAGTCTAAGCAAAAACTCTTCACATGGCGTGACCCGGATAACTGGAACGTCCTGGTGTTTTCTTCGCCTGACACCCAGGTGATCTTGGCAGTGGAAGAAAACAGATTTGCCGAATGGGCCGAGCCGCTATCCTTGCGGCAGCGGCCGCAGTGACACAGGAAAAAGCTCTCGAAATCTCCTGATATGCGGAATTTTACTGCCCCACAAAGACATTGTCCGGTGGCCGGATTGGTGTTCATTCACACTCCTCTCGAACAGGTGAACCTCCCGCAGTCAGTCAAACCCATGTTCATTGATCCCTTGTCGCCGCGTGTTGGATCAAGATCAAAATTGGCCCGAAGTGGTCGTTCGCCCTTTTGATGGTCGCGATCATCAACACATCTGTTAAAGGCCAGCCTGTTTAGCGCCGACCCCTGCTTTTTCTTGCTCTAAATATCCAAGGCCGCAGGCCAAACCGCGCGTAGCGCGGCCCCCTTAATTGGTTGAGGTCAAAGCACCGCTTGTCCAGGTGCCAGATGCTTCTTCGCCATTGGCGTATTTGATCGTGCCTTGGCCCTGGCGCTTTCCTTCGACGAAATCGCCCTCATAGACATCGCCGTTGGAATAGGTGGCTGTGCCGGTGCCGTGAATTTCGCCATTCTGCCAGCCGCCGGTATAGGTAAACCCATCGGGCATGGTGATGGTGCCTTGGCCGTGGCGTGCGCCCTCGACAAACTCACCCTCATACACTGTGCCATCGGCATAGGTGGCTTTGCCCTCGCCGTGACGCTGGCCGTTTTGCCACGCACCGGTATAGGTATATCCATCGGGATAGGTGACGGTGCCTTGGCCGTGGTTCTTGGCATCCTGAAACCCGCCTTCGTACACCACACCGCTGGCATAGGTGGCCACACCTTCGCCGTTGATCACGCCGCCGGACCATGCACCATCATAGGTGTTGCCATCGGGGTATGTAATCTTGCCCGTTCCATCGGCCAGATCATCGCGAAACTCGCCCACATAGACCGATCCATCGGGATAGGTGACTGTGCCTTGCCCCTCGATCCGTCCGGCAACCCAATCGCCTTCGTACCGATACCCTTCGGTGTTGGTGAACACGCCTTTGCCTTCGCGCCGGTCGCCCACGAACGATCCGACATAGGAATCACCATTGGCATAGGTCACGGTGCCTTCGCCGCTGCGTTCGCCCGCCATCAATGTGCCGTCGTAGACATCGCCATTGGGCTGGGTTAAAATCCCGGTGCCGTTGATTTCACCGTTCTCCCATTGGCCCACATAGGTCAGACCGTCAGGCATGGTCAGGGTGCCGGTGCCAGCGCGCGCGCCATCCACCATATCGCCCTCATAGGTGGCGCCATCGGGATAGGTGATCGTGCCGCGCCCCTGTTTGGCGCCGTTTTCCCAATTGCCATCATAGATATAGCCATTGGGCGTTTCCATCCGGCCCAATCCATGGTGCAGCGCGTTCTGAAATCCGCCTTCATAGCGCACGCCGTTGGCATAGGCGGCAACGCCCGATCCTTCGATCTTGCCATCCACCCATTCGCCTTCATAGGTGCCGCCATCGGCAAAGGTGATTTTGCCCACGCCCTCGGGTTTGCCTTTGGCAAATGCGCCCTCATAGACCGAACCGTTGGGAAACCGCGCCGTGCCCTGGCCGAGGATTTCACCCTCGACCCAATCGCCGGTATATTCATAACCATTGGGCAGTTTATAGGTGCCGGTGCCGTGCTGGCGGCCATCCTTGAACGTGCCTTCGTAGACACCGCCATCATCATATTGTTTGGTAATGACATCGCCGGTCTGGGCCATCGCCATGGGCGCTGTACACAGGGCAAGTGCCGCCACCCCACCGAACAACGCACGTTTTATCGGCCCGAGGCCACGTTTGATCTGATACACGTAAGGCTCCCACTCCGCCGGTTGGGCGGTTTCCTTGATCCAACTTTTGAAATTAACCTAACCCCCGCCCGCCCGTGCCGCAACGGTTTTTGGCCGGGGCGGCAAGGGTTGGCGCGGCCTTTCCATTCCGGCGTCATCTGCTAATTGAACACAGAGAACAGGAAAGGCGCCCCATGGCACAGACATTTCGCATCACTTTGGCCCAAATGAACCCGACCGTGGGCGATATTGCCGGCAACGCCGATCTGGCGCGCCGGGCTTGGGCAGAAGGGCGCGCGGCGGGCACCGATCTGGTGGCGCTGCCGGAAATGTTCATCACCGGATATGACGCACAGGATTTGGTGATGAAACCGGCGTTTCATCAGGCGGCGATGGCGATGATCGAAACCCTGGCGGTGGAATGTGCCGATGGCCCGGCCCTGGCAATCGGTGGGCCGTGGGTTGAAGGGACGGGGCTGTTCAACGCCTATCATATCTGTCGCGGCGGAAAGGTGGTGCACCGGGTGCTGAAACACGATCTGCCCAATGAAACCGTGTTTGATGAGGTGCGGGTGTTTGACGCCGGGCCATTGGGGGGGCCGTATTCCGTGGGCGATGTGCGGATCGGATCGCCGATTTGCGAAGATGCCTGGCACCCCGAAGTGGCCGAAACCTTGGAAGAAACCGGCGCCGAGTTTTTATTGGTGCCCAATGGCTCCCCCTATTACCGGGGCAAATTGGACACGCGGTTCAATCAGATGGTGGCGCGGGTGGTGGAAACCGGACTGCCGTTGATTTATCTGAACATGATCGGCGGGCAGGATGATCAGGTGTTTGATGGCGGATCCTTCGGGTTGAACCCCGGTGGCGAATTGGCGTTTCAGATGCCGCTGTTTGAAGAAGAGATCACCCATATCACCCTGCAAAACACCGCCGAAGGCTGGCGCATTGATGACGGCCCAAAGGCGCATATCCCCGACGCGTGGGAGCAGGATTACCGCGTCATGGTCACCGCCTTGCGCGATTATATGGGCAAAAGCGGGTTCAAGAAGGTGTTGTTGGGCATGTCGGGGGGGATTGATTCCGCGATCGTGGCGACAATCGCGGTTGATGCGTTAGGCCCGGAAAATGTGCGCTGTGTGATGTTGCCCTCGGAATACACTTCGCAGGCATCATTGGACGATGCAAAGGCCTGCGCACAGGCGTTGGGCGTGCGCTATGATTTTGTGCCGATTGGCGCGGCGCGCGGTGCGATCACCGACACCCTTGCGCCGCTGTTTGAGGGGACAAAACCCGACCTGACCGAAGAAAACATCCAATCGCGCCTGCGCGGTTTGCTGTTGATGGCGCTGTCAAACAAGTTTGGCGAAATGCTTTTGACCACAGGCAATAAATCTGAGGTGGCGGTGGGCTATTCCACCATCTATGGCGATATGGCGGGGGGGTATAACCCGATCAAAGAGCTGTACAAAACCCGGGTGTTTGAAACCTGCCGCTGGCGCAACGCCAACCACCGCGATTGGATGATGGGGCCAAGCGGCGAGGTGATTCCACCCCGGATCATCGACAAACCGCCCAGTGCCGAATTGCGCGCCGATCAGCGCGACGATGATTCATTGCCGCCCTATGACGTGTTGGATGCGATCCTGGAACAGTTGATCGATCAGGATGCATCGGTGGGCGATGTGGTCGCCATGGGGTATGACCGCGATGTGGTGAAAAAGGTGGAACACCTGATTTACATCTCGGAATACAAGAGGTTTCAGGCGGCGCCGGGCGCGCGATTGACCAAACGATCCTTTTGGCTGGATCGCCGCTATCCCATCGTGAACCGCTGGCGCGACCCTACGTGATGTGCGCCGCGATGGGGTGAACCATCGTGGCGCATATGGCTTAGCCTTTCAGCATCATCTGATAGGACAGCGGTACATAGGCAAATCCGCCCTCACCACGGGTATCGACATAGCCGACACCGGGAAACGGCATGTGATAGCCAACCAGCGGAATCCGCTCGGCCGCCACCATGCCCAATATCTTTTTTCGGCTTTGCGCCGCGGCGGATTTATCCATGTCAAACCGCACCTCCCATTCGGGGTGGGCCAGCGACCATACATAATGGTTGGCCGTGTCGGCCATAAGCAGCAACCGCTCCTCACCCGATTCAAGGTGATAGGTCATATGCCCTGGTGTGTGGCCAAAGGCGGCGATTGCGGTGATGCCCGACACCGGCGCGTCGCCATCTGCGATGAATGTCATCTTGTCGGCCAATGGCGCGACCTTGGCTTTGAAACCGTCATTATCGGCATTTGACCAATGGTCATATTCCACCTGTCCGGTGACATAGCGCGCGTTGGGGAATGTGGGCGTGTCACCCTCGATCAACCCACCAATGTGATCGCCGTGCATATGGGTGATGACCACGACGGTGATATCGTCGGGCGCATAACCCGCAGCGGACAGGGCGGCGGTGATGCCTGCGGCGTTCAGCCCGGTATCAAACAGCACAACTTCGCCGCCGGTATTTACCACCGTTGGGGTAAAGAAAAACTGTGACGCATCCGTCGGAATGAAATTGGCGCGCGAGACTTCGCCAAATTCTTCGGCGCTGACGTTCATGCCAAAGGTGCCTTGGGGATCCTCCACCGTGCGGGTGCCCGCCAACAAAGTTGAGACATTGAAATCGCCAATGGAAAACGCGTGGTGCACCGGTGCGGGCGCGGCTGCGCTGTGGCCTGCGGCGCGCACAAGCCCCGGTAAAGCCGCAGCAGCGGGCAGGGCGGCGGCCCCCAAAAGGGCACTGCGACGGGTCAGCGAAGGAGAAGGAAAGCGCATTGATTGTCTCCACATAATGAAAATGATTTCGAACAGTTAGGCCAAAGGTGCCTGTCGTCGAGCGTACACACGCGATTGTGCCCCCTGCGATCATTCCCACCAGCGGTCGATCTGGGCGATGTCGCCATCGCTCCAGCCGAAATGATGGGCCATTTCATGGATTAGAACATGGGTCACGATTTCTCCCAAGCTGATATTGCCCCGCGCCACCCATTCATCCAGAATCGGGCGGCGAAACAGCCAGATCACATCGGGGCCATGGGGCTGATCCAAAAAGGATTTTTCGGTCAGCGGGATGCCATCGTAAAGCCCGGTCAATGAAAACGGATCGTCGATATCCATCGCGCGCAGCATGGAATCGGGTGCGAAATCCTCAATCCGCAGCACGACATCGCGCGACCGGTCGCGCAGATCAGCGGGCAGGGCGGCGCGCGCCGCTTCGGCCAATGTTGCGAAATCATTTATATCGGGGGCAATCAGGCTGTGCATATCCATCCGTTGCACATGGGCGCTGGGCAAGCGGGTGCAAGGGGCGGATCGGTCAGATTTCTGGACAATCCCGCCCGGCTGTGGAATGGAACCCCCAACCAGGAGAGCCCAATGACCACCACCCGTTTTGCCCCATCGCCCACCGGATATATCCACATCGGCAACCTGCGCACCGCGCTGATGAATTACATGATCGCGCGCAAGGCGGGCGGCACGTTCATCCTGCGTCTGGATGACACTGACCCCGAGCGCAGCAAACAGGAATATGCCGACGCCATTCAGGAAGATCTGGAATGGCTGGGCCTGACCTGGGACAGGGTTGAACGGCAAAGCGACCGGTTAGACCGCTACATGGCGGCCGCCGACAGCTTACGCGACAAGGGGCGGTTTTATGAGGGGTTTGAAACCCCGGTTGAGTTGGACCTGAAGCGCAAGAAACAACTGAACATGGGCAAACCGCCGGTCTATGACCGCGCCGCGCTGGCCCTGTCGGAAGATGAGAAGGCGGCGCTGCGCGCCGAGCGCAGCCCCCATTGGCGATTCAAGCTGGATCAAGAGCGGATCAATTGGACCGACGGCGTATTGGGCGACATTTCGATTGATGCGGCCAGCGTCAGTGACCCGGTTTTGATCCGGGGCGATGGCCAGGTTTTGTATACCCTCGCCTCGGTCGTCGATGATACCGATATGGGTGTGACCCATGTGGTGCGCGGCTCTGACCATGTGACCAACACCGCCACGCAAATTCAGATCATGGCGGCGCTGGGCCATGGCCACCCGGAATTTGCCCACCATTCCCTGTTGACCGGCCCCCAAGGCGAAGCGCTGTCAAAACGCCTTGGCACCTTGGCCCTGCGCGATTTGCGGGCGGCGGGGGTAGAGCCCATGGCGCTTTTGTCGCTGATGGCGCGGCTTGGGTCGTCGCAACCGGTGGAAATGCACCTGTCGCTGGATGAATTGATCGACGGGTTCGATATTTCCAATTTCGGCTCGGCCCCCACGAAATTCGATGCCGACGATCTAAAACCGCTGACCGCGCGCGCATTGGCGGCGATGCCGTTCGATAAAATGGCCGATGACATTGCCGCGCTGGGCGTGCCCGGTGACATTGCGCCGCAGTTTTGGGAGGTGGTAAAGGGCAACATCGCCACGCGCGGCGAAATGGCCGATTGGTGGTCATTGATGCGCGATGGCGCCAGCGCAACCGTGGCCGAGGAAGACGCCGCATTCATCACCGAGGCGTTTGGCCTGTTGCCAGAGCCGCCCTATGGCCCCGATGCCTGGGCCACCTGGACTTCAGCGGTGAAAGAGGCAACCGGGCGCAAGGGGCGTGGATTGTTCATGCCCCTGCGCCATGCGGTTACCGGGCGCAGCCATGGCCCCGAAATGGCCGAACTGATGCCGCTGTTGCAGACAAAACCACAGGCATGAAACGGCGGTTCATTCAGGCCGATGTGTTTTCCGATCAGGCGACGCGCGGCAATGGATTGGCTGTCATTGTTGACGCTGACGGGCTGAGTGATCAGCAAATGCAACACTTTGCCGCGTGGACCAACCTGGCCGAAACCACATTTATCCTGCCACCCACCGATCCTGCTGCCGATTACCGGGTGCGGATTTTTACGCCGGGGCGCGAAATGCCGTTTGCCGGGCATCCGACCCTGGGCAGTTGTGCCGCCTGGCTGCATACGGGTGGCGCGCCGAAAACGCCGGGCCGGGTGATGCAAGAATGTCAGATCGGGTTGGTCGAAATTGACCAGACCGGGCCAACCCCCGCCTTTGTCGCGCCGCCAACGGCAATCAGCGATATGCCACGGGCACAGCGCGATGGTTTGGCAACGGCGCTGAAGCTGGCCCGCGGTGATATTTTGCGCGCCGCGATCCTGGATAATGGGCCAGTGTGGCAGGTTCTGGAACTGTCCAGCGCCGAGGCCGCATTGGCCGTGGATGAAACGCTGGTGCGTTGGCCCGAACATGTGGCCGTCGCCGTGATGGGCGCCCACAGCAGCGGCGATTGCGCCTATGAGGTGCGCAATATTTCCCCCTCAAGCGGGATGAGCGAGGATCCGGTGACGGGTTCCCTGTGTTCGGCAGTGGCCAAGTGGTTGGACCATCAGGGCCGTCTGGGCGATGGATTTATCTTTGCCCAAGGCACCAAATTGGGCCGTTTGGGCCGGATCAGCGTGCGCCGCCGGGGCGCGGATATCCTGATTGGTGGTCATACGACGGTGGTGATTGACGGCACTGTCAACCTTTAGGGGGCAGCAATGGCGCAACCGGCAAAATTTCTGACAGGCAATCTGTTTCGTCATATTACGGTCATGTCCCTGACCGCGTCGGTGGGGCTGACCGCTGTTTTCCTGGTTGATTTCGTCGATATGATTTTCATCTCGATGCTGGGCAAGGCCGAATTGGCCGCGGCGGTGGGATATGCCGGGGCGATCCTGTTTTTCACCACCTCCTTTGGCATTGGCATGGCGATTTCTGCGGGGGCCTTGGTGTCGCGGGCACTGGGTGCGGGTGACGTGCGGTTGGCGCGGGCCAGGGCCACCAACACCCTGATCCTGGGCGTGGCGTTTGGGGTGATTTTCGCGGCGCTTGTCTGGCTGAATCTGGCCTTTCTCGCAGGGTTGCTGGGCGCGAGCGATGAAACCCTGGACTTGGCCGTGGGGTATTTACAGATTGTCGTGCCTTCGATGCCGTTTGCGATGCTGGGCATGGTGGGGGGCGCGATTTTGCGCGCCCATGGCGCGGCGCGGCGCGCGATGATGGCCACCATATATGGCGGAGTGGTCAATGCGGTGCTTGACCCGATCCTGATCTTTGGGCTTGATCTGGAACTGACCGGCGCGGCCCTTGCGTCAGTCGTGGCGCGGGTGACGATTGCGATCACCGCGCTGTTGCCGATCATCCGCTATTATGGCGGGTTTGACCGCCCCTCGCTCCGCGCGTTGATGCCCGATTTGCGGCCCGTCGCGGCGATTGCGGCCCCAGCAATCCTGACCCAGATGGCCACGCCGATCGGGCAGGGCTTTGTCACCCGCGCCATGGCGCAATACGGCGAAGAGGCGGTGGCGGGCATGGCCATCGTGGCGCGGATGACGCCGGTGGCCTTTGGTGTTGTGTTTGCCCTGTCGGGGGCGGTGGGGCCGATCATCGGGCAGAATTTCGGCGCCGGTCAACACGACCGGGTCAAGGTGGCATTTCGCGATGCGCTGATTTTTGTCGGGCTTTTCTGTGTGGTGATGGCGACGCTGCTTTTTGCGCTGCGCGCGCCGATTGCTGCGCTGTTCGGGGCCACGGGGCTGACACGCGATCTGGTGTATTTGTTCTGTGGCCCACTGGCCCTGGCGTTCTGGTTCAACGGTGTGATCTTTGTGGGCAACGCGGCGTTCAACAACTTGGGCCATCCGTTTTATTCCACATGGGTCAATTGGGGGCGGCACACATTGGGCACAATCCCGCTGGCCCTGTGGGGTGGGTGGATGTTTGGCGCGCCGGGCGTGTTGATCGGACAGGCGGGCGGCGGGGTCGTGTTTGGCCTGCTGGCAATCTGGCTGGCGCGCCGGGTGATGGCACGTTCACATTCCGAGCGACCTGCGCCGCGCTATCCGTTTCAGCGGCAATCGCGCCTGATGGCGCTGCTGCATATGCGCCGTTAGGCGACGCGCGCCAGATACCGGTCAACCAAGGCACGGTCTTGCGCACTCAGAATCTGATGGCGCGGATAAAGAGGCGCGGCGCGGTCATCAAGGATCGGCGCGTTCCAGCCGTCTGTGGTGTCAAAAAACCGTGCCACGCCGTCGGGGCCAAAATGGCGGGCAAACCCCTGTACCACCACATCCAGATAGCTGAGGTATATCGGCTGTGTCCGGGCGGGCAGCGGGTGTTTATCTTGTGCGATGGTGTAAACGGCGACAGAATCGCCTGCGATTTCGGCACTGGCGCGATCATAGTGCATTTCGCGCGCATCCAGCGCCGCCCAATCGGCATTGGGCACCCGGGCAATCGCCCCGTCGATGATGCCCCCCTCGGTTGGCACCGCCGTCAGGAACGCGGCATCCTGCACCGCGGTTTGCCGCCACACCCGGCGCCATCCCGGCAATGTGGCCGGGCGCAGATCGGGATAGGTGTGAGTGGCGCAGTTGACCAACGACCCATAGCCAAAGAACAAAGGATCACGCATCTGTTTTGCCTTTCCGTTTTCCGCCTGACGCACGTCTGTGTTTCAAATCGTCAATCGGTGTGTATAGTCAACCCCGCCAGCGCCGCCCACCCCCGCGGCGTGCCGGTTTTTGCTGCGCATAAATGTCGCCCATGAATGGCGCGTGAAATGCTTTGACCCGGTTGATAAGGACGACGAAACAGGCCACTCTGGCGGGATGAAAAAGGCGATGACGCGCCGGAGCGATGCCATGATCGGCGCCGTGCGCCATAGGGGGGGATGCAGTGTGACGGAAGAGTTGAAGCAAACGGTTTTGCACGATTTGCACGTTGATCTGGGCGCCAGGATGGTGCCCTTTGCCGGGTATTCGATGCCGGTGCAATATCCCATGGGCGTCATGAAAGAGCATTTGCACTGTCGCGCGGCGGCGGGTCTGTTTGATGTGTCGCATATGGGGCAGGTGGCGGTGTATCCGAAATCTGGCAATCTGGAAGACGCGGCGCGCGCGCTGGAAGCGATTGTTCCGGTGAATGTGATCGGCGTCGCCGAAGGGCGTCAGCGCTATGGCCTGTTTACCAATGATGCGGGCGGCATTCTGGATGATATGATGATTGCCAACCGGGGCGATCATTTGTTCGTGGTGGTCAATGCCGGGTGCAAGGTGGGCGACATCGCCCATATGCGCGCCCATCTGGGAGATACCTGCACGATCACCGAACTGTCGGATCGTGCGCTTTTGGCGTTGCAGGGGCCAAAGGCCGAAACGGTTGTGTCAGCCCTGGTGCCTGATGTGGCGGCGATGCGGTTCATGGATGTGATCGGCGTTGAATCAGAATACGGGCCGCTGATTGTGTCACGCTCGGGCTATACCGGCGAAGACGGGTTTGAAATATCGGTGCCCAATCAACACGCCGAGGATTTGGCCCGCGCCCTGTTGGCCCATGATGATGTCGCGCCCATCGGTTTGGGGGCGCGCGATTCCCTGCGCCTTGAGGCGGGGTTGTGCCTGTATGGCCATGACATTGATGCCACCACCACACCGGTTGAGGCGGCGCTGGGCTGGGCCATTCAAAAGGTGCGCCGCACCGGCGGTGAGCGGGCAGGCGGGTTTCCCGGCGCCGACGTGATTCTGGATCAGCTGGACAATGGCGCGCCGCGCACCCGGATCGGGCTGCGCCCCGAAGGCCGTGCGCCGATGCGCGAAGGCACCGAATTGTTCGCCACCGATGCGGGCGGCGATCCGATTGGCCGGGTCACATCGGGGGCATTCGGGCCCAGTATTGCGGCGCCAATGTCGATGGCCTATGTCCCGCCGGACTATGCCGCGCCTGATACCGTTCTGTTTGCCGAATTGCGCGGCAAACGTGCCCCCGCCCGGGTCGTGACCCTGCCGTTCCGCCCCGCCACATTCAAACGCTAAGACAAAAATATTGAGGACTCCCCCCATGATGAAATTTACCGAAGAACATGAATGGTTGCGCGTCGAAGATGACCTGGTCGTGGTCGGCATCACCGAACATGCGGCCGAACAACTGGGCGATCTGGTGTTTGTCGAACTGCCCGAAGAAGGGCGCACCGTGGTCAAGGACGAAGAAGTCGTCGTGATCGAATCGGTCAAGGCCGCATCCGACATCATGGCCCCGGTTGACGGCGAAATCGTCGAAGTGAACGACGCCCTGATCGACAACCCCGCGCTGGTCAACGAAGATGCCACCGGCAACGGCTGGTTCTTCAAGATGAAGCTTGAGGATATGTCGGTGCTGGATGAGATGCTGGACGAAGACGCCTATCTGAAATTTATCGGTTAAGCTTGGTGTAGGCGCCGCGCCAAAAGGTTAAGAGCCTCCGGCGGGGATATTTTAAGCAAGAAAAAGCAGCATGCCTTGGATTTTTTCTTGCTTAAAATATCCCCGCCGGAGGCCAGGCCGCGCGCAGCGGGGCCTTTTTTAAGCTTCGGAGATGATCATGACCTTTATTCCTACTGATTACCTGCCTTATGATTTTGCCAACCGTCGCCATATCGGCCCCTCACCGGCGGAAATGGCCGATATGCTGGCCCTGCTTGGGGTCGACAGTCTGGATGCTCTGATTGATGAAACAGTGCCCAAAAGCATCCGGCAGGCCGACCCGCTGGAGTTTGGCAAAGCAAAATCCGAACGGGAATTGCTGTGGTACATGAATCAGGTCGCCAAGAAGAACCAGGTGTTTTCCAGCATGATCGGGCAGGGGTATCACGGAACGGTCACGCCCCCCGCGATTCAGCGGAACATCCTGGAAAACCCGGCATGGTACACCGCCTATACCCCCTATCAGCCGGAAATCAGTCAGGGGCGGCTTGAGGCGCTGTTGAATTACCAGACCATGATCAGCGATCTGACCGGTCTTGACGTGGCCAATGCCAGCCTGCTGGACGAAGCCACCGCCGCCGCCGAAGCCATGACCATGGCGCTGCGTGCGAGCAAATCGAAATCAAAGACATTTTTTGTCGATCAGGAATGCCATCCGCAAAACATCGCCGTGATCCGCACCCGGGCCGAACCGTTGGACATTGAAATCGTCGTTGGCGATCCGGTCGATCTGGACCCGACCACGGTGTTTGGCGCAGTCTTTCAATATCCCGGCACCCACGGGTATCTGATGGATTTCACCGATATCATCGCGGGCCTGCATGACAATGGTGCGCTCGGAATCGTGATTGCCGATCCTTTGGCGCTGACCCTGTTGAAAGAGCCCGGTGCCATGGGCGCCGATATTGCCGTGGGCAGCACCCAGCGGTTTGGCGTGCCGATGGGGTATGGCGGGCCGCACGCCGCCTATATGGCGTGCAAGGATGCGCTGAAGCGGTCGATGCCCGGGCGTATCGTCGGGGTGTCCATCGATTCGCGCGGCAACAAGGCGTATCGTCTAGCGCTGCAGACCCGCGAACAGCATATTCGCCGTGAAAAGGCGACATCGAACGTTTGTACCGCGCAGGCGCTGCTGGCGGTGATGGCATCGTTTTACGCGGTGTTCCATGGGCCTGAGGGGCTGAAGGCCATTGCACAGCGGATTCATCGCAAGGCAGTGCGCGTGGCCAAAGTGTTCGAGGCGCAAGGGTACAAGGTAATGCCGCGCCAGTTTTTCGATACAATCACCGTGGAATGCGGGCCCCTGCGCGGCGCGATCCTGGATGAGGCGCGGCGTCAGAAAATCAACCTGCGGGTTGTGGGCGATACGAAACTGGGAATCACCCTGGATGAAACCACCCGTCCCGAAACGGTTGAGCGTTTGTACGAAGCATTCGGCATTCACGGTCAGCGCGACGATCTGAGCCAGGAATACCGCATTCCCGATGCATTGCTGCGCACATCGGAATATCTGACCCATCCGGTGTTTCACATGAACCGGGCCGAAACCGAGATGATGCGCTATATGCGCCGCCTTTCGGATCGTGATCTGGCGCTGGATCGGGCGATGATTCCGCTGGGGTCGTGCACGATGAAACTGAACGCGGCGGTTGAAATGATGCCGATCACCTGGCCCGAATTCAGCCTGATCCATCCCTTTGCCCCCGTCGATCAGGTGGACGGATACACCGAAATGCTGACCGATCTGAGCGCGAAATTGTGCCAGATCACCGGCTATGATGCCATGTCGCTGCAACCCAACAGCGGCGCGCAGGGCGAATATGCGGGATTGTTGACCATTGCCGCCTATCACCGCGCCAATGGCGATACCGACCGCAAGGTGTGTCTGATTCCGATGAATGCCCACGGCACCAACCCGGCCAGCGCGCAAATGTGCGGCATGAAGGTGGTGGTGGTGAAATGCACCGAACGCGGCGATATCGATGTTGCCGATTTCCGCGCCAAGGCCGAGGCAGCGGGCGACACTTTGGCCGCCTGCATGATCACCTATCCCAGCACCCATGGCGTGTTTGAGGAAACGGTGAAAGAGGTGTGCGAGATCACCCATCAATACGGGGGGCAGGTGTATCTGGACGGTGCCAACCTGAACGCCATGGTTGGCCTGTCAAAGCCCGGCGAAATCGGCAGCGACGTGTCGCACCTGAACCTGCACAAAACCTTTTGCATCCCCCATGGGGGCGGCGGCCCCGGCATGGGCCCGATCGGGGTAAAGGCGCATCTGGCACCTTTCCTGCCGGGGCATCCGGAACTGGGAACCGACGCGCCGGTCAGCGGCGCGCCCTACGGCAGCGCGTCCATTCTGCCGATTTCCTGGGCCTATTGTTTGCTTATGGGCGGTGCGGGTCTGACCCAGGCGACGAAAGTGGCGATTCTGAACGCCAATTACATCGCCAAGCGGTTGGAGGGCGCGTTTGACGTGCTGTATCGCGGCACCCAAGGGCGGGTGGCCCATGAGTGCATTCTGGACACGCGCCCGTTCGAAAAGTCGGCCAATGTCACGGTGGATGACATTGCCAAGCGGTTGATCGACAACGGATTTCACGCGCCCACCATGTCATGGCCTGTGGCAGGCACGCTGATGGTTGAACCCACCGAATCCGAAACCAAGGCCGAGCTGGACAGGTTCTGTGACGCCATGCTGCACATCCGCGAGGAAATTCGCGCGGTGGAAGAGGGCGGCAATGCGCAGAACAATCCGTTGAAAAACGCCCCCCACACGGTTGAGGATCTGGTGGGCGATTGGGATCGGCCCTATTCGCGCGAACAGGGGTGTTACCCCAAAGGGGCGTTCCGGGTCGATAAATACTGGCCGCCCGTCAACCGCGTCGACAATGCCTATGGTGATCGCAATCTGGTGTGCACCTGCCCACCTATCGAGGCCTACGGCGAAGCGGCGGAATAACGGTTAGCGCGGGCCATACACCCCGCGCAGCCGCTCCAGATCGTTGGGCAGGGTCAGCGCATTCTCGGCCCGCTCCATCGCCCGTTTGGCGGCGGCGCGGGCTGCTTTGGCCATGCTTGGATCGGCGCTGTTGGCCAGACGTTTCAGGGCCTTTTGCAGACGCACCTGAACCTCGATCATGGCGGCTCCGTCGCGGGCGATGGGTTCAAACCCGTCGTGCATCAACGAGTCAGCGGTGATCGGGGCCATCCAGACGCGCGGGTATTCAATGGCATCGTCAGTATCGGGATATTTATAGTCTGCCAATTGCCGGTGCAGGCGGGTGATTACGTCAATCGCCGTGCCGGGGTCGTTCAAACCCGATGACAATGCCCGCTGGGCGATTTCGCTGAGCACAATCACCCCAAATCTGGGATCCTGATCAAACAGGCGCGCATCACCCAAGGTAAAACTGTCGCTGATCGCATCGTTGCTGCACCGCGCCGTGTGATACATCAGAACATCGTCTTGCGACACGAAACTGCCGGGTTGCACGGCGAGATAGGCATCAAACCCGTCTTCCTCGGCCTGTTCGGATATGGCCGTAAGATCAATGTGCTGTACGTATCCGGTTTTGCGGGCTTGCACCGCGATCATGCCGGGGGGCAATTCGGTTTCGCCCTCAACCAACGGGCGGGCACCCAGACAGGGCCATTCAAGACGGGTTCTGATCGCCTGCTGTGCGGCGTCCTCAACCCGGCGGGTGGTTTCCAGAACGCTGCCCAGACTGGTCAGGTGATCGATCCAGCGCAGGATCGCCAGAACCACCAGTGCGATCACCAACAACGTCATGCCCAACATCACCACCGCGCCATGGCTGCTGGTATATCCGGTGGTCAGTGTGATCATGCCAAACAGCGAAAACACGAACGCGCCAAGGAACGTCGCCTGAACGGTCTGTGATGTCGTATCCTCAAGCAAGATCTGATGCGAGCGCGGGGTCACCTGTGACGACGCGGATTGGCGTGCCGACAGCATGACCGACAGCGAAAAGATGGTCACGGCAAGCATGCTGGACGCCAGAATTTCCACAATGCTTTCAACGTCTTCAACGCTGATCGCCTCGGCCACCTTATCAGGCACCAAGGGTGACAAAACCCCCAATATGAACGGCGCGATCAGGCCCAGACCGGCCACCAGGCTGGCACGCACCCACAATCGGCGGCTGAGACGGTGCAGTTTGAACACGAAGGCGGAAAATGAGGAGATACGAAATTTCACGGTGTTGGATGCCCCTGTGCAACTTTGGTTCCCGTCCATATTACATATTCACCGACAACCTGACATCTGCAAGGTCGCGTTGATTGTGCGGCCGACACGGCAGGGCCGTTGCCGCCGGAAAACTGTTGAATTCACCACGCGCCTGCGCAACACATGACTATGACAGATCATCAAGATACGGTGTTGCGCGGGGACAGTGGCGTTTTGCTGCGGGTCGATAACGGCACTGTCATTGCCTACGATTCCACCGGTCTGATCCTGCGCCTGTCGGATAAGGTGGTGGATGATCTGCGCGCGCGTTTGGGGCCGCTGAATGCGCCGGGGGCCAGCGCCGAATGGATAGCGCCCGAGGTTCTTGGCGATATCGATGCCTGGAATGTGGCGCGGCATGGCGATTGGTATCACTTTGATGCAAAGCTGCCGACCTATCCGCACCCGCGACGGTTTCGCCGACCCGTCAGTGGAGGCCATATCGTGGCCGAGGCGGCAGGGCCGTTGATGGCGGTGCTGTCAATCGGTGGCGCACGGCGGGCCTGGGCCGTACCGGGGCGGGCGGCATTTCCGGCCCATGTGGTGTGCCCGGCCGATGATATCGGCCCTGTCGGTGTGGCCGGAACCGAGGCCGCAGTGGCAACCGATGGGTTGGAACAGGCGCGCGAGGTCACGTTGGACACGTTGCTGGCCGATGCCCTGCTGGCGAACCGGCAGCGCGAAGGGCGCGCCTTGCCGTTGATCATGGCGCTGTGCGAAACCGACTGCGCCGGGTCGGCCGCGGATTTGGCCGATGGCATTGCAATGGCAAATCTGGAACAGGCGATTGCCAACACCATTTCTGCCGCTGCCAGACTGGGCACAAGCGCGCGCATTCTTGCCGTGGCATTGGATTTCGGGGCCGAGGATGTGTGCAGCGATCACGACACCTACATCGCTGGTATGCGCACAGTGATGGACCGGATCGCGGCAAAGCTGGGCGCAGATGGCATGCACGAACCGGTGTTTGTGATGCGCAGCGATGAAACCGGTGCGCGGGTGCACGAGCATTGGCATCTGTCGGTGTTTCCGGGCGCGCATAAACTTGTCTTCGCCGCCCCCGGATATGCCTTTGAGTTTGACGATAATTTCCGCCCCACTGCGCAGGCGATGGCGCAGATGGCGGCGGCCGAGGCGGCGGCGATCAACGCAACCCTGCAACGCGAACCATGGCACTGCCCGCGCGTTTTACTGGCTGAAACCATGGCGCCGGGCCAAATACGCGTGACCACCGATGCGCTGACCCCGCTGGTGTTGGATCATGGCGCATTCGGCACAGGCGCGGATCACGGATTTTCCTTGGGCGGGGTTGAGATTACTGAAATCGCCCGTGATCCGGGGGATGATCGCGCGCTTATTCTGCATCACGGGGCGGGTGCGCCATCAACCTTGTCTTATGCCGCCGGGCGGGCCGGGGCGCTGCGCGATGACACCGGGCGGTGGGCCTTGCCTGCGATACTGACGGTTGGGCAATGCTGAGCGTTCCCGGCCATCTTCCCGCTGGCGCGTTGCTTGACGATGGGGCGATCCCGTTAACCACGCTGATCGCTGAGTTGGGGGCACATTGGTTCAGTTTTGACAGGACCCTGGCCGAGATGCAGGGCGACACAATCACCGGGTTGCCCGCCCGCACCGGTGGCAATCATGCCCGCCCGACCGATGCGAATGTCGGCAACGCGCGCCTGATCCAATATCGCGGTGCCGATGTGTTGGCCACAACACCGCGCACCAATTGTGGTTTTGTCCTAAGCGAGCGGGTGAAATGTGAAACGATCAGCGTGGCCTGCGTGTTTGACGCGCCCGGCGGCGCGGGCGAAACCCTGTGGTGTGTCGATGCGAAAAAGGGCGACCGCGCGGTGGTGTTGGTGGAACGCGGCGGGGTCGTGCATTTGACCGACCGCGCGGGCGAACGCACGGTTTCGGCCCCCTTGGTGCCGGGCGGTGCGATGCAGGTGGCGTTTGCGACACTCACCGACGACGTGCTGTCGCTGATCGTGGGCGAGGCACCGGCGGTGCAGGCGCAGTTTCCGGGCAGCTTTCGCGCCGGGCCGGCCGATGTGTTTTTTGCCTGTCGGCGCGGGCGGCAGGGGTTGTTGAACACCTTGGGCGATCTGCGCCTTGGCGATGTGATCTTGTTTCCTGACCGTGATATTTGCGCCCCCGACGCGGCGGTGATCCGGGCGCGGTTGCGCGCCTATGCAGCCGAGGTATTTCATGGGATTTGAGCGCGCCAGTGTTGCGAATGACAATATCGTGGTAATCTGGATCGACGATCTGATCGATGTTTATACTTGGCGCAACGCCTATGGTGTGCCGATCCAAACACCGAATCTTGATCGGTTGATGGGGCAGGGGGTGCGGTTTTCCAACGCCTATGCCACGATCCCGTTATGTGCGCCGTGCCGCGCCGAGCTGACCACCGGGTTATCGCCGTTTCGCACCGGATTGGTTGATCTGAACCGGTTGTGGCGCGATGAGTTGCCCCCGACCGAGGCGTGGCAATACGATTTGCGCCGCGCGGGGTTTCACACCTTTACCACCGGGAAAACCGATGGAAACTATAACCCGATGCCCGAAGAATACCGCCGGGTATTGTTTCACCATGACGTAAAGGCGCAGGCCTATGGCAAACGCTCGGGCCATCGTGTGTATTTGGAAAAAGGCCCCGGCGTGCGCAGCATCAATGCGCCTGTTGACGACGGCAGCCAGGATAACAAGTTGTATGATTACTGGGTGGCGCAAAATGCCATTGACCACCTGAAAACGCTTGCTCCGACCCAGCGGCATTTGATGCAACTGGGGTTCAAACACCCCCATTATGATCTGGTGTGCCCAGATCGATTTTATCAACGCTATGATGTGGATGCCATTCATTGGCCGAAAATCGCCGCCGAGGCGGATTTTACCGGGCCAGCCCCCGGCATGGCGGTGTATGAAAACGCCTATATCGTCACCGGGCAATTCACCCCGGAAAAGGCCGGGCCTGAGGGGTGGAAACAGGTGGTGCGCGGCTATTTCGCGGCCTGTTCGCACATGGATCACCATTTGGGGCGCTTTATGGATGCGCTTGCGGAGTCGGAGATTGGGCAAAATACCACGGTAGTTTTGCTGTCTGACAACGGATTCAATTTGGGAACCCACGACAGTTTCCATAAGATGAGCCAGTGGGACAGTGCCGCCCATGTGCCCCTTGGCATCTGGTCGCCGCGAATGGTGGAAAATGGGCTGGCCGGGCGGGTGATTGACCTGCCTGTATCGCTGCATAATCTGCCGAAAACGATCATGGATTTGGCCGGTTTGCCGACGCGCAGTCATTGGGTTTCGGGGCAAAGCCTTTTGCCGCTGCTTGATGACAGTTTTGGCACGTTTGACACCACGAAATCACCGATCACCTGTGTGTTTGGCACATTATCGGTGCGCCCCAGTATTCCGGGCCTGCAACATCTGCGGTATTTCCGATACCCCAACGGCGAAGAACACGTTTACGATGTGGTCAATGACCCCGGCGAAACCGAAAATCTGGCCGCGCGCGCGCCATTGGCGCAATTGCGTGATGAGTTGATCCGTGGCGCGCTGGATCTGGGGTTGGATCTGCGCGGATTGGCCGACCCTGCGGCGGGGGTGTCGGCGATGATGGCGGTGGATGGCACGGTGGTGATGCAGGGCGGTGTGGGCGATAATCATTATTGGGCCTATGGCAATAACGCTGAAAAGATTGATGAAAAATCCGACGGCGGCCATGACACCCTGTGGTACATGGGCGGGCCGGATGATTATGTTCTGACCCTGCCGCCCCATGTCGAAGCGGTGCGCATTGCCACGGTTCAGGCCCGGCGCGAAGAGGACACGACACAGCAGAAAACCATCCGCATCGTCGCCCATCCGGCCAGCCCGGTCACGTTTGAAACATCTGAACGGGTCACGATCGAAATGGTCGGATCGGATGGCGACGATGTGTTGATCGGGCCGAAATACGATGGGGCCACGTTTCACGGTGGCGCGGGCAATGACCGGTTGATCGCGCGCTCGGGGCGGGGCAAATCGGTGCATCATTTTTATGGCGGGTCGGGCAATGATTACCTGCAAGGCGGGCAGGGAAAGGACATTCTGGATGGCGGCACCGGTGACGATACGATCGTCGGCGGCGGTGGCAAAAACACGATTTTTGGCGGGCACGGTAACGATAAGATTACCGATGGCGACGGATCATCGCAAATTCACACGGGGCCGGGCCGCAATATTGTCAGTTCGCATGGTGGCGATGATACCATTCACGTGGGCAGCGGCGAAAACGATCTGACCGGGGGGCCTGGGGCCACGACCTATCGCATCGTTTATGGTGGCGTGGTGCGAATCAGCGACTTTGGCGCGCGGGATCGCATTGAATTGATCAACTGGCCCGCGCATGTTGAACCGAACGTTACGGGGCGCGATATTGTACTGACCTTGGGAATGTCGCGCATCACCCTGACCGGTTGTACCACCATATCGCCGACACAGATCACCCACACCAAAGGCTGATTTTTTGCAATTGGGCGGATGTGGTCGAGCGTAACAGCGAGGCCCCAGATTTATCATGTGCTTGCCAATTGAAAATTTGCCATTTACCCCCAGTTTCAATTCCATACGCAAACCATTCAAGGCAACAAGGGGTCAAAGTGGACAATCCAGAAGACACCTTGCAGGAGGCGGATCGCCCGCCCCTGACACCGGATCTGTCGGCAACGCCGATTGAAAAACCCGTGCGCCTGATTGTTGAGCGGTTAGAGGCGATGAGCCATCAAGACAGCGTCACCATCGGCGATATTACCGAATCTTTCGGGCGCACCTCGTTCTTGCCGATGATGTTGATCCCGGCGCTGATGCTGGTGTCACCGCTGAGTGGTATTCCCTTGTTTTCAAGCTTTTGCGGCATCTGGATTGTGGTGGTCGCGATGCAGAGGATTGCCCGGCGTGACCGGTTATGGTTGCCGGGGTTTATCATGGAGCGCACGATCCAGGGCGCATCCCTGAACCGCGCGTCACATGCATTGTGTTGGGTGGCAGACTGGCTTGACAGAACGTCACGGCCCAGACTGCATGTGCTGGTCACACCACCGGTCAGCCTGTTCAGCTATAGCTTGTGTGTTTTGGCGGGTTTGACCATTCCGTTTCTGGAGCTGATCCCGTTTTCGTCGTCACTGATCGGGCTGATGGTGGTATTGCTGAGTGTTGGTCTTTTGGTGCGGGATGGACTCTTTGTGATCCTCGCGCTGATTCTGGGGGCGGTTATGGCGACCCTGCCGGTGTTTGTTGTAAGCCAGGTTGTCAACTAGTGATTGGCATTGCCCCTTGTGAATAAGGGGGTTTTGCTTTATGCTGCGGTGCAGAAAATCAAACAGGAGGCTCCGCCATGGCTGGGAAAGTGATCACCGTTGCCCAGCAAAAGGGCGGGGCAGGCAAAACAACCATCGCCGCCAATCTGGCTGTGGGGATGACGCGGGCGGGGCATCGGGTGGCTCTTCTTGACACGGATCCGCAGGGGTCATTGGGGCGGTGGTTCATGACGCGCCGCGCCGATGGCTTGGACGACATGGAGTTTTCCACCGCCAGCGCCTGGGGTGTTGGGTATGAGTGTGAAAAGCTGAAGAAATCCTGTGATTTCGTCATTCTCGATACGCCGCCAAAGGTGGATGCCGATCTGCGCCCGGCGCTGAAGATCAGTGATCTGGTGCTTGTGCCTGTCGCCTCTAGCCAGGTTGATGTTTGGGCGGTGGAATCGGTTCTGGATCTGGTCAGCCGTGAAAAGCGCGACGCGCTGGTGGTTTTAAACCGGTTCAAGGCGGGCACCCGCGTCGGGCATGACGTTACGGCGGCGGTGCGTGGCATGGATGTGCCGTTGGCCGAAACAACATTGGGCAACCGGGTTGTCTATGCCGAAACACTGGGTCTGGGGCGGGGGGTGCAAGAGCACGCAAAAAGCGCCGCGACAGACGAAATGGAGCGTTTGGTGGCCGAAATTCTGGGGCGCATCAGCTAAAAGGCGCACAGAAATCTGCGCGCCTTTCGTTTGCGATGGCGATTATGCCAAGGCCAGATTCACGGCGCTTTCGCGTCCGTCACGACCTGATTCGATGTCGAAGGTCACTTTTTGGTCGTCCCGCAGTCCGGTCAGACCTGACCGTTCAACTGCCGAGATGTGAACAAAGATATCCTTACCGCCTGTATCGGGCGCGATAAATCCGTAACCCTTTG
Source organism: Oceaniglobus ichthyenteri (assembly GCF_003057885.1). Lineage (GTDB taxonomy): Bacteria > Pseudomonadota > Alphaproteobacteria > Rhodobacterales > Rhodobacteraceae > Oceaniglobus > Oceaniglobus ichthyenteri. The sequence goes on from NZ_QAGK01000007.1 coordinate 97,011, forward strand.
TAGTGTTGAACCATTTCACGGTGCCAGTGGCCATTCCGTGGTCTCCTCACGCTTTCTTGCTGTTCGCGAAATGCAACAGCTTGGCTAAGTCAGTGCTGGATCGAATGCGCTGTAGCCGTATGGAAAGCAGGCAAGGGTCGATATAGGTGACGTCGCAAATATAGTGTGTGCCATCTTTGTCATTTACAGTAAAGTATTTTTGATGACTTCGCGTCAACAGGCAAAACCCCGCCAAAGCAGGGTTCATTCAAGTCGCAATCTTGGGAATTTCACGGCCGATGCGGCAAGAAAAAACCGCCCCCGAAAGGGCGGTTTTTCCGAATTCTTTAGGCCAGAGCCAAGTTGACTGCGCTTTCGCGTCCGTCACGGCCAGCTTCGATGTCGAAGGTGACTTTCTGGTTGTCGGCCAAGCCGGTCAGGCCTGAGCGCTCAACGGCTGAGATGTGTACAAACACGTCCTTGCTGCCGCCTTCGGGCTCGATGAACCCAAAACCTTTGGTTGAATTGAACCATTTCACGGTGCCATTGGCCATCGTGTCTACTCCTAGTATGCGCCACCCGCAGTGTGCGGTGGCCTGGCGTGGTCAGTGCTAAATCGAAGACAGCGCCTTGCATGCAGAGGACAGTGGCCGAAAGAGAAAGAACGTTCGCAAAAGTCGTATGCCAGACCTGAGAACCGAATGCAACCAAATTCAATCGCACAGGCGGCAGTACGCTGCGCAATTGCGGGTGTTGAGAATGGTTTTGGGCCGTCAGATGGCGCACCGCTGCAGTGCGCCATGTAGAAAAGGGGTCAGCCCAGCGTGGCCTCGAATGTGGTGCGATAAAGTTGCGACAGGGTGGCGATGGGGGTTGAGGTGGCGCCCAGCGTCACCGTGTCACCGCCAAACCGGCCCACCATGGCAACAGGCACGCCTGCCTTGTGGGCGTGATGCATCAGCGCCTCGGCCGCATCAAAGGTACAGGCGACCAGATACCGCGCCTGATCCTCACCGAACAGCATGGCGGGGTCGGCATCATCCAAGGTAAGGCCAAGGCCCGCGCTTTCGGCCATTTCAAACGCGGCCAGCGCCAGCCCCCCGTCTGCCAGATCGGTGGCGGCGTTGATCCAGGCGCGATTGTCCTGCAGGAAGGCGGCATTTGCCTTTTCAGCCTCAAAATCAACCAGCGGCGCGTCGCCTTCAACCCGGCCCAGCATTTCTGCCAAAATCGCCGATTGGCCCAAATGCCCGGTGGTTTCACCAATCAACAGCGCATAATCGCCCTCATTTGGCTGGCCCGCGATGATGTGATCGCCATGGGCGATCAGACCGACCGCGCCGATGGTCGGGGTGGGCAGAATGCCGGTGCCATCGGTTTCGTTATACAGGGATACGTTACCCGACACGATCGGCATATCCAGCGCGACACAGGCCGCGCCGATGCCTTTGATCGCTCCGACAAGTTGGCCCATGATCTCGGGCTTTTCCGGGTTGCCGAAATTCAGGTTGTCGGTTGTGGCCAGGGGGGTTGCCCCCACCGCGATCAGATTGCGATAGGCCTCGGCCACCGCCTGCATCCCGCCCAGTTCGGGGTTGGCCATGACGTACCGGGGCGTCACATCAGACGTGAAGGCCAGCAATTTATCGGTGCCATGGACCCGGATCACACCCGCGCCCAGACCGGGCGTGCGCACGGTGTCGGCCATCACCTGGGTGTCGTATTGTTCGTACACCCATTGTTTCGCGCCATAGTTGGGCGATGTGATCAGCGCGCGCAGCCCTTCCATCGGGTCGATATCAAGCGTTTCGGTAAACGGGTCGGCGGGCGGGGTTGCGACCCAGGGGCGGTCATATTCAGGCGCGTTGCCCGACAGCGCCTTGAGCGGCAGATCGGCCATGGTTTCACCGTTCAATTGTACGATAAACCGGTCTTCGGCGATGGTTTCACCGACGATGGCAAAATCCAGATCCCATTTATCGAACACCGCCTTCGCCTGTGCCTCAAGCTCGGGGCGCAGAACCATCAGCATCCGTTCCTGGGATTCTGACAGCATCATTTCATAGGCGGTCATGTTGGTTTCGCGCACCGGCACCTTTTCCAGATCCAGACGCACGCCCAAATCGCCCTTGTCGCCCATTTCAACGGCAGAACAGGTGAGGCCGGCGGCGCCCATATCCTGAATCGAAATCACCGCGCCGGTGGCCATCAATTCCAACGTGGCCTCCATCAGGCGCTTTTCGGTGAACGGGTCACCAACCTGCACTGTGGGGCGCTTTTCCTCGATCGTGTCGTCAAATTCGGCAGATGCCATGGTGGCGCCGCCCACACCATCGCGCCCGGTTTTTGCGCCCAGATATACAACCGGCATGCCAACCCCGCTGGCGGCGGAATAGAAAATCTTGTCGGCATCTGCCAGCCCGGCGGCAAAGGCATTGACCAGACAGTTGCCATTATAGGCCGGATCAAACCGCACTTCGCCGCCCACGGTTGGCACGCCGAAACAGTTGCCGTAACCGCCAACACCGGCCACCACGCCATGCACCAGTGATTTTGTCTTCGGATGATCCGGGCTGCCAAAGGACAGTGAATTCATCGCCGCCACGGGCCGCGCGCCCATGGTGAACACATCGCGTAAAATGCCGCCCACGCCGGTCGCCGCCCCCTGATAGGGTTCGATATATGAGGGGTGATTGTGGCTTTCCATTTTAAACACTACGGCCTGGCCATCGCCGATATCGACCACACCGGCGTTTTCGCCCGGCCCGCAAATCACCTGTGGCCCGGTGGTGGGCAGGGTGCGCAACCATTTCTTGGACGATTTATAGGAACAGTGTTCGTTCCACATGGCCGAAAAGATGCCCAGTTCGGTAAATGAGGGGGTGCGCCCGATGATATCGAGAATGCGCTGATATTCATCGCCGTTCAGCCCGTGAGCCGCGATCAGTTCGTCAGTGATGTGTGGTTCTTGCATGGCGTATCCCCCAAACGTTGCGGTCTTTTAGACCGTGGGCGGGGGCGGGGAAAGGCCCACGGGCAGATTGCCTGACAAATGTGACACCCTGTCGGTTTTCCTGCCGTTCATAGACGGCGCGCAAAAAAAAGGCCGAGCACTAAGGCTCGGCCGGAAGTCCAACAGGGAGGTTAGAAGGCAGAGGCCGCGATAGGCGTCGCTGCTGCCGTCTGATTGATCAACTAGGCCTAAGTATTGGGCGTTTCAAGAACTATCGGGCCGGAATGCTGCAACGCAGCTATGCATAATACGCATGACTGATCATTCTGATTGCTGTTCCGCCGATTCCCTCAGTCGTTGGCGGCGCGCGATCAGTTCGTCTGTTACGAAATCGCGAAAGGCGTGAATGCGTTTGGATTGGCGCAATTCTTCGGGATAGGCGAGGTAAACGGGCACCTCATCGCTTTCGAATTCGGGCAGCACCCGCACCATTTCGGGAAAATCCTCGATCAGGTAGTCGGGCAAAACCCCGACCCCCAGATCGGCCAATACCGCCTGAAGCACGCCAAAGTAGTTGTTCACGTTGAGCAACGACGGGATGTCATAACTCATCAACTCTTGCACCATGGCGGCGCCGGCGCTGACCTGGGCGGATGTTGCATTCTGGCAGATCAGTCTGTGGGTGCTGAGATCGGCCAGACGTTCCGGTGTGCCGTTTTTGGCAAGATAGACCGGCGAGGCATAAAGCCGCATCCGCACGGTGAACAACCGTTTGCGAATCAAATCGGCCTGACTTGGCTCTTTCATGCGAATGGCAAGGTCGGCCTCGCGCATGGGAAGATCCAACACCTTTTCATCAAGGATCAGATCGATTTTCAGGTCTGGGTATTTATCATACAGGGCCGACAGGCGCGGCGCGAGCCAGAGTGAGCCAAACCCCGTGGTTGTGGTGACGCGCAATTCGCCGAACACTTCTTCTTCGCTGTCCCTGATCCGGGCTGCGGCGGTATCGATGCGGCGCGCCATGGCTCTGGTTGCGTCGTGCAGCAATTCGCCCTGTTCGGTCAGAATCAGGCCGCGCGCATGGCGGTGAAACAGGGTTGTGTTAAGCTGTGTTTCAAGCGCGCGAATTTGGCGTGATACCGCCGATTGCGACAGATGCAGAGTATCGCCCGCATGGGTCAAGCTGCCCGCGTCGGCGACCGAATGAAAGATTCTTAGCTTATCCCAGTCCATGATACGCCCGCTCCTTGAATGATCGCGCTAACGTTATGCCATGTGTTACCCGCGACAGGGGGCGAATAGCAAACGCCATGGTGCGGTATTATGCTTTTGTAGGTCAGGTTTTTTGACCTATACTGGAATAGACACGATGGCGGGCCAAAGGGGGCGAGAATGCGACAGGACGTAACACTCCATGATCGGTACGATCTGAAAAAGGATCAGGTTCTGATCACTGGCACCCAGGCCCTGGTGCGGTTGATGCTGATGCAAAAAGCACGGGATCGGGCGGCGGGGCTGAACACCGCCGGATATGTGACCGGCTATCGCGGATCGCCCTTGGGCGCGGTCGATATGGCGATGACCCAAGTCGCCAAGGATTTGAACGGCAACGATATTCGGTTCCAACCGGGGTTGAACGAAGATCTGGCCGCAACCGCACTGTGGGGGACGCAACAGGCGGAATTGCGTGGCGAGGGGCGGTTTGATGGGGTGTTTGGCCTGTGGTATGGCAAGGGGCCGGGCGTGGACCGGTCGGGCGATGTGATGCGCCACGCCAATATGGCCGGAACGTCACCCCATGGCGGTGTTCTCATGGCTTTGGGTGATGATCACACCGGCGAAAGTTCGACTGTTTGCCATCAAAGCGATTTTTCTGCCGTCGATGCCGGGATGCCGGTGTTATCCCCCGCCGGGGTGCAGGAAATTCTGGATTTCGGCCTTTACGGTTTTGCCTTGTCGCGGTTTTCGGGGCTTTGGGCGGGGCTGAAGCTGATGAAGGACACGGTTGAGGTAACCAGCGTTGTCGATGGCCGCGCGGATCGGATGGCGTTTGCCACGCCCGATTTTGCGATGCCCGAGGGCGGATTGAACATCCGTCTGGGCGATCATTGGATTGCGCAAGAGGCGCGGTTGATCGACCACAAACGCTTTGCGGCAGAGGCATTTGCGCGGGCAAACCGCATTGATCGGCGCGTGCATGGCCGCCCGGGCGCCAAAATCGGATTTGTGGCGGCGGGCAAGAATTGGTTGGATCTGGTTCATGCGCTGGCGCTTTTGGGGCTGGATGACGCGGCGTGCGAACGGTTGGGCCTCACCACCTATAAGGTGGGGCAGACCTTTCCACTGGACACCGACGGGTTTGGTGAATGGGCCGCGGGCCTTGATCTGATCATTGTGATCGAGGAAAAGCGCAAGCTGCTGGAAGGGCAGATCAAAGAGGCGCTGTTTGATGACCGGCAGGGATGCCGGGTTTGGGGATGGCGCAAGGGCGGGCTTTCGGCGGATGAGCTGTTTCCGGTGCGGTTTGCCCTTGATCCGGTGATGATTGCCGAAAAGCTGGGTCAGATCCTGATCGAAGAGGGGCGGCGCACCGACGCCCTTGAGGGGGCAATGGCAAAGCTGGCCGAGGCGCGGCGCGCTGACAATGCGCCTGACATCGCCACGCGGGTTCCGTATTTTTGTTCGGGGTGTCCCCACAACTCCAGCACCAAACTGCCGCAAGGCAGCCGCGCCTATGCCGGGATCGGGTGCCATTTCATGGCCCAATGGATGGACCGCGAAACCAGCGGTTTCACCCATATGGGCGGCGAGGGCGCGAATTGGGTGGGCGAGGCGCCGTTTTCCACCCGCGCCCATGTGTTTCAGAATATCGGCGATGGCACCTATAACCACTCTGGGGTTCAGGCGATCAGATTTGCCCTGATGGCAGGCACGAACGTTACCTATAAAATCCTGTATAACGATGCGGTTGCGATGACGGGCGGCCAAGGCAACGATGGCGGGCTGAGCGCCGATCAGATCGCCCGTGAAATGCTGGCCATGGGGGTGAAAACCGTGGCCGTCGTGCATGACCCGAACGAACAGATTGATCTGTCGGCCTTTCCCAAAGGCGTTGATATTGCGCAACGCGGCGATCTGAACACGGTTCAGGCGCGGCTGGCAGAAACGCCGGGTGTCAGCGTGTTGATTTATGTGCAAACCTGCGCCGCTGAAAAACGCCGCCGCCGCAAGCGCGGGCACTACCCCGATCCTGACCGCCGGGTGCTTATCAATACCGATGTGTGCGAAGGATGTGGCGATTGTGGGGTGCAAAGCAATTGTGTGTCATTGGTGCCCATCGAGACAGAGCTGGGCCGAAAACGGGCCATTGACCAATCAAGCTGTAACAAGGATTTTTCTTGTATATCAGGGTTCTGTCCGTCGTTCTTGACAGTAACGGGTGGGGTGCCGCGCAAACAGTCATCGGTTGCAGTCGATATCGGAAAATTGCCCGATCCGGATCTGCCGTCGATCGGCGGCACCCATAATATCGTGATCACCGGCGTAGGTGGCACCGGCGTGGTCACCATTGGTGCGCTGATCGCGATGGCGGCCCATCTCGACGGTAAAGGTGCCGCAATGATGGAAATGGCGGGGCTGGCGCAAAAGGGTGGCGCGGTTCACATTCATTGCCGTGTGGCAAATTTGCCCAGCGACATCAGTGCAATACGTGTGGCCACGGGGGAATGCGACACGTTGATCGGTGGCGATCTGGTGGTATCGGCAGGGGCAAACACATTGAGTTTGATGCGGACCGGGGTCAGCCGCGCGGTGGTGAACAATCATGAGATCATCACCGGTGAATTCACCCGCGACACCGAATTTCGTATTCCCGGTGATCAGCTATCTCTGAAGTTAACGTCATGCTTTAAGAATGGCGTTGAACTCATTGATAGTACGAAGTTATCCCAGAAAATACTGGGCGATGCGATTTATTCAAACATGGTGCTGTTTGGTGCGTCGTGGCAGTTGGGCCAGATTCCTCTGACCTTTGCGGCCATCGAACGTGCAATTGAATTGAATGGCACGGCTGTTGGGGGCAACAGGAAAGCGTTTGAACTCGGTCGCTGGGTTGCCCTGAATCCCACACAAGCGCATGAAATCATGCGCGAAAACGTGATTTCCCTGCCGCAAAGTGCAGAAGACAAGATCGCGTTTCGCGCGGCGCATCTGACCGCATATCAGGGCGGCAGGCTGGCAGCGCGTTATCGTAAATTCCTGAACGGCATTTCTGACGCCAAGGTGCATAATTCCGCATTAAGTGGGTATCACAAGTTATTGAGTTACAAAGATGAATACGAAGTCGCGCGATTGCTGAAAGACAGTCGCGCGCAGGCTGAACAGGCTTTTGAAGGCGATCTGAAATTGTCGTATCATCTGGCACCTCCGATTATGTCGAAAACCGGGCCCGATGGTCGCCCCGCCAAACGTGCATTTGGCCCATGGCTGGGGCGCGCTTTGCCGATTCTGGCTTGGTTCAAATGGCTGCGGCACACGCCGTTCGACCCGTTCGGATACACCGCCGAGCGCAAGATGGAGCGTGCTTTGATCCGCCAGTATGAGCGTGACATGTCAGAGGTTTTGCCCATGCTGAATGATGCAACCCGCGACGCGATTGCCGAGCTTGCCGAACTGCCTTTGCAGATCAGAGGGTTCGGGCCGGTAAAGCAAGCGAATGAACAGCGCGCGGCAAAACGGCGGGAGGAGTTGTTGGCGCATATTCGCAGCGGTGGTCAGGCAATGATGCATGCGGCGCAATAGGTCGGATGCGGGGCTGAAACATTCCGGCAGCGGACCGCCGGATAAAGGCACAACGATAGTGATGATGGACATTTTTCAGCAATAACCATAATTATTGCCTACCGTCTGACACATACGACCCATGGCGGCCCAACCCATAACAAAACAAGGTATATCATGGCAGTCGGCGTATTTGATTCTGGGCTGGGCGGGCTGACCGTTCTGGATGCCGTAGCGCGGCGTTTGCCCGACGTGCCGTTTGTTTATCTGGGCGACAATGCGCATGCGCCCTATGGTGTGCGCGATGCGCAGGATGTGTACGAGCTGACCACTGCTGCGACGCAACGGTTATTTGACGCGGGCTGTGATTTGGTCATTCTGGCATGCAACACGGCAAGTGCGGCAGCGCTGCGGCGGATGCAGGAATCCTGGATTCCGCGCGATAAGCGGGTTCTGGGCGTTTTTGTGCCGCTGATCGAGGCGTTGACCGAACGCCAGTGGGGCGACAATTCCCCGCCCCGCGAAGTCACCATCAAGAATGTCGCGTTGTTTGCCACGCCAGCAACCGTGCGCAGCCGGGCGTTTCAACGGGAATTGGCGTTTCGCGCCATCGGCGTCGATGTCGAGGCGCAAGCCTGTGGCGGCGTGGTGGATGCGATCGAAGAGGGTGATCTGATTTTGGCCGAGGCCCTTGTGCGCAGCCATGTTGACGCTCTTTTGCGCAAGATGCCCGAACCTCAGGCCGCCATATTGGGATGTACCCATTATCCGTTGTTGCAAGACGTGTTTCAGGCCGCCTTGGGCCCACAGGTGACGGTGTTTTCACAGGCGGATCTGGTGGCGGAAAGCCTGGCCGATTATCTGGGTCGGCATCCCGAAATGTTGGGCACGGGCCAGGAACGTGCGTTTCTGACGACGGGCGATGCGCGCCGTGTGTCAGACCGCGCGACGCAGTTCCTGCATCGCCAGATCACATTTCAATCCGCCTAAGCCGCCATGTGCGACAATCTGAACCCCCGAAATTGCGGTCTGGCCTTGTAGATTGGGGCGGCGATGTTAGGATATAAGGTACGGCAGGGGCAGTATTTTACCCCGGTTTTACCGTAGGGGATTGAAATGCGCGGTCTGAAGAAAAAGCGGCGGATACAGGTTATTGTCGTGGCGGCGGTGGCGCTGACACTATCAACCGCGCTGATCGGATATGCCATGCGCGACGGGATCAATTTCTTTCGCTCGCCGGCACAGATTTTTGCCGAACCGCCATTGCCCAGTGAGGTGTTTCGCATCGGTGGTTTGGTGGCCGAAGGCACGTTGGTGCGTGGGCAGGGTGAAACCATTACCTTTTCTGTCACCGACGGTGCGGCGATTGTGCCTGTCAGCTATACCGGCGTTTTGCCTGACCTGTTTGGCGAGGGCGAAGGCATGGTCGGCACGGGCCGTTATGTTGACGGCGTATTTCAGGCCCATGAAATTCTGGCCCGACACGACGAAACCTATATGCCGAAAGAGGTTATCGACGCGCTGAAAGAACAAGGCGTCTACGTCGAGCCGACCGGTTAGGTACGGCAAAGTTAACGAATATTCTGCACCCTTTGCGTGTGATTTGCGCGATAGGGGGGCGAAATGCTGTCGGTTCAAGACATTGCTCGGGAAATTGTGGACCGCGAAGGCGGCTATGTAAACGATCCGGACGATCCCGGTGGGGCGACAAAATATGGCGTGACCATCGGGACGATGCGGCGGTTGGGTCTTGATCTGACCGGCGATGGCCGGGTCACGGCGGCGGATGTAAAACATCTGACACTTGATCAGGCGCGACAGATCTTTGTGCAGCATTATTTCGAAAAACCGGGAATTGGCGCATTGCCGCCCGTTCTGCATCCCAGTGTTTTTGATATGTATGTCAACGCCGGAAACAATGCCGTGCGTATTCTTCAGCGGTTGCTGAACGAGATGGGGCAGCAGATTGCCGTGGACGGGGTGATTGGCCCGCAGACCGTGGGTGCCGCGGCCTGGGCTGCCGATGTCGCGCCTGATCATCTGGTGGATGCCTATGGGATTGCGCGGCGCAATTATTACTATGATCTGGCCGACAGGCGCGCCGCGTCGCGCAAATATGCACGGCGCCGAGATGGTGGAAAGGGCGGTTGGATCACGCGCGCCGAACAATTCATTTCGCCGCAGTATCACCTGACATTGGCTGAACATAAACAAAGGGTTGCATCATGGGGATGATTGGGCGCGTGTTGGCCACTTTATTCGGCAATCGCAATGTCGTGGCGGAAACGGTCGAAGTGTTTCGCGAGAACGCAGAGGGCGCGGCCGAACGGCGTGCCACGCTCAGTGCGGCGGCACTGACGCAATTTGCGGCAGAGTTTCAGTATTCAAGACAGACCGGATTTGATCGGTTTATGGACGGACTGAACCGGGTGCCGCGACCGGCCTTGGCGTTGGGCACACTGGGGCTGTTTATTGCCGCGATGGTCGAACCTGTCTGGTTTGCCAGCCGGATGGCGGGCCTGGCGTTGATCCCCGAGCCTCTCTGGTGGTTGTTGGGTGCTGTTGTGTCGTTTTATTTTGGTGCGCGCCATCAGGTGAAAGGGCAGGAATTTCAACGCTCTATCGCCACGACCCTGGCGCGAATGCCTGAGGTTGTGAACGGATTGGACGCCTTGGCCCCGGCCGCCCCAAATTTAAAAAAGGAACCGATGGATGAACCAATCAAGATCGCGCCATCGCCGCATGGCTTACACAACTCGGCGGCGGGCCGAGCATCCGGAGCCACCATCGCGCCCGCGCGTATCCCCTCGGGAAACGCCGCGCTTGACGCATGGCGCACGCGCCATGGATGAGATCTGGCGTCAGGCGATCGAGGCGCGCTTGATCGTTGCCGAAACCCGCAATGCCGTCGAAGAGGTGCATCGGCAGAACGTTGAAAAACGTTTGAGTTCGATCGAGGACACGCTGAAATGGCTTGTAAGGTTGATTCTGGGCGGGATGATTGCCGCGCTGCTGGGGTTGGTTGTTCAAACGGCGATCCCGAGGTTCTGATCTGACCGGGCCTTCTGCCTTCGCCCGGCGTTGTGGAAAATTCGGTGGGCGCTGCGTCAATGGGTCCACTACACAATATGCGTGATGGCCCATTGGCCGGATTGGCGCGGGTTCGATAGCCTGCTAAAGATGGCGCATGATAGTAGAACTCGGACATTTCACCCTTATTCTGGCCCTTATGGTGGCCTGTGTGCAAACTGTCGTGCCATTGATTGGCGCGCACAAAGGCTGGGGCGGGTGGATGGCCATGGCCGAACCCGCCGCCAAAACTCAGGCACTTCTGATCGCATTTTCATTTGGTGCGCTCACGTATGCCTTTGTTACGTCAGACTTTTCCTTGCGATTGGTTGTGCAGAATTCGCACACGTTGAAACCGATGCTGTACAAGGTATCCGGCGTTTGGGGCAATCACGAAGGATCGTTATTGCTGTGGTGCCTGATTCTTGCGGTGTTCGGGGCATGTGCAGCGTGGTTTGGCGGTGGATTGCCGCCCAGTTTGCGGGCCCGGGTTCTGGCGGTGCAAGGGTCGGTCGGGGTGGCGTTCCTGGCCTTTACGATCCTGACCTCCAATCCGTTTCTTCGCCTCGAAGTGCCGCCTTTTGACGGGCAGGATCTGAATCCGTTGTTGCAAGATCCGGGGTTGGCGTTTCATCCGCCGTTTTTGTATCTTGGCTATGTCGGGCTTTCGATGACATTCAGCTTTGCGATTGCCGCATTGCTTGAGGGGCGCGTTGACGCCGCCTGGGGCCGCTGGGTGCGGCCATGGACATTGGCCGCCTGGTTGTTTTTGACTGTCGGCATCGCGCTGGGGTCATGGTGGGCCTATTACGAATTGGGCTGGGGCGGTTTTTGGTTCTGGGATCCGGTTGAAAATGCCAGCTTCATGCCGTGGTTGATTTCGGCCGCGTTGCTTCATTCGGCCATTGTGGTGGAAAAACGCGAGGCACTGAAGGCTTGGACCATCCTGTTGGCCATTCTGGCTTTTGGATTTTCGCTGATCGGTACGTTTATCGTGCGGTCCGGGCTTCTTACTTCGGTGCATGCCTTCGCCAATGACCCCGAGCGTGGTGTTTTCATCCTCGCTATTCTGGCGTTCTTCATGGGCGGTGCGTTGATCCTTTATACGATGCGCGCTGGCGCGATGGAGGCGAAAGGCGTGTTTTCCAGCGTCAGCCGCGAAAGCGCCTTGGTCGCCAACAACGTGTTGTTAACTGTTTCATGTTTTGTTGTGTTCGTTGGCACCATGTGGCCTTTGGTGGCTGAAATGTTTTTTGATCGCAAACTTTCGGTCGGGGCCCCGTTTTTCAACGCGGCGTTTAGCCCATTCATGGTGGCGCTGGCTGCGATCATGCCGTTTGGGGCGATCATGCCCTGGAAACGCGCCCAGATCAGCAAGGTGGCGCAACCTCTTTGGGGGCCACTGGTGCTAAGCGTGGCATTGGGCGCCTTGGTCTGGACCATGCAGACCGGCCGCAGTTTTCTTGCGCCGGTCGGGTTGGTTTTGGCATTGTGGGTGACATTCGGCATTCTGGCTGATTTGTGGCTGCGCACGGGGCGCGGTGATTTGGGATCGAAAATGCGCCGTTTGTGGCGCTTGCCGCGTGCCGATTGGGGCAAATCAATCGCGCATTTCGGATTTGGGATAACCATCTTCGGTATCTGCGCGATGACCGCCTGGCAGGTCGAAGACATCCGTGTTGCCAATATCGACGAACCGTTTGATGTGGCCGGATACACCGTGACCCTTGAAAAGGTAGAGCAGGGGCGCGGGCCGAATTACTTTACCACCATGGCGACGATTTCGTTGGAAAAAGGTGGCCGCACGATTGTTCTGACCCCGGAAAAACGGATGTATCCGGTGGCGCGGATGCCCACGACCGAGGCGGCCATCGCCAACGGCATCTGGCGCGATCTTTATGTTGTGATCGGTGATCAGCAGGACGGGTCCGGTTGGACCGTCCGCACCTTCGTAAAACCGTTCGCCAACTGGATATGGGCGGGCTGTATCATCATGGCCTTGGGCGGGATATTCAGCCTGTCAGATCGTCGGCTGCGTGTTGCTGCGGGGGCACGGAAAACACGGGCGGTGCCTGCCGAATGAGATGGATTGTTCTGATACTGTGTCTTTTGGCCGCGCCCGTGGGCGCGGTTGAGCCCGACGAAATTCTGGCAGATCCGGTTCTTGAGCAGCGGGCGCGCGACTTGTCCAAAGGCTTGCGCTGTCTGGTCTGCCGCAACGAACATATCGACGCGAGCGATGCGACCCTGGCGCGCGATCTGCGCCTGCTGGTGCGGGAACGATTGGTTGCCGGTGACACTGACGAACAGGTGGTCAGTTATATCGTTGAACGCTACGGCGAATTTGTTTTACTGAATCCCCCTGCAAAGGGATCAACGCTCATCCTGTGGTTGGCCGGGCCGGGGATGCTGGTGCTTGCCGGTGGGATTGCGTTTGTGTATCTGCGCGGTCGGCGACCCGGTGCCATCACGGCGCTGAGCGGTGAAGAGCAGGCTGAGCTCGACAAGATTATGCGCCAATAACCCTTCGTTTCGCTTTTATATGGCGCGGGAATCGCCCATGTTCAGGCGAATGCCACCGAAGGATTTCTCATGCATTATCAAACGATCCGCCTGTCCATTCATGAAAACATGGCCGTGCTGACCTTGCGTCGGCCCGATGTGATGAACGCACTCTCAACCCAGATGCGCGCCGAAATCCTTCATGCGGTGCGCGCGGCTTCTGAACAGGCGCGGGTGCTTGTGATTACGGGGCAGGGGCGCGCATTTTGTTCCGGGCAGGATTTGGGTGACGGCGGCAACGCTGCAAATCTGGATCTGGAGCGTATCCTGCGCGATGAATACATGCCGATGCTCAAGGCGATATATGACTGCCCGATCCCGACAATCGCCGCGGTCAACGGCGCCGCAGCGGGGGCAGGGGCCAATTTGGCATTGGCCTGTGACGTTGTGATTGCAACGCAAAGTGCTGTGTTCTTACAGGCATTCACCCGGATCGGGTTGATTCCCGACGCTGGTGGCACCTATTGGCTGCCGCGTCAGATGGGGGCCGCGAAAGCCATGGGCGCCGCGCTCTTTGCTGAACCAATCACTGCGCAGCAAGCTTCGGATTGGGGGATGATCTGGGAGGCGATCGCAGACGAGGATTTCACCGAGCATTGGCAAAAACGCGCCCGGAAACTGGCCGACGGGCCCACATTGGCATATCGCAATGTCAAAAAATCGCTTCGCGAAACCTATGACCATACGCTTGATGAACAGCTTGCGATCGAGGCGCAGCTGCAAGGCGACTGTGGCCAAAGCTTTGATTTCAAAGAGGGCGTTTTGGCGTTTTTGGAAAAACGGCCCGCAAAATTCGAAGGGCGCTGATAAAAATTTCCAGCGCGGTTTGGCCAAAACACATTGGCCGCGATCTGCGCAACCAAAACAAGGTTGCGCAGATCCGTTTCAAAGCCGCTTAGCGGTTTTCAACATCGATATAATCGCGCTCGGTCATGCCTTGGTACAACTGACGGGGACGCCCAATTTTTAGTTGCGGATCAGAAATCTGTTCTTTCCACTGCGAAATCCATCCCACAGTCCGCGCCAATGCGAAAATGGGCGTGAACATCGATGTCGGAAAACCCATCGCTTCGAGAATGATTCCGGAATAGAAATCGACGTTGGGGAACAATTTCTTTTCCGCGAAATACGGATCGTTCAGCGCCTGTTTTTCCAGCTCTTTCGCGACCTGAAGCTTGGGATTGTCGCCAATGCCCAACAGCTCCAACACCTCATCGGCTGATTGTTTCATCACTTTGGCGCGGGGGTCAAAGTTTTTGTAAACCCGGTGGCCGAACCCCATCAGACGGAAGGGATCATTCTTGTCCTTGGCGCGGGCGATGAATTCAGGAATACGCTCAACCGTGCCGATTTCTTCCAGCATTTCGAGGCACGCTTGATTGGCGCCGCCGTGGGCCGGGCCCCATAGGCACGCAATACCCGCCGCAATACAGGCGAACGGATTCGCGCCCGAGGACGACGCCAAGCGCACGGTCGACGTTGACGCATTCTGCTCATGATCGGCGTGCAGCGTGAAAATTCGGTCCATCGCGCGGGAAAGAATCGGATTCACCTGATAATCTTCGGCCGGGACGGAAAAACACATGCGCAAGAAGTTCGACGCATAGTCCAGATCATTGCGTGGATAAACAAAGGGTTGCCCAATGGTATATTTATAGGCCCAGGCGGCAATCGTCGGCATCTTTGCAATCAGGCGAATCGAGGCAACTTCGCGCTGCCAAGGATCGGTGATGTCGGTGCTGTCGTGATAAAACGCCGACATCGCGCCAACCACACCCACCATAACGGCCATTGGGTGTGCATCGCGGCGGAACCCACGGAAGAAAAACGCCATCTGTTCGTGCAACATGGTATGCTGCGTGACGCGATGTTCGAAATCTTCCAGTTGGTCGGCCGTGGGCAATTCACCATACAGAAGCAAATAGCACACTTCCAGAAAATGGGATTTTTCTGCAAGTTGGTCGATTGGATAGCCGCGGTGCAGCAAAATGCCCGCGTCGCCATCGATATAGGTGATTTCGCTGTCACACGCTGCGGTCGAGGTGAAGCCAGGATCATAGGTAAAGACATTCGCCTGACCGTAAAGCTTGCGAATATCGACCACATCGGGGCCCACGGTGGGCGTGTGAATCGGCAATTCATAAGTCTGACCATCGATGGTCAGGCTGGCAGTTTTCGAGGCTTCAGCCATCGCGGTTCCTTCCATATCGGAGGACCGCGCCAATGCGTGGCCCTTTGATTCATTGGGGTTTACCCCTGTCACCGCCCCGGTAATACCCGGGCGAAGACCAGTTCAAGCACTTACATCCTTCAGCCGGGCAAGCGTTTCGTCGCGCCCAAGAACAAGCATCATATCAAACACACTGGGGGTCGCGGTGCGACCAGCAAGAGCGGCACGCAGCGGTGCCGCGATCTTGCCCAATCCGATGTCATTGGCCTCAGCCACCGTGGTGGCTGCGGCTTCCAGACTGTCCCGCGACCAATTAGCATTTAGCAGGTGCGGCGTCAAATCTTTCAGCATACCACGGGATACTGGATCGAGGGCCTTTGCCGCTTTTTCATCTGCGATGACCGGCCGTTCGATCAGACAGAACCGTGCTTTTTCAAGAAGTTCGCCATAGGATTTTGCCCGCTCCTTGATAAATGGCATCGCAGCCATCAACGCTGCATACTGACCTTCGGTCAATGTCGGCTGACCGGCAGCGGCAAGATACCCCTGAACGCCCTTTAACACTGCGCCATCTTCTGTGGCCGCAATATGCAGCCCGGTCAGGTGGGCAAGTTTCTTGAAATCCAGCCGCGCGGGCGCCTTGCCGATCCCGTCAAGATCAAACCATGATATTGCCTGATCATCGGTGAAAAACTCATCATCACCGTGCGACCAGCCAAGGCGCGCCAGATAATTCCGCATCGCAGTGTCAGGGTATCCCAGGGCCTGATATTCATGCACCCCAAGGGCGCCGTGCCGCTTGCTCAATTTCTTGCCATCCTCACCATGGATCAATGGTATGTGCGCCCAAACCGGCACCTCCCATCCCATGGCCTCATATACCATCATCTGTCGCGCTGCGTTGTTCAAGTGGTCATCGCCGCGGATCACATGGGTCACGCCCATATCGTGATCATCAACCACCACTGCCAACATATAGGTGGGCGTACCATCAGAACGTAAACAAATCATATCATCCAGTTGGGTATTCTGAATCGTAACATCCCCCTGTACACGGTCGCGAATCACAGTGGCGCCTGTTTTGGGGGCTTTCACACGAATCGCATAGGGCGCGTTGGGGTGGTCAGCGGGGTCAGAATCGCGCCAAGGTGAGTGAAACAGCGTGGAGCGGCCTTCGGCCTGGGCCTGTTCGCGAAATGCCGCAATCTCATCTTGTGTTGAAAAACATTTGTATGCCGTGCCCTTGGCCAACATTTCGTGGGCGACTGCCGCGTGTCGGGCGGCGTTCGCCGATTGGCTGACAACGTCGCCATCCCAATCCAGGCCCATCCACCTGAGCCCGGTCAGAATCGCCTCGGTCGCCTCTGGGGTCGAGCGGGCGTGATCGGTATCTTCGATTCGCAACAGGAATTTCCCGCCCCGTCCCCGCGCATATAACCAGTTGAACAATGCCGTGCGCGCGCCGCCGATATGCAAAAAACCGGTGGGCGAGGGGGCAAAACGGGTGACAACAGGGCTTTGGGCCGCGGGCGTGGACATGCGCGTTAACCTTTTGGAAACCAAGTGGGGAATAGAATTGGGCATGGTTTAGTGAAATAATCCAAGGAGAACAAGGGTGACGCCGGTCGTGGAGTGGGTGAACACCGTGATCGACCGACAGCGTGGGGCGTTGTTTCCTTGGGTTCCGGTGTGCATGGGCATCGGGATCGGGGTTTACTTTTCGCTCATGCGCGAACCTGATTTGCGCATCTGGGGCGCGATTGTTGTCTGCGCATTGCTTTTGGGGGGCGTTGCATTCCGGCACGGCGTAACCACCCGCCCGATCGCACTTGCGCTGTTTCTCGTTCTTGTCGGGTTTCTGATGGCCGGTGTGCGCACATATCTGGTGGCTGAGGCGCAATTGACCTTTCGATATTATGGTCCGGTTGAAGGGCGGATCGTGGCGATTGACCGCTCTGGCAGTGATCGTGTGCGATTGACCCTCGATCATGTGGTGCTTGAAGATATGCGCCCCGAACGTGTGCCTTTTCGGGTGCGGATATCGCTGCAACCCGATGTCGTTGGCACGGTTCCGATTCCGGGAAAACGGGTTGCCATCACGGCGCATTTGTCGCCCCCCGGTGGCCCGGTTGAACCCGGCGGTTTTGATTTTCAACGCATGGCGTGGTTCAAACGTATCGGTGCGGTCGGATATGCGCGTACGCCGCTCATCGCGTTGGCGCCCGCATCCACCACTCCAAACGTCGCCCGTTGGCGCACCGCAATCGCCCGCGAGGTGCGCGCGAAACTTCCCGGCGAGGCGGGCGCCTTTGCCGTCGCGATTACCACCGGCGATAGATCAGGCATGGCGCGCAGCACACTCACCGCACTGCGCGAAAGCAACCTGGCGCATTTGTTGGCCATTTCCGGGCTGCATATGGGATTATTGACGACGTTTGTGTTTGGAGTCCTGCGAACACTGATGGTGCTGATCCCCGCAGTCGCCCTGGGCTGGCCCGTGAAAAAGATCGCGGCGGGCGGCGCTTTGATGGCGGGGGCGGTCTATCTTGCGCTTTCGGGGGGGAATGTGGCCACACAACGGGCCTTTATCATGGTCAGCGTGATCTTGGTTGCGGTGATACTTGATCGCCGCGCTCTGACATTGCGCGCGGTGGCGGTCGCGGCGATGATCGTTCTGATACTGCGCCCGGAAAGTTTAACCGAGCCGGGGTTTCAGATGTCTTTCGCTGCCACGATCGCTTTGGTGGCGGTGTTTCGTGTGGTGCGTGATTTCCAATCAGAGCGTATTCCCCGTTGGGCAAAACCTGTATTTGCCACTGTAATTTCATCGGCTGTCGCCGGTGCCGCCACAGCCCCGGTTGCGGCTGCACATTTCAACATGCTGGCGCATTACGGGCTGTTGGCCAATCTGTTGTCGGTGCCGTTGATGGGCCTGATCGTGATGCCCGGCGCGGTGTTGGCGGCCTGTCTGGCGCCCTTTGGCCTGCACGGGATCGGTTTGGCGATCATGGAACCGCCAATCAGATGGATCATGGCCGTTGCCCATTGGACTGCGGCGCAAGATGGTGCCGTGGGCCGGGTCGTCTCTCCGGGGCCGTGGGTAATTCCCATGTTCGCCATGGGGATGTTATGGCTTGTGCTATGGCGTGGGCGGGTGCGGTTTGCGGGGGTTTTGCCCGCTATCTGCGCATTTGCCCTTTGGTCTGTTGCGCAACGGCCCGCTGTTTTGATTTCTCCGTCAGGTGGATTGATTGGGGTCATGCAAAATGGCGTGCGGGTGCTGAACAAACCAAAAGGCGAAGGATTTGCCGCAGTCAGTTGGTTGGAAAATGACGGCGATACCCCGGATCAAGCCAAAGCTGCGGCGCGGTCAGGGACAAACAAACCAATTCTGACCTTCACTGTCGGCGAACAAAAGATCGCATATCTTGCGGGGCGAGGGGCGGCCGACCGGATCGCCGAAGGCTGCGCGATTGCCGATACAGTGATTCTGGCTGCCGTTTCGGAAAGGCCCACGCCCACTGGTTGCACGCTATGGGACCGTGAAAAACTGAACACCGCGGGGGGTATTTCGCTTACCCCCGGCGCTGGTGGCTTTCATTCGGTCAGCGCGCGCACTGTTGCCGGCGTGCGGCCCTGGAACAGAGATCAGTAAGTGCGGATCAAGCCAACCAGCCGACCTTGAACCTTTACCTGATCTTCACTGAATACACGCGTTTCATAAGCTGCGTTCGCTGCTTCCAGTGCAATGGACCGGCCATGTCGGCGAAACCGTTTCAATGTTGCCTCATGCCCTTCGACCAAGGCAACAACGATATCGCCGTTATCGGCGGCTTGCCCTTCCCGAATGACCACGACATCGCCATCGTTGATCCCCGCATCAATCATCGAGTCGCCTTTGACCTCAAGCGCGTAATGGTTTTCCTTACCCGACAGCATTGCGCCGGGTACGGCAACGCGGTGGGATTCGTGTTGCAACGCCTCAATCGGGACACCGGCGGCAATTTTACCCATGACCGGAAGCTCAACAGCGGCGGCTGTTACATCAATCGCGCCGGAAACGCGGCTGGTTTTATCGCCTTCAATGATGCGGGGCTTGAACCCGGCCTTATCCAATGCGTCAGGCAATTTTACGATCTCAAGCGCGCGGGCACGATGGGCCAGACGGCGGATGAAACCACGTTCTTCAAGGGCTGTAATCAATCGATGAATGCCCGACTTGGAGCGCAGATCGAGCGCTTCTTTCATTTCATCGAAAGAGGGGGGAACACCGTCACGTTGAACACGTTTGTTAATGAAATCCAGCAATTCCAATTGTTTACGTGTCAGCATAGTGCCCATCCCATTCTATAAACTCAAGAGCGTTCACCCCATGTTCTATGGGTGTTCCCGCTTTGTGTCAAGAATTATTGCCTACAATGGAAGGTAAGTCACGACATCCCCTGCGGTGCAGGGCGCGGCGTTGACCGGGCGCAGGATCAAGACGTTGGCCTGGGCCAACACACCGGTCAGCGCGCTGTCCTGGCGCGATGCGGGATATAACAAACCGTCTTTCAGCGTTGCGCGCATGTAGTGTTCGCGCGCCCCGTTCGCGGGCAGATCGCTGGCCAGGGCTGCTGTGCTGCGCGGGGCCGGTTGGGGGGCTAACCCCATCATCGCGCGCAGGGCAGGCAACAAAAAGATATGCGCGCAAACCATTGCCGAAACAGGATTTCCTGGCAGGCCCAGCATCGGGATGTCGTTGATTTTTCCGGCCATTAAGGGTTTGCCGGGACGCATCGCGATTTTATAGAACGCGCGTTTCATACCCAGATCTTCGGCGACCTGCCCAACCAGATCGTGATCGCCTACCGATGCGCCGCCAATGGTCACCACCAGATCGGCATCGCAGGCCATGGCAAACGCGGTGGTCAAGGCCGCGCGGTTGTCGCGCGCGATTGGCAGAATGCGGGCGGTTGCGCCAATTGCCTCGATCATCGCGGCAAGGCCAAAGGTGTTGGATGCGATGATCTGATCGTCGCGCGGGGCCTCACCCGGCATTACCAACTCGTCGCCCGTGGCGATCAATGCCACCATCGGTTTGCGCACCACAATGGGTGTGGCGCAATTCATCGCGGCCAATAAAACCAGGTCGGACGCGGCAAGCGGGCGGCGGGGGAACCAGGTATCGCCTTTTGAAAAATCCGCCCCGGCAGGGCGAATATAGGCGGCCTGATCAAGTGTAGCACTCAACGTAATGGTATCGCCCTGCCGGATGGCATCCTCTTGAATGACAATGCGATCTGCGCCGTCGGGCACGGGGGCGCCGGTGAAAATGCGAACGGCCTGTTTTGGACCAACCGTAAGCGCGCTGCCGTGTCCTGCGGCGGATTCTCCGATCACCTGAAAGGCCGCGCCGGGTGTAACATCACGGTTTTGAACGGCGTAACCATCCATTGCCGAGGCGGCAAAGGGTGGCTGATCGCGTGCTGCAATGGCGGGTTCGGCCAAGACCCGGCCAGCGGCAACACGAAGGGCGATCGGTTCGCTGGGCAGCGGGCGCACCAGATCAAAGACCAGTGCGAGGGCCTGATCAACCGTGATCATGCCTCAAACCGCCCGGATTTGCCGCCATCCTTCAGCGTGACCTTGACATCGCCAATCACC
This sequence comes from Oceaniglobus ichthyenteri, assembly GCF_003057885.1. Taxonomy (GTDB): domain Bacteria; phylum Pseudomonadota; class Alphaproteobacteria; order Rhodobacterales; family Rhodobacteraceae; genus Oceaniglobus; species Oceaniglobus ichthyenteri. The sequence continues at coordinate 118,172 of NZ_QAGK01000007.1, forward strand.
ATGGTTTTTTCCACCGCTTTCACCATGTCATACACGGTCAGGCAGGCGACAGAAACGGCAGTCAACGCCTCCATTTCGACGCCGGTTTGCCCGGTTGTTTTCACGCTTGCACTGACGCGGACGCCCGGCAAATCAGCATCGGGCGTCAGATCAAGAGTGACCGAGGTGATCGGCAGCGGATGGCAAAGCGGGATCAGATCGGCAGTTTTTTTCGCGCCCATGATGCCGGCGAGCCGCGCAACCCCCAAAACATCGCCTTTTTTCGCGCGCCCCTCGGTGATCAGGGCAAGGGTTTCTGCCGTCATTTTCAGATAACCGGTGGCAGTGGCAATGCGCGCGGTCGCGGCTTTGTCTGACACATCGACCATATGGGCATCGCCCTGTTCATTAAAATGAGTCAGGGGCATTTATTGCATTCCAGTCAGCGGTTTGGCCAAAATGGTGCGGGTGGCGGCGGTGACATCATCCTGCCGCATCAGGGATTCACCGATCAGAAAACAGCGCGCGCCATAGCGGGCCAGATCGGCCAGATCATCGGCGGTGCTAAGCCCTGATTCGGCCACGATGGTGCGTTCGGGTTCGACGAGGCGGGCCAAATGGCGGGTCGTGTCGAGGGTGACATCGAATGTCTTGAGATTGCGATTGTTTATACCCATCAGCGGCGATTTGAGGGCGCTCGCGCGTTCCAATTCGGGTTCGTCGTGAACCTCGATCAAAACATCCATGCCCCAATCAAATGCCGCTGCTTCCAATTCAAGGGCCTGATCGTCTGAAACGCTGGCCATGATGATCAGGATGCAATCCGCGCCCAAGGCCCGCGCTTCGGCCACCTGATAGGTGTCGTACATGAAATCCTTGCGCAGGGCGGGAAGGGCGGTTGCCTCGCGCGCGGCGGTCAAAAATTCATCGGCCCCTTGGAAGGATGGCGTGTCGGTCAGAACTGAAAGGCATGTCGCACCACCCGCCTCATACGCTTTGGCCAAAGCCTCGGGGTCAAAATCGGCGCGGATCAACCCTTTGGAGGGGCTGGCCTTTTTGATCTCGGCGATCAGGCCGTATCCTTCGCGCGCGGCGTTCTGCAGAGCAGTGGCAAAGCCGCGCGGTGGGCTGGCGCTGCGCGCGGCGGCCTCAATCTCGGCCAGGGGGCGCGCGGTTTTGCGCGCGGCGATCTCTTCCAACTTATAGGCTTTGATGCGGTCAAGAACGGTCATCGGTTTGCTTTCGTTGGGGCCGGGGCGGGGGGCGTTGCCCCCCGGCTGCGCCTCCCCCCAGGATATTTGAGGCAAGAAAAATCAGGACGCCAGAGTGACAAGGGCGTGGCGTTTTTTTCCGGCGCTGAGTTTTATCGGGTTTTCCAAGGCCTTGGCATCCAGCATCAGGCCCGCATCGGTAAGCGGCGCATCGTCAATCCGTGCGCCGTTTTCTGCGATCAGGCGTTTCGCCTCTTTGCCGGTTTTGGCAAGACCCGCGCGCACGATGACCTGAACGATTGAAATGCCATCGCTGATGTCGGCCCGCGTCAGCGCAAGGGTGGGCAGATCATCGCCCACGCCGCCCTTTTCAAACACTTCGCGCGCCGTTGCTTCGGCGGCTTTTGCAGCGTCGGCGCCGTGGCACAGAGTTGTGACTTCGTTGGCCAGAATGATCTTGGCGGCGTTGATTTCCGACCCTTCCAGCGCGCCCAGACGATCGCATTCATCGACTGGCAGTTCGGTAAACAGTTTGGCAAAGCGGCCCACATCGGCGTCGGTGGTGTTGCGCCAGAATTGCCAGAACTCATACGGGGACAGCATATCGGCGTTCAGCCAGATTGCGCCGCCTTGGGATTTGCCCATCTTGCGCCCGTCGCTGGTGGTCAGAAGGGGCGAGGTCAGGCCAAAGATCTGATGGTCAAGCACGCGGCGGGTCAGGTCGATCCCGTTGACGATATTGCCCCACTGATCCGAGCCACCCATCTGCAATACGCAGTCATAGCGCCGGTTCAGTTCAAGAAAATCATAGGCCTGCAGGATCATGTAGTTGAATTCAAGGAAAGACAGCGATTGTTCGCGGTCGAGCCGGGATTTCACCGATTCAAAGGCCAGCATCCGGTTAACCGAAAAATGCCGCCCGATGTCGCGCAGAAAATCTAGGTAATTCAACCCGTCCAGCCATTCGGCATTGTTCAGCATCAGCGCATCGGTCGCGCCGTCGCCATAGGTCAGGTATTTCGCGAATACCTGTTGCATCCCGTCGATATTTTCCTGAATTTGCTCTGGCCCAAGCAGGGGGCGTTCGTCGGCGCGAAAGCTGGGATCGCCCACTTTGGTGGTGCCACCGCCCATCAGCGTGATCGGCTTGTGCCCGGTTTTCTGCAGCCAGCGCAGCATCATGATGTTCAACAAATGCCCCACATGCAGCGATTTCGCCGTTGCATCATAGCCGATATAGGCCGGCACACCGGGTTTCAGCAACGCGTCATCCAGCGATTGGAAGTCGGTGCAATCGGCCAGAAAGCCGCGCGTGGACATAACATTCAGGAAGTCGGATTTTGGGTGGTAGGTCATGGCAGGTTCGTCCATCTTGGCGGTTAGGCGTGGGTATATCCGCGCCAGTCAAAAAGGGAAAGCCATGAAGGGCAAAGGGCCGATCTGGGCGCTTGGGGCGATGTCGGGCACATCACTCGATGGGGTTGATGCCGCGATGGTACTTAGCGATGGGCATGAGATATTCGAATTTGGCGAAACGGCTTACCGCGCGTACACAGCCGAGGAACGCGCCGTTTTGCAGGCCGCATTGGGCACATGGGAGGGCGCGGCAGAGGCCACCGAAATTATTGAAACGGCCCATGCCGAGGTTCTGGCGCGGTTTTGCGGTGCCGAACTGATCGGATTTCACGGTCAGACCCTGGCCCATGACCCGCGCGGGCGCGGCACGCGCCAGGTGGGTGATGGTGCGGCTTTGGCCTGCCATCTTGGCGTGCCCGTCGTGTGGGATTTTCGCAGTGCCGATGTAGAGATGGGCGGCGAGGGCGCGCCGCTGGCGCCATTCTTTCACTTTGCCTGTGCGAAATGGTTTGGTGCCACCGCCCCCGTGGCGTTTTTGAACCTGGGCGGTGTGGGCAATATTACCTGGGTTGATCCGGCGTTTGAAAAGCCCGAAACGCCCGGCGCATGCCTTGCCTTTGATACCGGACCGGCCAACGCACCATTGAACGATTTCCTGTCCCGCCGGCGAGGCGTGGCGTTTGACGAGGGCGGCACGCTCGCGGCCCAGGGAGCCCCGGATGAGGATATCCTGTCGCGGCTGTTGGGGCAGGGGTATTTCGCCCGGATGCCGCCCAAATCACTTGACCGCGACGATTTCGCCTGGCTTGCCGAGGCGGTTCGCGGGCTGAGCGATGCCGACGGGGCGGCAACACTGACCGCCTGTGCCGCGGTCAGTGTTGCCGCCGCGATGGAGCATTTGCCCCAAAACCCGGCGCGTTTGTTGGTGACCGGCGGCGGGCGGCACAATCCGGTGATGATGCAGATGATCGCGGGTGCCGTGGATTGCGCCGTTGATCCGGTGGAAACGGTTGGCCTGAACGGTGATATGTTAGAGGCTCAGGCGTTTGGCCATCTGGCGGTGCGCGTGGCGCGGGGGCTGCCCACATCCGGCCCGTCAACCACCGGCGTGGCGGCGGCAATCGGGGGCGGCGTGGTCAGCCGACCCGAGGGCGATCATGTGCCGCGGTAGGGTTCAACGTATTGCAGGGCCATGTCCCATGGGAAGAAAATCCAGGTGTCCTGGCTGACTTCGGTGATGAACGTATCGACCATGGGGCGGCCTTTGGGTTTGGCATAGACCGTTGCAAAATGCGCCTTGGGATACAGGGCGCGAACCAATTCCAGGGTGCGGCCCGAATCCACCAGATCGTCAACGATCAGAATGCCGGTGCCATCGCCCATCATTTCGTGATCCGGCGATTTCAAAACGCGGGCTTCGGATTGCAACTGATGATCATATGATTTCACGCTGATCGTATCGACGGTGCGGATGTCCAATTCGCGCGCCACGATCATTGCCGGGGCCATGCCGCCACGGGTAATTGCCACCACTGCCCGCCATGCGCCGTCATCGGGGCCATGCCCATCAATGCGCCAGGCAAGGGCGCGACTGTCGCGGTGGATCTGATCCCACGAAATGTGGAAGCCTTTTTCATGGGGCAGGCGGCTTTCGTCTTTGGTGCTCATGGGGGGCCCTTACGCTGCTGAATGATGGGGTTGTAACGGGCGATGGCCGATTGGGAAAGGGCGTATGCGATGACCTGGGCGGTGAATATGCGTGTCGGCCAATAGGGCGGCAAAGACAATGAATTGGCCGCAGACATGGAAGATTAACCCTTTCGACACTATATGTGTATCAAACAGCGAAAAGGGATGTGCCATGATCGGTTCAGGATTAGACAGCGTTTTACTGGCGGCCTTTGTTGGGGTGGCGACAGGGGGTGCGATATTCGCATCAACCCTGACACGGCGCATTCGGGTGCCGATTGCCGACGAGCCACAGCGTTAAACCGTGTGAACCGCGTTGAAAAAGCGGTTCACACAGTACTGTCGCGCTTGGCGTTAGCCTTTGGTCATGTCGGGCGCGTCAACCGCTTTCATACCCACCACGTGATAGCCTGCATCAACATGCAGGTTTTCGCCGGTCGTGCCGGACCCAAGGTCAGACAACAGGTAAAGCGCGGCTTTGCCGACCTCTTCTTGGGTGACATTGCGGCGCAGCGGCGAATTATACTCGTTCCACTTCATGATATAGCGGAAATCGCCGATGCCGCTGGCGGCCAGGGTTTTGATTGGCCCGGCGGAAATCGCATTGACGCGAATTCCGTCTTTTCCCAGATCCTCGGCCAGGTATTTCACCGATGCCTCAAGCGCGGCCTTGGCGACGCCCATGACGTTATAATGCGGCATGACTTTTTCAGCGCCGTAATAGGTGAGGGTGAGCGCACTGGCGCCCGGGCCCATCAGTTTTTCGGCGCGTTGCATCACGGCGGTGAAGGAATAGACCGAAATATCCATCGACATGCGAAAGTTTTCGCGGCTGGTGTCAACATACCGGCCGCGCAATTCGTTCTTGTCGGAAAAACCGATGGCGTGAACGACAAAATCCAATCCACCCCAGCGTTGTTTGATTTCTGCAAACAGCGCATCCAGTGATGCCGCATCGCCCACGTCGCAGGGCACCAGAAAATCGCTACCTACGGATTCGGCCAAGGGGCCGACACGTTTTTTCAACGCATCCCCTTGATAGGAAAAGCACATATCGGCGCCCGCCTCGCCCAGCGCCTTGGCAATGCCCCAGGCGATGGATTTATCATTGGCCAACCCCATGATCAGGCCGCGCTTTCCCTTCATCAATTCACTTGTCATCGAATTTGCCCCTTAGCCGACCTTACATTGACCGTTGGTTTAGGTCATTGTTACCCTACCAGCAAGCGGCACGACCGACAGGAGAGCACCCGATGAGCAGTATTTTTGGCCAAGACGATCCCTTTGCCCTGACGCGCGATTGGATGGCTGAAGCCGCGCCAAAAGAACTTGCCGATCCAAATGCCATATCCCTGGCAACGGTGGATTCCGACGGCATGCCCAACGTCCGGGTTGTGCTGTTGAAAGAGATCGAAGACGACGCCTTTGTTTTTTATACCAATTACGAGGGCAAAAAGGGTCAGGAACTGATCGCATCGGGCAAGGCGGCGTTCGTGCTGCATTGGAAATCAATCGCCCGTCAGGTGCGGGTGCGCGGGCTGGTCGAAAAGGAAGACGGCCCAATCGCCGACGCCTATTACAACAGCCGCGCGTTGGACAGCCGTTTGGGCGCCTGGGCCTCGAAACAATCCAGACCGTTGAAAAACCGTGCCGCGCTGATGGCCGAAGTGGCAGCCGCAGGTGTGCGGTTTGGCACAACCCCGCCCCGCCCGCCATTCTGGGGCGGCTTTCGGATCAAACCACTTGAGGTTGAATTTTGGGCCGATGGCGCATTCCGCTTGCATGATCGCGAACGCTGGCTACGTTCGGCGCTGGATCAGGAGTGGCAAAGAACCCGCCTTTATCCTTGATCTGTGTTGGTTTCCCGGGTCACTTTGGTCTGGTATAGTTTTGTAAGGTGTGGCCGCGTCTTGTTTTTGCGGGAAAGTCTGCCCCGCGTGGCGGTATGTGAATTGGCCGAACCGGTCGCAAACGCGAGACCTGAAGTGCAAAACGACGGTGAACAGATAGCCGTGGAAGGCCACGTCAAATGGTTCGATCCCGGCAAGGGGTTTGGATTTGTCGTGTCTGCGGCGGTCAGCACCGATATCTTGTTGCATGCAAATGTGTTGCGCAATTTTGGCCAGAGTTCGGTTCTGGATGGGGCGGCGATTCGACTGACCGTTCAAATCACCACCCGCGGTGCGCAGGCTGTTGAAATACTGTCCATTGTCGCACCGGATCTTTCCCAATCCTCAGACCGCTTGCCAGAGGACATGCCATTTGACACCGAATTGATCGGTGGCCCGCTTGCGCCCGCGCGTGTCAAATGGTTTGACCGGGGCAAAGGGTTTGGCTTTGCCAATGTTTTCGGCAATTCGGACGACGTATTCATCCATGTCGAGGTATTGCGCCGCTCGGGTTTGGCCGATTTGCAACCGGGCGAAGCGGTGGGCCTGCGCGTGGCAGATGGCAAGCGCGGCAAACTGGCAACAGAGGTGACATCATGGGAATCAGCATCGGAAAATTCGGACTAGCGGTTCTTTTCGTCGCGGCCCTTCCGGGGATCGTCAGCGCGGCTTGCACCCCGACGGTGGCGGATTTGCGCGGCGATTGGGGCCAGGCCCGGTTCACCGTTGAATTGGCCGATGATGCCAGTGAGCGGGCGGTCGGGCTGATGAACCGGCCGCAAATGGCCAAAAGCCGGGGCATGTTATTTGTTTATGAACGGCCTCAGGCTGCGTCATTCTGGATGCGCAACACGCTGATTCCGCTTGATATGATCTTCATGGATGAAACCGGTACCGTCACCCGTATTCATGAAAACGCGGTTCCTTTGGATGAAACCCCGATCCCTGGTGGAACGTCGGTTAAATTGGTGCTGGAAATCAACGGCGGGCTGTCCCGCGTCTTTGGCATCACCGTGGGCAGCACCCTGCGCCACCCTTCGGTTGCACAAAATCGCGCGGCGTGGCCCTGTTCGCCACCTTAGTGCTTTACGCCCGCGTTTCAGCCCGCTATGAGGGCCATGTCGGGGCGTAGCGCAGCCTGGTAGCGCATCTGTTTTGGGAACAGAGGGTCGTAGGTTCGAATCCTATCGCCCCGACCATTTACCACCATCATTTATATTTAACGAACCGCTGATCGCCCTATGCGATTCGGCGGATTGTGCGGTTTTCGCCGCGGTTTGGGCGAAACTGCGCCGCGCGCTTGCGCACCCCTAGGGTTGTGAAAAATAGTTGTCTTGGGTCTGGCGCGGATGATCTCCACATCCCTGTTGCCGTCGCCATGTGCGTAACCCCGCTAAACCTGCTCGACTAAAAGGGAAATCCCGCAAAGGGCTGTGGCACAGCCTGTGGATAGTTTCGGGAGGAATCTAACGCCCCCCTGCGGCGACAGAATTTCGGGCAACGGTCAAGCCGTCAAAGCGCAAAATTATCGGTTGAGTCCGATGGCGAAATACGTCAGCTTGTACATGCCGCCGGGGACAACACCAGATATGGTGCAGGTTGAGCAAAGCGACATATCCAAGGTACGCCGGGTTTCCGGTGCTTCCCAGGGGCCAGAATGGCCCCTGTCGGAGACGTTTTGCGCGACCGCCCCCCATGAACGACCACCGCCAGGGGCCTTCTGCAACGACAGGGGCGACCGATATCTTGAGGATAAAGGGCAGATATGAAAATCGAACGCACGTTCACCCGCGCCGGTTCAGACCCGTATGCAAAGCTTGAATTCACCACGGTGACAAGCGAGATTCGCAATCCAAACGGCACCATCGTTTTTCACAACGATCAGGTGGAAGTGCCCGGCACCTGGAGCCAGGTCGCCAGCGATGTCATTGCCCAGAAATATTTCCGCAAGGCCGGTGTGCCTGCGGTTCTGAAAAAAGTGCGCGAAAAGGATGTGCCGGAATTTTTATGGCGCTCGGTTCCCGACACCGATGCCTTGGCCAAATTGCCCGAGGCCGATCGTTTCGGCGGCGAAACCTCATCGAAACAGGTATTTGACCGTTTGGCCGGCGCCTGGGCCTATTGGGGTTGGAAAGGCGGCTATTTCAGCAGCGAAGCCGACGCCCAAGCCTATTTTGATGAAATGCGGTTCATGCTGGCCACGCAAAAGGCCGCCCCAAACAGCCCGCAGTGGTTTAACACCGGGTTGCATTGGGCCTATGGCATCGATGGCCCGGCGCAGGGGCATTACTATGTCGATTTCAAAACCGCCAAGCTGACCAAATCGAAATCCAGCTATGAGCACCCCCAGCCCCACGCCTGTTTCATCCAATCGGTGGCCGATGATCTGGTCAACGATGGCGGGATCATGGATTTGTGGGTGCGCGAGGCGCGTCTGTTCAAATACGGCTCGGGCACCGGCACCAACTTCAGCTCGCTGCGCGGTGAGGGCGAAAACCTGTCGGGCGGCGGTAAATCCAGCGGGCTCATGGGGTTTCTGAAAATCGGTGATCGTGCGGCGGGCGCAATCAAATCGGGCGGCACCACGCGCCGTGCGGCGAAAATGGTGATCGTCGATGCCGACCACCCGGATGTGGAAGATTTCATCAACTGGAAAGTGATCGAAGAACAAAAGGTTGCGTCGATCGTGGCCGGTTCCAAGATGCACGAACAGAAATTGAACGCGCTGTTCGCCGCAATCAAGGCGTGGGATGGCAAGGCCATTGATGCCTATGATCCCAAGGTCAACGAGGCCCTGAAGGCCGCCGTGAAAGACGCCAAAAAGGTTGCGATTCCGGAAACGTATATCAAACGGGTTCTGGATTATGCCAAGCAGGGCCATACCAGCATCGAATTTCCCACGTACGATACAGATTGGGATTCCGAGGCCTATTCATCGGTTTCGGGCCAGAATTCAAACAATTCGATCCGCGTGACCGACGCCTATCTTGAGGCGGTCAAGAATGACAGCGATTGGGATTTGATCAACCGCAAAGACGGGCAGGTGGCCCGCACCATCAAAGCCCGCGATTTGTGGGATCAGGTGGGCCATGCCGCCTGGGCCTGTGCCGATCCGGGGATTCAGTTTCACGATACGGTCAATGATTGGCACACCTGCCCCGAAGACGGCGCGATCCGTGGATCGAACCCGTGCAGCGAATACATGTTTCTTGACGATACCGCCTGTAACCTGGCGTCGATGAACCTGTTGACCTTCCTGAAAAACGGGAAATTTCAGGTCGAAGAGTACATGCACGCCACCCGTCTGTGGACGCTGACCCTGGAAATTTCCGTGACCATGGCGCAGTTCCCATCAAAGGAAATCGCCCAACGCTCTTACGATTTCCGCACGCTTGGCCTGGGCTATGCCAATATCGGCGGGCTGTTGATGAACATGGGGCATGGATACGACAGCAAAGAGGGCCGCGCCCTGTGCGGTGCCCTGACCGCGATCATGACCGGTGTGTCCTATGCCACCAGCGCCGAAATCGCCGGCGAGTTGGGCGCATTTCCGGGCTATGGGAAAAACGCAGAACACATGTTGCGCGTGATCCGCAATCACCGCACTGCGGCCCATGGCCTGTCGGACGGATATGAAAAACTGGCCACAAAACCTGTGCCGCTGGACCATGCCAATTGCCCCGATGACCGGTTGGCGGACATCGCCAAGGGCGCCTGGGACAAGGCATTGGCCTTGGGCGAAAAGAACGGTTACCGCAACGCGCAGGTGTCGGTCATTGCGCCCACGGGCACCATCGGCCTTGTCATGGATTGCGACACCACCGGGATCGAGCCTGACTTCGCCTTGGTCAAATTCAAGAAGCTGGCAGGCGGCGGATATTTCAAGATCATCAACCGTTCGGTGCCCGCAGCATTGGAGAATCTGGGCTATCGCAGCGCCGAGATTGAAGAAATCATCGCGTATGCCGTGGGCCATGGCAGCATTGGCAATGCCGCTGGAATCAACAAGACCACGCTGATCGGCCATGGCTTTGGCCCCAAAGAGATCGAAAAGATCGAAGCCGCCCTGCCAAGCGCCTTTGACATTCGGTTTGTGTTCAACCAGTGGACGCTGGGCGAATCCTTCTGTCGCGAAACCCTGGGTATTCCGGCGGACAAACTGATCGATCCAACCTTTGATTTGCTGCGCCACCTGGGCTTTACCAAGCAGGATATCGATGCCGCCAATGACCATGTGTGTGGCACCATGACCCTGGAAGGCGCGCCGCACCTGAAAAAAGAGCACTATCACATCTTCGATTGCGCCAACCCTTGCGGCAAAACCGGCAAACGGTTTTTGTCGGTCGACAGCCATATCTATATGATGGCGGCGGCACAGTCGTTCATCAGCGGCGCGATTTCCAAAACCATCAACATGCCCAACGATGCCACAATCGAAGATTGCCTGAAGGCCTATGAATTGTCGTGGTCCCTGGCGGTGAAGGCCAATGCGCTGTATCGCGATGGATCGAAATTGTCACAACCCCTGGCCGCGGCCCTTGTTGAGGACGACGATGAGGCGCAAGAGGTTCTGGCAACCGGTTCTGACCGCGAAAAGGCCATCGTGCTGGCCGAAAAGATCGTGGAAAAGGTGATCATCAAGGAAGTGGCCAAAGGGCGCGATAAAATGCCCGAACGCCGCCGGGGATATACCCAAAAGGCGCTGATTGGTGGTCACAAGGTGTATTTGCGCACCGGTGAATACCGCGATGGCACCTTGGGCGAAATCTTTATCGACATGCATAAAGAGGGGGCCGGTTTCCGCGCGATGATGAACAATTTTGCCATCGCGGTGTCGGTTGGCCTGCAATACGGCGTGCCGCTGGAAGAGTTCGTCGATGCCTTTACCTTTACCAAATTCGAACCAGCCGGCATTGTACAGGGCAACGACAGCATCAAGAACGCCACCTCGATCCTTGATTATATCTTCCGCGAATTGGCAGTGTCGTATCTGGACCGGACCGATCTGGCCCATGTCCAACCCACCGGGGCGTCGTTCGATGATATTGGGCGCGGATCGCAAGAGGGCGTGCGAAATTTCGAAAACGTGCCCGGATCAAACGGCACATCGCCCTTGGATGTTTTGCGCCAAGTCGCCTCAACCGGGTTCATGCGCAACCGCGTGCCGTCGGAATTGCGGGTGTTGCAAGGCGGGCAATTGTCCGATCCTGTCGCAACCCTCGACACCCTGGCGCCGGAAATCAAAACACCGACAACCGCCAAGGCGCCCGTGCTCGATTCACGCACCAAGGCCAAGATGCAGGGGTATGAGGGCGAGGCCTGCGGCGAATGCGGCAACTATACCCTGGTGCGCAACGGCACCTGCATGAAGTGTAACACCTGCGGCGGCACAAGCGGGTGTAGCTGAAAACAAGGTGCGCCGCCGGTGCGAAACTGACCGGCGGTTCACCAAAACGCTGATGATTTTACCCTTGGGGCGTCCGTGTGGCGCCCCTTTTTCATGGGGCGTGGGGACGACTTGGCCAAGGTGCGGTGGAATGGCCTCTACAACCCTACAACGTATTTTTGAATCACAACCCGGCGATAAGTTCCCGGATTATCAAACAAAACTATGTGACTGCAGCGCGTTCGTTTGTTGGGAACGATCGGACAGATCGGCGCATTGTGTTTGGGAAGGCACAATGAAGTGTCACAATGACGATTTAGGAGTACAATATGAAACGTTTGATGATTGCCGCTACCGTAACCGCCATTTCAACCACCGCCGCATTTGCCGCAATGGAAATCGCGGATCTCGACACCGACGGTGACCGCTTTGTTTCCAAAGAAGAGTTGATGGTGGCCTTGCCGAATTTTGACGCCACATTCTTTGATGAAATCGATACCAACGGTGACAACCGCATCAGCAGCGAAGAGTTTTACACCACCGAAGCCCAAGATATCATGGCCCGCGCAAGCTCTGCGGAAATGCAGTTGAAGGCAGACACAGATGGTGACGGATTTGTAAGCTATGAAGAGTTGAACGCGATGGTGCCGATGTTCGCACAGTCCGATTTCGATGAGATCGACACAAACAGCGACAATCGCCTGAGCGCGGATGAGCTGAATGCACCCGGTGCATGGTCGCTGATCCAAGGCGAAGCCGCTGCCGCAACCACGATGGACATCGCATCGATGGACACAAACAACGACAACTTTGTCACCTATGACGAACTTGCCGTTGCCTTTCCGAAAGTGCCCGAAGCAACGTTCAATGATATCGACACCAACGATGACGGCCGCCTGAGCGCCAATGAATTGAACGCGCCAGACGCCCGGACCATGCTGAACGAATACTAAGTTCAGATCAGTGTCAAATCAGGCCGCCAGCTTTGCTGGCGGCTTTTTTCATGCGTTGTCGACAGTGCCACGGCCCAGCGCCGCGATGCCCGTGCGCGCCACTTCGATCAATCCCAAGGGGCGCATCAATTCGGCGAAGGCATCAATTTTCTCCGGGGTTCCGGTGATTTCAAAGACGAAACTGTTCAACGTCGAATCAACAACATTAGCCCGAAAAATATCGGCCAGGCGCAATGCCTCGACACGTTCATTGCCGCTTCCTCCGACCTTGAACAGGCCCAGTTCGCGTTCAACTGTGGGGCCTTCGACCGTCAGATCGTGGACTTCGTAAACCGGTACGATCCGGCCCAACTGGGCCTTGATCTGTTCGATGACAGAAGGGGTGCCGCGGGTCACGATGGTAATGCGTGAGCGACGGCCGGTGTGATCGATTTCGGCCACTGTCAGGCTGTCGATATTGTATCCGCGCCCCGAAAACAGGCCGATCACCCGGGCCAGCACGCCGGCTTCATTGTCCACCACCACGGCCAATGTATGGCTTTCGATCACATCAGAGTTGGGGTCACGCAAATCATAAGCTGAATGGCGGGACGTTCCTTTTTTGATCTTGAGGGCGGACATACGCGCAACTTCCTTGTGTAAAATGAAAAATGGCCTTTGCACTGTCTTTAGCGCGGTTCACTTAAACATGTTTTGATCAAGACAGGCCAGAGTGAAGATCACATCGGCACGGGATGAGGCCCTGATCGCGAATGCCCTGTATCGCCAATGGATGGCAGGGGTTTCAGGGCTGCCTGACCGGCCCGAAAAACGGGGATGTGATGGCAATATCGGGGGCGGGTGGCGTCTGTGATCGGTCAGGCTTCAATTCGTTTTGCGCTACACGCTTTGTTAACCAAAGACGTACTAGGCTGGGCGCTGCCACGACGATCCTGTGAGGCTATGATAAACGCTCATCCACCCTTGCCAGATGCCAATGATTTTGCGCGCCTTCCGCCTCATCTCAGGATGCAGGCCCTTATAGATACGCTGCCCTTGTTCACCTGGCAGATGGATCGCGATTGGCGCATTACAAAAGTAAGCGATGCAATATCCTGGGTGATGGGGCTGAATCCCGCCGATCTGATTGGTGTTCAGGTGATGGATGTCAATTTCGGCACTGCCGAGACCGAAGGCGGGCTGGCCCACTATTTCGACACGCTGCTATCTGAAAAAAGCTTTAGCAATCTGTGCTATGAACGCATTGCGCTGAATGGCACCCGATGCGTCCTGATGGACAGTGCAATACCGATTCTGGACGGGGCGGGCCGATTCGCCGGATATGAGGGCATAACATTTGAACTGAGCCGTACGATCCAGCAGGCCGAGGAAACCGCCAGTTTGGTGTATTCGTTGAAATCGCGTGCGGATCAGTTGGAAAAGGAACTGTCGGTTCGGAACAAAGAGTTGGAATCAACCAACCATCTGTTGACCGAAATCATCGAAGCGATGGGTGAGGGCCTTTTGGTGACCTCGGATCAGACGACGGATGATGGGCAGGATCGTATCGAATTCACCAACCAGGCGTTCCTGGATCAGTTCGATCTGACACCTGATCAGATCCGGTGTGGGATGCCCCAGTCAGACCTGTTGTCGATCATGGCGGCGCGCGGCGATATGGACTCTGTGGCAGATGAAATGGCCCAGATCATCAGGCAGTTGCGCGGCAAAGGCACGGCGATGATCCGGCTCAAACGCTCAGGGCGCAGCCTGTATTGCCGGGCGTCCACGCGCCCCTCGGGTGGGCGCGTCATGGTGCACACGGATGTGACCGAACTGGAGGCCCGCAGCGCCGCCTTGGGGCGCGCATTGGAACAGGCCGGGGCAGCCAGTGCCGCGAAATCAAATTTTCTGGCGACGATGAGCCATGAGTTTCGCACGCCTTTGAATGGCATTGTCGGATTGACGGATGTGTTGGCCGAAACCCCGCTGAATGCTGAACAAAAAGAGCTGGTGTCGACGATCCAAAGCTCGGCGGCGGCGCTGACCGGGCTGATCAATGACATATTGGATTTCTCGAAAATCGAGGCCGGGCATGGCGCGCTGGCGTCCGAGCCGGTATTTTTGGCAGACTTGGCGCGCGATGTTCTGGCTTTGGTGCGGCCGTTGGCGCAGGCAAAGGCGCTGAAGCTTGATCTGTCGATTGGCGCTGACGTGCCCGAAACCGTCTGTGGCGATCCCCTGCGCCTGCGTCAGGTTCTGTTGAATCTATTGGGAAATGCGGTGAAATTTACCGATCTGGGCACGGTGACCTTGGAAATCAGCGGGCCGGGGCCGATTGTTTTGACAGTGCGCGATACCGGAATCGGCATTCCCGAGCCCGAACTTGCCACACTTTATGAGCCATTTCGCCAAGTGCAATCCGGGCTTCAGCGACAGTTCGAAGGCACGGGACTGGGCCTCGCAATCACGCAGCGATTGATCGAAATGATGGGTGGGGCAATGCATGTCACATCACAGGTCGGGGTGGGCAGTTGTTTTCGTCTAACGCTGCCGCTGAAATGTTGCGCGAAGGGCATCAAAACAGTCGACATGGCTCATGCGCCGCCTGTCGGATTGGCGGGGCTGCGGGTTTTGGTGGCCGAAGACAACCGTACCAATCAGATGGTCTTGCGAAAAATGTTGGAAAAAGCAGGCGCGCAGGTAACGATTGCCGCATCTGGCACCGAGGCATTCGAGGCGGCAAAATGTGTGAACGTCGATGTCATATTGATGGATGTCGCGATGCCCGGCATGAACGGGTTTGAAGCAAGCCGTGCCATTCGCGCATTTGAGGATAAAGTCGGCCTGCCGCGCCGCCCGATCATCGCCGTCACCGGCAACGCATCTGATAAAGATCGCGCGATGGCAATGGAGGCGGGAATGGATGATTTTCTCGCCAAACCCGTGCGCCGGGATCAAATGCTGGCTTGTGTCGCAAATTTTCTGGTGGCCGAAACGTAATCGCCCGGCCACCGGAAAAGGGTTTAAACCATTACCGCGCCGGAACGACCGATGGCGTCTTTGGTGGACGCTTCGCCCAACAACATCTTGTTGTGTGCTTCGCCTGACGGGATCATCGGGAAGCAATTTTCGTGTTTTTCGACTAGACAATCAAACACGACTGGCCCGGCATGGGTGATCATCTCGATAATCGCATCGTCCAGGGTGTCAGGGTCATCACACCGGATTCCTTTGGCGCCAAAGCTTTCAGCCAATTTGACAAAATCAGGCAGGGATTCTGACCAGGAATGTGAATACCGCTCACCATGAAGCAATTCCTGCCATTGGCGCACCATGCCCAGGCGTTCGTTGTTCATGATGAACTGTTTGACCGGCAGGCGATATTGCATCACCGTGCCCATTTCCTGCATGTTCATCAACCACGATGCCTCGCCCGCGACGTTGATCACCAAAGCATCGGGGTGGGCCATCTGCACGCCAACCGACGCCGGGAAACCATACCCCATGGTGCCCAGTCCCCCCGATGTCATCCACCGGTTCGGGTCTTCAAAATCAAGGTATTGCGCCGCCCACATCTGATGCTGGCCCACCTCGGTGGTGATATAGCGATCATACTTTTTTGTCAGCTCTTCCAACCGCTTAAGCGCATACTGGGGTTTGATGATTTTCCCTTTTTGAGAGAATTTCAGGCAATCAATGGCCCGCCACGCATCGATTTTTTTCCACCACTTTGCCAGGCCTTCGCGCTGGGGTTGCAAACCGCGCTCTTTCCAGACGGCGATCAGTTGTTCCAACACCTGGGTGACATCCCCGATGATCGGCATTTCAACGCGGATCACCTTGTTGATCGAACTGGGGTCGATATCGATATGGGCCTTGCGTGAATTCGGGCTGAATTCTTCGACCCGCCCGGTGATCCGGTCATCAAACCGCGCGCCGATGTTGACCATCAGGTCACAGCCGTGCATGGCCATGTTCGCCTCGTAAAGTCCATGCATGCCCAACATGCCCAGCCATTGCTTGCCCGACGCCGGATAGGCCCCCAGACCCATCAATGTACTGGTGACAGGAAAACCGGTCAGTTCGGCCAGTTCGCGCAACAATTCTGACGCGCGCGGCCCGGAATTGATGACGCCGCCACCGGTGTACAGGATCGGGCGTTCGGATTTTGCCATCGCTTCGGCCAGTTCGGCGATTGTATCGGGGTTGCCCATGGTTTTTGGCTGATAATGGCTGACCTTGACCTTTTGTTTTGGGACATAGGTGCCATTGGCGAATTGTACGTCTTTCGGGATATCCACCAAAACCGGGCCGGGGCGGCCGGATGTGGCAACGTGAAACGCCTCGTGGATCGTGCCGGAAAGCTTGTCAGTCTCTTTCACCAGCCAGTTGTGTTTGGTGCAGGGGCGGGTGATGCCAACGGTGTCGGCCTCTTGAAACGCATCGTTGCCAATCATGAAGGTCGGAACCTGGCCGGTCAGAACGACAATCGGGATCGAATCCATCAACGCATCGGTCAACCCGGTGACCGCATTGGTCGCGCCGGGGCCGGATGTCACAAGGCACACGCCGGGCTTGCCGGTGGCGCGGGCGTATCCTTCGGCGGCATGGGTGGCGGCCTGTTCGTGGCGCACCAGAACGTGGCGGATTTCGTTTTGCTGAAATATCTCGTCGTAAATCGGCAGAACGGCACCACCGGGGTACCCAAACACCACCTCAACCCCTTGATCCTTGAGCGCCTTTACCACCATGGCGGCCCCGGTCATCGTCTTTTTCATCACGTTCTCTCCGCATTTGCCAATTGGCCTGTCTTTCGGTCATAAAAAAACCCCCGTTTGATCGGGGGCGCATGGGGTACCTTTTGGGTGTCCGTTACCGGCCCATGCGCGCGTATCTTACAATGACGACGATGACAGACATGCGCCTGGCTCCTATTTCGCTATTTTAGCAACTTAGAAGCGGCGCAGGGGGCCGTCAACCAGTCTTGAAATTAAAAGTGTCCCTGGGGTGTGGCATATTGTACTTTTCTTGCGCCAATCCGCTGTTTTGTCGGTGAATGCAAAAAGGCCGGGCGATTTTGCCAGTCTGACGCACCGCGAATGCCAAAATATTCATGCCCGAGGCCAAATGCATCCGGTTGGGATGCGCCCTGTTCACCGGGTGGGGCGGGTGTCGGGCAGGTTGATCTGCGCCACCTGTTCGGCGATCGGATCGGTTGATTGTGGATTAAGAGCCGATGAATAGGCGGATTCCTCTTTCAACGGCTCCCATTGGCCACCTGTGTACACCTCCAACCCGGAAAAACGGGCCTTATATCCCATCTTTGGGCTGCCGGGCACCCAATAGCCAAGGTAAACAAAAGGCAGATCCGCCTCGCGGGCGATTTCGATGTGGTCCAATATCACGTGGGTGCCCAGACTTTCGGCCGGTGTTTCAGTGTCGTAAAACGAATAAACCATCGAAAGACCATCGGCCAGAACATCGGTCAGACACACAGCGGCCAGTTCGCGATTGCGCGGTGTCGGGCCGGGGCGGGAATATTCGATCACGCGACTGCGGATCGGTGTTTCCTCGATCATCGCGGCGAATTCGAAAATATCCATATCCGCCATCCCGCCGGTGGCATGGCGGCTTTCCAGATATCGGCGGAACAAGGCGAATTGATCTTCGGTGGCCCAGGGCGAATTTGCCTGCCGCTCCAGATGGGTATTGCGGCGCAGGATTTTGCGCTGTGTGCGTGACGGTTTGAAATCGGCCACCCGCACCCGCGCCGACAGACAGGCCGAACATTCGGCGCAAGACGGACGGTAAAGCACATTTTGTGATCGGCGAAACCCCTGCTGAGACAGGCTATCGTTCAGCGTAGCGGCATATTCGCCCTGCAACGCGGTAAACAGCTTTCGCTCCATCCGGCCCTCAAGATAGGGGCAGGGCTGTGGAGCCGTCACATAGAATTGTGGGGCGATAGGAAGAGTGTGGCGCATGGCATCCCGGTGGTCTGGTCGCACTTGTACTTAAAGTAACAACCGTTTTCAATTTGGCCAAGCCCCATACTGCGCCTTTACGACGCAGCCCGGTTCAGCGCGGCCGTGCCCATGACGTAATCGGTCAACCCCTGTGCACGGGCCGAGGTCAGCATCAAAACGATGGAAATCAGTTGAACCGGGAAGAACGTGACCGACACGGCATATCCCAATGTGTGCAAAAACGCCGCCATCAGATCAAATCGTGCGCCCTGTGAGGTACGCAGTTCGATCGCCATCAGGCGCATGCCCGGCGTGCCCGACCAATTGGCCAAAGATACGACACGGTACATGAAACTGATCACGCCAAACAGCATCGGCAGGAAAAACAGCCCGATAAAAAGGGTGAACGGCACCAGTACCGCCGTAATCACGCCAATGATCACCACATCCACCACCCAGGCCAGCAACCGTTTGGATGGCACATTCTCGTAAAACCCAGACTGACGGTCAGGGTCAGGCAAACCCCAGTTTACGGGGGCAGTATCGGGGCGAATATCGTCAAAGCGCATGAATTTGTCCGGTTGGGTATAAGGTGTATATGGCCCGCCCGGTGGGGCAGGCCAAGGGGATTTGCGATCAAACCTCGATCGGGGTGGCATCGCGTTTGTCATTGGTGCTGGCGCGGTCATCCATGAATTGGTCAAACTCGGCCTTGTCCTTGGCTTCGCGCAACCGCTCAAGAAACTCTTGAAATGCGGCTTGTTCGTCTTCCAAGCGGCGCAGGGTGTCGGCCTTGTAGGCATCGAATGCGGTGTTGCCGCTGCTGCGATAGGCGGCCATCGGCCCGCGCCGCGCCACGCTGCGGCAGGATTTGTTAAACATGCGTTTGCTCCAGATCATATAGGCCAACAGGGCCAGGCCCACGGGCCAGAAAACGATAAATCCAACGATCATCGCGGCAATCCACGCGCCTTTGCCTTTTTCATCAAGCCAGCTTTCGGAACGTGCAAACCACGACATACGGGTTTGGGGGGTGTCAGCAAAGGTGCTCATGGTGTGTCTCCGTTTCGGGGGTTTAATGTAAATCTCTTTCACATTGAAAAGATGTATATTGTGCCACCATGGTTCAAGGGTGGATGTAAATCTAATTTACATTATTTTTATTTACCAATAAAAACAGTGTCCTGGCGCATGTTACTGTTGGGTTGATGATGCAGGATTGCGCCGTTGGGCAACCGGAAATGCCCGGTTGGTCGGCAGTTTTTTTATGAAAAGCACCACGTTGGAAACAAATTGTTTGACCGACCAACACTATGCCGTACCCTGAACCGCACGCGTTCTCAGGGAGTTTGAACCATGTTCATTGATGTAATGGTCGCGCCGGTCAAAACCGCGCGCAAGACCGCATATATCGAATTATCCACGGAAATGTCGGCGCTGTTTCTGGATAATGGCGCGGTTGGCTATACCGAATGCTGGGGAAGCGATGTGCCACAGGGCGTGCGCACATCTTTTCCGCTCTCCGTTGAATTGGCCGAGGATGAAACCTGCGCGGTCTGCTTCATCACCTATCCCGACAAGGCCACGCGCGATGCCTGTATGGAGTTTGTGATGGCCGATGAAACCGCCAACCAGATGATGCAAAAAATGCCGCTGGATGGCGAAAGAATGATTTTCGGCGGCTTTGAAACCATCGTCGCCCTTTAGACCAAAGGCCTACATCACACTGCTAGCGAAACCTTTATGCCGGCCCTTCGCTTAAAATGCACATCACCCGCGATTGGCTGCCAAGGCCCAGTGTCTGCCGATGTTCGTCCGTCAACGACAGGACAGCCGCCAATCCCGCCCCGCCCGAGGGCGAGGTGGCCAAACCGGCCTCGGCCAAGTGCGGTAAAACGGCGGCCACTGCCTGATCCGAGATGGTCAGAAATGCGTCGGCGTCTTCGGTCAGCCCGGCGAGGGCGATCAACGACGCCTCTTTGCAATCCAGCCGCCCCATGTTTGATTCCGGGCCGGGTGCCGCCACCACAGCGCCCGCGCGCACCCCATTGCGCAGCGATGGTGCGCGGTCAGGTTCGACCACGACAATACACACACTATCGCCCCAGATTTCGCGCATATGCGCCGCAACAGCCGCAGCCATGCCGCCGACACCGGCCTGTAAAAATACATGGGTGGGCGGGATCGGGGCCTGTGTCACCGCCTCATGGGCCATAACCAGATATCCCTCCATCAACCGATGGGGCAGGTCGGTGTATCCGGGCCAGGAACTGTCCGAAAGCAGGGTCCAGCCCCGCGCATCGGCGGCTTTCGCGGCGGCGGCCATGCTGTCTTCGTAAACCGCCCCTTCGCGCACCACGTTGGCCCCCCACTGGCGCAGCCGGTCGGCGAACGCCTCGGGCACCGTATCGGCGATATAAACCACGGCTTTGGCGCCAAACGCCTGCGCGCCGGCGGCCACTGACAACCCGTGATTTCCCGCGCTGGCGGTGACAAACACCCGGTCTTTCACGCCGTCCGTTTCGGCCAGATGCGCAATGACATAGGCGGCGCCCAAGGCTTTGAAACTGCCCAATCCCATGCGGGTGCGTTCGTCTTTCACCCAAAGTTCGGCGCAACGGGCCGCCTGGGCCAAATTGGTGGCGTTGACCAATGGGGTCTGCATGGCCTTGGGGCACCGGCGCAACAGTGCCAGCGGCGCGTCGACATTGCGCGAAGGCAGCGGCGCGCCCGCCGTGATCCGACGTTCATGCAGATCAATCTCAATCATTTTCGGCCCTCTCAGTCGTCACCATATCAAAAGTCCGGTCATGGCGCAGTGATGGAATTTGCCCGCGCACCTTGGCGACTTGTTCAAGGTCAAGATCGACAATCGCCGTGCCCGGCCCGTCATTGCCCATATCGCACATCACCTCGCCCCAGGGCGACACAACCAGGGAATGGCCAAAGGTGCGCCGCCCATCGGCGTGGTACCCCACCTGTGCCGGAGCGACGATGAAGCAGCCGTTTTCAATCGCCCGGGCGCGCAACAGAACATGCCAATGGGCCTCACCCGTGGCCACCATAAACGACGACGGAACAAAAATCACGTTCGCCCCCACCTGACCATAGGCGCGGTACAGATGCGCAAAACGCAAATCGTAACAAATCGACAGGCCCATCGCGCCCCAGGGGGTGTTGGCGACCGTACCATGGGTGCCCGGCGCGAAGTGATCCGATTCGCCTGACGGGCGCTTGCCCTTCAGAAATACGTCGAACAAATGAATTTTGTCATAACGCGCGGCAATCGCCCCGGTCGCATCAATCAGACAGCCGTGGTTCAAGAATTTGCCATCCTGCCCCAAAACTGGCGTCGAACCCGTGTTGATCCACAGCCCATGACGCGCCGCCGCATCACGACAGGCGGCGATGAACGGGTCATCCTGTGCGGCCACAACCTGTGTTTTTGCTGTGGCAAAATCACGGTTACATAGCCCCGCCATTTCGGGCAGGGCCAGTATATCGCACCCCGCATCACCCGCCCGGGCCGCCGCATCGCGCATGAATGCGATGTTGGGCGCGTGGCAGTTGGCCGAGGTCATTTGCGCCATGCACAATTTCAAAACCCCGGCCACGGCGCGTTACCCTGCCTTCAGTTGCAAGCGTCGGGCGTGCAAAACCGGCTCGGTGTATCCCGAGGGCTGTTCGCGCCCCTTGAACACCAGATCGCAGGCGGCCTGATAGGCGATGCTGTTGTAATCGGGGGCCATCGGGCGATAGGCCGGATCGTCGGCGTTTTGCTGATCGACCACCGCGGCCATCTTTTCCATCGCGCCGCGCACCTGGTCTTCGGACACGACATCGTGGTGCAGCCAGTTGGCGATATGTTGCGCGGAAATCCGGCAGGTGGCGCGGTCTTCCATCAGGCCGACATCGTTCAGATCGGGCACTTTCGAACAACCGACCCCCTGATCGACCCAGCGCACGACATAGCCCAGGATGCCTTGGGCGTTGTTTTCAACCTCGCGCATCACCTGCGCTTCGCTCCATTTCTGGAAACTGGCGACAGGAATATCCAGAATCGTATCCACATGGGTGCGGCGCCCGCCTTTCAACAGTGCCGCCTGCACCGCAAACACATCCACCTGGTGGTAATGCAGCGCATGCAGGGTGGCGGCGGTGGGCGAAGGCACCCACGCGCAATTGGCGCCGGATTTGGGGTGGGCGATTTTCTGTTCCAGCATCGCCGCCATCATATCGGGCATGGCCCACATGCCCTTGCCGATTTGCGCACGCCCCGACAGCCCACATTCAAGGCCGATATCGACGTTGTTATCTTCATAACCGCCGATCCACGCCTTGCGCTTGATGAAATCCTTGCGCGAAAACGGCCCGGCCTCCATCGAGGTGTGAATCTCGTCGCCGGTGCGGTCCAGAAAACCGGTGTTGATGAACGCCACCCGCGAACGTGCCGCGCGAATACATTGTTTCAGGTTGACCGAGGTGCGCCGTTCTTCATCCATGATGCCCAGTTTCACGGTGTTTTGCGGCAGGCCCAGGGCCTGTTCGACAAAATCAAAGGTTCTGACGGCAAAATCCACCTCGTCGGGGCCATGCATCTTGGGTTTGACCACATACATTGATCCATGCACCGTATTGCCGCCTTCGCGTTGCAAATCATGCATGGCGATCAGGGTGGTGATCATGGCATCCATCAGCCCCTCGAACACCTCATTCCCGTCACGATCCAGAATGGCGGGGGTGGTCATCAGATGGCCGACATTGCGCACCAACATCAGTGCGCGGCCCTTCAGCACCACCTCACCACCACCGGGTGCGGTAAAGGTGCGGTCATCGGCCAGGCGGCGGGTGACAGGTTTGCCGCCCTTGTCAAAGGTTTCGGTCAAATCGCCCTTCATCAGGCCCAACCAGTTGGTATAGGCCAAGGTCTTGTCTTCGCCATCGACACAGGCCACGGAATCTTCGCAATCCATGATCGCGGAAACCGCGCTTTCCAACCGCACATCGGCCAAACCGGCCTGATCGTGGCTGCCGATGAAATGGGTGCGGTCAAACACCAATTCCACATGCAACCCGTTGTTCACCAAAACCACCGCATCGGGGGCCTTGGGGTGACCGCGATAGCCGACGAACTTGGCCGGATCGGCCAGCGGCATATCATCAACCAACAGCGCGCCATTATGTACGTGATAGCGCCGGGCATCGGCATGGCTGCCCCCGGCAATCGGAAACGCCTGATCCAGGAACACCCGCGCGCGTGCCACAACCCGCGCCCCACGGCCCCGGTCATATCCACCCTTGGGTGGCAGGCTGCCCATGGCATCGGTGCCATAAAAGCTGTCATACAAACTGCCCCAACGGGCATTGGCGGCGTTCAGCGCATAACGCGCATTGGTGATCGGCACCACCAACTGTGGCCCCGGCACATGGGCGATTTCCGGATCGACATTGGCGGTATCAATCTGAAAATCATCGCCTTCGGGCAAAAGATACCCGATTTCCTGCAGAAATGATTTATAGGCGACGTGATCATGGGGCTGATTGCGCCGGGCCAGATGCCATTCATCAATCTGGCGCTGGATCTCTTCACGTTTGTTCAGGAATTCTTTGTTTTCCGGCCCGAACTCATGCAGCAGTTTCGACAGGGCCGACCAAAACGCATCCTGGCTGATTCCCGTTCCAGGCAAGGCTTGATCGTTGATAAAGGCGGCCAGGGTCGCATCCACTTGCAAACCATCGAGCGTTTCGCGCTGGGTCATCGTTCATCTCACTTTTTTGAATTATTTGACGCAAGGTACGAAAATCACCGCAAAAGAACAATATGCGACGGCATACGATTGTATATGTTTCCGGGGCGCCCCCGCGAACCTGACTTAAAATCATCTTGTCCGAAATGGGCCGCGGGGGCCAAACGATGCTGGCCCCCGTGTTTGCGATCAATCCATCGCCTTGAAGTTGAATTCGCCACCTTCCTTGATACCGCTGGGCCAACGGGCGGTCACGGTTTTGGTGCGGGTGTAAAATTTGAACGAATCCGGGCCATGCTGATTGAGATCGCCAAAGCCGGATTTTTTCCAACCGCCAAAGGTGTGATAGGCCAAAGGCACCGGAATTGGCACGTTGATGCCGATCATGCCAACGTTGACGCGCGCCGCGAAATCGCGGGCTGTGTCGCCATCGCGGGTATAGATCGCGGTGCCGTTGCCATATTCGTGATCCATGGCGTATCCCAGCGCCTCTTCGTACGTCTTGGCGCGCACTTGGCTCAGGACCGGGCCAAAGATTTCCTTGCGGTAAATATCCATATCCGTGGTGACGTTATCAAACAGATGTGGCCCGACGAAAAAGCCGTCTTCGTACCCCTGCAATTTGAAATCGCGCCCGTCGACCACCAGTTTCGCGCCCTGATCAATGCCGGTTTGCACCAGACGGTGAATGTTTTCCTTGGCGGCGGCGGTCACCACCGGGCCATAATCCACATCATTGCCGCCGGTATAAGGCCCGACCTTCAGCTTTTCGATGCGCGGAATCAACCGTTCGATCAGGGCATCGGCGGTGGCGTCGCCCACGGGTACGGCCACCGAAATTGCCATGCACCGTTCACCGGCCGCGCCATATCCGGCCCCGATCAGCGCATCGGCCGCCTGATCAAGATCGGCGTCAGGCATGATGATCATGTGGTTTTTCGCGCCGCCAAAACACTGCACCCGTTTGCCATTGGCACAGCCGCGCGCATAGATATATTCGGCAATCGGGGTGGATCCGACAAAGCCGACGGCCTGAATCGTTTCGTTGTCAAGAATGGCGTCGACCGCCTCTTTGTCGCCATTGATCACTTGCAAAACGCCATCGGGCAATCCGGCCTCTTTCAGCAGTTCGGCCAACATCAAAGGCACCGACGGGTCACGTTCCGACGGTTTCAGGATAAAGGCGTTGCCACAGGTCAGGGCCGGGCCCATTTTCCACATCGGGATCATTGCGGGAAAGTTGAAAGGCGTGATTCCCGCCACAACACCAAGGGGTTGGCGCATGGAATACATGTCGATTCCCGGACCGGCGCTGTCGGTGAATTCACCCTTCAACAGGTGCGGCGCGCCGATGCAGAATTCGATCACCTCAAGGCCGCGCTGAACATCGCCTTTGGCATCGGGCAGGGTTTTGCCGTGTTCGCGCGACAGCGCCTCGGCCAGTTTATCCATGTCGCGGTTGAGCAGTTGAACGAACTGCATCATCACCCGGGCGCGGCGCTGTGGGTTGGTCGCGGCCCAGGCCACCTGTGCCTTTGCGGCATCGGCCACGGCACTGTCCAATTCGGCGGCGCTGGCCAGGGGCACCTGGGCCTGTACTTCGCCGGTGGCGGGGTTGAACACATCGGCCGTGCGCCCCGTGCCTTTGACGTGCTGACCGTTGATCCAGTGTGACAGGGTTTCCATAACATCCTCCGTTAAATTCGGTTGTGCCCACTCTAGGGTTGCAAACCGATTGCGCAAAGCGGCAGTTTGCCAAAAGGGCTTTGCAATTTTAGGGGTACGGTTTGCAATATGCAGTGGGATGATATGCGAATTTTCCTGTCCGTGGCGCGCCAGGACAGCCTGTCGGGGGCGGCGCGGTTGTTGAAACTGGACGCGGCAACAGTCGGGCGGCGCATTGCCCGGCTGGAAAACACCATCGGCGCGGTGCTGTTCACCAAATCACCCCAAGGTTATCAATTGAACGAGGCAGGACAGCGGTTTTTGCCCCATGCCGAACGTGCCGAACAAGCCCTTAGCGCGGCAGCCGATGAATTGCGCGGACAGGGTGACAGGCTGACCGGGCCGATTCGGTTGGGCGCGCCGGATGGCTGTGCGAATTTCCTGTTGCCGCGGGTCTGTGCCGGGATCATCGCCGACAATCCCGGGCTTGAGGTGCAAATCGTCGCGCTGCCCCGGGTGATAAACCTGTCGCGCCGCGAGGCGGACATGGCCATCGGCGTATCGCCCCCCACGGGCGGGCGGCTGACCGTGCAAAAGATCGCCGATTACCATCTGCATCTGGCGGCGCACCGCGATTATCTGGCCAATGCGCCAGGGTTGAGCGGGCTTGATGATCTGAAACATCACCGCATCATCGGTTATATCCCCGACATGATTTTCGACAAGGAACTGGATTACCTTGGTGAAATTGGCGTGCCCGGTGTTGCCCTGTCGTCAAATTCGGTTGCCGTTCAATTTCAATGGCTTGCCCAAGGGGCGGGCATTGGGGTGGTGCATGATTTCGCGCTGCCCCATGCGCCCGGTCTGCGCCGTGTTTTGATCGAGGATCTGTCGTTAAAGCGCACCTTCTGGTTGATCCGGCACGAAGATGACCGGCGGGTTGGCCGGTTGAACCGGTTTGCGCAGGCGTTGGGCACGGGCCTGCGCGCCGAAATTGCCCGACTCGAAGCGATCGCTTGACACAGGGGCCACCCACGCGCCACCATTTCAAAGCGGTGAGGGATGAACAAAGGGCATGACATGACTGTACAGAAGATTTTGCAAGGCAAGCCTGAGGGCGACATCATTTCAATCGCACCGGATGCATCGGTGTCCGAGGCGGCAAGGCTGCTGTCGGAAAACAAGATTGGTGCCGTCATCGTGATGGATGGCCAAAAGGTTGTCGGAATTTTATCGGAACGCGATATCGTGCGCGAACTGGGGCGGCGCGGATCGGGGTGTCTGGATGATCTGGTCAGCAACCTGATGACCAAAGCTCTGATATCCTGCACACGGGCAGATAAACCGATGCTGATGCTGGAAAAGATGAGCCAGGGCCGGTTTCGCCACATGCCTGTCATCGAAGATGATGTGCTGGTCGGGTTGATTTCGATCGGGGACGTCGTCAATCACCGCCTTGCCGAATTGGCAATGGAGCGTGACGCGCTGGAATCCATGGTGATGGGCCACTAATCCGCCTCTTGCACTTGTGCGCGTAATATTGTTGCTTGCACCAACACAAAGCGAGGCATCAAAATGCGCATTGGCCTGTATCCCGGCACATTCGACCCCATCACATTGGGGCATATTGATATAATACGCCGGGCCGCGCGATTGGTGGATCGTCTGGTGATCGGCGTTGCAATCAACCGGGACAAGGGGCCGATGTTCACCCTGGAAGAACGCGTCGCCATGGTCGAAGCGGAATTTGCCACCCTGACCGCGCTTACCGGCTGCGAATTGGTCGTGCACCCGTTCGAAAACCTTTTGATTGACTGCGCCAGCGATGTTGGCGCCAGTGTGATCGTGCGGGGCCTGCGCGCGGTCGCTGATTTTGAATATGAATATCAGATGGTTGGCATGAACCGGGCGATGGATGATAGTGTTGAAACCGTCTTTTTGATGGCTGAGGCACGGCATCAGGCGATTGCCAGCAAACTGGTCAAGGAAATCGCGCGTCTGGGCGGCGATGTGTCAAAATTTGTAACCCCTGCAGTCAACGACGCGCTGCACCAGAAGATGGGCCGCTGACCCTGGGGCATTGCCGTCGCGAAATGCCCCGTCACGGTGGGTATCTAATCCCCGGAACTGACCAGTTTTGTAACCACCTGCGCGCTGCGCTCTAATGTGCGGTGCACCGGGCAACGGTCGGCGATTTCCAACAAGCGGGCGCGCTGGGTCTCGTCCAACGCGCCGGTAAAACGGATATCGCGGCGAAATTCATCAATCTTTTCATCGCTTTTGGCGCTGGCATCCTGTGCGTGCACCTTGTTGTGGCTGACATCAACGCGCACATGATCAAGCGGCCATTTCTTGCGCCGGGCATACATGCGAATCGTCATCGATGTGCAGGCGCCCAGACCCGCGGCCATCAACCCATAGGGTGACAGCCCTTTGTTGGTGCCGCCATAGGCCTCGGGCTCATCAGCGAGGATATGGATATTCTGGCCCGACGTGACATCTTGTAAAAAACCATCGGCATCAGCCTCGGAAATGCGCACGATGCCTTCGGGCGCGCCGGGGGGCGGTGCGGGCGGGCGCAGATCAAGATACCGCGCCGACCATGCGGCAATGACTTCGGCGGCATATTCGGCATCGCCCGCCCGCGTGATCAGGTGATCGGCATCATCCAGGGTGACAAAGCTTTTGGGGTGTCTTGCGGCCTGAAAGATCTGCGTGGCGTTCTCGATGCCCACCGTCGCATCGCGCGGCGCGTGCATCACCAATAGGGCGCGTTTCAGGTTGCCAATAGCCGGGGCAAGGTTTTCGGCTGATACATCTTGCACAAAGGTCTGTGAAATTCGAAACGGCCGCCCGCCCAGCGATACGTCGGCGCTGCCCTGTTGCGCGATCGTATCAAGGGCGCCGGAAAAGTTGTTGGTGACATGGTGCGGATCGGCGGGGGCGCCGATGGTTACTACCGCCTTGGCCGATGCAATTTCGCCCGCGGCCTTCAATACCGCCGCACCGCCCAACGAGTGGCCGATCAACAGGGCGGGAGCCATGCCGCGATCACGCAGATAATGCGCCGCTGCCACCAGATCAGACACGTTGGTTGTGAAGGTGGTGTTCTCGAACTCTCCTTCGGAATGGCCGAGGCCAGTGAAATCGAACCGTAAAACCGCCAACCCCATGGTCGCCAGACGGGCCGCGATCCGGCGCGCGGCCACGATATCCTTTGAACAGGTAAAACAATGCGCAAACAACGCTGTGCCCAAATGTGGCCCCTCGGGCAGATCCAGGCGCGCGGCCAGATTGTGGCCGCCGTGGCCGGTGAATGTAATGCGTTCCATGGGCATGTTTGGCGCTCCGTCTGTGATTGGGGTCAGTGTGTGTGGTTTGGACGCGTTCAGCAACGGGTGTGACTGCACTGTCACGCTATGGTGACCTGTCTGCAACGGGTGCGGGTTTGACCAACGCATCAGCAGGTGATTGTGTGGGCTGACAAAAAACAGGGGCCGGACCGATGGATATGACACAACGCAAACAGGCGGCCCTGATGGGGGCCTTGGTGGCCGATGCGGCGGCCTTGGGTGCCCACTGGATTTATGATCCTGACCGTATTGCGACCCTGCGCGCGCGATTTGGACGCGCCGCATTCATCCCGGTGGACCCGGCCCATTACGAAGGTGGCGTTGGATATTTCGCCCATGCCAGCCGGGAAACCGGAATGCCAACACAATACGGCGCGGTTCTGGCTCTTGCCATCGCTTCGATCCGGCGGGCCGGCGGGTTTGACAGGGCTGCGTATCAATCGGAATTTGCCGCGTTCTTCGGGGCAGGGGGCGCGTACCAAGGGTATATTGACCGGCCCACGCGCGGCGCATTGGCCAACATCGCCGCCGATCAGACCGATCCATCGGGAATTGACGATGATCAACTCCCTGCCATCGCCACCTTGCCCGCGGTGATCGTGGCGCATTACGGCGAATCCGATTTATTGGGGCGGATCGAACAGGCCATATCCGTAACCAATGTTAATGACGTCGCCAGCGCCCATGGTGCCACATTTGCCCAGGTGTTATCGGCGGTAATTGGCGGGATGTCGTTGAACGATGCCCTGTCTCAACTCAGCGATCCTGCGTTGCGCGATGCCTTGAATACGGATGAAACCGATTCAACCGTGTATGGTGGTGTCACCGGTCGGGCCTGTCATCTGCCCATGGCAATGCCGCTTGCCATGCATATTCTGACCCATGCGACATCCTATCAGGACGCGGTTGAACGCAACATCGCCGCCGGGGGTGACAGTGCCGGTCGCGCGATCATCATCGGGGCATTGGCGGGGGCGGCATTTGGCCTGTGTACCGAAAACGGTGTGCCGTTACAGTGGATATTACAGCTTAGGGATGGCGCGCCCCTGTGGGAAGATTGCCGCGCCTTGGCGGATTGACGGATTCGCCGTATGCCAATGCCCGGTTGAATTTCGCAAATTATTCCGGCATGAACAGAAAAAGGGCGCCCGATCGGGTGCCCTTTGTTATTTATTTCAGCCGTTTAGCAGCCATAATACATCTTGTATTCAATCGGGTGCGGGGTCTGTTCATAGGCATAGATTTCTTCCCATTTCAGATCCATGTAACCCTTGATCTGATCCTTGGTGAACACGTCACCGGCGGTCAGGAAATCCATGTCCTTTTCCAACTCTTCCATCGCTTCGCGCAACGACGAACACATGGTCGGAATATCGGCCAGCTCTTCGGGGGGCAGATCATACAGATCCTTGTCCATCGCTTCGCCGGGGTGGATTTTGTTCTTGATCCCGTCAATGCCGGCCATCAACAGCGCGGCAAAACACAGATAGGGGTTTGCCGCCGGATCGGGGAACCGGGCCTCGACGCGCTTGGCCTTGGGGGATTCCGACCACGGAATGCGCACACAGCCCGACCGGTTGCGCGCGGAATAGGCGCGCAGAACTGGCGCCTCGAACCCGGGGATCAACCGTTTGTAGCTGTTGGTCGTGGGGTTGGTAAACGCGTTCAGGGCCTTGGCATGTTTCAGGATGCCACCGATGAAAAACAGCGCCTCGTCCGACAGATCGGCGTATTTGTCGCCGGCAAAAATCGGCTTGCCATCTTTCCAGATCGACATGTTCACATGCATGCCCGACCCGTTGTCGCCGCTGATCGGTTTGGGCATGAACGTGGCCGATTTGCCATAGGCATGGGCGACGTTCTGAATGATGTATTTGAACTTTTGCAGCTCATCGGCCTGTTTGGTCAGTGATCCGAAAATGAGGCCCAGTTCATGCTGGCACGATGCCACCTCGTGGTGGTGTTTATCCACCTTCATGCCGATGCGTTTCATCGTCGAGAGCATTTCCGAGCGGATATCCTGACCATCATCCACCGGATTCACCGGGAAATAGCCGCCCTTCAGGCCCGGGCGGTGGCCCATGTTGCCCATTTCGTATTCGGTGTCGGAATTCCACGATGCATCGTTGGCATCCACCTGAAACGATACCTTGTTGATTTCGACGGAAAACCGGACATCGTCAAACAGGAAAAACTCGGCCTCGGGGCCCATATACGCCACATCGCCGATGCCGGTTGATTTCAGATACGCTTCGGCGTTCTGGGCGGTGCCGCGCGGGTCGCGGTCGTACCGCTCCAGCGTGTCGGGTTCGCAAACGGTGCAATGCACGGCAAGGGTTTTTTCGGCATAAAACGGATCGACATAGGCACTGTCGGTGTCCATCATCAATTTCATGTCTGATTGATCAATGGATTTCCAACCGGCAATCGATGATCCGTCAAACATGAACCCATCTTCGATGAACCCTTCGTCCACCTGATCGGACATCACGGTGACGTGCTGCAATCTGCCGCGCGGATCGGTGAAGCGGATATCGACATATTCGATATCTTCGTCCTTGATTTTCTGCAGCATCTCAGAAATGCCCATGGTAATATTTCCTTTAATTTCGTTTTGTTAAGAGGTGCGCCGCCGGGGTGGCGGCATGAGGATCAAAGAGCGTCGCTGCCGGTTTCGCCGGTGCGAATGCGAACCGCCTGTTCGACGGGCGATACAAAGATCTTGCCATCGCCGATCTTGTCGGTTCTGGCGGCGTTGACGATTGCCTCGATGGCGGTGTCGACCTGATCATCGTCAAGCACGACTTCGATCTTCACCTTGGGCAGGAAATCGACCACATATTCGGCGCCGCGATACAATTCGGTGTGGCCTTTTTGCCGGCCAAAGCCTTTCACCTCAAGCACGCTCAAACCTTGTACGCCAATGTCCTGCAGCGCCTCTTTCACTTCGTCCAGTTTGAAGGGCTTAATGATCGCTTCGATCTTTTTCATGGGCCGACTCCTTTTGTCCGTTGCATGGGTCAAACCACTTCTCACCTCTGGCGACAATTCGCTAGGGTTTGGTAACAGACCAAGAAGCGGAGATTCGCGGTGATATGCCTAAATTTTAATCACAACGCCCAATATCTGGTCGTTCATGCAACGAAAATGGCAGCGCCATGGCCGATCTGATCACCGCTGAACAGATGCGCAATCTTGAAACGCAAGAGATTTCAGCAGGGCGCGTCACCGGAGAAGAGTTGATGGAGCGCGCCGGGCAGGGCGTGGTTGACGCGATTTTTGCGCGCTGGCCCAATTTGGCGGATATTCCTGGTCGGGTCGCGGTGTATTGCGGGCCGGGTAACAATGGCGGCGACGGATATGTTGTTGCCCGGCTGTTGCATCGGTTGGGTTGGCAAGTGGCAGTATGGTCCATCTGTGATCCACATCATTTAAAGGGTGATGCGCGGGCGAACTGGGTAAAGTGGACCGGCATATTGGGCCGTGTTTCGATTTTGGATGGCAAGGCAGAGCGTATTTTCCCCAGGTTTTGGGATGAACCGCCAGATCTGATTATTGATGCGATTTTCGGCACCGGCTTGACCCGACCATTGACCTGGGAGATCGAGCAGCCAATTTCAGATATTCAAATGTATAAAGACCGCCGTATGGTACAGCCACCAACGGTGGCGATTGATGTCCCATCGGGCCTGTGTGCAGACAGCGGGCGCAATATGGGAAATCGGTGCTTTTATGACCTTACGGTTACGTTTCATGCCGCCAAACCGGGGCATTTTTTGGCCGAAGGCCCCGAGATTTGTGGGAGCCTGTCGGTGGTTGATATCGGGTTGCCACAGCCCAAAATATCCGCGCCTGTACCCGCCACGGTGATCAGGCAAATCACCAACGCCCAAGGCGTGGCAAAACAGGCGGGGCATAAGTTTGATCATGGTCACGCCCTTGTGTTGACCGGCGGGGCAGGGCGCACCGGTGCCGCTCGTTTGGCGGCGCGCGGCACGCAACGGGTGGGTGCCGGGTTGGTGACGCTGGGCGTTCCCCCCGCCGCGCAATTCGAGGTGGCGGCACAGATCACATCGGCCATGTTGATCCGGGTGGGCGATGACGCGGCGCTCAGTGAAATATTGAACGATCGCCGGATCAACGCGCTGTGCCTGGGGCCGGGATTGGGGTTAAACGCACGGGCCACAGATTTGATCGGCGCGGCGTTACAGGGGGCGCGGGCGACGGTGCTTGACGCCGATGCGCTCACCCTACTGGCGCGGGATGAGGGGATGCGCGGCAAACTGCATGATGCCTGTGTGCTGACGCCCCATGCCGGCGAATTTGCCCGGCTGTTCCCCGATCTGGCCGATGCGCTTACGGGCACGCCGCAAACTGGCCCGGCTGTATCCAAGGTTGATGTGACCCGGCGCGCGGCGCGTCGCGCGAACTGTGTGGTCCTGTTCAAAGGCCCCGATACCGTGATCGCCGCCCCCGATGGGCGCGCCGCGATCCATGCCGCGGTTTACGAACGTGCGGCCCCTTGGCTGGCCACCGCAGGGGCGGGCGATGTGTTGGCCGGACTGATCGCCGGGCTGTTGGCGCGCGGGCTTTCGCCGTTTGAGGCGGCCTGTTCCGCGGCCTGGCTTCACGTGCAATGCGCGTTAAACTTCGGCCCCGGATTGATCGCCGAAGACCTGCCTGAAACCCTGCCCACAGTGCTGCGTGATCTCGGGGCCTAGGGTTTGGCCGAGGTCAGTTTGGCCAGCGCGGTGATTTTTTGTTTCGCCGCGCCGCTGTCGATACTTTCGCGCGCCATTTCAACGCCTTCGGGCAGGGTGTTCACCTTGTCAGCCACCACAAGTGCTGCCGCCGCGTTGAGCAGCACCGCATCGCGGTAGGCCCCCTGTGCCCCATCAAGCAGGGCGGCGAAGGCTTTGGCGTTGTCTTCGGGGCTGCCGCCCATGATCGCCTCGAACGGATGCACCGGCAGGCCGGCATCTTCGGGGGCGATTTCGGTTTCGCTGACCTGACCAGCGTCAAGCATCGCAATCTGGGTCGGGGCCGCGATGGAAACCTCATCGGTGCCATCACCACCATGCACCAACCATGCCTTTTCTGCGCCAAGCGCCAGCAGGGTTTCGGCCATCGGGCGAATCACATCGGCGGAAAAGGCACCGGTCAGTTGCCGTTTTACCCCGGCGGGGTTGGTCAGCGGGCCAAGGATGTTGAAAATCGTCCGGGTGCCCAATTCAGACCGGGTGGGCATGACATGGGCCGTGGCCGGGTGGTGCATCGGGGCCATCATGAACCCGATGCCGATCTCACGCAGTGCCCGTTCCACCACATCGGCGCCCACCATCACGTTGATGCCCATTTGGCCCAAGGCATCGGCGGCGCCTGATTTGCTGGACAGGTTGCGGTTGCCGTGTTTGGCCACAACCACGCCGGCCCCCGCCACAACAAAGGCAGTGGCGGTGGAAATGTTCAACGTGCCTTTGCCATCGCCCCCGGTGCCAACAATATCAATCGCACCCTCGGGCGCGCGCACGGGGCGGCATTTGGCGCGCATCACGGCGGCAGCGGCGGCATATTCATCGACCGTTTCGCCGCGCGTGCGCAGGGTCATCAGAAACCCGCCAATCTGGCTGGGCGTGGCATCGCCCGCGAACAGGATGCCAAAGGCGGTTTCCGCCTCGGCGCGGGTGAGGGGGCGTTCAACCGCGGCGGCGATCAGTGATTTAAGGTCGCGCATCATGCAGGCACCCCGGCTGTATCAAGGAAATTCTGAAGCAAGGCGTGACCATGTTCTGATTTAAGGGATTCGGGGTGAAATTGTACACCGTGAATTGGAAGGTCGCGGTGGGACAGGCCCATGATGGTGCCGTCTTCGATATCGGCAGTGATTTCCAGACAATCGGGCAGACCGTCGCGCGCAACCGTCAGGGAATGATACCGCGTTGCCGCAAAGGGCGAAGGCAGGCCGGCGAACACGCCGCGCCCCCGGTGGCGAATCGCGGCCAGTTTGCCATGCACAATTTCGCGCGCCGGCACGACCTGGCCGCCGAACGCCTGGCCAATCGCCTGATGGCCCAGACAGACCCCCAACAAAGGTGTGCGAGTTTGTGCCGCTGCGTCAATCAATCCCAGGCAAATCCCCGCCCGATCCGGATCACACGGCCCCGGCGACAGCAATATTGCCGAAGGGCGCAGGGCCATTGCCTGCTCAACATTCAACGCGTCATTGCGGTGCACCTGCACATCTGCGCCTAATTCGCCCAGGTAATGCACAAGGTTGTAGGTAAAGCTGTCGTAGTTATCGATCAACAGGAGCAAGGCAGGGTTCCTTTGATGAGGCAAGAGGCGGCTGGACCGCAGGCGGTGGCGGTGGCAAGAGGGGGTGAACCTGCCGGTGTGTCGCGCTATACATGGCCGCAGGCACGCCCGAGGGTCAAGCGCCGTTGGCGCACGAAGAACGGAGTATTTGGATCGTGGTTCGCGGAATTCTTTCGGGTGGGGTGTTCGGGGTTGTTGTCTCGGGGCTGGCGCTGGTCATTATCAGCCAGCTGGCCGAGCGTCGGGTGTTGGCACCGGTTCCGCAGGCGCAGACCGAAACAATCGGCGATCTGAACCCCGAACAGGGAGATGAGGGCGATGCGCCCGATGCGCCGTTGTCCGAACCGCTGCAACCCGAAGCGTCAGAGCCGGTGACACCGCAACAGCCCGCGCCGGATATCATCGCACCAGATGAACCAATGCAGGGGTCTGCCGAACCCACCCCCGCGCCCGATGTGATTGATATTCCATCGCAAAGCGCGCCATTGCCCGAAACAACGGCCGCGCCGAACGCTCCGGCGGTGGAAAACGCACCGGATTTGGCCGATCCGACCGCCGCCCTGGCGCCGATATCGGACGCCGACGCGCCGCCCTCCATTGCACCGCCCGCCCCCGCCACCCCCGGTGTGGCCCCCGAAACCAACAGCCGCGCGCCCGATGGGTTTGCGATGATCGGGGCCGGGGATGATGCCCCGCAAGCGCCCGCGCCCGAAAATACGCCCCGTTTGCCCGACGCGCCGGCCGGGCCTATGGGGCCGGGTCCGGTGGTGGTAACGGCATTGGCCGTGCCAAATTTACAACCATCTGGCGGTGCCGATACATCGCCCACCGCGCCAGACGCGTCACAGCACGCCGTATTTTCACCCAGCGTACCCACACGGCCCGCGCCGATCATGGCCGAGGCTGATCTGCCGGAGCCGATTCCGGCTGCACCTTTGTCCGTTGCGGCAGGGGCGGCAGATATCGAGGCACCCGGCGCGCCCGATATCACCTCACCGCCAGAGGACGAAACGCCGGTAACCGTCGCCGCGCGTCCACAACCGCCGGGCGGCGACACCGCGGCAAGCCCACTGCCCAATGCCGGCGCTGCGCCAGCACCGCGCGAGCCGGTGGTGATTACCAACCGTCTGCCGCGAATCGGAGATGCCGTCCCGGAGGCTGAAATCGCGCAGGACGCGCCCGAAACGCCGCTGGCGCCCGATGCTTTGACGCGCAACGGTGAGCCGTTTGCAAACCCCGATAGCAGCCCGATTGTTGCCGTGGTTCTGTTGGATGAGGGCGGGCCAGAAATCACCCTTCCGATCCCGGTCAGCGTGGCGGTCAACGCCCGCGCCCCGGATGCGGCCGAACGCATGGCGCGGTATCGCGCCGCCGGGATCGAAGTTTTGCTGACCCCGGATTTCCCCGCCGGCGCACAGCCCACCGATGTGGCCGTTTCGCTGCAGGATGCGTTCACCCGGTTGCCGGATGCAGTAGCGGTCATTGATACCCCCAGTGGGGATTTGTCAGGAAACCGCGACGTGTTGGCGCAGATGATCAGCGAACTGGCCGAAACAGGACATGGATTCTTGACCTTTCCCAAAGGGTTGAACACCGCCTTGCAGGTGGCCAACCGGGGTGGTGTGTCGGCGGCATTGGTGTTTCGTGAAATTGACAGCGCGGGGCAGGATCAGCGCGCGATCAAACGGTTTCTGGACCAGGCCGCATTTCGCGCGCGTCAGGAAAACGCAGTCATTCTGGTTGGCCGAAATCAGCCCGAAACCATTGCCGCCCTGGCCGAATGGGCCTTGGGTAATCGCGCGGCCAGCGTTGCCTTGGCGCCTGTTTCGGCGGCGTTGAACGCTTTGACAGACTAGCCGCAGCGCGCGCCGCGCCCGGACCGGGCGTTCTCAGCAAACAAGCGGCGCGCTGGAGTGAAAAAAATAGATCCCGCCTCTCGCCTTGCTGCTTTGGCTCTGCTAACAGGAAAAAATCAGGATGACCGCTGATTGTTCGGTTCGGCGTCGTTGGCGCCGGGGCTTTTACACAGATCGTAAGAGTGTGTGAAAAATGGTCTGACTGTGCCCGTGTGGCGGAATTGGTAGACGCGCTAGATTTAGGTTCTAGTTTCTTCGGGAGTGGGGGTTCAAGTCCCTCCACGGGCACCACAGGATCAAGAGATTTGGCCGGAATGCAACCTGTCAGGTGGCGAACCGGCTGGCGGTTTGGGTCAGCCAATCGCACCGGTGCATCACCCCTTTTTCCAAAGCGGTGATGCGGGTTTTCAGTGGTCAAATCACAGGTGTTATATCTCATAGCGCAAAAGCGCGGCCAATGATCCGTCACCGGGAAGATCATCCTTACGGACCGCCAGAACCCGCGCCCCGGTGCGCATTGCGCGCCCGGCAATTTCATCGACCACACCGTAACTTGCCGCGCTTTGGGTGTCGGCAAAAGTGACCGCGCCGGTTTCATCGTCAACCGTGCCCGGAACCACCGCATCAAAATCAACCAAAAGCGTTTCAATCCCGCCAAAGGTGGCGGCGCGGGCGGCATCCGAAATATCCGTGGTCACACGGCTTTGCCCGGTCAACCGGTCAAATTCTGCGCGGAAATCCTGGATCTGGGTGGCGTGATACGCATCAAGGATCGGACGCGCCGCAGTGGCCAATTCGGCGTCTGACAGATCATCGGGGCTGGTTTCGATGGTTTGATCCAAAAGAGGCACCGAAGAATGGGCGCGCACCAAGGCGGCAACCGGTTGGGTTGCGGCCAGAATGACCGGCATGTCCGATTGCGACAGAACCGGGCGCAGTGCTGCGTCGATCTGGCGGATATATTGCCCCAGACGTACCTTTTGCCCTTCGGACCCCTGAATACGGCCACTGGCCGAACGATCATTGATTGATGCCTTGCCCACGGCATTGGCGGCGTTGCGCGGCATGTCGGACACCCGCACGGCGCGGGCGGGCAGATCGGCCGACACATCGACCAGACGCACGGCATTTTCCGAAACGGCCAGAACATGCGCGGCCTGTGGGAATGTGACGGCGCGCAACAATGGCTTCAGGTGGAACCGATCCGACACTGCCACCATATCGGTCAGTTTGTTGGCCAGGCGATAGGTGATGATCCGGTCAGGCGTGGCCAGAATGCCAAGGCTGTGTGCCTGATGTGCCCAAAAATCGTCATCCTCCAACAAAACATCAAAATGTTGCGTCAAAAGCGCGGCGCGGCGTTTATCAAGACCCGCTGTTTCAATCTGCGCCATCGCAGTTTTAACGTGGTTTTGCAGGGTGATGCGGGTTTGGTCTGCTTTTTCGGAAAGCGGTGTCGTGCCAAGGTAAATCGACACACAGGCATCGGCGCGGTGCTGGTTCAGAGTGCCAAGCTCTTTGGCGGTTGGCATGTCAACGTATAACAATTTGTTTTCCTTGCGATTAACGGGGTGTTTCCCCGATGATAGCCGCGATCACCGCCGTTGGCATTGATCCAGGTTAATGCGCGGTCTGCATAACCCGGATATCATGAACTCTGTCGGGTCGGGCCAACACTCACGACCCGTACCCGTAACCGTCGAAAAGGAAGGTGCGATGACATCTCAAGCCGATCCTGAACCGAAAAAGATCAAAGCGGCGCTGGCGTCAGGGTTGGGGAAGGTTTACACACGTCATGGTTTTGTTGCGCGCCTGTGTGGCGTCGCCGACAGGGATAATTCCCGCCGGAGCAATGAACCAAAGGCCGCCGCGCTTTTTGCGCGCGGCGGTGGAATGGCAGGAATGGGCCGGTTGGACCATGCCGCCGAAATATTGGCCGGCCGCGCCGGAACGCGCATCGCCGCCATGACATGGAGAGCGCCGACACATGCGTGAGTTGCATCCCAATCTGACACAAAACTGGCGGCTGTTCCTGTTGCGCGGCATTGTCGCCATCGGTTTTGGCCTTGTCACCTTCGCATGGCCGGGTCTGACTCTGGATGGTCTGGTGGTGCTGTTTGGCGCTTTTGTTCTGCTGGACGGGGTTCTTGCGCTGGCTCTGGCAACGCGTGATCGTCGCTGGCTTGGCATGTGGTGGGTCTGGGCGGTTGAGGGGGTTCTGGGGCTGGGGGTGTTTTTGCTGACGCTGTATGCGCCGGATGCCACGGCCTTTGCCTTGCGCATCCTGATTGCCGTCTGGGCCATGCTTGACGGGTTGCTCAGGGTGGTGATCGCCATCCGTTTGCGCCGTGAAATTCCCGGCGAGCGGTTTCTGGTGCTGGGCGGGCTGTTATCGTTTTTGGCCGGTGTGGTGATGTTTGTTGTCCCGTTAGAGGGGGCGCTGGCGGTCATCTGGCTGATTGAACTGCACGCGCTCGGCGTTGGCGCGCTGTTTGTCGCGCTGGCGGAAAAGCTGCGGCGCAAATCCACAGGATCGGCCCCGGCGTGATTGCGGGGCCCTATTATGAAAGGACATAAGATGAAACGTTTGCAGGATAAGATTGCGTTGATCACCGGCGGTGCGGCCGGGATCGGGTTGGAAACAGCGCGGCTGTTTCTGGAACATGGCGCAAAGGTTGCCTTGATCGATCTGAAAGACGACGATCTGAGCGCCGCCGCCGATACGTTGAACGCGGGCGACGATGTGCTGTGTGTGGCCGCCGATGTATCTTCGGCCGAGGATAGCGCGCGTTACGTCAAGGCGGTGCTGGATCGTTTTGGCCAGATCGACGTGTTTTTCAATAACGCCGGAATCGAGGGCAAGGTCGCGCCATTGGTCGATCAGAAGATC
Organism: Oceaniglobus ichthyenteri; assembly: GCF_003057885.1. GTDB lineage: Bacteria > Pseudomonadota > Alphaproteobacteria > Rhodobacterales > Rhodobacteraceae > Oceaniglobus > Oceaniglobus ichthyenteri. The sequence goes on from NZ_QAGK01000007.1 coordinate 158,409, forward strand.
GAGGATTTTGACCGGGTCATGTCGGTCAACGTGCGCGGCGCCTTTCTGGGCTTGCAACATGTCATGCCCGCCATGATCGAACGCAAATCCGGCAGTATCATCAACATGTCATCCATCGCCGGGCTACAGGGCAGCGCCAATGTGGCCCCCTATATCACGTCAAAACACGCCATTGTCGGGCTGACCCGGGCCGCCGCAATCGAGGCGGCAGCGGCCAATGTGCGCGTGAACTCGGTGCATCCATCGCCGATCAACACCCGGATGATGCGGTCATTGGAAGAAGGGTTCAGCCCCGGCCATGGCGATGAGACGCAAAAACAACTGGCCGCGTCGATCCCGCTGGCGCGCTATGGTGAATCCATTGATGTGGCCAATCTGGTGCTGTTTCTGGCATCGGATGAATCGGCGTTTATCACCGGGGGGCAGTATCCGGTTGATGGCGGTTTGGCGGCGGGTTGAACCATGCCTGATTTCCCCCAGGGGCATATCGTGGCGGTCCGCGGCGGCATTGTCGATGTGGCGTTTCCCGGTGACAGGCCCGACATCGACGATCTGCTGTATGCGGGCGATATTGCCCTGCAGGTGATGTCCTTCGTCGAAGGCGGGGCGGCGCGGTGTATCGCGCTGGCCTCGGTCAATGGCCTGGGCTTGGGCACTGGTGTGCGCGCCACCGGCGGGCCGGTGATGGTGCCGGTGGGCGAGGGCGTGTTGGGCCGGATGCTGGATGTGTTCGGTGCCCCGATTGACGGGGAACCGGCGCCCATCGCCGATGAACACCGCTCGATCCACAACGCGCCGCCGCGCCTGGCCGATCGGGTGTTGCGCGCCGAAGTATTGGAAACGGGCATCAAGGCAATCGATCTGTTGGCCCCGATTGAGAGGGGCGGCAAAACCGGCCTGTTCGGTGGTGCCGGCGTGGGCAAAACCGTGCTGCTGAGCGAGTTGATTCACAACACCGTTGAACATCACCACGGTGTCAGCCTGTTTTGTGGCATTGGCGAACGCTCGCGCGAGGCCGAAGAGCTGTGGCGCGAAATGGGCGAGGCGGGCGTGCGCGACCGCATGGTGATGCTGTTTGGCCAGATGAACGAAAGCCCGGGTGTGCGGTTTTTGGTTGGCAAATCGGCGCTGACCATGGCGGAATGGTTCCGCGATGACCGGCAACAGGATGTGTTGTTGTTGATCGACAACGTGTTTCGCTATGTTCAGGCCGGATCGGAGGTGTCGGGGTTGATGGGGCGGATGCCATCGCGCGTGGGGTATCAGCCGACCCTGGCCACCGAACTGGCCACATTGCAGGAACGCATCGCATCCACCCGCAAAGGCGCGATCACGTCGATTCAGGCGGTCTATGTGCCGGCCGATGATTTCACCGATCCGGCGGCGGCGCATATCTTTTCGCACCTGTCGGCCTCGGTGGTTTTGTCACGCAAACGCGCGAGTGAGGGGTTGTATCCCGCGGTTGATCCTTTGGCCTCATCCTCGGTCATGTTGACGCCGAATGTAGTGGGGCAGCGCCATTATGATATTGCCCGCGCCGTGCGCCGCACCCTCGCCGAATACGAAGACCTGCGCGATATCATTGCCATGCTTGGGATCGAGGAATTATCGGCCCATGACCGCGCTGTGGTTGCGCGCGCGCGGCGGTTGGAGCGGTTTTTGACCCAACCGTTCGCCACTGTCAGCGCGTCAACTGGCGCGGGAGGCAAATTGGTACCGCTTGAGGCGACGTTGAAGGGCTGTGAAACCATCCTGGCACAAACCACGTTCGATCGCCCCGAAAGCGATTATTACATGATCGGGGCCTTGCCCGAACCCGAGGTCGCGGCATGACCATGGCCGACGACATGCAGGTGATGGTGCGGCTGCCCGGTGCGACGCTGTTTGAGGGGGCCGCCACGCGGTTGAACGCCGTGGCGCAGAATGGCGCGTTTGGGATGCTGCCCAATCACACCGATTTTATCGCGGCGCTGGTGCCCTCGGTGTTGTTGATCACCCAGCCGGGCGGGGATGAGCGGATATTCGGCATCGACGAAGGGCTGTTGGTGAAAACCGGCCACCGGGTGGAAATTGCCGTGCGGCGCGGCATCGAAAGCGCCGATTTGGCCAGCCTGCATGATACGGTCGATCAGTTTTTCGAAACCGTCGAGGATGAAGAGCGCGTCGCGCGCTCGGCCCTGTCAAAGCTTGAGGCGGATATGGTGCGCCGGTTCGCCGGATTGCGAAAGGAGCCGCTGCCATGAGTGAGCACAAAAAGGCCAACCAGATCGGCCGCGACGCCGCGCGCAAAAAGGCCGCGCGCGACAATCCCGGCCCCAGCCCATTGCGCGGAATCGGCGTGTTTGGGATGATCGGCTGGGCCGTAGCGGTGCCAACCGTGGGGGGTGCGTTTTTGGGCCTGTGGTTAGATCGGATCGCGCCACAGGACTTTTCCTGGACCATCGCCCTGATCCTGGGCGGGGTGGCGATTGGCGGGTTTCTGGCCTGGCGATGGATCGACAAAGAGAAAGGCGAGTGATGTTGGCCAGTTTTGATTTCCCGCTGTTCGGCTTTGGCCTTTTGGCCGGAGCATTGGCGGCGGCGTTGTTTTTTGCCGGGCTGGCCTGGGGCATGCGGCTGGCGCTGCGCGCGCCGCGTCCGGTTGCCGTGCTGCTGCCCAGTGCCGCCTTGCGCATTGCACTGTTGCTGGGCGCGGGGTGGTGGGTGGCCACATGGGGTGTGGCGGCGATACTGGGCTTTGCGCTGGCCTTCATGGTGGTGCGGCTGATTTTGCTGACCGCGCTGCAACCGAAAAAAGAGGCAACGCCATGGAAATGACCCCCGATGAGATCACGGTGTTTACCGTCGGCGGTTTTACGGTAAATGCGACGATTGTTTTTACCTGGATCGTGATGGCGATCCTGACCCTGACGTCAATCCTGATCACCCGCAATTTGCGCCCCGATGTGCCACCAAACCGTTGGCGCACCACGCTTGAGGCAGTGGTGCTGACCATCCAAGGCCAGATCAATGAAATCAGCGCGCGGCCCGACCGGCGGGTGCTGTATTTTGCCGGAACGCTGTTTTTGTTTATTTTCGTATCAAATCTTCTGGCCATTGTGCCGGGTTGGCATGCGCCCACCGGATCACTTTCCACCACCGCGGCGCTGGCACTGGCGGTGCTGGTTGCGGTGCCGCTGTTTGGCATCGCAAGCCGCGGCATCGGGGGATATTTGCGCAGCTATATCGAACCCAACATCATCATGCTGCCATTCAACATCATCGGTGAATTTTCGCGCGGCGTCTCTTTGGCCATTCGCCTGTATGGCAACGTGATGAGCGGTGCTGTGATTGCCGCGATATTGCTGGGCGTTGCGCCGTTTTTCTTTCCGGTGATCATGGATGCGCTGGGCCTGCTGACCGGCGTGATTCAGGCGTATATCTTTGCCATCCTTGCCACCGTTTATATTTCGTCAGCCACCGAAGTGGCCGAAACCGAACCCAAAGCTGCCGTTACAAAGGACCAGACATGACCGATCTCGCCATCATTGCTGCAATTTCGATTTTCACCGCCGGGCTGACCGTGTCGTTTGGCGCGCTTGGCCCCGCCTTGGGTGAAGGGCGCGCAGCGGCCAGTGCGCTGTCGGCCATTGCCCAACAGCCCGATTCCGCCTCGACCTTGTCGCGCACCCTGTTTGTCAGCCTTGCGATGATCGAATCCACCGCGATCTATTGTTTCGTGGTGGCGATGATCCTGTTGTTTGCCAACCCGTTCTGGAACGCAGCCGTTGAAGCGGCAAGTCAGGGCGCGGGTGGCTAACGATGTCGATTGACTGGATCACCGTCGCGGCCCAACTGGTTAACTTTCTGGTGCTGGTATGGTTGTTGAAACGGTTCTTGTACCGCCCGATCCTGGATGGGATCGATGCGCGCGAACGCGAAATCTCCGACCGTATGGCCGAAGCGGCGCAGATCCGCGAGGCGGCCGAAACCGCCGCCGCAGAACACCATGCCGAAACCCAGCGCCTGAAAGCGGCGCGCGATGGCGCCCTGGAACAGGCCCGCGCCGAGGCCGCCGCCGAGCGGGATGAAATGCTGTCACAGGCGCGCGCGCGACTGAACCGCGAACAGGAATCCCGCGCCACCGAACGGGCGCAAGAGGCGCGCCAATACACCGAAAAGCTGCATCAAAAGGGGGCGGCAGCCTTGGTTTCGCTGACTCGCAAGGCGCTGAACGATCTGTCTGGCGAAACCTTGGAAGATCGCATCGTGGCGCGCGCCATATCGCGTCTGGGCGCCATGACCGACGATTTGAAGGCCGCAGTCGGCGACAGCCGCGCCGCCGTGGTGACCACGCGCACGCCGTTGCCCGATAATCTGCGCACGCAGATCGACACTGCGATTGCGGATGCATTGCCCGGCACAAACGTGCGTTATGCCACCGACCCGGATCAATCGCCGGGCCTGTCCTTGCGGTTGGGCGGCGCGCAACTGGGCTGGACTGTCGATGGCTATGTCGACGGATTGCAAGAAATCTTAAGCGATGCGGAACAAAAGAGGCGCTCTGATGCTGCATGATGCCCCCCGCGATGCCACCGATGATCTGCTTCAGGCGGTTCTGGATGCGCCACCGCCAAAACCGCACCTGAGCGAAATTGGCACAGTTGCCGAAATTGGCGACGGGATCGCCATTGTCACCGGTCTGGCGCGGGCGTTGGTGGATGAGGTGTTGGATTTTGGCGGCGGGCTGACCGGAATCGTGTTTGACCTGGAACTTGACCGGCTTGGCGTGGTGATGTTGGGGCCGGCCGGGTCGGTTGTGCCGGGGGCTGATGTGCGGCGCACCGGTCAGGTGATCAGCGTGCCGGTGGGGGCGGCATTGTTGGGGCGGGTCGTCAACGGGTTGGGACAGCCCCGTGATGGTGGCGGGCCAATCGCCACCGACCGGATGCGCCCGATTGAAATGCAGCCCCCCGGCATCCTTGATCGCCGCCCCGTGGCGCGGCCCCTGGCGACGGGCCTGAAGGCGGTGGATGCCGCTGTGCCGGTCGGGCTGGGTCAACGTGAGTTGATTATTGGGGATCGCCAGACCGGTAAAACATCCATCGCGGTCGATGCGATCTTGAACCAGAAAAATACCGGCGTGGCCTGTATTTATTGCGCCATCGGTCAACGCGGCGATGCGGTGGCAAAGGTGATTGGCGCTTTGCGCGATGGCGGGGTGATGGACAACACCATCGTCATGTCGGCGGGTGATGAGGAAACGCCGGGTCAGTCCTATGTCGCGCCCTACGGGGCCATGTCGATGGCTGAATCCTTGGCCGCCGAGGGACGCGATGTGTTGATCGTGTTCGATGATCTGACCCACCACGCCCATTCCTACCGCGAATTGTCGCTGTTGTTGCGCCGCCCACCGGGGCGCGAGGCGTTTCCAGGCGATATCTTTTTCGTCCATGCGCGTCTGTTGGAACGGGCCGGGCAATTTGGCCCCGGTGTTGGCGGTGGCTCGATCACCGCGCTGCCGGTGGTTGAAACCCAGGCGGAAAACCTGTCGGCCTATATTCCCACCAACCTGATTTCGATCACCGATGGGCAGATATATCTGTCGCCCCGTCTGGTGCGGCGCAATCAGTTTCCCGCCGTTGATCTGGGCGTGTCGGTATCGCGGGTGGGCGGCAAGGCGCAAGCGCCCGCGCTGCGCGATGTGGCGGGCAACCTGCGCGTGACTCTGTCGCAATTCGAAGAGCTTGAGGAATTCGCCCGTTTTGGCACCCGGCTTGATGATGAAACCCGCGCCCGGCTGTCACGCGGTGCGGCGGTGCGCGCCGCCCTGCGCCAGCCCGAGCGTGATCCGATGCCTGCCGATGAACAACTGGCGGTATTGATCGCCGCGATGGAGGGGCTGTTGGATGATCTGAGCGAGCCGGACATGGCCACGGCCAGCGCTGCCATTCGCGCCGCCATTCGTGCCGGACAGGGCGAAACCCGCGCCCTTATTCAATCGGGCCAACGGTTGGGCAAAGACGGGCGCGCCCAGATCGTGGCGCTGGCGCGCGCGGCGGTGCAAGGGGGCGGCGATGGCACAAACCCTTGAACGCCTCACCCGGCGCACCGACACGATGCAAAGCATCCGAGGCATCGTGCGCACGATGAAAACCATGGCGGCGATCAATGCCGCCCCCTATGAACAGGCCGCCCGCGCCATTGATGAATGGCGTGATACGGTGCTGGATGGGCTGCAGGCGTTCCTGCATATCAACGGCCCCTTGGTGCAGGATGAACCGGCCGATGACCGCGCGGTGCTGGTTGTTCTGGGGTCGGATCACGGCCTGTGCGGTAATTACAACGAGGTGATCGCAGCCGAGGCCGCGCGTCATCGCGCCCCCGGATGCACCCTGCGCATTCTGTGTGTGGGCGCACAGATGGAGGATGCGTTGCACGGTGTCGGCATGGTGCCCGAAGTCACGCTGTTGCCCCCGGCCAATGTGGATGGGTTGAACCGCCTGGCCGGGGATCTGGTGACGCGGCTTGAGGGATTGCGCGGCCACGGCCCGGTGACGTTGATTTACACCCACCGGATTGATCATGGCCGTCATGCCCCCATTTCGCAACGTTTGCTGCCGCTTGACCGCGATATGATGGTGGACTTGGCGGCGCGCCCCTGGGTGTCGCGCAGTTTGCCGCGCTTTACACTGTCGGCGTCTGATATGTTGGCGGCGCTGGTGCGCAACCTGTTGTTTGCCACCGTCCACCGCGCCGCCGCCGAGGCATTGGTGACAGAAAACGCAGCCCGGCTGGCGCGGATGCAGCAGGCCGAACAATCGGTGGACGAGCGGTTGGAAGATCTGAAATCGGAAACACGATCCGTACGGCAAAGCGAAATCACGACCGAACTGTTGGATGTGATCGTGGGGTTTGAGGCGCTGAAAGCGCGTGAGAAACGCAAGAACAGGTCAGAATCCCAATCCAGCGCGATACCCGACTGATCGGGATGGAGGTGAATATGCGTGTGTCCAGAATTATGCAAAGGCAACCGTCCTGCGTGGGGCCGGGAACATCGATTCGCGCCGCAGCCGCGTTGATGAAGGACCGCGATATCGGGTTTTTACCGGTGGTCGAGGGCGGCGTTGCCATTGGTGTTTTGACGGACCGCGATCTTGTGCTGGGGTTGATGCCCAATGCCCGGTGGGGCCGGGATCAGCCGGTCAGCACCATCATGACCCGTTATGTCAGCATCTGCCACGCCGATCACAGCGTAGTTGATGCGGCGCGAATGATGGGGGATCGGCGCATTCGCCGCCTGTTGGTAAACGATCCCGACGGTCGGTTGTTGGGTATTGTATCGCTGGGCGATATTGCCCGCGACGCAAGCGAAGAACTCGCCGGTCAGACCTTGGGTGAGATTGTCGAATGCCGATGATTGGCCGCTACACGGGCAAGGCGCGCATCAGGATTTCTTCTTTCAACAGGCCGATGTCGATATCGGCCAGTGCGCACAGGGTGGCCACGTCTTCCAGACAGATCGTGCCGCTGTCGGGGTGCGAAATCAGCCCCTCGCGTTCGAATCTGCGCAGGGTGCGGCAGACGTGAACATTGGTCAGGCCGGTAAATTCGCCCAGCTTTTGCTGGGTGATCGGAAATTCGAACCGGGTGCCTTGGGTGCGGCCCACATATTCCAGCCGGACGTAAAACTCCAACAGCGCATAGGCGATGCGGTTGGCGGCGTTGCCCCGCCCCAATCGCAGCAACAATTCCGACGTGCGCGATTGCGCCGTCAGGATCGACGCCGCCATCAGTTTGCGCAAACGGATAAAGGCGGCATCGGGGCCATTGGCGGCCATGGGGTGAACCACGATATATTCCACATCGCTCAGCGCTTCGACGCTACAGGCCGCGACGGGCACGATTTCGGTGCCGATCAGGGCGAAATCGCCCGGCAGCATCACATCAATGATTTGCCTGTCGCCCGAAATCAGCGTTTTGGACAGGCCGATCCAGCCCTTCAGCAGAAGAATCGAGTGATCGGCAAAATCGCCCTCGTCAGCGATCAGCGTGCCTTGTTTGGCATGAACCGACGGAATGCGGCACTGCACCTGCAACGTTTGGGCCAAATCCCCGGTTCTGTCGCCCGGAAGGCGGGCCAGGAGTGCCGATTTGCTCATCAGTGGTTCCCCTTCATACGGGAATGGCGGTATGAGGCGACACTATACGCATTCAACGTCAAAAGGCACCCGAATATGGCTGGCCCCGCACAGGCCGACCAAAACCGTGTCAAAGGCGCGATAAACAGGCAAAGGCACGGCATGAACACCGGAGGAAACAGGTGACCCAAGGCGGCAACGATACCCAAACCGACCCACCGCGCATTGCGGTGGACGAGGGGCGTGTTGTGCTGTCGGGTGATCTGCTGATCGATGGGGTCGCGGCGCTTAGCTGTGATGTTGATACCGCGCAAGGCGTTGATATCAAACAGGTGGGCCGGATGGACACGGCCGGCGCCTGGTTTGTTCTTGATCTGGCGGGGCGGATTGGCGGGCAGGGGGGCACCGTGCCGATCACCGGTGCCAGCGATGTGCAACAGCTTTTGCTTGATACGGTCAGTGCCAATATGCCCGGCGGCGATGTGCCGCAGGCAAAACGCCAAAGCATCGCGGATGTGATTGAGGGTGTCGGGCAAAGTGTGCACGGCTCCTGGCGGTTGGTTATCGAAGTCACCGGTTTTCTGGGTCAGGTGATGGCGGCGCTGGCGACCCTGGTCATTCACCCCCGGCGGCTGCGCCTGACGTCGCTGGTGCATCACATGCAGGAAGTGGGGTTAAAGGCCGTTCCCATCGTGACGCTGATGGCGTTTCTGATCGGTGTGGTTTTGGCGTTTCAGGGGTCGGTGCAGTTGCGCCAGTTCGGGGCCGAAGTGTTTGTGGTTGATCTGATCGCCATTGCGGTTCTGCGCGAATTGGGCATTTTGCTGACCGCGATCATCATTGCAGGGCGATCCGGGTCGGCATTTACCGCCGCGATCGGATCGATGAAAATGCGCGAGGAAGTGGACGCCATGCGCACCCTGGGGTTGGACCCGGTGCAAATACTGGTCGTGCCGCGCGTGTTGGCGTTGATCATCACCTTGCCGATACTGGGGCTGATTGCCGATGTTTCGGGGTTGGTGGGCGGTGCCATGATGTCATGGATCGAACTGGGCGTATCGCCCAGCGTGTTTCAATCGCGCCTCGTGGCCAATATCAACCTCTGGCAGTTTTCGGTGGGGATCATCAAGGCGCCGTTCTTTGCGCTGATCATTGGCGTTATCGGGTGTTACGAAGGGCTGAAGGTGGGCGGCAATGCCGAATCCCTTGGGCGGCTTACCTCGACCTCGGTCGTGGTTTCGATTTTTCTGGTCATTGTGGCCGATGCGATGTTTTCGATCTTTTTTGCCCTGGTGGGGGTGTGATGCGCAATTCGCAAAACAGCGCGGCGGACGACAGCGATCCGATTATCCGGGTGCGCGGGCTGGTCAAGAAATTCGGCGATCATGTGGTGCATGATGGCGTCGATCTTGACGTGCGGCGCGGTGAAATCATTGGCATTGTCGGCGGATCGGGGACCGGCAAATCGGTGCTGTTGCATCAGATTGTCGGCCTGTTGAAACCCAACGCAGGCCAGATCGAGGTGTTCGGCAAAAGCGTGCGGGACACATCCGAGGAAGAATACCGCGCCATTCGCCGCCGCTGGGGCGTGATGTTTCAGGATGGGGCGCTGTTTTCATCGCTGACCGTGCGCCAGAACGTCGAAGTGCCAATGCGCGAGCAGTTGGATATGCCCGACGACCTGCGCGAAACCCTGGCCGGAATCAAGGTGCGCATGGTCGGCCTGCCCGACAATGCCCAAGGCAAATATCCATCGGATCTGTCGGGCGGAATGCGCAAACGGGCCGGATTTGCGCGCGCCATCTCATTGGACCCGGAAATCGTGTTTCTGGATGAACCCACCGCCGGGCTTGACCCGATTGGCGCCGCCGCGTTCGACACGCTGATCGGGCGGTTGCAGGCCGCGCTGGGCCTGACCGTGTTCATGGTCACCCACGATCTGGACTCTTTGCACGCAATCTGCGACCGGATTGCGGTGTTGGCCGAAAAAAAGGTGCTGGCGGTCGGCACAATGGCCGAAATGCTGGAAATCGATCACCCATGGGTGCGCGAATACTTCCACGGACCGCGTGCGCGCGCCGCCCTGAAAACCACCGACAATGATGAGGTGCGATAATGGAAACCCGGGCGAATTTCATCCTGATCGGCGCCTTTACCCTGGCGGGCATTCTGGGGGCGCTGGGGTTCATGATCTGGCTGGCCAATGTTCAGCTTGACCGGCAATATGCCCAATATGCCATTCTGTTTGAGGATGTGTCGGGGCTGGATGGATCGGGTGATGTTCTGTTCAACGGGATCAGCGTGGGCAAGGTGATTGAATTGCGCATTCACGCGCCCGATCCGTCGCAAATTTATGTGAAAATCGAAGTCGACGCCACAACGCCGGTGCGCGAAGACACGGTTGCACAGCTGAATTCATCTGCGGTGACGGGGGTGTCTTATATTGCCCTGTCCAATCAGGGTGCCGTATCCGCGCCCCTGACCGCGCCCGCGGGTGAGGTACCGATCATCACCTCGAAACCTTCGACCCTGCAACAATTGGTCGACGGCGCGCCCAACCTGGTGGCCGAGGCGACACGTCTGTTGGAGCAATTTACCAAGATCGTCGGGCCGGAAAATCAGGAGAATGTAAGCGGCATCCTCAGCAATCTGAACACCGCCTCTGGCGGGTTGGAACAGGCACTGGTGGATTTTTCCGAAATCACCGCAACCGTGGCGGATGCAACGTCGCAAATCGCAGATTTCACCGATCGTTTGGGCGCTCTGAGCACAGCGGCAGAAACCACATTGGCCAATGTCGATACCGCGCTGGGGTCGGCGGCGGGGGCGTTTGATGCGGCCGAGGGCGCGATTTCATCGTCTACCGGTGCCATCGACAGCGCCGCGGCGGCGTTTGCACAGGCCGAAACCCTGATGCAAAAGGATGTGCCGGTGATCGTCGCGCAAATCTCTGAAACAATGACCACGCTGAACACGGCGATTGGCGATCTGTCCACCCGGTCGGGGGCCACATTGGACGGATTCACCGAAACCGCCGGTCTGTTGAATGCACGGCTGACCGAATTGGAAACCACATTGACCGAGGCGGAAACCGCCTTTGCCGCCGTGACCGAAGCATCGGACAGTTTCGATGCGTTGGTGGATGGCGACGGCGCGCTGTTGGTGGCCGAAGCGCGGGTGGTTCTGGGCGATGCGGGCCGGGCCATTGCCACCATTGAAAGCGTGATCGACACCGACGTGCCGGCCGTGGTGGCCGACATCCGCACAGCCGTGGACAGTGCCGCGCGCGCGGTTGAACAGGTGGCGCAGGACATAACCGGCGCCACGGCGCAGCTTGACCCGATGGCAACCGATGCGCGTGCCGCCCTGTCGGCGGCGACACAGTTGTTTGACCGCGCACAGACCACATTGGTGTATCTGGACGGGGCGCTGGTGTCGGCAAACAGCACATTGGCCACGGCAGATACAACGTTTGAGGCCGCAACAGATGTTCTGTCGACCGATCTTGGACCCGTACTGGAGGATATCCGCGCCACATCGGCCCGCATCCGCAGTGCAACCGATCAGGTGGCCGATGATCTGCCCGCGATCACATCGGATCTTGACGCGCTGATTGTACGCGCCGACGATGTGGTGAAACAGGTACAGTCGACCCTGGCCGCCGCCGCGCCCGGCATCCGCACCTTTACCGGTTCGGGATTGGCAGAACTGACCGGCCTGAGCAGTGAGGCGCGCGGTTTGGTGCAATCGCTGACCCAACTTGTGCGACGGATAGAACAGGACCCTGCCAGGTTCCTTCTTGATGATCGCGTACCCGAATACCGGAGATGACATGACCCAGACACTGATCCTGACCCGCCGCGCCGCTTTGATCGGGGCGGCTGCATCCTTGGGGGGGTGCAGCGCGGTTTCATCGCTGAATTCGGCCGCGACGCCGCTGGACACCTTTGATCTGCGGCCGGTTCCGGGGGCAACCACGGGGCGGCGCACCGCGCGCACGATCCTGGTGGCGCGCCCCACCACACCAGCGGCGATTGCGACAGACCGCATCGTGGTAAAGCCCAACGCCCTGGCGGTCACATACCTGCCCGAAAGCCGGTGGGCCGATGACCTGCCGGCGGTCTTGCAATCGCTGATCGTGCGGTCGATCGCGGGAACGGGCCGGGTTGGATATGTCGGCCCGAACGAGGGCGGGCCGGTGCCCGATGTCGCGCTTTTGTCGCGCGTCGACGCGTTTCAGGTTGAGGCGACGAACCCGGGCTTTTCCGTTGTGATCGACATCAGTCTGACCCTGATGCGCGACCGTGATCAACAGGTGATCGCAACCCGCGTGTTCCGGCAACGCGCCACGGCGACAGACGATATTCCCAGTGTCCTGATCCCGGCGTTTCAGACGGTTCTGGATGGGCTGCTGCCCGATATCGCAAATTGGGTGGTGGCCACGGCGTGATGTCTGGACGGTGGGTGACGCTCGGCTTGCGCCATCGCCCCACCCGCCGTCCCGCAGGTCAGCCCGAACAACTGGCCCCGCCCAGAACGCAGAATTTCGCGCAATGGGGGTGGTTCAGCGACACATCGCGTTCGGCCTGTTCCAGGGTTTCGCCCAGTTCGAATTCGGGCGCATAGGGCAGCAGGGTACAGGCCAGAACGGCGGGTCTGTCGGCACCTTTGCGTTTGACCACCATGCGCGATGAGGCACACATCATCGCATCTGGCGAAATGTTCAGGATATTCCAACAGGCGGTGGTGATTTCGGGCACATCCACGCTGTCATCCATTTCGGGAAACAGCACCGTCTGGGCCGGGTTCATTGCATCAATCGCAAACCCGTGTCTGGCAAACAGGGCCGCGTATCCGGCGCGCGACTGTTCTTCGGTTTCGCCCCAGATGGTACGTCCGGCCACAGCCATCGCAACGCCCGCATCGCGCAGCCATTCCATGCCGGTGATGGTTTTGGCAAAGGCGCCCTTGCCGCGTTCGACATCGTGCATTTCCTGCGAATGGTGATCGACGGAAATCCGCAACGTCAATTTTCCGGGGAAATCGGCGTGCAACGCGGCCAGACCGTCACGCACGGATTTGCGCATCATCGGGCGCATCGCATTGGTCAGCACCAGCACATCGTATCCGCGTTCAAGGGCGGCGCGGGTCATCGCGTTCATTTCGGGGTTCATGTACGGTTCGCCCCCGGTAAAGGCGATTTCGCGCACGCCCCATTGGCGGGTTTGCAGTTGATCGAGATAATCGATCACCTCGGCCTGGGTAATATACACCAAGGCATCGTTTTTGGGCGAGCTTAGGATATAGCAATTGGCGCATTCGATATTGCAAAGGGTGCCGGTATTAAACCACAGGGTCTGTGGAGTGTTCAGCGCAACACTGGCGCGCGGCTCGCCTTTGGCGGTGCGTACCGGATCGCGAAATTTCGCCGGATCCAGGGCATGCGTGTTGTCTTTCATCACTGCGCTCCGCATAGTTTCAAGTGTCGTAACCTGTTGAGCCGTGGCGCGAAACCCTGTCAAATGACGCTGACGCAGTTGTGAACCTGCGCGCAACACTGGACTTGGCGTGGGGACGGGGGTATGAGGCGGGCAGAATTGGTTAGCGCTAACAGCCGCGCAATGGCGGTGCAGCGCGAGAAAACTGGCCGCCGCGCGGCCAAGGATTGAGGGCACTATGGTTTCACGGGTTATTCCGGTCGATCCATTCGATCTGGTGATTTTCGGCGGCACAGGTGATTTGGCCCGGCGCAAGATTTTGCCAGGATTGTATCGCCGGTTCTGTTCCGGGCAAATGCCGCCCGAGGCCCGGGTGATCGGTGCGGCGCGCGCAGATCATGACGATCAGGGCTATCGCGATTTCGTGCGCGATTCGATTCTGGAATTCACCCCCGACGGGCGCGACGAGGACGGGCTTGAGCGTTTTCTGGAGCATCTGCACTATGTCGCCATCGACGCCACGGGTGATGGTGGTTGGGAGAAACTGGCCGAATTGGTGCGCGATGATGTGGTAAAGGCGTTCTATTTTTCAGTCGGGCCAAGCCTGTTTGGGGCATTGGCCGAACGGCTCTATGCCCACGGGCTGGCCGATCGCGACAGCCGGATCGTGGTTGAAAAACCGTTTGGCCGCGATTTGGCCACGGCGCGGGATCTGAACGCGACGCTGGCGGAACATTTCGACGAAACTCAGATTTACCGGATCGATCATTATCTGGGCAAGGAAACTGTGCAAAACCTGATGGCGGTGCGGTTTGCCAACGTTTTGTTCGAACCGTTGTGGAATTCGCAATATGTGGATCACATTCAGATCACCGTTGCCGAAACCGTGGGTGTGGGCGGGCGCGGCGCCTATTATGACAAGGCCGGTGCCATGCGCGACATGGTGCAGAACCACCTGATGCAATTGCTGTGCCTGATCGCGATGGAGCCGCCGGCGCGGTTTTCCCCCGATTCGGTGCGCGATGAAAAACTGAAGGTGATCCGCGCGCTTGACCCGGTGGAACCCCACCATATCGTGCGTGGGCAGTATGACGGGGCCGAGGGCAAAAACAGCTATCGCGAAGATGCCGAAAACCCGCGCAGCCTGACCGAGAGCTTTCTGGCGATGAAGATCAACGTGTCGAACTGGCGCTGGGCCGGGACGCCATTTTATTTGCGCACGGGCAAGCGGCTCAAGGCGCGCACCAGCGAAATCGCCGTGATATTCAAGGACGCGCCCCATTCGATTTTCGGCAGCGAAGCGGGCACCCATCGCAATATCCTGACCATCCGGTTGCAACCCAACGAAGGCATCACCCTGGGCGTGACAATCAAGGAGCCGGGGCAGGGCGGCATGCGCCTTGTCGATGTGCCGCTGGATATGTCGTTTGCCGACGCACTTGGCCCCGATGCCGAAGACCCGCCCGAAGCCTATGAGCGGTTGATCATGGATGTGATCCGCGGCGATCAGACCCTGTTCATGCGCGGTGATGAGGTTGAGGCCGCCTGGGCCTGGACCGACCCGATCATCGAAGGCTGGACCACCCGGGGCGAGGCCCCGAAACTGTACGATTCGGGCAGTGCGGGGCCGGAAGATGCGCAAATGCTGATGCACCGCGCCGGGCGGCGGTGGCGCGAAATCAAGGTGTGACCGGGCTTTCAGGATCGTGTATTCCCCCCTATCATACCGGATGCGTCAAAGGAGGCCGTGATGAAGATCAAAGAATACGCCGACCGTGAAATGATGATGATGCAACTGGCCGACAAAATCGCCGGAGAGTTGAACAGCACATTGATGACCCACGACACCGCTTCGCTTGCGGTGCCGGGGGGCACAACGCCGGGCCCGATATTCGATTCGCTGTGCGGTATCGCGCTGGATTGGAGCAAGGTTTTCATCATGCTGACCGACGAACGCTGGGTGCCCGAAACGTCCGACCGGTCCAATACCCGGTTACTGCGCGAACGGCTGTTGGTGGATCGCGCTGCCGCCGCGCAATATCTGCCGCTCTATGGCGATGCGCCGATCCCCGAGGATCGGTTGGATGCATTGGGTGCGGCGATTGCGCCGCATTTGCCCCTGTCGGTGCTGTTGTTGGGCATGGGGGCCGATATGCACACGGCATCGTTGTTTCCCGGTGCCGACATGCTGGAAGACGCGCTGGACCAAAGTGCGCCGCCGTTGATGGCAATGCGCGCCCCCGGTGCGCCTGAACCGCGCATCACCCTGACCGCGCCGGTTTTGCGCGGCGCGATCAGCACCCATGTGGTGATCACCGGCGATGAAAAACGCAAGGCGCTGGAACGCGCACGCTCCCTTTCCCCGGCCGAGGCGCCGATTTCGGTGGTTTTGGGCGATGCAACGATACATTGGGCCGAATGATGATTGATTGGACGAAACTTTCCGCCGCCGCAGAAAAAACCGCAGACCGGTCGATCCTGTCGTTGTTTGATGACACCCGGGCAGGCGATTTTTCGGCCACCATGGGGGATCTGGTTTTTGATTACTCAAAGACCAACATTGATCGCGACGCGCGCGAATTGCTTTTGGCGCTGTGCGAACAGGCCGATCTGGCGGCCAAACGGGACGCGATGTTTGGCGGTGAACCGATCAACGATACCGAAGGGCGCGCCGTGCTGCACACGGCCCTGCGCAATCTGACCGGCACACCGGTTATGGTGGACGGGGCCGATGTGATGCCCGGTGTATTGGACACGCTGGCGCGGATGAACCGCTTTGCCGAAGATGTGCGCAGCGGCGTGTTTACCGGGCAGGGGGGCAAGATCACCGATGTGGTGAATATCGGCATTGGTGGGTCTGATCTGGGGCCGGTGATGGCCACACTCGCCCTGGCTCCGTATCATGACGGACCGGCAGTGCATTACGTTTCAAACGTCGATGGCGCGCATATTGCCGATACGTTGCGCGGCCTGAACCCCGAAACCACCCTGGTGATCATTGCCAGCAAAACCTTTACCACCATCGAAACCATGACCAATGCCGCCACTGCCAAGGCGTGGATGGGCGAAGTGGTGAAAGACCCCGGCGCACAGTTTGCCGCACTGTCGAGCGCCGCCGATAAAACCGCCGATTTCGGCATCGCCCCGGATCGCGTGTTTGGGTTTGAAGACTGGGTTGGCGGGCGCTATTCCCTGTGGGGGCCAATCGGGCTGCCGATCATGCTGGCCGTGGGGCCGGATGCGTTTCGCGCGATGCTGGCGGGCGCCGAGGCGATGGATCTGCATTTTCGCGCCGCCGCGCCGTTGGAAAACCTTCCAATCATGCTGGCCCTTGTGGGGATATGGCACAATCAGGGATGCGGATACGCCACCCGCGCTGTGCTGCCTTATGAACAAAGGCTGGTGCGCTTGCCCGCGTATCTGCAACAGCTTGAAATGGAAAGTAACGGCAAATCCGTGCAGATGGATGGGGACGATGCGCCGGTCAACACCGGGCCGGTTGTCTGGGGCGAACCGGGCACCAACGGCCAGCACGCGTTTTACCAACTGATCCATCAAGGCACCCGCGTTGTCCCCTGTGAATTCATGGTCGGCGCCACCGGGTTTGAACCCGAACTGGCCCATCAGCACACGCTTTTGGTGGCCAACTGCCTGGCCCAGTCCGAGGCATTGATGCGCGGCCGATCCTTGGATCAGGCCCGCGAAATCATGGCCAAAAAGGGGTTTGAAGGTGCTGAACTAGAGCGTCAGGCGCGCCACCGCGTATTTCCGGGCAACCGACCGTCGACCACACTGCTGTATCCGCAATTAACGCCCTATGTCCTGGGTCAGATCATCGCGCTGTATGAACATCGCGTGTTTGTGGAGGGGGTTCTGTTGGGCATCAATTCCTTTGATCAATGGGGCGTTGAATTGGGCAAGGAACTGGCACTTGCGTTGGAACCCGTGGTCAGTGGGCAGGCCGATGGTGCGGGCAAGGACGGATCAACCCTGGCTTTGGTGCGCTATATCCAGCGCCACGCCGAGTGAGAGCGTGGAATTTGGATATTTATAGCAAGAAAAAACCGACACCCGAGTGTGATATCTGAACGGTTGCACAGATCCGCGTCCGTTCGAAACGATGAAATAAGGCGCGGGTTCTGTTATCTGGCGGTTGATCCCTTTGGTGGGTGCGGCGCAGGCGCAAACCTGAAAGCGATCAACCGGCGACGATGGGGCGTATGTCTTTGACAGGGCATGTGCCGATATGGTTTGGGCGTTGAAGCAGAATCTCGCAAATGCAGACACTGCCTAGCGGGCCAGCACCAGATCAGCGCACAAACCACCCAATCGGGTGCTGGTATCAAGGCGCAGGGTGCCGCCGTGTTGGCGCGCGATATCCATGGCGATGGACAGGCCAAGGCCCACATTGCCGCCCCGGTTCTGCCCCCGTGCGGCATCAAGCCGGGTAAACGGTTTCAACGCCTCGTCGCGGACGGCCGGATCAATGCCTGGTCCGTCGTCTTCGACGCGAAACACCACCGCGCGTTCGCTGAGGATGCACGACAGTTCAACCCGCGTGCCATAGCGCACACCGTTGTTGATCAGGTTTTCCAGCGCGCGCCGCACCGCTGCCGGGCGCAACAGCACCGTTTCATTGGGCAAATCGCCGACCACCGACAAGGATTGCCCCGCCCGTTGCGCGCCCCGTGCCAGAGTTTCGATCAGATCGCCGGGCGACACCGGTTCCGGATCATCCAGCGAATCAAGCTGCACGAAATCCAGGAACGACGCTAACATGGCCTCCATATCGCGGACATCGCCCAGTAATTCATCGGTGTCCGGTCCTTCGTCCATCATTGACAGGCCCAGTTTCAGGCGCGTCAGGGGGGTGCGTAAATCATGGCTGACCCCTGATAGCAAAACAGTGCGCTGTTCGATCTGACGTTCGATACGGTTGCGCATGTTCAAAAATGCCTGCCCGGCCGCGCGCACCTCGGTTGCGCCCGAGGGCCAATAGGGCACCACACGCCCCCGGCCAAACGCCTCGGCGGCGCGGGCCAAACGGCGGATCGGGCGCATCTGATTACGCAGAAACAAAAACGCAATCACCGTCATCAACAGGCTGACACCGGCCATCAGCACCAATAATTGGTGGGGGTTTGACGCCGAAACCCGAAACCGGGGCACATCAATGCGCACCGGCCCCGCCGTTGTTTCAAAATACAGGTGAACATGTTTGTCGGACCCGGTCAGATCGGTGCGTTCCAGCGTCGGTAAATCACCGCGCAGCGTCACGATGACAACCCGTCCGGACAGATCGTAAAACCGCCTTTTATCGCCCATGGGCGGCGATTCATCGGGAAGGGTGATCACCAGATTCAGCGCTTTCGCCAATTCTGCAACCTGCATCAACCCGGCGGTGGCCGTCGGCGATATTTCGATTTGCCTCAGGATATAGCCGAGCTCCAATGCGACAGACCGGCTCATCTGTTCGGTCACATCTTCGTAATGGCGCTGTATGAAAACGATGGCGACCACCAGTTGAATCACGATCACCGGCGTCAGCAAAATAAGTGCGGCGCGCCCATAAAGCGACCGGGGGGCATAGCGTTTGAGCCAGGCAAATGTCATGGTCATGTCGATACCTCAGACAGCGCCGCCAAGGAAGGCATCAATGTTCGATCATACCAGTTTCAACCCCGCACCCGGCGTGATCGAACAGATCCTGCCGGGGGTGCGCCGCATATTGGCGCGCAACCCCTCGCCGATGACATTTCGCGGCACCAACACTTATGTGGTGGGGCAGGGGCAGGTGGCAGTGATTGATCCCGGGCCAAAGGACGCCGCGCATCTTGCCGCGCTGCTGTCAGCTTTGGCAGGGGAAACGATAACACATATTCTGGTCACCCACGCCCATGTCGATCATTCGGCGCTGGCGCAGGATCTGTCAGAGCGCACAGGCGCGCCGATTTATGCGTTCGGCACCGCCGAAGCCGGCCGCAGCCCGGTGATGACCGAGCTGGCGCGACAAGGGCTGGCCCGCGGCGGTGAAGGGGTCGACACCGCCTTTGCCCCCGATCATCATTTGGTGGATGGAATGGATATCATCGGCAAAGACTGGCGGCTGACGGCCCACCATACGCCGGGTCACATGGCCAATCACATGTGCTTTGCGCTGGGCGATACGGTGTTCAGCGGTGATCAGGTGATGGGTTGGTCCACCTCGATGGTGTCTCCGCCCGACGGGGATTTGTCGGCTTTCATGCACTCTTGCGAAAAAATGCGCCGATGGAACGCGCGTCTTTTGTTGCCAGGCCACGGCGCGCCCGTCACGGACCCGACCAGGCGCCTGACCGACCTGATCGCACACCGAAACGCCCGCACAGCCCAGATCAAAGCAGCCTTGGGAGCGACCCCAGCCAGCATCGCCGCAATCACCCGCGCAATCTATCCCGAGCTACAGCCCAACATGCACCCGATCGCCGCGCGCAATGTCTTTGCCCATCTGATTGATCTGGTTTCCAAAAACCAGGCAAAAGCCGTGCCGCACCTGTCAGAAACGGCAGATTTCAAAAGACTTTAACTTTTCTGCAAAACCCCCTAGACGCCGCCAAAAGGTATTGCTATGACCCGCGCATTGGTCCGGCGTAGCTCAGCGGTAGAGCAGTTGACTGTTAATCAATTGGTCGTAGGTTCGATCCCTACCGCCGGAGCCAAAATTCTCAATAAAATCAGATAGCTACCCAGAACCCGCTTCGGTGGCCTTTCTGGTTTCGTATTCTGGGGAACGCTGGGGGAACAGATCAGCTTTGTCGCGCATTTGCCAAAATGTCGCAGGCGGAATCAGCCCGCTATAGCCCAGAACAGCAAAAGGCCGGGACGCATCGCCTCCTGGCCCCCGTTGTTCTAATTGGCGAAACTCTCTGCGCTAAATCCTGTCCAGCGCCGCAAACGGGTTTTCCTCGGCGGTCTTACCCGCGCTCACCTTGGATCGCGCTGCCGGTGTCAGTCCGAAGTCAGAAAGCAGGCTTTGCGCATGTCGCATCGCCTCGTTACGCATGGCAACTTCCGGACGCGCTCTAATCAGCTTGTCGCCGCTGGTCGCCGTGGTGGCATAGGTGCGGCCCGCATCCTCGATTACCGCCGTGCAGATTTCGATTTCTTCCAGCCTGCTTGCAAGCATCGCCAGCGCCGCCTGGTCGTCCGGTGACGCAATGCCCATGCCCAGCAAGGTCGCGGATAGCTGCGTGAAGATTTCCGCCACGCGTTCACTCAGCCATTCCGGCGCGTTTGCCGTGCCGATGTTCGCGGGCGGCGCGTCCGGGTTCATGCGATCAGGCCGCGCCGTGCCTGCGATGATTTTCAGATGGTCCGGTGTTCGCTTTGCCATAACGCAAAACCTCCTTCGATTTGACAGCGCGTAAGTTTGGCTGACCCGCCGGTCCCGCTGTGTGTCCGGTAGAGATCAGAATACCCCCTCCCCATGCCAGATTAGCAGGGGGAGGGGTCGCACCTTGCCGGATTGAACGCACTGCGAGAGCATGGGCAACGCATCCGGCTTTCCGTTATCGGGCTGGATCATCGCCCTCATAAAGATGCCCGTGCCTCTTACGCGCCCTTGCCAACGCCGGTCAGGGTGAAGAACGCCCCGGCATGAGCAACCGCCACATCCGCCCGCATATGCGCAAGGAAGGTGTATTGCAGGTTGCTGGCATAGGTCGAAGTTTTCAGCAGTTCGATGCGGATATCCTGCCGGATGCCAAGCATCAGGTGAGCGAAGTTGCCCGCAAAGATCGTGCTTTCGTCCGTCCCGGTGCCGCCATCAACGGGGATTGCCGTTGTGGTCAGGATCGGGATATCGGCCACTGCCTTCGGTGCCATCAGCGGTTGCCCTTGGCCGTCCGTCAGGTCGGTGAATGCGCCTTCATCGCGCGGGTGCATGATGTAGGCTGATACCGGCCCGGCGTTTGCCGACAGAATGCCGGTGCGCGCCTTCGACAGGTTCGCATAGCTGGCAATCCCGGCATCCTGCGCAAAGGTGCCGATGCCGGACGTATTGGCGAGGCCGCGCGGCTCCGGCGGCGTTCCCGTGCCAAGAAGGGCCACGCGGTCCAGTTCCAGCCCCATCGCAGCAGCCAGGACATTGGGCAACGCGGTGCCGATGTTCAGGCTATCTTCGAGCAACTCCTGCGATACCTTGACTTGCACAGCCAAGGATTGCGGCGTCAGCGAAACGCGCCCGAATGTCGGATCGCTCTCCGCAACCGCGCCAGCCTCATCGCGCCATGCGGGTGTCGGATCGGTCAGCAGTTTCGCATAATAGTTCTGGTCGCTGGTCAACGGCACCGTGATCGCGCCCGCGCGGATTGCAACCGATTGCGCGCGCAGGCGGTCGATCAGTTGCGCGGAAAGGGCATCCGGCACGGTATATCCGCCCGCCCCGTCTGTGCCTTCCGACAATGCGCGGCGTTCCAGATCGGACTTGCCGCCCAGCACCATCGCGCGCAGATATTGCCCCAGCCCCAGGCCACGATATTCGCTGCCCGTGTCGCGCGCCTGCGCCCAGGCGGTGAAGCGTTGCTCGGGTGCCAGAGCGTAACTGGCTTCCGCCGCTTCGGCTTCCATCCCATCGGTGCGCACTTGGTCAACAGCATCAATCCCCGGACGCTTTGCCAGCTGCTCGGAACGTTCGCGCCGCTCACGCGGTCCCTTGTTGCCGATGAAGGTGCGTTCGTCCTTCTCAGTGCGGATTTCGCCCAGCAGGTCGGAAAATGCGTCACAAGCTTCACTTGCGCTGTCCATCTGCTCGGATGTTCCGTTGCTTACGCGGTCGAGCATTTCGCTCGCTGCCTTGCGCGCTTCCTTCTCGATACCGTTCAGGTCGGTCCATGCCATCGTGTGCAGGGTCAGGTCATTGATGGATTTGATCTTGTTGCGGGTGTGAAAGTCGATTGCTTCCTTGCGGGCTTTGATCGCTTTCGATTCATCTGTGATGAACATTTCCGATTTCCTTTTTCAGAATGCCGGATCGCGCGAAAGAACGCCCCCGGCTTGAGGTTCGTTTCTTTCGCGCGCAGCCATCAGCGTTGCGGGAAAAGGTTTGTCAGGACGCGCCATCAGCGCCAATCCGTTGCAGGTAATATAATACCTCATCGGCCTGTCCGTCAACATGTTGTAACCGTGCCGCTGCGGGTCAGTTCGCGCACCCCTACCTTGGACAATGCGCGCGCGATGGTTTCCGGCCCCTCGATCTCGGCATGAAGCTGGATCGCGGCCACAAGGAACGCGGCATTGAAAAAGCGGATATCGCCGTTTTCGGCTTCGAGCGATTGAATCGCCTCTGCCAGCAGGTCAGAAACCCGCGCCCGTTCGATCTTCATCTTTTCTTCATCTGTAATCATTGATCGTTCCTCTTGTGGTGGTGGTTTTCCTGCCATTCGGGCGGCGATATGACGCTTATGACGCTTCGTCCCATATCGGGCGTATTGCGCGCGCACGCGCGTATGTGCGCGCGTATACGGTGGATAAGGAGCAAAGCGTCATAAGCGTCATGTCCGTAATTTTTCATCGCGTTTTCAGCCCTATGAAGCCCCGGCCATGCGGGCGGCGGTGATTCTGAAAGCCGCGTGATTTCAATTCCTTGCGCAACGTGTGCAGGGTCCAGGCATGTAGCCCTTGCCGCTCGCACCAGAATTTGAAACGGTCATGCAGATCGGTGGTGGTCACGAAACCTGCCGGATCGGTTACGGTTTCGTCGATCAGGAATTGCCCCAGCGTGTCCTCGTCATCCATGTATTCGGTGGATGCCGCCGCCACTCTGGCGGGCACGTCCAGGCCGCGCTCCTGCCATTGCAGCGTGCCCTCGATTGCCCATCGCAGGATTTCCGGCCCCTCTGCCCTCAACTTGTCGGCCAAGCCCTTGTCGCGCCGCTCAGGCGGTATGGTGACGGTGAAGGGCACCAACACCACGCGGGCACGGATCGCTTCATCGACGCCACGGAAAGACGGCTGATTATTCCCGGCAATCATCAGGGTCAGTTGCGGGTCGAAGTCGAAAAAATCGCCGCGCATGAAACGGGCGGTCATACGATCCCCGCCGGTCAAATCCTTGATAACGGATTCATCCCATGTCTTGCCGACTGGCAATTCGCTGCCCGCCACCAGCCGCGCGCCTTGCAGCCCGGCAAGCCCGGTTGAATGTTTTTCAACCGCGCTGTTGAGGAAGGTTTCAGCCGCCGCGCGCCGGGCATAATCGGCCCAGATATGGGTCAAGGTGTTCAGGAAAACCGATTTCCCGTTTCTGCCCGTGCCGTAGAGAAAAAGCAGTTTGTGTTCCGTGGTCAGCCCGGTCAGCGCATAGCCTGCCGCGCGCTGCATGAAGGCCACCAGATCGGCGTCACCGTCGAATATCTCGTGCAGGAAGGTCAGCCATCGTTGTGGGCGCGATCCGGGCGCGGCAGGCGCGCAGGTGGTGGCCTTGGTTATCATGTCGCCCCGGTCGGCTGCGCGCAGCTGCCCGGTGCGCAGATCCACCGTGCCGCCGGGCGTTCCCAGCAGCAGGCGATTTTCGTCGAAGGCATCGGCCCGCGCCACGCTGGCCGGGTTCGATCTGGCCAGACTTTCGACGCTGGCAACCGTGATCTTGTTGCGCAACCAGCGTGATTGATCCTTGGCCCAGGCGCGCAAGCGGTCGCTTTCCTTTTCTTCGAGCGTCCCGGCCTTGCGCTCGGCCCATCCGGTCAAATTCTCGGCCCGGTCACGCAGATAGGCGCGTGTGCGGGTCAGGTGGTCGAGCCTGTCGTCGATCTGCCAGCGGGTGCCCTCCCAGAAAAGCCATTTGCCCCAGGTGGCGACGTGTCGCGCGTCAGCGTCAAAACTGCGCGCGCCCAGATCGGTTGCCAGTGCATCATGGCTAAGGTCGGTTTCGTCGGGCGTGTTCGGACGCGGCTGTCCATCGGCTGTTGCCGCGCGTGTGCCGGTCGCGCCATAACTGGCCCGCTCTTTCGGTTTTCGCGGCGTTTGCACGCCCGCCTGAAAGCCGCTTTCGATGGTCGCGGCAATTTCGCTCGCTTCCAGGCCGATGCCCGCACCAGCTGCCTGCAGCCGCGCCTTGACGGTTTCTTCTTGCAAGCCGCCCCCGGCCACGATCTGCGCCAGATTGAAGGCGCAGCTATTTAGCGTGCCGTTGCGCTTGCCCTCGGGCGCGGCCAACAGCTTTGCAAGTTCGTCCTGCATGGCCTTTTCAGCCCATGCCGTTGCACCGCCGGTGTCGATCTGGATGCGCGCACCGGGCATGGCACACTCGGAAAGTTTCGGCGCTTGCGCGGCGCGCAGCTTATCCAGCAGCCATTCCGGGCAATCGGCCAGTTCGAAGAAACCCGGCGGGTTCTTCCAGCGATACGCCTTGCCGGTGCCGGGTTTGATCGTCGGCGGTGCCAGCACCATGCCACCTTCGCCGCGCACATCTATGCCCGGTGCCAGCTTGCTTTCGCTGTTGCGGATTTCCAGATCGTCGGGCAGGCGGAAATAAACGTGCCAGCCTTCGCTTGGCGTCGTGCCCTCGATGGTATCAGGCAATGGCCCGTGTTCTTCGATCCAGCCGCGCAGGGTTCCCACGCCATCCTTGTCGTGGCCCTCGGGCGTGTCCGCGTCGATCACAAAGAAACCGCTATCGGTGCCGGTCGTGACTCCCAGCAGCGCGTCGGGAAATTCTTTCCAATAGTCGCGGATCGCGTCGGGGTCGGTGGTCGCGCCCCAGCGCGCGCCGCCATTGGCCTTGCCTGCTATGAAAGACCGTTTGCTGCCATCTTTGATGCGGGCAGGGAACACATGCCAGCCACGCGCGGCGCATTCCAGCGCGGCCTTGGCGACGGTCGGGAAGTTGTCCTGCATGTTCATCAGTTCGCCCCCCAGATCAGCACGCAAAGCGCGGATGCCTGCGCCTCGGTCAGCCCGTGCAGGCGCATCAGAAACCGGATTTGAATCTGCCTCATACCGCGCCCCCCAGCAGTTCCAGCGGGGCGTATTCGCCCGCGCCCTCGATACGCGCCAGCGTGCGGCCCCGGTCGTCCTTCAGGACGCGGTGCGGATCGCAGGTGCAAAGCCGCTGGCGCGTATAGATCGCGCAGCCCGGATCGTGCTGATATTCGACGTGGTAGAGATTGCCGCGCCTGATATGCTTGCGGCGCTCTGCGGCCCATGCTCGGCGGGCCTGCCGTTTCGATTTTGTCATTTGCTCATTGCCTCGGCATTTGCCGAAAGCAACGGGCGGTGCTATATTCAGCTTTGAAGCCGTCCAAGCCTCAAGTTTTAGATAGCCCCCGCCGTCGCTTTCGGTGGGGGTTTCTATTTGCAGATTGCCGCGCGCAGGCTTCTGTTGGCCTCGCGGGTGTTGCTCATGCTGGCCTGTTGCGCGTTCACCGCTGCCCGCACGATCCGGTGCAGGTGGATCGCATCGGTGCTGTCGAAGTCGGGATTTGCCAAGGCGATGCTGGCGACTTCTAGGACGGATTCGACAAAGCCCTCGGCGTCGTCCACGTCGATCTTGTCATTGTTATTGATAAGGCAGGCATTTGCGCCCTTTGCCGCCTCAATTGGATCACTGGGCAATTTCGCCATATCTTCGGCGTCCTGCATTCGATGCGCATCAATCGCAAGCATCTCAAAGTCGCGCGGCGAAAGCTGTTTCAGCGTTTTGACGGCCTCGGCGGGAAGGTCGGAAAGGTTGATGCTCATGCCGCCACCTCGCGCGCTTCCAACCAGGCGACGATTTCGGCCTCTTTCCAATAGCGGCGGCGTCCGATGTAGATCGGGCGCGGAAAGTCCAGGTCGTGATTGTCCAGCCAGCGCCACAGGGTCATGTCGCTGATACCGCCGCACATCTGGCGCACGGTCGCTGCCTGAATGCGGCGGTGGGGATTGCGGTCGTGTTCCGGGTCAAGCGCGCTCGTGGTGCGCGCAATCGGAGTTGCGGGTTGGGTGTTCATGGTGCCACGTCCTTTCGTGTTAGGTCATGGCACCCCATTGAGGGCATTTTTCGCGCCTTGGATATTGCGAAACAATTTCAGAAATTAAATCGCAGTTCTTTTGCAGCCCTCAAGGTGTCGCGCGCGCCTTGCTCTGTTTGCGCCTTATATTTCAAAAATTTAGCGATTTCCGAAAGAGATGCGCCACCCTCGGCTGCATCCAATACTCTAAGATATTCCGGCCATTTTGCAGGGTGGCGGCGTTTTTGTACCTTCCCGCCGCTCTCCTCAGTTTGAACTTCTACCAACCTCTTTTTCACATTTTCAATCTGGGGTGCGATAGGTGCGCTCAAGTCAAAATCGACTCGTAAAAAACCCGCTGGGGCCGTTTCCCGCGTGAATTCACGGATGGAAGTGTCAGTCCAACTCCAGCCAATGGCATTTTCTGGTTGATCTCCAATCTTCGGGTTTGGCATTTCCCACCACAATATCCGAGAAAAAATAATGAAACCGGGATCTTCTGGACGCAATATACGCCCGCCTTCATGAGTTGGATGCTCAGCGTCCAGCCATTCCCTGAATTTGAGATTGCTCTGATAGGTTTGGCTAGCGTATTCTTTAAATTCTTGGCGTAGATCTTCACGACGTCGGAGAAATTCCCATTTCCATCTGTTGCGTGACCAATCACAAAAATCTCCGTAGGCGTCAGGATCGCGCCAATCTGGAATGCCCCATTCGTTCATGCCTTGGCCTCGCCAATCCGCACTACGTTATCCGCCGTGCCTTCCACCAGATCGAAAACAAGACGCGCCCATGCGTCCAGCGCATCCCGCTTTTCGTCGGCATAATCGTGTCGCTGGTAAACGCTCACGATGCCCCCGGCGGTGCCGCTCACATGGTTCAGCACGGCCTCTGTCACTCTCACCGGAATGCCTAGCCGCGCCATGCCGGTTGCCGCCGTGCGGCGTAGATCGTGAAACGTCCAGTGCGAGATTTCCTGCCCGGCAATCTCTGCCATGCGTTCGGCAATGTGATTCCGGCCCTTGTGGTAGCCCTGTACCGCGCTTCTGCCGTTCGTGGTGAACACATACCCCGCATCGCTCTTGAGGCGCTCCACCGCCCCCAGAACGTCCAGTGCAGCCTGTGACAACGGCACATCATGCGCCCGC
Source organism: Oceaniglobus ichthyenteri (assembly GCF_003057885.1). Classification (GTDB taxonomy): domain Bacteria; phylum Pseudomonadota; class Alphaproteobacteria; order Rhodobacterales; family Rhodobacteraceae; genus Oceaniglobus; species Oceaniglobus ichthyenteri. Next base: position 186,083 of record NZ_QAGK01000007.1, read on the forward strand.
CCGTTCTTGGTGCGGTCGGCAGTCAGGTGCCATAGATCGTCGCTAACCTCTCGATCGGTCATGTTCACAACCTCGCCAAGCCGTTGCCCGGTCAGCAACAGCATTTTGCCAAGATGCCCCCACGGCTGGCCCTCAACCGTGCAGGCTTTCCAGAACAGTCTGATTTCGTCGTCGGTCAACACGCGGTCGCGGCTCTTTTCCTTCGCTGCCGGTTTGACGCCCATCGCGGGCGACTGGTCGATTATATCGCGTTCCACACACCAGCTTAGGAATTTGTTCAGATACGCCCGCACCCGGTTGGCGGTCACAACCCGCCCGCTGTCGGCTATCCCGTCCAGTAGGTCGATCACGTCGCGCTTGGCGATATCGTGAATATCCCGCTCGCCCCAGACTGCGACCACATGCCGGTTCAACTCGCGCTTGACGGTTTCGCCGGATTTCAGGGTGGACAAGTGCCGCTTGCCGAATTGCTCCACAAGCGTCTTGATCTTGTCGCGGCCTGATTGGTCAACCTCGACGCGTGCCGCCTTTTCGGCCTCTCTCTCGCCCGCCGGATCGCGCCCATCCTGCGCAGCAATCAAGGCTTCACTTGCCCGCGCTCGCGCGTCTGCAAGCGAAAGCAAAGGATATCTGCCTAATGTCATCCGGCGGTGCTTTTCCCCAAACCGATACCGAATTTGCCATGACTTTTTGCCGCTCGGCTGCACGATGAAATAAAGGCCCGTCATCAGGCTATCCGGCACCTCTTGCCTCTTGTCCGTCACCTTCCATTTGTCAACGCCGGTTGCCGTCAGCTTAGCCATGCTCGTTCCCCTCAAAATCTGTTCCCCAATCGGTTCTGGGGAACATTCTGGGGAACAGAAATGGTGTTTTATACTGTTCCCCACGCAAGCAAACACTGCCGAACATATCGCGCATATGCAAGTAAAATAAAGGAAAAATCAGGGCCGATAGTTTTACATATTTAGGCCGCGTTACCCCCTAAATAGTGACTGTTAATCAATTGGTCGTAGGTTCGATCCCTACCGCCGGAGCCAATTCTAAAAAAGTCAAGCGAAATCAACGATTCTGACCGATAAATCGGTCAGGAGTCGTTGTGCGACACAAAAGTCGCAAAAGGGTCGCACACATGGCCGCACATCCGACCTATATCATTCGCAGGGGCACGACTCTGGTCTTTCGGCGCCGGGTCCCGGCGGTCGCGAAAAATTTCTACGCGAAATCGTTTTTTTGTTTTTCGCTTCGAACGCATTTCATTTCCGAGGCGCGGCGACGGGCTGCGATAGCAGCCCGCTTCATCGTCGATCTCATCGGAATGATAGAGATGTGCGGAGCGGACATGCTCAATGAACAACAGCTGGATTCCATGGTCGATGACCTGATGCGCTTCGAGGTGGCAACCTCGGAAGCACTCCGCGAGACCTGTGGCCCGCGGGGCCCGGAGGCTGTGACCGCCGCAATCCGGCTGCATGAGGCGACTCGCGAGACGATGCGCGTCGCGCTGATCTATAATGACTACGAGGCTGTCTCGGCGCCGCTCGAGCGAACACTTGGCCGACTCGGGGTCCCTGTTGAGCCAGGAAGCGAGGACTGGCTGCGCGGCTCGACGCGCCGCCCGGGCCCTGATCGAGGTCGCCGACGAGAATATCCACCGGGAACAGAGCATCTACCGCATGGATGATCGCCTTGTCTCGATGTCCCATCCCGCAAAGGCGCAAGCCGATCTGACCGCGATGATCGCGCTTCCGCCCGTGTTGCCGACACTACCGGCGCAGATGGCGGCGCATGCACCCCATGCCGAACCCGGTCCGATGCAGAGCCCACCGGAGACGTCGCCAATGCCGGCAGCACCACCTGTGCCAACGCTGGCCAAAGTCGCCCCTGATCTGACCTGCGCGCGGCAGCCTACACCCGCGATCCGAGATCACGAGGCAGCCATGGGTGTATCTCGGCCCAATGATGCGGACAACCGCGAGGAAACGGAGCAACCGATTCAATATATCAACGCGCCTTCCTGCGACGATGAGGCCACATGCAGCCTGACCGCGGAGAGCCGGTTCAGCGCCTGGTTCGAGGCCGCCATGGACCAGAAGCGCGAGGACAACCCCGGGTGGGACACGAACAACCTGGGCAACTGGAGCGCGACCAAGAAGCTCTTGATCGAAGCCCATGGGGATCGTCCGATGGGCTCCTACACCAAGGCCCAGCTGTTCGAGTTTCGGTCCCTGCTCTGCGCGCTGCCAAAGAACCATCACAAGAGCAGCGACTCGCTTGGCCTCTACACTATCATCGACGAGGCCAAGGAAGCGCGCAACATGATCCTCGCCGAGAATGAAATCGTCGAGCATGGTCTCAATCGCGGCGACGCCGAGCAGCGTCGTGAACCGCCCCGGGTTTACCGGAGAGTGTTTTGTTCAAATCTTAGGCTGCTTTATCATGGCCGTTTAAGTTTTCATAGAAAGCGTCCTCTGCTTCTTGTGGCGTAGTATAGCCGATGGCGCTGTGCAGGCGCTCGCTGTTGTACCAGCTGACCCACTTCAGGGTTTCCCACTCGACTTGCCCGATTGATTTCCAAGGGCCGAAGAAGTTGATCACCTCGGTTTTGAATAGGCCAATGATGCTTTCGGCCA
>NZ_QAGK01000008.1 GCF_003057885.1 Oceaniglobus ichthyenteri
TGCACAGCGCCATCGGCTATACTACGCCACAAGAAGCAGAGGACGCTTTCTATGAAAACTTAAACGGCCATGATAAAGCAGCCTAAGATTTGAACAAAACACTCTCCGGTAAACCCGGGGCGGTTCAGACCTTGTCCACCTCGTTGGCCCGGGGAACGGGGCTGCGAAGCCATAGCCTCGGATAGGCCTTGGAGCCGATGTTCGGTCCCGGCCATTTCTTTCGAGTGCCATCTCGCATAAGCCGAAACGCAGGCCTGACATTCGCCGCAGCCCAAGCCTGCAGTGCATCTCAATAATCAAGCTCCGGGTAGGCTTTTCGCCAGGCGTCGAAGCTCTCGTGAAACTCGTCCTTGCGCTGATCAATCCAGTCGCTCGAAGCCTCCTTGTTAAAAGAGACGATCGCCCACTCGAACCTGTCGTCCAAGATATCTTCCCGAAAAATGTGCGGCACGACACGCCCCATTGTGCCTTCCTGCTCGCCACCCAAGGTCATCTTTCCCGGCGGAATCATATCCCTCACGCAGGCAAGCGATGCCGCCTTCGTATAGGTATCGCGGGTCATAATGCCTTGGAAGCTTCCTCTTCCGTCGCGCTCTTGCTTGACGAAATTGAACCATTTGTCGCGCAGAAATTCGATCTCATGAGCTCGCCTTTCGGCGTCACTCCGGGCCTCTTTCGCATCGGAGGAAAGCGGCAGATCGGCAGCATCGAAGGCCTTGTCCGTTCGATAGATGAAACGGTGGAGTTTGCCGATTGCCGACGCGAAGAGCGCGGGTTCATCGAACCGGGCCGTCGGACGTTGGAAGTGTATCAGTGGCGCGGTGAATGGACCGTCGCTGTTGCGATATTTCTTCCGGAGATTGACGGATTGCGTGGAGCCGAAATAGTGCTCTTCTACGACCTCAAGGGGGTCGATCGTCGGGTCAAAATCGACATCACAACGGAAGACATAGCCTGACCTGATATCCGCGCTGATTGAACAGTTCAGTTGTGTCAGCCGCCGATCGGTCCTCGTCTCCCAGTTCACGTTGATCGAGATATCGTCGTGCGCGATCCGGGTATGGGTATAGGGCTTTCCGTCCTTGATGCGCTTGCGTTCGACCTTGGCCCGCCACTCTGTCAGTTGGGCGCGCTCATAGGCCAGCAGGGTTCTTTCCAGCCAGAAAATCCGATCATACAATCGCGACATCCCAAGCTCTGTCTCACCGCGCGGAGTGCGAAGCATGCGGCGCATATCGTGCAGACTGTTGCCATTCACGATCATCGCCAGAATGCGGAGGTTGTCATCGCGCTTCTGCTGGCGGCGGTGCTCGCTGGAAACCGTGAAGCGTGCGCCCGGCGCACCCTTGCAGGGCTTGTGGATCACCCTCACCGACCTTGCGCGCGTCTTCGAGCCTTTCTTTCGGCCGACCGACCTGGATGGCGTGCCGTTCGCACCATTGAAGACGAACTCGTGAGGGGCTTCCAGATAGCCGGTCCCACAGTTGCCGCATCTGGGTCCCTCCAAGGCGCCATTCTGCGTCCAAAGGCGGTTCTGCTCCTCCTTGTAAGCACTGTTCGACAGGAGCCGCCCACTTACCCCGCATTCTGCGTTGCCACGCAGATGCTGGCAGGTGAGCATCCGACCGTCCTCCCACGCCCTGGGATCGCCGGAGAACTCGAAGGCACTGGTCTCACGGTGAAGGTCGTCGTCGCCTTCTGCCGTGATCTTGTAGCGACCGACGCCCCTTGCAATGGAAACGTCTGACATCGCAGCGCGCAGGCGCTTCTCCTGCGCACCTCTGCCCTTGAAGGAATGCTTCGTCGGCGCTGGCTCAATGCCGAAATTGCCGCAGTCGGGATCGCCGCAGCAGTTGAGATTTGTGTCGCCCGACACGAGCGGGTATACTTGCGCGAGCGTAAGGTTTTTGAGGCTCTTCATCTTGTTCGGTCCCTTCGTCCGTTTGGCCAAGAGCTCGCGCGCCTCCTATATTGGCCTTGTCGGCTAATCCCGAAATAATTCACGCCGATAGACGTGCTCCGCGCGGGAAGTTCGAACTTCCCGTCAGCTTCTCTTGAGAACACAGATTTGCGCCGAAAATAGGGCGTGAAATCAAAAGCCTGCCAACCTCTCGGTCGGCAGGCTATATGAGTTATGTCCTATAACTCGGAATGGCCCGGGGCAATACCCCGGGCCTTTCTGGTTATATCGTTGGTTCAGCCCTTCACGGGTGCATTCGATCCGATGAACCAGGCGTCTTTGTCGATTGCGCGACTGACTTCGGTGAACAGGTCTTCGGTGTCGGCGTCGCCCGCATCTGACGCTTCTTCGATGGCTTCGCGCAGGGCCTTGCCCACCTTCAAAAAGCGATCTTTCAACGCTTCAATGTGGTCGGCAATCGCCTCCATCTCAACGGGATATGGTTCAACCGTGCTTTCCGATGCGGTCACCTCAAGCGTGCCTTTGGCATGGCCACCGATGATCACGGCGCGTTCTGCCATCAGATCGGCGCCATCGCGCAGACGATCGGCGACCTCGTCAAGCAGTTCATGCACACCGATATATCCGGGGCCTTTCAGGTTCCAATGGGCCTGTTTCACGGCTAGGGTAAGGGCAACGGTGTCGGCCAAACGGGCGTTCAGCAGATCAATCATCTTGTGGCGTGTCTGGTCGTCAAGGCCGGCAACAAATGCTTCTGGCATGGCGGGTTCCTTTTGCTATTCGGTTTTGGGCGATGCTTCGCCCTTGATTGATTGGTAAACGCCACCCGGTGCACAAGGTTCCATCGCGCATGTTATTGCCTATCAGTGGCGCAATCTGCACCCTGTACCTATATATCTTCGAACAACCGAATAATGAGGACTGTCATGTTGAACAGACGCCACTTTCTGGCCAGCGGCACCGCCGCCGCAACCCTGGCCCTGACCGCGCCTGCGCAGGCCGCGAAAATATCGCTGGGGTCACTTTCCAGCTATCTGAACCAGTTGCAGACCGCAGTGGCCGATTTTACCCAGATCAACGATGATGGCACCATTGCAACCGGCAAGATTTACATCAAACGTCCGGGCCGTTGCCGGTTTGATTACAATCCGCCCGAACAGACATTGGTGATGGTGGGCGGCGGACAGGTTGCGATTTTCGATGGCAAATCGAATCGCGCCGCACCCGAGCAATATCCGCTGTCGCGCACGCCCCTGTCGATCATTCTGGAGCGTAACGTTGATCTGGCGCGGCGCAATATGGTGGTTGGGCACCGTCAGGACGGGCCGAAAACCATCGTTGTGGCGCAAGACCCGGAAAACCCGAACTATGGATCGATTGAATTGGTGTTTACCGATGGCCCGATAGAATTGCGCCAGTGGATCATCACCGATGGATCGGGGTCAAAGACCACCGTGGTATTGGGCGATCTGGCCAAAGGCGCGAATCTGCCTTCGACCCTTTTCAATATCCCTTACGAGGTGGGCCAGCGCGGCGGCTGACCCGTTTGGGTCAGCGTTTGCGACAGGCCCTGAGTTGCGCATCATAGGTGACGGCGCGGTTGCCCACCTCGCCTGCGATGCGCACCAGCCATGGTTTTGCATTATACGATTGGCGTGCAAAACCGGTGCGCCCTTCGTGATAGGCCAGATATTGGTTGCGCGCATCGGATTTTGAAACGCCAAGGCGGCGTTCGGTCTGATGCATGTACCAGCCCATGAAATCGGTTGCATCGTTGATATCGTCGCGCTTTGATCTGCGCCCGCCTTCCTGATCCTTATATTCCTGCCAGGTGGCATCCAATGCCTGGGAATAGCCAAATGCGCTGGATTGGCGGCCCATGGGGATCACCCCAAGGGCATATTGAATCGGCGTGCGGGCATTGCCGATAAATTTGCTTTCCTGATAAATCGTGGCCATCTGAACCGGCACCGGAACGCCCCATTTGCGTTCGGCCTTCTTCATGGCGCGTAAATATTTTGGCCGCTGCTCAACGATGGAACAAGCGTTATCCAAATTGCGGGGCGCCGAAAATTCGCGGCTGCCGCAGCTGGCGACAAGCACGAAAAGAATCAGGGCGCGAAGGGGTCTGCTCATCTGCCTCTCGCTTTTATCGTTTTTTGTTGTGGATAACCTAGCCCAAATCGCCGCCGGGGGAAAACGAAAATCCCCGCCCGTCACATCACAAACGCAAGTGTGACCGGAAGGGCAACCACCGACATCAGGGTCGAAACCACAACCAACCCCGCCACCGCGTTGGAATCGGCGCCGTACTTTTCAGCCAACATATAACTGGTGACCGCGATGGGTGTGCCCAGTTGCAAAACCAGAACCGCAAAGGCCACAGGCGGCAGTTCAAACCACCGCCCGATCGCCCAAGCCAGGCCAATACACACCACAATCTTGAGCGCTGATAAAACAACCGCCTGGCCCAATCGCCCCGGCGACAACCTTGCCACAGCCACCCCCAGGGTGATCAGCATGATTGGAATCGCGATTTGCCCGATCAGCGACAGGGTGTTGGTGATGACCCGGGGCGTTTCCCAATCCATCCAAAGGAATATCACCCCCAGAATCGAGGCGGCAACCAATGGTTCCTTCACCGCCTTCAAGGGCGATCCACCGCCTGACACGATCCAGATACCGGCGGTGAACGAATAAATCGCCATGATCGCAAACACCACCACCGCCAGGCCAAGCCCCTGATCGCCAAAGGCAAACAGTGCCAGCGGCAGGCCGACATTACCGGTATTTCCAAACACCAGCGGGGCCAGATACGTGCGGATTTCCAGCCGCCCGATCAGTGCAATCGCCGCCATCACAACCGTGACTGACGCGTAAGCGGCGACCGTCGCCAAGGATAACGTGGTCAGGGCAGATGGTTCGATCTCGGCCTGCATCAGGGCGACGAATATCAGGCACGGCACCGACAATGTCATGGCCAGGCGGGTGACGAATTGAATCCGGTATTCAAACCCCAGTTTGACCCAGACGAATCCGATTGTGGCCAAGGCAAAAACCGGTGCCACAACCTCGGCCACTGTTAGAATAAGGTTCACAGACTGTTTCCCCGTTTTCCCGCCCATTCCATGGACAACCCCCCACCGAATTGATTACTAAAGGGTTCCAGGGGGACATCTCTATGCTTAAAACGCGTGCGAAATATCATTTGGGCCAAGTCGTGCGCCACCGCAAGCATCCGTTTCGCGGTGTCGTGTTTGACGTGGATGCCATGTTTGCCAACACCGAAGAATGGTATGATTCCATTCCCGAAGACAGCCGCCCAAAGAAGGACCAACCGTTCTATCATCTTTTGGCCGAGAACGATCAAAGCTACTATGTGGCTTATGTGTCTGAACAAAATCTGGTCGCCGATTATTCCGGTGAGCCGGTCAGCCACCCCGATCTGGCCGATCTGTTCGGTGATTTTCAGGACGGCGCTTATCCGCTTGATTTTCAGATGAACTGATTGCGCGCGGGGTCAATACCCCAGCGCACAGCCATCTTTGCGCGGATCTGATCCGCCTTCCAATACACCCGAATCATGATCTATCCGAATCGCCTGTGCACCGCCGATGGCGGTGGTCGGGGTTGTCACGTCATGGCCCAGCGTGGCCAATTCGGCGCGCACGGCGTCACCGTATCCGCGTTCAACCCCTAACTTGCCGCCATCGGCAAAGGCGCGGGGGCCATCAACCGCCTCTTGCGGCGAAAGGCCGAAATCCACCGTATCGGTCACAAACCGCGCGTGGCCCACGGGTTGATACCCCCCGCCCATCACCCCGAACGGCATCACAACGCGGCCTTTTTCACGCAACATGCCCGGAATGATCGTGTGCATCGGCCGCTTTCCCGGCCCGGCCTCGTTCGGATGACCCGGTTCCAGGGTGAAGCCCGCGCCGCGGTTCTGGAACAAGAGGCCGAATTTTTCCGATGCAATGCCCGCGCCAAAGCTGTGAAAGATGGAATAGATCAGCGATACCGCCATGCGATTGCGATCCACCACAGTGATGTAAACCGTATCCTTGTGCACGCTTTCCGACAGGTTGGCGGGGGATGCCATGGCGCGTTTGGGATCAATCAGCGCGGCCAGTTTTGCCGCCGTATCGCGCGACAGCATATGATCAAGCCGGGTCATGTGATCGGGATCGGCCAAGAACCGATTGCGCGCATCATAGGCCAGCTTTGTCGCCTCGGCCTCGATATGGACACGCGCGGCACCGAACGGATCCATCGACGGCAGATCGAAATGTGACAGGATATTGGTCAGCAAAATTGCCGTTGCGCCCGGACCGTTGGGCGGATGTTCCACCAGATCGGTGCCTTTGTAATCGCCCGAAATCGGGCTGCAATAGGTGCTGTCGGTCTTGGCAAAATCTTCTGATGTGTGGGTGCCACCCAAGGCGCGCAATGTGGCGACCATATCGTCGGCCACCTCGCCTTCGTAAAAACCGGCGCGCCCGTCCATGGCAATCCGGCGCAGGATGTCGGCCTGTTTGGGCGCACGAAACACTTGGCCTGCCTTGGGCGCGCGCCCGTTCAGAAGATATGCGTCGCGGGCGGTGCCGTGCAGCCGATCCGCCGCTGTGGCCCAGTCGAATGCAACCCGTGGCGCCACGGGAATCCCCGCCTCGGCATAATGAATCGCGGGGGCGAGTAATGTTTTCAGCCCGGCTTTTCCCCAATCGCGGGACAATTTGCAAAAGGCATCCACCGCCCCCGGCAGCGTCACGCAATCAACCGTGTCCAGTGGTATCACCGACAGACCCTTGGCGCGCAGCGCTGCGCCCCTCAATCCGGCGGGCGCGCGGCCCGATCCATTGAGCGCGATGATATCTTCTGTGCCCGGCGGTGAGAGCAGAACAAAACAATCCCCGCCAAGGCCGCACATGTGAGGTTCGGCAATGCCCAGAATTGCAGCCCCCGCAATGGCGGCATCTACGGCATTTCCGCCTGATTCCAGTATTTGAATGGCAATCTTCGCGGCAAGAGGGTGCGATGTGGCGCACATTCCGTTGGTGGCCATAACAGGTGAACGGCCGGGCAATTGGAAATCGCGCATGATCAAACCTTTCGTGAATGAGTTATATTAACCTAACCACGGGGAACCGGTTTGAAAATGCGGGAAATAAACCCCGACATCGCGCACTGGGTGGGGGCTGTGACACGCGACGCCGGGGGAAGCTTTAAGCAGCTACAGGTTATGTATGGCGGTGCATTCTGGCCCGGATGCGGAGTGATTGGGGCGTTTTGGGGGCAATGTTGTTCTGCCGGGGCTGCGACGCGTTTGTTTGTCAAACTCTCACAGCGCCAAAAATGCGCGCCACCAAATCTGGCGCATGCGTCAGTTGCGGGAAATCGACTGCCCGACCTCGATGCGAAAACTCAGGATGTTTCTGTCCTTCTGGCGCATATAGGCCAGATCACGGGTCAAATGGCGGATCAGAAACCAACCAAATCCGCCTTCCGGCTGGTGTTCCAACGGGCAATCGGGATTGGGCGGATTGCCCGCTGGCGGGACGTTGCGCGGCATCGCATCACCCGTGTCGATCACCCGGCACGAAAGGCCACTTTGGGTTTGTTTCAGCTGCAATTCGATCATCCCGACGCCTTCGTCATGATAGGCATGTTCGGTGACATTGTTTAACACCTCGGCCAGAACAATTTCGATGGAGCTGTTATCGTCCTCGCTCAGGTTCATGGCGCCGAGGCCGGCCATGACGCTGGCCAGGGCCAGGCGCACATTTGATTGGGTGCAGGGAAAGACCAGGCGCAATTCCACGCTGTTTTGATGTGAGGTATCTTCGATAGGGTTTTCCGGCACGAGATGATGTTCAATACGCATGGGCCCGGCCCTTGGGGTCTGCGGCCCCGTCAACGGGAAGCGGTCCCAATGCCTCAGCCAGATTTGGATGAATCGTAAAAATGCTGTCCATGCGGGTCAGGCGAAACACCTTGTCGACTGCGGGTTTCAGCCCGGCCAATTCCAGTTTTCGGGTGCTGCCCAGTTGTTTCATCGCACCGATAACCGCGCCTAAACCGCTGCTGTCCAAAAACCGCACGCTTTGCATATCCAGCACCACACGTGGTGGGGCATCAATGGTCAGATCGCGCATTGTGTCCTTGAAATCCAGCGCGATGGCGGCATCCAACCGGTCTTCCAACAGGGTGATGACCATCAGCCCGTCATGCTGTGCCGTTTCAAGTTGCATTTCAAAATCCCTTTCGCCCGACTAAACCCCACCGTAAAGCGAAAGAGGTTACCATTCCGTATCCAATCTCTGGTTGTATACAATTGATCGGATTTTCCCAAAGGAGCCATCGGATGCCCGTGAATTACGACGAACTGGAAAACACACTGGCCAGCCTCACGGCGGGCGAATGCGATGGCGTTGCCCTGATGGCAACGATTGCCTGTGAACTGCATCATTGCGACGACCGGTTCGATTGGACCGGATTTTACCGGGTCACCGCGCCCGATGTGTTGAAGATCGGGCCGTATCAGGGCGGCCATGGGTGTTTGGTTATTCCGTTTGATCGCGGCGTGTGCGGCGCGGCGGCGCGCAATCGCACGGTGCAATTGGTGGGGGATGTTTCGGCCTTTCCCGGCCATATCGCCTGTGCCGCCAGCACCCGATCGGAACTGGTTCTGCCGGTGATGAACGGCGACGGGGCGTTGATTGGCGTTCTGGATATCGACAGCAATCAACCCGATGCCTTTACCCAAACCGACGCTGATCGTCTGTCGCTGATTCTGGCGCGGTGTTTCAAAGATGTGGCCGCACCAGATTTTCGGGGTCATGCGTGAAAATGTCTTGCCACACCCCGAACCCCGGTGACAGGTTTCAAACAAAAGGAGAGCCATTTCGATGGGCCAACCCGAACAACCAATCCGCCGTGGTGATCTGGGTCATCGCGCCGCCCGTGTGCTGACATGACGTTTGAAAGCTGGAGCATTTTCGCCCTGTTCTGGGTGGTGTTTGTTACCTCACCCGGGCCAAATGCGGTGAATTGTATTGATAACGGCATGACGTACGGGTTTCGCCGGGCCCTGTGGGGGGTGGCGGCAATTTTGACCCAGGCGGTGCTGTTCCTGACCCTGTCGGCGGCGGGGGTGGCGGCGTTGTTGGTCACATCGCCCACGGCGTTTTTCTGGGCAAAACTGATAGGGGCGGCGTTTCTGGTTTACCTTGGGGTGCGCGGATGGCTGAACGCGGGGCGCCGGGTGGTGGCGCGCCCGGTGACGGGGCGCACGATTTATGGGCGCGCCTTTCTGATCGCGACAATCAATGCCAAATCGGTGGCTGGCTATCTGGCGGCCTTTACCCAATTCGTGCAGCCCGATGTGGCGATCTGGGGCCAGATGGGGGTGATCGCGCCCACTGCCCTGACAATCACGGCGCTGTCCTATTGCGGATACACGGCCATTGGCGCGGGATTGGGGCGCGCGGCAATGGGGGCGGTTCTGAACGTGTGGTTTCGGCGGGGCATGGCAGTGTGTTTCGTGATTTATGGCACGCTTTTGGGGGGCTCGGCCGTGTTGACGCGGCCATGATCGGTGCACTCGGCCTGAGATAAACAGCAAAGCCGGGCATGTCCGCCCGCTGACAGCAGGAGAATGACAAATGGCTGAGGGTGCGACAACGGCGCGTGTGGTGATCATTGGTGGCGGCGTGGTCGGGGTTTCATCGCTGTATCATCTGGCCAAGGCCGGTTGGAGCGATTGCGTCTTGCTGGAAAAGAACGAATTGACCGCCGGATCAACCTGGCACGCGGCGGGCAATTGCCCCAATTTCAGCGCGTCCTGGGCGGTGATGAACATGCAGCGTTATTCATTGGAAATGTATCGCACCCTGGCCGATGATGTGGGGTATCCGATGAATTACCACGTCACAGGCGCGCTGCGGCTGGCCCACACCCGCGAACGGATGCGCGAATTTGAAAAGGTGGCAGGCATGGCCCGGTCTCAGGGGTTGCAGATGGATATCTGCACGCCCGAAGAGTTGCAGGCCCACAATCCGTTTCTGCAAACCCATGATCTGGCGGGCGGTCTGTGGGATCCGCTGGATGGCGATATCGATCCGGCGCAACTGACTCAGGCCCTGGCCAAGGGCGCGCGCGATCTGGGCGCGCGGATAAAGCGGTTTTGCCCGGCCACGGGCGTGTCGCGCAATGGGCAAGGGTGGATCGTTCACACCGATCAGGGCGATATTCGCTGTGAATATGTGGTCAACGCCGCGGGCTATTATGCCCAGCGGGTGGGCGAGTGGTTTCGCCCCCATGGCGGGCGGCGGGTGCCGATGGTGGTGATGAGCCATCAGTATTTTCTGACTGAACCGATTGGCGAACTTGAAGCCTGGACCAAAGAGAAAGGTCGCAAGATGCCGATGATCCGCGATGTGGATTCATCCTATTATTTGCGTCAGGACAAGCACGGCCTGAATCTTGGCCCGTATGAAAGAAACTGCAAGGCGCACTGGATCACCCCCGATGATCCGATGCCCGATGATTTCAGCTTTCAACTCTATCCCGATGATCTGGACCGGCTTGAATGGTATATCGAAGACGCCATGGCCCGGGTGCCGATACTGGGCACCGCGGGGGTGGGGCGCAACATCAACGGCCCGATCCCCTATGCCCCCGATGGATTGCCGATGATCGGCCCGATGCCGGGGGTGAAAAACGCGTTTGAGGCGCATTCCTTTACCTTTGGTATCGTTCAGGCGGGTGGCGCGGGCAAGGTATTGGCCGAATGGATCATCGAAGGCGAAACCGAATGGGATATGTGGGCCTGTGATCCGCGCCGCTATACCGATCATGCCGATGATGCGTTTTGTCTGGCCAAGGCGCGTGAAACCTATGGCCATGAATACGCCATGCATTTCCCGCACCATGAATGGCCCGCGGGGCGCAATAAAAAGCTGTCGCCGGTGCATGACCGGATTATTGCCGCAGGCGGGCAGATGGGCGCCTATAACGGGTGGGAGAGGGCAAATTGGTTCGCAAGACCCGGCGATGATACAAGTCAGGCGGCCACCCAGACCTGGGCGCGATCCGGCCCGTGGGAACCGCGCATCAAAGAGGAGGTGGCAGCGGTGCAAAACGGGGTTGGCGTGCTGGACCTGCCCGGATTTTCGCGGTTCAATTTAGGCGGTGAAGGCGCCGCAGATTATTTGCGCGGCCTGATCGCCGGGGCGCTGCCCCGGGTCGGGCGGATGAACCTGGCGTATTTTCCCGACAGTCGCGGGCGGATCGTGAGCGAAATGTCGGTCATGCGCCACGGCGACGATTTCTTTACCCTGATCACCGCCGCCCCCGCCCAATGGCACGATTTCGATCTGTTGAACAAACATCTGCCCGCCACCCTGACCCTAAGCGATCACACCGCTGATTATTCGACGTTGATCGTGACCGGCCCAAAGGCGCGGGAGGTGTTTCAATCCCTTGATACCCGTGCCGATCTGACCGCACCGTGGTTGTCGATACAACCCGCACAGGTGGGCGGTGTGGCCTGTGCATTGGCAAGGGTCAGTTTCGCGGGCGAACTGGGCTGGGAAGTGCACGCCGCCAACGTCGAAATTTCCGCGCTTTACGATGCGATCATCGGCGCGGGCGCGGTGCCGTTTGGCATGTATGCGCTGAACTCCTTGCGTCTGGAAAAGGGGTATCGCACATGGAAGGGCGATCTTTCCACTGATTACACGCTGCTTGAGGGCGGGTTGGAGCGGTTTGTCAGGTTTGACAAACCCGAAGATTTTCCCGGCAAGGCCGCGCTGTTGGCCGAAAAACAGGCGGGGCGCAAACGTGGGTTTGTGACCCTGCTGGTTGATGCCGATGATTGCGATGCGCCGCATATGTCACCCCTTTGGCACGGTGATACGGTGGTCGGCGAAACCACGTCGGGCGGATGGGGGTATCGGGTGAAGGCCTCTGTCGCGCTGGGCATGGTGCGGGCCGATCTGGCTGTGCCCGGCACGGTGCTGGAGGTTGAGATCTTTGGCCAAAGGCGGCGCGCCGTGGTGCAGCCCGACGCGCCCTTGTGGGATCCTGTAAACGAACGTATCCGCGCATGACACGGTTTGAGTGGGAAATCGCCCAATGCTGACGCGGCAGATATCGGTTGTGTGCCTGCTTTTATTGCTGATCGCCGCTCTGGCGTGGCTGCTGCGCCGGGATGGCGCGTTTTTGGCGTTCACATGTTTGGGGCTTATCGCGGTGTTAATCGGCACGGCGGTTCAGGTGTCGCTGGATAAAACCGGTCAGGCGGATGCCCTGACCCTGTGGAACATCTCGATCCTGGCGGTGCTGATCTTTGCGGTGGGCATGGTTTTCTGGGGGCGCAGCGGCTGGATTGTGGCGGATGTGCTAAGCGTGCTATCCGCGCCCTTCCTCGCGCTGGGGGTGATGGTGGCGCGAAACCTGTTTTACCCCTGGATCACCAAAGGAGCCCGGACATGACACAAATCACCCTGTTGGATGGGGGCATGGGGCAGGAACTGCTGAACCGTTCGGGCGATATGCCTACCAATCTGTGGGCGACGCAGGTGATGCTGGATCACCCCGGGCTGGTGCAGGCGATACATGGCGATTATTTTGCTGCCGGGGCCACGGTGGCCACCTCCAACACCTATGCGGTGCACCATGACCGGTTTGCCGGCACCGATTTCGCCCCCCGGTTTGATGAGATTCTGGCTATTGCTCTGGCGGCGGTGCGCACGGCGCGCGATGATCACGGCAGTGGCCGGATTGCCGGCGCGATAGGCCCGCTGATTGCCAGCTATCGCCCGGATATCCACCCCGATTCCGAACGTGCCGTGCCACTTTACGCCGAACTGGCCCGCGCGATGGCGCCCCATGTCGATCTGATCTTGGGGGAAACCGTCGCATCACTGGCCCATGCCGATGCCATTCTGACGGCCTGTGCGCCCTTGGGCGTGCCGGTCTGGCTGGCGGTCACGGTGCGTGACAGTGACGGGGCGAAACTGCGCTCGGGCGAGCATGTGGGCGATGTGATCGCAGTGGCGCACGGGCGCGCCGCCGCCCTGTTGGCCAATTGTTCCGCCCCCGAGGCGATGCCAGCCGCGATTGACGCGCTGTTGCCCGGTGATGTGCCTGTGGGGTGCTATGCCAATGCGTTCACCCAGATCACCGAGGATTTTCTGAAAGAAAAACCCACGGTTGATGCCTTGTCGGCGCGCCGGGATATGGGGCCGCAGACCTACGCCGATCATGCCATGGACTGGATCACCCAAGGGGCCACCATCGTTGGCGGTTGTTGTGAAACCGGGCCTGCCCATATCGCCGAACTGGCCCGCCGCATCCGCGCCGCAGGTCACAGCATTATTTAGGAACGCCCCCGTCCCGCGCGATCCGCTCTCAATTGCTGCACCGCACGCCGGCCGCCCTGATCGAGGCGCGGCGGTTCACCGCCCCTGGCGCCGGGATGATCGTGCACAGCTTTAGCGCGACGCGCCGCTGGCAAGAAGATTTTACCGCCTTTGCGGGTCTGTTCCCGAAAGACCCTGCGTCAAACGGGATCGCGCTGACCCTGAAATGGGTCACCAGCCCGCTGCCGTATTTTTCATGAAATATCCGATTGCGGCCTCACCCCCGGCGCAGGGCGTGCTATAGCGCGGCCATGAGTGATTATTGCCCCCCCGATACCCCGCTTGAGGTGGTCCATGTGGATCATGAATTGTTGATTCTGGCAAAACCGGCGGGCCTGCTTTCGGTGCCGGGCAAGGGCGAACATCTGGCCGATTGCCTGATCACCCGGGCGCAAGCGGCGTTTCCACAGGCATTGCTGGTGCATCGGTTGGACCGCGACACATCAGGCGTGATGGTGTTTGCGATGACCCCCCATGCCCAACGCCACCTGGGCCTGCAATTTGAAAAACGGTATGTAAAAAAAGCCTATGTGGCGCGGGTTTGGGGGCGGATGGAGGCGAAAACCGGCACAGTCGATCTGCCGCTGATCGTGGATTGGCCAAACCGCCCGTTGCAAATGGTCGACCACGAAAACGGCCGTGTGGCGGTGACGGATTATCGGGTGATCAAGGCCGACGCAGATGAAAGCCGGGTGCGGTTGATGCCGCAAACCGGGCGTTCGCACCAGTTGCGCGTGCATATGTTGGCGCTGGGCCATCCGATATTGGGCGATCCGTTTTATGCCACCGGCCCGGCCCGTGATTTTCCGCGCCTGATGTTGCATGCCGAGAGCCTGAAACTGCGCCATCCCGATGGCGGTGTCGGCATGACATTTCGGGTGAAATGCCCGTTTTGATCCGGGCGCGGGCGGGCGACTGCGTGCAGGCACGACACCCGCCCACCCGGCCACGCAGCGCGCCGAATATGCTGTTGTGGCGGGGGCGGGCGTGATAGGCGCGCCTTTTGCAGGTTGACGGAGGATGTCATGGCGGCGCTGAGCGAAGAGGGCAAACGGATCGTTTCGGATATGGCAGCGCGCCATGGGTTTGGCGAAGATGCCGTGGTGCATATGTTGGTGGCGCTGCAAAATGGCGGCGGCACCCAGGCGCAGTTCAACCATTTTGAATTTGGCGGCATGGGCCAATGGTCACTGGGTGGAATGACCATGGTTGGCGACATGTTCAACAATCAGATGAAGGCGCGGGTTGATGCCCTGTGTTCGGATTTGTCGGGTGTGGTACAGGCGGCATCGGTGTTTGCGCCGGAAGCGCGGTCATCGCAAAGCCAGTCACAGAGCGGATCCTGGTCGGGGATGAACACCGGCGGGTCCAGCCTGTTTGTGCCGCAAGCGTCGGATTGGCCCGCGGATTTGGGGCAACCCGGATCGCAAGGCGCGCAGAATGACATGCGCTATGCGTATTTTCCCGATCGGCAACGTCTGGCGATTTCCGTTGGCGGCGTGGTCACGGTGTATGACACCGGCATCCACCAGATTGGTGGGTTTGGACAGGCCCAGAGCGGTGATCAATCGCTGACATTCACCAGCCAGCATGGGGTGGTGCGGGTGGCCGATCTGCCGATTGTGGGCAACCGCGCGCCGGATACGCCTGCGTCAGACCCGATACCCGGCGCGTTACCGGCAAACCCACCGCCGCGTGTTTCGATGCCGCAACAGCCCGCACCCCCCTCTGAGGCGAGTGACGAGCAGATTTTCGCCCGGATCGAGCGTTTGGCAGACTTTCACGCGCGCGGGATTCTGAGCGATGAGGAATTTGGCGCGAAAAAGGCCGAGCTTTTGGCGCGCCTTTGATGGGGCGCCTTTACCGGCGTGTTTGGTGAAACCAAAGCGTACCTGTTGGCCTTGGCACCATAGCCAAACGGCCAATGCAAAAGGCCCCGGCGTTTCCACCGGGGCCTTTTGATTTTTCGTTACCAGCGCTTATTCGGCGTCTTCTTCGGCCTTGGCGGGTTCGCCGGTGGCTTGATCGACGATTTTCATCGACAGGCGTACCTTGCCGCGATCATCAAAGCCCAACAGTTTCACCCAAACCTCTTGGCCCTCTTTCAACACATCCGACGGATGGTTCAGGCGGCGGTTTTCGATTTGGGACACATGGACCAGACCATCGCGTTTGCCAAAGAAATTCACGAACGCACCGAAATCGACCAGTTTGACGACCGTGCCTTTGTAAATCTTGCCTTCTTCCGGCTCGGCCACGATCGAATAGATCATGTCATATGCCTTTTTGATGGCTTCGGCGTTTGAGCTGGCAATCTTGATGATGCCGTCGTCGTTGATATCGACCTTGGCGCCCGACACTTCGACGATTTCGCGGATCACCTTGCCGCCCGATCCGATGACTTCGCGGATTTTATCGGTTGGCACCTGCATGGTTTCGATCTTGGGCGCATGTTCGCTGAACGATCCGGCCGAGGACAACGCCTTGTTCATTTCGTTCAGGATATGGATCCGGCCATCCTTGGCCTGGGCCAATGCCTTTTCCATGATTTCGGGCGTGATGCCGGCAACCTTGATATCCATCTGCAGCGATGTGATGCCTTCGGCGGTGCCTGCGACCTTGAAATCCATATCGCCCAGGTGATCTTCGTCACCCAGGATATCGGTGAGGATGGCGTATGAGCCGTCTTCCTCAAGGATCAGACCCATGGCCACACCGGCGACGGGCGCCTTCAGGGGTACGCCGGCATCCATCATCGACAATGACCCACCGCAAACCGACGCCATCGAGGACGAGCCGTTGGATTCGGTGATCTCAGACACGACGCGGATGGTGTATGGGAAATCGGTTGCCGCAGGCAGAACCGCCTGAAGCGCGCGCCAGGCCAATTTGCCATGGCCGATTTCGCGACGACCCGGAGGGCCGAAACGCCCCACCTCGCCCACCGAATAGGGGGGGAAGTTATAGTGCAGCAGGAAGTTGGATTTATACATGCCCTGCAATGAATCGATCATCTGTTCATCGTCGCCGGTGCCCAGGGTAGTTACGACCAGACCTTGGGTTTCGCCACGGGTAAACAGGGCCGAACCATGGGTGCGGGGCAGGATGCCGGTTTCCGAAACGATCGGGCGCACGGTTGTCGTGTCGCGGCCATCGATGCGTTTGCCGGTTTTCACCACGTCACCGCGCAGGATGCTTGATTCCAGCTTTTTGATCGCCGAACCGAGGTTTTCATCGGCCAACTGCTCTTCGCTGAGTTTGTCCTTGATCGCGGCGACAGCATTGGAAATCGCGGTGGTGCGTTCCTGTTTGTCGGTGATCGCAAAGGCGGCGCGCATGTCGGATTCACCGGCGGATTTGACGGCGTCAAACAATGCGCTGTAATCGGCAGGCTGGAAATCGAACGGTTCCTTGGCACAGGCTTCGGCCAATTCGATGATCAGGTCGATCACCGGCTGAATCTGATCGTGGGCAAATTTCACCGCGCCCAGCATTTCTGCTTCGGTCAGCTCATAGGCTTCGGATTCAACCATCATCACGGCGTCTTTGGTGCCGGCCACAACCAGATCCAACCGCTGTTCGGGGTTGAGTTTAAGGTTGTGCATATCTTCGATGTCGGGGTTCAGCGTGTATTCGCCATTGCTGAATCCAACCCGGCAGCCCGCGATGGGGCCCATGAACGGCGCGCCCGAAATGGTCAGCGCGGCCGAGGCGGCAATCATCGCCACCATGTCGGGATCATTGACCAGATCATGGGACAGCACGGTGCAGATCACCAATACTTCGTTCTTGAAACCGGGCGCGAACAAGGGGCGGATCGGACGGTCGATCAGACGGCTTGTCAGGGTTTCTTTTTCCGTGGGGCGGGCCTCACGTTTGAAAAAGCCACCGGGCACTTTGCCGGCTGCGTAATATTTTTCGTTGTAATGCACGGTCAGCGGAAAGAAATCCTGCCCCGGCTTTTGTTGTTTGGCGAATGTAACGTTTGCCATAACGCTGGTTTCACCCAGGGTGGCGATGACCGAACCATCGGCCTGGCGGGCAACCTTGCCCGTTTCCAAAGTCAGGGTTTCTTGGCCCCACTGAATGGATTTTGTCGTGACGTTGAACATGTAAGTTCCTCATGTCGGCCCTTGGGCCATTGCGTAGGGGGCGAATTCCCCCTGACCCCGGTATCTTGTAGGGCGCTGGGTCCGGGCGCCTGCCATGGGCAAGATAGATCGCCCATACCCTAGTTTTAATGCATATGAAAGGGCTGCGGTGGCACCGCATGGCTATGACGCGATGCAGCGGGGCACATTGGTGACGGTCAACGAACCCATGCCGAGCATCGCTGCAAATTGGGTGATCCCGTTTCTGCCGCGCCGCGCTGTGTTGAAAATGATCGCAAAGATGCAAAAGAAATAAGCCGCAGGCGCCAGATATCAGGGCCGGCCCCGAAACGCGAAACGCCCGCGCAGGGGCGGGCGTTTGCAAATCATCGGATCAAACAGCGTCTTAGCGACGGATGCCCAGACGCTTGATCAGGTCTTGATAGCGTGCTTCGTCTTTGGATTTGGTGTAATCCAACAGTTTACGGCGCAGCGCGACCAGTTTCAAAAGACCACGGCGCGAATGGTTGTCTTTCTTGTGGGTCTTGAAATGCTCGGTCAGGGTGGTGATCCGGCTGGTCAGGATTGCAACCTGTACTTCGGGCGAACCGGTGTCGCCTTCTTTAGTTGCGAATTCTTTCATCAGGCGGTTTTTTTCTTCGACGGTAATCGACATCGGGGTCTCCTTGCATAAGGTTAAGGGAATGGCGCAAGCCGGGATGTCGTCCAGCAGGGCCCATGGAGGTGCCACACGCGGTGGCTTTCGCGCCTATAGGCAAGATTGCAGCAAATGAAAAGCGATATTGGCGATTCTGCTGAAATACGAATCGTTCGCGCTGTGATTGTATCGATTACCTACGCCATCCGGATCAATACGCGCCCCGTTCGGGAATTGTTTCCCTGAGCCGGTAAACCGACCGGTCGGGTCCGGAAAAATATTTACAAATTTCGTCTAAACAGCGAGGCTTAATCCAAGAATACAGGGGTTTCGCGGGGGCGCGATTGGAAAGGAATGACCATGTTTGCATTGGTGGGGATATTGGGCGTTCTTGCGCTCGGTTTGGTTTTTGACGTTTTTTCTGGGTCTGACTCGTCTGACGAGGTGGATCAGAACGAAGGAACCAACGGCGACGATGTTTTGAACGGCACAGATGGCAATGACATCATCAGCGGTTTGCAAGGCAATGATCTGATCCGCGGGCTTGGCGGCAACGACGCCCTTGATGGTGGGGCCGGGCGCGATCAGGTGTTTGCCGGTGCCGGCGATGATGTGGTCGGTGGCGGGAATGGCGACGACAGCCTGTTTGGCGGTGAGGGCGAAGACGAAATCCGCGGTGGACTCGGGTCTGACTTGATCAATGGCGGCGCGGGGATTGACACGCTCAGCGGGGGCGGCGGCAGCGATGTTATCGATGGCGGCGATGCTGCCGATTCGATCTCGGGTGGGTCGGGTGCCGATACGCTGTATGGCGGCGCCGCTAACGATGTGATCTCGGGCGGCGTTGGTAATGATTTTGTCGACGGCGGTGCTGATGATGACTTTATAAATGGCGATGCTGGTGCTGATACCTTGCTGGGCGGCGATGGCGGCGACCGGTTGATGGGCGACGCGGGCGCGGATCTGATCGACGGGGGGGCCGGTGCAGATTCCCTTGAAGGCGGCCTTGGTGATGATTCGATGCGCGGTGGTATCGCCTTTGACACGTTGCGCGGTGATGATGGCAACGACACGATGTCAGGCGGCATGGGTCAGGATTCATTGGTGGGTGGCCTTGGCGATGACTCGATGTTTGGTGGCATGGGGGCCGATGTGTTGCTTGGCAACGGCGGCGACGACATCTTGTACGGGGTCGAACGCAGCGTCGTGGACGGTGCTCTGGCAGACACCGATGCCGGCGACACCCTGTCCGGGGGCAATGGTGACGACACGCTGATCGGGGGCATTGGTGACGCCATGACCGGCGGTGCGGGCGCAGATGTGTTTACCTCGGGCAGCTGGGTCACCGCAAACGGTCCGATCCCGATCGTAACCGATTATGACAGCAGTGAAGATACCCTGGTGGTGATGTATGATAATCAGGGTGGCACGTCGCCCGGTGTCATCGACGTCACCCCCCACGGAACCGACGGAGCGGATGCGTTGATCCGATTGGATGGCAATAACGTGATGGTCGTGCAGGGGGCCGGTGCCACGCTGACCGCCGGTGATGTCACCCTTATGGAAGGGCCAATTGAAACGCCCGAGGCCGTGGTGGATGGCGCAGAGATTGTGGTGCCGCCTGTGACACCAGCTCCGACACCGACACCCACGCCGACCCCGACCCCGACACCCACGCCCCCGGGTGACGGCGATGGCGATGTGATTGCACCGGGTTAAACCATCGCAGCAGTGGGAATGATGCAAAGGCGTTGAATGTCGCCACGATAACGGGAAAGTGGCCGCCGGATTTGGTGGCCACTCTCATTTTGGGCACAGGCATATGATTACAATGCCCCCGTGAAAGCCGATATTTTGCTGCGTCGAAATCAGCGTTACAGGCCGATCATTTTTCACATCTCCATGTAATCAAAGTGATATCCGGTCGATTTACGTTTGAAATCCAAACAACCTTTCAATTTTAACAGAATGGTTAACTGTCTTTCATTCGAATTAACCTAAAACTGTGATTTGTTTCGACACTTCCCCTCAATCACAACAGTATAGGCAGAGTGGCGCAGATCACTGTATGAGGTCATTCAATGTTAGCCGGGCTATTATTTCTGGGTGTGCTGGCCGCCGTTTCATTTCCTGACATGATGGAACTGACGCGCGGTGGCGGCGATGAGAACACCAATGGCGATGCGCCGGATGGTGATCTGCCGCAAGATGAGGAAATTGATGATCAATCCCCCCTCAGCTTGCCAGATCCCGAGCCGACAGTTGAACCGTCGTCCCAGGAAACTGCGGAAGGCGCGGATCTGTTGCTGGATCCGGGGCCGGGCCAGACCATGATCGACAGTTTTGATCCCGGGTCTGACTCTTTGACGATTGCCATACCGGATGAGGCACAGGAATTCGCGGTGCGCGACACGGTCGATGGGCAACCCGCCATGCTTAGCTTTGAAACCGATGAGGGCGCGGTCGAAATTCTGTTTCCCGAATTGGACAGTGTGCCGGTCAACGACATATTTTTACGGATATCGGATGAGGATTCGCCGACGTTGGACGTGGATATCGGGCTGGCACAATTGATGGATTTGGATTCACCGGTCATCTTGCCCGATGATCCAACCCTTCCCGATGCGCCTGCCCCCCCTGTCGAAGATGGCGGCCCGGTGATTTTGCCCGACGATCCCACTTTGCCCGATCTCCCTGCCCCCCCCACAGAGGATGGCGGCGCGGTGCTGCTGCCGGTGGAGGATGACGCCATCCTGTCGGACCTGACCGCCCTGATTGACCGCGATGGCGGATCGTCCATCGGTGCACAACCGGAGGCCACCGTGATCGACGGGCCAACACCCGACAATGATGCAATCGATTTGCCCCTGACCGGCGCAGCGGGTGATCTGGCCCTGTCACAAGCCGCGCCAACGCTGGATGTGCCGGGGGGCATCCCGTCAACGATCGACATGGGCGCCGGCGATGATTCGCTGACCACGGGTGCGGGTGCGGTTTATGGATTTGGCGGCGAAGGCAACGATACCCTGACCGCCGGGTCCGGTGCCGCCGCGTTATATGGCGGCGCAGGCGAGGATGCCCTGTTCGGCTCTGACGGTGAAACATTTTTGCATGGGGGCGCCGGTGCCGATACGATCATCGGCGGCGAAGCCGGCGAATACCTGGAAGGCGGCGAACATGGCACAGATGGGGCCGATATGGGCAATGACGTGATCGCGGGGAATGGCGGCGCCGATACAATCCGTGGCGGTTGGGGGGCTGATTCCCTGTCTGGCGGCGCGGGTGACGACGTCATCGATCACCGCGGGGCCGATGCCGAACGGATCATTGCCGAACATCACGAATTTGCCTGGCATACCGACGGCGCGCCCGACACGCTGAATGGGGGCATTGGCAACGACACGCTGATCTTTGATCGGGGGGATGTCGTCACCGGTGGCGCGGGCGAAGATGTGTTCTGGCTGTATGCTGACGCCGGGGTGGACGATGGTATCGTGGCCGAACTGGTTGATTTTGTTCCCGGCGAAGATTTCCTGCGGATTTCGCTGAACCCCCAAAGCGGTGGCGCGGGCGATGTGGTGGTGTCGGCGTCAGAAAACGGCTTGGATGGGGTGGTGCAGGTGGATGGCAAAACCGTCGCCGTGTTGCGCGGTGCGCCCGATGCAACGCTGACCGATATCTATGTGGAAACCAGCCCCGATGTATTTCCCGCCGGGTGAACAAAGGTCTGCCAAAGGGTGAAACCCATGAAAGCTGCGGCGAAACTGGCAGCAAGGCAGCTTTGAATGAAATGCGCCCAACGGGCGCTCATTCTGGTCAAACCCGGGCAGATCGCGCTGCCCGGGCCAGGGAAAGCCGGATCAACCGTTCGAGAATTCCGGATACGCCTCCATTCCCAATTCCGACGCATCCAGGCCGCTGATCTCCGCCTCTTCGCTGACGCGCAGGCCCATGGTGGCCTTCAGGATCATCCAGACAATCGTCGACGTGATAACAACAAATGCGCCGACCACGATAATCGCAAAGATCTGCGTGCCAAAGGATGCATCGCCGTTGGTCAGCGGCACAGCCAATGTGCCCCAAATTCCCGCCAAAAGGTGAACCGGAATCGCCCCCACAACATCATCGATTTTCAACTTGTCCAGAAACGGCACCGCAAACACGACAATCACGCCGCCGACCGCCCCGATCAACGTGGCCGCGCCCAAGGTTGGCGTCAAAGGCTCGGCCGTGATTGAAACAAGACCCGCCAGCGCACCGTTCAAAACCATGGTCAGATCAGGCTTTTTATAAACAATCTGAGTCAGCGCCAAGGCGGCGATGGCACCCCCTGCCGCGGCAGCATTGGTGTTTGAAAAGATCCGCGAAATATCGGCCACATCGCCAATGGTGCCCATGGCCAACTGCGATCCGCCATTAAACCCGAACCAACCCATCCACAGGATGAATGTGCCCAATGTGGCCAGCGCCAGGTTGGAGCCGGGCATCGGAATGACCTTGCCATCCTTGTATTTGCCGATCCGTGGCCCAAGGATCAGTGCGCCGCTCAATGCGGCCCAGCCCCCGACCGAATGCACAATGGTCGAGCCTGCAAAATCCTGAAACCCCATCGCATCCAGAAAGCCGCCGCCCCATTTCCACGACGCCTGCACCGGATAGATGACGGCGGTCAAAACGATGACAAACCCCAGAAACGGCCACAGCTTGATCCGTTCGGCCAGACAACCCGACACGATCGAGGCGGTGGCGGCGCAAAACATCAACTGGAAGAAAAAGTCGGATCCGGTCGCGGCATAACCGATATCGTCGGCTGCTGCGGCGGCTATGCCCGCGGCTTCCAGCACGCCGACCGATGGGAACAGGCCGGAAAAATACCCCTCGATCGCCCAATCTCCCAACGGGTACATCAGGTTATACCCGATCAGGTAATAAAACAGCGCGGCCAGCGAAAACAATGAGATGTTTTTCAACAACTGCATGGTCACGTTTTTGCCCCGCACCAATCCGGCCTCCAGCATGGCAAAACCCGCCGCCATCCAGAATACCAGAATGCCGCCGATCAAAAACAGCACGCTGGTATAGATGAAATCGCCGTTCACGAATGGCGCATAGGTGGCCAGCACCGCATCTGACGCGGCGCTGGTGGCATCCTGGGGCGTCGATCCGCCGCCAATCGCGTCGTCATAGGCCCCGGCTGCGGCATCCAGTGCCTTTTGGCGGATGATGTCTTCGGGGGTGACAAAGGCGGCCTGCGCGGCGGCGATGGCTTCGGGCGATGGGCCGCCCTGGGCCGATACGGCCAAGGGCAGGCTGGCCATTGCCAGTAGCCCCAGCATCAGCGCGGCGAATGAGTATTTTAGAAATTTCATGATCTGTCTCCTGGTGCTGTATTACAGCGCGTCGTCATTGGTTTCGCCGGTGCGCACGCGCACGGCGCTTTCCACATCCAGCACGAATATTTTGCCATCGCCGATCTTGGCGGTTTTGGCTGCGGTGGCGATGGTTTCGACCACCTGATCGGCCATGCCATCGCCCACCACGATTTCAAGTTTGACCTTGGGCACGAAATTCACTGCGTATTCTGCGCCGCGATATATTTCCGTGTGGCCCGATTGGGTGCCGAACCCCTTGATTTCGGTCACCATCATGCCGCGCACGCCGATGGCGGTCAGCGCCACGCGCACCTCATCCAATTTGTACGGTTTGATTGTCGCTAGTATCAGTTTCACACTGTTCCCCTTCCGCAGTCCAAGGCCGGGGTGAATTACGGCCCTGTTCACAGTTGCCCGCTAAAAAGGCGCCTCGGTCGCGCGGTTCACAAGGTTTGGCGCGGCGGGTGATGACGGGATTCCCGGGGAGTTACAGATTTCTTGCATAAATTTGCGGCAGTGCTTTAAAAATAAGCGAATGAAAAACCCAAAGTTGATCGGATGCGCTCTCTACTTTAGATGCGCTGCCGTGTACCTTGGGCAAAAGAGCAAGAATTCTGAGGGTTGAGCATGGCCGGGACCGGCAAGAAAAAACCACCATTGGTGGCTGACCGTCGGCGTGGGGCAAAACCCGCGCCAAAACCCGTGGCCAAACGCAAACCAACCCGGCGCAAGGCCGCGCCAAAACGGCGCGGTGGGATTGTCGGGTTCATAACCGGGCTGTTTCGTTGGATATTCACGCTGATCTGGCGGTTGATCTGGCGCAGCGCGGCGGTTGTCGTGTTGTTGATCGGTGTGGGTGTGTTTTACTTTTACACCACCCTGCCGCCGGTTGAGGCGCTGCTTGACGGGCGCGCGCGCGGGTCTGTGACGCTGCTGGATCGCGACGGCGCGGTGTTTGCCTGGCGCGGTGAACAGTTTGGCGGGCAGATTACCGCCCAAAGCGTGTCACCCAACCTGAAAAACGCTATCATCGCCACCGAAGACAAAAGGTTTTACCGCCATTTCGGCGTATCGCCCCGGGGTGTGGCGAGTGCGGTCAAAATCAACCTGTCCGAAGGGCGCGGCCCGCTTTCGGGGCATGGCGGATCGACGATCACGCAACAAACCGCGAAATTGCTGTGCCTGGGCGTGCCCTTTGATCCGTCCGAATGGGAAAGCGAAGCCGCCTATGAAGCCGATTGTCGGCGCGGCAGCATGTGGCGCAAGATCAAAGAGGCCGTGTATGCCATGGGCCTTGAGGCGCGCTATACCAAAGATGAAATCCTGACGATCTATATGAACCGGGCGTTTCTGGGTGCCGGATCGCGCGGGTTTGAGGCGGCGGCACAGCGGTATTTCGGAAAATCCGCCGCGCAGGTCGATCCGGCCGAGGCGGCGATGCTGGCCGGGCTGTTGGTGGCGCCCACGCGCTATGCTCCGACAAATGATCTGGGCCGCTCACAGCGCCGGGCGGAAACGGTGCTGCGCCTGATGCAGGATCAGGGCTATCTCACCACAGCCGAGGCCGCAGTGGCGCGGGATAATCCGGCGGAATTGTCCGATGCGGCCGAGGCGCGTGCGGGGGGCTATTATGCCGATTGGGTTATGGAATCCGGTCCCGATTTTTTGACCCGTGACACCACCGAAGATGTGGTACTGCGCACCACCTTTGACGCGCGCCTGCAACAGGCGGCGGAACAGGCGCTGACCTATGTGTTTGAAAACAAGGTGCGCGCCGGATCAAAGGCGCAGGCGGCGATTGTCGTAATGTCAAGCGATGGTGCGGTGCGTGCCATGGTGGGGGGGCGCAAATTCAAGGGCGTGACCGGGCATTTCAACCGCGCGGTGATGGCCAAACGCCAGACCGGCAGCGCGTTCAAGCCATTTGTTTTCGCCACCGCGCTGGAATTGGGATACAATGCCAACGACACGGTGATGGACAGCCCTTTAACGATAAACGTGCCCGGGTCCGGGCCGTGGACGCCGCGCAATTACACCAACCGGTTTGAGGGCAACGTGACCCTGACCCGCGCATTGGAGCAATCGTTGAACATCCCTGCGGTGCGGGTGTCCGAGGCGGTGGGCCGCGAAAACGTGCGCAAGGTCGCCGAGGATTTCGGCATCGTATCGGATCTGGCGATGGGGCCGGCTTTGGCCCTTGGCGCGTCGGAATCGACATTGCTGGAAATGACCGGCGCCTATGCCGGAATATTGAACGGCGGCACGTCGGTGCGCCCCTATGGGTTGTTAGAGTTGCGCCTGAAGGGCGATGATACGGCCCTGATTGGCCAGGATGGCGGCATGGGCGAACGGGTGATTTCGCGCGATGCGGCGGAACAGCTGATTTACATGATGAACAAGGTTGTTGAAAACGGCACCGGTCAGCGGGCCAAATTGCCCAACCGTCAGGCGGCTGGCAAAACCGGCACAACCCAGGCGGCGCGCGATGCCTGGTTTCTGGGCTTTACCGCCGATTATGTTGCCGGCGTCTGGATGGGGTATGACGACAACACGCCGCTGACGGGGGTAACGGGCGGCGGTCTGCCTGCCGAAATCTGGCACGAGGTGATGGTGCGGGTGCATCAGGGCCTGCCTGCCAGCCCATTGCCAATGAAAGGCCCACCGGCAACGGCCCCCGCGCCTCAGAGCCCGGGGCAAAATTCGGCTGCGAATTCCGATAACGTCAGTCAGGCCCCGGCACAGCGCGCCCCGGCGCAACCGGTGCGCCAGCCCGATCTGATCGAGCGGATCATCGACGATGTGCTGGGTGGTTTGCTGGGGCGGAATTAATCGGTGATGCCGATGTCTTCGGCGGTGGTGACAGTGCCCGCCGGTGCATCGGGATTGCACCGGTCGTATTTGAAGGCAAAACCGTTCCAGGCCAGGATCAGCCCACCATCCGCCGCGCGCATGAACAACGCCCGCGACACCCAGGATTCGCCTTCGCCGTCGCACACCATGTCGTATAATATGGCATCCATATCGCGCACATTGACCGGGGTGGTCATCTTGCATTGGCTTTCCGCGCCAAAGAAGGTGTCGCCCTCAACCTTCAGCGCGCCGCCATCCCCACCGACAATCGTGCAATCGGTTGTGGGGGCCGGTTTATACAACCCGTCAAACGGGTCGGCGGCAACGGGGGCGGCGGCAAACAGGGCCAAGGCCATCGCGCGGATCATCCGGCGCGGGCCAGATCGGCGGTCATCTGATCGATATTGCCACGCCGACGATCCAGCATCGCGCCGATTTCGGTGCGTTCCGATTTCAACAGGCTGACCCCTTCGATCAGCATGTCAAAGAATTTGTCCTTGCCGCTGCGATCAGAAATCAGAAACACCAGATCCACGGGTGACTGACCCCGCAACAGCGCCTTTGATTTCACCTCGTAAAAGGATTTGACGGGCCGGGCCGATTGCACCTCGATCTGGCCACCGATGAATTCCTGAAACCGCGACCCGTATTTGCGGCCCACATAGCCCGCGAACGCCTTGGTAAAGGCCTGCATCTGTGCCCCGCTGGCGGTGCGGGCCACAGGGCCAAGGGTGGTGCGCGCAATGGTCGGCACATCGGCAAATTTCAGGAATATCCGCTCAAACTCGCGAAACATTGGTGTGCCGGTCTTGCCCGACGCAATCACCGCGTTGATATCGCCGACCAGGGCATCCACCAGACGGCGCGCGGTTTCGGTGTTCAGCGCAAAAGCAGGAATGGCCGTGGCCGCCAGGGGCAGGGCGATCAGACCGCCGATAAAGTGGCGGCGGGACATGAAATGCAACATATCAATCCTCATAGGGGTCAAAATATTCGTCATCCGCGGTGCCCCCGGCCACATCGAACCGACGGTTTTGCAAATATAATATGCGCGCCTGCGCATAAGAATCGGCGCTGTCGTACAACAGATCGTCAACCGTATCGCCGAAATCGTCGCGTTTTCCGACCTTGGCGGCAACTTTCACGCCCAAGGCATAATATCTTTCCCGCTCGCCAAAGGCAAAACCCAGCGGATCAAGAAACCGGTCAACGACCTTGCCAATCGCATCCCGCTCGGTTGAGGGGCCAAGAACCGGCAATACAAGATACGCGCCTTCGGGCGCGCCCCAAACCGCCAGTGTCTGGCCGAAATCGGCGTCGCGCTCTTCCAGTCCAAAGGAACTGGCGACATCGAACAATCCCCCCACCCCAAGCGTGGTGTTGAGCACAAAGCGAAATCCGTTGTGAATGGCATCTTCGCCATTGCCTTGCAGCACATTGTTGACCACGGCACCGGGCCCATCCAGATTATCTGCCAGATTGCCAACCATGCGCCGGACCGGCGCGGGCACGCTGCCGCCATAGGCCGATGCGCCGCCGCCAATGATCAGCCGGTCCAATTCGGTATTGGCGTTGAACACTTCGCGGTTGCGCTGTTCAAACGGGTCAAACACAGCGTCGCGCGTCACTGCGCCTTCGGGTGTGGTACAGGCGGCCAGTACGGCCAGGACTGGAAAAATCAGGATGCGCAATTCAGGGACTCAAATCATTTGCAACGTATGTGGAAAGCAGTTTCCCATACACTGTTGTTTAATATAATCTGTGTCAAAGATAAGCGTGTTACGCCCCGGTCACAAGCGGGCGAACGGCAAATGATATTGGCGGCCCGGCAGAAGCAGGATCGAAACACATAAATGAGACAGATTAAAACTGCCGCTGGTGCCAGCGAATTGGCCAAAGCCCGGGCAGAAAGCCGCAGCCTGTTTTGGATCGTGGGCATCTTCAGCTTTTTCGTGAATTTGCTGATGCTGACCGGTCCGATGTTCATGCTTCAGGTTTATGACCGGGTCCTGGGCAGCCGAAGCGAGGCGACGCTGCTGGCGTTGTTCATCCTCATGGGCTTTTTGTTTTTGATCATGGGGGTGCTTGATTATGCCCGGGGGCGCATCCTGTCGCGCATCGGGGCACGATTTCAGGCAAAGCTGGATCGCCGGGTTTTTTCCGCGATGGTGCGCAAATCCGCGGTGGCCCCCGAAAACGAGGCGCAGGCATCAAACAATCTGCGCGATCTTGAGGCGGTACAACGCTTCATGGCGTCACCGGTGTTGACTGCGTTTTTCGATCTGCCGTGGACACCGCTGTTTTTTCTGGCAATCGTGCTGTTTCATCCATGGCTGGGCATATTGGCCATAAGTGGCGGTGCGCTTCTGGTTGTTGTGACGATCCTGAACCAGACCCTGACGATCGGCCCGGTGTCGCGGGCCAATCAGGCATCGCTGCGCGCCGAACGTATGGCCGAACAGATCCGCGTTGAGGCAGAGTTGGTGCGTTCATTGGGGATGCAGGATTCAACCTTCAGCCGCTGGCAGGTTTTGCGCACGGCCGGTCTGAAGGAAGCGATCACATCGGCAGATGTGGGCGGCGGTTTCACGTCTTTGTCAAAAACGTTCCGGCTGTTTTTGCAATCGACCATGCTGGCGCTGGGCGCATATCTTGTGTTGCTGGGGCAGATGACACCGGGGGGCATGATTGCCGCCTCGATCCTGCTGGGGCGGGCCCTGGCGCCGGTTGATCTGGCGCTGGGGCAATGGCAGGTGGTGCAACGCGCCCGTCAGGGTTGGAAAAACCTCAGTGAACTTCTCAGCCTGATCAGCGAAGAACCACCGCGCACCGCCCTGCCCAAACCCAAGGCGCATTTGACGGTGCATCAGGTGACAATCATCCCCCCCGGCGAAAAACAGGCCTCGGTGCGGATGGTCAGTTTTGATGTCGCACCCGGCGAAGCAGTGGGCATCATCGGCCATTCGGCCAGCGGCAAATCCACCCTGGCCCGGGCGTTGGTGGGGGTTTGGCGCCCTTCGGGCGGGAAAATCCGTCTGGATGGGGCATCGCTGGAACAATACGAACCTGACGTGCTGGGCCAGCATATCGGCTATTTGCCCCAGCGGGTACAGTTGTTTGATGGCACGATTGCGCAAAACATTGCCCGGTTGAAACCCGATGCCCGCGACGAAGATATCGTTCTGGCCGCCAAGAAGGCCGCGGCCCATGATTTGATTTTGAAAATGCCCGATGGATATGACACCTTGGTCACCCCGTCGGGCGGGCGGCTGTCGGGGGGGCAAATGCAACGGATCGGACTGGCGCGCGCCATGTTTGGCGATCCGGTTCTGTTGGTATTGGACGAGCCGAATTCCAACCTTGATAACGAAGGCTCCGAGGCGTTGAACCTGGCCATTCGCGCCATGAAGGCCGAAGGAAAATCAGTGCTGATCATGGCGCACCGCCCCGCCGCCATCAAGGAATGTGACAAACTGGTGGTGATGGAGGGCGGCATTCGCCGCGCCTTTGGCCCGCGCGATGAGGTGTTGCGCGAAATGGTCGTCAACCACGAACAGATCAAGGGCGGTTCGGCCCGTACAGGTGTTCAATGAGCGGCAAAAAAGAATGGTCAGCCACGCGGCCCGTTCTGGTGGGGTTGATCGCGCTGATCGTGCTGGTCGGCGGATTTGGCACCTGGGCCACAATGACCGAGATTTCCGGCGCCATCATCGCCCCTGGCCAGCTTGAGGTGGATCGCAACCGCCAGGTGGTACAGCACCCCGATGGCGGTGTCGTTTCGGCCATTCTGGTGGGTGAAAACGATACGGTTGAGGCGGGCGATACCCTTGTGCGGCTTGATCCGACGTTGTTGCAATCGGATTTGAATACTGTCGAAAGTCAGTTGTTCGAACTGATGGCGCGCCGCGGTCGGTTGGAGGCCGAGCGGGATAGCGCCACAGATGTGACATTTGCCCCCGCTCTGCTGGAAGCCGCACGAAAAAACCCCGAGGTGATGGATCTGGTCGAAGGACAGCGGCGCTTGTTTGAAGCGCGGGTATCATCGCAAGAGCAGCTGATCGAACAACTGGGTCTGCGCCGGGGCCAGATCGCCAGCCAGATCGTTGGCGTAACGGCCCAGCAACAGGCATTGGCCACACAGCAAGAACTGATTGAACAGGAATTGACCGCACAGCAATCTTTGCTGGCGCGCGGTCTTACGCCGGCCACACGGGTGCTTGCCCTGCAACGCGAAGAGGCGCGGTTGCGCGGCACGGTCGGAGAACTGACCGCCGGAGCAGCCGAAGCGCAGGAGCGGATCACCGAAATCGAGCTTGAGATTTTGCGCACCTCCACAACCCGCCGCGAAGAGGCGATCAGCCAAATCCGTGATTTGCAGTTTCGCGAACTGGAACTGGCCGAACGGCGCCGGTCCCTGATTGAACGGTTGTCGCGGCTGGATATTCGCGCCCCTGTTGGCGGGGTTGTTTATGGCATGACCGTGTTTGCCGAACGTTCGGTCATTCGCCCGGCGGATCCGGTGCTGTTTATCGTGCCACAGGATCGCGCCCTGGTCATCGCCAGTCGGGTCGAGGCGATGAACATCGATCAGGTGCATCTGGGCCAAAAGGTGACATTGCGCCTGTCGGCATTCGATGCCCGCACGACACCGGAACTGATTGGTGAGGTTGCACAGATTTCCGCCGATACCTTTGTCGATGAAACGTCACGGGTGGCGTTTTACCGGGTCGAATTGCGGATCATGCCGGATGAGGTGGATAAACTGCCCGGCAACCTCACATTGATCCCCGGAATGCCGGTCGAAGCGTTCTTGCGCACCGATGATCGCACGCCGCTGGCCTATCTGGTGCGCCCGTTTGCCGATTATTTCGCAAAGGCGTTTCGTGAAAGTTAAGGCGGGCCTTTTCGCGCCGCGCGGCGCAGAGTACAGTTTGCAGATCATTGAACCAAAAAGGATATCCCATGGGACAGATCGAATCGCGCCTGGCAGAACTGGGCGTTACCCTGGCAACCGCACCGGCCCCTGCCGCCAATTATGTGCCCTATGTCGTCGTGGGTGACATTGTTTATGTGTCGGGGCAGGTTTCGCAAAATGCCGACGGCATGATCACCGGCAAGGTGGGCGATGATCTGACCGTTGAACAGGGCGCGGCCGCGGCCAAAGCCTGTGCCATCAGTTTGCTCAGCCAGGTCAAGGCGGCCTGTGACGGCGATCTTGAGCGTCTGGTGCGGGTGGTGAAATTGACCGGTTTTGTCAATTCGCATGGTGATTTTGCTCAGCAGCCGGGCGTGGTGAATGGATGTTCCGATTTCCTGGTCGAAGCGTTGGGTGACAAAGGCCGGCACGCACGTTCGGCTGTCAGTGCGGGATCGTTGCCGTTCAACGTTGCGGTGGAAATCGAAGGGATCTTTCAGATCAAATGACCCTGCCTGCATCTTTTCTGACCACGCCCCTGGCGCATCGGGGATTGCATGATCAGACCCGGGGCCGCCCCGAAAACAGCCGCGCGGCCTTTCGCGCGGCCATCGCGGCGGGCTATGGCATCGAACTTGATGTACAGCGCGCCGCCGATGGCGCGGCGATGGTGTTTCACGATTACGATCTGCCCCGCCTGACCGGTACTGAAGGCACGGTTCGCACCACATCGGCCGCCGCATTGGGCCAAATCCGCCTCAGCGGTGGTGACGAAGCCATCCCGACCCTGGACGAGGTGCTGAACCTTGTGGCGGGTCAGGTGCCGCTTTTGATTGAGATAAAAGATCAGGATGGCGCGCTGGGCGGCGATGTCGGCCCATTGGAACAGGCGGTTGCCGATCTGTTGCAGGGGTACAGCGGCGATGTGGCGGTGATGTCGTTCAACCCGCACGCTGTTGCGGCCTTGGCCAAGGCCGCGCCACAGGTGCCCCGGGGCCTGACCACCTGTGCGTTTTCGCCCGACGATTGGGGTGTTTCGCCCGAACGGGCCGAACATCTGACCCGGATCGTCGATTATGACCGGCTGAATGCGTGTTTTGTCAGCCATGACCGCAATGATCTGGCCAATCCCCGACTGGCCGAATTGCGGGCGTCGGGTGCGGGCATTCTGTGTTGGACCATTCGTACCCCCGACCAAGAGGCCGAGGCGCGCAAGGTTGCCGACAATATCACGTTTGAAGGCTATGCGCCGGTGCGGGCTTGACCGGCGGGCAAACAACACCACCTGTCGGGGCATGAGTGAGCATCAGATAGAAATCAGCGTTCTTCCCTCACTGGCCGAAATTGACGCCAGCGATTGGGATGCCTGTGCCTGCCCCGAAGTGGCGGATGGCGGCCGCCCGTTTGATCCGTTTACGACACACCGCTTTCTCAAGGCATTGGAAGACAGCGGTAGCGTTGGGCCGGGCACCGGATGGCAGCCGCAATATCTGGTGGCGCGCGCCGACGGTAAGGTGATCGCCTGTGCGCCGCTTTATGCCAAGGGCCACAGCCAGGGCGAATATATATTCGATCACAATTGGGCCCATGCCTTTGAACGCGCCGGGGGCCGGTATTACCCGAAATTGCAAATCGCGGTGCCGTTTACCCCCGCGACAGGGCGTCGGTTTCTCACCCGTCCGGGCCATTGGGAAACCGGCCTTGCCGCCCTGACCCAAGGCGCGGTGCAACTGGCTGCGAACAATCAATTGTCATCGCTGCATATCACATTTTGCACCAAGGCTGAGGCCGAGGCAGGCGCGCAGATGGGCCTGATGGCGCGCACCGGGCAACAGTTTCATTGGTTCAATCAAGGCTACGGCAGCTTTGATGATTTCCTCGCCCAACTGTCCAGCCGCAAGCGCAAGAATATCCGCAAGGAACGCGCCACCGCCCAAGCGTTTGGCGGCGACATCGTGCATCTGACCGGTGATCAGATCGAACCGCACCATTGGGATGCATTCTGGCAGTTTTATCAGGATACCGGCGCGCGCAAATGGGGCACGCCCTATTTAACCCGTGCGTTTTTCGACATTGCACAGGATGTGTTGCGCGATGATATCCTGTTGATCCTTGCGATGGATGGCGACCGCGCGATCGCCGGGGCGCTGAACGTGATCGGGCGCGATGTGTTATATGGGCGGTACTGGGGCTGTGTGCAGGATCATCCCTGTCTGCATTTCGAACTGTGTTACTATCAGGCGATTGATCATGCCATCGCCCACGGTCTGAAACAGGTCGAGGCGGGGGCACAGGGCGAACACAAACTGGCGCGCGGCTATTTGCCCACGCCCACCCATTCGCTGCATTGGATCGCCGATGATGGCTTTGCCGATGCGGTGGGTGAGTACCTGAAGGCCGAGCGGGCAGCAGTGGATGATGAAATCGAAGTGCTGACCAGTTTTGGGCCGTTCAAGAAAACCACAGGAGAGCCGGAATGACCGATTCACTGCCCGCCGATGAACGTGACGCCGCATTGGCGCCTTTGCTGGCCAATGGATGGACCATGGCAGAGGGTCGCGATGCGATTGAAAAATCGTTCAAGTTTCGAAACTTCATCGAGGCATTCGGGTTCATGACCCGTTGTGCGATGATCGCCGAAAAGCTGAATCACCACCCCGAATGGTTCAATGTCTACAACCGCGTTGATGTGGTGCTGACCACCCATGATTGCGGCGGGTTAAGCGAACTGGATATCAAATTGGCCCGGCGGATGGATAAACTGTCGGGCTAAACAGAATGGCCCCCGCACCGGTTGGGTGCGGGGGCCGGAACATTACAGCGCGGCCACCATGGCTTCGCCGCCCGAAACGTCGCAGGTGCCGGGGCTTTCCTCTTCGTGGATGATTTTGACTTCGCCGCCCTCAACCATCATCGCATAGCGTTTTGAACGTGCGATCAATCCGGCGGGCGGGGCGTTGAATTCGCGGCCCATCGCCTTGGTGAATTCGCCTTCGGGATCGCCCAGCATGGTGATGCCCGCGTCGCCCGCGCCGGTGCTGTCTGACCAGGCTTGCATCACGAACGGATCATTGACCGAAATGCAAATCACATCGGTCACGCCTTTTTTGGTCAGATCTTCTCTTGCGCGCATGAAGCTGGGCACATGGGCGTTGGTGCAGGTGCCGGTAAACGCGCCGGGCAGGGCGAAAATCACCACTTTTCGGTCGCCGATGAGGCCGTGCAAATCAACCGTTTCAGGGCCGTCCGCGCCCAGTTTAAGCAGGGTTGCATTGGGAAGTTTGTCGCCAACTGAAATTGCCATGGGAAATATTCCTCCGTTGGATTGCATGGATCTTCCCCCTCCATATAGGTTGTGCGCGATACAGTCACCAGAAGGGCCACGAAAACATGGCAGATATTGTTGTAATTGGCGGCGGTCAGGCCGGCTCCTCGCTTGTGGCGCGGCTGCGCGAACAGGGGTTTGAGGGCGGCGTGACCCTGGTGTGCGGCGAATCCGTGCCGCCCTATCAGCGCCCGCCACTGTCAAAGGCATATCTGCTGGGCGATATGGACGAGGCGCGCCTGTATCTGCGGCCCGAAAGTTATTACGCCGAAAAGGGTATCGAACTGGTGCTGGGGGCCGAAACCGTGGCGATTGACCGGGTGGCGAAAACTGTGACGCTGGCGGATCGGGTGCTGCCCTATGATCAACTGGCGCTGACCACCGGATCGCACCCACGCCGGTTGCCCGCCGCCATGGGCGGCGATTTGGCAGGGGTGCATGTGGTGCGCACCCTGGCCGATGTGGATGGGATGCAGCCCGGTTTTGGCCCCGGCAAACGCGCCCTGATCGTGGGCGGGGGTTATATCGGGCTTGAGGCGGCGGCGGTGGCGCGCAAGCTGGGGGTTGAGGTGACGCTGGTTGAAATGGCGCCACGCATCCTGCAACGGGTCGCAGCCCCCGAAACATCCGATTATTTCCGCGCCTTGCACACAGCCAAAGGGGTTGCGATACGCGAAGGGTTGGGGCTGGAGCGGCTGTTGGGCGATACCCATGTCACCGGCGCGCGGTTTTCCGATGGGTCGGAAATTGCCGTGGATTTCGTGATTGTCGGCGTTGGCATTGCGCCCGCCACCGAACTGGCTGAGGCGGCGGGCGTGGCGGTGGACAATGGTATTGTCGTCGATGCCCAAGGGCGCACGTCTGATCCCCATATCTGGGCCGCCGGGGATTGTGCGATTTTTCCGCGTCACGGCCAGATGATCAGGTTGGAATCGGTGCAAAACGCCATTGATCAGGCCGAACAGGTGGCCGACAACATGCTGGGCGCCGGCGTTGATTATGACCCGAAACCCTGGTTCTGGTCCGATCAGTATGATGTGAAACTGCAAATCGCCGGGCTGAACACCGGATATGACCGGGTGGTGGTGCGCAAAACCGGGGACAGCGTCAGCCATTGGTATTACGGCGGCGAAACCCTGTTGGCAGTGGATGCGATGAACGATCCGCGCAATTACATGATCGGCAAACGGTTGATTGAGGCCGGAAAATCCCCCGCCCCCGATGTGATCGCCAACCCCGAAACCGATATGAAGGCCTTGCTGAAAGCGTGAGGATCATTGGCGGTAAAATGCGCGGCACGGCGTTGGTCGGGGTGGGCGCGGGCGATCCGGGCGCGCAATTGCGCCCGACGACCGACCGGGTGCGCGAAAGCATTTTCAACCTGTTGCTGAACGGCGGCTATGGAAATCCGGTGGCAGGCGCGCGGGTGTTGGATTTGTTCGCCGGCACCGGTGCTTTGGGGCTTGAGGCACTGTCGCGCGGGGCCGGTTCGGTGACATTCGTGGAACAGGGCCGCAAGGCACAGGCGCTTTTGACCGCCAATATCGCCAAGTGCCGCGCCGGGGAGGAAACCACCGTGATCCGGCGCGATGCAACGCGGTTGGGGGACTGTGCCGTTCCCTATGATCTGATCTTGCTTGATCCGCCCTATGGCACCGATCTGGGGGCGCGGGCCTTGGCGGCTGCGTTGCGGGGCGGGTGGTTGGCCAATGGCGCCCTTGTGATGTGGGAGGATGACACCGCACCCCTGCCGCCCGCCGGGCTGGTACAAAGGGATCAGCGCAGGTATGGCAGCACGGTGATCACCATTTTGCAAAGGGAACCCGATGTCTGATTTGCCCGGCCTTGTGATATTTGATTGTGACGGTGTGCTGGTCGACAGCGAACCGCCCGCAACCCAGGTGATTGTTGCCAATCTGGCCCGCTATGGCCTGACCTTGTCAGAGGCCGAGGCCGATATCCTGTTTACCGGCGGCACGATGAAAGGTGTCGAAGCCCAGGTGCGGGCGCGCGACATCCCCCTGCCCAAGGATTGGTTGGACGAGATTTACGGCGAAATCTACGACCGGTTGCGCCAGGGCGTGCCATTGATCAAAGGTGTCGTGGCGGTGTTGGATGGGCTGGACAGGGCCGGTGTGCCCTATTGCGTTGGCAGCAACGGCAGCGAAACAAAGATGGGCATCACCCTGACCCCGTCGGGGTTGTTGCAGCGGTTAGAGGGGCGGATTTATTCGGCCCACACCCTTGGCACTGCCAAACCCGAGCCCGACATGTTTCTGAAGGCGGCGGCAGATTTTGGCGTGGATCCGGCGCGCTGTGTTGTGATTGACGACAGCCCCACAGGTTGCACCGCCGGGGTGCGGGCGGGCATGCGCACCCTTGGTTATGCCGAAACAACCGATCCTGCGCGTCTGGCCGCCGTGGGGGCCACCCCGGTGCGATCAATGGCCGAGGTGGCAGAAATGTTGGGTTTGCCCGCCTTGGTCTGACCGGCCCCACCCCGCGTTTTATGATGTGGGGTGAAACATCCCACCGGGCGACAAAGTGAAAATTTCACACCCATCCGCCGTCACGCCGACCGAATGTTCAAACTGCGCCGAAAGCGATTTGTCGCGCGTCACCGCTGTCCAGTCATCGCGCAGAACCACGGTTTCAGGGCGTTTCAGATTGACCATGGGTTCTATGGTGAAAAACATGCCCTCTTCCAACTTTGGGCCGGTGCCGGGTTTGCCGTAATGCACCACATTGGGCGGCGCATGAAACACCCGCCCCAATCCATGGCCACAGAAATCGCGCACGATGGATTTGCCCTGGCCTTCGGCGTAACTTTGGATCGCATGGCCGATATCGCCAAAGGTATTGCCGGGTTTCACCGCCTCAATGCCTTTCATCAGCGCGTCATGGGTGACCTGAATCAGGTTGGCGGCATAAGGCGCAACCTTGCCCACCGTATACATGCGCGACGTATCACCATACCATCCATCGACAATCACCGTTACGTCGATGTTCAGGATATCACCATCGACAAGCGCGTCATCGGCGCGGCGCACCTCGACCGAGCGGTTGGCGGTTTCGTTTTTCCATTTCGGAATTGGCGCACCGGGAATGCCGTGGCACACCACATGGTTCACCGAAATGCAGCTGGCGTGTTTGTACCCTTTGTATCCGATGGTGGCCGATGTGGCCCCCGCATCATTCACCCAATCGGTGATCAACCGGTCAAGTTCGCCAGTGGTCTGGCCGACGCGGACATGGGGCGCGATATCATCGAGGATTTTCGCGGCCAGCGCCCCGGCGGCGTGCATTCCGGCGAAATCGCGGGTTTCGTAAATGCGGATGCCATCCCGGGTCAGGCGGCCTCGGTTCGTTTCGTCCACACTGGGCCTCTTTGGTTATTGTGATGCGCCAGGCGCGAATGGCGCAGATATAGGGCGCAGATGCCGAATATGCCACCCCTGCGGCGCAGACACAGGGGCGGATACGGCCTAGGTAATGGGCAGCGCGTGGCACAGGGTCACACCCGCCACATCTATCGCCGTGTCATAGCACAGCATTTCAACCCCGGCATCCCGCGCCCGCAAAAATGCGCTGGCATATCCCGGGTCAAGATCGCCTGCCATCGTCAGATGGGTGCAATCGGTGCGTTGCACCAGATACAGCATCACGGCGCGATGCCCCTGTGCCACCATATCCGACAGATCGCCCAGATGTTTCGCCCCCCGCGTGGTCACACAATCGGGAAATTCGGCCAATGTGCCTTGGCGCAACAGGTGCACATTCTTCACCTCGACATAGGCATCGGGCAGGCCCGGTTCGGTGAGCAGGAAATCGACGCGGCTGTTG
Source organism: Oceaniglobus ichthyenteri (assembly GCF_003057885.1). Classification (GTDB taxonomy): domain Bacteria; phylum Pseudomonadota; class Alphaproteobacteria; order Rhodobacterales; family Rhodobacteraceae; genus Oceaniglobus; species Oceaniglobus ichthyenteri. Next base: position 38,402 of record NZ_QAGK01000008.1, read on the forward strand.
GTGCTGTATTTCACCTCGGCGCGCACAGTGGCGTACATGGCCAGTTCGGGGATGGCACCGGCGCGCAATGCCTCGCCCACCACCCGGTTTGGCACGCCGGTGTCGATGCCTGCCCAATGACCATTGTCAAATTCAACCAACCGCCAGCCATAGCGCAGCTTGCGCTTTGGATCGTTGTTATACTCCAGCCACACCCGCAACCCGGGGTCTTTCAACCCCAGCATCGCGCCGGGATTGGGGCAATGGGCGCGCACGGTTTCACCGGTGTCCAGCGTGGCTTCGGATAAAAACCGGTTCCAGCGCCGGATCAGGCGCCCGGGGATCAGGGGCGAGGGAAATTCCATAACTCTTTGTAACAGCGCGGGCATCCCCGGAACAAGACGCGCCCGTGTACCGTGCAATTTTTGCCCGCACCGCTCGTGCCCCGCTGGCGAAACCGCGCAAGGGGATGTAACCCTGTTGTCAGAACCCAAAAGGAGGCCTGCCCGTGTCAAACCCCACTGCCGCCATGCTGGTGATTGGCGATGAAATCCTGTCGGGGCGCACCCGCGATGCCAACATGTATTATCTGGCCGGTGAGCTGACCAAGCATGGGATCGATCTGAAGGAACTGCGCGTCGTGTCCGATGACGCACCCGCCATTGTCGCGGCGGTCAGTGCCCTGCGCGACGGGTTTGACCATGTGTTCACCTCGGGGGGGATCGGGCCAACCCATGATGACATCACCGCCGATTGCATCGCCCAGGCGTTTGGTGTGCCGATCGACGTGCGCGCGGATGCCGCCGCCCTTCTTCAGGCCCATTACGACCGGCAGGGCCAGGACTTTAACGAAGCGCGCAAACGCATGGCGCGCATTCCCGACACCGCCACCCTGATCGAAAATCCGGTGTCGATTGCACCGGGGTTTTCCATTGGCAATGTGCATGTCATGGCCGGTGTGCCTGCTGTGTTTCAGGCCATGGTCGCCACCGTTTTGCCCACGCTGACCGGCGGCGCGCCGCTGTTGTCACAAACCCTGCGGGTGGATCGCGGCGAAGGCGATATCGCCGGGCCTCTGGGCGGTTTGGCGCAGGCGTTTCCGGATTTGTCCATCGGATCATATCCGTTTCAACGCCACGGGGCCCATGGCAGCAATGTGGTGATTCGCGGCAGTGATGGCGCCCGGGTGAATGACGCGATGGCGCAATTGCGCGAGCTGTTTCCAGAAACCTGACCGACACGCCCCACCATGGACAGCCGCCCCCGCGCGGGCCATAACACACGGTGTGACTGACGATTTACCCAACCCCGATCAACTGTTCGCTGCACTTGCCGCCACATGGCCCGCGGCCGCGCAAACCCATGCGCCGCCGTTCCTGTTGCGCGATGGGGCGGGGGGCGGCAAACGGGTTTCTGCCGCCAGTGTGATCGGGCCGGTGGGGCCAGATGACATTGCAAACGCCGAAATCGCCATGGCAAGGCTGGGCCACCCACCGCTGTTCAGCCTGCGGGGAAATCTCGGCCCGGTTGATGCGCTGCTGGCCGATCGGGGCTATCGCATGGTTGATCCGACGGTGATTCGGGCCTGTCCTGTCGGTGCTTTGTCCCGGTTCGATCTGCCCCGTCTGGCGGCGTTCACCCTGTGGGAGCCATTGGAGATCATGCGCGAAATCTGGGCCGAGGGCGGCATCGGCCCGGAAAGGATGGCGGTGATGGCGCGGGTGACAGGCCCGAAAACCGCGCTGTTGGGGCGCAGTCAGGCGCGCGCGGCGGGGGCGGGGTTTGTTGCGTTGCACGGCGATATCGCCATGGTGCATGCACTGGAAATTCGCGCCAATGCACGCCGCCAGGGGGCCGCGCGCCACATGATGATTGCCGCCGCAAAATGGGCGCAAAGCCACGGCGCGCGTCACATGGCCATTGCCGTGACCCAGGCGAATGGGGCGGCGAATGGGCTGTACACTTCCCTTAACATGCCTGTTTGCGCTACATACCATTATCGCATCAAAGACGGGGCCGATGAATGATGATGGCCCAAGGGCGCTGAAATCGCCTGTTGCGCATTTGCAACCCTGCCTGTGGGTCGTGTCGGGGTGTGCCACAAAGATGCCAGAATCGATTGGGAAAATTGACAGGCCCGGCGCGTTGCAGGCTTAAACAGGACCAACCAAGAACACGGTTACGGAAATGAAACCAAATATCGTATATTGTGCTTTATATAGATGATTCTGCGCTCCGCCTCTGTCGCCCTGGCCTTTGGCCTGATGGCATCGCCTGTCTTGGCGCTGACTCTGTCGTTTCCCGCGCCGGTGACCCAAACCGCGGATGAACAGGCCAAAGGCGGCGTGCGTTTGCCCCGGGCGGCGTTTCGTGACGGGGATGTTGCCGTGCGCCGCGTGTCGGGCACCGTCAGCCGACAGGCATGGCGATTGGCGGCTGGCACCCTGACCACCGACCAAATCCTTGCACCACTCAAGATGCAGTTGCAGCAGGATGGGTTTACGGTGCTGTTTGAATGCCGTGATCGGGCGTGCGGCGGATACGATTTCCGCTTTGCCGCCGATGTGCTGGGTGAACCGGCCATGCATGTGGATCTGGGCGATTATCGCTATGTTCTGGCCGAAGATGAAACCGGCGTCACCGTCGCCCTGATGGTCAGCCGTTCGCCGCAAAACGGTTTTGTGCAACTCACCCTTGGCGGGCAGATTGCGGATTTGCCGGAACTGGCCGTCACGACATCTACGAAATCGTCAGATTTTTCCGGCGCCATCCTGACCGATCCGGACTTGGGCGATCTTGCCGCAACCGGGCGCGTGGCGTTGGATGACCTGTTGTTTCAGACCGGATCATCGGAGCTTGAGCATGGTGATTTCCCGTCATTGCAGGCCGTCGCCGGGTTCCTGACGGACAATCCGGATCGCACGATTACCTTGGTGGGCCACACCGATACCCAAGGCGCGTTGCAGGGCAACATTGCCCTGTCAAAGCGCCGCGCCCAGGCGGTGCGCGATGTTTTGATCCGTGATTTTGGTATCGCACGGGGGCGTCTGGACGCCGAAGGTGTCGGATATCTTGCCCCCCGCGCCACAAACGCGACCGACGATGGCCGCCGCGCCAATCGCCGGGTCGAGGTGGTTCTTAACAACTAAGCCATGCGCCAGCGGGCCCCGTGCCAGGCATATGCCTGGGATGGGGGGCATGATGTGGCGCATTTGCGCCTCTGCCAGGTCAGGCTACCATTGATCGGGGCCTTTTTCGGCGAATGCGTGCACCAGAAAATCAATGAACGCCCGCACTTTCGGCTGTGTAAACCGGCCGGGCGGATAGACCGCGTAAATCCCTTGGGTTTCTTGTGGCAAATCCACGATTGCCTCTGTCACCAGACCACGTTTCATCGCGTCCGCATATAAAAAGCTGGGCAGGTACGCGATGCCAAGGCCGGAAATCGCCGCATTCAGCAGGGATTGACCATCATTCACCGAAAGCCACCCGGCAGTGCGCACCTGGCGTTTTTCACCCGAGGGGGCGGTCAATTTCCACACAGCGCCGTTGGATTGGCTGGAATAATGCAACAGCTTGTGATCGTTCAGATCATCAATTTTTTGCGGCTGACCGTATTTTTCGAAATATCCGGGGCTGGCGATCATTCGTTTTGTGGTTTCGGTCAGTTTGCGGGCGCGCAGGCTGGAATCCTCCAATTCGCCAATCCGCACGGCCATGTCAAACCCTTCGGAAATCAATTCGACATAGCGGTTGTTCAGCACCATGTTCACGGTGATGTCGGGAAATTCGCTGAGAAATTCGCCCAGGATCGGTGACAGATGGTTCACGCCAAAATCTGTTGCCACGGAAATGCGCAACAATCCCGAAGGGGCCGATTGCATCGATGTCACCAGCGAATCCGCCTCGCCCGCATCGTTCAGCACCCGCCGCGCCCTATCATAATAGGCCAGGCCGATTTCCGTCGGGCTGACCCGGCGGGTGGTGCGGTTGAGCAATCGCGCGCCCAACCGCGCCTCAAGCGATGAAACATGTTTGGAAACGGCCGATTTGGAGATTCCCATTTTTTTCGCCGCGTCGGTGAACCCACCTTGATCCACGACAGTGGCAAAGGCCTCCATTTCGGTCAGTCTGTCCATGTTTTGTCCTTCAACCTTCCAGGTCACGTTTGACTTAGAAATCGCAGGCAATTCAGGCAATATTGCGGTGCGGCAGGGACAATACCGTGGATTCGCCGGTCAGTGTTGGCCAGTTGGAAACGCCAAAGCGGCCCGAGTATCGGGCCGCTTTGGTAATTTTCAGACCGATCAGGTGTTACAGATGCGCGGTTTCCGGCACCGACGTCAGCACGGAACCATCTTTCAGGAACGCACTGAGGTTGTCACACACCAGATCGCCCATTGCCTGTCGGGTTTCCACCGTGGCGCTGGCCACGTGGGGCAGCAACGTCACGTTGTCCAATGAAAACAGCGCCTCGGGCACCTTTGGTTCATCCTCAAACACATCCAGACCCGCCCAGCCCAATCGCCCGTCTTGCAGCGCGGCGACCATTTCGGTCTCATCCACCACGGTGCCGCGCGCCACGTTGATCAGGGTGCCGGATGGGCCCAGCGCCTCGATCACCTCGCGATTGACCAGTTTGTTGGTGGCCGCCCCGCCGGGAGTGATGACGATCAGGTAATCGCAATCGCGCGCCATCTTGGTCAGGTCGTCATAGTATTCATACGCAACATTGTTCTTTTTGTTGCGCGAATGATACACAACCTTGCCGTTGAACTGTGCCAGCTTTTCGGCAATCCGTTCGCCAATCCGGCCCAGACCAAGAATGCCAAACACCTTGCCTTCGGGGCTGCGGGTCAGCGGTGTGTTGCCGTCTTTCACCCATCGGCCCTGCCGCACATATTGATCGTTGAACACCAGATTCCGCGCCGCCGCCAGAATAAGCAACAGCGCGGTGTTGGCCACATCATCGTTCAACACCCCGGGCGTATGGGATACGATAATGCCACGTTCCGCACAGGTGGCGGTATCGACAGCGTCATAACCAACGCCATAGCATGAAATCACCTTGAGGTTTGGCAACCCCTCCATGATCTGTGGTTTCACCCCGTCATGGCCGTTTGTCGCCACGGCGGTGATTTCCGGCCCGTGTTCGGCCAGAAACCCGGCCAGATCATCGATATCCTTTAGCGGGTGAACGGTGAATTCGGCGTTGAACCGCGCCATCATCCGGTCGGTCGCCCCCCCGATCAGCAAAAGCCCGGGCTTCATGCATCTTCCTTTACGTTCTGTGCCTGCTGGCCCAGCTTTTCGATGCCCAGCTCGATTCTATCACCCACCTTGAGATACACGGGTTGCGGTTTCATCCCCATGCCCACGCCCGGTGGTGTGCCGGTTGAAATCACATCGCCGGGGTGCAGGGTCATCAGCCCCGACAGGTGTTCGATGATCTGGGCGACGGTGAAAATCATCGTGCTGGTGTTGCCGGTCTGGCGGCGCTGGCCGTTCACATCCAGCCACATCGACAGGTTTTGCACATCGCCCACCTCATCGCGCGTCACCAGCCATGGGCCGGTGGGGCCGAACGTGTCACAGGATTTGCCCTTGGTCCAATTGCCCGACAGGTTGTTTTGAAAATGCCGTTCCGACAGATCGTTGATCACACAATATCCGGCAACATGATTCAGCGCGTCAGCCTCTGAAACATATTTCGCCTTTTTGCCGATCACGACGCCCAGCTCAACCTCCCAATCGGAATTGGTGCTGCCTCGGGGCATGTAAACATCGTCATTCGGGCCAACCACGGCCGAGGTTGCCTTCATGAACACCACGGGGTGTTTTGGCACCGGCAGGCCGGATTCGGCTGCGTGATCGGAATAGTTCAGCCCGATACAGATGAATTTGCCGATATTGGCCACACAGGGGCCGATGCGCGGCGTGCCCTCAACCACCGGCAGGGTGTTCACATCGACACCACGCAGTTTATCCAACGCGCCATCCGACAGGTTTTCACCGCCAAAATCGGTCACATGGCCCGATACATCGCGCAACTGGCCCGCGTCATCGATCAGGCCGGGTTTTTCGGCACCCGGTACGCCATAACGAACAAGTTTCATAACCGTCTCCTTAATGGTTGTCGCGGGGCAGGCCCTTGTGGGCGATATCCTGGTATTTGTCGGCCCCACGCAGGGTCATGCCCTCGGACAGCGGCTCAACCTTCTCGCGGAAGATTTCCTGCCACGGTGTCTGGCTTTCCGGGGCAAACGGGCGGTCGGGCAGGGCGGCGCGGCGCGCGTCCAGCTCGGCCTGATCCACCAGCATGTCAGCGGTACATTTGCGCAGATCAATGCGCAGCCGGTCACCGGTTTTCACCAGGGCCAGTCCGCCACCCGCCGCCGCCTCGGGCGACGCGTTCAGGATGCTGGGTGATCCAGAGGTGCCCGATTGCCGCCCATCGCCAATGCAGGGCAGGGCGTGGATATCACGCTTCAACAGATACGCCGGGGGGCGCATGTTCACCACTTCGGCAGCGCCGGGATACCCGATTGGCCCCGCCCCACGCATGATCAGGATGCAGTGTTCATCAATCCCCAGACTTTCATCATCGATCCGGTGATGAAAATCCTCAGGCCCGTCAAACACAATGGCGCGGCCCTCGAACGCCTCGGGATCATCGGGGTTTGACAGATACCGCTCGCGAAACTCGGGCGAAATCACCGATGTTTTCATGATCGCGCTGTCAAACAGATTGCCCTTCAGGTTCACGAATCCGGCGGCGGGTTTCATCGGTTTGTCGACCGACATGATCACATCGGGATTGCCGGTCAAATGCCCATCACAGTTTTCGCCCATGGTCTTGCCATTCACGGTCAATGCCCCGGGGTGGGGCAACAGCCCGGCTTTCAGCAATTCGCCCACGACGGCGGGCACACCCCCGGCGCGGTGATAATCCTCGCCCAGATAGGCGCCGGCCGGTTGCAGGTTGACCAGCAAAGGCACGTCATGGCCCATCGCTTGCCAATCATCGTTGTTCAACGCGACCCCCATGTGGCGCGCGATGCCGTTCAGATGGATCGGCGCATTGGTTGAGCCGCCAATCGCGCTGTTGATCACGATCGCATTTTCAAATGCTTCGCGGGTCATGATGTCTGACGGTTTCAAATCGGCATGAACCATTTCGACAATCCGCTTGCCGGTCTCATAACTGATCTGTCCCCGTTCGCGGTACGGGGCCGGAATCGCCGCCGATCCGGGCAGTTGCATGCCCAACGCTTCGGCCAACGAATTCATCGTGGTGGCGGTGCCCATGGTGTTGCAATAGCCCACGGAGGGCGCCGATGACGCGACCAGTTCCATGAACCCGTCGTCGTCGATCTTGCCCTCGGCCAGCAATTCGCGCGCTTTCCACACGATTGTCCCGCTGCCCGTACGCTCGCCGTTGAACCAGCCGTTCAACATTGGCCCAACCGACAGTGCAATCGCCGGAATATTCACCGTCGCCGCCGCCATCAACAGGGCGGGCGTTGTCTTGTCACAGCCAATGTTCAGAACGACGCCATCAATCGGATAGCCATGCAGTGTCTCAACCAATGACAAATAGGCCAGATTGCGATCCAGTGATGCGGTGGGCCGTTTGCCGGTTTCCTGAATCGGATGCACCGGAATTTCAATCACCGTGCCGCCTGCAGCAATCACCCCGTCGCGCACCCGCTTGCTCAGCTCGATATGGTGGCGGTTACAGGGCGACAGATCACTGCCTGTCTGGGCAATGCCGATGATCGGCTTGCCCCCCTGCAATTCTTCCCGCGTCAGCCCGTAATTCAGATAGCGCTCTAAATATAGCGCGGTCATTTCCGGGTTTTCGGGGTTGTTGAACCACTTTTGCGAACGCAATTCTGTTTTCTTGCTCATCACCTATCCTGACGTCGACTGCGGGCGTCTCCTGCCCATTTCTGTTTTGAAAATATCCCCCCCGGAGGGCCGATCAGCCAGACCACCCGCCGTCGATGATGTGGTGCTGTCCGGTGGTGAATCCGCTTTCGTCACTGGCCAGATACACCACCAGCGCGGCGATTTCTTCGGCCTTGGCGATCCGGCCCATGGGCTGGCGCGCCACGAATGCTTTCATCGCGGCCTCGTAATCGCCGGTGGCCTGCAACCGTTCGTGCAACGAGGGTGATTCGACGGTGCCCGGGCAGATCGCGTTACAGCGGATGCCACGGGTGATATATTCAATTGCCACCGATTTGGTCAGGCCCAGAACCGCCGCTTTTGTGGTGCCGTAAACAAACCGGTTGGGCGCGCCGATGATGGATGAACAGGCCGACGCCATGTTGATGATGCTGCCGTTTCCACGCTCCAGCATGCCGGGAATGGCGGCCTGAATCATCCGAAACTGCGACCGAACGTTCAGATTGAATGCGAAATCCCATTCGTCCTCGGTACAGGTTTCCACGGTGTTGGAATGCACGAATCCGGCACAGTTGAACAACACATCCGGTTTCGCCCGCGCCACACCTTCCTTGATCGATTCGGCGTCCATCGCGTTCAGAACAAAGGTTTCGATGTTGTCGTGGCCTTCGCCCGCCAGCGCGGTCAGGGCCTCTTCGTTGACATCTGTGGCGATGACATGGGCGCCTTCCGCGGCCATCGCCAGGGCCGAAGCCCGGCCGATTCCCTGGCCAGCGGCGGTGATAAGGGCGCGTTTTCCTGCAAGGCGGTTGGTCATGGCAAAATCCTCTGGTTTGGTGCGGGGCGGCCGAAAGTCGGTGTTTGGCCGCACAAAAAGCCGATGTTATCGTTAAATTGGGGCCTGTTGCCAGGCGCATGAACATACTAGTGTCCCGAGAAATCCGCCGGATCAAGGGCAATGTTTGGCTTTGCCCCTCTTGCGGTCCACGATCAGCCGCGCCGCGATGGCCGCCCAGGAATAAGGAATGACACAGATGAGCACCTTGAAAATCGCCCTGTTGGGAACTGGCCTGATGGGCGCGCCAATGTCGCGCAACCTGCTAAAGGCGGGGTATGCGCTATCGGTCTGGAACCGCAGCCGCGCCAAGGCCGACCCATTGGCCGAGGCAGGCGCAACCGTCTGTGACACGGCGGTTCAGGCGGTGACAGGGGCCGATGTGGTGATCACAATGCTCAGCAATGGTGGCGTGGTGGGGGATTTGGTGAACGATGCCGCCCTGACGTCGGCCATGGCCAAGGGCGCGATCTGGCTCGACATGTCGTCGATCAAACCGGAAGAGGCCCGCACCCATGCCGCCCACCTGTCCGACCTCGGCATCGGCCATCTGGACGCGCCGGTGTCCGGCGGCACCAAAGGTGCGCAAGAGGCGAGCCTGGCGATCATGGTGGGCGGTGACAGCGCCACATTTGAAAAGGCGGCGCCCGTCTTTGGCGCCATGGGCCGCGCCGTTCATGTGGGGCCCAGCGGGTCAGGACAGCTCAGCAAACTGGCCAATCAGGCGATTGTTGCGGTCACCATTGCCGCTGTGGCCGAAGCAATGCTGTTGGTGCGCCAGGGCGGCGCCGACCCCGCGGCGGTGCGCGCCGCGCTCAAGGGCGGATTTGCAGACAGCGTGATCTTGCAACAGCATGGCGAGCGGATGACAACCGGCAATTTTGCCCCCGGCGGTCTAAGCAAAATGCAACTGAAAGACCTGAACAACCTGTTGGAAGAGGCCGATCATCTGAATCTGACCCTGCCTGCCTCGCAACAGGCGCGCGACCGGTTTGATACCTATTGCGCCGAAATGGGCGGCGCAGATCTTGATCATTCCGGGCTGTTTCAGGAATTGCTCGCCCGGAACAAACTATCAGACTAGGCGGCAAAGCGTTTCATGCCGATCAGACTACGGCGGATGCATGATTGGTTTTGTCATGCGCCGCCACTCACCTTCTGGAATTTCCGATACTGTTGATTTATCCGCTGTTCCCATCAATCCTGCTGTCATGCTCCACAAAAAAAAGGGTCGCGCTATGTCCGATTTCATACGACTTGATGCCGATGATAATGTCGTCACGGCCACCCGCAGCCTGGCCGTGGGCCATGATATCGAGGGGGTGAAAACCACCGCGTTGATCCCGACAGGGCACAAGATTGCCACCAAGGCCATCGCCAAGGGCGCACAAATTCGCAAATATGCACAGTTCATCGGCCTGGCCAGCGAGGATATCGCGCCCGGCGCCCATGTGCACACCCACAACACCGAATTTCGCGCCACATCGGTCGATTATGAATTTGCCACCGATATGCGCCCCGTAACCCCGGCCACGGGCGATACATTCATGGGATACCGCCGTGAAAACGGCAGCGTCGGCACCCGCAACTATATCGCTATTGTCACCTCGGTGAATTGTTCGGCCACGGCGGCGCGGCGCATTGCCGATGCGTTTGGCCCCGAAGAATTGGCCGCCTATCCCAATGTTGATGGGGTGGTGGCGTTTGTTCATGGCACGGGCTGTGGCATGGCGGGCGATGGCGATGGGTTTGAGGCGCTGCAACGGGTGATGTGGGGCTATGCCCGCCACCCCAACCATGCGGGCGTTTTGATGGTGGGTCTGGGGTGCGAGATGAACCAGATCGATTGGTTGTTGGATGCCTGGGGGTTAAAACAAGGCCCGACATTTCAGGCAATGAACATTCAGGGCGTCGCCGGTTTGCGCAAAACCATTGAAATGGGCGTGGAAAAGGTGCGCGCCATGCTGCCCATCGCCAACGAGGCCCGGCGTGTGGAATGCCCGGTGTCCGAGCTGAAGGTCGCGCTGCAATGTGGCGGATCGGACGCCTGGAGCGGAATCACCGCCAACCCCGCGCTTGGCTATGCCTGCGATCTGCTTGCGGCCCAAGGGGGCACCGGGGTTCTGGCCGAAACGCCGGAAATTTACGGGGCCGAACATCTTTTGACCCGGCGCGCCGTTGACCAGGCCACGGGCGAAAAGCTGATCGGGCTGATCGAGTGGTGGAAGGATTACACCGCCCGCAACAAAGGCAGCATGGACAACAACCCAAGTCCGGGAAACAAAAAGGGCGGGCTGACCACGATTTTGGAAAAATCCCTGGGCGCGGCGGCCAAGGGCGGCACATCGCCTCTGACCGGCGTGTATAAATACGCCGAACAGGTCACGGCAAAGGGATTCACCTTCATGGATTCGCCCGGCTACGATCCGGCCAGCGTGACCGGCCAGATCGCCGGGGGCTGTAACGTGGTGGTGTTCACCACCGGACGTGGCAGTGCCTTTGGCAGCAAACCCGCCCCGACAATCAAGGTGGCAACAAATTCGGAAATGTACCGCCGGATGAGCGAAGACATGGATATAAACGCCGGTGAAATGCTGACCGATGGTGTCAGCATCGAACAAAAGGGCCGCGAGATTTACGATATGATCCTGCGCGTGGCCAGCGGCGAGGCCAGCAAATCCGAAGCACAAGGTTTGGGCGATTACGAATTTGTTCCATGGCAAATCGGGGCGGTGATGTGAAAAGGATCGGTGTTGTCGGCCTGGGCCTGATCGGATCGCGCCATGCCAGGGTGGTATTGGATCATCCCGGCGCGGAATTGGCGGCGGTGATTGATCCCGATGCCGGGTTGCGCGCGGGATATGATGCACCGGGGTTTGGCGATCTGGCCGATGTCGATGTACCGCTGGATGGGGTGATTTTGGCCACGCCTTCGGCGCTGCATGCCGATCATGCCTGTGTGGCTTTGGCGCGGGGTTGGCCCTGTATCGTGGAAAAGCCATTGGCGTCGGATCTGGCGGGGGCTGACCGTATTGTCGCGGCCCAGGCTGAAACCGGCCTGCCGGTGCTGACCGGGCATCACCGCCGTTATCACAACAGCGTGCAGGAATTGCGCGATATGGTGCAGGGCGGCGCGATTGGTACGGCGGTGATGGCCACGGATATCTGGGGGATGAAAAAGCCCGATCCGTATTTTGATACCTGGCGCAAGGGCGCCGATGGATCGCCGGTGATGATCAATATGGTGCATGACATTGACACGCTGCGCTTTGTGCTGGGCGATGTGGCCGAGGTGCAGGCGATGGGTGGCGCGTGCCTGCGCGGGGCTGACCGGGTGGAAAGCGGCATTCTGGCGCTGCGGTTTGCAAATGGGGCGGTGGCCAGCATCGCCTTTTCCGACAACACGCCCAGCCCTTGGGGGTTTGAGGCGGGCACAGGCGAGAATTTCAATATCGCCACCACCGGGCAGGATATGCTGTTTATCACCGGCACCAAAGGCGCGGTTTCATTTCCGTCGCTCACCCTGTGGCGCGGCGCAACGGATTGGTCACAGGCCCCGACGCCACAGGTGCAACAGGCCGCGCCCACCGTCCCCCTTGTGGCGCAGCTGACCCATTTTCTGGCGGTGATTGACGGCACCGAACCGCCATTGATCGACGCACGCGATGCCCGTGAAACCCTGGCCGTGACATTGGCCGCCCAAGCGGCGTTGGAACGTCAGATGGGGGTGGCATGACCACATTGCGCGCCGGATTGATTGGCGCCCATATCAGCCGCACGCGCCTGCCAGCGGCGCTAAAAATCATGTGCGATCATGCGGGGTTGGCTTTGGATTTTACCCTGTTCGATACTGCCACTCTCAAAGATTTCGATTTTGAAGATACCCTGACCTTGGCCCGCGCCGATGGCTGGGGCGGGATGAGCATTACCCACCCGTTCAAAACCCGCGCGCGTGCGTTTGCCAGTACCGGCATGGCGGATAATGTGGCGCATCTGGCGGCGTGCAATACATTGGTGTTTGATAGCCCCCTGCGCGGATACAACACCGATTACACCGGATTTCTGGCGGCATTCACCGAGCGCGGCCAAAAACCGGGCCGGGTGGTGATGATGGGGGCGGGCGGCGTGGCACAGGCCTTGGCACCGGCGCTGATTGAACTGGGCGCCAGCGAACTGGTGATCTGCGATCGCGACACGGCGCGCGCCGCCGCCCTGGCCGCCACATCGGGCGGGCGGGCGATCACGCCACAGGATGCGCCGGATCTGATTGTTGCCGCTGATGGGCTGGTCAATGCCACGCCTTTGGGCATGGCCGAATATCCGGGCAGCGCGTTTGAACCGGCCCTGATCGGGGGGCAAGCTTGGGCCTTTGATGCTGTCTATACCCCGACGCACACTGCGTTTCTGACAGCAGCAGACAGGGCCGGCCTGCATTGCATCACCGGTTTTGATCTGTTTCGCGCCATGGCCGTGCGCAGTTTTGAAGCCTACACAGGCCTCACCGTGCCCTTGGCTGATATTTTACCACAGCTTGACGCGCTCAAACCCCGCCAAACCGGGCATAAAACAACATAAAACAGGAGAGTCCCCATGACAAAAATCGGATTTATCGGCCTTGGCCTTATGGGCGCGGCAATGGTGCAGCGGTTACAGGATCGCGGCCACGCCTTGACCGTATTAGGTAACAAAACCCGCACGCGCATCGACGAAGCGGTGAAAAACGGCGCGACCGAGGCGAAAACCGCCCGCGAATTGGCCGCCGCCAGCGATATCGTGATGCTGTGCATGGGCACATCCGAACAGGTGGAATCGCGCATGTTGGGCGATGACGGCGTGATCGCGGGCATGAAACCCGGCACGGTGGTGATTGATTTTGGCACATCCCTGCCGTCTTCAACCGTGATGCTGGGCGAAAAGGTGGCCGCAGCGGGCGGCACATATCTGGATACGCCCCTGGGCCGCACCCCCGACCACGCCTATGAGGGCAAGCTGAATATCATGGGTGCGGGCGACAAGGCGGCCTTTGACAAGGTGAAACCGGTGTTGGATGATCTGGGCGAAAACGTGTTTCACCTGGGCAAACTGGGGTCGGGCCACACTGTCAAACTGATGAACAACTTTTTCGGCATGACCGTGGCCAATGCCATGGCCGAGGCGTTCGCCATGGCCGACAAGATGGGTGTCGAGCGTAAGATGTTTTACGATGTGGTGTCCGCCGGGCCGCTGCATTCGGGGATGATGGATTTCGTTGCCGCCTATGCCTTGGAAGGTGACACCAGCAAACTGGCCTTTGCCGTGGGCAATGCCAAAAAAGATGTCGGATATTATGCACAGATGGCCAGCGATGCCGGTGTTGAAAGCATGATGAGCGCGTCCGCCAACAGCGCCATGGCCAAGGCGGTTGATGCCGGATACAGCGATAAAATGGTCTGTGAAATGGTCGATTTCTACGCCGATAAATTCAAATAAACAGCCCGCTCTAAAGTGTGGCGGCCAGGCGCATACCTTGATCGATCGCGCGCTTGGCATCCAGTTCCGTCGCCACATCAGCCCCGCCAATCACATGATGCGCAATCCCCGCCGCCGCCAGATCATCGGCCAAACTACGCTCTGACACCTGACCGGCGCATAAAACCACCGTGTCACAGGCAATCACCTGTGGGTTTTCGCGCGCCTTGCCGTGGGTGATATGCAAACCGTCCCGGTCAATCCGTTCATAATTCACCCCGCCGATCATCTGCACGCCCTTCATCTGCAACGTCGCGCGATGAATCCAACCAGTGGTTTTGCCCAAGCGTTTGCCCAGCTTTTCGGCCCTGCGCTGTAACAGGGTGATCTGGCGCGCGGGGGCTTCGGGCTGTGGCCCTTCGGGGCGTAAACCACCGCGGGTTTCAGCCGGATCGCCAATGCCCCATTCGCTCAGCCAGTCGTTCAGGTTCAAGGTCGGGCTATCCCCCGCTTGGGCCAAATATTCGGCCACATCAAACCCAATGCCCCCCGCCCCCACAATCGCCACGCGGGCGCCCACATCGGCCCCGCCGCGCAGTACGTCGATATAATTAACCACGTTCGGCCCCTCCTGTCCGGGAATGGCCGGATCACGGGGCAGAACGCCGGTGGCGATGATAACCTCATCGAACCCGCGCAACATGTCGCGCGTCGCGGTCTGGCCCAGACGGACCGCGATGCCAGAACCCGCCAGCATGGTTTCATACCATTCGACCAGCCCGTGAAATTCCTCCTTGCCCGGCACCTTGCGCGCCATGTTCAATTGCCCGCCCACACGGCTGTCTTTGTCAAACAGGGTCACGCGGTGGCCCGCCTCTGCGGCCGTCAGCGCCGCCGCCAACCCCGCAGGCCCGGCGCCGACCACGGCAATCTTGCGCGGGGCCTGCGCCGGGGAAACCACCAGTTCGGTTTCAAAACAGGCGCGCGGATTGACCAGACAGGATGAGATCTTGCCGCTGAACGTATGATCCAGACACGCCTGATTGCAGGCGATACAGGGCGCAATTTCGCGCGCCCGTCCCGCGCGCGCTTTGGCCACGAAATCAGGATCGGCCAGAAACGGGCGCGCCATGCTCACCATATCGGCGCAACCCTCGGCCAGTATCTGTTCGCCCACCTCAGGCGTGTTGATCCGGTTCGATGTGATCACCGGAATTGCCACTTCGCCCATCAATTTGCCCGTAACCCAGGAAAACGCCGCCCGGGGCACCGATGTGGCAATGGTGGGCACCCGCGCCTCATGCCATCCGATACCGGTGTTCAACATGCTGGCCCCCGCTGCCTCGATCGCCCGCGCCAGGGTCAAAACTTCGTCCCACGTCTGGCCTTCCGGGATAAGGTCGATCATCGACAAGCGGTAAATCACGATGAAATCCGCGCCCACCGCCGCGCGTACCCGCCGCACCACCTCAACCGGCAGGCGCATCCGGTTTTCAAACGGGCCGCCCCATTGATCCGTGCGCCTGTTGGTATGCGTGACCAGAAATTGGTTCAGAAAATACCCCTCACTGCCCATCACCTCCACCCCGTCATACCCGGCCTCGCGCGCCCGCACCGCCGCAGTCACGATGTCGGAAATCTGCTTTTCAATCCCTGCGCTGTCCAACGCGCGCGGTCGAAACGGCGAAATCGGGGATTTCACCGCAGACGGGGCCACACACTCGCGCGTATAGGCATAGCGCCCGGCATGCAAAATCTGCATCGCAATCCGCCCGCCCGCGTCATGAACCCGGTCGGTCACGTGCCGGTGATTGGCAATATCATCGCCTGAAAACAGCCCCGCCGCACCGGGAAACACACCGCCTTCGGCGTTGGGCGCCATGCCACCCGTCACCATCAGCCCAACGCCGCCGCGCGCCCGAAGCGCGTAAAACTCCGCCACCCTGTTCCAATCCCGCGTTTCTTCCAGACCGGTGTGCATCGACCCCATCAAGACACGGTTGGGCAGTACAACATGGCCCAGATCCAGAGGTGTCAAAAGATGCGGATACTCAGTCATGCGAAACTCTCCCGTTGCGCCACAAGCATCGACAATCCATCAGCCCAAGTCACCCCATGTCATTTCTGTTTTTCAAATATCCTGGGGGTGAATTGCCGCAGGCAAGAGGGGGCAACGCCCCCTTTTCCCGCCCGCCGCAGGCGCCGCGCTCAGGCCGTTTCCACACAATGGCGGCGAAACGCCCGTTTCAACATGTCCAACTCGGCGCGCAGTAAATCCATTTCGGCGCGGATATCCGCCTCCAGTGCGTCGCCCATGGCAATGCAGAACGATCCCAGTTGCACATCACTCCCGGCATCCCGAATCAAAAACGTCTGCACACCGTCCGACAAGGCACCGGCGGGGATCGGAACGAACAGCCGCCATTGCCCGGCCTCGCCGCTCATCTGCACCCCGTCCAGCGGTGTGTCGTGGTGGGTGACGGCGACATCCGGCGTGCCTGTGCCGCTGATACGGGTTAACGTGCCTTCCCAAACGCCTTGAAAAATGCGGGTGGTGGTCAGGCGGTATTCAGACATGGCTGGCCTTTCAGTGATCACAATTCGGCCCGGGGGCGGCGCGTCAGGGTGACATCACGCAGGGTGATCTGGTTCATTTGCGGACCCTCGAAAATCAAATCGATCCACATCTTGTCGGCCCGTTTTTCATTCAACCGGGTATAGGCCAGATCAAATTCCACCGATAACTCGTCGCCCGCAAGGGGCAGTTCGCGCACGATCTGTTCGGTGTTCGGGCCATGGCGCACGTTCAGCCGGGCGAAGATTTCCAACGGCTTTTCGATCTCGACGATTGTATCCAATCGCACAATATGACGTTTTTCCAACCCTTCAACAGAGCTTTGCGGCAAATCGATCACCAGCGAAAGAAACGATCCGTCAAACCGGAACACATCGAGGCGCAGCCCGAAAGGGGCCAGATCCGCCTCGCGCAGGTTGCGCACCTGGCGATAGGTCAGCTCGGACACCTGGCAATCGTGAAAGATCGTGGCCTCGCGCCCGATCTGGGTGCGGCTTTCAACCGCCACAGCGCCGGGTTTGGGCAGGGGGCCGCGCCAGGGTTCGGGGCGATAGGCCCAATCACAACCCAGCGGTTTTTGAATCGCGGTACTGCCGATATGGGGCAGGGCAAGGCGGCCATCGGCGGCGTGCAGGATACGATCCAGGCGGCGGCGCAAGGCGGCGGCCTTGTCGCGCAACAGGCGCAGATCGCCCAGGCTCAGCGCTGCGGCCTGATTGCCCAGACGTGACCAGCGCCGCAAGATACGCCGGTCCAACATGTGCCCAAGCTTTTGTGCCAGCCGGTTTGCCATCACGCCCCAATTGATCGCCTTGGCGCAGGTGTTAGCACCAAAAGGTTGCCAGGGGGCAAACATTGGCCTGCCCCCCTGGCAATGTTACAGATCCATGTATACATGGCCTTCTTCATCGGCGCCGGGATGGGTGACCGCGCCTTTATAGGTGGGGCCGACCAGTTTGGCGAACTTCCAGATCGCGCCGCTGGTATAGATGGTTTTGCGCGGGCCTGCCCACTCGGCGCGGCGCTGTGCCATGTCTTCGTCAGATACATCCACCGACAATTCACCACTCAGCGCGTTCAGGGTGATGATATCGCCATCCCTGACCAATGCAATCGGCCCGCCCAAAGCGGCCTCTGGCCCCACATGGCCCACGCAGAATCCGCGTGTCGCACCGGAAAACCGCCCATCGGTGATCAGCGCCACCTTTTTGCCCATGCCCTGACCCGACAGGGCGGCGGTGGTGGACAGCATTTCGCGCATGCCCGGCCCGCCTGCGGGGCCTTCATTGCGAATGACGATCACTTCGCCTTCTTCATAGCTGCGCGCCTGCACGGCGGCAAAGGCATCTTCTTCGCATTCAAATACCCGCGCGGGGCCTTGGAACATCTGTTCCTGGCCGGTCATGCCGGCAACCTTCACAATCGCGCCCTCGGGGGCCAGATTACCCTTTAATCCCACAACGCCCCCGGATTTCGAAATCGGGTTGTCGATGGTGTGAATGATTTTTCCATCGGCTTCGCGGTCGATCATGTCCAGCTCTTCGCCAACGCTGCGCCCGGATGCGGTGATGCAATCCTCATGAATCAGGCCTGCCTTGCGCAGCTCTTTCATCACCACGGGCAAACCACCGGCATCATACAGATCCTTGGCCACATATTGCCCGCCGGGTTTCAGATCGACGAAATAGGGCGTGTCCTTGAAAATTTCACACACATCTTCGAGGAAGAAATCAATTCCCGCCTCATGGGCCATGGCGGGCAGGTGCAGCCCGGCATTGGTTGACCCACCGGTGCAGGCCACCACACGGGCGGCGTTTTCCAATGATTGGCGGGTCACGATATCGCGGGCGCGAATATTCTTTTCGATCAGGTTCATCACCGCCTGGCCCGACGCCTGGGCATATTGATCGCGCGATTCGTAAGGGGCGGGCGCACCGGATGAGTTGAACAGCGCCAGGCCAATCGCCTCGGACACACAAGCCATGGTGTTGGCGGTAAACTGGCCACCGCACGCCCCCGCCGATGGGCAGGCAACCCGTTCCAGAATTGCCAGCGCGGCGTCTGAGAGGGTGCCGTTCTGGTGGCGGCCCACGGCCTCGAACATGTCCTGCACGGTCAGATCGCGGCTGGCGAAATCGGCCGGAACATCGGCACCGGCGGGCACTTTGCCCGGCAGGATCGACCCGCCGTATAAAAATACCGACGGCGTGTTCAACCGGATCATCGCCATCATCATGCCCGGCAATGATTTGTCGCACCCGGCCAGGCCGACGATGGCATCATAACAATGGCCACGCATGGTCAGTTCAACCGTGTCGGCAATCGCTTCGCGCGACGCCAGGGACGACCGCATGCCCTCATGGCCCATGGCGATGCCATCGGTCACGGTGATGGTGGTGAATTCACGCGGTGTACCGCCCCCCGCCATCACGCCCAGCTTGACCGCCTGCGCCTGACGGCTCAGCGCGATGTTGCACGGTGCCGCCTCGTTCCAGCAGGTGGCGACGCCCACAAAAGGCTGGTCAATCTGTTCCTGATCCAACCCCATGGCGTAATAATACGACCGGTGTGGCGCGCGCGCCGGACCGTCGGTGACATGGCGGCTGGGCAGTCTGGATTTGTCGAATTTGCCTTTTAGCATGGTGGGCTCCCTAAGCATCTGTTGGGAAATGGAATAAGCGAGAGGGCGATTTTGCACAAGGCTGATTGCTCTGATTGGATGCAGCAGTTAGCGTTGCCCAAAACAGGCAAGCCGATGCACAGAACCCCGTTTCAACGATATATTCACGCCGCGCGCCGTGCGCCACAGATTTGGCGATTGGTGCTTGGGGTGATCGTGATCACGCTTTGCGCGTTTATCTGGACATTGGGGCCTTTGGGGCTGGCCTGGCTTTTCGCCTCGCCGGAAACGGCGCTGGGCCTGGCGCACACGCTGCAATCACCGGTAACACCGCGCGGCACGCTGATTTTGCTGGGTACATTCGCGGGCATGGCCCTGGGCGCGGTGTTTGCGGTGCGCCTGTTGCACAAACGCCGTGCGGCATCGCTGTTTGGGCCACGCCGACAGGTGGCGCGCGATTTCACCGTGGCGGCGGGGGTGGTGTTTGCGATTTATCTGACCGGTCTGGCGCTGTGGATGGTGTTTTTCACCCCCGAGGCCAATCTGGCCCCCACCCGGTGGCTGGTGTTGTTGCCATTGGCGCTTTTGGGGGTGGCCCTGCAAACCGGGGCCGAAGAAATGGTGTTTCGCGGATACCTGATGCAACAACTGGCTGCGCGGTTTATCAGCCCGGTGATCTGGCTGATCCTGCCCGCACTGGCCTTTGGCGCGGTGCATTATGACCCCGGCACAGCGGGCGCAAATGTCTGGATCATCGTCGGATCCGCGGCGTTGTTCGGCTTGGTTGCGGGGGATCTGACCGCGCGTACCGGCAGTCTGGGCGCGGCCTGGGGGTTTCACTTTGCCAATAATGTGGTGGCGATTCTGGTGATTTCGACCAAAGGCACGATCACTGGCCTGTCGTTGATGCAAACCCCCTATGGGGTGGATGATGCTGAGGTGATGGGCGGGCTGATGTTTGGTGATATGGCAATGCTGATTCTGGCCTGGCTGATCCTGCGCAGGGTTCTGACGCCGCGGTCCATATGATGGCGTTCTGCCCGCCACGGACGGCAAACAAAAAATCGTGTGGCGCGTCAGCGCCTCCTTCTGATCACACCGGTATGATTGCATTTCGCCCGGGCGGCGACTATGTCGGCCCTAGTCGCAAGAGGTGCCATCGATGAACTGGATTTCGAACTACGTCCGCCCCACAATCAACTCGCTGTTTTCCCGCCGCGAGGTGCCGGAAAACCTTTGGACCAAATGTCCCGAATGCGGCACGATGCTGTTTCACCGCGAACTTAGCGATAATTTGAACGTCTGTACCAATTGCGATCATCACATGGCGATTTCGCCGCGCGCCCGGTTCACGGCGCTGTTTGATGGCGGCATCTTCAGCGAAATCGCCGTGCCGGCCCCGGTCGAAGATCCGCTGAAATTCCGCGATCAAAAGAAATATCCCGACCGGATGCGCGCCGCCCAAAAAGAAACCGGCGAAAAAGAGGCGATGCTGATCGCCGAGGGTGAAATCGGCCGCACCCCGATTGTCGCGGCCTGTCAGGATTTCAGCTTCATGGCCGGGTCCATGGGCATGTATGTGGGCAATGCGATCATTGCCGCCGCCGAACGTGCCGTCGAATTGAACCGCCCTCTGATCCTGTTTTCGGCCGCCGGGGGCGCGCGGATGCAGGAAGGCATTCTGTCGCTGATGCAAATGCCCCGCACCACTGTGGCGGTCGAAATGCTGAAAGAGGCGGGCCTGCCCTATATTGTGGTGCTGACCCATCCCACCACCGGCGGCGTCACCGCGTCCTATGCCATGCTGGGCGATGTGCATATTGCCGAACCAAACGCCCTGATCTGTTTTGCCGGACCACGGGTGATCGAACAAACCATTCGCGAAAAACTGCCTGAAGGGTTCCAGCGTGCGGAATATCTGTTGGATCATGGGATGTTGGACCGGGTCACGGCGCGCGGCGATTTGCGCGATGAACTGATCACGATCACCCGCCTGCTGATGGGTCTGCCCCCGGCGGTGATGGGCGATCTGCCCGCGCCAACCAAACCCGAACCCCCCGAGGTGGCCGAACCGGTTGAACCCGAAACACCCTCCGAGGCAAACCCAGACCCATGACCACCGGCTCCGATGCCATTCTGGCCCAGATGATGGCGCTGCACCCGAAAATCATCGATCTGACGCTGGATCGGATGTGGCGATTGCTGGCGCGTCTTGGCCACCCCGAACGTGATCTGCCCCCGGTGATCCATATCGCCGGCACCAATGGCAAAGGCTCGACCCTGTCAATGATCCGCGCCGGGCTCGAGGCGGCGGGGCATACCGCCCACGCCTATACCTCGCCCCATCTGGCGCGGTTTCACGAACGCATTCGCCTTGCAGGCAGTCTGATCGACGAACCTTACCTCAGTGCCATTCTCGATGAATGTTACCGCGCCAATGGCGATGCCCCGATCACCTATTTCGAAATCACCACCTGCGCCGCCTTGCTGGCCTTTGCCCGCACCCCGGCGGATTATACCCTGCTTGAGGTGGGGTTGGGCGGGCGTCTGGATGCCACGAATGTGGTCGATCAACCGGCGCTGACGGTGATCACTCCGGTGTCGATCGATCACCAACAGTTTCTGGGCGATACCTTGGCCGAAATCGCGGGCGAAAAGGCAGGTATCCTGAAACGCGGCGTGCCTTGTATCGTTGCCCGCCAGGACGATACCGCCCTTGATGTCATCGAAAGCCGCGCCGCCCGCCTCGGCGCGCCGTTAAAGGTGTACGGTCAGGATTGGCACGTCGTTGATGAACATGGACGGCTGGTTTTTACCGACACCACCGGTCTGCTTGATCTTGCGCCGCCGGCCCTGCCGGGCCTGCACCAGTTTGAAAACGCCGGCACCGCCCTTGCCGCCCTGCGCCACCTGGGCGTGCGCGAACCCGCGCTTCAGGCGGCGCTGAGCCAGGCGCAATGGCCCGCGCGCATGCAGCGTCTGCGCAGTGGGCCGCTTGTCGATCTGGCCGATGGGGCGCAAATCTGGCTCGACGGCGGCCACAATCCCGCTGCCGGTCAGGCGATCGCGCAAACGCTTGGCGCGATGCCAATGGCCGAAACCCACCTGATCTGCGGCATGCTGAACACCAAGGATATCACCGGTTTCCTGCGCCCGCTCGCGGCCCATGCGGCCCACCTTCACGCGGTCGATATTCCGGGCGAGACAAACACCTTGCCCGCTGAAACCACCGCCGCGGCCGCCCGCGATGCCGGCATTTCCGCGACCACGGCGGCATCCGTGGCCAGTGCAATCACCGAGATCAGCGAAAAAACACCGCGCGCGCGCATTCTGATTTGTGGCTCGCTCTATCTGGCGGGGCGCATCTTGCAAGAAAACGCCTGACCCGGCTTTTTCTTGCGCGAAATATCCTCGCCGAAGGCCCCCATCTGCCAAAAATGACCGGCCAGACGCGGCATCAAAACAGCCCGGCGAAATGCCATACAAAATATAGCGGGGCGCGTTAGCGCCTCTGCTGGATCACGTCGCCCAATCCGCGCTTTGCATTTCGCGCAGGCGCGACGCGGTGCGCTCAAATTCGAACGCGCCGGCCCCTTCCAGATACAACCGCTCGGGAATATCCGCAGCCGAGGCGATCAGGCGCACCTTTGCCTCGTACAGGGCGTCAATCAGGGTGACGAACCGCTTTGCCTCGTTGTAATTGTCGCTGCTCAGGCGCGGAATTGAATCCAGCATCAGAATACGAACCGCCTCTGCCACCGCCAGATAATCGGCAGCCCCCAAAGGGCGGCCACACAAATCCCAGAACGTGGCCCGCGCCACACCGCCGGAATACTGCGGTAACGTCACCGCGCGCCCCTGCACCTGCAGGGTCAGCGGGGCCACATCATCGGTAATCAGACCGGACCACAGCGCGTTCATTTGCGCCCGGGCTTCGGCAGTGTCGGGGCTGAAATACACCTCTGATCCGGCCAGCCGATCCTGGCGATAATCCCGCTGCGCCGCCAGTTCCCAGATCACCATGTGGGATTTGAGAAATCCGATAAACGGCAAAAACAACTGTCGGTTCAACCCGTTCTTGTACAAATCATCAGGCACCCGGTTGCTGGTGGTAACAATCACCACCCCTGCCTTGATCAGCATTTCAAACAGGCGCCCGACGATCATTGCATCGGTGATATCGGTGATCTGCATCTCATCCAGACACAACAGGCGCAAATCCTTGACCGCCTGTTTTCCCACAGGCTCCAATGCGTCATCCACGCCGGTTTTGCGCGCGGCGATCATCCCGGCATGTACTTCCTGCATGAAGGCATGAAAATGCACCCGCCGCTTTTCCTCAATCTCGACCGATTTGAAAAACAGATCCATCAACATGGATTTGCCACGCCCGACACCGCCCCACAGATACAGCCCCGGGATAGGCTCGGGCGTGCGTCGTGAGAAAAAGCCGGTTTTCCTTACCGGTTTGGCCAAGGCGGCGCGCAACCGTTCAAATTCGGGAAACACCGCACGCTGAACCGGGTCATCGTGCAGATCACCCTTGGCAATCAGATCTTTGTAAATCGTGGTTAACGGTGTCATGGCGGCGCATCATCCATTTCGGTATACCATCGTAGCCCAAGGCGCGGGCCAGATGCCACAGGCGGCAAACAAAAAATGATGTGGCGCGTCAGCGCCTCCTTTTGATCAGACCCGCCCGGATCGGGCAAAGGCGGCGGCGTGGTGCCCGGCCCAAAGCCCCGATGCCAGGCAGCCGGTAATCAGGTAACCGCCCGTCGGGGCATCCCAATCCACCATTTCTCCGGCCACAAACACTCCGGGCCAATCGCGCAGCATCAATCCCGCGTCCAGTGCCCCTGTGGCCACGCCCCCCACCGTTGAAATCGCTTCGTCCAGGGGGCGCAGCCCCCCGTGGCGCAGCGGCAGGTTTTTGACCAATCGCGCGAGATCGGCGGGAAACGGGCGCCCGAACTCTTGCAACAGCGCCAGGCGCGCCGGATCAAGGCGCATCGCCTTGCGCACATGGTTTGTCAGGCTGGTCTTGCCTTGGGGCCGGGCCAACCGCTGCACTACTTTTTCCAGCGGCCAATCGGGCAAAAGATCAAGGCGCAGTTCCACGCCCCTGCGCACCAGCGGGGACAGCGCATAAATCCCGCCCCCCTCCAACCCGTGCCGCGAGATTACGAATTCTCCGCGAAATATCTGACCATCCCCATGGATCGCCACGTTTTTCACCGGCTGGCCGAACACCCGTTCCATCGCGTGCGACCATGGCACGCTCAGCCCCGCATTTGACGGCGCGAATGGTTGCATGGCAATCCCGCGCCCGGTCAGAATATCGGCCCATTTGCCGTCTGATCCAAGGCGCGCCCAACTGGCCCCGCCCAATGCCAACACGCACACGTCAGGGAACAATGAAACCGCGCCATCGGGGGTGGCAAAGGTGAAACCGTCGCCTTCGCCCCATCCCGTCCATCGCCACCGCGTGCGGATATCGACCCCCAGCGCCGTCAGATCGCCCAACCAGGCGCGCAACAGGGGGGATGCCTTCATCGTCACCGGAAACACCCGGCCTGTTGATCCGGTAAACACGTCCTGGCCCAATCCCTGGGCCCATTCTTTGACGGCGGCACTGTCAAAGCCCCGCACCGCTGCATCCAGTGGCCCAAGTCCGCCATATTGCGCCAACAATTGATCTTGCGGTGCGTCCATGGTCAGGTTCAGGCCCGATTTGCCCGCCATCAGGAATTTGCGCCCAGCTGTGGGCATCTGTTCGGCCACAACCACCGACAGCCCGGCGCGCGCCAATTCGCCCGCCGCCATCAACCCTGCCGGACCGCCACCAATGACCAAAGCCTGTTTCATATCGGCATTCCTTCTGTGGGGGTTGCCCGGCCATTCGTCGCGGGGCCCATTTGCGCAGATGTGCCACAGTGGGCGCGGCGGGCAAAGGGCGAAACCGGCTGGCACAGGCCCCGTGTGGGTGGTGGCCTTTGAATGGGATAATAATTATCGCAGTATGATCCAGATCAACGCGCCCTTTGCGCGATTCGGCCAATGGATAGGCAAATGTTGATAAAGGAGATCGAAATGTTCCGTCTTGCTGCAAATCTTTATGCAATCGTGGGCACAAGTCTGGCGGGTATCGCCGTTATTGCGGTGCTGTCCATGGGAATGGATGGATGGGTGCCGATTGTTGCCGGTGCCGCTGGTGGGTTTATCGTGGCGATTCCGGCATCATGGTACATTGCCAAGAAAATCAAGGACAACATGGTTTAACGGCGCACGACGACCCGTTCGCGCCACAGGGTGAACAACCCCGCGCTGACCACGATCAACACACCGATCACCACCTCGGGGCGGATCGTTTCGCCCAGAATGAAGACGCCGGCGGCCGAGGCGAAAACCAGTTGCAGATAGGCAAAGGGTTGCACGGCACTGGCCTCGGCGGCCTCATACACCTTGATCAGCATGTAATGCCCGGTGGCGCCGCTGACACACAACAGCGCCATCAGGCCCCAGTCGGGCATGGTCATCTGTTCCCAGAAAAACAGCCCGATCGGAGTAATTGCCAAGGCCCCCACGGTGCCGGTGTAAAAGAAACTGGTCGCGCTGGTGTCATCGCGGGCCACATGGCGGGTCAGCAATGTGTAAAGCGCAAACATGATTGCCGCACATAGCGCGATCAGCGCCTCAAATTCAAAAACCCCCGACCCCGGTTGCAGGATCACCAGAATACCGATGAACCCCACACCAATCGCGGCCCATCGCCGCCAGCCGACGCTTTCACCCAATACAGGGCCGGAAAGGGCCGCCACCAATAGCGGGTAACAGGCGAAAATTGCGTGCGCCTCGACCAGACCCAGATAGATGAATGCCACGATCATCACACAGATTTCCGCAACCAGCAACGCGCCGCGAAATGCCTGAACCCAAGGTTGCGCGCTGTGGGCGGCATTGCGCAAGCCCCCCGCCCGGCGCGCGGCAATGGTCAGGGCGAAACCGCCAAAGAACCAGTACCGCACCATCACCACCATCCAGACGTTGTATTCATCGGCCAGATGGCGCGACACCACATCCTGAATTGCGAAAATGGCCATGGTCACGGTCATCAATGTGACGCCCAGGCGGGTGTTGCTGTCTCTCATCGGGGGGAATCCAGGGTTGCTGTGGTCATGTGCCGTTTGCGGCCATAGCCGGGCCGACGGGTGACTGTAAACCCGGCATCGCCCAGCGCGCGGCGCACGTGGCCCGCGGCGGTATAGGTGGCGATGCTGCCCCCCGGGGCGGTGTGGCGCGCCACCTGCGACATCAGGTCGGGCGCCCAAAGCTCGGGGTTCTTGGCCGGGGAAAACCCATCAAGGAACCAGGCGTTCGCCGCGCCGGGCCAGTACGGCAAGGTGGCGCGGGCATCGCCCGGGATCAGCTCAAAGTGCAGGCCGGGCAGGGTGATGCGCCCCGGCCCCATCTGCCAGACCGGATCAAGATCGCGCGACAGGCCGGCCAGTTCGGGAAATGCCCGGTGTGCCTGTTTTATCTGTGCCGCAGACAGGGGAAATGCCTCGAACGTGGTGAAATGCAGGGTGCCGGTTTGCCCGGTGCCGCGCCACATCTGCACCGTGGCCAACAGGTTAAGCCCGGTGCCAAAGCCCAGCTCGGCGATGTGAAACCCGTCGCAAAACCGCTGTGGCAGGGTGTTGCCCGCCAGAAACACATGCCCGGTTTCCGCCAACCCGTCATCCAGCGAAAAATACGGGTCGTCAAATCGGCACGACACCGGCACATGGCCATCGCGCCATTCAACGGGATGAAGGGTGTCGGGGGTATGGTCGTCGTGCATGGGGAACGCTATGCCAATTTCAAAGACTCGTGTTGGCGCGACAATGGGCAGGAGAGCAGGCAATGGCAACGGTCGATGTAACGGTGCGGGGCGCGGGCATATTCGGTTTGTCCGTCGCCTGGGCCTGTGTGCAACGCGGCGCACGGGTACAGGTGATTGACCCGGGCGGCGTGGGGGCGGGGGCATCGGGCGGCATTGTCGGCGCGCTGGCCCCCCACACGCCCGAGCGTTGGAACGAAAAGAAGGCGTTTCAATTCGACAGTCTGATGATGGCCCAAGGGTTTTGGGACAGTGTCGCGGCGGCCTCGGGGATGTCGTCGGGGTATGGGCGCACGGGGCGGATACAGCCGGTGATGGACGCGCGCGGTCTGGAGTTGGCCCGTGCCCGCGGTGATGAGGCGGCCCGCCTGTGGCAGGGGCGCGCCACCTGGGAGGTGGTGCAGAATGTGGGCGACTGGGCGCCGGTATCGCCCACCGGATACTGGATTCGCGATACGTTAAGTGCACGGGTGCATCCCCGGCAGGGCTGTCTCGCGTTGGCGGCGGCGCTGACCGGGCAAGGCTGTGCCATCCGGCGCGAAGGTATCGACCAGGGCGCAGTGGTCTGGGCCACGGGTGTGGCCGGGCTGCGCGATCTGGGGGCGGGTGCGGGCAATGGGGTAAAGGGGCAGGCGGCGCTGTTGTCATTTGACGCGCGCACTGCGCCGCAACTGTTTGCCGATACGGTGCATATCGTGCCTCACAGCGATGGCACGGTGGCCATCGGATCAACCAGCGAGCGGGAGTTTGAAGACGGCCAGGCCACCGACGGGTTGTTGGAGGGGGTGTTGGAGCGTGCGATTGCCGCCTGTCCGGTGTTGCGCGGTGCGCCGGTTGTTCAGCGGTGGGCCGGGGTGCGGCCCCGGTCGCGCAGCCGCGCGCCGGTTTTGGGGGCATGGCCCGGGCGGGCGGGGCATTTTGTGGCCAATGGCGGATTCAAGATCGGATTTGGCATGGCACCGAAAGTGGCCCAGGTGATGGCCGATCTGGTGCTGGACGGGCGCGACGCGATCCCCGATCCGTTTCGTGTGGCGGTGAACCTGGTTTGACCGAACGGAGGCGCTGACGCGCCACACGATTGTTTGTTTGGCGCCTTTGGGCGCGGCGGTGAGTTGCCGGCAGGTTAGAACTGGCTGCGCGCTTCGTGGCGCAGGGTGTCCATGGCCTCGGTCAGGGTTTTGAGCGCCAGATCGTTGGTCAACATGCCTGTGTCGTCAAATTGCTGGGCGCTGGCGGCAAGCAGCAGTTCCGGCCCGGCGCTGATTCGCGGGCGAAACGGCACCATGGCCAGACGCAGGGCATAGGTGGCGCGTGCGCCCCCGGCCCGGCCTGCCGCGGCCGCCATGATTGCAACCGGTTTGTTGCGCCACGGTGCCCCGTCTGTGCGGCTGACCCAGTCGAGCGCGTTTTTCAGCACACCTGACAGGGATTGGTTGTATTCCGGGGTGGCGATGATCACTGCTTCGGCCTGGGCGATCTGGGTGGCCAGGGTTGCCACGGCAGCGGGCACCCCGTGTTCGGTTTCCAGATCCCCATCATAGAGCGGCAGATTGAGGTCTGCCTCGGTATAGTCTGTGCCATAAAGGGCGGCGGCGGCGCGGATCAGTTTGCGGTTGGTCGCCTCTTTACGCAGCGACCCCGAAATGCCAAGCAGCATGAAAGCCTCGTGTGGTTGGATTGAGTTGGCACGCGACCTAACGCAGGGGGCCGGGCGCGACAAGGGAAGGGTATGAAATGCGACACGGTGGACAGATTTTGGCGGATGCGTTGGCGGCGCAAGGGGTGAAACGGGTGTTTTCCGTGCCGGGCGAAAGTTTTCTGGCGGCCCTGGATGGGCTGTATGAAAACGGCATCCCCAATGTGGTGTGCCGCCAGGAGGGCGGCGCGGCGATGATGGCCGAAGCCTGGGGCAAGATGACAGGCCGGCCCGGTGTGGTCTTTGTCACCCGGGGGCCAGGCGCAACCAATGCCAGTGCGGGTTTGCATGTGGCGATGCAGGACAGCACGCCGATGGTGGCGTTTGTGGGCCAGATCGGGCGCGCCCACCGCGACCGCGAAGCATTTCAGGAGGTGGATTACCGCGCGTTTTTCGGCCCCTTGGTGAAATGGGTGGCCGAGGTGGACCAGACCGAGCGCCTTCCCGAATATATCAACCGCGCGTTTCATGTGGCGATGTCGGGGCGGCCCGGGCCGGTGGTTTTGGCACTGCCCGAAGATATGCTTTCGGCGTTGTGTGATGTGGCCGATTTGGCCCCCACGGCCCCGGCCATTCCGGCGGTATCGGGCGCGCAGGTGGCCGCATTGGGCGATCGGATCGCAGCAGCAGAGCGGCCTTTGATCGTGATCGGCGGGCCTGGATGGTCGGCGCAGGCGGCGGCAGATGTGCAGCAATTCGCCGAAAACTGGGATGTGCCGGTTGTGTGTACCTTTCGCCGTCAGGGGCATATGGACAACCGATCCCCCGCCTATGCCGGGGATTTGGCGGTGGGGATGAACCCCAAGCTGGGTGCGCGATTGCGGTCGGCGGATTTACTGGTGATCCTGGGCGCGCGGTTTGGCGATATCGCCACCAACGGGTATGAGATTATCGATCCAATCGCGCCCGGCGGTTCGATTGCACAGGTAAACCCGGATGCCGGCGAAATCGGCAAGGTGTTTCGCGCCGATCTGGGAATTGTGGCGCGGGCGGGCGATGTTTTGTCGGCGATGGTTGATCTGCCGGTGGTGAAACGCGATGGTGCCTGGCGGGCCGATGCGCGGGCGGAATACGAGGCCTGGCAACAGCCCAAGGAAACACCGGGAGCGGTGAAAAGCGAAGCTGTGATTGCATGGCTGTCAGACAACCTGCCCGAGGATGCGATCCTGACCAATGGTGCGGGGAATTATGCCGCGTTCCTGCACCGGTATTTTCGGTTCAAACAGTTTGGCACGCAACTGGCCCCGACCAGTGGATCGATGGGTTACGGGTTTCCGGCGGCGGTGGCGGCGTCGATCGCCGATCCGGGGCGGTGTGTGGTGTGTTTGGCCGGAGATGGCTGTTTTCAGATGACACTGAATGAAATGTCAACGGCGGTGCAACATGGGGCCACGCCGATCACCATCGTGTTCAACAACGGGCGCTATGGCACGATCCGGATGCATCAGGAAAACCATTATCCCGGCCGGGTGAGTGGCACGGATTTGGCCAACCCCGATTTTGCCGCCCTGGCGCGGGCCTATGGCGGGCACGGCGAAACGGTAGAGTGCACCGAAGATTTTGCCGCCGCGTTCGAGCGGGCGCGCGCCGCCGGGGTGCCCGCGGTGATCGAGCTGCGGATGGATGGCGACATCATGTCGACCAACGCGAGTCTGAGCGAAACGCGCGCCGCCGCCTTGTCGCGGCAGGGGCGGTAAGCATACGCCGCTGGCGCGGCGTGCCTGCGGCGCGGATATTTGTAGCAAGAAAAAACGCTGGCGTCAGTCTTTCAGGCGCCAGCCTTTTTGGGGGGGCAGAAATGCCTCGACGGCGGCGGTGGCGATTACGGTGACGTCACCGGTGGTGGGGTTGGTGGTGTTCAGCCCGCCGTGCACCGCCTTAACCGTTGCCTTGCCCCTTGGCAGGCCAGAGGTTAGCGCGGCGCAATCGACCGCGTCGGGGGATTGCACGGCAACGGTGACGCGCACGTCCATTTCATCGTGCGACAGGCCGATGGCCCCGAACAGCGGCAGCGACGAGTGGCGCAAGGCATCTTCGATCGCGCGACGGGCGGCTTTGGTGTAGTCTTGGCCGTGCAGATCGTTGCCCATGCCCATTTCGATGATCACGCGCTGGGTCATTGCATCCGCTCCATATCAAAACTGACGGAAATTGCCGCATTGGCGATGACCGTGGGGTTGCCGCCATCGGCGCGCGGCACATCCAGCCCGCCCTTGACGATGGTAAATGTGGTTTGCCCATAGGGAAAGATATCGGACAACGCAGCCACATCGACGCGATCAGGCTGTTGCACGCCGATTTCAACGTCGATTTGCATCGCCTCTTTGGGGAAGCCGAACAATTCGGCGAGGTTGATGGAATTGTGCCACAGGGCGTCGCGCAAGGCGCGCTGGGCCGCTTCGGTGTAATCTTGACGGCGCAGGGAGGTTCCCATGCCGAATTCGGTAAGCAGGCGGGCGTTGGACATGGGCAATTCCTCAGGTGCGGCGCGGATCGGCGGGATAGGTGCCGAGCATGGTAATCATATCGGTGAAATGATCCAGCTCTTCAAAGGCGCGGATCATGTTTTCATCGTCTGGGTGGCCTTCGACCTCGGCATAGAACTGGGTCGCGGTGAAGGCATCGCCGACCATGTAACTTTCAAGTTTGATCATGTTGATGCTGTTGGTGGCAAAGCCGCCCATCGCCTTGTAAAGAGCGGCGGGCAGGTTGCGCACGCGAAAAACGAAGGATGTGATCATCTTGCCATCGCCCCGGCGGGTCAGATCCTCGTCGCGGGCCATGATCAGAAACCGGGTGGTGTTGGTATCGTTATCCTCGATCCGGGGCGCGATGATCGACAGGCCATAGATTTCGGCGGCCAGCGCCGAGGCCAGTGCGCCCTGGGTCGGATCGCCGCCATCGGCCACGTCACGCGCGGCGCGGGCATTGTCGGGGCTGACCCGTGGCGCGATGTCATGGGCGCGCAGGAACCGCCCGCATTGTGGCAAAATCACCACATGGCCATGGGCATCGGTGATCTGATCCAGTTGCGCGCCGGGCAGACCCAACAGGTTGATATGCACGCGGATGAAATGTTCATCGACGATGTGCAACTGACTGTCGGGCAACAGCGAATGCACATCGGCCACCCGTCCATAGGTCGAATTTTCGACCGCGATCATCCCCAGATCGCAGATGCCATTGCGCACAGAATCAACCGCATCCTGAAAACTGTCACAGGGGAACGGGGTGTGGTCGGGCCGGGCTTCGGCGCAGGCCTGATGGCTGTAGGCGCCAAGTTCGCCCTGAAATGCGATGGATTTGGCCATTAAGCCCCCAATTTAAATGCAACGGTTTCGAGTTTTTGCCGAAAGGGCGTTTGGCCGCGGTTCATATCGCTTGAAACGCGGGGGCGTAAGAGGCTAGAGAGCGTGCAACCGAAGTCAAGAACGGAACGCGACATGTTCGACACAATGACCCTGACTAAAATCGTCAGCGCTTTTTGCGCTTCACTGCTGGTGCTTCTGCTGGGCGGCTGGGTGGCAGAATCCCTGTATCACACCGGTGGTGGCCACGGGGACGGACATCAGCAGGCCTATGTGATCGACACCGGAGAAGATGAGACCGAGGTGGTCGAGGATGTGCCCGAAGTGCCCTTTGCCGAAGTCTATGCCATTGCCTCGGCCAGCGATGGTGAAAAACTGTGGCGCCCCTGTGCCGCCTGTCACAAGCTGGAAGAGGGGGCCAATGGCGTCGGCCCATACCTTTACGGTGTTGTGGGGCGCGACAAAGGGTCGGTGGATGGGTTCAGCTATTCCAGCACCCTGGCCGAAATGGAAGGCGATTGGACACCAGAAAACCTGAGCGGGTTCCTGGAAGATCCCAAAGGGTACGCGCCGGGCACCAAAATGGTGTACCGCGGTCTGAAAGACGTGGAAGACCGGGCCAACCTGATTGCCTATCTCGACAGCATCGGCGATTGATCGCGCCTGATCTGGCGTGAAACTGGCCGATCCCGCCTTGGGGTCGGCTTTTTTGTGGGCGATCGGATGTTGCGCATTTTTGCCAATCTGCGCAGGGTGCGTTCACCACAAGTTCACCCAGTTTGATCTTGATCATTCCGGCGCGGTCTTTACCCTTGTTCTTGGATTGCCCACCCTATTCCGTCTGCCGCAACAGGAGCCTGTAATGCCCCACCGCACCGCACCCCAAGCGATTGCCGTTTTTGCCACTGCGCAATGGCGCGATTTGCGGATGAAATGGGCGGGTGCGCTTTTGCTTGGGGCGGGATTGGCATTGGGTGGCGCAAGCGCCAAGGCGCAGAGCGACGATGTGAAAATCATCAAGGCCCATGGGTATTCCGATTTGGGCGGCATGAAATACGGCCCGGATTTCGAACGTTTGGAGTATGTGAACCCCGACGCCCCCAAAGGCGGCGAAATCGCAACTTGGGCGCGTGGCACATTCGACAGCATGAACGCCTACAGCCGCAAAGGCCGCGCTCATGGGTTTTCGGTCGTGCCCTATGAATCGATCATGACTTCGACCGCCGATGATCCTTATGGGGCGTACTGCCTGTTGTGCGAAACGCTGGAATATCCCGAAACTCAGGAATGGGTGATATTCAATCTGCGCCCCGAGGCGCGGTTTTCCGATGGCACACCGCTGACCGCCGAGGATGTGGCGTTTTCGCACCGTCTTTCGATTGAACAGGGGCTGCCGTCGTTTGCCGCAGCGGTCAAGGCGTTGATCCCCGAGGTTGAGGTGTTGGGCCCGCACCGGGTGAAATTCATCTTCAACCCCGATGTGCCGCGCAAGGGGCTGATCGGGCAGGCGGGGGCGGCCACGGTATTTCAGAAAAAATGGTACGAAGAGACCGGCGCGCGGCTGGATGAAAGTCGGCTGGAAACCTCGCCGGGGTCCGGCCCCTATGTGGTGGACGAGGTTGAGGTAAACCGCCGCATCACCCTGAAACGCAATCCCGAATATTGGGGCGCCGATCTGCCGATCAATATCGGGCGCCATAACTTTGATACCATGCGGGTTGAGTTTTTTGCCGACAGCAACGCCGCGTTGGAGGGGTTCAAGGCCGGGGCTTACACATTCCGTCAGGAAACCAGTTCACTCACCTGGGCAACGCAATATGATTTTCCGGCGGTTGCGCGCGGCACAATCGTGAAAACCGAGCTGGCCAATGGTGTCTTGCCACCGGCCACGGGGTTTGTGTTCAACCTCAGGCTCGATAAATTCAAGGATGTGCGGGTGCGCCGGGCCCTTGGCATGATGTTCAATTTCACTTGGACCAATGACACCTTGCAATATGGCCTGTTTGCCCATCGCACATCGTTTTGGGAGAATTCGCCTTTGGCGGCGACGGGCCTGCCCGAAGGGCGCGAATTGGACTATCTGCAATCGCTGGGCGATGCGATTGACCCTACGATCCTGACGACCGATGTGCCGGTGCCCGATCCCGGCGGCAGCCGTCAGTTGGACCGGGGCAATCTGCGCGCCGCGCTGGCCCTGTTGCAAGAGGCCGGATACAGCCCCGGCGATGATGGAGTGTTGCGCCGGGATGGTGTGGCGCTGTCGGTGGAATTATTGGAAAGTAATCCCAGCTTTGATCGGATTTTCATTCCCTATGTCGATAATTTGAAACGGCTTGGGGTGGATGCGAAATACAACCGGATCGACGATGCGCAATATACCGCGCGCAACCGCGATGGTGATTTCGATATGATCTATGATTTCTATCGCAACGGTCTGGAAGAGGGCCTGGGCATATCGCAACGGTTCGGATGCGAGGATGCGCTGAATTCGGTATTCAACCCCGCCGCCTATTGCGATCCGGCGGTAGACAAGTTGATCGAAGCGGTGATCAAGGCCGAAAGCCTGGAAGACATGCAAGCCGCGGTGCGCGCCATTGACCGGATTTTGCGCCATGCCTATTTCATGGTGCCAACCTGGTATAATGACAGCTATTGGGTGGCCTATTACGACATGTTCGAACATCCCGAAACCCTGCCGCCCTATGATCTGGGGCATCTGGATTTCTGGTGGTACAACGCCGACAAGGCCGCCGCCTTGCGGGCCTCTGGGGCGCTCTAACCGATTATGGGCGCTTACATTCTTCGCAGATTGTTGTTGATCATTCCCACCTTGCTCGGGATCATGATTGTCAACTTTACCCTGACGCAATTCGTGCCCGGCGGCCCGATCGAACAGATCATCGCCGGAATCGAGGGCGATGGCGATGTGTTTGCCGGTATTTCCGGCGGTTCGGGCGATGCGGCGGCACCCGGCGGGTCGGATGATTATGTCGGCTCACGCGGGTTGCCGCCCGAGTTTATCGAACAGTTAGAGCGTGAGTTCGGGTTCGATAAACCCCCGCTTGAGCGGTTTCTGAGCATGATGTGGAATTACATCCGCTTTGATTTTGGCGAAAGTTACTTTCGCTCAATCTCGGTCATGGATCTGGTGTTGGAAAAAATGCCGGTGTCGATCACCCTTGGGTTATGGTCCACCGTCATTGCCTATCTCGTGTCGATTCCGCTGGGCATTCGCAAGGCGGTGAAAGACGGCAGCCGGTTTGATACCTGGACAAGTGCGCTGATCATTGTGGCCTATGCGATTCCGGGGTTTTTGTTTGCGATCCTGCTGTTGGTATTATTCGCGGGCGGGTCGTATTTTCAGATCTTCCCGTTGCGTGGCCTGACCAGCGATAATTTTGACGACCTGAGCGTTTTGGGAAAAATCGCCGATTATGCCTGGCACATCGCCTTGCCTGTGACCGCCAGTACGATTTCGGCCTTTGCCACCCTGACCCTGCTGACCAAAAACAGCTTTCTCGATGAGATCAAAAAACAATATGTGATCACGGCCAAGGCCAAGGGATTGTCGGAATCCCAGGTGCTCTATGGGCATATCTTTCGCAACGCGATGCTGATCGTGATTGCCGGGTTTCCGGCGGTGTTTATCGGGGTGTTTTTCGGTGGCAGTCTGATCATCGAAACCATCTTTTCTCTGGATGGCTTGGGCCGCTTGGGGTTTGAGGCCGCCGTGGCGCGGGATTATCCGGTGATCTTTGGTACGCTGTTTTTCTTTGGCCTGATCGGTCTGGTGGTCGGGATTTTATCTGATCTGATGTATGTTATCGTCGATCCAAGGATCGATTTTGATCGGCGCGAGGGATAGGATATGTCGTTGAATCCCCAAACCCCCGCCCCGATGCCCAGCCCCGGCCAAGACGCGCCGATGCCGGTTGTTCCCGCGCGCAAACGGGCGTTTTTGTCGCCGCTGAACCAACGCCGCTGGCGCAATTTCAAACGCAATCGACGCGCCTTGGTCAGCCTGTGGATTTTCAGCGTCATCTTTGTGCTGTCGCTGTTTGCCGAATTCATCGCCAATGACAAACCGATGTTGGTGCAATATCGGGGCGAATATTTCACGCCCGTGTTCAACTTTTACCCCGAAACCGCATTCGGTGGCGATTTTCAAACCGAGGCGGTCTACGGCGACCCCGAAGTGCGCTGTTTGATCCGCACCGGCGGGTTGGAAGACTGTTTCGACGACCCCGATGGGTTGATCGCAAAAGTCGATGCTGGTGAAACGCTGGATGGCGATTTCGCCAAAGGCTGGATGCTGTGGCCGCCGATCCCTTATTCCTATGATACGATCAACGATATTGGCGGCGCAGCCCCGTCCGCGCCCGACGGCGACCATCTGTTGGGCACCGATGATACCGCGCGCGATGTGGCGGCGCGGGTGATTTACGGGTTCCGCCTGTCGATTCTGTTCACCCTGATCGTCACGGTTCTGACCAGCCTGCTGGGTGTTCTGGCCGGCGCGGTTCAGGGGTATTTTGGCGGCTGGACCGATCTGATTTTTCAGCGGTTTCTGGAAATCTGGACCAGCACGCCCAGCCTTTACATCATCATCATCCTGTTTGCGATTCTGGGGCGCAGTTTCTGGTTACTGGTATTTGTAACGGTTCTGTTTGGCTGGCCCGCCCTTGTCGGCGTGGTGCGCGCCGAATTTCTGCGCGCGCGCAATTTTGAATATGTGCGCGCGGCCAAGGCATTGGGGGTCAGCAATTGGACCATCATGTTCCGCCATATGTTGCCCAACGCCATGGTCGCCACCGTCACCATGCTGCCGTTTATCATCACCGGCACCATCGCCACCCTCGCCAGTCTTGATTTTCTGGGCTT
This sequence comes from Oceaniglobus ichthyenteri, assembly GCF_003057885.1. Classification (GTDB taxonomy): domain Bacteria; phylum Pseudomonadota; class Alphaproteobacteria; order Rhodobacterales; family Rhodobacteraceae; genus Oceaniglobus; species Oceaniglobus ichthyenteri. Next base: position 75,537 of record NZ_QAGK01000008.1, read on the forward strand.
TGGCCTGCCATCCTCGGCCCCGTCGCTGGGCGAACTGACGTTGCAGGCAAAACAGAATCTTCAGGCGCCCTGGCTGGGATTTACCGCATTTTTCACCTTTGCGATCATGCTGTCGCTGCTGGTGTTCATATTCGAAGGCATCCGCGATGCGTTTGATCCAAGGAAAACGTTTCAGTGACCACGGTTCTTGAAGTCAGCAATCTGAACGTATCGTTCCGTCAGGACGGGGCCGAAACCCATGCGGTGCGCGGCGTGTCGTTTTACGTGAACAAGGGCGAAACCGTTGCCATCGTTGGCGAATCCGGATCGGGCAAATCGGTCACGGCGCTGTCCACCGTTTCCCTTTTGGGCGATTCGGCGCGTGTTACCGGATCAATCACTTATCTCGGGGCTGAAATGATCGGGGCCTCGGAAAAAGAGCTGCGCCGGGTACGGGGCAACGATATCAGCTTTATATTTCAAGAGCCGATGACATCGCTGAACCCGCTGCATACGCTGGAAAAACAGCTTTCCGAATCGATCATGCTGCATCAGGGGCTTGAGGGTGCGGCGGTGCGCGACAAGATCATCGAGTTGATGCATCAGGTCGGCATCAACGATCCTGAAACGCGGCTGGGGGCCTATCCGCACCAATTGTCGGGCGGGCAACGCCAGCGGGTGATGATCGCCATGGCGCTGGCCAACGGCCCGGAATTGCTGATCGCGGATGAACCGACCACCGCTTTAGACGTAACGATTCAGGCGCAGATTTTGGAACTGTTGGCCGAGTTGAAGCGCGACAAGGGGTTGTCGATGCTGTTTATCACCCATGACCTGGGCATCGTGCGCAAAATCGCCGACCGGGTCTGTGTGATGAAAGACGGGCAAATTGTCGAACACGGGCCGACCGCCGAAATCTTTGGCAATCCTCAACACGCCTATACCAAGATGTTGCTTGGCGCCGAAAGCACGGGGGTGCCCGCACCAGTGCCCGAAGACGCCAAAGAAATCGTGCGCACCGACAAGTTGCGCATCTGGTTTCCGATTCAACGGGGGCTGTTGAAACGCACCGTTGGCCACGTCAAGGCGGTGAATGCGGCATCCCTTGCGGTGCGGCAAGGTGAAACCGTGGGTATTGTCGGCGAATCGGGGTCGGGCAAAACCACGCTTGCCTTGGCGATCATGCGGTTGATCGCATCACAAGGGCCGATCGTGTTCATGGGCCGCGATGTTCAGGGGTTGCAGGGCCGCGATATGCGCCCGTTGCGCAGCGCGATGCAGATCGTGTTTCAAGATCCCTATGGCTCACTGTCCCCACGGATGACGGTTGAGGAAATCATCGCCGAAGGATTAACCATTCACGGCACCCGCGATGGCCAGGATAAACGCACCATGGTGGCCGGTATCATGGCCGAAGTCGGGTTGGACCCGGCCACGATGCACCGCTATCCCCACGAATTTTCTGGCGGGCAACGGCAGCGTATCGCGATTGCCCGGGCGATGATTCTGCGGCCGATTCTGGTGGTGCTCGACGAACCGACAAGCGCGCTGGACATGACCGTTCAGGTGCAGATCGTGCAATTGCTGCGCGATTTACAGCAGCGGTATCAACTGGCCTATCTGTTCATTTCACATGATCTGAAAGTGGTGCGCGCCCTCAGTCACAAAGTGATGGTGATGAAACAGGGGGATGTGGTGGAACAGGGCGAGGCGGCCCAAGTGTTCGAACGTCCGCGCACGGATTACACCCGCGCCCTGTTGGCCGCGGCGTTAGATCATACCACCGACGCTTGATCGGGCCTTATGGCCGGGGCCCGCCGAAATCTATCAGCTAGGCCCAAGTGTTGTGCAGGAAATGCGCCGCGCCTCAAGTCGGCGACAGGCCAGCGCGGCCATGTCTTCGGTCATGCCGACAAAGTTCGCCTCGTATTTGCCCTGACGCACGGCGACCTTGCGCAATGCCTCTTCCAATGTGCCGGATTCGACCAGGGCAGTTTTCAGCAAGACACGCTCGGCCTCGTATTTCGAGGTGTATTTGCCGACGTTGATCCCATAATGGCGCCCCCCCGATGTGGAAACGCGCGTCACCACCTCAAGTTTGAGAGCGTTTGGCGTGCTGTCCATTTCCACCAACCCATCGGGGCGCGGCGGTGGAACGGGGGCCGCGGCAAGGGTGAATGTGTCAGGCGACGGGTCGGCGCGGGTGACCTCGTCTGTGGGTTTTGCCAGGCCCGCAACCAAAACCGGCGCGTTGGCCAAGGGGCGGTGGCGCGGCATCAGGGATTTGTTAGGTGCCAGAACCAGACGAATCGTTTTGCCTTTCAGGCTTGGATCATCATTGGGCGTGTCGGTCACATATTGTGCCTCGGCGGGCTTTTTGATCGGGGCATTGCTGGGCGCGCGTTTGAATCCAAGATCCAGAAGTTCGGCAACCTTGGCGTTGCGCGCCGCACTGGAGCGGCCGCCAAACACGGTGGCGATCACCCGTTCATTGCCGCGCACCGCCGAGGCCACAAGGTTGAAACCTGCCGCGCTGGTATATCCGGTCTTGATGCCGTCGGCGCCCTTATAGGCGCTGAGCAGACGGCGGTTGGTGTTGCTGACCGTGCGGATGCCCGCGTCTTCGGATTGGCGCGAGAACAGGTTATAGTATTGCGGATAATCAAACAGCAGCCGTCGCCCCAGGGTCGTCATATCGCGCGCCGTTGACAGGTGGCCCGATTCGGTCAGCCCGTGGGCGTTTTTGAACGTGGTGCGCGACATGCCCAATGCGGCGGCGGTGCGGGTCATGCGCCGGGCAAACGCCGCCTCGGAACCGGAAATCGCAATGCCGATGGCGGTGGCCGCGTCGTTTGCCGATTTGATTGCAGCCGCCCGAATAAGATAACGCATGGCGATCCGCTGACCCGATTTCAGGCCCAGTTTCGAAGGCGGTTCGGCGGCGGCGTGTTTGGTGATTCTCACCTGCGTATCCAGCGAAATCTCGCCCTTTTTGATCGCTTCGAAGGCGATGTAGAGCGTCATCATCTTGGTTAACGACGCCGGATGCAATCGGGTGTCGGCATTGCGCGAATGCAATACCTCGCCCGTGCGCGCATCAATCACCATCGCAGCATAGGGTGCGGCCCGCACCATTGCTGGCATGAACATGATGAAAAGGGTCGTGACGAAAATTCCTGCTTGGGCAAGAGCCCTCATTCGTGTTCCCACGGTTCACTGCCTTCTACTGCCTCATGCGGCCAGATCTAACGCCCGGTCCGTCAATATTAAAAAGCTAGCATAGAACGCATGCTCATAAAACACCTTTATTTCAGTAACTTTTGAGTCACAGTTCATGTGCTGCATCAATATGTTGCGGTGATTCCGGGGCGACTCGGCAATATATCAGGGTTGGTGCAACACCGTGTGGGTTGTCAGTCAATCAACCTATGGGCGAGTTTGACAACCTGACCGATTCCCTGAACCGCGTGAAACCGTGCATGGTTTTCTGGTGGGTCGGCCTGTTCCAGTTCCCAGATCACACCATGGGGCACATGTACACCCCAGGCCCCCAGTTCCAGCACCGGCAGGACATCGGATTTCATCGAATTGCCGACCATCATCGTGCGCATGGCGCCTTCGGTGTGGCGCGCAAAAATCGCATCATAAGCGGCGGGGGTTTTGTGCGATACGATCTCAACCCCGTCAAACAGATCGCCCAGGCCCGATTGGGCAAGCTTGCGTTCCTGATCCAACAAATCGCCCTTGGTGATCACCAGCAGCCTGAAATCCGGGGCAAGGGTGCGCACCGTCTGTTCCACCTCGGGCAACAGATCGATGGGGTGGCGCAGCATTTCTTGTCCGGCTTCGATCAATTCGCGAATCACCGGCGCGGGCACCTTTTCCTCGGTCACTTCGATCGCGGTTTCGATCATCGACAGCACAAAACCTTTGATCCCGAAACCGTACTGCCCCAGATTGCGCCGCTCGGCCGCGAGCATCCGTTGTTCAAGGTGATCGCGCGGCGCATAATCGGCCAAGAGCGCGGCAAACCGATCCTGGGTGAGACGAAAGAATGTTTCGTTGTGCCAAAGTGTGTCGTCGGCATCAAAGGCAATTGTGGTCAGCGGTCGTGTCATATGGTGCCTTTATCACAGATTCGGCGCTCAGACGCGCCGCCCCCCTTTTCACACGGTTCACAGACCTTATATAGTCATGCTGACCCATCCCCTATTGCCGACTGGCCTGGAGTTGCGACGTGAGAGCATATCCCATCATGATGTCGGACAAGGATGCGCCCGATGACGGAGATACGGGTGTCATCCTTGAAACCCGCAAGAAAACCCAACGCCCACCTTTATATAAGGTGATGTTGCTGAATGACGATTTCACACCGATGGAATTTGTCGTGCATGTGCTTGAACGATTCTTTGGCATGAACCACGCCCAATCGTTCGAACTGATGCTGACGGTTCACAAGAAAGGCCTGGCCGTGGTCGGGGTGTTTTCGTTTGAAGTGGCCGAAACCAAAGTGGCGCAGGTGATGGATTTCGCCCGCAGGCATCAGCACCCGTTGCAATGCACAATGGAAAAGGAATAGGGCCGCAGCGCCCAAACCATGCTTACATCTCGTATATCTTTTGCCCGTGATCAGGGTGTATTTGTGTTGCCCGAAGGGCGGCTGTGTGTGTTTGGCGCGCGGGGCAGTGATGATCTGACCGCGCTGGACAATGTGCAGGTGGTGCAAGGGCTGCGTCCCGATTACGAGGCGCTGCAGGCGCGCGGCATCGACGTGGTCACAGCGCCCGAGGGTGAATTTGCCGCCGCGCTGGTGGTTTTGCCCCGCGCCAAGGACGCCGCGCGCGATCTGATTGCACAGGCGACGGCGCTGGTGGGCGATGGCCCGGTCTGGATCGACGGTCAGAAAACCGATGGCGCCGACAGCATGATCCGCACCCTGCGCAAACGCGGCACGACGGTCGAACCGGTCATCGCCAAGGCCCACGGCAAATTGTTCTGCATCACCGGCGCCGATGTCACCGATTGGCGGGCGGGGCCGAAAACGCTGTCAAATGGCATGATCACTGCGCCGGGTGTGTTTTCCGCCGATGGAATCGACAAAGGCTCGGCGCTTTTGGTTGAATACCTGCCCGAAGATATGAAAGGCACGGTCGTTGATCTGGGGGCCGGTTGGGGGTTTCTGGCCGCCCATCTGGCCGAGCGGGGCGATATCACCGCGCTGCATCTGGTTGAGGCGGATCATGCGGCGCTGACTTGTGCGCGCGAAAATGTCACCGATCCGCGCGCCCAATTTCATTGGGCCGATGCGACCACATTCACCCTGACAGGCGGGGCCGATCATGTGGTGATGAACCCGCCGTTTCACGTCAGCCGTTCTGCCGATCCTGATTTGGGGCGGGCGTTCATTGACGCCGCCGCGCGGCTGTTGAAACCCAATGGCCAGTTGTGGCTGGTGGCCAACCGCCATTTGCCCTATGAGGCCACGTTGACCGAGCGGTTCATCAAAAACACCGTTCTGTCGGACGACCCCGCGTTCAAGGTTATCCATGCCGAACGCCCCCGTCGCAAACCCGTTCAAAGGTAGTCGGAGCGCAACATGTCATTTTCTATCGCAGGCAAAACCGCCGTGGTCACGGGCGCGGCCAACGGCATTGGCTTGGCCATTGCCCGGCATTTCGTGGACAACGGGGCCAATGTCATGTTTGCCGACATGGACGAAGACCGCCTGTCTGATGAATGCGGTGGCGCCCAGGAAGACACCGACAACATCCGGTATTTTTGCGGCGATCTGCGCGAAAAATTGACCATCGCCAATCTGTTGTCGGCCACGATCGATGCGTTTGACCGGGTCGATATCCTGGTCAATGCCTCGCGGCAGATGATGGCCACCGATCCGTTGAATCCCGATGACGACTCAATGGAAATGTTGCTGGAACAGAACCTGATGACCAGTTTGCGCCTGTCGCAACTGTTTGCAACCCGGATGATCAAACAGGCCAAGGACGAAGACAACGAAGACCGCACCGCCGGGTCGATCATCAACCTCAGCTCGATCGCGGCGCGCCGGACCACGCCCAATCTGTTGGCCTATTCGGTCAGTTCGGCGGCATTGGATCAGGCCACACGCTCGCTTGCCGTGGCGCTGGCATCCGAACGGATCAGGGTGAACGCCGTGGCCTTTGGCAGCGTTATGAGCGCGTCACTCAAAAGCTCGATCAAGCAAGACACCGATATGCGCGCCGAAATCATCGACAACACCCCCCTGTCGCGCATCGCCAGCCCATCAGAAGTGGCCGAAGCGGTGCAATTTCTGGCCTCGGACGGATCACGGTTCATGACCGGTCAGATCTTGACCATTGATGGCGGGCGCACTTTGATTGATGTGGTGGATAAGGCGGCGCACTGACCCCGCGCCAAGCCCTAGCCCCGATAATTGACAGGAGACACGCCATGAACAGCGCAATGGAGTCCGAAAAAGCCCGCGCCGCCAAATGGTTTCACGACCTGCGCGATGAAATCGTGGCCGCATTCGAGGCATTGGAAGACCGCCAAACCACAGGCCCCACAGCCGATTTGCCCGCCGGCCGGTTCGACGTAACCAAAACCAGCCGCCAATCAGACGACGGCAGCGATGCGGGCGGCGGATTGATGAGCGTGATGCGCGGCGGTCGGGTGTTTGAAAAGGTCGGCGTGAACATATCCACGGTTTACGGCACCTTGGGCGAACGGGCGCAGGTGGCCATGGCCGCGCGCAAGGGGATCCCGGGCATGGCCGACGATCCGCGATTTTGGGCCAGCGGCATTTCATTGGTCGCGCATATGCAAAACCCCCATGTGCCAGCGGTTCACATGAATACGCGGATGTTCTGGACGCCCCATGCCTGGTGGTTTGGCGGCGGGTCCGATCTAAACCCTTGTATCGAATATGCCGAAGACACAGGGCATTTTCATGTGACACAAAAACAATATCTCGATCCGCACGGGGCCGATCATTTTCCCAAATTGAAAGCTTGGGCCGATGAATATTTCTATATCCCGCACCGCAAACGCGCCCGCGGCGTGGGCGGAATTTTCATGGATGATTATTGCACCGGCGATTGGGAGGCCGATCTGGCCCTGACTCAGGATATCGGGCGCGCGTTTCTGCCCGCCTTTGTTCCGCTTGTGGATCGCCGCCGCGATACCGAATGGAGTGAGGCCGACAAAGACACCCAATTGGTGCATCGCGGACTCTATGCCGAATATAACCTGGTCTATGACCGGGGTACGAAATTCGGGCTGGAAACCGGCCATGACGCCAACGCAGTGTTGATGAGCCTGCCACCGATGGCCAAATGGGTCTAACCCTGGGGCGCTGTTAGAAACTTTGCGCCGCCCGCCTGACGGGGCGGCGGTGCGGGCGGTGCTGTGTCTGTGGCCCGCTCTGTGCGCTGCCCAGATGCGATATCGCGCAAACCCTGTTCCACCTGATCGCGGCTGACTGTGCCTTTGCCCTGCCAATGTATCCAACTGACCGCCCATTCGGGCGCAACCGCCATGGCGGCGCGCGCCAGGCGCAATTCAACCACCGCCTCGCGCAGGCGCATCGGGTCGGTGGTGGCGTTGACAGACAGCAGTCGCCGTTCGCCGGGCGTGGGGGACACGGCCAGAAACCATCCGGTGACGACAATGGATGTCGCCACCAGGGCCGAGCGCAAAATGTAAAAACATAACCGAAGCATAAACATGGGCGCAGCATACCGCGCCCATGGGGCCAAACTGTGGCGTCAGGCGCGCAGGGTTTCCAACATCAGCGCCACATTGTCGGGGTTTGCATCGGGCGTAATGCCATGGCCAAGGTTAAAGATATGCGGCCCGCCGGAAAACGCCGCCTTGATCCGCCGTACCTCATCCACCAGATCCTGACCACCTGTCACCATATGACCGGGGGCCAGATTGCCCTGAACACAGCCGTCTTTTTGCACATGTTTGGCGGCCCAATCGGCATCGGTAAACTGATCCAGCGCCACACAGTCGGCCCCGGTGGCTGGGCCAAAGCCGATGTATTTCTCTCCCGCACCGCGCGGAAAGGCGATGATCGGGGTGTCGGGGTGGCGCGCCTTCAGGGCTGCGATGATCTGTTTGGTTGGCTCCAAGGCGTATTTCTGAAAATCATCGCCGTTCAGCGACCCGGCCCAGGAATCAAACAGTTTCACCACCTCGGCACCGGCATTGATCTGTGCCGACAGATATTCGATCGTGGCCTCGGTGATCCGGTTCAGCAGTGCCTCAAACACCGGGCGATTGCCGTCTTTCAGCGCGTGCGCCGGGCCCTGATCGGGGGTGCCGCGCCCGGCAATCATATAGGTGGCCACGGTCCAGGGCGCACCGGCAAACCCGATCAGCGCCACATCACCGGGCAATTCCCGCGACAGGATCTTGATCGTTTCATACACCGGCGACAGGTGGTCATGCACCGTATCGGCGGGTTTCAACGCGTCAAACCCCGCCTGATCGGTGATGGTCGACAGGCGCGGGCCTTCGCCGGTGACAAACCACAGATCGGCGCCCAATGCCTGTGGGATCAACAGGATATCGGCAAACAGGATCGCCGCATCAAACCCGAACCGGCGGATCGGTTGCAATGTCACCTCGGCGGCCAATTCGGGGTTATAGCACAGCGACAGGAAATCACCGGCCTGGGCGCGGGTGGCTTTGTATTCGGGCAAATACCGCCCGGCCTGGCGCATCATCCAGGCTGGCGGCGTTTTCAATGTTTCACCCGCCAATGCGCGCATCAATAATTTTTCGGCCATGAGAACCCCCGTCAAAATTTCATCTCGTGGTCCCGCCCGGGCGCCTGTTTGTCAAGGTGGTTCTGCCCAAACACCTGTTTGCGGCGTCTTTCAGTTGTAAGGCGCAATTGACACGGATATGGCTGGGCCATGACATTTACGCTTCCCACCCCCGCCCGCACGCTGAAAATCGGCACCCGTGGTTCGCCCTTGGCCCTGGCTCAGGCCCATGAAACCCGTGACCGGTTGTCGGCCGCCTTTGATCTGCCGCCCGAGGTGTTTGAAATCGTTGTGATTTCGGTGCTTGGTGATCGGGTACAAGACCGCGCATTGAAAGAAATCGGCGGTAAGGGTCTGTTCACCCGCGAGATTGAACAGGCGCTGTTGGATGGCACCATCGATGTGGCCGTCCATTCGATGAAAGACATGCCCACCGAACAGCCAGCGGGCCTGACGCTGAATTGTTATTTGCCCCGCGAAGACATGCGCGATGCGTTCGTGGCGCTGGATGGCGGCGATATGGCGCACCTGCCCGAAGGCGCGGTTGTCGGCACATCATCATTGCGGCGGCGCGCGCAATTGTTGAACCGGCGTCCCGATCTTCAGGTTGTCGAATTTCGCGGCAATGTGCAAACCCGGCTGAAAAAGCTGGCCGATGGGGTGGCCTCGGCCACGTTTCTGGCCATGGCGGGGCTGGTTCGGTTGAACCGCACCGGCGATGTGCCGCACCGGCCAATCCCAACTGAAACGATGCTGCCCGCCATTGCCCAAGGCGCCATCGGGATTGAGCGGCGCGAAGATGATTCCAGCGTCGCCCAGATGCTTGAGGCGATTCACCACACGCCCACCGGCCAACGTCTGGCCGCCGAACGGGCGTTTCTGGCCGCCCTTGACGGGTCGTGCGAAACGCCGATTGCGGGCCTTGCCTTGCTTGACGGCGGCACCCTGTCACTGCGCGGCGAAGTGTTGCGCACCGATGGGTCAGAGTGTCTGGCCGATGCCACCGACGGCGCGATTGAGGATGGGCCCGAAATGGGCCGCGCCATGGCTGCGAAATTGCTGGCGCGGGCGGGGCCGGATTTTTTCGACTGGCGTCAGAATTAAGCAGACACGCCGCGCCGGACAGATGTGAACCGCGCGGCGTTGGTTTCGTTTTTGATCAGGGCAACACCTTGCCGGGGTTCATGATGCCCGCCGGGTCCAGCGCCGCCTTGATCCGTTGCATCACATCCAGCGCAACGGGGTCCTTGCGCCGGGCCATGGTATTTCGTTTGCTCAGCCCAATGCCATGTTCGGCCGAAAAACTGCCGCCCAGATCCGCGACAACATCTTCGATACGTTCGATGATCTGATCCGTCTGGTTGGCGGCAGCAGGGCTGGGCCACAAGGTCAGATGCACATTGCCATCGCCCAGATGCGCCACAACCACCTGATCCCCGTTCGGATCAATCGCATGAAACGCAGCGTGCGCACGGGTCAGAAATGTCTCGACCCGGTCCAGCGGCAGAGCCACATCGGTGATCACCGTCGGCAGATGCATGACCGACATCGCGCCGGCATCCTCACGGCGTGCCCAAATTTCGGCGCGTTGCGCCTCGGTGCGGGCAACCACGGCATCCAGAACCGCGCCGTCTTCGATCATGTCGCCCAGGGTTTGCTCAAGCAGGGTCACGATCGGAATGGCGCCATCTTCCCCGGGTATGGCATCACGTGCGGCGGTTGCGCCGACTTCGATCATCACGTTCACATCATAGCGTTCATCAAACGGCGCGCGCGCCTCGGGGCGCAGGATCAGGTGCCGGTCGATATAGCTGGCAGGCATGTATTCAAACGCCTCGACCGCGCCGCCTGTCGCGGCCTGCAGCCGGTTCAGCAACGTCAGGGCATCGCCAAGCGAGGACAGCGCCACCATCGCCGTGGCATAGGCGGCAGGCATCGGTTGCAGTTTCAGCACGGCGGCGGTGATGATGCCCAACGTGCCCTCGGCCCCGATAAACAGATCGCGCAGATCAAAGCCTGAATTGTCCTTGCGCAATTCGCTCATCAGATTCAGGATCTCGCCGGTGGGCAGCACCACCTCGATCCCCAGAACCTGTTCGCGGGTATTGCCAAAACGTAAAACATTGGACCCGCCCGCGTTGGTCGCCAATACGCCCCCGATCAGGGCCGAGCCGCGCGCGCCAAACGTCACCGGAAATACCAACCCATGTTCGGCAACCGCCCCGTGAACCGCCGACAGAATCACCCCCGCTTCGACAATCGCGGTGCGTGCGGCGGGGCGGATTTCGCGGATCTTGCGCAGACGGTCGATCGACAGCACCAATTGCCCCGGCGCGTGGGCGCCCCCGGCCAGGCCGGTATTGCCCGACACGGGCACCACCGGCGTGCCGGTGTCATGGGCCAGCGCCATGATCCGGCTCACCTCATCCGTGTTTGCGGGGCGCACCACCGCCAGCGGCGCGCCTTTGTAATTGCCGGTCCAATCCTGGGCCCAGGGGCCGCAATCGGCCCCGGTTAATACATGGGCCGGGCCCGTAATGGCGCGCAGCGCGTCGAGAATTTCCATGATTGCCCTCGTTTTGTTGGGCCATAGTGTTTCGCAACCCGGCGCAATGTTCCAGCCCTATTCGCGCGCCACACGCCGCATCAGTTCCAAAACCTTTGGCCCCAGATCCTCAACGATCAATTGCACCCCTTGGGCGTTCGGGTGAATCCCATCGGGTTGCAGATATGTCCTCACCGTCGCCTGACGATCTTCAAATGCCTCAAGAGCGGCAAGAAAGCTGGGCGCATAAAGCGTGCCATATGTCTGGGCCAGATCAGGATAGATCGCATCGAACCCGGCCTTGAATTCGGGGCCATAATTGCCCGGTGCGATCATGCCCACCAGTAAAACCGGCAGATCGCGCTCTTGGGCCTTTTGCAATATGCCATCCAGGTTGGCACGGCTGGCGGCCGGATCAATGCCGCGCAACAGATCATTGCCCCCCAGGGCCACGATCATTGCATCCACCTCGGGCGTCAGGGTCCAATCCACCCGGGCCAGCCCGCCAGCGGTGGTGTCACCCGACACACCGGCATTGACGATGGTCACATCGCCGCCCTCGGCCTCGATCCATGCCTCAAGCTGTGGCACAAACCCATCACCCTGAGGCAGGCCATACCCCTGGGTCAAACTGTCGCCCAGTGCCGCAATTGTCACGGTTTGGGCCGTGCCAGGGGCCGCAGACACCAGCAATGCCACCGAAGTGAGCGCAATGAACTTGCGTATCCGCGCCCCAGCCCCATATCCCAACCCAGGCAGCTGACAAAAGGAGCGCCCGATGGCCGATCCGATTCTTTCCCTCACCGACATCACCCTGTCGCTGGATGGCAACGCCGGACGGGTGGATATCCTGAAAGGCATCAGCCTGACTGTGGCGCGGGGGGAAACCGTGGGTCTGGTGGGTCCGTCTGGATCGGGCAAATCGTCTCTCCTGATGTTGATGGGCGGGCTGGACCGCGCCACCGGGGGCCGTGTCACGGTGCTGGGACAGGATATCACCGATATGGATGAAGACGCGCTGGCCCGGTTCCGTCGTGAACATATGGGGGTGGTGTTTCAATCCTTCCACCTTATTCCGACAATGACCGCATTGGAAAACGTCGCAACCCCGCTTGAACTGGCGGGCGCGCCCGATGCATTTGAGCGGGCCGAGGCCGAACTGGCCGCCGTCGGACTGGGCGCGCGCACCGGCCACTATCCCGCGCAAATGTCGGGCGGCGAACAGCAGCGCGTCGCCCTGGCCCGCGCCGCCGCCCCGCGCCCGGCAATTTTGCTGGCGGATGAGCCGACAGGCAACCTTGACGGTGCCACGGGCGAGGCGATCATGGATCTGCTGTTCGGCCTGCGCGACCGGCACGGCGCCACCTTGATCCTTGTCACCCACGCCCCCGAATTGGCCGCGCGCTGTGATCGTACCATCCGACTTGAAGATGGCCGCATCGCCCCCGAACACCGCGCCGCCGCTGAATAACCGGCAGGTTGCACCAAAAGAGTTTTTCGCCTCCGGCGGGGATATTTAAGAAAACGAAAATGAACCCGTAACCATTTCTGTTTTCTTAAATATCCCCGCCGGAGGCTCCGACGCCATCCACCCATGGGACGTTTATATATGAGCCTCGCCCTTGCCACCCGTATTGCCCGCCGCGAATTGCGCGGGGGGATCAAAGGATTTCGCGTTTTTCTGGCCTGTCTGGCGCTGGGCATTGCTGCGATTGCCGCTGTGGGCACTGTGCGCGAAAGCATCAATGCCGGTTTGGAGCGTGAGGGTGCGTCGATCCTGGGGGGGGATGTTTCGATTGAGCTGACCTATCGATTCATTGCGGCGCCTGAGCGCGCTTGGCTTGACGGATTGGGGGCGGTGTCGGAGATCGTTGATTTCCGCTCAATGGCAGTTGTGACGCGAGGGGAAGACAGCGAGCGCGCCCTGACTCAGGTAAAAGGGGTTGATGGGGCGTATCCGCTGTATGGCGTGGTCGGCCTTGCGCCTGACGTGCCGTTGGAACAGGCATTGGCGGGGCAGGGTGGAGTGCCCGGTGCGGTGATGGACCGGGTGTTGAAGGATCGCCTGGGGCTTGGGGTGGGCGATGTGTTTCGCCTTGGCACGCAGGATTTTGTGGTCATGGCCACGTTGACGGGCGAACCTGACAGCGGCACCGGCGGTTTTGGTTTGGGGCCGCGCACATTGGTGGCAACATCGGCCTTGGAAAATTCAGGGCTTTTGCAGCCCGGTACGTTGTTTGAAACCGAATATCGACTTCGGCTTGCGCCTGATGCGGATCTGGATGCGCTGAAAGCAGAGGTGGCTGAGCGGCTGGAAGATACCGGCTATCGCTGGCGCGACCGGCGCAATGGTGCGCCCGGTGTCACACGCTTTGTTGAGCGGTTGTCGGCGTTTCTGGTGTTGGTGGGGTTGGCAGGGCTGGCTGTCGGCGGCGTGGGTGTGGCCAGCGCGGTGCGCGCCCATCTTGAGGGCAAAACCGGCGTGATCGCGACATTGAAAACATTGGGTGCCGAGGGGCGGCTGATTTTTCAGATATACTTGATTCAGATTGCGATTTTGTCAGCGCTTGGCATGGTGATCGGCGTGATCCTTGGCGCGGCCGCGCCGTTGTTATTCGCGCCGATGATCGAGGCACGCCTGCCGGTGCCAACGGCCTTTGCCATTTATCCGAAGCCCCTGTTTGAGGCGGCGCTTTACGGCGCGCTGACCGCTTTGTTGTTCACCCTCTGGCCTTTGGCGCGCACCGAACAGATCCGCGCCGCTGCTCTGTACCGCGATTTGGGGGCGGCGACCGGCACGATGCCGCGCCCGTTCTATATCGCAGTGCTGATTGCGGTGATGCTGGCGCTGGTGGCGGTGGCGGCGGGGTTGTCGGGCCTGGCTTGGCTGACGCTGTATGCGGCGCTGGGCCTTGGCGCGGCGTTTGTGGCGCTGATGGGGGCGGCGGCCTTGGTGCGTGCCTTGGCCAAGCGTGGCGCGCGCAGCCGAGCGGTGCGCGGGCACAGTGCGCTGCGCCTGGCGCTTGGGTCGGTTGGCGGGCCGGGGGGCGAGGCGACGTCGGTGGTCCTGTCTTTGGGTCTGGGTCTGACGGTGTTGGCGGCGGTGGGACAGATTGATGCGAACCTGCGTGGTGCCATCGCGCGGGATTTGCCCGATGTCGCGCCGAGCTATTTCATGGTCGATATTCAGACCGACCAGCTTGAGGGGTTTCGTGCCCGTCTTGACGACGATCCCGGGGTCAGTGCCGTTGAAACCGCGCCGATGCTGCGCGGTGTGGTCAGCAAAATCAATGGCCGCGATGCGACCGAGGTTGCGCCAGATCACTGGGTCGTGCGCGGCGATCGCGGCATCACCTATGCCGCGCAGCCGGGCGAAGATACCACCGTGACGGCAGGGGAATGGTGGCCCGTGGATTACACCGGCCCGCCCCAGGTCAGCTTTGCCGCCGATGAGGCCGCGGAAATCGGCCTGTCTTTGGGCGATACGATCACGGTTAATATCCTGGGCCGGGAGATCACCGCCGAAATTACCAGCTTTCGCGCCGTGGATTTTTCCACCGCCGGGATCGGGTTTATCCTGACGTTGAATCCTGCTGCGTTGGCCGGGGCGCCCCACACCCATATCGCCACGATCTATGCCGATGAAGAATCCGAGGCGGCGATTTTGCGTGATCTGGCCAATGCCTATCCCAATATCACAGCGATCCGGGTGCGCGATGCGATTGACCGGGTGACGGTGATCTTGGGCGGGATCGCGGCGGCCATCACCTATGGCGCGCTGGCCACTTTGATTACGGGGGGGGTCGTGTTGATTGGCGCGGCGGCAGCGGGCGAGCGGGCGCGTACCTATGAGGCGGCAATCCTGAAAACCCTTGGCGCGTCGCGGGCCACGATTTTGGGTAGTTTCGCGTTGCGCTCGGCCATATTGGGCGCGGCGGCGGGATTGGTGGCGATAGGCGCGGGGGGCATTGCCGGTTGGGCCGTGTCGCGATTCGTGATGGACACCGATTTCGTGTTTGAGCCGGTGTCGGCCCTGATCATCGTGATTGGCGGCGTGGTGGTGACGATGCTGGCGGGGCTTGCCTTTGCCTGGCGGCCCTTGGCGGCGCGTCCGGCGCGGGTGCTGCGCGGGGCCGAATAGGGGTTAATCGGCGGCGCAGGCCCGGTGATAGGCGGCAAGAACCGTATTAACCCGTTCAATGGTCGGCTGTGCGCCGCTGGCTATCTCGGCAAAAGGCACCCAACGGGCCGCCAAGGCGTCATCGGCGGGCACGGGGGTGCCCGATACATAGTCACAGGCCACCGCCGCCAACAGAAAATGAAACCGGATTGCGCCGGTATCATCGCGTTCGATCACATCGATATTGGTAAGATATCGCGTGGCCGTTGCGCGCACGCCGGTTTCCTCAAATAACTCACGCTCGGCGGCGGCAAGCGCGGTTTCGCCCAATTCCACATGGCCCCCCGGAAACCCCCAACGCCCCGCATTGGGCGGATTGCGCCGCTGAATAAGCAAGGCACAGTCATCTTTCACAACAACCGCCAGTGCGGCCAGACGGGGAACAGTGGGGGGTATCATAACGGCGCCTTTCACGGCGGAAAATGTGGTAGCGTGAGGTGGACTTGAACCACCGACCCCAGCATTATGAGTGCTGTGCTCTAACCAACTGAGCTATCACGCCATTCACATCTTGGGCGGATTAGACAACTGCGGCCCCCGTGTCAAACACAAAACCAACATGACGGCACAGATGATTGCGCGGCAATGGGCCGAATGTGCCCCAAGGTTTCACGACTTTGCCTTAGTGATGCCAATGTGGCGGGCGATGAAGGCGCTGAACGGATTGGAGTTTCCCTTCATGCGCCTGTCTTGGCCTTTGCCTTTGCTGCGCCCAACGGTATTTTTTGCCGCTGGGGCGTCGGCGTTCGCGATGCTGGCGATCAGCGTCTATGCTGATTCGCAAAGGGCCGCAGACCGTTTGCTGGCCCTGCGCAGGGGCAGCCCGGCGGCCATCGCGCTACGCTCGTTTGACCCCACGGCCCATATCGGGCCCGCTGGCGAACTCGTGGTGCGCGCCCAGGTCGATGCATCACTGCCGCTGCAGGTGATGTACCGCGATGGCGTGGGCCATGACCGGGCCCTGGTTTATCCGTTGGTTGCGATTGATGCGGTGCGGGGTGCGACCGATGCGCCAATTCTGGGGTATTTCTTTGTTGAATTGCCCCCCTCCCAAGCTGAAATTCTGGATTTTGCCAATATCATGCCGCCCTATGAAAAGGTGGGCGCCTATGGCCCGATTGTCACCTTGAACGGCGAACTGGGGGTTTCCGAGCAACTGAGCGAACATGTTGCAACCCTGTTGGCGGGCGTGTCCCGGCCAACCGTGGCCGATCTGGTGGGAATACGGCCCTATCCCGAAGGGCGGGCCGTGGCCCTGTCTGCCCCGCGCCCGTCGCCCTGGCGGTTTGTATGGGTGACGCTGGGGTTGGTGTTTTTTGGCGCGGGGAGCGCATTGGGGCGGTTTCTGCCGATATTGGCGGAGCGACGCCGCACGGCAGAAATCGCAAACGCAGGGCGCAAGCGCAGCGGCGTGGCCCCGACCCCGGAAACCGACAAGGGGCGGCTTTGCCTGGCACCGCTGGCGCCACAGCCCGACCCCCGCCGGGTAAAACGCAGCCATGGGCCGCTGACCAGCCTGATGATTGAAGGCTGGCACCAGATGCGCGATCAGAGCGCTAGAAATCGGCGGTGACGCCGGGCAGGCGCAGTTCCTTGATCAGGTCGCGCAATTCCTGCCGGGCGGCGATATTGGACAGGTTGAGATTGCCCACACCGATGTCTTTCAGATCCAGCAGGGTCAGACCCCGGGGAAACAGTTCGCGGAAAATCACCCGCTCGGAAAATCCGGGGGCGACGCGAAACCCGATTCGTTTGGCCAGGTGATCCAGTGCCTCGCCCATCTTGCGTTTGTTGATCATTTGTTGCGCGCCCAAACGGTTGCGCACCACGATCCAGTCAATCGGTTTCAGCCCAGCTTGCGCGCGCAATTGCCGCGCGTTCCACACCATTTCGGAATAGACCGACGGGCCAAGAATGCGGTTGGTTTCGGCATCGACCCGCGCCAACAGATCGAAATCGACAAAACTGTCGTTCAGCGGAGAAATCAGCGTATCGGCCAAGGAATGCGCCACCTGTGACAATCGGGTGTGGCTGCCGGGGCAATCGATCAGGATGAAATCGGCGGTTTCTTCCATGCCCGCCACAGCCGCCGACAACCGGCGATCATAAACGTTTTCGCCCGGCTCAAGCGCCTCGGGCGAAATTTCGGGCAGATCGCGGTAATCGGGCACCGGCAGATCCAACCCGTTGTTTGCCAGATACAGGCGGCGGTTTTCCACATAGCGGCCAAAGCTTTTTTGCCGCAGATCCAGATCCAGCGCGCCCACTTTGTGACCCATCCGCACCAATGCGGTGGCCACATGCATCGAGGTGGTCGATTTGCCCGACCCGCCCTTTTCGTTCCCGACAACGATAATATGTGCCAAACCTGTCATCCTTTTGCCCATGCCCCGGGTCAGCGCCCCATGGGCGGACCTTTGCCAAGGTCGGGGTTATGCATTTGACATGTTCTTTGCAAAACTGGCGCGACTTTGGAAGGGCTGAGCGCAAGGTTTCGCATATTGTTCAGAGGATGGGTGGGGCAATGGCCCCCGCGCAACAGGGTATGAAACCTGTCCGATCCATTGGTGCGGGCGCAGATGCCCCGCGCATGAAAAAAGGCCGCCCGCAGATTGCGAACGGCCTTTGATCTTTGGCGAAACTCTGGCTTAGAAACCCAGACCTTCGTACTTTTTCTTGAACTTGGACACACGGCCGCCGGTATCCATCAGGCGGGTGTTGCCGCCGGTCCAGGCCGGGTGAACCGATGGATCGATATCGAGCGCCATCTGGTCGCCCTCTTTGCCCCAGGTCGATTTCATCTGAACAACGTCGCCATTGGTCATCTTGACGTTGATCATGTGATAGTCGGGATGCGTATCTTTTTTCATCGCTCTGCTCCTCAGGCTTTCTTGTCAGCCAATGGCCGGTAATTGGTGACTTCGGCAATACGGGCCGATTTGCCGCGACGGGCACGCAGATAATACAGTTTCGCGCGACGTACCTTACCGCGACGGATCACGGTAATGTTGTCGATATTGGTGGAATGCAGGGGGAACACACGTTCCACGCCCTCACCAAAGGAAATCTTGCGAACGGTGAAAGTGCCGGCAATGCCTTTGCCGTGCTTGCGCGAAATGCACACACCTTCATAGTTCTGCACCCGGGTGCGGGTGCCTTCGGTCACTTTGTAACCGACGCGGATGGTATCACCCGCCTTGAAATCGGGGATATCGGCCCCCAGGGCGGCGACCTGTTCGGCCTCCAATTGTGCGATCAGATTCATCTGACGCTCCTTATATATACACGGGTTGTTCCCGTTGGTGAGTGCGCCCTCAGAGCTCTTGGTCGTCCTCCGGGTCCATACCGTGTTTTGCACAATATGCCCGCCAGAGATCAGGGCGGCGTTCTTTGGTCAGCCGTTGGGCCATATCCCGGCGCCATTGTTCGATCTTGCCATGGTGCCCCGACAGGAGAATGTCGGGGATTGCGCGGCCTTCCCAATGGGCGGGTTTCGTATACTGGGGATGCTCCAGCAGGCCATCCGAAAAGGATTCGTCCTGTGTTGAGGCATGATTCCCAAGCACGCGGGGTATAAGCCGCACTGTCGCGTCAATCAAGGCCTGAGCGGCAATCTCGCCGCCTGTCATGACAAAATCGCCCAGTGACACCTCTTCGATATCGTAATGTTCGATTACCCGCTCATCCACGCCCTCAAAACGGCCACAAAGCAGGGTGATTCCATCGGCCTGTGAAAACCGTTGTGCCATATCCTGATCAAAGGGTTTGCCACGGGGAGAGAGGTAGATCAGCGGCCATTTGCCCCGATCCGCGGGCGCGCCGCGCTGCGCCTGTCGGATAGCGCGCGATAGGATATCGGGGCGCAACACCATGCCAGCGCCGCCCCCCGCTGGCGTGTCATCGACATTGCGATGTTTACCCTCGCCAAAGACGCGCAAATCAATCGGTTCGCACCGCCACAACCCCTCTTGCAAAGCTTTCCCGGTCAGCGATGCGCCCAGAACGCCGGGAAACACCTCAGGGAACAGGGTGATGATCCGGGCGCACCAGGCGTTGTTCAATTTTGGCGGCTCACCGCCCAAAACGCGCGGCGTTGTGGTGGGCGCGATGGTCAGGCGGCCGTGGGATTTGGACGGGGGTTCAGACATGGCAGGCCAATATAAACAAACATTCGCCTTGCCCTAGCACAGTTGCGGCTGAACCGAACCCCCTTTGCTCAGGCGATGGCGATGATACCCAGCAGCATCAGCAAGAACAGGATCAGCGCCAAACCGATCAGTAGTTTCGCACCGGTCAACGCGGCGCCGGAAACGCGGCCAAAACCAAGCAGGGCCGCCACAGCGGCCACAACGACGAGAATGAGAATGATCTGTAACATGGGGTGTCCTTTGCTGAACCAAACGGTGATTGCAAAGACAACGCCAGATAACGCCCTTGTGTTCCGTGTTTACGGGAAAAGCCCTTCGGGCGGGTCGGCAACCATGCGTTTGGCGGCCAGATCAACCGTGGGAACCACCGCCAGGGTAAATGGCAACAGTACGGTTTCGGCCTGCCCTTTGATTCGCAGTTCCAACAGATCAGCCGCGCCATGGTTTTGCACGGTCTGCACTGTACCAAGCAGCGCGCCACCGGTGTCAAATACCGACAGGCCAATCAGATCGGCGTGATAATATTCATCATCGGGCAGATTTGGCAGCCGGTCACGCGGCGCAAACAGGCGGGTGCCGCGCAGGGCGTCGGCCTGTTCCTTGTCGTTCACACCGCTCAGCCGGGCGATAAAGCCATTTTTGCTGGGTCCGATCAGCCCAAGGTCGAAACTGCGGCTGCCGTCTTCGGTGGTGAGGGGATTGTAATCTTCGATGGCCGCCGGATCGGCGCAGAAACTTTTCAGGCGGATGTCACCCTTGACGCCAAACGAACCGGCGATCGCGCCAACGCAAATCATATCGTCATGGGGCATGGGGCATGGTCCTTTGAAAAACGGCACCCCGCGCCAATCCGGCGCGGGGCGTTGAGCTTATTCGGCCTCTGCAGGCGCGGCCAGCTTGGCGGCTTTTTCTTCGGCGCGGGCCACGGCGGCCTTGCCGGGGGTGCCTTTTTTGGCGTTGTTGCGGGTTTTCTTTTCAACCACGCCAGCGGCCTCAAGGAAACGCGATACGCGGTCGGTGGGCAGTGCGCCGTGCGACATCCAGTACTGCACACGCTCCACATCCATTTTCACGCGGTTTTCATCGTCTTTGGCCAACAGGGGGTTATAGGTGCCCAGTTTTTCAATAAAACGGCCATCGCGGGGCATGCGGCTGTCGGTGGCAACGATCGAATAATGGGGGCGCTTTTTGCTGCCGCCACGGGCGAGGCGAATCTTCATGGACATTTGGTTTTCTCCTTTGAATGTCGGGGTTTGGGTGGGTGCACCCGGTCTAGGTTTGGTGGATTTCGTGGTGTTTGATGACTTCCTGGATGATGAAGGCCAGAAATTTCTTGGCGAATTCCGGGTCAAGATCGCTGTCTTTCGCCAAAGCTTCGAGGCGCGCGATCTGCATCGCTTCGCGGGCCGGATCGGACGGGGGCAGGGCGTGCTCTGCCTTTAATTTTCCCACGGCCTGGGTGTGTTTGAACCGCTCGCCCAGGGTGTAAACCAAAATGGCATCCAGGCGATCAATGCTTTCACGGTGACCTTTCAGCAGGTCGGCCGCACGGGTGATATCATCGGTCATATTTGGCCTTTGGGGTGGGAAATCTGTGTCTGTACCGCCGTGCCCAAGGGCAAAGGGTGCGCGTTAGGCAAAGTTGAGGAGCCTCCGGCGGGGATATTTTGAGCAAGAAAAATCACAGTGCAAACCTGTGGCGATAAACGAGCGTGTCTTGCACGGTTTCCCCCGCGGGCAGCGGTGCCTTGGGATCGACAGTTGCCCCCAAGCGTTCTGCCAGGCTGCGCGATGGGCTGTTTTCGGGGGCGATATAGCTGACCAGCGTGGAAAGTTTGAGGGCGTCACGGGCAAAGGCCAAGGCGGCTTTGGCGGCTTCGGTTGCAAAGCCTTTGCCGATGGCGTGGGGCAAAAGCACCCAACCCAGTTCCGGTTCGGGAAAGTGATCGGGATGGGTGATGCCGATTTGCCCCACCAAGGTTTTGTCGTGGGTTTCAATCGCCCAACAGCCAAAGCCGTCAAACACCCAACCGGCGCAATCGCTGGCAAAGGCCGACCAGGCACCGCGTCGATCACGCGGCCCACCCATGAAACGAGACTGCGGCCCGGCCCACATTTCGGCCATCGGTTCAAAATCGGCACGCACATGGGCGCGCAGAATCAGCCTGTCGGTTGTAAGCACCGGAATATGGCAGGGTGTGTCGGGCATGTATTAAGACAGATCGCTTTTTTACGGAGTGTGATTATTTCTTCTTGCCAAAGCCGGAAAGACCGGGGGGCAGGCCCCCGCCGCCGCCAAGGCCCGGAAAGCCACCGCCGGGATTCATGCCGGGGGGCAAGGCACCGCCCTTGCCCATTTGCGCCTGGGCGGCTTGAATTTCGGCCTCGGAGGGCATGCCTTTGCCGCCGAACATGCCGCGCATGGCCTGTTTCAACATGCCGCCTTTGCCCATTTTGCCCATCTTCTTCATCATGTCGCCCATCTGGCGCTGCATTTTCAGAAGTTTGTTCAGCTCGCTCACCTCAAGGCCGGCGCCTTTGGCGATGCGTTTTTTGCGGCTGGCCTGCAACAACGCGGGGTTGGCGCGCTCTTTTTTCGTCATCGATTGGATCAGGGCGATTTGGCGCTTCAGCACGCTGTCGTCAAAACCAGCGTCGGATACCTGTTTTTGCATCTTGGCCATGCCGGGCATCATGCCCATCACGCCTTCCATGCCGCCCATTTTCATCATCTGTTCAAGCTGCATCTTCAGATCGTTCATGTTGAATTGGCCCTTTTGGAACCGTTTCATCATGCGCTCGGCCTGTTCGGCCTCGATCGTGGCTTGCGCTTTTTCCACAAGGGAGACGATATCGCCCATGCCCAGAATCCGACCCGCCACACGTTCGGGGTGGAATTCTTCGATCGCGTCCAGCTTTTCACCGATGCCGACGAATTTGATCGGCTTGCCGGTGACCGCGCGCATCGACAGGGCGGCACCGCCGCGCCCGTCGCCATCCATCCGGGTCAGAACGACGCCTGATATGCCGATGCGTTGGTCAAAGTTTTCAGCGGTATTCACCGCATCCTGGCCGGTCAGGCCATCGACCACCAACAGGGTCTCGCGCGGATTGGCGATATCGCGCACCGCTTCAACCTCGGCCATCAGGGCCTCGTCAATCGACAGGCGGCCCGCGGTGTCGAGCAGGTAGACATCATAGCCACCCATCGCGGCCTGGGTTTTGGCGCGTTTGGCGATCTGAACCGGAGTCTGGCCTGCCACGATGGGCAAGGTATCAACGCCGATCTGTACGCCCAGCACGGCAAGTTGTTCCATCGCCGCCGGACGGTTCACATCGAGCGAGGCCATCAGCACGCGCTTGCCTTCACGCGCGGTCAGACGTTTGGCCAATTTCGCTGTGGTGGTGGTTTTGCCCGACCCTTGCAAGCCAACCATCAGGATTGGCGCAGGCGGATTGTCAATTTTCAGCTTGCCGGGGTTTTCCTCATCCCCCGCCAGGACATGCACCAGTTCATCGTGAACGATCTTGATAACCTGCTGACCCGGAGTGACAGATTTTGTCACTGCCTGACCGGTTGCCTTTTCCTGTACCGCCTTCACGAAATCGCGGGCGACAGACAGGGACACGTCCGCCTCAAGCAGGGCGATGCGCACTTCGCGCAGGGCGGTTTTTACATCGTCTTCCGACAGGGCGCCCTGTTTGTTGAGCCGGTCAAAGACGCTGGACAGGCGTTCGGACAGATTTTCAAACATGGCGCGCGGTCCTTTGCGTGCGGTAAACGGATGGTTTGCATATGGGGCAAACCCTTGGGGTCTTGAAGGGCGAAGGCCCAAACGAAATATGCCCCCACGGGCGCAACGCGCTGGTGGGGGGCGATCCTTGCGCTGTGGCAAGGACCGGAAGACACGACAGACTCCCGGAGTTGGGATGGTGGTTATGCGCCCGAGCCGTCAAAGTCAAGGGCGCAGGCAGGTTGCGGTTTTGCAAAAGAAAGGGGCGCCGCAGTGGGCGCCCCAATCCGGAAGAGACCTTGATTATTTCGAGCTGTCTGCAAAGTCACGCTTGGTTTGCATTACGACCAGTTCGGCAGTTGTATAGTCAACCGGGTTAACACCCAGTAAGGCGGCCAACTGTGCCTTGCCGGGGGAAACCGAGCCGCGGTCGCTGGCAGTGTTGTTCACCACGTCCTTGCTCAGCTGTGCGATCAGGAAATCGTCACCTTCGTGAATGGCGCGTTCCAACAGAATGGCACGTCCGGTTGCATCGGGGGAAGTGCTTGAGGTTGAAAACCGCTCTTGTCCGGCTGATTTCAGGATCTGTTCGGCCTTGAAGTTACCAGCCACACCGCCTTCGCGCCGGGCTTGGTCCAGCTGAACCAACTGTGCCAGGCTCAGGGTGCCCGGTTCAACGCCAAGGGTGCGTGACAGTTGCGCCGTACCGGCGTTGACGTTTTGTGCAACAGCAGGAAGCGCCACGGCAGAGGCGGCGGCAACGGCGATGGCGGCGATGAATGTGTTCAGTTTCATGGTCTTATCTTTCTATCATGACTGGGCATATGGCCCGGTGGGTTATCATTATGGCGGTGGGGGCGTTTGGCTGTTGACCCGGTCGCCGTCTGTGATGAACATTTAGGTGGGTGCTGTGGCGAACGTAATGGCCGAAAATTAACGGTGCTATGTGCGCAAATGCACATCACAAAGTTTCGACCGCCCGTAACAGGCATGTGGACCAGCAAAACAAGGGTTTCGGCCCTGTTCAGGTGACCGGATCACGGCAGGCGTGACAGGAATTTCCGCGAATGTTTCATTGCAGAGAAATACCGACCCCTTGAAAAAATTATTTTGAAACAAAGGCTAACGCCGCTGTGATGTCGCGCGATCCAGTGTGAGGGATGCGCCGCGTTATCCCCCAGTGCGGCAACTGCGCCTTGCACCGATGGGCAAAATACCGTCTCGTGTGCGGCGAAGGTTCAGGGGTGCGCGGTAAAGTATGTCAATCAACACTTGGGATGAAATCCGCACCGCGTATCACGTGGCACGGTTGGGCACGGTCAGCGGTGCGGCGGATGCGTTGGGGGTGCACCACGCCACGGTGATCCGCCACATCGACGCGCTTGAGGCGCAGTTGGGCGTGAAACTGTTTCAACGCCACGCGCGCGGATACACCGCGACCGAGGCGGGCGTTGATCTGTTGCAGGTCGCGCAGGCGACGGATGATCAGTTCACGCAACTGGCCGGGCGCATTCGCGGTCAGGGCTCATCGGTGACCGGCGAATTGGTGGTGACATCGGTTGCAACCCTGTCGCGTGCGCTGACCCCGGTATTGGCCGGGTTTCAGGCCGAACATCCGGGCCTGGTGGTGCGGTTTCTGACTGATGAACGTGTGTTTCGTCTGGAATACGGTGAGGCCCATGTGGCGATTCGCGCCGGTTCGGCCCCCGACGAGGCCGATAATGTGGTGCAGCCATTTCTGGCCAATCCATTCGGTCTGTATGCAAGCAATGGCTACGCCCGCAAATATGGCGTGCCCCGCGATGATTCAGAGCTGGCGCAGCATCGTTTTGTCGTCACCGACAATATGGATTCAAAAGCGCCGTTTTACCGATGGTTGTTTGACCGCGTGCCGCCCGCCTGTTTGACCTATCGCGCGTCAGACGGGCGGGTGATCAGGGATGCAATGCAGGCGGGGGCGGGAATCGGGTTTTTATCGAGTTATGAGGCGGCGCTGACCCCGGAACTGGTGCAGATCATGGCGCCGCGCCCCGAATGGACGGCGCAACTGTGGCTTGTCACCCATGTCGATCTGCACCGCACGATGAAGGTGCAGAGTTTTCTGACCTATCTCAAGGATGCGGCCAAGGGGTGGTCGGCCTGATGTGGGCGCGGTTGGGCCCGGCAGAGCGGGGGCATCTGGCGATGTTGCTGTTTTCCGCACTGGTGGCAGGATCGTTTTCATTGGGCGCGCTTGCCGCCAATGAAATTTCGCCATTGGCGCTTACCGCAGTGCGATTCGTTCTGGCCTCGGCGGTGGTTGGGGGTATTGCCGCCGCCACCACGGGAATTTCCCGGTCTGCCTTTCGGGCGCCATGGCGATTCGTGGTTCTGGGCAGCATGTTCGCCATTTATTTCGTTCTGATGTTCGAAGGGCTGAAAACCGCGCCGCCAGTGTCGGCATCGGCGGTTTTTACCCTGACGCCGGTTCTGGCGGCCGGATTTGGTTGGTTACTGTTGCGCCAAATCACCGATGGCTGGACCGCCGCGGCCCTGTTGATCGGGGCGGTCGGGGCGCTGTGGGTTATCTTTCGCGGCGATGTTTCGGCGATACTGCATCTTGAGATTGGCCGTGGCGAGGCGATATATTTCATCGGCTGTGTGGCCCATGCCGCCTATATTCCGATGGTGCGCAAACTGAACCGGGGTGAACCGGCATTCGTGTTTGTGTTTGGCATGCTGGTGGCGGCAACCCTTGTTTTGCTGGTGATTGCTGCGCCGCAGCTTTGGCAAACAGATTGGCGCAATCTGGCGCCGATTGTCTGGATCACCATCGTTTATACCGCAGTGTTTGCCAGCGCGGCGACCTTTGTTTTGTTACAGTATGCGGCGCTGCGCCTGCCGGCATCCAACGTCATGGCATACACTTATCTGACCCCCGGCTGGGTGATTCTATGGGAGGTGTTTTTGCACGGAACCATGCCGCAGCTGCAAATTATCGGCGGGTTTGCGCTGACTGCACTTGCAATTATCATGCTTCTGAAGAAAAAGGGGACAAGAGCGCGCTGAAATTGATTTAATATACTGGTGTCCGCTTTTGGATGCCGTTATGCTATTATCGAATTCAGCGTAACATGATTTACAAGTCTCAACTTGAGAATTTGGTGAGGGCCCAATGAAAATTTCGAACATTATTTCTACTGCAACCGCTGGCGTATTCGCGCTGGGCATGTCGGTATCTGCCGCAGCCGCCGAAAGCTGTGTCATCGTGTTGCCATTCGAATTCAACAGCGCAGCAGTATCGACGATCAACAAGGGTTTGTTGGACGTGATCCGTGCGAAATACAATGGCACAACCGTTGATCTGGCCGGGCACACCGATGCCGTAGGCAGCGCCGCCGTCAACCTGAACCTGTCAAAGCGCCGGGCACAGACCGTTGATGATTACCTCACAAACGGTACTTCGATCACCGTCAACAACGTAACCGGTTTCGGCAAGAGCCAGCTCAAGGTTGCGGATTCCGGACCCAACCAATTGAACCGTCGCGTTGAAGTGACAGTTTACGATTGTAACGCCGCCGACTTTAACGGTCGTGGTGACTCGCTTGGTTCGCTTGGCAATGCGGGTACTTTGGCCGCGCTGGTTGGTGGTATCCTGATCATCGGCGCAATTGGCGATGGCAGCAGCAGCACCACAACAACGACAACCACTTCTGCCGCTGCTGGCAGCGGTGTCGGCAACAAGTAAGACTTGGATCTTTGTAAGAAGGGCGGCGCTTGGGATCAGGCGCCGCCCTTTTTCGTTTCCGGCGCGGCGATAATCGTGGGCGGTGCAAGCTCTTGTTCAAGAAATTTCTCGAACGCTTCCAGATTGACCGCTTCAAACTGCCCAAAACTCTGCATCCAGATTGAGGCATCGCGCAGGGCGTCGGGCTCTAGCTTGCACCATTTTACACGGCCGCGCTTTTCCTGGGTGATCAACCCGGCGGCGGCCAGAACGCCCAGATGCTTTGATATCGCGGCAAGCGATGTTTCAAACGGGTGCGCCACATCGGTGACGGCCATGTCATCTTCCAGCAGCATGTGCAGGATCGCCCGACGAGTCGGATCTGCAAGGGCGGCGAATATGATGTCGAGTGTGGGGGCCATCGTGCTGTGGTGCCAGCAGGCCAGACAATCGTCAACCGTTTGGTTGAATATGCTCCGGTGACTGAATCCGGGGGATTGACGGGTGCGGCCGGTAGAGCCGTTTTTCCCACCCCAAGGAATCTATAGTGTTATCAATATCTTATCGGTATTTGCCGCACTGCCGCATTCGCTTGACTCGGGGCGCGCGCGTTTCTAGTGTCCGCGCAACCACCGAACGGGAGTTCACCTTGGAGGATGATCCGCACACCGCCCGCTTGAAGACGCTGGAAGACCGGATCGCCGCCGCGAAAAAGGCAAACGCCCCGCCGGAACGTGCGGATGAAAATTATTCCATGGCCAATACGGCCTGGCGAATGGTGATCGAACTTGTGGCCGGTCTTGGGATCGGTTTTGGCATCGGATACGGGTTGGACGTGCTGTTTGGCACCATCCCGATATTCATGCTGGTATTTATGGGTCTGGGGCTTGCCGCCGGCGTCAAAACGATGATGCGAACGGCGAAAGAGCTTCAGGATAAAGCGATAAGCGCGGCGGGAACGGACCCGGACGCCGAAGATAAAGGGAACTAGGCATGGCAGCCGAAGGCGGAAACGGCATCAGCATCAAGCCGATGGAACAGTTCAAGGTCACGCCATTGTTTGGCGATGGCGATGTGGGCATGTTCACCATTACCAACGTGACATTCTGGTTGTTCCTGGCCGTTGTCGCCGTGACGCTTTTGATGGTTCTGACCACGCGCGGCCGCACGGTTGTGCCGGACCGGGGCCAATCGGTTGCCGAGCTGGCCTATGGCTTTGTCTATAAAATGGTCGAAGACGTCGCCGGCAAAGAAGGCGTGCGGTATTTCCCGTATATCATGACTTTGTTCATGTTCATCGTTTGCGCCAACTTTCTGGGCCTGATCCCGATGTCCTTTACCACCACCAGCCATATTGCGGTGACCGCGGTTCTGGCTTTGGCGGTGTTCATTTCGGTGACGGTTATCGGTTTTGTCAAGAATGGCACGGCGTTCCTGGGCCTGTTCTGGGTCAGCTCGGCGCCTTTGGTGCTGCGCCCGATTCTGGCAATCATCGAACTCATTTCTTATTTCGTGCGTCCGGTCAGCCACTCGGTACGTTTGGCCGGTGCGATCCTGGCAGGCCACGCCGTTATCAAGGTTTTCGCAGGCTTCGCCGTGTTCGGTGCGATTGCGCCGCTGGCGATCTTGGGCATGGTCGGGATTTACGCACTTGAGGTCGTGGTGGCCGCCGTACAGGCCTATGTGTTCACCATCCTGACCTGTGTGTATCTCAAGGATGCATTGCACCCGTCACACTAATTAACAAACAACGAACCTGTTTCGTTGCACGCAACGCCGGGCCAAACGGCCCGACATACGATCAACACGAAAATTCCATCGTAAGGAGAGAAGACATGGAAGGCGATATCGCACAAATGGGTCAGTTCATCGGCGCAGGCCTGGCCGCCATCGGTTCCGGCCTGGCTGCACTGGGTGTGGGCAACGTTGCTGCCAATTTCCTGGCAGGCGCATTGCGCAACCCGTCGGCTGCTGCCGCTCAGACCGCGACCTTGTTCATCGGCATCGCATTTGCAGAAGCTCTGGGGATCTTCTCGTTCCTCGTTGCCCTTCTGTTGATGTTCGCTGTCTAAGCCAGCTTAATCCTTACGGCCGGGTGGGGGCACGCCCCCGCCCGGTGTGAATTTTAAGGTTTTGAGGGGGACGTGATGGCGACCGAAACAGTTGGAGAAGAAATAGAAGCGGGCATGCCGCAGCTGGATTTCTCCACATTCCCAAACCAGATTTTCTGGTTGGTCGTAGCATTGTTTGCGATCTATTATATTCTGTCGCGCATCGCTTTGCCGCGCATCGGGTCGGTTCTGGCCGAACGTCAGGGCACGATCACCAACGACATCGCCGCGGCGGAAGAGTTGAAGCTGAGGGCGGTCGGGGCTGAAAAAGCCTATGACAAGGCGCTGGCCGATGCCCGTGCCGAAGCAAACAAGATTGTCGCCGCGGCCAAGGCCGATATTCAGGCGGATCTTGATGTGGCGATTGAAAAGGCCGACGCCGAAATTGCCGCCAAATCCGCCGAGTCGGAAAAGGCGATAAACGAAATTCGGGCAGGCGCGATGGAAAGCATCGAAGCCGTGGCCAAGGATACGGCCGAGGCGATTGTAAGCGCCTTGGGTGGTTCCTCTGAAAAAGCGGCCATCGACAGCGCCGTTCAAAACCGGCTGAAAGGGTGAGCGCGATGAAAAAACTCACACTCACCTTGGGCGCGGCCACCTTGGCCAGCCCGGCATTGGCCGCGTCGGGGCCGTTCTTCAGCCTTGGCAACAGCGATTTCGTTGTGTCGATTGCGTTCATTCTGTTCATCGGCATTTTGGTATATTTCAAAGTGCCGCGCACGATCATGTCGATGCTGGACAAACGCGCCGAGGGCATTCAGGCCAACCTGAGCGAAGCCCGCACCCTGCGCGAAGAGGCGCAGACCCTGCTTGCCTCGTATGAGCGCAAGCAGAACGAGGTCAAGGAACAGGCCGACAGGATCGTCGCCGCCGCCAAGGACGAGGCGGAATCCGCCGCGACCAAAGCCCGCGCCGATCTGGAACATGCGATTCAGCGCCGGTTGAAAGCCGCTGAAGAGCAGATTGAGTCAGCCCAGGCTGACGCGGTGAAAGAAGTGCGAGACCGTGCCATTCAGGTGGCCGTTGCCGCAGCGGCCGATGTGTTGGCCAAGGATATGGACAGCGCCCGCGCTGCCGCTTTGATCGACAGTTCGATTGAAACGGTTCAGGCGAAACTGCACTGATCCAAAAGCGATGGAATGAAAATTGGCCCGGGCTGCAAAGCGCCGGGCCTTTTTATGTCTGCCGATCTGGCGGTGCTCTGAAGTGTTTCAGGGCGTTTGTTCGTGTTTCAGGCGCTGCCGGGCCACGGATTCGTTTTGTTCGGCCTTGATCTGATTGGACAGGGCCGTGGCGATGAAATCAATATGGGTTTCCATTGCATCGCGCGCGGCAGACGGGGCGCGCGCCATCAGGGCCGCGTGAATGGCACGGTGTTGATCAAGCAGCATTTCGCGGGTCGTGCGCTGTTTGAACATGACCTGCCGGTTGTAAAACACGCCCTGGCGCAGAAGGTCAGACATGGAGCGCATCATATGCAGCATCACGGTGTTATGGCTCGCCTCGATGATGGCAAGGTGAAAGGCGGCGTCAAGCTGTGCCTCGGTTTCGGAGTGGGCCTGGGCGTGGGCGGCTTCCATTTTGGTCAGGGTGGAATCGATCAGCCGCAGGTCGGTATCGGTGCCCAGCCGTGCCGCGCGTTCGGCGGCCAGCCCTTCAATATCGCGACGAAAGGCGAGATAATCAAACACCGCTTCGGGGTGGGAATGAAACAGGCGGGCCAAAGCGGGGGGAAAGGTGGCGCTAAGATCTTGCGACACGAAAATCCCGGCACTGGCCCGGCTGGCAATCAGCCCCTGTTGTTGCAGTTGCGCCAGTGCCTCGCGCAGGGACGGGCGCGAAACCCCCAGTTTTTCGGCCAGATCCCGTTCAGACGGAAGCCGTTCGCCGGGGTGCAGGATGCCGCGCAGAATTAATAATTCGATCTGACGTACAACCGCATGGGATAGTTTTTCAGGCTGTATTTTTTCAAACGGCATGGCGTGGCCCTATGGGATTGGTCAAATCATATGACCACCTTGGGGCGCAGACAAGCAAAAGGCCGGGACATGCCCCGGCCTTTGTCACACGTTGGATCGCAAGATCAGTTGGTCGGACGAATGATGATATCGACCCGACGGTTCTGTGCCCGTCCCTCAGCGGTGAGGTTTGACGACACCGGGCTGTCTTCGCCCATGCCAATGGCGCGCAGGCGCGATGATGAAACACCCTGGCTTGACAGGATCGATGTGACCGACTGTGCCCGGCGTTGTGACAAGTTCAGGTTATAGGACGACGCACCGGTGTTATCGGTGTGACCCTGCACTTCGACAACCGAGTTGGGATAGCGGTTGAGGTTTGCAGCCAGAACGCCCAGATCGCCGCGCAGGCCCGACGATACGGTGGCGCTATCGGTAGCGAACAGGATGTCCTGTGGCATCCGCACCAACAGATCGTTGCCGCGGTTTACGACTTCGATCTGGCCGTTGCCAAAATCGTTGCGCAATTCTGCGGCCTGTTTGTCAAGGATGTTACCGACAATGGCACCGGCACCGGCACCCAGGGCTGCACCGATGGCAGCGTTTTTCAGACGGTCACTGCCGCTTTCGCGGGTGCCGCCCAAAACCGCGCCGATCGCGGCACCTGTCAACGCCCCACTGCGGGTGCGGTTCGGGTCACCCGTCATCGGATCGGTACAGGCGGTCAGGGCCAGCACGCCGATGCTGGCAGTCATTATGGCGAATCTTGATGTGGGCATTGAATCCTCGCTCGAAATTATACACATCTCCAACGCGTTATATAGGGGATCGGGTTCCTCTTCGCACGGGGAATTCTGCCATAGGCGGATCATCGCCGCGAATATTTCGCTGTTACAGCCCGGTTTGGGCCGATTCCCGCGCCAGGATCGCGCGTTTTACCGGCAACCCCCAGTGATAGCCCCCCAAACCCCCGGATTTGCGCAGGGCGCGGTGGCAGGGGATCAGCAGGCTGATCGGATTGCGCCCCACGGCAGTCCCCACAGCGCGCACCGCTTTTGGGCTGCCGATGGCGCTGGCGATTTCGCCATAGGTGGTGACATGCCCGGTCGGGATTGCAACCAACGCCTCCCACACCTTTAATTGAAATGGTGCGCCAATGACAAAAAGCGGCGTCGCGTCGCGGTTTGGCGCGGCGCCAAAGGCCGACAAGGCCCAAGGGCGCAGCATGGCGGAATTTTCGGTAAACGTGGCCTTGGGCCAGCGGCGGGTCAGGTCAAGCATCGCGGCATCACGCCCGGTTTCGGCGGCAAAGCCGATGCCACAAATGCCCTTGGTCGTGCCCATCACCAAGGCCGGGCCAAAGGGCGAATCAAACCAGCCCCAGGAAATCGTCAGGCCCGCACCGTGACGGGCGAAATCTCCGGGGCTCATCGCCTCCCATTTTATGAACATATCATGCAGGCGGGAATTGCCCGACAGACCGACGGATTGTGCGGTTTCCAGCGTCGTAAACCGGTCGCGCAGCAGGGTTTTGGCATGGCCAAGGCGCAGGAATTGTTGAAACCGTTTCGGCGAAATGCCGGCCCAGCGGGAAAATACCCGCTGAAAATGCGCCGGCGACAGGTTCATTTCGCGCGCGATATCCTCAAGCGTGAGGGTTCCACCGTCTTCGCCGTCAAGCCGGTCAATCGCGCGGCGCATCAGCGGCCAGTAATAGCTGTGTTCGGGGTCTGTCATATCGGGCCTTTCGTTGTGAAAACAGCTTAGGCCGATGATGCCCAAGGGGCGATCCGAATCATGCGGCAATGCATGGGGACCGGGCGGAATTGGATATTTTTAGCAAGAAAAAGCCGGGGCTTGCCCCAGATAGGCCCAAAGGGCATTAGGGGGCATGGCAAAACAGCTTTCATATCCGGTGATTCACGAGATTTTTTCACGGTTTCACGCCGCCGAGCCCGAGCCAAAGGGCGAATTGGACCATGTGAACCTGTTCACCCTGGTGGTCGCGGTTGCGCTGAGCGCGCAGGCCACCGATGCCGGGGTCAACAAGGCGACGCGCGGGTTGTTCGCGGTGGCCGATACGCCCCAGGCGATGTTGGATCTGGGCGAAGAGGGCGTGATCGCACATATCAAAACCATTGGCCTGTTTCGCAACAAGGCCAAGAATGTGATCAAGATGAGCCGCCTTTTGGTGGATGAGTTTGGCGGTGAGGTGCCCAGTTCGCGCGCCGCGCTGCAATCTTTGCCCGGAGTGGGGCGCAAGACCGCCAATGTGGTGTTGAACATGTGGTTCGGGATGCCGGCACAGGCGGTGGATACTCATATCTATCGGTTGGGCAATCGCAGCGGCATCGCGCCGGGGCGCAACGTGGATGTGGTTGAGCGCGCAATTGAGGATAATATTCCTGCGCCGTTTCAACTTCATGCCCACCACTGGATGATCCTGCATGGGCGCTATGTTTGTTTGGCGCGCAAACCGAAATGCGCGGCCTGTCTGATCAATGATTTATGCGCATATGAGGAAAAGACCGAATGAAAACGTTTCAGGTTGTCGGCATTGGCAATGCGATGGTGGATGTTCTGGCATCTTGCGATGATGGGTTTCTGGCCGAAAACGGCGTGGAAAAGGGCATCATGCAGTTGACCGATATGGCGCGCGGTGTTGAGCTCTATTCCAAAATCGGCCCGGCACAGGAAATCAGCGGCGGATCGGCGGCCAATACGATTGCCGGAATGGCGCATCTGGGCGGGCGCACCGCCTATGTGGGCAAGGTAAGGGATGATCAGTTGGGCGCGATCTTTGCCCATGATCTGCGCGCCCAGGGCGTGATTTATGAAACCGCTTTGGCGGGGGCCGATGCAACCGATGAAACCGGGCGCTGTATCGTGTTGGTCACGCCCGATGGCGAACGGTCGATGAACACCTATCTGGGCGTGACCGAGTTTTTGACCCCCGATGATATCGACGAATCGCAGATGGCCGATGCCGAGTGGATTTATCTCGAAGGTTATCGGTTTGATGGGCCGGAAAGTCACGCCGCCTTTGCCAAGGCGATTGCCGCGTGCAAGGGCGCGGGTGGCAAGGTGTCGCTGACCCTGAGTGATCCGTTTTGCGTGGAACGCCACCGTGCCGCGTTCCGGGAAATGATCGATTCCCATGTGGATCTGTTGTTTTGCAACCGCGCCGAGATTCTTTCGATGTATGAAACCGATGATTTTGAGGCGGCCCTGGCCACGGCGGCGGGCGAGGTTGCGATGGTCGCCTGCACCGACAGCGAAAATGGCGCCCATATCATGGCCGAGGGGCAGCATTGGCATGTGCCCGCCACCAAGGTGCAGATTGTCGATGCCACAGGGGCCGGTGATCTGTTTGCCGCTGCATTCCTCTGGGCGCTGACCTCGGGGCATTCTCCGCGCGATTGCGGCCGCGCGGGATGCATTGCCGCGGGCGAAGTGATCAGCCATATCGGTGCGCGCCCCGAGGCGGACTTGACCGCGTTGATGGCACAGGCGGGCCTGACCTAACCTCATTTGTCATGTAAATTTCATTGCGAAATGCCCAGTTCGCGGTACTCTGAATCCATATTTAATGGGATTGGAGTGAGGAATGACTGTTCTGAGCAAAGTTCGCCATTTGATCACCGCACTGATGGTGACAGGTATTTTCGCAGGGCCGCTGAGCGCGCAGATTTCGCGCCCGGCGGACGGAGTAGGCATCGGCGGCGGCGGCGAAGGTGCGTCTGTACCTGAACCAAATCCGGGGGCGGCCACACCGCCACGGATTCCCGGTTCGACGACGCCGCCCCCTGTACCGCCGCCGGTGACGCCCGCCAAACCCATTGCATATTTCGTGGTGATCAACGGTCAGCAGGCCGGGCCATTCAACGCTGAACAGTTGAAGGCAAAGGTCGCCAGCGGCGAATTGGTGCGTACATCTCTGGTTTGGACCGAAGGCATGCAAGATTGGGAAGAAGCCATAAAGGTGGCCGATCTGGCGCCGATCCTGGCCTCGACGCCCCCCAAACCAAAATTTGATGCCGTGGCCTATCTGGCCGGCACCTGGCAAAACGATCCGCAGCAAATTCAGATTCCAAATGTCGGGCCTGGCACCGCCAATTCGCGCACTACTTATCGGCGCGATGGCACGTATTCGTATCTCAGCACGATTGATGTGATGATGCAGGGCTATCCCGTGCGTCAGACCATCACCAGCGAAGGCACCTTCACCGCCAAGGAACAAGGGCCAGGCCAGGTATTGGTCACGCCCAACGGGATGACGACATTCAGCATACCGGGCGAGCCGTCGCAGACGGTGGCCAACAATACGCCGTTTGTTCTGACGGTCATGGATGAAAACACCCTTGTCGACAATGCGGGCGTGCGCGCCCAACGTGTGGGCGGCTAAGCTGATCTTTTGATGCAGCCAACCCGCTGCATCAATCGCCCAGTTTGGCGTGCACTTCTTCCAGATCAATCGCGCCGGTTGGCATCTTGTTGGCCGGATTTTCGAAATCGTACCGGAACAGTTGGAAATCTGCCTTATAGATTTCATACATCAGGTGCATCGACAGATCGTCGAAATAATCTTCGACCGGGTGGGCGCGTTTTGGCCCGTGGCCTTCGGATTCGTTGAACCGGGGGATATCGGTCAGGGATACGGGGTGCGGTGTTTGAACGGTATCCAGCACCGATTGCATGCCGTCATTAAACCGCTCGGTCCAGAAAATTTGATCATAGCGGCCACCGTTTACGATAATCGTGGAAATATGGCCCGACATGGCCGACCAATGGATGTCGGGATCCATTGGTTTGCGCCAGCGCACCGTGTCACGCACAAACAACAAAAACCGGCGAAAGGATTTGATCTGATCAAATTCGTCCTGGCCCTCATCTCCGCCGACCTCGATTCCGTATTTCGCAACGAGCAGCGGCACCAGATTGCCGCGATAGCGTTTGCCATTGCGTTGAATGCCGCAAATCTTGTCAAAGAATGACGACAGAATGCGGGTATAGGGGTTGCGCACACAGGTGAAGGTGGGCGCGCTGTGGGTTTTCACCGCTTTGGTGATGATCGGTTTGCTGTCTTCAAACGCCCATTTGTGCAGCCCGGTCTGGGCATCGTGGATGTCACCGTCGAAAAATGCGCCATGATCGCTGTAATACATGATCTGCCCGATGGTCGAACAGGCGCATTTGGGCACCAC
Source organism: Oceaniglobus ichthyenteri (assembly GCF_003057885.1). Lineage (GTDB taxonomy): Bacteria > Pseudomonadota > Alphaproteobacteria > Rhodobacterales > Rhodobacteraceae > Oceaniglobus > Oceaniglobus ichthyenteri. The sequence continues at coordinate 111,876 of NZ_QAGK01000008.1, forward strand.
GCGATACACCATCGTTTCACTTTCGGTCATCCAGGTTCCAGGAAACCCCATGGCTGATCTGCCTCCTTGCTTTTGGGGATTTATGTGGCAAACGCGCGCAAAAGCACAGAAAAATCCGCCGCTTGCGCACCGCCCCCCTGACTTTTGGCGCGAAGCGGTTAAAACAATCACAACCAAACCGAGTGTATCGTTTTCCCAATGGCAAGAATCGCCTTCCTTCTTCTGTGTCACAAAGACCCGGATGCCGTTATCCAGCAGGCGCGCCGCCTGACCGCTGCGGGTGATTTCATGGCGATTCATTTCGATGCCCGCGCCGCCGCGCCGGATTATCAGCGGATTTATGACGCGTTGAAGGATAACCCGAAGGTGGTGTTCGCCAAAAAGCGCATCAAATGTGGCTGGGGCGCGTGGAGCCTGGTGCAGGCAACATTATATGCGGTGCAGGCGGCGGTGGATGCGTTTCCGCGTGCGACGCATTTTTACATGCTGTCGGGCGATTGCATGGCAATCAAATCGGCCGAATACGCGCACCGGTATCTGGATGATGACGATGCCGATTTTATCGAAAGCGTGGATTATTTTGAAAGTGATTGGATCAAGACCGGGTTCAAGGAAGAGCGCCTGATCTATCGCCATTTCTTTAATGAACGCACCCACAGATGGTGGTTCTACACATCTTACGAAATGCAAAAGCGGCTGGGCCTGAAACGCGACGTTCCAAGTGATTTGCAGATGATGATCGGGTCGCAATGGTGGTGTTTGCGCCGCCGCACCGTTGAGGCGGTGTTAGAGTTTTGCAGGCAACGCCCCGATGTGATGCGGTTTTTCCGCACGACATGGATTCCCGATGAGACGTTTTTTCAAACGATCGTGCGCCATCTGGTGCCGGAAACACAGATCAGATCGCGCACCCTGACATTTCTGGTGTTTTCCGATTACGGGATGCCGACGGTGTTTTACAACGATCATTATCATCTGCTGTTGGCGCAGGATTATCTGTTTGCCCGCAAGATCAGCCCAGAGGCGACGCAGCTGAAACAGCAATTGGCCGATCTTTACACGGCAAAAGATGTGACATTCGAAATCAGCAATGAAGGCCGCAGCCTGTTCAGATTTCTCACCGGGCGGGGCCGACAGGGGCGCAGGTTTGCGCCGCGGTTCTGGGAAACCGAATCGACCCTGGGGCGGGAACGCGAATTATTGATCGTGGTGTGCAAAAAGTGGCACGTCGGCAAACGGCTGTTGAAGCGGATCAGTGATGTGGCGCGGATTCCTGCCATTGATTATCTGTTCGATGAACAGGATGCGCAGCTACCCGATTTGGGCGGGATCCAGCAAACGCTGGAAAAACGCACCCGTCACCGCCGGGCCCTGATGCGGATGCTGTTTGATTATTACGGATCGGACCGGCTGATCATTTGCCTTGATCCCGATAATCTGGATTTGTTGCGTGATTTTCAGAACGACCGCTCGACGACCCGCCTGATCGAGATCGAATGTGCGTTTTCCGATGCCTATCTGCTTGGCCACGCGAAACGGGTCGGTCTGGCGGGGGAACGCACGCCGCAGGGCACCATCAACACGTTGCTGCGCACGATCCGTGCCGACGTGAATCACGAAAGCGATCTGTTGCGCGATGCGGGGTTCGAGAATTTTCAGATCATGCCGGAAACTGCGACAGCCGCCGAAAATGCCGCAGCTTTGGCGGCTTTTTTATCCATTCCCATGGACAAGGCGATGCAGATTGCCCAAACCAAGGGTCTGTTTGAAGACTGAAATTCAAGGGGGTGACGCATGGCCTATGTGTATGACGATCAGAATATCTTTGCTAAAATTCTGCGTGGGGAAATTCCGAACAATACGGTGATGGAAACCGACCACACTCTGGCGTTTCGTGATCTTCACCCCCAGGCGCCCGAACATGTGTTGGTGATTCCCAAGGGGGCCTATGTGTGTCACGATCATTTTGCGCTTGAAGCGAGCGAGGCCGAATTGGTTGATTTCATGCGCACCGCCGGGCGAATCTGTGCCGATCTGGGCGTACAGCCCGGCGAGGGCGGCGCAGGATACCGCACGATCAGCAATGCCGGGGTGAATGGATTGCAAGAGGTGCCCCATTACCACCTGCACATTCTGGCCGGTCGCCCGCTTGGCCCGTTGTTGGCAAAGGCCTGACCAAACGGAGGCGCGCGCGGCGCGCCACACCATATCTTGTTTGGCGCGTGTGGGGGATGGTGCGCGCCACCGCCCTGTTCTGCCCTTGTCGGGGATGGGCGGATCGTTAGAATGCCACCAGCGAATTCAGCCGCAAAGGGATATGCGATGAGCCACGAAGCGCCAGAAGTAGAAACCGTTTACAGCCGCCGGGTGGCCTGTGATGGGGGCGAGGGGGCGTTGGGCCATCCCCGGGTCTGGCTGCAGATCCCGCTCGATCCCGGTTGGGTTGAATGTGGATACTGCGACAAGCGGTATATTTTCGCCGGTGATGACGATCACTGATCCTGCGGGAATCAATTTCGGACTGACCCTTTGGGGCTGATTTTAGACTGACCTTTTGGGTTAAGGGGGCGGAATGGCTGACACGTTTGGCAAGGGGCATCATCTGAGCCTGGTGGATGGATCGGCCTTTATTTTCCGGGCCTATCACGCGCTGCCGCCGCTGACGCGTAAATCCGATGGTTTGCCGGTTGGCGCGGTGTCGGGCTTTGTCAACATGATATGGAAGATGATCGAAGACAATCGCGGCCCCGATGCGCCCACCCATGCCGCGGTGGTGTTTGACAAAGGTAGCCACACGTTTCGCAATGATATGTACGATCTGTACAAAGCCAACCGCGAAGCGATGCCCGAAGATCTGCGCCCGCAGATCCCGCTGACCCGCGACGCCACCCGCGCCTTCAACATCGCCTGTCTTGAACAGGAAGGGTTTGAGGCCGATGATATCATCGCCACCTTGGCGTGCCGTGCGCGCGAGGCGGGCGGGCGGGTGACGATCATCAGTTCCGACAAGGATTTGATGCAACTGGTGGGCGGCGGCGTTGAAATGTTTGACGCGATGAAAAACGCCCGCATCGATGCCGAGGGGGTGATTGCCAAATTCGGCGTCGGCCCCGAACGGGTGGTCGATGTACAGGCATTGGCCGGCGATTCGGTTGATAACGTGCCCGGTGCGCCGGGGATCGGCATTAAAACTGCGGCGCTGTTGATCAATGAATTTGGCGATCTTGATACATTGTTGGACCGGGCGAGTGAAATCAAACAGCCCAAGCGCCGCCAAACCCTGATTGATCACGCCGATCAGATTCGCCTGTCGCGGCGTCTGGTACAGCTCGATTGCGAGATGGAGCTGGATTACACCCTCGGCTCGCTTGAGGTGAAAGCGCCGGTTGTCGATGATTTGCTGGGCTTTCTGTCAGAGATGGAGTTTCGCACGATCAGCAAACGTGTGGCCGATGCCTTGGGTGCGAAAGCGCCGAAAATCGATGATACCCCGCCCGTGCCCGACGCCCCCGAAACCGTGCCGTTTGATCAGGCGACCTATACTCAGGTGTCCGATGCCGCCGGTCTTGAGGCCTGGATTGCCAAGGCGCGCGCGCGCGGTTGGGTGGCCGTAGATACGGAAACCACTGGATTGGACGAAATGCGCGCCGATCTGGTGGGTGTTTCGCTGTGTGTGGAACCGGGTGAGGCGTGTTATCTGCCCTTGGCCCACCGGGCGGCGGCGACAGATGATTTGTTCGGCTCGGATGCTCTGGCCGACGGACAGATGGAGTTGGAACCCGCTTTGGCCCTTTTGAAACCGCTGCTCGAAGATCCGGCAGTGATGAAAATCGGCCAGAATATGAAATACGACGCCAAGATCCTGGCGCGCTATGGGATCAATATCGCGCCGATTGATGATACGATGCTGATGTCCTATGCGATGCATGCGGGGCTGCATAATCACGGTATGGATGGCCTATCTGAACGGTATTTGGGCCATACGCCGGTGCCGATCAAATCCTTGTTGGGCAGTGGCAAATCGGCGATTACCTTTGACAAGGTGCCATTGGCGGATGCGGTGAAATACGCCGCCGAAGATGCCGATATCACCCTGCGCCTGTGGCAATTGTTCAAACCGCAATTGCACCGCGCCCGCGTCACAACCGTTTATGAAACCCTGGAACGCCCCCTGGTGCCGGTCTTGGCCGAAATGGAAATGCACGGGATTGAGGTGGATCGCGACACGCTCTCGCGGATGTCGAACGCGTTTTCCCAGAAAATGGCGGGGCTTGAGGCGGAAATTCACGAAATGGCCGGGCGGTCGTTCAACGTGGGGTCACCAAAACAGTTGGGCGAAATCCTGTTTGACGAACTGGAATTGCCCGGTGGCAAAAAGGGTAAAACCGGGGCCTATGCCACCGGTGTTGACGTGTTGGAAGAGCTGGCGACCGAACATGATTTGCCCGGTCGCGTGCTCGATTGGCGACAGCTGAGCAAGCTGAAAAGCACCTATACCGACGCGCTGCAAACCCATATCAACCCCGATACCGGGCGGGTGCATACGTCATACTCCATCGCCGGGGCAAACACCGGGCGCTTGGCCTCGACCGATCCGAATTTGCAAAATATCCCGGTGCGCTCCGAGGAAGGGCGGCGTATTCGCGAAGCATTCGTCGCGCCCAAGGGGAAAAGACTGGTAAGTCTGGACTATTCCCAGATCGAATTGCGGATTTTGGCGCATATCGCCGAAATTGATGCGCTGAAACAAGCGTTTCGCGATGGACATGACATTCACGCAATGACTGCCTCGGAAATGTTCGGCGTCCCGCTTGAGGGAATGGACCCGGCGATTCGTCGACAGGCCAAGGCGATCAATTTTGGTGTGATATACGGGATTTCTGGCTTTGGCCTGGCGCGCAACCTACGGATTCCGCGGGCCGAGGCGCAGGGGTTCATCGACCGGTATTTCGAACGGTTCCCCGGTATTCGCACCTATATGGATGCCACAATCGCCTTTGCCAAAGAGCATGGATATGTGCAAACCCTGTTCGGTCGCAAGATCAACACGCCCGAGATCAACGCGCGCGGTCCCGGTGCCGGATTTGCCAAACGCGCCGCGATCAACGCGCCGATCCAAGGCACAGCCGCCGATGTGATTCGCCGCGCCATGGTGCGGATGCCCGGCGCCATCTCCGGCCTGCCGGCCAAAATGCTGTTACAGGTGCATGATGAATTGCTGTTCGAGGTGGAAGAGGGCGCAGTTGACGATTTGATCGGCGTCGCCCGCGATGTGATGGAAGGCGCGGCTGCGCCCGCCGTGCATCTGGATGTGAAACTGACCGCCGAAGCGGGGCATGGGGCGAATTGGGCCGAGGCCCACTAAATGTCCACGCTGGAAACGGTTCCGGCCGGATCGCCCCGATGCTGATCGCGTTTCACAAACCGATGAACACCCTCAGCCAGTTCACGGATGAGGGAAAGTGGCCGGGCTTGTCGCGCTTTGGGCTGCCTGGCGGGGTTTATGCCGCAGGCCGTCTGGATCGCGACAGCGAAGGTTTATTGCTGCTGACCGATGATGGGCGTTTGCAGGCGAAAATAACCAGCAGCGGCACGGCAAAAACCTATTTCGCACAGGTTGAAGGGGTGGTCAGCGACGCGGCGTTGGCCGCTTTGGCCAAAGGCGTTGCCTTGAAAGATGGGGTGACCCGCCCGGCCCAGGTTTCGGCCATGGACCCGCCCGATGTGCCACCGCGTGATCCGCCAGTGCGGTTTCGTAAAACGGTGCCGGATTCTTGGCTGCAACTGACCATTCGCGAAGGGCGCAATCGACAGGTGCGCCGGATGTGCGCCCATGTGGGTTTGCCCTGTTTGCGGCTGGTTCGCTGGCGCATCGGCGCGCATACCTTGGAGGGTCTGGCCCCCGGTGCCTGGCGCGAAATTCCGCTATAATCGAACTTATCGAATAATCAGCGGGTTACATGATTTTCGGCTTGGCCGTGCCCGGATCGCGCGCGGCATCGGGGTCATCCCACAGCCGCGCGATATAGCGTTCGCCGGTGTGGCCGTTGCTGGCATCTGATGCCAACCAAACAATCGGCGCGCGCATTATATCGGGCGACAAAAGGTTGCCATCTGCCCCCTTTTTATCCGCCGAAGGCGGCAATAAATCGGTATCCGCCGCGCCGCCCGGCAATAGCACATTCACATCCACGCCGGTTCCGGCCAAATCCTGTGCCCAGATGCGCGATGCCGCCTCAAGAAACGCCTTGGACGGGCCATAGGGGGCATAGCCGCGCCGCACCATGGTTTGATCGCTGGTGGAAATATTGATGATCTTGCCAAAACCGCGCGCAATCATTCCCGGCACCACCGCGCGGGTCATCAGGAACGGCCCGTTCACATTGGTTTGGACGATCTGTTGCCAGGCATCGGGGTCAGCCTGCCAAAACTTGGTGGATTCGGTGTTGAACGTTTCGGAAATCAGCCGCATCCCAACCCCGGCATTGTTGATCAATACATCAATCGGGCCGATGGCTTGCGCGGCATCCTCCACGCTTTGTTGGGCCTGCTCCGGGTCACTCACATCGGCGATCAGGCTGTGACCGTGCGCGCCAAGCTGTGTGGCGGTATCGCGCAAGGCGGTGCTGTCGCGACGGCCGGTAATGCAAACGCGCGCGCCTGCATCTGCCAGGGCCAGCGCCATTTCACGGCCCAGACCCCGCGCGCCACCGGTGATCAGAACGGTTCGGTTTTGCACTGTCATGGCATGTATCCCCCGCCATTGATCCACAGGGTTTGCCCGGTCATGAATGCGCTGTCAGGGCCAAGCAGGAACAGGATCGGCCCGGTAATATCGGGTGGTTCGGCCAAGCGGCCCAACGGGATGCTGGCGGTATAAGCATTTAGGTTCAATGTGTTGTCTTGTTTCGCCCGCCCGGTGCCGCCACGCAAAAACGCCGTATCCACGGCGGCGGGGGCCACGGCGTTCACACGGATATCCGGGGCCAGTTCCAACGCCAATGTCTTGGTCATATGCACCATCGCCGCCTTGGCCGCGCCATACGGGCCGAAACCCGCCCGCACGGCGGCGGCCAGGCCCGACACCACCGTGACCATCGCCGGGGTGCGGCCCAACCGCAACAGCGGCGCGGCGGCCTGTGCGGCCAGGAATGCACCGCGAAAGTTGCCCGATAGCACCTCGTCAAACGTGTCGATATCGGTGGTTTCCAACGGGGCGTTGGGCGACATGAACCCTGACAGGTTCACGAACCCGTCTATCGCGCCCAACCCATCAAACGCTGCCGTCACACTGGCCGGATCGCGCAGATCAATCGCGCGGCGCTCGCCCGGCGGGGGATGCGCGGCAAGCGACGCGGGCAGGTCAAGAACTGTGACCCGCCAGCCATCTTGCACAGCGCGCGCCGTCAGATCGCGGCCCAACCCGCCACAGCCGCCAAGGGCGACAAGATGTCGTTGATACGTCATATCCCGTCCTTTGCTTTGCCACAGAGTTTTCCAGAAACGAAAACTTGTCCAGACAAATTTTTCCTTGACGCAGCGCGGCCACGCCGTACGCTTGCCCCATGAAAACGGAGAGACGCCATGGCAGATGAAACAAATCGGGTATTGGTGGCAGGGGCCGGGCCGGTGGGGTTGGTGGCAACGGTGGCCTTGTTGGCCCGTGGCATTCCGGTGACCCTGCTTGAGGCATCACCAGAGCTGCCAATTGATTTGCGCGCCTCGACGTTTCATCCGCCAACCCTGGATTTTCTGGCGACGCTGGATTTGGCCGCGCCGTTGATTGAACGCGGTTTGAAATGCCCGATCTGGCAGTTTCGCGACCGCAAGGCGGGGGTGATTGCCGATTTCGATCTGGGCCTGTTGGCTGATGAAACCGATCACCCGTACCGGTTGCAATGCGAACAATGGAAGTTGACAGAACACGCCCGCGAGCGGGTCGAAGCCCACCCCGACGGCATTTTCCTGCGCGATTTCGAAGTGACCGAAGTGGCGCAAGACGGCGATCATGTCACCGTCACCGGCACCCGCCCCGATGGTAGCATCGAACAGGTGCGCGGGCGCTATCTGATCGGGGCGGATGGGGCGCGCTCGGTCGTGCGCAAACAATTGCCGGTGAATTTTGAGGGCATGACGATTCCCGAAATCTTCCTGTCGATGTCCACGCCGTTTCGATACGATAAGGCGATGGAGGGTTTGGCGAATATCGCCTATATCACCGACCCGACCGAATGGTTGGTGCTGTTGCGCACGCCCACCCTGTGGCGGGTGCTGTTGCCGACCGACCCTAATCAAAGCGATGAACAAATCCTTGACCCGGCGACGATTGAGGCGCGGTTGCAACAGGTTTTGCCACAACCCCAGCCCTATGAAATTGAACACAAAACCGCCTACCGCGTACATGAACGGGTGGCCGATAAATATGTCCATGGGCGGATATTTCTGGCCGGGGATGCGGCGCATCTGAACAACCCCTTGGGCGGCATGGGGATGAATGGCGGTATTCACGATGCGATGAACCTGACCGATAAATTGGCACAGGTCTGGCAGGGCGCCGATCCGGATCTGATGGGCCGGTATGAACGGCAACGCCGCAAGGTGGCGATTGAAACGGTGCAGGCCCAGGCATTGCGCAACCGCACTGTGTTGAACGAAACCGATCCGGCCAAGCGCGCGGCCTATCACGACGAATTGCGCAAGACCGTGGCCGATCCGGTGGCGCACAAGGCCTATGTGATGAAATCATCGATGCTGCAATCCCTGCGCGATCTGGATGCGGTGAAATGAATATCGCCCGCGAAACCGGGGCCGCGCGCAAACAAGTGCGCACCCCGCGATACGTGGAAATCATGCGCGCCCTGCGCCAGGATATCGTGGCCGGCGTGGTGCCGATTGGGCAAAACCTTCCTTCCGAAGCGGAACTGTGCCGCCGGTTTGATTCCAGCCGGTTCACCGTGCGCGAGGCACTGCGCCGGTTGCAGGACGATGGGTTGGTCGAACGCACCCAAGGGGCCGGCAGCCGGGTGGTGGCCACACAACCGGGCGGCGTGTTGGTGCAACATTACCGGTCGGTGGATGAGTTAAACCAATATGCCCGCGACACCTGGATCGAGGTGATGACCCAAGACACGGTTGTTCTAGACGCCCGGACCGCAGGCCAGGTGGGCGGCAGTCAGGGCGAACCTTGGGCGTTCTTCCGCGCCCGCCGGTTTGCACCCGGGGGCGGTGCGCCGCTGTGCCTTTTGGAAAGCTATATGCCCCTGCGGATGCAGCCGCATTTGCCCGATCCGGCGGCGGCGGTTGGGCCGATCTATGGCGCACTGTCCAAAGCCGCGGGTGAACCGGTAATCGAGGCAACCCAAGACACCCAGGCCCTGCCAATGCCGGGCCGGGTGTCAGAGGCATTGGGCCAGGCGCGGGGCGCTGTCAGTCTGCGTATTCTCCGCCGCTATGCCTCGGCCCAGGGTACGCTGATTGCCACGTTCAACTGGCACCTTGGGGGCGAGCGTTACGTGCATCGCACAAATTTATCGCTGCAGGACAAACAATTTTAAATTTGTCCAGACAAATTCTTGACAGAATGTCGCAGGGCGCGATGCTAGGACATGAAAAGGGGGGAGAATGGCAAAAGACGCATTGGGGTGGCGGCGCAAATTCGCAGTGGTCGCACCCAGCACAAACACCATCGTTCAACCGGATATGGAGGCGTTTCGCCCCGACGGTGTGACCAATCATTTTGGCCGCATCCATGTGCCAAACATGAAGGTCAGCAATGACGCCGATTTTGTTGCCCTGGTCGATGCCATCGGCGCGACGCTGAACGCGGCGGTGGATCGCTGTATGACATGCGAACCCGATTACCTGATCATGGGCATGTCGGCGTTGATGTTCTGGGATGGGCGCGCGGCCAGTGAAAAGCGGATGCAAGAATTGGCCGATTATTGCGGCGTGGGCGTTTCGGCGGGCAGTTTCGCCTGTGAGGCGGCGTTAAACACCACCGGGGCCAAACGCATCGCGGTGATTTCGCCGTATTTTCCGGTGTCAGACAAAAACGTCACCCGGTTTTTTCAGGATTGCGGGTTTGATGTGGCCAAGTTTCGCGGCCTGAAATGCCCCAGCCCGGTGGCGATTGCCCAGGTGCAGCCCGACACATTGCGCGCCATCGTCGATGAAATGGACGATGACAGCATTGATGCCTTTGTTCAGGTGGGCACCAACCTGTCGATGGTGGGACTGTGCCGCGAACTTGAGGTGGCCAAGGGCAAACCCTTTGTTGCGATCAACGCCGCCACCTATTGGCACGCCCTGCGGGCCAATCAGATCAACGATCAGTTTACCGGCCATGGGCCACTGTTCGAGAAACACTAAAAAACAACGGGGAGAATGATAATGAAATTCACAGCAGTTCTGGCCGGGGCCTTTGCCCTGGCGGCCACAACCGCAAGCGCGCAAATCGCCGCTGTCGGATCCACCGCAACCGGGGGCACCAGCCAGATTGGGCGCACCATGTCGGCGGCCATTTCCGAGGCATCCAGCCTTCAGGTAAGGCCACAGGAATTGGCCAACACTGCCGATTATATCCCCCTGGTCAACGCCGGTGAGTTGGAATTCGGCATCGCCAATGTGGTGCAATATACCTATGCGGTGAACGGCACGGGCATGTCAGAGGGGCGGCCAAACCCGAACCTGCGCATGGTGGCCACATTGATGCCGTTTCGAAACGGATATGTCGTGCGCGAAGACAGCGGCATCAACTCCATTGCTGACCTGAAGGGCAAGCGCGCGCCGGTATTCACCCAAGGCGCGCTGGGCGATTTCATCACCAAGGCGTATCTGGCCAATGGCGGGCTGACTATGGACGACGTGGAAGGCGTGGCCGTGCCGAATTTCCCGCGCATGTGGGCCAGCTTTGCCGAAGGCAGCACCGATGTGACCATCGTTGTGGTGGGGGCCGCCAACAGCCGCGAATATGATGCGACATTCGGCATCAAATACCTGTCCTATGACGATTCGCCCGAAGCACAGGCGGCGATGACCGAATTTTTACCCCAAGCCTATTTGCAAACCCTGGACACCGACAGCGGGATTCCCGGGATCGACGGGCCAACCAATGTGAATGTGTTCGACTATACCTTTTTTGCCGGGGCCGATGTGCCCGATGACATGGTTTATACGGCGGTAAAGGCCCTGTGGGAAAAAGAGGCCGATCTGTTGGCCGGTGGGCCATTCTGGCTGGGTTTTGAAAAGGAACAGATGGGCAAGGACAATGGGCTGGAATACCACCCCGGCGCGATCAGATTCTACGAAGAAATGGGCGTCTGGAACCGCTAAGCGGTGAAACGGGAGGGCGGCGAAATGGCGGAAAAAACAGTGCAACGCGGCGCCCTTCCTTCGCCACGTCTGGGCGCATTTGTGGCGATGATGGCCGCCCTTCTGACGCTCACCGCCATTGTCTGGTCGTCCAGCCTGCCGTTGTGGATCGGCTGGCGCATCTATTCCGAACAGGTGTTGATTGTCGCGCTGGCCTTGGCGCTGGCGATTACATTTGTCACCCGCCCGGCGCGCAAAGGTGTGGCGCGCCCGCCCAACCGATTGGATTGGGCATTGGCCATCGCCGCACTGAGCCTGGGGGCGTATCTGATGGTGCGCTTTCCGGTTCTGTCGCAGAACGTGTTTTATCACCCGGTTGAAGCGCTGATCATCTCGGCCATCGGGTTTGTTCTGCTGATCGAAGGCGTGCGCCGCTCTATGGGTTGGGCATTGATCGTGATTCTTGCGGCGGTGTGTCTTTATGCGCTGTTTTCAAGTGAACTGACCGGGCCACTTCAATCACGTTCGATCAAGCCGGATCGGTTGCTGACCTTTTTAATCCTTGATTCTGCCTCGCTCACCGGCGCTGCACTCTATATCGCGGTAACGGTTGTGGTGCCGTTTTTAGTTTTGGCGCAACTGCTGTTGGCCTCGGGCGGGTCGGCGTTTTTCTCAGACATCTCGCTGGCGCTGACCGGGCGCAAACGTGGTGGCGCGGGAAAGATCGCGATTCTCGGCTCGGCATTTTTCGGTTCAATCTCTGGATCGGCCGTGTCGAACGTGGCCTCGACCGGCGCCATCACGATTCCGCTGATGAAAGACGGCGGATACAAACCCAAAACCGCCGCCGCGATTGAGGCCGCCGCCAGCACCGGAGGCCAGTTGATGCCGCCGATCATGGGCGCAGCGGCGTTCCTGTTGGCCGAAAACCTGCAAGTCAGCTATGGCGAAGTGGTGATTGCCGCCATCGTGCCATCGCTGTTGTTTTACGTCAGCCTGTTTATTTTCGCCGATCTTGAGGCAGGGCGGCGCAATATTGCCCGCGTCCCCGAAGACCGGATTCCGCCCGCCGCCCAGGTGATGCGCCGGGGCTGGTTCATTCTGGTGCCGTTTGTGGTGCTGTTGGGCGGGTTGTTTGCCTTTAACCTGCGCCCCGAAACGGCGGCGCTTTACGCGGTGGCGGTTTTGTTCGTGCTGTCGTTGCTGCGCACCTATGACGGGCGGCGGATCAACTGGGCCGATCTGTGGCGCGTTCTGGTGACATCGGGTCGCGCGGCGGTTGAGATTGTTTTGATCACCGCGATTGCCGGCATGATCATCGGGCTTGTGGCGCGGTCGGGCCTGTCGTTCGGCATGGGGTTTTTCCTGGTCCAGCTTGGCAAATCGTCGCTGTTTCTGTTGCTGATGGTCACCGCGATTGTGTGCATCGTCATGGGCATGGGCCTGCCCACGGTTGGGGTTTATTTGTTGCTGGCGTCTTTGGCCGCGCCGCCGCTGATCGAACTGGGGTTGAACCCGATGGCGGCGCATCTGTTTGTGCTGTATTTCGGGATGCTGTCGATGTTGACACCGCCGGTGGCGATTGCGGCCTTTGTGGCCGCCAATATGGCCGGATCACCGCCCATGCGCACCGGATTTGAGGCGGTGCGCATTGCCTGGCCCGCGTTCTTGGTACCGTTCCTGTTTGTGACCTCGCCCGCGATGCTGCTGAATGCGGTGTGGTACGATTCGGTGTTCACCGTCGCCACGGCATTGGTCGGAGTGTACCTGATCACTGGGGCGATTGTGGGCTATTTGGCGCGGCCCTTGCCGCCTGTGCTGCGGCTGTTGGTGGCGCTGGCCGGGATCATGGCACTGTTGCCCCACGGGATGTTTGATGGCGCGCTTTGGGTCAATCTGGCCGGTATCGCTTTGGGCGTGGTGTTTTACACAGGTGCGCGGCGCGCGGCCTTGATCGCGTGAACCGCCCGTTGGGCGGTGGCCTGCGGCGCGGATATTTTCAGCAGGAAAAGCCGATCACGGCGCGCTGAACCGGAACGTGGTGTGTTGGCGATAGGTTTGGTTTGGCGTCAGGGTGATGGCAGGAAAATGCGGATGATTTGGGGCATCGGGCCAGGATTGCGGCTCGATTGCCAAGCCGCAGTGCGGGCCATAGGGATGGGCGTGCAGCGTGCGCGCGGTGCCCGTGTTGATCGGCGCGGCGTCGAAGATTTGAAGGCCGGGTTCGGTGGTGGCCAGTTCCAGCCGCGTGCCGCTGACGCCGGTCAGGGTGAGCGCCGGGGTCAGGGCGCGGCGTTGGGTGGCAAGGCAGAAATTATGATCAAGCGGCGGGCGTTCGCCGGGCGATATGGTTTTGGTCTGGCGAAAATCGTGCGGGTGGTTGGTGAGGGTTTCAACCGCCCCGGTGGGCAGGTTTTGGACGGTGGTGGGCAAGATATGATCGGCCTTGATGCACATTGTGTGGCCCGCCCAGGTTGGTGTGCCATCCATATTCCAATATCCGTGATGGGCGATATTCATCAAGGTGGGCGCATCGGTGGTGGCAGTGATTTCAAGGTGCAGCGTGTCATCACTCAGCCGGTAGGTGGCGGTGATGTCTTTGGTGCCGGGAAATCCGCCCGCGCCATCGGGTTGGCGCAGGGTCAGGGTGGCATGGGACGCGCTGTGATCGGCCAAGGTCCAGAGCGCGGCATGGCTGCTGGCGCTGGCGGAGTGCAGGGTGTTGGCGTTTTCATTCGCCTCGAATCTGTGGGTTTGCCCCGCGATCTGCGCCATGGCTCCGCCAATCCGGTTGGCCACGGGTGCGATCACACAGCCGAAATAGGCCCCGCCGCCAAGGTAGGGCGCGAGATCGCGAAAGCCCAAGGTCAGGCTGTGTTCTATCCCCGCCAGATAGAGCGATTGCAAAACCGCGCCTTGTGTCAGAACCGTGGCGCGCAGGGTGTCTGAGCGCAGCGTTATGGCGTGAACCGATGCGCCATCGGGGCGGGTGCCAAAGGGGGTTATCTGGCCTGCCATGTGACCCCTGCCGCCGGGTGGGTGATGCCCTGAAACATGATTGGGTCGGGGCCGTAGTTGAACCAGAACCGGTGTGTGGCCGTGTCGCGCAGGCGCAGCCCGTCGGGGAGGAACAGGGTTTTGATGGCTTCGGCGGCGCAGGCCCCGGTTATCAGCCGATCAAACGCAGTGTCATCGGGCCACCCGGCAAGATAGTGCAGTTTGCTCCGGCTGGCGATGGCCGGCTTGCCATCACTGGTGAGTTCGCTGGCGCAATCGGTTTCCAGATGTTCAAACCAATGGGCAAAAGCCCCGCCATTGGCCAAGGGCACCACCGTGCCGGGCGGCAGGGATTCAACCAGCGCCACACTGGCGTTCAGGCCCGGCAAATTGGGCGGCAACGGAACGGGAATCGACAATTCGGGCGTTTTGGAATTGGTGCGCGGCCCGATCAGGGCGGTGCCTTGGAAATTTGGCAATTGGTTCAAAAGGGTGTCCGGCAAGGTGGCGATGCCGGGGGCCAGGATAAGTTTGTAAGCGGTGATATCGCTGTTGGCGTTGATAATATCCACCGACAGGCCGGCCCGGCGCAGGGCCTTGTAGGTGGCAAATGTCAGGCGGAAATAATCAAAATCCGCGCCTTGAGGTTGTGCTTCCCAGGCCCAGGCCGATGGGTAATCAAACAACAGGGCGACATCGGCGGTGGCTGTGCCCGCGTCGGGAAAAGCTGCCAATTCTTGCGCCACTTGCGCGGCTTCGCCGAGGGCCGGGGCATCGGCACTGTCGGGGCGCAACAGGCCGGCGTGCTGTTGTTCCTGGGCAAAAGGGGCCTGTCGCCAGCGGAAATAACACACGGTTTCGGCGCCGTGGGCGAACGCCTCATGCGCCCAAAGACGGGCCATGCCGGGCAGGGGCGCGGGGTTGTAGGGGGCCCAATTAACCGGGCCGGGCTGTTGCTCCATCACCCACCAGCGGCCTTTGCCCACTGCACGGTACAGATCGTGGTGAAACGCCTGCATGTCAGGATCGCCCTGGCGCAGGAACCGCGATTTGTGATCGTTCGATGCCTCAAGCCGGTCAGACAGGAACCCGATTGGGTAACTGTCCCATGAGGCGATATCAAGATCGGCCCCGACATCGAAATGATCGAAATCCAATATCCGGCCCATGTAATTATGGATCAGGGGTGCGGACGTATGACGGCGCAATACATCGGCCTGAAGTTTGTTGAACCCCACCACCTGATCGGAACTGAACCGGCGAAATGCCATGACATGGGCTGGGTTCGGCTCGGTCACTGTCAGATTCGGCAGGTCGATATCGTCGATACTGTCGTATTCCATTGACCAGAACACATTGCCCCAGGCGCGGTTCAGCGCATCGACCGATTGATAGCGCTGGGCGCACCAATCGCGAAACCCGTCGCGCGCGGCGCTGGAATAGCTGAGCGTGGTATCGTGACAGCCATATTCATTATCGATCTGCCACGCATGAATATGGGGGTGCACGCCATAGCGTTCAGCGAGCAGGGTAACGATGCGATAACATTCATCGCGGTAGCCTTGGTGCGAAAAACAATAGTGCCGCCGTGAGCCGAATTTGCGCGGCTGGCCCGTTGCATCGACCGCCAACATATCCGGGTGTTTTTGGACCACCCAGAGGGGCGGCGTGGCGGTGGGCGTGCCCAAGATTACCCTAAGGCCCGCCGCGCCCAACACATCAAGGGCGCGGTCGAGCCAGCCGAAATCGAACTGCCCTTCGCGCGGTTCAATCCGGCTCCAGGCGAATTCACCGATCCGCACCCATGAAAGCCCCGCGTTGACCATGCGCGCGGCATCCTCGGGCCATTGGGTTTCGGGCCAATGTTCGGGGTAATAACAGACACCGGTGGTGCGTTTTGTCATGGGCAGTCCGATTTGGTGGCGTTGGATTTGGATATTTTTAGCAAGAAAAAGATCAGAGTTTGATTTGAGGTTCCGCCCGGCCCTTGGTCGGGGCGGGCACGGCAAAGGTTTGGCCGGCGGCCGGCCCGTCATCATCGCGCGCCGCCGAAGTGCAGAACAGCGTTTGCATATCCGGGCCGCCAAAGGCCGGGCATGTGGTTTGCGCGGCGGGCAAATCGATGGCGCGGATTTGCCGCCCGTCGGGTGCGAAACAGATCACCTGCGCCGCCCCCCAGCAGGCCAGCCACAGATTGCCATCCGCGTCGATCACGGCGCCATCGGGTTTCAACCCCTGATCATTCAGGTCCAGAAATGGTTCGGGGTCGGCAGCGGGCCAACCGTCGTCATCCAGCGCGACCTTTTGCACGATGCGGGTGGGCGTGTCGGTGAAATAGGCGTGTGTGCCATCCAGCGCGAAACACATCGCATTGGGTGTGGAAATCGGCGCGTAAAGCTGGCGCAACTCGCCCTTGTAAAACCGGTAGATCGCGCCGCCTTCGCGGCTGCCATCCACGTTCATCGTCCCGATCCAGAATCCGCCCCAGGGGTCGGCGCGGCCATCGTTGGACCGGGTGGTGGGGGTGTCGGCCTCAAGCGGGGTGATGGTTTTTTCATCGCCGGTGCTGAGGGTGAATTGGAACAGGCGCGTTGCGCTGGCGATCAGCAGATTGTCATCGTCGATCCAGCCAGCGGCGCTGACGTAGTCATCGAATTGCCATTGGCGGGTTGTGTCGCCCTGGCGTTGATACATCCGTTTGCCGACAATATCGAACCAGAACAGGCAGTTCAGGCCGGGATGCCACAGCGGGCCTTCGCCAAGGGTGCAGGGGGTTGGATCGTAAACTGAAACGTTCATTGTGTTGCCTCATCAAATGCTTTGACCATGGTTCGGGCGCGTGCGGCGATGTCGGCCACGCTGTCGCCGGGGCGATAAAGCGCGCTGCCGATGCCGAACCCTTCGGCACCGGCGGCCAGCCAATCGCGGAAATTTTCGGGGCCGACGCCGCCCACCATATACACCCGGGTTTCCACCGGCAGAACGGCGCGCAGGGCTTTCAGCCCCTCAATGCCCATTTGGAACGCCGGAAATACCTTGATCCCGTCGGCGCCGTGTTTCAGCGCGGCGAAACATTCTGACGGGGTCAGGACACCGGGAAAACTTTGCATTCCCATCACCTTGGTGGCGCGCAACACTTCGTGGTCAAGGTTGGGCGAGACGATCAATTTGCCCCCCACATTATAGACCTGCGCCACCTGTTCGGGGGTCAGGACCGTGCCCGCGCCAATCAGGGCGTCGTCGCCGTGCGCCTTGGCCATCGCCGCGATACTGTCATAAGGCGAGGGCGAGTTGAGCGGCACTTCGATCCTTGTGATCCCGGCCTCAATCAGGGCGGCGGCCACGGGCACCGCCTCGGTCGGGTCGATTCCGCGTAAGATGGCGATCAGGGGGCGGCTCATGGTGTGGTCTCCTGTAAAAGGGCGTGGGCGGCAGTCAGGCCCGCTTGGGTCAGGGCGTCGCCATCGGTGCGTTGGGCGGTGATGCCTTGGGCGGCAAGGGCGGTGGCGTAATGGGTGCACAGGGTGTTGGCCCCGATCAACGCCACCTGTTGGCCCAGCCAATAGGGCCGGGTCGCGGCCAGTTCGGCCCCGATCAACAGACCCGACAGACGGGCGCGGGCGGCGGCATTGGGCAGGCCATGCAACAAGCCTTCGGCGCGGATGTTAAACAGGCGCGCGGCCAGGGTTTCGGGCCGCGACAGGGTGTCGGACAGGGCCGCATCGAACGCGGCATCGTCCCATCCGTCGCCCACCGAATGGCGCAAGACCGAATGGTTTGACAGCGCCGCAAACATATCGCCGGTCATTGCGGTTTGAAAACTGACCACCTCACCGGCGCTGATATGCACCCATTTGGTGTGGGTGCCGGGCTGGCACAGCACACCGTCGAATTTCGGGTTCAGGGCGATGAACCCGGCCACTTGGGTTTCTTCGCCGCGCATCACATCGGCGGGTTTGTTCTGTTTCAATCCGGGGATAATGGCCACCGACAGGCGCGGGTCTTGGGTTTTTACGCGGGTCAGGTTGCCCGACAGCGGCGCGCAGGGCACGGCGGTATAGGCCGCCTCGGCCCAGCCCTGGCGCGCGCCGACCATGCCACAGCAAATCACCTCAATCGGGTTTTCGCCGGTGCGGTTTGTGATCCAGGGGCCGATCATCGCCAACAGCGCGGGTTCATACCCATCGCGGGTCAGTGCGCCCATGCCTTGGGCCGATTTCGCCTGATCCAACACGCGGCCATCGCCCGACATCGCCCAAGCGCGGCAATGGGTTGTGCCCCAATCCACCGCGATCCATTCTGCTGAAACACTCATCCTGTTGTCACCACGCCGCCATCCACCACAAGGGCCTGTCCCGTCATCATACGTGACGCATCCGACGCAAGGAAGAGCGCGGGGCCAACCACCGCATCGGGGCCAAAGCGCACGGGCAGGCATTGGGTGGCGATATGGCGTTCAATTTCGGGTTCGCTGACCACTTCGGCCAATTGCCGGTCGGTCAGAACCATGCCTGGCGTCAGGGTGTTGATCCGAATGTTATCGGTGCCAAATTCGCGGGCATGGGCGCGGGTCAGGGCGTTTATGCCTGCTTTGGCAGTGGTATAGGCGGGCATCTGGTGCATCCCCATCATATAGCTGATTGACGATATGTTGATCACCGCGCCGCCCCCATTGGCGCGCATCCCCGGCACCACCGCCTGGGTCGCAAACACAAAAGGGCGCAGGTTGATGTTTTGCAGATGATCCCAAGCTTCGGGGGTCAGATCCATCGTGCTATGGCGCTGATCGCTGGCGGCATTGTTGATCAACACGGTGATCGGGCCGTTGGCGCGCGCGGCGTCGGCAAGGGTGGATTGCAGCGCGGCAATATCGGTGACATCGCAGGGTTGAAACCAGGGGCGGGTGCCGTGTTTTGCCTCCATCGCGTCACAAAACGCGGTGGCATCGCTGCGTTGCAAAAACGCGACGCGCGCGCCCTGGGCCATGAAACCGTCGGTCAGGGCCGCGCCGATGCCGGCACCGCCGCCGGTGATGAACACCGATGCGCCCCGAAGATCAGGGAAAGTTGCAGTCATAATTTGGTTCCTTCGATCACCCAGATCATGTTCGGAAAACTCCACGGCAGGGTCAGGCCGTGATCCATCAGATACCGGCCCGAAACGGTGATATCTTCGGTTTTCAAAATCGGCGTGCCGCGCGACAGGGCGATGGCATCATCGCGGTTTTTCAGATGGATGCGGTACTGCGCCGTTGGTTCAAGGGCCGTCAGACGCAAGGGACGGGGCGAGATTTGCGCCGATGTGTCGGCCTTGCCCGCAAAGACCACAAACCGGCTGCCATCGCGCGCGATCTGTTGTTCGGCAATCACCGCTGGATCGGCGCTATCAAGGCGCAGAATGTCGCCCGCACACATCCAATCGCGGTTTGTCTTCCACCATGTGGTGACATCGCGCAGCACGCGCGCCTCGTCCTTGGTCAGTTCGCGGGGGTCCATTTCAAACCCCATATGGCGCTGTGCCGCCACCCAGGCGCGAAACCGGATATCAAGAACCCGCCCCGAGGTGTGGCAGTGGCGCGGGCCGACATGGCTGCCGGTGATCGCCATGGGCAGGAACAGCGCGGCGTTGTGTTGGATGCGCAGACGTTCCAACGCATCGTTGCTGTCAGACAGCCACACGCGCTGTGTGCGCGACAGGATGCCAAAATCAATCCGCCCGCCGCCCGATGCACAGCTTTCAATTTCAACCATCGGGAAATCGGCGCGCAACCGGTCGATCAGGGCATAGGTGCCCCGGGTTTGCGCCGCATCGGGGGTGGGCAAAACCCGGTTGTGATCCCATTTGATGTAATCCACCGGATATGCCGAAAGCACCGCCGCGATTTGGTCGAACAGGTAATCGCGCACCTGCGGCAGCGCCATATCAAGCACCATCTGTTGCCGGCCCAAGGTTTGATCGGGCGCGCCCAAGGCCCAGTCGGGATGGGCGCGATACAGATCACTGTCGGGGTTGACCATTTCAGGTTCAAACCAGATGCCAAATGTCATGCCTTCGCTGTGCACATGGTCGATCAGCGGCGTCAGGCCGTCTGGGTATTTGCGCGGATCAATCTGCCAATCGCCCAGCGACGTGGTGTCATCATCGCGCCGCCCGAACCAGCCATCATCCAGCACAAACCGTTCGGCGCCCAAAGCGGCGGCGCGGCTGGCGATGTCTTTCAGGGTGTCGATATCGTGATCGAAATACACTGCCTCCCAACAGTTGTAATGCACCGGGCGAGGGCGATCTGGCTGGGGCCAGGTCACGATCCGGTCGCGCAGGTGGCGTTGAAATGCCACGGCGATGCCATTCAGCCCGGTATCGGAATAGGTGATATAAAGCGGCGCGGTCTGGAATGTGGTTCCTGCGCCCTCAGTATCGGTTGCATTGCCAAATTGCACTTGCCGCCGCCCATCGGGCAGTTCTTCGGCAATCATTTTGTGCCCGCCCGACCAGCCATAGTGAAACCCGAACGCCGCGCCTTGGGTGTTGGTGGCGCCGCGACAGGGCAGGATCAGGCCGGGAAAATGTTCGTGGCCCGTGCGCCCGGTGCGGTTTTCGCGGCTGTGGATGCCCGCAGACCAGGGGGTGGCGTTAAGCTGAAACTCACCACACCACCGGCCCGATACATCAAGCATTTCATCGGCCAGTTGCGGCGCGGGTAAAACCGGCGCGGCCAACCAGTGCAGATGCACCGGCACATCGGATGTGATGGTGGCCTGAATGGCAATCACCCGCGTTTCGGGATCGGCGGCAAAGCTGGCGTTATACCGGATGCCGTGCGCGTCATCGCGATAGGTCAGGCGCAGGGTGCGCTCGGCCTGTACATCGCCAACAAAGCGGAATTGCGGCCGGATCGGCGTGCCGTCGTTTGCGCGCAGGATCAGGCCGGGTTGGCCGGGAAACCCCTGCGCCGCTTCGGGGCAGATTGACAGGTCGGGGTTGGCATCGAGCATTCCGCCCGTCACGTCGATCATGTGGGCGCGAGCCAGGGTGGCCAGATCCTCACCCGTAGGCAGCGCGCCGCCCCAATACACACATTCAGGCAGTCGATTGTTGCGGGCGGCCAAAACCAAGGTCTGGCCGCCGACATCTATCCGCCAATGGCGGACTCTACCACAAGTCATGGTTTTCCTTACTTCACAGCGCCCAGGGTCAGCCCGGCGATAAAGTGTTTCTGCATCAAGAAGAACATCGCCACCGGGGGCAGGGCGGCCACGATGCTGCCCGCGCTCATCAAATGATAGGCGGCGCGATATTGGGCGTTGAAACTGGTGATCCCGGCGGTGACAGGTTGTGATTCAACCCCTTGGGTCAAAACCACCGCCCAAAAATAATCGTTCCAGATGAATGTGAACACCAAAACCGCCATGGCGGCGAGTGCGGGTTTCATCAGGGGCAGAACGACGTACCAGAAAATCCGCCATTCCGCCACGCCTTCGACGCGCGCCGCCTCGATCAATTCATAGGGCAGGGCGCGGATGAAATTGCGCATGAACAGGGTGCAGAACCCGGTTTGAAACGCGATGTGAAACAAAACCAGTCCGGTTTTGGTATTATACAGCCCCATATCCAGGGTCAGATCGCGCACCGGCACCATCAGAATTTGAAACGGTACGAAATTGCCCGCCACAAACATGAAGAATATCCACAGGTTCGAGCGGAATTTATAAATTCCCAAGGCAAAGCCGGTCATTG
Source organism: Oceaniglobus ichthyenteri (assembly GCF_003057885.1). Taxonomy (GTDB): domain Bacteria; phylum Pseudomonadota; class Alphaproteobacteria; order Rhodobacterales; family Rhodobacteraceae; genus Oceaniglobus; species Oceaniglobus ichthyenteri. Next base: position 133,920 of record NZ_QAGK01000008.1, read on the forward strand.
ATGACAGGATGATGCAGCCAATTACCGTTGGCACCGTGATCAGGATGGAGTTCATCAGATAGCGGGGCATGTCGGATTCGAAAAACACCATGCCGTAGTTGGTGAATCCCTCAAAGCTGCCGGGCCAGCCCCAATAATTGCCGCTGGTGAAATCGGCATCGGGTTTGATCGAAAACACCGCGATGGAAATCAGCGGCAAAAGCCAGATCAAAAGAACCACAGGCAGTAGCGATTGATAGGTGATCTGCCAGGCGCGCGAGGTTTTTTCAACGGGGGTTGGAAACATCGTGCACGCCCTTTCCAGAAATGTCGGTGCGGGCGCGGTAAGGCAACCCCGGGAATAGCTGTGCGCGCGTCATCTGCCGCGTTCCTCCTTGTACATCGACCACAGAAAATAGGTGATGAAAAACAGCATGATAAGAAACAACACCACGGCAATCGCCGCGCCATATCCCATGCGGAACCCGTATTCCGATAGCGCCACTTCGAACATGTAAAACGACAGCACCCGGGATTCGCCGAACGGGCCACCGTTGGTCATGATCGAGATCAGATCGAAACTGCGCAGCGCGCCGATGATGGTGACGACAAAGGCAATGAATGTGGCCGGTTTCAACTGTGGAATGATGATATACCACAGCATTTTCCACCCTTTGGCATTGTCCAGACGCCCCGCCTCGATCTGTTCGGGGTTCACGCCGTTCAGGCCGGTCAGATACAGGATCATGCAATAGGCGGTCTGCGGCCAAAGCCCGGCCAGAATGATGCCATAGGTGACATATGTCGGATCGCCCAACACGTTGATCGGCCCCAATCCGACCCAACCCAACATGATGTTTAACAACCCAAAAGTGGGGTCGTAAAACCAGGTGAACACCAGCCCGACAACAACCTGTGAAATCACGAAAGGAAAGAAAAACAGTGATTTATACAGGCGGATTCCGGTCACCGTCTGATTCAGAAACAGGGCAATGAACAGGCCCGCCGGAATTGCCAGAAGATACAGCAGTAGCCATAAAAAGTTATTGCGCAACGATGTATAGAAGGCATCGTCGTAATACAGTTCTTCGTAATTTTGCAGGCCGATATATTCGGGCGCGCCCAGTCCATCCCATTCAAGCAGCGAGATGCGGAAGGATTGAAAGATCGGAAAGATCACGTAAAACGCGAAGAAAATCAGACCCGGAGCCAGGAAAAGCCAGGGTGACACCCTGATCTGGTTGCGTTGCCACCAGGATCGGGTGTCGGTGCCGGAATGGGCCGTGTCTGTCATGAATCCCCCTGATCCGATTGAGATCGCATCGCGAAACGGTACCGGTTGTACGGTTTGGCGCTGAAATCTTGTGCCTTGCGCAAAGGGGGCGCCCCAAAAACAGAGCGCCCCGGTTTGATATCAGTAGATGCGCGCGCGCGCACGCTCCAGCCGCTCAAGGATCTTGTCCAGATTGTCTGGACGAACCATGAATTCCTGAAACCCTTCCATGGCGACCTTGGCCATTTCGGCGGGGGCGTCGCGGTCAAAAAACTGTGCCACACCACCGGGGCTGTTGGAGGACAGCATGGCAAAGCCTTCCTTCAGGAACTTGTCGTCATCCACCGAAGATTGGTTGTTCACCGGCAATTGGCCCAAGGCATCGCCGCTATTGATCAGGGTCTGGTTTTCGGCCGAGACGACCCATTTCAGGAACGCCTTGGCGTTGTCCTTGTTGGTGGCACCGCTGGGGATGTGGAATGTGTCGGTTGGCGCGTCTTCGGCCAATTCGACATCGGGGTTGATGGCGGGGAACTGGAAGAAATCCAGTTTGTCATCGTCCAAACCGCCCTCGCGCAGGGGGGCGACCGCGAAGTTGCCCATCAAATAGGCGGCGGCATCGCCCCCGGTCATGAATGGCAACGCCTCTTGCCAGCTATAGGCGGTATGGTTGTCGATGAATGCGCCCATATCGATCAGTTCGCGCCAGTTGGCAAAGGTCTGGCGCACCTCGTCCGAGGTCCAGGATTCCTGGCCATTGGTCAGGGCGGCGTGGAAATCATAGCCGTTGGTGCGCATGTTCAGGTAATCAAACCACCCGCCAGCGGTCCAAAGGAATTTGGTGCCGATGGTGAAACATTTGATGCCGTTGTCCAACAGCGTCTGGCAGTTGGATTTCAACGTGTCCCAATCCTGTGGCTCGCTCAGGTCGTATTTTTCATAGATGTCTTTGCGGTAATAAACGCCCCATTGGTAATAGGTATATGGCACGCCCCATTGTTTGTCGTTCAGGGTCATGGCGCCCTTGGTTGATGCCAATTCCTCGCTCAGCTGGCCCTCCCAGATGTCAGAAACATCTTCGAACAGCCCGGCGTCGACATAGGGCAGCATCCGGTTGGCGGCATACCAGTTGGCCACATCGGGCGCATTGGCAGTCAGGAAATTGCGGATCTGCGTCTTGTATGCCTCGCGGTCGATCACCGTCAGTTCGATGTTCAGATCGGGGTGCATGTCGCCAAACCGTTCGACCATGCCTTCCATCACCGCGCGGGGGGCGGGGTTGGACATGTCGGAAAAGATCACCAGATCGCCCGACAGTTTTTCTGTGTGGGCATCGGCAAACGCGCCTGTCGCCATAATGGCCGAAACGCCAAGCGCTGTAACCGACGCTTTCAATGTGGACACCATAAGATACTCCCAATATTGTTTCATTATTTGAAACTTAGTTTTAGATATTGAAATGATAACAGCACTGGGGTTATGCTTGTCAACAGTTTCCTCAGCCGCTTTGCCGATCCAAGACATCTCACCTCATCGACCCGGACGCGTGAAAAACGGGTTCAGCCCCAACACACCAAGGAGGCGCGATATGACAGAGAAATCCGCCAAAGGGGCCGCGCGCGATGGAACCGTGGGCAAAGCGTTGGATGTTCTGGATCAGGTGGCGGGGTATGGCCGCCCGGTGCGGTTTTCCGAAGTGTTGGCCGACAGCCCCTATCCCAAGGCAACGCTGTATCGGTTGCTGCAAACTCTGACCTCGCAAGGCATGCTGGCGCTTGATCCGGATCGCGGTGCCTATGTGTTGGGCGTGCGACTGGTGCGTCTGGCCCATGCGGCGTGGCAAACCACATCTCTTGCCCCCGTGGCCCGCCCGCATATTGATGCTTTGTCCGCGGATCTGGCGGAAACCGTGCATCTGGCACAGCTGGATCATGCGCAGGTGTTGTATGTCGACAAACGCAATGCCGCCGTGCCAGTTGAAATGTATTCCCAGGCGGGCAAGGTTGGCCCGGCCTATTGCACTGGCGTGGGCAAGGCGATGATGGCGTTCCTGCCCGAATCCGATATTGGCGGGGTTCTGGCGCAACAATCGTTTCATCCGTTTACCGAACACACGCTGACCGGCCCCGATGCCCTGCGCGCCGAACTGGCGGCCATTCGCACACGCGGATATGCGTTTGATCGCGAAGAACATGAACCGGGCATCATTTGTGTCGCGATGCCGATTCTGTCGGACGCCGGGCATGTGTTGGGCGCGCTTTCGGTCACTGCCACCACTGCGCGGCGCAGCCTTGAGGATTTGGCCAGCCTTGCCCCGGCCCTGCGCAAAACTGCGATATTGATTGCCCGGGATGCGGCCGCCTGGCGGTTTCCCGACCGAATTTCACAGCCATTTTCCAAAACAGGATAGACCGAATGTCAGGTGTCACGCTTTCCAAGGTTATCAAACGCTACGGCGATGTGCAGGTGATCCACGGGATCGACCTTGAGATTGCGGATGGTGAGTTTTGCGTGTTTGTCGGCCCGTCGGGCTGTGGCAAATCCACCCTGTTGCGCATGGTTGCCGGGCTTGAGGAAACGACTCAAGGCGCGATGCATATCGGCGCTCGCGATGTCACCCGCGAAGACCCGGCCGAGCGCGGCGTGGCGATGGTATTTCAGACCTACGCTTTGTATCCCCATATGACCGTGGCCGAAAATATGGGATTCGGGTTAAAGATGAACGGCCATCCCAAGGCCGAGATCGACGCCAAAGTGGCCGAGGCGACGCGCATTCTGAAGCTTGACGATTATCTCAAACGTAAACCGGCCGCCCTGTCTGGGGGGCAACGGCAACGTGTGGCGATTGGCCGGGCTATCGTGCGTGGCCCCGAAGTGTTCTTGTTTGACGAACCCCTGTCCAATCTCGATGCCGAATTGCGAGTGGAAATGCGGGTGGAAATTGCCCGCCTGCACAAGGAAATCGGCGCGACGATGATTTACGTCACCCATGATCAGGTCGAGGCGATGACCCTGGCCGATAAAATCGTGGTGCTGCGTGCCGGGCGGATCGAACAGGTGGGCGCGCCGCTGGAATTATACCGCGACCCCGACAATAAATTCGTGGCCGGTTTCATTGGCTCACCGGCGATGAATTTTCTGAACGCAACCGTGGCTGAGGGGCGCGCGGTTTCGGTGCCATCATTGCAAACCGCGCTGACCCTGCCGGTGCAGGTGCCCCCCGAGGGCACAAACGTGACCGTGGGCGTGCGCCCCGAACATATCGAAATTGTGCCCGGCGACACCCACACAGTCGAGCTGACCGAGGCGCTGGGCGGGGTTTCTTATGTTTATCTGGCGTCGGGCAGCGGCGAGCGGATGATCGTGGAAGAACGCGGTGACGAACGCTCGGTCACAGGATCAAAGGTGGCGGTGCGGTTTGACCCCGCGCGCGCGCTGTTGTTCGATACCAAAACCGAAGCGCGCATTCGATAAGGCCGGATGAGGGGCGGCGCGCGCCCCTCAGTTCGCTTAGGCGGCTTGGCGGCCGTAATACAGCGATACGGTGTGTTCCGCCTCGGCAAAGAACAACCAACGGCTGACCAACACGCCGCACAGATGAGACAAGACAGCGATCGCCGCCACGATGTGGTTGAACGGCAATAGCAACATCACAATCGGCGCCGCAAACGCCAGAACCAACGCGATGATCCGCAGTTTGATCGCGTGTTTGCGCGCGATTACAAATACCATTTCCTTGGTCAGGTAATTGCCTTCGGAATGGGGGGCCTCAAACAGGCGCACCTTGCCGATATGGCCGAGGCCCGTGGCGGTTTCCGCGGTGCTGCCCGATGCGGCAAAGCGGGCATCACCGGCCTGCCAGACCAGAAATTGGCCAATCCCCGTGGCGGCCAGCAGGATGATCGCGGCATTTACCTCTCCTGACAACAGCGCGCCACCCGACAGGGAATAGCCGATGAACATGGCGTTGGTTGACCAATGCGCCCAGCGTGGCACGGTTTTGATCGAGGCATAAATCATCGACGTGATATACACTGTGGCAATACAGGCCAGCGCGCCCAGCCACCCCAGGGGCGCAATGCGCAGACCAAAGAATATCAGCGCCGCGGCAAACAGCCCCATCACCCCCAAAGTGATGACAGAGGCCCAGCCTTCGCGCGACAACCACGATGTGCGCCATTGGGTAAACGCCTTGAGCGCGCGTTCGGGATGGCCCAGGTGAAAGGTGGAAAACACCAACCCGCCCGCAGCCAGCGCAAAAGCAACAGCGAAGAAAATGAAGGCGTTGAAACCTTCGACACGGGGCAGGCCCACGCCAAGAAACGCCAGCAGGCCAAAACCCATGCCCGACAGGGTGGTGAATGCAATAATCGAAGCGGCGGGATGCATCAGAGTTTCTCCAGCGTTTTGTCAAGCCAACCGAGGAACCCTTTGGGTGAATCGGCCACGGGTTCAAGAAACGGTGCCAGGACATCGATATCCTGATCCTTGGGGCGGGGAGGCAGGTATTTGTTGACCGGTTTCGTGCCCTGTTCGGGCATCAGATCAAACCCACCACGTTCAGCCACCAGCATCGACACATCGCTGTTCGGATCGCCCAGATCGCCGAAATGGCGCGCGCCCGCGGGGCAGGTGCGCACACAGGCCGGTTGACGGTCTTCCTCGGGGAGGTTTTCGTTATAGATCCGATCAACGCACAGGGTGCATTTTTTCATCACCTTTTCAACCGGGTCCATTTCACGCGCCCCATACGGGCAGGCCCAGGCACACAGGCCACAGCCGATGCAATCGGTCTCGTTCACCAAGACAATGCCATCTTCGACGCGCTTGTAACTGGCCCCGGTGGGGCAGACGGTAACGCATGGCGCGTCTTCGCAATGCAGGCAGGATTTGGGAAAGTGAATCGTCTGCGCCGGGCCGGTTTTTGGCTGAACCTCGAAACTGTGAATCCGGTTCAGAAAACTGCCCACAGGATCGGCCCCATAGGCGTTTTTATCGCTCAAGGGCGCGCCATAGTTTTCGGTGTTCCAGCCTTTGCACGAGGTGACACAGGCGTGACAGCCCACACATGTATCAAGGTCGATCACCAATCCCAGCTTTTTCTGGGTACTTGCGGGAAGATCAGTCATGCACGGCCCCCTTGGTTTTGTTTGCATCCAAAGATTTGAAGTCTGCGTATGTCATCAGCTATTCCCGATCTTTTGGGTCACATTGGCCGGGCCGCGGCCCACCGGCGAGGATTGGGCGGGCACGTCGGGATAGCTGCGCGTGGGGGTGCGCACCTTTTCGATTTTTACCCGCAGATCGAACCACGCCGCCTGTCCTGTGACCGGATCAGAGTTGGTCCACCGCATCCCGTCGCCCTTGGGCGGCAGAAGTTCGTGGATCAGATGGTTGAGCAGAAACCCCTTGGTCGCCTCGGGCGCGTCGTCTTCCAGCGCCCAGGCGCCCTTGCGTTTGCCGATGGCGTTCCAGGTCCAGATCGTGTTTTCGTTCAGCGCGGCCATATGGGCCACCGGCACGGTGATTTCGCCGTGGGTTGAAGTGACGCGTGCCCAGTCGCCTTCGGCAAATTTATGCGCCTCCCAAAGTTTTGTGGGGATATAAAGCGGGTTGTGGCCGTGGATCTGCCGCAGCCAGGCGTTTTGACTGCCCCAGGAGTGATACATCGCCATCGGGCGCTGCGTCAGCGCGTGAATCGGGAATTCGACCGGGTCGACATAGCCGTCTTCCAGCGGGGCGTACCAGATCGGCAGCGGATCAAGCGTGGTTTTGATCCGTTCACGCAGATGTTCGGGGGGTTGGCGGGTGCCGTGGCCCATCGCGGCCAGTTGGAACCGCCGCAAAGGTTCGGAATAGAGCGTAAAGAGATAAGGTGTGGGTTTGTCATAGAGGCCGATCTTGACCGCCCAATCCTGATAGGCGGTGTTCCAGGGTTTGTAAAACTGCGCCTCTTGCGGGATATGTTCGGCCCAAAAGCCGCCGTTCTTGATATATTCATCAAGTTGCGAAGCATTGGGCGCACCGCGCCCGTGTTGGAGCGTGGACTCGGCTGCGCCATCGCCCACCCGCCAACCCGCCAAGGGGCCTACACCGGGGCGGCGTTCGTGGTTGACGATGTAATCGGCGTAATCCTTGAACTTTTGTTCCCCGGTTTCGGTGACAAAGCCCGGCAGGTTCAGCCGCGCGCCCAGATCGCACAGGGCGGATTGGAAGCCTTTGACGTTGCGATCGGGTTCGACCACGGGCCAGCGGATCGCATCGGCGGCGGCGTCAGCCTCGCAAATCGGGCGATCGAGCAGTGAGATGCAATCGTGACGTTCCAGATAGGTGGTGTCGGGCAGGATCAGATCGGAATAGGCGACCATTTCTGAACTGTAGGCATCGGAATAGATGATGTGCGGGATGACATAATTGCCCGTTTCATCCTTGTCCGTCAGCATTTTCATCACGCCGGAGGTGTTCATCGACGAATTCCACGCCATGTTGGCCATATACATGAACAGCGTGTCGATTTTATACGGATCACCGGCATGGGCGTTGGAAATCACCATATGCATCATGCCATGCGATGACATCGGGTTTTCCCAGGTGAACGCCTTGTCGATGCGTGCCGGGCTGCCATCTTCGCGCAGGCACAGATCATCGGGGCCATGGGTAAAGCCCAGGTGCGGCCCATCAAGTGGTTGGCCCGGCGTGACCTTGCAATGGGGTTTGGGATGCGCTGTGGCCGGTTTTGGATAGGGCGGTTTGAACCGCATACCGCCGGGTGTTTCGACGCTGCCCAGAATGATTTGCAGATGGTGCAGGGCGCGGCAGGTTTGAAAGCCGTTGGAATGGGCGCTGATCCCGCGCATGGCGTGGAACGACACCGGACGGCCGATCATTTTTTCATGTTTTGTGCCGCGGAAATCTGTCCAGGGCTGATCGATCTCGATCGCTTCGTCAAAGGCGACGCGGGCCAGTTCGGCGGCAATGCGGTGAATCCGGTTGGCAGTCAGGCCGATTTTCGGGCCGATCTTTTCGGGTGAATAGTCCTCCACCAGATACTTGTCGGCCATATGTTGAAACACGCTGCGGTGGGTGATGCCCGCCACGCGCCGCGCACCGGCCAGATCGGGCTGAACGCCCGGCGCATCGAAGGCCGCAGGTTTGCCGGTGGCCCGGTCGATGACCATGTGTTTGCCATCTTCGGTCGTCAGCAACAGGCCGAATTCCGGCGATTTTGGGTCTTCGTTCACCAACACCGGCGCATTGGTGAATTGCGCCAGATACGACAGATCGACCTTGCCGGCCTTCATCAGGCAATGGATCAGTGACAGGATGAACAGCCCGTCGGTGCCCGGCGTGATGCCGATCCATTCATCGGCAATGGCGTTATAGCCACTGCGGATCGGGTTCACGCCGATTACTTTGGCACCGCGCTTTTTCAGTTTGCCCAGACCCATCTTGATCGGGTTTGAATCGTGGTCTTCGGCGACGCCAAACAGCATGAACAGTTTGGTGCGCTCCCAATCGGGCTGCCCGAATTCCCAGAACGCACCACCCATGGTATAAATGCCGCCCGCCGCCATATTGACCGAACAGAACCCGCCATGGGCCGCGTAGTTGGGTGTGCCAAACGCCTGTGCCCACCACGAGGTGAAGCTTTGCGATTGATCGCGCCCGGTAAAGAACGCCAGCTTTTCAGGGGCAGTTTCGCGGATCGGTTTGAGCCATTTGACCGCGATGTCATAAGCCTCGTCCCACGAGATTTCTTCGAATTTGCCGCTGCCGCGTTCGCCGACCCGTTTCATTGGCGCGCGCAGGCGGGCGGGTGACAGATGCTGCATGATCCCGGCCGAGCCTTTGGCGCACAACACACCCTTGTTGACCGGATGATCCTTGTTGCCCTCGATATAGGCGACCTTGCCCTCTTTCATATGGACATTGATGCCGCAGCGACAGGCGCACATGTAACAGGTGGTTTGGCGCACTTCGTCGCTGACCTTGGGGGATGTATCGATTTTGGGCTGTTGAAAGGTCATATCGGGGCTTTCATTTGACAGGTCATATTACGGTACGGATCAGCCCAACAGACGCAAGCGCCATGAGCAAAGACAAACAAAACGGGCGGTAAAATCGTTCAAACCGGGGGGTGAACAACAATTGGCCACCCAACACGCCTAGCGCGGCAGGCAGGGCAAGGGCAAGACCACGCGCGGTTGCGGTGCGGTCCATCACCCCGAACCAAAGCAGCGTCACCAGCGAAATCAGCAAGGACAGCAACAGATACAACACCAGACTGCCACGCATTTGTCGCGCCGGACTGTTTGAGGACAAAACATAAAGCGCAACGACCATGCCGCCCACACCAGCCAATCCGGTGGCGATGCCTGACAAAAATCCCGATCCGTAAAGGCCGGGTTTCGTGGCCAGAAATGCCATGCGCAATCTGGCCAACTGGGTGGTGGCCAGAACCAGGATCAGCACCAGCGCGATCAGTTTGCTGGTGGCGACATCGACATTGGTGGTCAATGCCAGACCCAGCGGCACCCCCACCGTTGAGCCAAGCACCAGGCCGGTGGTCACGCCCCGATCGGCATCGGCCCACCCGCCCCGCGCCATCAAAAGCGAAGCGGTCATTTCAAGCCACCAACAGACCGGGATCAATTCGACCGGCGGCAAGATCATGATCGCGCTGGCCATGACCATTGCCGACAGGGCAAAACCCGAAAAGCCCCGCACAAGACCGGCAACAAATGTAAGCCCGGCCAATATCGCCAGATGTAGTGGCGATAGATCGGTCAGGGCGGCAAGGGTGTTCAACGGGTGCCTGCGCTGCGACAGATTGCAGCCAATGCCGCCGACGCCAGGCGCGCGGCGGGTGGATCGGCGCGCGAGGTCAGAAGGATCGGCACCGACGCGCCCATGACGATGCCCGCAGCGCACCCGCCCGAAAGATAAACAAGGGATTTGAAGATCGCATTGCCCGACACGATATCGGGCACGATGATTGCATCGGCGCGGCCGGCAACCGGATCATCGGCCATGCCCTTGGTCGCCGCACTTTCCGGCGACAGGATCAGATCCAGCGCAAGAGGGCCGGAAAACGATGCATTCTCGATGTTTTCGCGCGCCCATTCGGCCAATTCCCGCGCTTCGCCCGAGGATGGCACAGCAGGCAGAACGCTTTCCGTCGCGCTGAGAAATGCGACGCGCGGGTGCGCATTGCCCAGGGTGTGCAACAGATTGACGACAGCGCGGGTGGCATCATGGCGGGTTTCGATGTTGGGGCTGACGTTGACAGCGGCATCGGAAATGGTGAGTGATCCTGTCCCGCTGGGATGGGTGATGTGGAAAATATGCACCAATCGCGCGCCCGTGCGCAGGCCCGCATCGCGGGCCAATGCGGCGCGCATGAACGTGTCGGAATGTAGATTGCCCTTCATCAACACATCGGCGTCGCCCCGTCCGCAGGCATCGGCGGCGGCCTTGCCTGCCTCGGCTTCGCCGGTGGCTTCGATCAGGGGAAAGGATGAGATATCCCAATCCAGCTTGGCCGCCTCGGCGCGGATTGCGTCGGGTTCACCGGTGAAAACCGGGTGCATGATGCCTGCTTGCGTCGCCTCATAGGCCGCTTGCATGGGCAAGGGGGCGCCGGCACGGGCAATCGCCACACGCGGCGCACCGGCAGCGCGCGCCATTTCAAGAAGGGCAGGCGGGCAGGTGGCATCAACTGTGGTCAAAAATGGTGATTTTGCCATGGCTAGGCCTTTCTATGAATGGGCTGTGGGTTCACGCGATATTAGTCAGCATAAAGACAGCGATGAAAATAGCTTGCAACACCTGCGATGCATTCGCCCGGTCCGGCCATCGAAAACGCTCTTGAGCGCAGGTTTGACCCCAACAGCGGGATCCGTGATGCCGCAGGCGCCAGATCGGCCATCACACACGGGGCAGGCGTGGAATATGCGTTCAGTAACAATGGGATAAGCCCCGTCACACCCGCCATCCTTTGGGTTCGGGCGCATAGGCCGTGACCGAGGGGGAATTGGGGGCTCCAATATGACACCAGCGGGTGTTCCTTTCTGGTGTCGGCCCGACGGCAAACGGTGGGCCGCGCCCCGGTTGACAGGGCGCGGTCGGTCTTTCGTGGCGCGCTTATTCGGCGGCCATATCCTTGCCATCAATACCGGCAACGGCGACGGGTTTCTTCATCGCGTCACGGCGGAACGGTTCGCCCAACTCCTGGTTCAAAAGAACCTCGATAAAGGTGGTTTTGCCGTCGTTCATCTGGGCCTTGATGGCTTTGTCCAGCGCATCGGTCAGTTCGTCCATGCCGGTGACTTGCACGCCTTCCAGACCACAGGCCTTGGCGATCCCGGCATAGGACACTTTGGTGTCCAGTTCGGTACCGACAAAGTTGTCATCGAACCACAGGGTGGTGTTACGCTTTTCGGCGCCCCACTGATAGTTGCGGAAGATGACCATGGTGATGGCAGGCCAATCGTCACGCCCAACCGATACCATTTCGTTCATCGAAATACCAAAGGCACCGTCACCGGCAAAGCCCACAACCGGCACGTCGGGTTGGCCGATTTTCGCGCCCAGGATCGCCGGAAAGCCATAGCCGCAAGGGCCAAACAGGCCGGGGGCCAGATATTTGCGGCTGTCCTCGAACGAAGGATAGGCGTTGCCGATGGCACAGTTGTTGCCAATGTCAGAGCTGACAATCGCGTTTTTGGGCAGGGCCGATTGGATCGCGCGCCATGCCTGACGGGGCGACATTTTTTCCGGCTCGCGGTTGCGTGCGCGTTCGTTCCAGGTTGTGCCTGGATCGTCCTGTTCGTGATCAAGGCTGGTCAGTTCCTGTGCCCAAGCCGATTTGGTTTGCGAGATCAGCGCCTTACGCTCGTCACGGCCCGCGTCACCGGCGGTGTCGTCCAGCTGTGCCAAAATGCCTTCGGCAACCTTTTTCGCATCGCCAATGATGCCCACGGTCACCTTTTTGGTCAGGCCAATGCGATCAGGGTTGATATCGACCTGAATGATTTTGGCGTCCTTGGGCCAGTAATCAATGCCATAGCCGGGCAAGGTGGAAAACGGGTTCAACCGGGTGCCAAGCGCCAGCACGACATCGGCCTTTGAAATCAGCTCCATGCCGGCCTTGCTGCCGTTATAGCCCAAGGGCCCGGCAAACAGGGGGTGCGAGCCGGGAAAGGCATCATTGTGCTGATAACCCACGCACACCGGCGCATCCAGTTTTTCGGCCAAGGCCATTGATGCCTTGATCCCGTCGGCCAAAACAACGCCAGCGCCATTCAGGATCACCGGGAATTTCGCGGATGACAACAGTTCGGCCGCCTTTTTCACCGCATCTTCGCCGCCCGACGGGCGCTCAAAGCTGGTGACTTCGGGGATTTCGATATCGACCACTTGTGTCCAGAAATCGCGCGGAATGTTGATCTGGGCGGGGCCAGAGGCGCGGATCGCCTGCATGATCACGCGGTTCAATACCTCGGCAATGCGGGACGGATCGCGCACTTCTTCCTGATAGGCCACACAATCGGCGAACAGGTTCATCTGTTCCATTTCCTGAAACCCACCCTGGCCGATGGTCTTGTTCGCCGCCTGAGGTGTCACCAACAACAGTGGTGTGTGGTTCCAATAAGCGGTTTTGACCGAGGTGACAAAGTTGGTGATGCCGGGGCCGTTTTGCGCAATCATCATCGACATTTCGCCGGTGGCGCGGGTGTATCCATCGGCCATCATGCCGGCGGTCATTTCATGGGCGCAATCCCAGAATGTGATGCCCGCCTTGGGAAACAGATCGGAAATCGGCATCATAGCCGAGCCGATAATCCCAAAGGCGTGGCGAATGCCATGGGCCTGGAGCACTTTGACAAAGGCTTCTTCGGTCGTCATTTTCATGGTGGTTATCCCCTATGGCTGTTTGCCTGTCTCATTATATCCAATCCTGACCCAAGGTTAGGGCCAGATGCCCTGGCTGAATAGGTCCAGGTGTAAATTAATGAGACATAACATCTCAATAATTCACATTGGAAATACGTGTACCTGTAATCTTGGTAAAAAGCGAGTCTTTCATCGCCACGACGGGGTGCCGCGCCCAAACCCGATGCTCAAGACTGCAAATGGCGCGCGATGCGCAGGATGCCGGGGCGAATCTGCGGTGTGGGAATTGAGGAATAAGCCAGCCGGTAAAAGTTGCGCGGCCCGTCCGGGCTGGCAAAAAACGGATGACCCGGTTCAATCAACACAGACTCGGCGCGCAGGGTTTGCGCGATTTCGGCCATATCCACCCGATCTGGCGCGCGCATCCACAGGGATGACCCCCCAAAGCTGCCCCGCCCGGCAACCGTAAGGCCCGCCTCGGCAATGGCGGATTCCATTTCGCGGCGGCGGTCGTGATAAGCGCGATCCATCCGGCGCAGTTGCGCATCATAGTGACCCAGGCTGAGAAAATACGCGGTTGTGCGTTGGATATGACCGGGCACATGGCGCAACACGGTTGAGCGCAGCGCGCGCGCCTCACGGATAAACGGCGCCGATCCCACCAGATATCCCAGACGCAGGCCCGGAAACAGCGATTTGGAAAAGCTGCCCACGTAAATGACCCGCCCATCGGTATCGAGTGATTTCAGCGCCGGCGAGGGGGATTTGAGGAACGACATCTCAAACTCGTAATCATCCTCGACGATCAGCATGTCGTGTGCGGCGGCACGCTCCAACAACGCGCGCCGCCGCGCCAGGGGCATGGTGGCGGTGGTGGGGCATTGATGGCTGGGCGTGGTAAACACAACATTGGTATCGGGCGGCACCAGTTCGGGCACCAACCCGTCGCAATCCACCGGAATCGTCTGAAGATTACAGCGTGATTGCAGCAGGATATCGCGCAGCGCGGGATAACACGGATCTTCGAACGCGGCGCGGCGGCGTTGGGTCAAAAGAACCTGTGCCGCCAGCCATAATGCGTTCTGTGCCCCCATGGTGATCAGAATTTCATTGGGTTCGGCCAGAATACCGCGCCGTGGCAACGAATGGCGGGCGATGAATTCAACCAGTTTCGGATCGTCGGATTCATAATAATCCGCAGTCAGCGCGCCAAAATCCCGCTGTCCCAACGCCTGAACGGCGCATTGGCGCCAATTGGCATGGTCAAACAGCGTCGGGTCGGTTTGGCCATAGATGAACGGAAACCGATATTTTTGCCAGTCGGCAGGTTTGATCATGCCCGACCCGCCGCTAAACCGCTGCCCCAAAGCGCGGGTCCAATCCACCTTGTCAATGCGGGGGGCGGGGGTGAAATCATGAGGCTGTGGCGCGTTTTCGGAAACGAAATACCCCGATCTGCCTTTGGCGGTCAGATAATCATCGGCCAGAAGTTCGGTAAAGGCCAGTGTCACGGTGATCCGGCTGACGCCCAGATGTTTGGCCAGTTGCCGCGATGACGGCAGCCGTTCACCGGGGCGAAACCGTCCCGAAAGGATTCCGGCCGCGACCATGGTCTGTATCTGCTTTTGCAGCGTGCCTTCGGCGCGGGGATCAAAGAAGAATGTATCGGGGGCGATGGGCATTTCATTGGACCTATGGATAGGGCATTCTGGACCTAACCTTGATCACAAGCAAGATGGCATGTGGATTTCATTACCGGGTCTTTGGCGACGATAAGCCCCGTTTGAAAAGCCGGGCGATTGCGCCTTGGCCGCACGTCGGTATAGTGCGCCCTTTGAGAGGGATGGAGAGATCATGGGCGTGAGCGTTGGCATCATCATGGGCAGTCAATCGGATTGGCCAACCATGCGCCTTGCGGGCGAGGTGTTGGATGAACTGGGTGTGGCCTATGAGGCGCGAATCGTATCGGCCCACCGCACGCCGGATCGATTGTGGGCCTATGGCAAGGACGCGGCAGAGCGTGGATTGCAGGTGATCATCGCCGGGGCCGGCGGGGCGGCGCATTTGCCCGGCATGATGGCCAGCAAAACCCGGGTGCCGGTGATCGGTGTGCCGATCCAGACCAAGGCGCTGAGCGGGGTGGATTCACTTTATTCTATCGTTCAGATGCCGCGTGGCTATCCCGTGGCCACCATGGCGATCGGCGCGGCGGGGGCGGCCAATGCCGGACTGATGGCCGCCGGTATTCTGGCGCTGCACGATCCCGAACTGGCGGCGCGGCTGGATGCCTGGCGCGCGGCGCTGTCGGCATCAATTCCCGAGGAGCCTGTGGATGAGTAAAGTGTTGCAACCCGGTGATGTGATCGGGATTTTGGGCGGCGGTCAGTTGGGCCGCATGTTGGCCTTGGCGGCGGCGCGTCTTGGTTTGCGCTGTCACATTTACGAACCATCGTCGGGGGCCCCGGCGGGTGAGGTGTGTGGCGATCTGACCACCGCCTCCTACGATGACACCGCCGCCTTGCGCGCCTTTGCCGATGCGGTGGATGTGATCACCTATGAATTTGAAAACATCCCCACATCCGCGCTGGACCTGTTAGAACAACATTGCCCAATCCGCCCGGGCCGCGAGGCGCTGCGCGTGTCGCAAGATCGGTTGATCGAAAAAGAATTTCTGAATGGTCTGGGCCTGCGCACGGCCCCGTTTGCCGATGTGGCCAACCGGGCGGCGTTTGATGCCGCATTGATTGAAATCGGCGCACCGGCGATCCTGAAAACCCGACGGTTTGGGTATGATGGCAAGGGTCAGGCGCGGATCACAGACCGGGCCGAGGGCGCAACGGCGTTTGACGCCATGGCGGGCGATGATGCGATATTGGAAGGTTTCGTGGATTTCAGCCAGGAAATTTCAGTCATCGGGGCGCGCAGTGCATCGGGCGATGTGGCCTGTTTTGACCCCGGCCAGAATGTGCACCGCGATGGGATTTTGCACACCACCACCGTTCCCGCCCAGCTAAGCCGCAGTCAGGTGACCGATGCGATTATCCTGACCGGGCGTATTTTGAATGCGCTCGATTATGTCGGGGTGATGGGCGTTGAATTGTTCGTCACGCCCAGCGGTCTGGTGGTGAACGAAATCGCACCGCGGGTGCATAATTCGGGGCATTGGACGCAAAACGGCTGTGTCATCGATCAGTTTGAACAGCATATTCGCGCCGTTGCCGGCTGGCCCCTGGGCGATGGGCGGCGCCATTGCGACATCGTGATGACCAATCTGTTGGGCGATGAGGTGGATCAGGTGGGCGAACTGGCCCGCGACCCGTTGAACGCGATACATCTTTACGGCAAGGCCGAGGCGCGGCCGGGGCGCAAGATGGGCCATGTAAACCGCTGGATCGGCCCGGCGGGGGCCTGAGCCGGTTTATTCATCCTCGTGGATGAACGCGCCGGTGCGCAGGAATGATATGGTTTGCCGGATGACAGCCGGGCTCATCATCATGAATGTATGGGTGACGGGCAGAACGATATGATCGTTCATGCCGCGCAACACCGTTGAGGCGACCGACACTTTGCCATCATCGGGGCCGGGGATGATGTTGGAATACACCGGATTCATCGACCGGTTTCCGGCAATCACCCCCAATTCGAAACTGGCCAGACCCAGACGATTGGGCAAATCCTCATCCCCGGTGCCCAGTTGCAATCCCGCCGGGCCGTTGAGCCATTGAAACGGTTCAAGATCGCCAAAATAATCCACCAATTCAGATCCGTGGTTTGGCGGACCCATCATCACCACGCGGCCCATTTTCGCCGGGCGATGATCGGCCAGCCAGACGCGCGCCAGAATGCCGCCCATGGAATGGGTGACGAAATGCACGGTCTGATCGCCGCATTGTTCGACCGCCTGAGGAATGGTCTGGCTGACCAGACTGGCAACCGTGTCATCGGTTGAGGGATAGCCGGTGTTGACGGTTTCAAAGCCCTGATACTCCAACGCTTCGGCCATCACGATCATTGATGCCTCAGAGCGTGCAAGACCATGGAGCAGCACAACACAATCGCCCCGCGCCACGGCGGGGAGGGAAAACAGGACAAGGGCAAGAATGGTACGCATGGGGCACATATAGCCATGTCGCCGCCCCCTGACAGCCCCTGATCGGCAACGGTTCAGACACTTATGCTTGATCTGACGGATCCGGCGTAAGGGTGGAAAGCCCCCCGCAAAATGAAAAGGGGCGCCCGATTGGACGCCCCTGATCGTGTCGTGCAGTTGGCCTTGGCCATGCTGACGTGTTTCTTGCGAAACGCGTCTTACATCATGCCGCCCATGCCGCCCATGTCGGGCATGCCACCGCCGCCGCCCTGGCCTTCTTTCGAAGGTTTGTCGGCGATCATGGCTTCGGTCGTGATCAACAGACCAGCGATCGATGCGGCGTCCTGCAATGCGTGACGCACCACTTTGGCCGGGTCGATAACGCCGAACTTGAACATGTCGCCATATTCTTCGGTCTGCGCGTTAAAGCCGAATTTGAGATCATCGGATTCACGGATCTTGCCCGCAACAACCGATCCGTCAACGCCCGAGTTTTCGGCGATCTGGCGCAGGGGTGCTTCCAGTGCTTTGCGCACGATGGCAATACCGATGTCCTGATCGTTGTTCTCGCCTTTCAGGCCTTCCAGCTTTTTGCCGGCCTGAACCAGGGCAACACCGCCGCCAACGACGATACCTTCCTGAACCGCGGCGCGTGTTGCGTTCAGCGCGTCATCGACACGGTCCTTACGCTCTTTCACTTCCACTTCGGTCATGCCGCCAACGCGGATCACGGCAACACCACCGGCCAGTTTGGCCACGCGCTCTTGCAGCTTTTCACGGTCGTAGTCGGATGTGGTTTCTTCGATCTGGTTGCGAATCTG
Source organism: Oceaniglobus ichthyenteri (assembly GCF_003057885.1). Lineage (GTDB taxonomy): Bacteria > Pseudomonadota > Alphaproteobacteria > Rhodobacterales > Rhodobacteraceae > Oceaniglobus > Oceaniglobus ichthyenteri. The sequence continues at coordinate 151,978 of NZ_QAGK01000008.1, forward strand.
GGCCACGCGGGCTTCGATTTCGGCCTTTTCACCAGCGCCATCAACGATGGTTGTTTCGTCCTTGGTGATCGAAACCTTCTTGGCCGAACCCAGCATATCCATGGTCACGGATTCAAGCTTCATGCCCAGATCTTCGGAAATCACCTGACCACCGGTCAGAATGGCGATATCCTGCAACATGGCCTTGCGACGGTCGCCAAAGCCGGGGGCCTTGACCGCAGCGATTTTCAGACCGCCACGCAGCTTGTTCACAACCAGGGTTGCCAGGGCTTCGCCTTCAACATCCTCGGCAATGATCAGCAGCGGCTTTTGCGACTGGATAACGGATTCCAGCAGCGGCACCATTGGCTGAAGCGAGCTGAGCTTTTTCTCATGCAACAGGATCATGCAGTCTTCGAGATCTGCAACCATCTTGTCAGGGTTGGTCACGAAATAGGGCGACAGGTAACCGCGGTCAAACTGCATGCCTTCAACAACATCAGTTTCGGTTTCCAGGCCTTTGTTTTCTTCGACGGTGATCACACCTTCGTTGCCGACTTTTTGCATCGCATCAGCGATCTGGCGGCCGATTTCTTTTTCGCCGTTGGCGGAAATGGTGCCAACCTGGGCAACTTCGTCGCTGTCGTTGACAGGGCGCGAGGCGGCCTGGATTGCTTCAACAACATTGCTCACGGCCAGATCGATGCCGCGCTTCAGATCCATCGGGTTCATCCCGGCGGCAACCGATTTCAGGCCTTCCTTGATGATGGCCTGGGCCAGAACAGTCGCGGTTGTTGTGCCGTCGCCTGCTTCGTCATTGGTGCGGCTGGCGACTTCTTTCACCATCTGCGCGCCCATGTTTTCGAACTTGTCTTCCAGTTCGATTTCCTTGGCAACCGACACACCGTCCTTGGTGATGCGGGGTGCGCCGAAGGATTTGTCGATAACCACGTTGCGGCCCTTGGGGCCCAGGGTCACTTTTACGGCGTCGGCCAGAATGTTGACGCCTTTCAGCATCCGGTTCCGGGCGTCGGTATTGAATTTCACGTCCTTGGCAGCCATTGCAGCATACTCCTTGGAAATTTGGTTTCAGAATAAAGGATCGACGACCGAAATCAGGCGATGATGCCCAAAATGTCGGATTCCTTCATGATCAACAGCTCTTCGCCGTCAAGCGTGACTTCGGTGCCCGACCATTTGCCGAACAGCACCTTGTCGCCGGCCTTGACGCCCATCTCGATCAGCTCGCCATTGTCCTTGCGCGCACCGGCGCCACAGGAAACGACTTCGCCTTCGGCAGGCTTTTCTTTTGCGTTGTCGGGGATGATCAGACCGCCCTTGGTCTTTTCTTCGCCTTCGACACGGCGGACCAATACACGGTCATGCAGCGGAGTGAATGCCATCTGTGAACGCTCCTCAGGTTCAGGGTTATACATTTTAGCACTCACATCATGCGAGTGCTAATACTTGGGATTTAGGGGTGCGCTGCGCGGGTGTCAAGCGGTCAATCCGTTGGGTCTGGGCGCAAAAAACGGCTTCTCTTCAGGCCGGCAATGATTTGTTCATATGTGCGACCTAAGGTCGGGAGGTGCCTATCGCAACCACCACATTTATCGGAAAGACCGATGAGCAAAAAAACCATAGGGAATGTTTCGACCGGGTTTGCCGAACTTGTTCTGGAACATACCACCGATGCAATATTGATCACTGATCCGGACGCACGGGTGGTTTGGGTCAATGCGGGCTTTGAAAAGATGTATGGATTCGCCTTGGCCGATTTTGATGGGCTGAAACCGGAAGACCTGCTTAATTTCGAAGGGACCGATGCCGATGTGACGCAACAGGTGATTGATGCATTGCGTGAACGGCGGCCCCTTCAGGTAGAGATAGAGAATATCCGCAGATCCGGTGAAACGCTCTGGGTCGAAAAAAAGCTCATTCCACTGTTCGGTGCAGAGGGGCGCCACATTTACAACATGTCGGTCAGCCGCGATATTTCCGAGCGCAAGCGTCTGGAAGAAAGCGCGCGCGAAATGATAGAGGCAGAAGCCCACCGCCAGCATGAGCGCCGCCTGCTGAGCCAGATCAGTGAATGGTTATATTCGGCCAAATCGCTGGAAGAACTGCTGATGGTGGTGAAAAAATCCATGCAAACCCTTCTGCCCGAGGCGGAAGGGCAGCTTTATATCTATTCCAATTCGCGCGACACTCTGGAATTGGCCGCGCAATGGGGTGATGGCGAACCCAGTGGTCATATCGGGGCCGAAGATTGCTGGGCGTTGCGCCGGGGGCGGGCGTATTCCTATGGGGTTAAGGCGATCGAATTTGCCTGTGGGCACGTGCACGGTGACAATAATCCGTATTTCTGTCTGCCAATCATCGCCCATGGCGAAACCATTGGCCTGTTGCACCTGTGCTTTTCCGCCTTTGATCGCACGATCATGCCGCGTGAATTCATCGAAACCTTCATGCAGCAACGATGGGAGGTTGGTCTGCTGTGTGCCGAACAGATCAGTCTGGCGGTCGCCAATGTGCAGCTGCGCCATGAATTGATGGATCAATCGGTGCGCGATCCGTTGACCAACCTGTGGAACCGCCGCTGGTTTCTTGAAGCGTCCCATAAGGAAATGAACCGCGCGCGCAACAAGGGGTCTGAGGTGTCGTTGATCTCGCTTGATGTGGACCATTTCAAGAAGTTCAACGATCACCATGGTCACGACGCGGGTGATATCGTGCTGCGTGAATTTGGTGCGTTGTTGGCGACCACGTTTCAGGATGATTTTTCACCGTGCCGCATCGGAGGCGAGGAGTTCGTCGTGTTGTGCGCCGGGATTGGCCATGATGAAGCAATGGCGCGCGCTGCCGATTTTCTTGAAAAGGTCACCCAGATTGAGGTTCATTATGGCGGTACGCGGCTGCCGCGAATCACGGCATCGGCCGGTGTGTCCACGTTTCCCGAAGATGGCGAACAGGTGTTGCGCCTGATGAAAGTCGCGGATGAGGCATTATATACCGCCAAGGATCGCGGCCGTGCCCAAGCCGTATCATCCCGCGACAAAGGGCCAAAAAAAGCCGCCTAGATTTGCGATTGCACCGTATCCTCGATGGCATCGAACAGCTCCAGTGGGCCGGTTTCCCAAAACGCGCCTTCGGCATCGGGAAACACACCAATGCGCACGCCGGATTCTTCCAACTCGTCAATCCATTCCGCGCGGTACTGATCCAATGGAATTTTCTTCGGGCTGTTCCCGGGATACAGCAGATCGGCAACCAATTGCGCCAGAGCCTTGTCCGGCCAAAGCGGTATGAAATCGAAACCCTCGGGGGCGACGGGTGTGAACCACCCCTGATCGCCATGCAGCCCCCACAATACCCCGGTCTGCGCCACACGATCCACCGTGTGCCAATATCGGTCTTCGGGGTCCAGCGAAAGCAATGTTGACAGGCGCGCGGTGTCCATGGGTTACCCTTTTTGTTTGCTTGTGACAGCGGTACGCCCTTTGGGCGTCAGGGCATAGATGCCCTTTTCCACCCGCTCAAACCAGCCATAATGATCGGCGGCCATCATCCGTGTGGCCCGGGCCACGCCCGTTGCCTGTGCCACCACCGCACCCTTGCAAGGCCCGGCACTGGCCAGATGTTGCGCACATAAAATCGCATCCTGGCGATACGCGGTAACCAGACCCACCCGGGTGGCGCCGCCGGTGTTGGGATCACCGACACGGCGTTCAAATTCGCGCAGCAATCGCCCGAGGCGCGGTTTGGCACGGCGCGGCACATAGGGGCCGGGGTCGCAGTGCACCTCAAGAAACCCGTCGCGCAGCCGCACCGTGATCAGCCCCAGACCCAACCGCCGGCACAGGGCAATGTTGCCTTTCAAAAGGCGCATTCCCTGTTTGCCCTTGGCGCGCGGCACCGCCAGATAAACCCAGTCCGACAGGGATTGCCGGTCAATCCCCTGATGCAGCAACGTCAGGGTAAACCCGGTTTTCAACTCGACAATCACCGGCGGTTCATCGCCGCGTACCGCCATCACATCGCAGGCGCCCACCTCGGATTTCACCTCGTATCCCTGCCCTTGCAGGAAGGATTTGACGGCAGGGTACAGATCGGTTTCGCGCGGGGTTGTCATGCCGGGGGTCATACGACCTGTGCGTGGGTTTGTCAGGGGATAAGTGATCGGCACATGCGGCAGGTGACATCGTGCCAAACCGCGCCTATAAGCGGCGCGAAATTGCAACCCCGAGGGATTTTTATGACAACGCTTGTTTTCGGCCACAAATCGCCCGACACCGATTCCACCGGTTCGCCGATCATCTGGGCCTGGTATATGTCAGAGGTGCAAGGCACCGCCGCCGAACCGCGCCTGTTGGGCGAACCCAACACCGAAGCGAATTTCATGCTGAAGCGTTGGAATTTGGACAAACCCGCGCTGCTGGGGGATTTGACCGAAGGCACGAAAGTGGTGATCGTTGACACCAACAACCCCGCTGAATTGCCCGCCAATATCAATGATGCCGATATCACCGGGATCATCGACCACCACAAACTGGTTGGCGGATTGGAAACCCGAGGCCCGATCGACATCACGATTCGCCCACTGGCCTGTACCGCCACCCTGATGCACGATCTGATGAGCGATGACGCGGCGAAAATGCCCGATGCCATCAAAGGCGCGATGTTGTCGTGCATTCTGTCCGACACACTGGAATTCCGCAGCCCCACCACAACCGCCCATGACAAGGCATTGGCAGAAAAGCTGGCCGGGGAACTGGGCATCGACATTGCCGAATATGCCGCCGAAATGTTTGCCGCGAAATCTGATGTTTCGGCGTTCTCCGATGCCGAATTGCTGCGCATGGACAGCAAGGAATACGCCGTCGGCGGCACAAAATTTCGGGTGTCGGTGTTGGAAACCACATCGCCCAAAATGGTGCTGGATCGCAAGGACAGCCTGATGCAAAGCATGGCGACTGTCGCCGCTGAAGATGGCGTTGATCAGGTTTTGCTGTTCGTTGTCGATATCCTGAACGAAGAGGCGACGTTGCTGGTGCCCAATGATGTGGTCAAACAAGTGGCGGAAAAATCATTTGCCACCGTTTGTGCGGGCGACACGGTGATATTGCCCGGCGTGATGAGCCGCAAGAAACAGATCATCCCAAATCTGGCGATGTAAATTTTCCTGATACCTACCCAAGGGGCGCCCGGATTGGCGCCCCTTTTTCGTGGCTGGCAGTCGCCCCGCAAATTGGACCGACACGCCCCACCCCCGAGCAGAAGAGCAAGGCGCGCCGGTTCGCATGGTTTAGCCAAAGGCGCGGGGGAATGTCCTGCGATTCTTCGTGTTTTGGGCCCGTTCACCGGGGGCGTGGCGGAAAAACAACGCCCCCACCCGTTGGCCCAAAAGGACAGGCCTTTTGTACATGGGGTTCTGTGTAAATCCCACCGGCAGGCCCGTCTGTGCCAGATCAATGTTGCGCTTTGGGACTTGCAGTTTTAGTGATTTTATGGCCTCGGCGAAAGGCCGCTCAGGCCGGACAATCACGCAAAAAGGGGGCGCGAAAACGTAATTTCGCGCCCCCCGTTGATCAATCCAGATATTTTACCTGGTCACTGTCCAGAAGGGCGGCGATGGATTCGGGCCATTTCAGGCCTTTCTCAACTTCGGCATCCATCGTGTATTCCGAAGTTTTCACCTGTTCGAGGGCGGCGATCACCTCATCTATCCGCGCGAACGGCACAACCACCACACCGTCGCGGTCGGCAATCACCATATCGCCGGTTTCCACCCGTTGCCCGGCCATGTTGATCGGTTGCCCGACACGCCCCGGACCTTTGGAAAATGGCGAAGCGGGGGTCAGGCCCGTGCACCAACAGGGCAGGCCGATTCCGACGATTCCGTCATAATCGCGCATCGGGCCGTCGGTGACAAACCCGGCCGCGCCACAGTTTCGCACCATGCCGGCCACGCGGTCCCCCGCCGATGCACAGCCCTGAAACCCATCGCAGGTCGACATCACGACATCGCCTTTGCGGATCTGCGGCAACGCGGCAAGCAGCGCCAGCAAATCACCCGGCCCATTGTCAACGGTCAGGGCCGGGCCAGCCGCGACACAGTGCAAATCGCGCCCCTCGCCCAAAGGCCGAATCGTGCGCGACAGCGCGCCTTGGCCAAACATCGCATCGTTGACGAATCCGGTTGGTACGCCCTGAAATGCGGCCACTTGTGCGGCGGTGGGCCGACGGGTGGCGCGATTGATGGTGACCAATGGCGGTTCTTCGATCATGGTTTATCCTTTGCCTTTCCAGGGAACCAGGCGATCTTCGGCCACGCGCATCAGAATATCAATGCCGTATCCAATGACGCCGATCAGGATGATTCCCATCAGCACGATATCCGTCAGCTGAAACTTTGACGCCACCATGATCATCATGCCCGCGCCCTGTTCGGCGGCGACCAGTTCGGCCGCCACAACGGTGCCCCAACACACGCCCATCGCCACCCGCGCCCCGGTAAAGATATCGGGCAGGGAATTGGGAATGATCACATGGCGCAGGATTTGCCATTTGCTGGCCCCCAGAGAATAGGCGGCATGCACCTTGGAAATGCGCACCCCCGATACGCCGGATCGCGCGGCAATTGTCATGATCCACAGGGCGGCCAGAAACAGCAGAATGATCTTGCCGGTTTCCCCGATTCCGGCCCAGATGATCACCAGTGGGATCAGGGCCAAAGGTGGCACAGGGCGCATGAATTCGACAATCGGGTCAAACCAGCCGCGAAACCAGTTTGACAGGCCCATGGCGTAACCCAGCGGAATACCCACCAAAGCGCCGCACACAAACCCCAGAATCACCCGAAACAGCGACATGCCCAGATGTTCCAGCAGGGTTGAATTTTGGTATCCCTCGCTGGAAATCTCGATCAGGCGCGCCATCACCGCTTCGGGCGCAGGAAGCCAGATCGGCTCCATCTGCCAGCCCTTGGCGGGAACGAAATTCAGGGTGCCTTTGGGCGACATGCCGACACGGGCATTTTTGACAAACACTTCGCCGCCCGGCTCGATCGGTTGGCCGTCAACCGCGACGACAATCGCGTCAGCATCGCGGCCCCGCTCATCATTGCGATCAACGCGGATCAGCCCGGACCGCCACGCGCCGATAGAGGCGGCATCGTTTTTCGCCCAGCCATCGCCGGGATCGACAACCGGCACGGTATCGTCGCCGCCATCCACCTCGTAAACGTTCACGGTTACGGTGGCGTCGTCGGTTTCGCCGTCCGGGGTGCGCGCGGTATAGGTGAATTCGGTGGTGCCGATAAACGGGCCGGGGGCGTGCAGAAACCCGGGCACCCAGTTTGATCCGGTGAAGGCGCCCCAGATCAGAAAGATCGACAAAACCGATATGACACTGGCCGCGCGATTGGGGCGCACGGCGCTTTCATCACCGAATGTGACGGTTTTCAGGGATGTGTAATCAGATGCATGGTGGCGCACACGGCCCACCAGATGCACGGCAAAATACGCGCCCACAAACAGCGCGACGTAAATAAGGGCAATAACCATGATATTCGCTCCGCTGCGGTCAGGTGCCGGGGGTTTGGGCCGGGCCCATGATTTCTTCTTCCATCTCCCAGATCATGCTGAGGATTTCCTCGCGCTTTTGGCCAAATTCGGGGTGTTTTTTCACCTCGCGCAGATCGGCGGCCACGCCCATTTCGGCAAATGGCAGCCGATATTCGCGGTGAATGCGCCCGGGGCGTGGGGCCATCACAACCAGACGTTCGCCCAGCAGCAGCGCCTCTTCTACCGAATGGGTGATCAGAATCACGGTTTTTCCGGTTTCCTTCCACAGTTTCAAAACCAGACCCTGCATCTTTTCGCGGGTCAGGGCATCAAGCGCGCCAAGGGGTTCATCCATCAGGATCACTTCGGGGTCGTTGGCCAGACAGCGGGCCAGGGCGACGCGCTGTTGCATCCCCCCCGACAGTTCGTAAACTGCCTTTTCCTTGAAATCCTGAAGCCCGACGACATCCAGCAGATGATTGACGATTTCGGCCTTTTCGGGCTTTGGCATTCCCTTCATCGACGGGCCAAAACCCACATTTTCGCGCACGCTCATCCATTCAAACAGCGCGCCTTGCTGAAACACCATGCCGCGTTCGGGCCCGGGGCCATGCACCGCCTGACTGCCCAGAATGATCTGTCCCGACGTTGGGGCCAGAAACCCGGCAACGATGTTTAACAATGTGGTTTTGCCACAGCCCGACGGGCCAAGCACGCTGAGAAGTTCGCCCTGTTTGAGATCCAGCGAGACGTCTTTCAACGCTTGCACCGATGACCCGTTGGGCAAATCAAAGCGCATAGAGATTTTGTCTATTTTCAATCCCGACATCAAAAATCTTTCAGTTGTCGTGGGAGGAGGCGGCGCCATGGCCACAGCGAAAAAGGCCCGCCCGGGGGGGGCGGGCCAATTCAGGCTACATGCCGTTGGCGGTTTGAAGCGGGCCGGTGTTCACCGCGTCTTCATAGCTGTCGCGCTTTGACGGAATTGATCCGGCTTCGACAAATACGTCGGCCACGCCGTTCATGAATTCCTGCGCGCCGCCGCCCAGCCATTTCGCGGTCAGCTGCTCATCAATTCCGGGAAACACGAATGTGGCCATCGATGCCTTGGTGGCGTCAATTTCCATGCCTGAATCCTTGGCGATCACTTCCAGCATTTCATCGGTGTTTTCGCCGCTGTTCCACGCTGCATTTGCGTCTGCCGTGACCTTCAGGAATTTCGCCACCAGATCGCTGTTTTCGGCGATAAAGGCCGCAGGCGCCGAGGTGATATCGAACACCAGAATGCCCAGCTCTTCCTTTTCGGCCCCGGTCAGCAGCACGTTACCGGATTCTTTCATCCGCCGCAGACCCCCGCCATAGCCACAGGCCATGTCGACCGCGCCTTGCGACAAGGCAGCGGCGCCTTCGGCGGGGGCCATATCGACCACCTGAAGGCTGGCCAGATCAACACCGAAATGATCCATCTGCCGCAAGAAACCGTAATGCGCGGCGGTGCCCAATGGCACGGCAACCTTTTTACCGGCCAACTCTGCGGCGCTGTTCTTGTCGATTTCCAGATCGGCATGGACCACGCAATTGTCGTTGTCGGAATACGAAACCGCGACGTCCAGCACCTGAAGATCCTGTCCCGCCGAGGCGGCAACCACGAAGGGCGGCACGCCCTGGCTGACGACGATCTGCACATCGCCCGATGCCATGCCCGCGCTCATCGCGGTGCCGGTGTCAAACGACACCCAGTTGACCTTGACACCCATTTCTTCGTCAAAGGTGCCGTTCACCTTGGCGTATTGAAACGGCATCGGCCATTCCAGAAAATATCCAACGGTTATTTCGCCATCGCCTGCGGCAAATGCCGCCTGTGCGCCAAGAACGACGGCGGTGCCCGCAAGCAGGGTTTTGAAGGTAGATTTCATTTGTCGTCTCCCAGTGTGGTGACCCTGCCTTTCATGGCGGGCCTTGTTGTTTGGTCGTTTTCTGTCGTTATAGAGGTCGGATAATGTGGCGATGGGCGGTTTTGCGCAACCCGCCCCGCGCCAAAAAAAACGACGCACGCGCGTTGCAAATCTGTTGCGGATGTTCATCCGGCGATATTGGCCATATCTGCCAGGCGAAACTGGACCTATTGCGCAGGGGAGAAATTGGGGCAAGGATGGCGGTGGCGGTTTCTGGTTGAAACCGGCCCTTGATCACCCATTCAAAGTGGCGGAGCTGACCCAATGAACATTCCTTTCGCAGTGAACAACCCAGAGGGCATAATCGAGGCCGACCGCGCCCATGTCTGGCACCACCTGATTCAGCACAAACCGTTTGAAACGGTCGATCCCCGGATCATCGTCGAAGGGCGGGGCATGAAGGTGTGGGATATCAAGGGCAAAGAACACCTGGATGGTGTATCGGGCGGTGTCTGGACCGTGAATGTCGGCTATGGCCGTGAACGGATCGCCGATGCGGTGCGCGATCAGTTGGTGAAACTGTGCTATTTCGCGGGCTCTGCCGGGTCGATTCCGGGTGCGCAGTGGTCAAAGCGGCTGATCGAAAAGATGCCGGGGATGAGCCGCGTGTATTTCGCCAATTCGGGGTCCGAGGCGAATGAAAAGGCGTTCAAGATGGTGCGCCAGATTGCCCACAAAAAATACGGTGGCAAAAAGAACAAGATCCTGTACCGCGACCGCGATTACCACGGCACCACCATCGCCTGTCTGTCAGCCGGTGGTCAGGAAGAGCGCAACGCGCAATATGGCCCGTTCACACCGGCGTTTGTGCCTGTGCCCCATTGTCTGGAATATCGCGCCCATGAACAGGGCTGGGACGATCTGTCGGGCGAAGCCTACGGTGTGCGGGCCGCCCGCGCCATCGAAGAGGTGATCCTGCGCGAAGGCCCCGACACTGTGGGCGCGCTGTGCCTTGAGCCAGTGACGGCAGGGGGCGGCGTGATTACCCCACCGCCGGGATATTGGGAAACGGTTCAGGAAATCTGTACCAAATACGATATCCTGTTGCACATTGATGAGGTGGTCTGTGGGCTTGGGCGCACGGGCACATGGTTTGGTTACCAGAACTATGGCATCAAACCCGATATCGTGACGATGGCCAAAGGCGTGGCATCGGGATACGCGGCGATTTCGTGCTGTGTCACCACCGAGGCGGTGTTCGAGATGTTCAAGGACGATGCCGACGATCCATTGGGATATTTCCGCGACATCTCTACCTTTGGCGGCTGCACGGCCGGCCCGGCGGCGGCGTTGGAAAACATGGCGATCATCGAAGAAGAGGGATTGTTGGACAATACCTTGGCCATGGGCGAACGGTTGATGGGCAATTTGCACGCTTTGGCCGAAAAGCACCCGGTGATTGGCGATGTGCGCGGCAAGGGGTTGTTTTGTGGTGCCGAATTGGTGACGGACCGCGTCGCAAAAACACCGCTGGATGAAAAACTGGTGATGAAGATTGTCGGCGATTGCATGGGCCAAGGCATCATCATCGGCGCCACCAACCGATCACTGCCCGGGAAAAACAACACCCTGTGCCTGTCGCCCGCATTGATCGCCACCAACGACGACATTGATCATCTGACCAACGGTATCGATCAGGCGCTGACACGCGTTCTGGGCTGACACGCCCGAACCGGATAAAAAACCGCCCGGTGGCAAGACCGGGCGGTTTTTTCATGCGATGATGTCGGGGAAAATCTCGTCTTCGATCTGGGCGATCTGGTCTTTCAGACCCAGTTTTTGCTTTTTCAAACGTCGAAGGGTGAATTGTTCGGCCGCGGGGCGATCCTGCAGGGCGTGAATGGCATCGTCCAGATCGCGATGTTCGCGTTTCAGCACAGACAGGCGAATGCGCAGGATATCTTCGTGGTCAAGTGTATTGGATGCGGTCATCTGTGGCGTTCTTTTTATTATGCTCCAAACCTTTGACAGGGTAAGGTGATTCGCCCAAGCCCTTCAAAGGCAGTTACTGCAAAACCCTTGAAGAATTTAATCAATCTTCCCATATCACTGCAAGCGGTCGCCATAACGGGGCCGCATTTACACAGCACAGTCGCTTAAACAAGGACGTGTCGATGACGAAAATGGCTTTAGGCTCGCATCCCTTTCTACTTGGGTTTGAGCAATTGGAACGTTTGGTGGAACGCACGGCAAAATCTGATGCGGGGGGGTATCCGCCCTATAACATCGAACAAACCGGGCCAACGGGGTATCGCATTACCCTGGCCGTTGCCGGATTTGCCGAGGCCGATCTTTCGATCACTGTTGAGGACCGACAGCTTGTTATTCGGGGGCGTCAGGATGACGCGTGCGATGACAGGGTGTTTTTGCACCGGGGCATTGCCGCGCGGCAATTTCAACGCACCTTTGTCTTGGCGGATGGCGTCGAAATTGACGGAGCCAAGATTGAAAACGGGCTGTTGCATGTGGATTTGTTGCGCAACGTGCCGGAAACGGTGGTGCGCAGGATCGAGATAACCAGAGGTTGACTGTGAGAGGGTGACCAAGATGGAAATGGAATACGAAGCTGAAGCACCGCAAAACGCGGTTTTTGATACGGTATATGTGCGCCCCGTTGCCGTACGGGATCTGCCCGAAGATGTGCGCGAACAGGCCGAGGGCCTGGATGAGATTTACGCCGTCCACGCGGAATCAGGCGAACGGCTGGCCTTGGTGCGTGACCGCCGGTTGGCGTTTATCGTCGCCCGGCAGAATGATATGGCACCGGTCAGCGTACACTGACACCGGCCTTGGACCGCGGTGAAATCACGCCAAAAACAAACGGCCCGCCCTGTCAAATGGGCGGGCCGTTTGGGTTTATTGGTGCAATTCTTCGGCCGTGACACCCCATAACGAGCTTTTGCGCACCCAACCCCGGTGGCCGTCCTTGCGAATGCGGCACCAATCCACGCTGCATTCATCCAAACGGGCGACAACGCCCTTTTCGATGATTGCCGCAACCCCGGCGTCGGGGTCGGGATGGGTGCGCAAATTCAACTGATCCATTTGAATAAGCACCGTGCGCACGCCCGACAAAAGCGAATAGTGTACCCAACCGCCCGCGCCATCATAATCGCGCACTTGCCGCCAGTGGCCATATTCGTTGGTGATTTGCAGCGGCAGATCCTTGCGCTTGTACACCCAATCAATCCGATGACTGAGAGAGGGGCCGCGCCGCACGTTGCCTTCGTTTGCCTTCATCGAAACAAAGCGCGGTATCGGCAGATTCGTCACCGGCCCGCTGCGTTCTTGTGCCTGTGCGGTGCTGATCCCCATCAGCAACACCAGAAAGGCGGCCAAAACCGCCCGCATGTTTGATTTTTTACCTGTCATTTGTCCCATGCCACGTTGTGATCACTGCCCAATTGCCGAATTTTCGGCGCCGGGGTCTGATGGCCGCTCTTGTGCCTCGCCCCGTTCCTTGTCACTTTGCACCAAGTGATTGGTATTTGATAGTTTGGGGAGGGCAGGGATGCCAGGTCAGCGTCTAAGTGTTGTCGTAACGCGACGGTTGCCCGAAGTGGTCGAAACCCGGATGAGTGAGCTGTTTGATGTAAAGCTGCGCACCGATGATCGCCCGATGACCCGAGAAGAGCTGACCGCCGCGGTGCAGCAGGCCGATGTTCTGGTGCCCACCGTCACCGATGAAATTGATGCCGCCCTGTTGGCCAATGCCGGGGATCGGTTGAAACTGATCGCGCATTATGGTGCCGGTGTGGATCGGTTGGATGTGGCCACGGCCCGTCAGCGCGGGATTTTGGTGTCAAACACCCCCGGTGCCGTGACCGATGATACCGCAGATATGACACTGGCGTTGATTCTGGCGGTGGCGCGGCGCATTCCCGAAGGTCTGGCCGCCATGCAATCGGGCAGTTGGGAAGGCTGGGCGCCCACCGCATTTCTGGGTGCGCGATTGGGCGGGCGGCGTTTGGGCATTCTGGGCATGGGCCGAATCGGGCAGGCCGTGGCGCGACGCGCGGCGGCATTTGGAATGCAGGTGCATTATCACAACCGCAAACGTCTGCGCCCCGAGGTGGAACAGGCGTTAGAGGCGACCTATTGGGAAAGCCTTGATCAGATGGTCAGCCGGATGGACATCATCAGCGTCAACTGCCCCCATACGCCCAGCACATTCCACCTGATGAACGCGCGGCGACTGAAGCTGATGAAACCCAGCGCGGTAATCGTGAACACCTCGCGCGGCGAAGTGATTGACGAAAACGCCCTGACCCGTGGCTTGCGTGCCGGTGAAATTGCCGGGGCGGGCCTGGATGTGTTCGAACGTGGCCATGATATAAATCCGCGCCTGCGCGAACTGCCCAATGTCGTGCTGTTGCCCCACATGGGCAGCGCCACGTTGGAGGGCCGGATCGAAATGGGCGAAAAGGTGATCATCAACATCAAGACCTTTGCCGATGGCCACCGCCCACCCGATCAGGTTGTGCCGTCAATGCTGTGATCTGGCCAGGCGGCGGAGATATCGGCAAAATTATGGGCGCTGGTCAATTTGTCGGTGACATCGTTGATCCAGATCACCAGTCCGCCGATCTCGTCTGTGCATTTGCGCCAGCGGCGCATGAAACACTGCATCACCCGCGTGCCCAGAACCGGCACATCCAGCGGATAGTAATATGCCACCGGGCGTCCGTCCAACGTGCGGGTCATTTCGGGTTTGGCCCGGCTGTGATACCGCGTCGCACCGATCAGATCGCCCATATGCAGCCCGTCAAATTCTGCGGATGGCCGATTGTGAAACGCGGCGTTTCCCTGGCTTGTGCAAATGTGGCGAAAACTGCGGTCAATCAATGATGCGCGCTGGGGCATATCAGAGACAAGGCGCGCCATTTCGGAATGCGCCGCGCCGCGATATGCCAGACGTTCCAACACTTCGTATGGGCGGGCCGAGCGGTTTTGGGACGGGCCGCGCAATGACCAACGTCCCTCAAACCGATTGATCAGGCTGAGCGCGATATTCAGTTCGCGTTTCCCGCCGGTGCGCTGGGCCCGTTCAAAGAAAAACTCGACCTTGCTGCGCAGTTCGGCGGGGGAGGCGGGATCGTGCGCTTCGATGGTATCCATCAACGCGGCGGTGTGGCGCATCAACGCGACCTGTGTGGCAATGCCCGTGCCTTGCATGACCGACCGGGCCAGCCGCGTCTGCGATAATTGAAAATCGGCGATTAGGCGCGCAAGACGCATCTGATTGAGCCTCGTGTAAACGATTGCACGAAAATACATGCTCTGCCGCTGCAGATCAAGAAAATCTGGCGGAACCATTTCGGCGGACCTGACGTTGTCTATTCAACAAGCAACTTAAAGGAGATCGTCATGAATTGGGATCAAATCGAAGGCAACTGGAAGCAGTTCAAAGGCAACGTTCAAAAAGAATGGGGCGAGCTGACCAACGATGATCTGGATCAGGCCGAAGGCAACCGCCAGAAACTGGAAGGCAAAATCCAGGAACGCTATGGCAAGTCGAAAGAAGAAGCCAGCAAAGCTGTCGATGACTTTCTGAGCAAGCATTGAGTCATGTCTGATTTAAGCCAAGCCGAAGCGCGCGACACATTATTCGAAATGATGGACGATGTGCGCGCCGGTATGCTGGGCGTGTCAGAATCCGGCCAGCATATGCAGCCGATGACCCACTTTTTCGACCGTGACACGGCGACATTGTGGTTCATCACCTCGAAACAAACCGATCTTGTGCGCGCCGTCGGTATGGGGGCAACCGCCCACTTTACGGTGACAGGCGAAGATCACAAAGCATGGACCTGCATGTCAGGCCCGATCAGCCAAAGCGCCGACAGGGCGAAGTTGGATGAGCTTTGGTCTGTAGTTTCGGCCGCATGGTTTGACGAAGGTCGGGAAGACCCGGATGTATGTCTGCTGCAAATGCCATTGCGCGAAGCCGCGCTGTGGACTGCAACAGGTAACCCGCTGATGTTTGGAATGGAAATTGCCAAGGCCAACATGACCGAGGACAAGAAACCAGATATTGGTGATCATGTGATCATCAATTTTCAAACCGCAGCCTGACCCGAAACAGTTTGCAACAATCGCCGCGCCCCACCTCGGGGCGCGGTTTTTTGTGTGCTGCGTCGGTTTCGGCTGACACTGCGTCGGCCTTTGGGTGCCGATTCCGCCGCGCGGTGGCGTATCAACGCCTCAGGTACAGCAGCAAGGAACCGGCCGATGAAAACCCATGTCAAAGCTTTGGTCGTTGGGGGCGGTGCTGTTGGCACCTCGATCGCCTATCATCTGGCGCGTGCGGGGTGGCAGGATGTGATGCTGCTGGAGCGTGATGAGCTGACCAGTGGCTCGACCTGGCATGCGGCGGGGCTTTTGCCCTATTTCAACATGTCCTATGCCACGACCCACATTCACGATTATTCAATCAGGTTTTATAAAACGCTTGAGCAGGAAACCGGCCTGAACGCCGGGTTTTCCGTGGTTGGCAACCTGCGCATGGCCCAAACACAGGCGCGGATGGATGAATTTGCGCTCTATGCCTCCACCGCCGAAACCTGTGGCGTGCCGTTTGAGTGGATGACCCCGAACCAGATTAAAGACCGCTGGCCGCTGATTCGCACCGATGATTTGCAAGGGGCGCTGTATCATCCCACCGACGGCTATATAAATCCCGCCGATGTCACCATGGCCATGGCCAAGGGCGCGCGCCAGCGCGGCGTCAGCATCGAGCGGAAATGGCAGGTGGATGGCTATGTCTGGACCGGCGATCACTGGGATGTGACCTGTACCAAAATGGTGGAAAAGGGCGGCAATCTGGTGGCGTCGGATGAGCAGATGGTCATTCACGCCGAACATGTGGTCACCGCCACGGGCAACCACGCCCAGCGCACGGCGGCGCTTTTGGGCATCAAAATTCCGGCGATCCCGGTGGAACACCAATTCATCGTGATGGAACAAGATCCCGACCTGGTCGAATTTCGCAAATCCCACCCCGAACACCCGGTGATCCGCGATGCCGATGCACAATCCTATGTGCGCGAAGAGCGGGGCGGTTGGATTTTGGGCGTGTATGAGCGCGGTGCGCCCGCGCGGTTTGAATATGGGGTTCCCGACAGCTTTCGCGCCGATCTGTTTCAGCTGGATCTGGAGCGAATCGAGGCGCAGTATATGGCGATGATCCACCGGATCCCGTCGTGCGAAACCTGCGGGCTAAAGGATGATTTCAACGGCCCGATTTGTTATACCCCCGATGGCAACCCCCTGCTTGGCCCGGCACCTGGCCTGCGCAATATGTGGTTGGCCGAGGGGTTTTCATTTGGCATCACCGCCGCCGGGGGCGCGGGCAAATATCTGGCCGATCTGATGGTTGAGGGCGAGGCCGAAATCGACATGGCATCGCTCGATCCCAAAAGATACGGCCCTTGGATGACCACGCAATATGCCATGACGAAGAACGAAGAGGCGTATGAGCATGTCTATATCCTGCATCACCCGGATGAAGAACGCCCCGCCGCGCGCCCCCTGAAAACCGCGCCCTGTTATGATCGCATGGCGGCGCGCGGGGCGCAGTTTGGCCAGGTAAACGGATGGGAGCGGCCCAATTACTTTGCCCCGCATGGGTTTGATGATCACGCGTCGCGCTCATTCCGGCGCGGCGGCTGGTGGCAATTCGCGGTGGACGAGGCGCGCGCGATCCGCACCGGCGTGGGCCTGATTGATGCGACCGCCTTTGCCAAACACATATTGCGCGGGCCGGGGGCGGCGGCGTTTCTGGATTGGTTCACCACCAACAAACTGCCCCGCGTCGGGCGCATCAATCTGACCTATGCGCTAACCCCCCATGGCACGACTCGCACGGAATATACCATCGTGCGCCAGGCCGAAGATGTGTTCTATCTGGTCAGTGCGGGCGCCTGGCAGGCCTATGACGCCGATTATCTGGCCAAGGCGGTCAGCGACAAAACCGATGAATTTGGCCCGATGTGGTTGGAGGATTGCACCGGCGCGCGGGGCGTATTCGCCCTGGCCGGACCAAAGGCGCGCGATGTTCTGGGCGCGCTGATCCGTGATCCAAACCCCGAAACTGCCCTGTCGAACAAGGCGTTTCCCTGGCTTTCGGCGAAACAGATTGAACTGGGCATGTGCCCGGTCAACGCCATTCGTGTGGCCTATACCGGGGAATTGGGTTGGGAATTGCATCACCCGATCGAGATGCAGAATTACCTGTTTGATCAACTGATCGCGGCGGGCGAACCTCATGGTTTGAAACTGGTCGGGGCGCGGGCGCAAAATTGGCTGCGGCAGGAAAAATCGTACCGTGCGTTTGGCAATGAACTGGGCCGCGATGCCACGCCGCTTGAGGCGGGGTTGGACCGGTTCGTGGATTTGAACAAGGAATTTCACGGCAAGGCCGCGATGTTGGACACCGGCATGCGCAGCAAATGTGTGACCCTGCTGATTGACGGGCCTGACGACGCCGATCCGTGGGGCCGCGAGGCCCTGTATGTCGGCGCTGATCGGGTGGGTCGGCTGACCTCGGGGGGGTATTCGGTGGCCTTTGGCAAAAGCATCGGTATGGGATATGTGCGCCCCCATCTGGCAACGCCCGGCACCAAGCTGACGGTGCGGATGCAGCGACAATTGTGGAAAGCGACAGTGACCGAGGACAGCCCCCATGATCCGGGCAACACGCGTATTCGCACCGACGGATAAGTGTGCGATGGTCTTTCATGCGCCCCGGGCCCCATGGATAAACCACAGGGTCCAGCGGGAAAGCGCGACATCGCTACAATATCCAAACCGCTCCATTGAGATTCGCCCATCCCGGTGCTATATTGTTAGCATGCCCAGCGCCGGGGCTTTCATCGGTGTGTTGCGA
Source organism: Oceaniglobus ichthyenteri (assembly GCF_003057885.1). Classification (GTDB taxonomy): domain Bacteria; phylum Pseudomonadota; class Alphaproteobacteria; order Rhodobacterales; family Rhodobacteraceae; genus Oceaniglobus; species Oceaniglobus ichthyenteri. The sequence goes on from NZ_QAGK01000008.1 coordinate 170,364, forward strand.
AGGAGGACAATGTCCTGTCCCTGTCTCAAGAAGCGGCCTCTGACATGGCCGCCCCGTCCCTGCGCATGAGTGCCGCAGGATCAAAACTAACCTCCGAACAGCTTTTGGCCGAAATCGAAACATCTTTGACAGATGACAAGGCCGAAGATGTCGTGAAAATCGATCTGCGTGGCAAATCGGAAATGGGTGATTACATGATCATCTGTTCGGGCCGGTCGTCACGCCAGGTTTCCGCGATCGCGCAGAACCTGACCGATCATCTGAAACAGAACCATAACCGCTTGGCCAAAGTCGAAGGCAAAGAAGCCGGTGATTGGGTGCTGATCGATACGGGCGATGTGATCGTTCATATCTTCCGCCCCGAAGTGCGCGAATTCTATCAGCTCGAAAAGATGTGGCTGAACCCCGGTGAGGCGCAGGCCTGATCTGAAATGCGCGTGCATATTTGCGCCGTGGGCCGGCTTCGTACCGGCCCCGAGCGTACCCTGTTTGATGATTATCTGACCCGGTTCAACCGATCCGGGCGCGCCCTGTCCTTGGGCCCTGCGGAGCTGCGCGAGGTTGAGGACAAGAAAGGCGGCGGCATGGCGGGTGAGGCGGCACTATTGTCGCGTGCCATTCCTGACGGCGCGTTGATCTGTGTGCTGGATGAACGGGGCCGCACTTATTCTTCTCCCGAATTCGCCGACCAACTGACCACCTGGCGCGATCAGGGGCGCAGCGATCTGGCCTTTGTCATTGGTGGCGCCGATGGGATTGATCCGGCTTTGCGCGCCACATCTGATGCCGCGCTGTCGTTTGGGCAAATGGTCTGGCCACATATGTTGGTGCGGGTGATGTTGGCAGAACAGCTTTATCGCGCCGCCTCGATCCTGTCGAACGGGCCGTACCACCGGGCCTGAAACCACCCTCTCTGTTTTTTCTTGCTAAAAATATCCAATTCCGGGGCCGAATCCTTCGCGCCAATGGTTCAATTTGTGCGCAAATCCCTGTACCGAATAAAAAACACATGCGAGGCGCGCCCATGACCCCCCCTAAACCCGTTGTTCTGTGCATTCTCGATGGTTGGGGCATAAACCCTGACACAACTGCGAACGCACCGGTTCTGGCCGACACCCCCACGTTTGATCGGCTGATGGCGACTTGTCCCCATGCCACGCTGATCACCCATGGCCCCGATGTGGGCCTGCCCACCGGGCAGATGGGCAATTCCGAGGTGGGCCATACCAACATCGGGGCTGGCCGGGTGGTGGCGATGGATCTGGGCATGATTGACCTTGCGATCGAAGATGGCAGTTTTGCCGCGAGGGATGAGTTTCGCGCCTTTATCGACACGCTGAAATCCACTGGCGGGACGGCGCATTTGATGGGCGTGGTGTCGGATGGCGGCGTGCATGGTCATTTGTCCCATATTATTGCCGCGGCGCGTATCGTCACCCAGGCGGGTGTGCCTGTTGCCTTGCACCTCATGACCGATGGGCGTGATGTTGCCCCGCAATCGGCCCAGGGCTTTTTAAACACGCTCATGGCTGAATTGCCGGATACCGCGCGTATCGCCACCGTGACGGGGCGCTATTTTGCCATGGACCGTGACAACCGGTGGGACCGTGTATCGCAAGCCTATGGCGCAATGGTAAACGGCATCGGCCAGGCCCGCGCCGATAACGCGCAGGCCGCCATCACCGCCGCCTATGATGCAGGCAAGACCGATGAATTCATTCCCGCCACGGTGATCGGAGATTATGCGGGCATGAAAGACGGTGACGGGATGTTCTGCCTGAACTTTCGGGCAGATCGGGCGCGCGAAATCCTCGCCGCCATCGGATTTGATGAGTTCGACGGATTTGAACGGGGGGCGCGCCCGAAATTGGCGGCGCGTCTGGGCATGGTCGATTATTCCGCCGCCCATAACCCGTTTTGGGGCACGGTGTTTCCCAAACAGGTGCTGAACAATACATTGGGCGAATGGGTGGCAAAGCAGGGGCGCAGCCAGTTTCGCCTGGCCGAAACCGAAAAATACCCCCATGTGACGTTTTTTCTGAATGGCGGGCGTGAAGCCCCGCAAGAAAACGAAGACCGCGCCATGCCGAAATCGCCCAAGGTGGCGACCTATGACATGCAGCCGGAAATGTCCTCGGTCGAAGTGACGGATCGGTTTGTCGAGGCGATCGAACATGGGTACGATCTGATCGTCACCAATTTCGCCAATCCCGACATGGTGGGCCACACCGGCGATTTGCAGGCGGCGATGGCGGCCTGTGCGGCGGTTGACGCGGGGCTGAGCCGGGTTGTGGCCGCGTTGGAAAAAGCCGGCGGCGCGATGGTCATCATTGCCGACCATGGCAATTGTGAAACCATGGTCGATCCGGAAACCGGCGGCCCCCATACCAGCCACACAACCAATCTGGTGCCGCTGATCCTGTTTGGTGGGCCACAGGGGGCGGCGGTGCGCGATGGGCGTCTGGCGGATGTGGCGCCCACATTGCTGGATCTGATGGGGTTGGAGCAGCCACCGGAAATGACCGGCGAAAGTCTGATCACACGATGATTCGCTGGGCGTTTATCCTGATTCTGGCCTGGCCTGGCCATGTGGCCGCCCAGGCCGATCCGGTAACAATCGCCCGGCGTGCCGCGTCACAGCTTGATATTGCCGCGCGCGAATTGGCCGATGCCGAAGGCGCACGGGATCGGATTTCGGCGCTGACCCGCACGATTCGCGCCTATGAAAACGGGTTGGCCGCCTTGCGCGAAGGCGTGCGCCAGGCAGTACAGCGCGAGGCGAAAATCCGCGCCCAGTTTGACGCGCAATCTGCGCAACTGGGCGGGCTTCTGGCGGCGCTGCAAACCATGCAAACCAGCCCTGAAGCGTTGCTTTTGCTGCACCCCTCGGGGGCGATTGGCACGGCGCGGTCGGGGATGATATTATCGGATGTCACCCCGGCGCTGTTGGCCAAAGTCACCGATCTGCGCGCCGATCTGGGCGAAATCGCCACCCTGCGCGCGTTACAGGCCGGCGCCGAAGACACGTTGGAGGAGGGTCTGAGCGGCGCCCAACAGGCGCGCACCGCCCTGGCCGCCGCCATGTCGGACCGTACCGATTTGCCCCGGCGCATGACCGAAGACAACGATCAGATGCAGCGCCTGATCGAAAGCGCCGAAACCCTGGAAGGGTTCGCCACCGGTTTGACGGTGCTGCCCGATGATCCGGTGGCCCAATCGTTGCCCGGATTTGCCGCCGCCAAGGGTGATCTGACATTGCCGGTGCGCGGACGGGTGATTGCCGGATTCGACCAGGGGGATGCCGCCGGGGTGCGCCGCCCCGGCATTTTGATCGCCACCGCGCCGGGCGCATTGGTGACCACGCCGTGGCCTGCGACAATCCGCTATCGTGGGCCGCTGCTGGACTACGGAAATGTGATGATCCTTGAGCCCGAGGCGGGCTATCTGTTGGTTCTCGCCGGGATGAAACAGGTTTATGGTGAAACCGGACAGGTTATTCCGGCAGAAACGCCTGTGGGCCTGATGGGCGGCAATACCCGGCCCGAATTGGCCGGGTTTGGCACCGGCACCGGGAATGAGGATGGTCAAGGCCGACAAGAGACGCTTTATATGGAACTCAGAGACGGGCAGGGCCCCGTGGACCCGGCAACGTGGTTCCGAATGAATGAGGATTGATCGAGACATGAAAAAATTTGCAATCGCGGCTGCGGGGGGCGCCCTGGCCGGAATTTTGCTGACCACACAGGTGGCAGGGCCATTACTGGCCCAGGAAAACAACAAATCGGCTAATGTTTATGAACAGCTTGACCTGTTTGGCGATATTTTTGAACGGATCCGTGCGCAATATGTGACCGAGGTTGAGCCGAAAAAATTGATCGAGGCGGCGATTGACGGGATGCTCACCTCGCTTGATCCGCATTCCAGCTATCTGTCCGAGGATGACGCACGCGATATGCGGGTTCAAACCCGGGGTGAATTTGGCGGTTTGGGTATTGAGGTGACCCAGGAAGAAGGGTTCATCAAGGTCGTTTCACCCATGGATGGCACCCCGGCCGATACCGCAGGTGTCGAGGCGGGCGATTTCATCACCCATGTCGATGGCGAATCGGTTCTGGGCCTGACGCTGGACGCTGCCGTCGACATGATGCGCGGCCCGGTGGGCAGTGAGATCATCATCACCGTGGTGCGCGAAGGTACGACCGAACCGTTTGATATTTCAATCATCCGCGACACGATCAAACTGACCGCCGTGCGCACCCGCACCGAAGGCGAATCGGTTGTCCTGCGCATCACCACCTTTAACGATCAGACCTATCCGAACTTGAAAGACGGTCTGGAAAAGCAGGTTGAAGACGCCGGCGGCATGGATAACGTCAACGGATTCATCATCGATCTGCGCAACAATCCCGGTGGATTGCTGACCCAGGCGATTCGTGTGTCGGATGCGTTTTTGGAAACCGGTGAAATCGTTTCAACCCGGGGCCGCGATCCCGCCGACAGTGACAGGTATAACGCCACGGCCGGCGATCTGACGGGCGGCAAGCCGATTGTCGTGTTGATCAACGGTGGGTCTGCCAGTGCGTCGGAAATTGTGGCCGGTGCGTTGCAGGATCACCGCCGTGCGATTGTGATTGGCACAAAATCCTTTGGCAAAGGGTCGGTGCAAACGGTCATGCCCCTGCGCGGTGATGGCGCGATGCGCCTGACGACAGCGCGGTATTACACGCCGTCTGGCCGATCGATCCAATCTTTGGGTGTCTCGCCCGATATCGTGGTGGCGCAACCGCCCCGCCGTCCCGAGGAAGAAGAGACCGACACACCGATCCTGCGCCGCTCCGAGGCGGATCTGCGCGGCGCGATCAGCAACGATTCAGTGTCTGAAGACGAACGTGAGATCATTCTGGAAGAGCAGAAAAAGGCCGAAGAGGCCGCCAAACTGCGCGACGAAGATTATCAGCTGGCCTATGCCATCGACATTCTGAAAGGCATGTCGGCCCTTGGCCCCAAAAACTGATCCGATATGCGCCCCGGAGTGATCCGGGGCGCGATATTTTGTGCAAAGGCCGCCAATGACCCCCGAAGAAATTGAAAAACTGCCCTATCGCCCCTGTGTCGGTGTCATGTTGGCCAACGCCCAAGGCGGCGTGTTCGTGGGCCAGCGGATCGACAACAGCACGCCGGCCTGGCAAATGCCCCAGGGCGGAATTGACCCGGGCGAAACGCCCCGCGCCGCAGCCCTGCGAGAATTGGCCGAGGAAACCGGCGTAAACCCCGATCTGGTGACGATTGAGGCAGAAACCGAAGGTTGGATTCCCTATAACCTGCCCCATGATCTGGTGCCGAAACTGTGGAAAGGCCGGTATCGCGGTCAGGAACAGCGCTGGTTCCTGATGCGGTTTCACGGCACCGACGATCAGATTGATATCACCGTGCCACCGGCCGAGTTTTCGAAATGGAGCTGGTTTCCCAAAGATCAGTTGATCGATCAGATCGTGCCGTTCAAACGCGAAGTGTATCGCCAAGTGCTGAACGCATTTGGCGACAAAATCTGATCAATCCGGTTTGGTGGCCTGCATTGACGGGCGTCTGGCAAAGGTATCGTACCACTTGGCCAATTCATCATTGCCGGTGCGCCATGATCGCGCGTCGTGACGAAAGTCAAGGTATCCCAAGGCACAGCCCACCGCGATCTGCCCCATATCAAGAGGTCCGCTCAGATGGCTGATCCAGCGGGAATTGAGCGCGCTTAACGCGCGGCTGGCTTTGGTCCATTGGGCCTCGACCCACTCATCGGATTGTTTTTCCTCCGGGCGCACCCGGCGTTCGTAAACCATGGCAACGGCGGCATCCATGATTGCATCGCCCGTCGCTTCAAGGGTCAGAGTATCCCAGATCCGGATCTCCTTATACAGGTTGGCACCCGCCCGGGCATCCAAATACCGACAGATCACCCGGCTGTCATACAGCGCGGGGCCATCGGTACGCACAAGGGCCGGGATTTTACCGGTGGGATTATGGGCCAGAATTTCAGGGGCCGATTTGATTGGCGAAGTCGTGACATTCACCAATTCCACATCACCGGTCTGTTTGGTTTCGTGCAGGGTCACCATGACCTTGCGCACAAATGGTGACGCGGGAGAGTAAAACAATTGCATCGGCGGCCTCCGCACACTGGGGTTTGCGTCACCCTAGGGCCGGTGCCTGTGCCTGTCTATGCGGGTTTGCCATGTTCGGCGGCGCGATACAGCGGGTGTTTCACCATGATCGCGGCAAAACGGGCGCTGTCCAGATGCCGGTTCAGCCATGTTGCCAGATGTGGCCAGGGCTGTGCGTCAAACCACGCCCGGTCGATCATTGCGAACTGGCGGACAAACGGAAACAGGGCCGCGTCAATCATTGTGTCCTGCGGTCCGGTCAGGGCCGGATGATGTGACAGCCTGTCGTTCAGCGGGTGCAACAGCGCGGCGGCGGTGGCGCGGGCCTGATCCGGGTCGGCATCGGGGTATCGATTGGCGTACTTCGTGCGGTCCAGTGCCTGTTTGAACGGCCCGTCATTGGTGGCGATCAAAGCTGCGTCGTCAGCCGAAAACTCCAGCCACCCTTCAGGATCGTTCTGCGCCAAGGCCCAGTGCATCACATCCAGGCTTTCGTCGATCACACCATCGCGGGTTTGCAAAACCGGCACCGTGCCTTTGGGTGAGGCCGCCAGCATTTCCGCAGGTTTGTCGCGCAACAAAATCTCGCGATGGTCCACTGTGATTTGCGCGCCATGCAGCGCCAGACGCGCGCGCATGGCAAAAGGGCAGCGGCGAAACGACCACAGAATCGGTGTCATGGCAGCGCCCGCGCCAGCAATGCGGTTTCTGTCTGCCCGGTGATGATGGCGGGCACGATCTGGCCCACGGGCTGATCGGTGTCAAACAGGGTTTCGGTGAACTGCGCGGTGCGCCCCATGCGCGGCGTTTCCATCAACACCGCATGATGCGCGCCCTGTTGCGATTCCAAATGCTGTGCCACACGTCCGGCCCCGGCGGCACGCAGGGCGGCGGCGCGCGCCTTGATCGCCGTGCCGTTCACAGGCGGCATTTTGGCCGCTGGCGTGCCTTTGCGCGGCGAATAGGGAAACACATGCAACCAGGTCAGCCCACATTCGCGCACCAGATCAAGCGAGCCTTGGAACATCTCATCGGTTTCGGTGGGAAAACCGGCAATGATATCGGCGCCAAACACCATATCGGGGCGCAACCCCCGCGCCTGTTCGCAAAACGCAATGGCATCATCGCGCAGATGGCGGCGTTTCATCCGTTTCAAAATCATGTCGTGGCCATGTTGCAAGGACAGGTGCAAATGCGGCATCAGCCGCGATTCGGTCGCAATGGCCTGCATCAGATCGTCGTCGACTTCGATACTGTCGATACTGGAAATCCGCAGGCGCGGCAGGTCCGGCACCAGTTTCAAAATCCGCATCACCAGATTGCCAAGCCGCGGCAGCCCCGGCAAATCGGCCCCCCATGATGTCAGGTCAACGCCGGTCAGCACCACCTCGTTATAGCCCGACCCGACCAGGCGTTTGATCTGATCCACCACCACACCGGCGGGCACGCTGCGCGAATTGCCCCGCCCATAGGGGATGATGCAGAACGTACAGCGGTGATCACAGCCATTTTGCACCTGCACATAGGCGCGGCTGCGGGTGCCGAATCCATCAATCAAATGCCCGGCGGTTTCCTTGACAGACATTATATCGTCAACCTGCACCTTTTCGGTGCCCAGATCGGCCCAGGTATTGGCCTGCATCTTTTCGGTATTGCCGATCACCCGGTCCACCTCGGGCATTTTGGCGAATGTTTCTGGTTCGGTTTGCGCGGCGCAGCCGGTGACGATCAGCGTGGCATTGGGATGGGCGCGGCGCAGTTTGCGAATCTCTTGCCGGGCCTTGCGCACCGCCTCGGCGGTAACGGCACAGGTATTCACCACCACGGTGTTTTCCACCCCGGCTTGGGCGGTCAATTCGCGCATCGCCTCGGTTTCATAGGTGTTCAGGCGACAGCCAAGCGTGGCAAAAACCGGGGCGCTCATATCAGGCCCTCCATAAATTGCGCCGTCAGGGTGCCGGTAAACACATGCGCCGTGGCACCCGTCATCCAAACGCCATCGTCGCGCCATTCAATATCAATCGGACCCCCGTCCAGATCGATTCGCACCGCGCGCCCGGTCAGCCCGCGCCGCGCCGCCGCCACCGCAGTGGCGCACGAGGACGAGCCCGAGGCCAAGGTCACCCCCACGCCCCGTTCCCACACCCGCATCCGAATATGATTCGCGCCGATGATTTGCGCCACTTGCACATTGGTGCGCTGTGGAAACAGCGGGTGATGTTCATGGGCCGCGCCAAAACCGGCCAGATCGACTGCGCCGACATCATCAACGAAAAAGGTGCAGTGCGGGTTGCCCATGCCGGTGGCCGTCGGTGCGCCCTCAATCGGCAGATGCAACGTGTCCATCGCGTGGGCCAGTGGAATATCGGCCCAATCAAGCAGGGGCGCCCCCATATTCACCGCCGTCAAACCGCCGCCCGAATCGCGGGCCTGCAATATTCCGCGTTCGGTGCGCAGGGTCAGTGTGGGGGTGCCGGTTTCGTCCATGATATAACGGGCGATACAGCGCGTGGCATTGCCACAGGCCCCCGCCGTGCTGCCATCGGCATTATAAAAGACCAACCCGACATCGGCATCGCCATCGCAATCAATCACCGCAAGCTGGTCAAATCCGACCCCGCGATGCCGGTCGCCCAACGCCCGCGCCAGTGCGGCGGTCATATCTGGCCCGCCGCTGCGGCGGTCAATGACAACGAAGTCGTTGCCGAGCCCGTGAAACTTCATGAACTGCAACGGATTATCCACTTATCTGAGTGCCTGATGCGGGCATATATCCCTCCATCCCGATATTTGAAAGAGAAGGCCCCAATTTCTATCAGATTTCTGCTTGACCCCAAAAACCGCTACGGGTAGCTAGCGACGCAGTGGGCCTGTAGCTCAGTTGGTAGAGCAACTGACTTTTAATCAGTAGGTCTCGGGTTCGACCCCCGACGGGCTCACCATTCTACTATATACGTCGTGATCATACGGGCGCCTCTCAACCTGCGTTCTTCTCGTTCCATGTAAGAGCGACAACTTGTTGGGGCGCAAACTCTCGACCCGATCATTTCATCTTCCCGGTCTATGAAACGCCCAACGGTTTCGCCACGCTTCTGTGACGCTCTGTATAGAGTGTAGATTCGCAGGGCCGAACCATCATGGAGGGCTACATCTGGTCCCATGATACTCTGCGCAATGAGAGCTGCTCCATGTTCTTGCTCGCAGTAAGGGGGGTGCACGCTCAAAACCCCGAAACGCACCAGACCTCTCTATGGATCATCAAGTCCCTCTGAATTTCGCAGCAACGAGTCGGGTGCAGGGGTGCCAGTGCCTTCGATTCTACGTTTTGTGAGATTGGAATCGGTGTTTCGGGCCGATTCTGCGCAACCAGAACTCAAGTTTCGAATCAAATCGGCCGACTGCAGGCGCATAATCCTGTTTTCCCCAACACTATGATCATGCCCAAAGCCCAATAAAATAGGGCGCAAAAAGGTTTTCCAACAAATTTTGAACTTTTTCCCAAAAAAGGGGTTGCGGGTATGTGCTACTAACCGTAGAACCCCTCTCACCGGCGGCGCAGAGATGCAGCGGCGGGGCGCACGGGACGGACGGAAGCGGAGACGCGGAGGTTGGTTCTGGGGC
>NZ_QAGK01000009.1 GCF_003057885.1 Oceaniglobus ichthyenteri
GATTTGGCTCAGCCTCCGCATCGACCTGCACCAATCTGTGGTTCTTGAACGCTAGCGGTGCCAAAATGGTTTGTCATCAAGTGTTTCGGTGAGTGAATGGGATGCGAACCAACCCCAGAAATCCGCCGCTTTACGCTGGCCTCCCGAGTAACGCGCCTACTGCGTGTTCCGTCTATGTTTCCATTGATGTCTTTCGGAACGCGCTTTTAGGTTTTGGCGGAGTTCGGCGGCAGGGCATTGAAATGCAATAGAAAAAAGGGACCGAACCGGAACGGGCGAGGTTCGCCCAAACTGAGACTGAGGGCCATTCTGAGCCCAACTTCAGCCTAGCGGCGCGTCTGTGAGGTTCGGCCCGTTCAGGCAAACCCCTTTGATAACACGGAAAAATCCGTGCCCGTCTGGGCGGCGTTACTGGTTCGCAATGGGGATAATGGCGGAGAAGGTGTCCGCTATAGGTAGATCCGGCGTTGTCTAAAAACTTCCGTTTAAGCCTTGAAATTAAAGACAATAAGGACTTCCAACGTCCGGTCGAATCCAGCATATTCCTATCTAATCCACTACTAGGTGGGGGATATTATGGGGGATAAAACTTGACACATGATGGAATAAGGAGGCCGCAGAAGGCGCTGACTGCGCGTTTCGTGGAAACGGTGACAGAGCCGGGAAAGCATTTTGACGGCCACGGGTTATTTCTTCGCGTACGTCCGAACGGGGGCAAGCAGTGGGTTCAGCGCATCACTATTCGCGGCAAGCGAAGCGAAATCGGCCTGGGTAGCCCCCCGGCTGTATCGCTCGCATTGGCGCGAAAGCTGGCACTCGACAATCGGGGCAAGGCGATGCTGGGCGGCGACCCCTTGGCGGAACGGCGTAAGGCGGCAGCGGGGCTGACTTTTGACGCAGCCGTTGACACCTATCTGGCCGCAAAACTGGATGAATTTCGCAATGAAAAGCACCGCAAGCAATGGCGCTCGACTTTGAACACTTACGCAAGCCCGGTGCTGGGTTCCAAGCTGGTTTCGGAAATCACAGTGCAGGATATTCTGCGCGTGCTGGAACCTATCTGGCAAACCAAAACTGAAACCGCAAAACGTCTGCGCGGGCGCATCGAAAACGTGCTTTCATGGGCGACAGTGGCAGGGCACCGCAAAGGTGACAACCCCGCACGCTGGAAGGGTAACCTGTCGGAAATTCTGCCCAAGCCTTCCAAGGTCGCGACGGGCGGCAATCAACCCGCGTTGGCGCTGGGCGACGCTGTAGGCTGGTGGGCTGCGCTTAGTAGCCGGGACGGGATGGCTGCGAAGGCATTGCAGTTCTTGACGCTCACCGCTGCGCGTTCAGGTGAAGTGCGGGGAATGACTTGGGATGAAATCGACTTCGGGATAAAAAGCGCAATCAGAACTACCCCGGTTGCGACACCTGCGACATCTGCGACATGGACCGTTCCGGCTTCGCGGATGAAAGGAGGCCGGGAACACCGCGTGGCGCTGACGCCCGACGCAGTGGCTATTCTGGAAAACCTGCCCCGGATGGACGATTCGCCTTTGGTATTTTTTGCACCGCGAGGCGGAATGCTGTCAGACATGTCAATTTCCGCCGTCATGCGCCGGATGCAGGAGAGCGAAGTGAAGGCGGGTCGCGCGGGTTACCTCGACCCGCGCAGCAAGCGCCCGGCGGTGCCGCACGGGCTGCGCTCAACCTTCCGGCAGTGGGCAGCGGAACAAGGCTACCCCCGCGACATGGCTGAAATCGCGCTTGCGCATTTCATCGGCTCGGATGTGGAGCGCGCCTATCAGCGCAGTGACATGCTGGAGCGGCGCCGGGTCATGATGGCGGCTTGGAGTGCTTTTCTGCGCGGCGAATAGTCATCTGAGATAGTGGTGAGATGAAACCAGGCGCGTATCCGCTTGTCTTTCAACGATTCTCGGAGCCAGCCAAAGCTGATCTGACGGCGCTAGGCGATGCGCCGGAAGCGCCTATATCGCCAGACCGCACGGCAAGCGAACCAACGCTGGAAGGCTTGTTTCGAGCCTTCCGGCAGGGGCAACCCAGCCTCGGCCTCTTCTCCGATGAAGCTGCGCAGTTTCTCGGGGGCCAGGGGAGCTGTCGCGCGACTTGGTGGTTTGGCGGGAATATCGGCGGGGGAAGAAGGCGCACCGGAAGTTGCTGAAAGCGCAGCAGCGCGGTTTGGCGTTCAGCAGGCGACCGGAATGTACGTTGACCTGATGGCCGCCTGCTTAAACCACTTCATCATTAGCGCGATTGGCGGCGGCCTTGTGGGTGACGCAAGCAACATGAGCCGGAAGGGTGAGGATGATAGGGAAAAGCGGCAATGGGCGCGTCATGGGGTTGCGCCTTGCCTATCAGTGCGGCACCGCTGACGCATACCGCGCCCACATTGAGCAGACGCACCTAGAGGCGGCGGGGACCCAAACAGCGAAATGACCGAGGCCATCATTGACGCCTTCCATAACGAGGAAGGCACGCGCCCGGTATCGCGCAAGGCGATGGAAGATTTTCCGACAGACTTCGTCAATGCTGCTATGGATCAAAGGGCCGATCAGGGCATTCTTGATGGCGTTGACGCCCGCCACTCAAAACCGCAAGGGAAATAGCCGATGAAATTCTATGATAGCGAAAAGCCGAAAGCCAATCAGGCGACCCCTTTGCCAGCTCGCAACAACAGCCTTCGCAACAGGTTGGCGGCAGAAGCGATGATCCGGTCAGGACAGAAGAACAACGAGCCGACGATGATAGCGGCGGGCAAGAAGCTGTTGCAGCAGAGCCAGCCCAAAACCCCGCCCAAGTAAGCCACCCCGGCTTTCAGGATGGGTGGTGGTGCACACTCCCAAGGGCGCGCCACACCGCAAAGCAGCGTGGCTACAACAAGGATACCCTTGGTGCTGGCGATTGGGTTGATCTTGATAAACTTGTTTCAATCGTCGCGCTGAAAATACGGCATGTAGATCAGGGTTCGACCAGCGCAGAGCAGGCAGCCACGCCACAGGCACCAGAAGCAGGGACAGCGCCTGTCATTGAGTATGTCCGAACGAACAGTGCAATTTTACGCGGCGTTCCAAAGGATCAGGTGCCGGATGTTGGCAAATTCAAGATCAGTTGATCAGAGAAAAAGGGCGGCTTTGTGTTTAGCCGCAAGCACGAAGCGTTGGTACGCGCCGCCGTTGGCATGGACGAAGCAGGCGCGGCACCGGAGGCCGAAACCGACGCTATCAAGGCCGACCACGGCCTGTTGGACGGATACGAGCGCCTTATGGTTGGCGGCGAACCATCCACAACCCAAACCCGAACGTCGTCGAAGTTTTCCGCAACATGATCTCAGTGCAGAGTTGCCAGTTTGCCCGTGAACCGGCCGGCAAGACCTGCCGCGTCACTCGGCTTTGCGGGTATTGAATCCCATCAAGCCTATCAGACGACGCACACGGTGGTCGGCCGCGTGGAAGCCGTTTCTGGGCAAGTAGGCTGTAATCTGAAGACTACCAAAGAACGGGTGCTTGGTGAACACCCGGCCGATCTCCTTCATCAGCGTCAGCGTTTCAGCATCTATTTCGGCAGGCCTGGAATACAGCGATGACCGGCTGAGTTGCGGCTGGACCGCGGATTTTGAACAGCTACAATCGACACGGTGATAATCTGCCGACCGTAGCAGTTGCGGCTGGACCGCGGATTTTGAACAGCTACAATTCAACGGAACGGACCCCGACATCAGCCATCGTTGCGGCTGGACCGCGGATTTTGAACAGCTACAATCCAGATCGCGGGCCGATGCCAGAGAGAAGGGTTGCGGCTGGACCGCGGATTTTGAACAGCTACAATCTGGGCGTTGTGTCATGAGCCGCCGCCGCAGTTGCGGCTGGACCGCGGATTTTGAACAGCTACAATGCCCGCCCGCGCCAGCACACCCAACGGGTGTTGCGGCTGGACCGCGGATTTTGAACAGCTACAATTCAGCGAAATCGAAACCGGCAAGCGCAATGGTTGCGGCTGGACCGCGGATTTTGAACAGCTACAATCCCCGCACCAAACGACACGCGCGGGTTTCTGTTGCGGCTGGACCGCGGATTTTGAACAGCTACAATGCATCACGACAGCACAACCATCATGGGACAGTTGCGGCTGGACCGCGGATTTTGAACAGCTACAATGACAATTCCGGACTTTAACACAAAGAATGTCGTTGCGGCTGGACCGCGGATTTTGAACAGCTACAATCCGGGACAACTGCGAAACCATTTCGCGTATGTTGCGGCTGGACCGCGGATTTTGAACAGCTACAATATGGGCAGGGCCGATACATGGTGCATATGTGTTGCGGCTGGACCGCGGATTTTGAACAGCTACAATTAACGTTTTCCGCACTGCCCGCCGGATCGGTTGCGGCTGGACCGCGGATTTTGAACAGCTACAATGGTTTCTTTGGGGAGGGCAGCTCTATTGGAGTTGCGGCTGGACCGCGGATTTTGAACAGCTACAATACATCGCCGTGCATGCCTTTGAAAACATAAAGATATGTACGGTGGTCGTTGGATAAAAGTTCGCCGAATCGGATCAAAACATCACCAGTTGTTGCGGATTCTCGCGAGCGCGCCTGCGACTCTGATCCGAGAAATGAACAATATCACGATACTGCCGATCAGTAAAATTCAGTATCTGCACATCGCCCGAATCTGGCAAATGACGCGAAATCCGGTTAACGCGGGTTTGAAACGCTTCCTTGCCATTTACGAATCGAGCGTAGACGGAAAACTGGCTCATCTCGAACCCCTCATCCAGCAGAAAATTCCGAAAATCGCCTGCCGCCTTGCGCTGCAGCTTGCTATCGGTTGGCAGATCAAACATCACAAGAATCCACATCAGTCGATACCCCGATAAAACTCTGATTTCATAGCTCATGCTCCCAGCACCGCAAGGGTCAGACGGTCCAGCGGGGCCGGTAAAGCCAGCGCCAACTTACCCGATTCGAAGCTTTGGCCCAGAGAGGTGGCTAATTTCATCACCGCTACCGACACGGGCGTTACGCCCTCTCCCAACGGCAGGTCTGTAGCAATCAGCCGCGCCAACGCCTGTTTCGTGTCGGTATCAATCTGTGCGCCACGTTTTGCCACAATCTTCCGCACCGCACAGTCCACCAGTGGGCGGAACGGCTCCATTAGATCATCGGCAAGTGCAAATGCGTTGGACCGATTGGAGTGGAACAGGCCGATGGTCGGATGCAAACCGGCGGCCACCACGGCCCGCGCTGTGGCGGCGCGCAATACGGTGTAGCCGTAATTGAGCAGGGCATTTTCATCCCCTGCCCCGGTATCGCGCCTGAAATCCGGCCCCATCATGCGGGGCCAATAATATCGCGCGGCTTGTGCTTCGATGTTGGTAGTATCACCGGACGTTACCTTGCGCGCCATCATTCGGAGGGGCGCGTCAGCCTCTCCGAGTGCATCGAGGGCAGCCGCCTGCATCGTCACCTTGGCCGTAACAACCTGTTTCCAGGCCTGTTTTATCAGCGGGGTTTTGGCCTGCCATTGCGCCCGCATACGCGCACCCTGAGCATGGTGGCCGTCGATCGGCATTAGCACCGACTTTGGCGCATGATTGGATGCACACAGCACAACCGGCACACCACGATCTGCCAATTCCGTCAGCAGCGAGGTCGACCATGTCGTGCCATGAGCATGAACAATCACGCCTGCAATTTGATCAAGCGGTGTGCGCCCGACTTCGGCATTATCTTCGGAAACCTTTAAGAATCCATGATCGCGGGACAGGTGCCGCCCGTTCGTGGCAATGTCGATAATCTGGTCCATGTGTCATCCCTTCACGCCCCCACGCGAATCGTTAACACAACGGATTTTATACAAGTTTACGTAATTCACCTAACGAGGCGGACCCGGGTCGCGCATCCGGCCCATTTCGTCGACATGAATCCGACGGGCTTTGGCCTTAATCAAGGACCCTCCGCCGATATTCAGAAAACGAAACGTGTCTTTACTATCACGGTCTCTTGCATCTGCATTTGCCTCGGTATGCGGTGCAATAAATAATCCGCCAGCTTTCATTTTTTGCACATACCCAATAAATAGAGCACCATCCCGTTCCAACGCGATCATATCACGCTTGAAAAACCGTAACAGGCGCTTCGCGGCTGGATGGGGTTTCTTTTCAACTGCGGCCTGGTGAGCTTCGAATGTAGTGACCATCTGCGACTTAATCTTGCCACCGGGTAGCCGCCAGACTTCATAGCAATGGTTGCTGTCTCCCTTATAAGCTTTGAACGGCTTGCCATTTCGGTCGGCGACCTCAATCCTTGCTCTTTTCGTAAGACTTTCGGACAATCGCACGCGCCGCAACCCGAAATAAGGATTTTCTGTATCATCTGGAAGTTTAGCCGCCCGAGCGAATGCAACTAGGGCTGCCTCGAAAGCTCTGCCGTCCAGTCCTCGCGTCACACGCGCGAGGTGCTTTTGCAGGAACGGGTCACGGATGTTCTTGCCCTTGGTCGTCACCTCAATGTCGCCGGGCTTCAAGGATGTAAGCGGTGTGCGGCTAACCACATGTCCCTCATCAATCACTCCGTAAGCTGTATCATTATGTAACTGGCCAGAGGTCGTGTCCCTGCCTTGCGCACGCGCCTGCGGATCGATCCGCCCGTGGTCAGCGCGGTGGCTGACGATGATTTTTGAAAGCTGTGCGGCTATATCATCTCGAAACCTGTCCCAGGGTGGTGGGACACTGCGCACGACCTGCTCGGCGCCGGTCTTCTCATCGTGCTTAGCGATCTTGCTGATCCGCTGGATCAGGCTGCGGTCCGTGGCGGCGACCACAGCGGCATCAATGGCATGGTGGCGGTGGTCCATACGGTTTTTGGGCTTAACGGTTTGGGTATCGCTGTCCGTCAGCGCTTCGATGCCGTTTAGACCCCAGTGACGGCGCAGCATTTCCGTCAGCCGTCCGGGCACAACCCAGACGTGGGATTTGCCGTCTGCGCCGTCATAAAGGGCATCCAGATAGGCCCGCGCGATGCGGGACAGATATTGCGTGTCCTTGAGCGCGCGAGCGGCAAAATCAGTCTCGCCCTCGAACCGCTCCATCGCATCGGGGGAAAAGCGCCATGCTTTGTTATCCGGCAAGTTCTTGAGGTTGACGGCAATCTCACCCCACTGCGGCGTGTCTCCCCAAACCTCCCAAGGTGTCTTGTTACCCTTCAGGCGATTAGCTTCTTTTAGACACAGGGTCTTGTTGGAAAAGCTGTCATCCAGAGTGCGAGAAAATGGCAGAATGTGATCCACATCGCACTGGTCGCTGAAGATCATAGATGCGGAAATTGGTTTGCCCGTGTAAGGACAGCTTCGAGGGCCGATCGTAGGACCAAGATCTTCCCACAATCGCAAACGCAATCGATTCGCACCAGTATCCTTCTGACCCAAATCATTGACCAGCTTTTTGCCCCTCATTATTGCCGCGTCAGTATTCTTTTTGATAGCTTTCTGAATTTCCCGCTTCTGCTCCTCGGAGTTTTTCAAATCACGGGCTAGCTCCACAACGATCTCGGCGGGCTTGCCATGCACCAAGATAATCCGGTTCACTAGCCGCCTGATCTGGTTCAGCCCGATATGGACGGTGGGGTTGGTGATCCGCCCGTATCGTTTCACGTCGTCATGGCTTTCATCATAGGTGCCGGGGATTACGTGGCGGTCGAGGATTTGGCCATAGTAGGGTAACGTATCCAGCACCTCGCCTGTTGGTCCGCCGGAATGTGACCAACCGCAAGCGGCCACAGCGGCACTGTAGGGGATTACATCAGACTCCAGTGCAGCCAGAATGCGACGTGTCGCTGTCAGCCCAAGCCGCCCGTAACCTTCGGGCAGGGGGGCATTTGCGGTGGCTTGGGCTTGGGCACGATCAAGGACGTGTTTGTCCATCAACCAGTCGACGAGTCTGTCGTGTTCACTATCGCTTTGAACGTCACGGATCCGTTGTATCACCCCCCACTGTGCATCAGCGTCCAACGTCGTCCAGATCCTTCCCATCCGGTCGGGATGCGACAGGCTCGCCCGCACAGGATCGCAGGCAATGGCATCGCGGTTGGCGGTTTCGAGTGTAAAGCTCTGGTCTTTACGCAGTTTGATCACCTTCCCCAGTGCCTTGAGCTTCATTGTCATGCCCGACAGGGTTTTAGTATGCCCTTTGTTGTCTAACGCATGAACGATCTGATCGCGCTCTTGCAGCGTCACGTCTCGCGCGGCTTCACCACGCGCCACGACCCGCAGAGCGTTAACGGTTTCCATTAGAATACGCCGTTGATTCAGCGGATGCGCTGACGGGATGCGGCGTTCGTCAGTGAACAGACACAGACCCACCTCGGGCGTTTTGAGTGGGCGCTGGTGAAAGATGATCGTCTTGATCTGGTTGCGCAAATCATCCGTCAGCGCGGAATGATACGTGGCCTGCGTCTCCCAGAGCGCGTCGAATTCCTCGGACAGATGGCGCCGGTCGGGGTAGAAATCGTAGCCCGCTTCTTCCTTTTCCGCATTGTCGCGCAGCGCAACGGACAGACGGGTGCGCACAGTTGGAACGTGTTTCGGGTCATCAGCCTCCTGCTGACGCATATACAGGAATTCGCCGTAAGTGCGCGCCTTGCCGTCGCGCATCGCCCAGTCTAGCCGCGCGGTCGCATCCTTGATCTTACCGCTTTCGTTATCGCCGCGATCCGTCTTGCGGTTAGATTTGAACCCGCGTCGCTGGTTGAGGTGGAACAGCGCGCGCCCGAATTGCACCAGTGGCAGGGCCTCGTCCAAGCCACGCGCGCGCAGGTCATAGGGGTCTAGGACCTCAAGCGCCTTGGCTTTGGCTGGGTCGAGCGGCATCAACCCCGCCTCGGCCATTCTTTTCATCAGGGCGGCCTTGCGGCGTAGATACCGATCACGCCGACGGCGCTGCGCACGGGCCGCACGGCGATCCGCCGCCAACGATTCTTTAGATTGCGGATCGCGTCCGTCCGAGAAGATGCGCACCCCACCATCTACTACGCCGGTGATCATCCCATCGTCTGTTTGGTAAAGCCACCAGCCGATTGAGTTCGTGCCAATATCGAGACCTAAGCGCATTAGCACATCCCCATTATATCCTGTCAGATGTCCATACTAAACCTTGATGGCATTTCTTTTTCAATCGATTAAATACTTGACAATAACTTGCAGGCATTTACCTATTGCTTTGTTCAAAATCCGCGTCGAGCTGTTAACAAGCATTCGATTGCACCACATAGAAACGCAGGCTACGGCCTGCGTTTCCATTTTGTGTCAAACAAACCCGGTGCGAGAACAGCGATAAAATTCTTCATCCTCTTTGAGCTTTGGGGCTGCATCAAACCGTGACGGGTCCAATCATAGCACAAAATATGCGAAATACTCTTGCAAGGTCCGAGTTGATTCGATAACCATCTTTCCCAAGGCCAACTGGCCCCAGTCGCGCAAGATGTGTCGACGGCATTCAAAGTCCCTGTGGGGGCGATGGAGCCGTGCACATCCGCACTTCGTCTCCCTTGCCCTCGCACAAACGAAGGAGCAAATAGGGATGACAAAAGTTAAACCAACGATAATACTGCGCCTGCCGTCGGTGCTGCATATCACCGGGCTGTCGCGCAGCACGACTTACGCGATGATTGCCGAAGGCAATTTCCCCAGGCCAATCAAGCTTGGCAAGCGCGCTGTTGGCTGGAAAGAAGCCGACGTGGCCGCGTGGGTGAACAACCGCACGCAGGACACCGCATAAACCATGGTATGCAAAAAAATTGCGCCGTGCAGCGAGCAGGCTGACACGGCGCGGGACGTTTCGTTTGCGGATGCGACGAATGCCCGAAACATATCACGGGGAAAGTACAGGAACCAGCCGAACGGCACACGTTACCGCATCACGGCCAGCTGCGCCGAGCCCTTCATTATCACACTATGCGGTCGCACACCTCAATCTTTGGAGCAGTTGCGCCGCGCGAGCGTCAAGGGTTTCACACCGATCGAAAACCCGGCACCATGCGGGCGCGCGTATATCTCCAAGCTGCGCAAGATCGGCGTGGAAATTGAAATCATCTGCGAACCACATCGGGGGGCTTCCCCGAGGCATGATGCGCGCTATGTGCTGCGCTACAATGTGACCGCTGAAGTGGTGGGGGTGCGCCAATGACGGATGCAAAGCACCTCGCGCGTGACCTTCGCGGCAAATGGTACGGCAACTATGGGGTCGCACCTTGCCCTGCCTGCCAAAGCGAAGGCCGCAAAGGGCAGAATGCCCTGACGTTGGCCAACGGCGAAAACGGGCGGCTCTTGCTGGACTGCAAGAAATCCGGCTGCGCATATCGTGATATTCTGGTTGCAGCAGGCGTCATTCCTGGAAGCTGTGCGCCGCCAGACCCGGCGACTATTGCCCAGCACAGAGCTGAACAGCGCAAACAAGATGCGAAGCGTTCCGCGCAGGCGCAGCGTCTTTGGCAGGATGCGCGACCAGTAGAAGGCACGCTGGCAGAGGCATATCTGAGGGGCCGGGGCATTACCTGCCCCCTTCCCAAGACCTTGCGTTTTCTACCCGCCTGTTGGCATCCGGTAGGAATACATCTTCCTGCGATGTTATCTTTTGTTGGTGTAGCCGAAGGCTTTGCGGCGCATCGAACATACCTTTCACCGACCGGTCGCAAGGCGGATGTTAAGCCCGCCAAGGCGATGCTGGGGCCTGTGAAAGGCGGGGCTGTGCGGCTCATTGAAACAAAAGGACCGCTGGTGGTGGCTGAAGGCATAGAAACTGCCCTTAGCCTTGCGTCCGGCCTGTTGCCCGCTCCTGCGTCCATATGGGCGGCGCTCTCAACCTCTGGCATCCGAGGACTACACCTACCCCCCGATCCACACCGGCTGACCATCGCGCCTGACGGCGATGCCCCGGGCCGCGCGGCTGCGCACGCGTTGGCTGAACGCGCACACGGACTCGGCTGGGAGGTATCGCTTTTGCCTGTGCCGGATGGGCGCGACTGGAATGACCTTCTGACCATGAAGGGGGATGTAGCATGAAAATTCTCAAATCTATCCCGTTCGATACCGAAGGACCGCAACCGTTAGTGCGGGAAATCCCAGCGGGTGAAGTCTATCCCGTAGAAGCACTCGGACCGCTACGCGCAGCCGTGGAGGCTGTGCAGGGCTCTACGCAAGCCCCCATCGCCATCCCAGCGGCCTCGGCGCTGGCGGCAGCGTCGCTGGCGGTTCAAGGCTTTGCCGATGTGGAGACACTCGGGGGTTTTGTCCCTGTGTCGCTCTATTTCCTGACCATCGCACGGTCGGGCGAGCGCAAGTCTAGTAGCGACAAACCGCTTCTGCAGGGCTTGCGTGAATATGAGCGCGAGCAAAGCGAAAACTATGACGTCGCGTCCAAGTCATGGGCGAAGGATTCCGAACTGTATGACGCAAGAAAAAAGAGCGCTCTGCGCGATGCTGTAAGCGCCAATCGTGATAAACGGACCGCAGCCGAAGCTGATCTGGCCGCACTAGGCGATCCGCCGGAAGCGCCTAAATTGCCAGACCGCACGGCAAGCGAACCAACGCTGGAAGGCTTGTTTCGCGCCTTCCAGCAGGGGCAACCCAGCCTCGGCCTCTTCTCCGATGAAGCTGCGCAGTTTCTCGGGGGCCATGCGATGAACGCGGACAATCGCATGAAAACCCTTGGCGGCTTGAACCGTCTTTGGGATGGCTCGGAAATCCAACGCACACGGGCGGGCGATGGTGTCTATACGTTGCGTGAGCGACGGTTGGCTATGCATCTGATGGCACAGCCTGTCGCTATCTATGGGTTCCTGTCAGACCCCCTTACGAGCGGCCTTGGCTTCCTCCCCCGATCCCTCATCTGCGAACCCGAATCGAGTATCGGGCAGAGGCTTTTTGCAAATATGCGCAGGGATGATGCGTCGCTGGATGCGTTCGCGCAGCGGCTAAAAGCCATCTTGTCCAACGCGATGCCGACTTTGGACGATGGCCGCACGCTTAAACCAGCAAGATTGACGCTGACGTCCGACGCGCGAGCGCAGTTGGTGGAGTTCTCAGATGAGATCGAAAGGATGCAACTACCCGGTGGCACGCTCTCACATATCACTGGTGCAGCCTCAAAAATTGCTGAACAGGCGGCGCGTATGGCTGGCGTACTGACGCTCTGGACGGATTTAGAAGCGCGCGAAGTTGAGGCCACCACGATGGCTGACGCAATCACACTTGCGCGGTTTTATTTGTCTGAAGCTTCACGTCTTGCAAGCGCGGCAACGGTATCAGCAGAAATCGACCGGGCCGAAACATTGCGAAAATGGCTCTTGGAAAACTGGCCGCATCCAGACATTACTTTGCGCGACGTGGTGCGGCTTGGGCCGAACCCACTGCGCGAAAGCCCAAAGGCAAGGGCGGCGCTGGCACTGTTGGAACGGCATGGTTGGTTGGTAGCGCTCGCCCCAGGAACGGTAATACGCGGGGCTGCGCGCAAGGAGGCTTGGCAGATCGTGCAAGGTGCGCGCCAAATTTAATATCCAAAAACGTCAGACAAAATCGAAGAGGGCGGCGCACCGCTGACCCGCCCTCTTGTCGCAGTAGTCGCAAGTGTCGCAACGGTCATGACCCGGAAGCAAAAAACGCACGCCTTTATGTCGCGGAAGTCGCAGTTGTCGCAACGGGTGCAGTCCAGAAGTATGAGTTGATAAGACTGGCGACACATCCGCCTGCCTGTGCTGTTTGCGGATTGGGTAATTGGATGGCCCTCCTGACAGATAGGATTTGCAGGGGTCTGCCCCTTCCCGCTCAAGACGCGACCGAGAGTTAGATCGCGGTCGCGCTGAGCCAAGAACTTACGATCGGCAGCTGTAACTGTTTGTGTTAATGTCAGGGGAAAGGTTTCACACAGGCGGCGGGTGCGCTCGTAGCAGCGATAATAGTTGATGATATATTAGACGGTCGGATTTCCAGTAGTCGATCGGCGGTTTTTTAACCAGCCGCCGCCGCTGACCGGAATGAAGGGTCGGAACAAGGAATATTCGAGGAAATGCGCGACGCGACTGGCTCACCAACAAGCGGGAGCGCGATGAGGGATTTATGCGAATAAACGCCCTGACCTTATCATTTGTCATCATCCAATCGCGAAGCGGCAAGGCGAATGAACTTGGTTACCATGTCCTGCGCATTCAGAGGTGGCCCTGATCTAGGTGGGGGATATAGTGGGGGACGTTCTTTTTGCTTATCCAGCAAAAACAAACACTTACCGGCGAAAAATGGCGGAGAAGGTGGGATTCGAACCCACGGTACGCTTTCACGCACGACGGTTTTCAAGACCGTTGCAATCGACCACTCTGCCACTTCTCCGGTTTGGGTGACTTATCGCCCAAATTCCGATTCGGAAAGGGGGCTCTTGTACACGACAGTTTTATATTCCGGCGCGATGCGTCTCTTTCCTTGTTTCGTCGCGCACGGTACACTGTTTGCCAACTGGAGCGCTGACAGCGCTATTGAGTCACGAGCAGCAACGCCGGAGACCGGCAAACCGCACGGCAACGCCTGTGCATGGATGGGGGCAACCTATGACGCCAAACGTGGTGAAACTGACCGTTCTGGCGGGAATGCTGGCGGCATTGTCGGCATGCGAAGAGGGATTTGAGTTTCCGGGTGGCGATCGGCCGGAAACCGGGGATGAGGGCGCACAAACGATTGCGCCCACATCGACCCGTCTGGTCGAGCGTGACGTGGAATCGCCCGAAGTGTTTCAGAAATCCGAGGCCGGATTGTGGGATGGCCGCCCGTCACTTGGCGGGGTTTGGGTGGCCCACCCGGATGTGACCGACCCCGAGCGGGTGATCATCCGCAATGACGTTAACAAGAAATTCGTCATTGGCGCGCTGTTTCGGCGCGAACGCGATAATCCGGGCCCGCGCTTTCAGGTATCGTCTGATGCCGCCGAGGCATTGGGCATGGTGGCGGGGCAACCGGTCAAGGTTAACGTGACCGCGCTGCGCCGGGAAGAGGTGGCAGAAACGCCCCCCGCCCCGACCGAAGCCGCCATCGAAAAGCCAGAAGAGATCGAGGCATTGTCATTGGACGCGCCGTCGCCCGAGGCACCGGATGCGGGAATCACCGCCGCCGCCGTGAATGCGCCAGCCGCACCCGAACCCGCCGCCCCGCCCCCGGCCCGCACGTCAAACATAAAGAACCCGTTGATCCAGATCGGGATATTCAGTGTGCAGGCCAACGCCGACAATACCGCGACTGCCCTGCGCAGCGCCGGAATGATCCCCACGGTGCGCAAGGAATCGACCAAAGGCAAAACATTCTATCG
The DNA here is from genome assembly GCF_003057885.1 of Oceaniglobus ichthyenteri. GTDB lineage: Bacteria > Pseudomonadota > Alphaproteobacteria > Rhodobacterales > Rhodobacteraceae > Oceaniglobus > Oceaniglobus ichthyenteri. The sequence continues at coordinate 14,353 of NZ_QAGK01000009.1, forward strand.
GGTCGTTGTTGGCCCGGCGGCCACAAACACCGAACGCGCCGCGCTTTTGAAAAAAGTCAAAGCGTTGGGATTCAATGACGCCTATTTCACTTCGAACTGAATCCTTACGCCCCGACGCCAGGAGAATTGCCATGTTTACCCGCTGCTTTGCTGCTCTGTTCGCACTGATGCTGGCGCTGCCTGCCTGGGCCTCGTTCGAGACCCGGGCCACCGCCGCGTATGTGTATGATGTAACCACCGAAACGGTGCTGCTGACCAAAGACGCAACAACGCCCCTGCCCCCGGCATCAATGTCAAAACTGATGACCCTGAACATGCTGTTCGAAGCGTTGCGCCAGGGCCGCGTGCAGATGGATACACCGTTTGGCGTATCGACCCGGGCCAAGAACATGGGCGGTTCAACCATGTTTCTGAACGAACGTGACCGACCCACCGTCGAGGAATTGATCCAGGGCATCGTGGTTAATTCGGGCAACGACGCCTGTGTGGTGGTGGCCGAAGGATTGGCCGGCACCGAGGAAGCCTTTGCCGCAAAGATGAATCAGCGCGCCAAAGCGTTGGGCATGGACAATTCAAACTTCGTCAACGCAAGCGGGTGGCCCGCCGAAGGCCACCGGATGAGCATGGAAGATCTGGGCATTCTGGCAACCCGGTTGATTACCGAGTTTCCCGAATATTACGGCTATTTCGCCCAGACCGAATTTCCTTTTGATGGGCGTGCGCCGCAAAACCGGTTCAATCGCAATCCGCTGTTGAAATTGGGCAATGGCGCTGATGGTTTGAAAACGGGCCACACCCAAGAGGCCGGATATGGCTTGGTCGGGTCGGCCGCCCAGGGTGATCGCCGGATCGTGTTTGTAATCACCGGAATGCAGAGCGAAACCGCCCGTGCCGAAGAGGCCGAGCGCGTGGTAAACTGGGCGTTCCGCCAGTTTGTCGAACGCACCGTTGTGAAAAAGGGCCAACATATCACCAAAGCCAGTGTCTGGATGGGCATGGAGCCTGAAGTGGGTCTGGTGGCCGCCGAAGACATTGAAATTCTGGTGCCGGCTTTGCAGCTTGAAAACCTGATTGGTGATGCGATGTATACCGGCCCATTCAAGGCGCCGATCACCGCAGGCCAACCCTTGGGCGAAATGGTGATCAAACTTGACGGATTGCCAGACGCCAAAGTGTCGCTGTTGGCCGATCGCAACATTGGCGAGGCCGGGTTCATGCCGCGCCTGCGTCTGGCTGCGGAAAAGCTGTTTCGCGATTTCACCGCCGAAGCCGAGGCAGCAGGCGCAGAGTGACCAAGGGCCTGTTCGTTACGTTTGAAGGGATCGATGGGTCGGGTAAATCGACCCAAGCGCGCATGCTGGCCGATACCTTGCGCGCCGAAGGTCACGATGTGGTGCTGACCCGCGAACCGGGTGGCAGCCCCGGCGCCGAACAAATTCGGTCCTTGGTATTGGAGGGTGCGACCGACCGCTGGTCAGCCCATACAGAAATTCTGTTGTTCACGGCGGCGCGGCGCGATCATCTGGAGCGTACGATCTGGCCCGCGCTTGAAACCGGCAAAATCGTCATTTCAGACCGTTTTGCCGATAGCACGCGGATGTATCAGGGCCTGTCGCGCGGCGATCTGCGTGCGCTGGTCGATCAGTTGCACGGCCTGATGATCGGGTCTGAGCCTGATCTGACATTTCTGATTGATATGGACCCCGAAACCGGCCTGCGCCGCGCCCTGTCGCGCCAAACCAGCGAGGAACGTTTCGAAGGGTTCGGCACCGATCTGCAACGCCGAATGCGCGCCGGTTTCCTGGCCTTGGCCGATGAATTTCCAACCCGGTTCATTACCATTTCCGGTGATGCCGCCCCCGAAACCGTGGCCACCAACATCCGCGCTGCCCTTGCGCCCCGTCTTGCCAATGGCTGATGATCCCCTGCCCGAACCCGACCGGATCGTCGGCGTGCCCCACCCGCGCGAAACCCTGACCCTGATTGGCCAGGCCGAGGCCGAGGCGGCGTTTCTTGATGCCTTTAATCGCGATAAACTGCACCACGCCTGGCTGATCACCGGGCCACGTGGCGTGGGCAAGGCCACGCTGGCCTGGCGGATTGCGCGGTTTCTTTTGTCGCAACCGCCCAAGGGCGATGCCATGTTCGCGACCGAACCGCCCACCACGCTGGACACCCCCGCCGATCATCCCGTTACACGGCGCACCATTGCCTTGGCCGAACCGGGGCTGTTTTTATTGCGCCGGGCGTGGGACGATAAAAAGAAGGCCCTGAAAACCGTGATCACGGTGGATGAAGCGCGCAAACTGAAAGATTTCTTTGGCTTGTCGGCGCCCGGTGGCGGGCACCGCGTGGTGATCATCGACAGTGCCGATGAGATGAACATCAACACCTCGAATGCGATTCTGAAACTGCTCGAAGAGCCGCCCGCAAATTGCACCCTACTTTTGATCAGCCATACGCCCTCGCGGCTGTTGCCCACGATCCGCTCACGCTGCCGCACGTTGCGCTGCGCCACCCTTGCGCCCGGTGATCTGGCAGCGGCATTGTCGTTGACCGGTGAAACCTTGCAAACTCCCGATGCCCTGGCCGAATTGGCCGATGGGTCGGTTGGCGAGGCGTTGCGCCTGACGCATCTTGACGGGCTGAAACTGTATCAAACCCTGACAGACCTGACCGATGGCGCGCCAAATATGGATCGCGCGCGTCTTCTGGCCCTTGCCGGTACGATGGTGGGGCGCGGGGCTGTGGAGCGGCTGGATGTCACGCTGCGCCTGCTCAACACCCTGATGTCGCGGCTGGCGCGCACCGGTGCCGGCCTGCCGCCCACCGTTGCTATCACACGGGGCGAGACAGCGATGTTGCACCGTCTGTCACCGGGCCCATGGGCCGCGCGCCAATGGGCCGATTTGCAACAAACCCTGTCGGCCCGCGCCGCCCATGGCCGGGCGGTGAACCTTGACCCTTCCGCGCTGATCCTTGATATGGGTCTGAGCATCAATCAGACGGCGGCTCAAATCTTGCGAGCCTGAAGGTTTCATGACCACAATACCCCAGATCACCGACAGCCATTGCCATTTGGATTTTCCCGATTTCGACGGGCAGTTGGACGATATCGTCGCCCGCGCCGCCGATGCCGGGGTGACGCGCATGGTGACCATCTGTACCAAGCTGCGCCAAGAACCGCAGGTGCGCGCCATCGCCGAGGCACATGCGCCCGTGTTTTACGCCATGGGCACCCACCCGATGAGCGTGGCAAACGAACCCATGGTCACCCCCGATGAACTGATCGCACTGGCGCAGCATCCCAAATGCGTGGGCATCGGTGAAACCGGGCTTGATTATCACTATACGTCCGAGTCGGCGGAAAAACAGCAAACCAGCCTGCGCATCCACATTGCTGCCGCGCGCGACACCGGCCTGCCGCTGATCATTCACGCCCGAGCCGCCGATGAAGACATGGCGCGCATTCTGACCGAAGAACACGCAAACGGCGCCTATTCCTGTGTCATGCATTGTTTTTCCAGCAGTGCCGATTTGGCCCGCGCCGCGCTTGATCTGGGGTTTTATCTGTCAATGTCGGGCATCACCGCATTCCCAAAATCCCAGGAACTGCGCGATATTTTCGCCGCTGCACCGCTGGATCGAATTTTGGTGGAAACCGACAGCCCCTATCTGGCCCCGCCACCGCACCGGGGCAAACGCAACGAACCGGCATTCACCGCCCATACGGCGCAAAAGGCGGCCGATCTGTTCGCCCTGCCCTATGATGAATTTGCCGCCGCAACCGAGGCGAATTTCAACCGCCTGTTCACCAAGGCCGCCGCGTGGCAGGCATGAGCGGTTATCGTTTTACCATCCTTGGGTGCGGATCGTCGGGCGGGGTGCCGCGCCTTGGCGGACATTGGGGCGATTGCGACCCGGACAATCCGAAAAACAACCGCCGACGCTGTTCGCTATTGGTGGAACGGGACGGGCCGGATGGCACGACCCGTGTGTTGATCGACACATCGCCAGACCTGCGCGCGCAACTTCTTGATGCCGGGATCGGGACGTTGGATGCCGTGGTCTATACCCACGCCCATGCCGATCATGTGCATGGGTTGGATGATCTGCGGATGATCGTTTTCAACATGGGGCAGCGGTTGCAAATCTGGGCCGATATCCCAACCCAGAAGGATCTGATGGCGCGGTTTGGATATGCATTCATCCAACCGGAATGGTCCAGCTATCCACCGATCCTTGAAATGAACACGATTGAAGATGCGGTCACGGTTGACGGCGCCGGCGGGCCGATCATGCTGACGCCGTTTCTGGTAAACCACGGTGGCATTGATGCTTTGGGCTTTCGCATTGCCGGTCTGGCCTATTTGCCCGATGTGGCCGAAATTCCGCCAAGCGCGTGGGAACATCTGCAAAACCTTGATATCTGGATTGTCGACGCCCTGCGCCGTAAACCCCATCCCACCCATGCCCATCTGGCCCGCACGTTGGACTGGATCGAAAAGGTGGCACCAAAACGCGCTGTGCTGACCAATATGCATATCGATCTGGATTATGAAACCGTGGCCAACGAAACGCCCGACCACGTGACACCGGCCTATGACGGTATGGTGCTGACCCTGCCCTGATGCGCGCCGTTTCATCGTAAATTCACACGGCCCTGCGGCCTGACCCCATACACAGGCCCCGATATGCAAGCGCTTTTAACCATTATTCTGCCTGTTTTTATCGTGATGGGGTTTGGGTACGTCGCGGTATGGCGCGGATATTTCAGCGAAACCGGCGTTGACGGGTTGATGAAATTCACCCAGCGTTTCGCCATTCCGTGCCTGTTGTTCAATGCCATCGCAGGCCTGGATCTGGGACAGCGGTTTGACCCGGCTTTATTGTCCGCATTTTACCTTGGGGCGTTTTCGGGCTTTGGCGCTGCGTTTCTGGGCGCGCGGTATTTGTTCAAACGTGATTGGGCCGATTGCGTTGCGTTCGGGTTTTGCGGGCTGTTTTCAAACTCGGTGCTGTTGGGCCTGCCGATTGCCGAACGGGCCTTTGGCACCGAAGGGCTGAGTTATAACTATGCGATCATCGCGATTCATGCGCCAATCTGTTATGGCATCGGCGTTACCTTCATGGAGATCATCCGAAACCCCGGCGGCGCACCTTTCGCCACGGCGCGAAAAGTGGCCAAAGCGATGTTTTCAAACGCTTTGGTGATCGGCATATCCTTGGGTTTTCTGGTAAACCTCAGCGGATTGTCCATTCCGGGGTTGGTGCAAAGTGCGGTTGACATGATGGTGCGTGCCGCCCTGCCTGCGGCATTGTTCGGGCTGGGGGGCGCATTGGTGCGCTATCGCCCCGAAGGCGACATGCGCGCCATCTTTTGGGTTTGTGGTTGTTCGCTGATCCTGCATCCGGCCATCGCCTTTGGTTTGGGAAACTGGTTTGGCCTGTCCACCGATGCCCTGCGCGCAGCGGTCATAACGGCGGCGATGGCACCGGGGGTCAACGCATATCTTTTTGCCGATATGTACAGCACCGCGCGCCGGGTTGCCGCGTCAAGTGTGCTGATCGGCACCGGGCTTAGTATTTTCACGGTCTGGATCTGGTTGATGATCCTGCCCTAGGCGGCCAGTATCGCCTGCGCCTCATAGGGGCGCAGGGTTGGCGCGGCGGCTGGCCCATAGGCATCAGGATTGTCACGCAGCGCCGGAAACAGCGCCATCACCTCGGCCCGCGCCTGCGCGGTGAGCGTGGCCAAAGACGCGCGCCCCGGCAGGAAGCTTTCGCTGGGGACACCATTGGAAAATACGATCTGGTGATGCGCAAACAACAGGTGATGATAGCGGATCAAACCGCCCAAAGGTTGGGTGACAGTGGTCCCATTTACAAACGCCTTGGCCGGAATCAGGACGCCGGGCGAACAAAACAGCAAATCCGCCATCGGTGTGGTGACCAATATCCGATGCTGAGGGGATACCACCAAGGGTGCATTATTATCCAACACGCCGGGCGCAAAACGGATCGGCGCCGTTTCGGCGGTGGCGCGAAACATCCGCGCCCCACACCACAACACGCGTTCCGCCATCCCGCCGCGCACACGCACCAGATCACCGGTGCGCAGATCTTCAACCGCCCGTGTCCCACCCCGTACCCCGATGCGCGTGCCGGTCGCAAAACAGATCGGCGTGACAAATTTGCTTTCATGAAAGCTGGGATAATCCTCGGCAGATACAACCGTCAACGCAACGCCGGGCGGCGGAAACGTACCCGGTGCACCGACAATGGCCAGACCTTCAATCGTGCCATAGGCAGGATCGGAATTGTTCACATTGAACGCTACGGCCGTCCACGTATCGGCCCCGTCTGTCAAGACGATTGAATATTCTGCCTCAACTTTGGTTCCATCGGAATACACCCTGCCATCAACAGATTGGGCACCGTCCAACCTTTGCGAACAATCATTATCGGAGAATTTTCGATCCCACCCATTGTCGGAAATCGAAACGGGGTTCCACGCCCTGCTGTCAAATGTGATCTCTTGCCCCACAAGGTGCGAACCATCGCCTTGGGTGATCCCATCCAAAGTGACACCGCCGGTGACTGACACCTCTGAGGCGCCGATCATGTATATTTGATATGTCTGTCCCATCGATCACCGTCTGGAAAATACCTCTTGCCTCGCTTTTAGGGCAAAGGTGTGACCAAACCCTGAATGACAACCCACCAAAAGCGGTTTTCAATAAATTTCCCGGCGCACACTCGCACTTTGTGCCATTGCCCTATATCTTGGCGCAAATCCCGGTATTCTGACGAATATCATTGAAATCACTCCGATCACTGCCCTTTCCAGGAGACAATACTATGGCTGCTGCCCCCCCTGTTTGCGATTTTGACTGGCCTGCGCCGGATTTTTCCCTGCTTGCGACCGACGGTCAGGTTCTGTCGTTGGCCGATGTTGCAGGGCCGAACGGCACGCTGATCATGTTTATCTGCAACCACTGCCCCTATGTGTTGGCGGTTCTTGACCGGATCAAACGCGACAGCGCCGAGTTGAAAACCATGGGCGTGGGCGTCGCGGCGATTTGTTCAAACGATCCGATCAGTCACCCCGACGACAGCTATGAAAACATGCAAGCCATGGCCAAACGCGAGGCGTTTCCGTTTCCCTATCTGCACGACGTCGATCAATCGGTCGCGCGGGCTTATGGTGCGGTTTGCACGCCTGATTTCTTTGGGTTCAATGCCGAACTCGGGCTGCAATATCGCGGGCGTCTGGACGTTTCGCGTGCGCAACCCGGCCCTGCCGATGCCCGGCGCGATCTGTTTGAGGCGATGAAACAGATCGCCGAAACCGGAAACGGCCCGCGCGATCAAACGCCCTCGATGGGCTGTTCGATCAAATGGAAGGACACCGGGTGGGCGTGATCATTTTTGACCTTGATGGCACCCTGATCGACAGTGCGCCTGACATCTGTGCCGCCGGCAATATCGTGTTGCGCGACCAGGGTGTGGCCGAAATGGATCTGCCCGAAGCACGCAGTTTTATCGGCAGCGGCGCGCCGATATTGATAGAACGGATGATCGCCGCGCGCGGTCTTGATCCGGCGTTGAAAGACACGATGTTGGCGCAATTGCTGGATCTGTACGAGGATGCCGTGCACCTGACCACGCTGTATCCCGGCGTGACCGATTGCCTTGATGCGCTGGCCGACGCGGGCCACATTTTGGGTATTTGCACCAACAAACCCGAAGCGCCGACAAAATCGGTTTTGCGCCACTTTGACATGCAGGATCGGTTTGGCGCGGTGTTTGGTGGCGATACCCTGCCGGTGCGCAAACCCGACCCTGCGCCGCTTCTGGCCTGTCACCGGGCGCTTGGCGGTGGTCCGGCCCTCTATGTGGGCGATAGCGAGGTGGACGCCGCAACCGCACAGGCCGCCGCCCTGCCCTTTGCGCTGTTTACCCGCGGCTATCGCAAAACGCCGGTTGACGAACTGCCCCACACCTATGTGTTTGACCATTTCGATGCATTGCCAGACATCGCCGCACGGTGTTTCGCGTGACGGCACCGGGCTGGTGTGAAAGGGGCGCGTTGTGATGCAATTGTTCGTTGGATTGGGCAATCCCGGTGCGAAATACGCTGGTAATCGCCATAACATCGGGTTCATGGCTGTTGATCGTATTGCCGATGATCACGGTTTCGCCCCGTGGCGCAGCAAATTTCAGGGCCGGGTCAGCGAAGGCGTGTTGGACGGCGCCAAAGTGGTGCTCTTGAAACCCGAAACCTTCATGAACCTGTCGGGCCAATCCGTTGGCGAAGCGATGCGTTTTTACAAACTGACACCCGGCGATATTACCGTTTTTCATGATGAAATCGATCTGGCCCCGGGTAAATTGCGCCTGAAAAAGGGCGGCGGTCACGCGGGGCATAATGGGCTGCGTTCAATCCATTTACATATCGGGGCGGAATACCAAAGGGTGCGGATGGGCGTGGGCCATCCGGGGCACAAAGACGCCGTGCCCGGCTATGTTCTGAAGGATTTTGCCAAGGCTGACAAGAATTGGCTTGATGATATGCTGCGCGGTGTATCCGATGGCGCCGCGTCCCTGGCCCTTGGCGATGGCGCCAAATTCACCAATGCGGTGGCCCTGCGCACAGCACCGCCGCGGCCTTCCAAACCAATGCCCAAACCGATAAAAACCGAAACCGCCCCAGATGAGGACACGCGCAGCCCCTTGCAAAAACTGGCCGATCGTTTCCGCCAGTAACCCCGGAGTGAAAAATGGAAAAAGAGCCTTCAATCAATGTCTTGGGCGGCGATCTTGAACAATGCTCCGCTGATCCGCTGACCGGGTACTTTCGCGATGGATGCTGCAACACAAATGCCGCAGATCAGGGCAGCCATACGGTCTGCGCAATTCTCACGGCTGAGTTTCTGGCGTTTTCAAAATACGTGGGCAACGATCTGTCCACCCCACGGCCCGAATACGGCTTTCCCGGTCTCAGGCCCGGCGATCAATGGTGCCTGTGCGCGGGGCGGTTTCTTCAGGCCCATGATGAAGGTTGCGCGCCAAAGGTCAATCTGACGGCGACCCATATTCGCGCGCTGGACATCGTATCGCTGGATATTCTGGCCGGTTACGATATCGCAGGCCGACCTGATTAATTGAACATTTCGAACGTAGTCATCTCAACAAGGGCCAAATGCCATGCCAGACTTGCACAAAATTGACTTTGTGAATCCAACCTTCCATTCCGGCCTGAATATCACGGTGCGTCACGGTGACCGCTGGACGAAACTGGCCCGCATTGGCGATCGGTTGCAAATTGCCGGACGTGAGGGTGAAATTCAGGCCCCATTGGTGGGAATGTTCTATTCCGATCTGCGCGACATTCCTCAGGCGTTTCTGGATCTGGAGCACGACGGCGATGCGCGTACTCACGCCGGATTGAAAACCATCCTTGATCAAATCTATGGCCCGACACAGGATGGCGAACGCATGGTCACCACCCTGTTTTTCCTAATAGAATAAATCGCTTAGGCGCCGGTATTCATTTCCCAACCCAAGGCGCGCGCGACGGTAAAGATATCCTTGTCACCGCGCCCGCACATATTCATGCAAATGATGTGATCCTTAGGCAGATCGGGCGCGATTTTCATCACATGGGCCAAGGCGTGCGATGGTTCGAGTGCCGGAATAATCCCTTCCATCGCGCAAGACAGCTTGAACGCTTCCAGCGCCTCGACATCGGTGATCGAGACATATTGCGCCCGGCCGATATCATGCAACCAGGCATGTTCGGGGCCAATGCCGGGGTAATCCAGACCGGCGGAAATGGAAAACCCTTCCAATATCTGCCCATCGTCATCCTGCAACAGATAGGTGCGGTTGCCATGCAAAACCCCGGGCCGCCCACCGGTCAGCGAGGCGCAATGTTCCATCTTGGCATTCACCCCCTTGCCGCCCGCCTCAACACCAATGATCGCCACGTCCTTGTCATCAAGGAAGGGGTAAAACAGGCCCATGGCGTTTGACCCACCGCCGATCGCGGCGATGATCGTGTCGGGCAAACGGCCCTCCTGGCACATCAATTGTTCTTTGGCCTCTTTGCCGATGATGCTTTGAAAATCGCGCACCATTGCCGGGTACGGGTGCGGACCGGCCACCGTGCCGATGCAATAAAAGGTATCGCGCACATTCGTCACCCAATCGCGCAAGGCGTCGTTCATTGCGTCCTTCAGCGTGCCACGCCCGCTGGTCACCGGTATCACCTCGGCCCCCAAAAGCCGCATCCGAAACACATTGGGCGATTGCCGCTCAACGTCATGCGCGCCCATGTAAACCACGCATTTCAAACCAAATTTTGCGCAAACCGTGGCTGTGGCCACACCATGTTGCCCGGCACCGGTTTCGGCAATGATCCGGGTTTTTCCCATGCGGCGCGCCAACAGGATTTGCCCCAACACGTTATTGATTTTATGCGCGCCGGTATGGTTCAACTCATCCCGCTTGAGGTAAATTTTAGCGCCACCCAGATGTTCGGTCAGGCGTTGTGCAAAATACATCGGGCTGGGGCGGCCAACGTAATGTTCCCACAGATCGTCCATTTCGGCCCAAAAGCTATCGTCAGTTTTGGCATGCTCGTACTGCGCCTCAAGTTCAAGGATCAGCGGCATCAGGGTTTCAGACACGAACCGCCCGCCAAAATCGCCAAAACGCCCGTTTTCGTCGGGGCCCGTCATAAAGCTGTTGAAAAGATCGTTCATCGCCACGCCCTCCTGCTACCTCAGTTCGCGTTTAAAGCCTATGTGCGAGGGCGTAAAGCCAAGCTGCGTGTAAAAGGCGTGGGCGCGGGTTCTGGTCGCATTGGTGGTCAGTTGGATCAGACCACAGCCAGCCGCCCGCGCCCGGGATTCAGCATCAGCCATCAGGGCCGCCCCCACCCCACGCCCGCGCATCGTGCTGGAGACACGCACAGATTCAATCTGGGCGCGGCGCGTTGCGCGCAGGGACAGGCCGCTGATGAACGTGATCTGATACGTGGCGATCACCGCGCCGTCGCATTTCCCCACGATCAAAGTGTTGTCGCCTTCGGCCTGCATCGCCTCGAAGGCCGCGATGTAGCGGGCCAGATCATCGGTTTCGCGCCCCGCGCCCAAGGCATCGTCGCGCAACAGAGCCACGATCGCCGGAATGTCGGTCCGGGTGGCGCGCTGCCAAATCACGTTCATCCCGCCGCTGCGATAAATTCGCCAATCCTGCCCGCGTCCTTCAGCCCCGGCTTTGCCTCAACCCCCGACGACACATCAACCTGCCGCGCGCCCGTCAGGCGCACCGCCTCGGCCACATTTTCCGGGGTCAATCCACCGGCCAACATCCATGGCACCGGCCATCGGCGCCCTGCCAGCAACCGCCAATCAAAGGTCAGGCCATTGCCCCCCGGCAAATCGGCATCTTTCAGCGGCTTGGCATCAACCAGAAGTTGGTCGGCCACACGGCCATATTCGGCCAAAGGCTTGAGATCATCAGCATCGGCAATGCCCACTGCCTTCATCACCGGCAGGCCATAGCGCGCGCGTATCTCGGCCACGCGTTCGGGGCTTTCGCGCCCGTGCAGTTGCAACATATCAATGGGAACAGCCTGCAGCAGCGCATCAAGCGCGGCATCATCGGCATTGACCGTCAGCGCCACCTTGCATTGCCCCACCGGTACATCAATGGCCAAGGCGGCCGCCTGTGCAACGGACAGGTGGCGCGGGGATTTGGCGAAAAACACAAACCCCACATAGGCCGCATCGCGTGCCGCCAAAATGTCGGCGGGCCGGGTCAGCCCGCAGATCTTTACCCGTGTGTTGCCCATGGGTTACCGCGACGGGCTGGGCGAATCCAGAAGCGCCAGCACATCATCGCCCTTGCGCGGGCTGGGGCCGGACATCTGCGACATTTCACGCTGCAGTTTCTCTTTCTCGCGACGCTGGCGCACGGCCTCGGCGCGGTGTTTGTGTTCGCGCAGCCATTCCCAGACAAATCCGATCAGCACGCCGCCGATTATCGCCGCAAAAATCACGATGAAAAGAGGCAAGGTAACGGCCCATGACCAGCCCATGAAACCTGACATTTCGACAGGCAGCAGTTGCAATGTCACGGCCTTTCGATTGGCCAGGGCCACAACCACCAGGCACACCGCCAAGATGAGCAGAAACGCATAACGTATATAGCGCATTGATATTATTCCTCGTTCAGCCTGTCGCGAAGCAGCTTGCCGGTTTTGAAAAATGGCACGTGCTTTTCCTCGACATGCACCGATTCTCCGGTGCGGGGGTTTCGCCCCACTCTGGCATCCCGCTTCTTGACTGAAAAGGCCCCGAAACCGCGCAGTTCGACACGGTCGCCTTTTGCCATGGCCGATATGATTTCTTCGAAAATGGTGTTCACAATACGCTCAACGTCGCGCTGGTACAGATGAGGGTTCTCATCCGCGATTTTCTGGATCAGTTCTGATCGAATCATGCACACGTCCCCCTGTGCTGTGACGAAATGCCCGGTTCAGGCCGCACTTGTATTGAAACCATAGAAGAAATTCGCGCCACAGGAAACACATCGTACCCCCCTTGGCGACCAAAACACATTACGAAATCATCCAATTCCCAGACCAAATTTCATTTCCAGCCGAATTTCGCCCAATTTTTCATCACTTTGTGCGATCTTTGCAACCTGATTACAGCCCGATTCGGCGTTCACGTAAACCGGAATTCTGGATCGCACCCGAATTAGAATGAAAAACCCCCCGCGGCGGATGCTGCGGGGGGCTGTGTATGCAGGCCGGATAGGGCCGCCAGTGTTTAGTCGTCGCCCTTGAGCGCCGCACCCAGGATATCGCCCAAGGACGCACCGGAGTCGGACGAGCCATACTGCTCAACGGCTTCTTTTTCTTCGGCGATCTCGCGTGCCTTGATCGACAGACCCAAACGGCGGGTTTTCTGATCAACGTTGGTAACGCGCACATCGATCTTGTCGCCCACGCCAAAACGCTCGGGGCGCTGTTCGGCACGGTCACGCGACAGGTCGCTGCGGCGGATGAAGGATTTCGCGCCTTCATATTCCACTTCGACGCCGCCATCTTCGATGGAGGTCACGGTGACAGTGATGATCGAGCCGCGCTTGACGCCTTCGGTCGCACCGGTGAACGAATCGTCCAACGCCTTGATCGACAGTGAAATCCGCTCTTTCTCGACATCCACTTCGGTGACGATGGCCTGAACCAGATCACCTTTTTGGAAGTTCTGAATGGCTTCTTCGCCGCGCTGATCCCAGCTGATGTCGGACAGGTGCACCATGCCGTCGATGTCGTTGTCCAGACCGATGAACAAACCGAATTCGGTGATGTTTTTCACATCGCCTTCGACTTGTGTGCCCTCGGGGTTGTTCTCGGCGAACACTTCCCATGGGTTGCGCATGGTCTGTTTCAGACCCAGCGACACCCGGCGCTTGGCCGAATCGATTTCCAACACCATCACTTCGACTTCTTGGCTGGTCGAAACGATCTTGCCGGGATGCACGTTCTTCTTGGTCCAAGACATTTCCGAAACGTGAACCAGACCTTCAACGCCTGGCTCAAGCTCAACAAATGCACCGTAATCGGTGATGTTGGTCACGCGGCCCGTGTGGGTCGATTCCAGCGGGAATTTCGCCTCGACCGAATCCCAAGGATCGGCTTGCAACTGCTTCATGCCCAAGGAAATACGGTGGGTTTCCTTGTTGATCTTGATCACCTGAACCTTGACGGTTTCGCCGATGGCCAAGATTTCCGAAGGATGGTTCACACGGCGCCAGGCCATGTCGGTGACGTGCAACAGACCGTCGACGCCGCCCAGATCCACAAACGCACCATATTCGGTGATGTTTTTCACCACACCGTCCACGGCCTGACCTTCGGTCAGATTGCCGATGACTTCGGCGCGCTGTTCGGCACGGGATTCTTCCAGAATCGCACGGCGCGATACAACGATGTTGCCACGGCGACGGTCCATTTTCAAAATCTGGAACGGCTGTTTCAGACCCATCAACGGGCCGGCATCGCGCACCGGGCGCACATCAACCTGCGAACCGGGCAGGAACGCAACCGCGCCGCCCAGATCGACAGTGAAACCACCTTTGACCCGGCCAAAGATCGCGCCTTCGACACGCTCTTCGTCGGCATAGGCTTTTTCAAGACGATCCCAGGCTTCTTCGCGCCGCGCCATTTCGCGGGAAATGACCGCTTCGCCCTTGGCGTTTTCAACCTGGCGCAAGAACACTTCGACTTCGTCGCCCACGTGTACATTGGGGGCTTCGCCGGGTTCTGCAAATTCTTTCAGATCAACGCGGCCTTCCATTTTATAGCCGACGTCGATGATGGCCTGGCCCGCTTCGATCGCGATAACCTTGCCTTTGACGACAGACCCTTCGTCGGGTGTGTCAATTTCGAAGCTTTCGTTCAGGAGGGCTTCGAATTCCTCCATGGTGGTGGATGCGCTCATGTGGCGTACAGGTCCTTTGTGGTCATTATACTGGCCGAACGGTTGTCTCCGACGGTCTTTGGGGTTGCTTGGTCAAAACGAAAAACAAAGGGCCGGTGTGATCCGACCCTGCATATCCTCCGCCCGGGGCTGTTACCGCCCCTTCGACGGTTGCGCGTATAGTCCAACCTGCCCGCATTGACAAGGGCACGCGCCCAATCGGATGGTCATTGGCGATCGGGCGCGCCGCCGTCGGCCCTTTTGCCACCCCGTTGGGTGATGATTTTCACGGCCTGGGCCACGGCTTCGTCAATGCTCATTTGTGAGGTGTCGATCAGGATCGCGTCATCGGCCGGTTTCAGCGGCGCGGTGGCGCGGGCCTGATCGCGGGTGTCGCGTTGGCGCAAATCGGCCAGCACCGCGTCAAACGATGTGATCGCGCCACTTTCGCTCAGTTCGGCAAAACGTCTTTGGGCGCGAATGTCATCGCTGGCGGTGATGAACAGTTTCGCCTCGGCGTCGGGGCAGATCACCGTGCCGATATCGCGGCCATCCAGCACCGCGCCACCCGCACGCCGCGCAAAGGCCCGTTGAAACGTCAGCAAAGCGGCGCGCACTTCGGGAATCACGGCAACACGGCTGGCGGCCTGGGCGGCATCACTGTCGCGCAGATCGTCGCGCTCCAGATCGCGCGGCGAAAGGGTGCGCGCTGCCTCAATAGGGTCGGCCCCGGCCAGCATTTGCCGCCCTACGGCGCGATACAACAGGCCGGTGTCCAGATGCGCAAAGCCAAAATGCGCCGCAACCTGGCGCGATACCGTGCCTTTTCCGCTGGCGGCCGGCCCGTCGATTGCCACTGTGAATGCCATGTTCTCTCCGATGTTAGACCTGCCGTGGTAAAACCCCACACCGCCCGTGACAAGCCCAGAACGTTTGCCCGCCTACTCTGCCTCGTTGTATTCCAGACACGGAAGATCGTCGGTAATCTCATAATACGCGCCCTTTTCGGCGCAAAAAATATGCCCGATCAATTCGGCATCCTCGCTGTCATCTAACGTCCCGGCATGAATCGAAAGATCCGGCCCCGGCCCATCCCAAAACAGGCTGCTGCCGCAGGTGGCGCAAAATCCACGGTTGGCGATCTCGGAGGATGGATACCACGTTACCTCGCCGCTGATCAAAACCAATTCGCGCGCGGCCGACGTAAGGGCCGCGAAATGACCGCTGGATTTGCGGCATTGGGTGCAATGGCACGCCACCACCGGAAACAACGGCCCCCTGACAAGATAGCTGACCGCACCACACAGACAGCTTCCTGTGCTCATCCGTCGAGGGGGCGCAAATCTGCGCCCAGCGCGCCCATCAACCCCTGAAAAATCGGAAACGATGTGGCAATCGGGCCCGCATCGTCAACCGCCATGGCCTGCTGTGCCCCCATGCCCAAAATCAGAAACGACATGGCAATGCGGTGATCCAACCGTGCCTCGGCCGTGGCACCGCCCGGAACGCCCTTGGGGCCCATGCCGGTGATTTTCCACCAATCTTCGCCCTCATCCACGGTAACGCCGGCGGCGCGCAGGCCCTTGGCCATGGCATCAATCCGGTCTGATTCCTTTACCCGCAGTTCTTTCACGCCCTGCATATCGGTCACCCCTTCGGCAAAGGCGGCGACGATTGACAGGATCGGGTATTCATCAATCATGCTGGCCGCACGGGCCGGTGGTACGGCGATGCCTTTCATATCGGGCGAAAACCGCGCGCGCAGATCGGCAACAGGTTCGCCGCCCTCGACACGCTCGTTCTCATAGGTCAGATCGGCGCCCATTTCGCGCAGGGTGGTGAACAGACCGGCGCGGGTGGGGTTCAACCCGATGCCCGGCACCAATACATCCGACCCTTCAACAATCAGCGCGGCACACACGGGAAACGCCGCCGAACTGGGGTCGCGCGGCACGGCGATGGTTTGGGGTTGCAAATCGGGCTGGCCTTGCAATGTGATTACCCGGTCTTTGCCGGTGTCCTCGACCGCGATATCGGCACCAAAGCCGGCCAGCATCCGTTCGGTGTGATCGCGCGTCGCCTCACGTTCGATCACGCGGGTTTCGCCGCGCGCATTCAGGGCGGCCAGCAATACCGCCGATTTCACCTGCGCCGATGGCATCGGCACGGTATATTCCACGCCCACCGCATCGCGCGCGCCAACAATCGTCATCGGCAAACGCCCGCCTGCCCGCCCAAACGCCTGCGCGCCGAACAACGCCATCGGGTCGGTCACCCGCCCCATGGGCCGGCCGTTCAGTGACGCATCGCCGGTAAAGGTGGCAGTGATCGGCGTGGTGGCCATGGCCCCCATGATCAACCGCACGCCGGTGCCCGAATTGCCGCAATCAATGATGTTTTCAGGCTCGCCAAAGCCGCCAACACCGACACCGTGCACAGACCAATCGCCCGCGCCGTGCTGTATCACTTGGGCGCCAAACGCCTGCATCGCGCGGCCGGTGTCCAACACATCCTGGCCTTCCAACAGGCCGGTAATGCGGGTTTCACCAACGCAAAGCGCGCCCAGAATGAACGAGCGGTGCGAAATCGACTTGTCCCCCGGCACATCCGCGGTGCCGGTCAATGGCCCGCAAGGGGCCGAAGTCATGGGTTGTGCTGCGCCGTGGCCTGACATGCCGTCCCTCTCCATCACGAAATCGCGCGGATACTACCCCCGCTTGTCAGGGGTGCAAGGCTTAAACGACATGGGTGTCAGATCAGCGCCGCCAAAGGCAGCAACAGGAACACAAACAGGATGAAGGGCAAATGGCGCATTGGGGAGATCCGGGATGCGGGTGAATCATGTGAAGTATGATTCATCGATAACCTGCTGACCCCGATCTACAAAGTTGCGATTTTCCAAGCCCGATTTTAGGCTGAAAGACGCCGAAATGTCAGGTAATGCGGCACCCGCCCTTCGCGCAGCGCCTTTTGCTCGTAACGGGTGGAAATCCAGTCATCCCACGGGGCGCGCCAATCGTCTGGCCCCTCGGCCAGCCATTCAAACCCGGCGCGCGGCACCTCTTGCAAGGTTTGGCGCACATAGTCGGGAATATCGGTGGCAACGCGAAAAATCGCACCCGGCTGCAGCACCCGTGCCAGAGGTTGCAAATGGTCGGGCGTCACGAACCGGCGGCGATGGTGGCGTTTTTTCGGCCACGGATCGGGGTACAGCAAAAAGGCGCGCGCCACGCTGGCCTCGGGCAATACATCAAACACATCCCGCACATCGCCAGGATGGATTTTTACATTCTCAACCGCCGCCGCGCGCAGTTTTCCCAGACACATGGCGACGCCATTCTCAAACGGCTCACATCCCAGAAACGTCACATCGGGGTTGGCCGTGGCCTGATGCACCAGATGTTCACCCCCACCAAAGCCGATTTCCAACCACAGGGGGCGCCCCTCGGTCAGGGTATCCATATCCAACGGCGTGCGGTCGGGGTTTACATCCCACCCCACCGGGCCGGGCGACAGGGGCGCCAGATCTTCGGCCAGATACAGGTGTTGATTGGGGCGCAGGGTCTTGCCCTTGAACCGGCCATAAAAATTGCGCCACGGTGCGCCGCTGGGGTGTTTGCGATCTGTCATGGGGCGGCGTGATAGGGCGCGCGCGCGGGTATTGCAACATCTGCGACGCGGTATCGCTTGCGCGTGGTTTTGGGGCGGCGTAGGTTCACGATATGACGGGAATGGCGATGAAAACGATCGGGCGGATGTGGCTGGCGGGGCTTTTGGCCCTGGCGCTGGCAACGTCGGCCTTGGCCCATCGCGCCCCGCCCAGCACCGATGACCTGTCAAAGATCACATTCCTGATCGCAGGTGGCACCCTTGGCGATATCTGCAACGACCATGAGGGCGGCGATCACCACCATCTGTTGCCTATATGCGAGGCATGTCGCCTGATCGATTCGGCCTTGACGCCCAGCAGCCCTGACACCTTTGCGCTGCCAAATGTCGTGGCGCGGCAATTCTGTGCGCCAACCCACGCCCAATCGGCCCTGCCCGCCGCGCCCCGGCGCGCCCATACGCCGCGCGCGCCCCCTGTCTGTGTGATCTGAACCCGATCCAAATCAACACACAGTCAGAAAGACACACCTATGAAACCGATGTTTTCCGCCGTTTTGGCCACCCTCTGCCTTACCGCTCCTGCATATGCCCATGATTACACCCTTGGCGATCTGACCATTTCCCATCCGATGGCGTTTGAAACCACTGCCGTGGCCCAGACTGCCGGGGGATTCATGACCGTCACCAACGCGGGCGATACCGCTGACAAGCTGCTGGAAGTGCGCGGTGATTTCCCCCGCATTGAAATTCACACCACGGAAATGACCGATGGTGTGGCACGGATGATGAAACAAGAATTCATCGCGCTGCCCGCCGGTGAAACCGTGACGTTTCAGCCCGGCGGATACCATGTGATGTTCATGGGTCTGGGCGGTGATCCGTTCGAAGTTGGCGAGGAAATCCCACTTACCCTGGTGTTTGAGAATGCTGGTGAAATCGATGTGGTTTTTGACGTCGAACCACGCCCGACCGATACGAAGGGCATGGATCATTCCGGCCACAAGATGGAAAAGTAAAACGCCCCCGTCACATCGGGGCCAGATGAAAGATCACACCGGGGGGCCAGATGGCCCCCCGATGCATTCAGACTCAGCTGAAATATTTCCCGCACCTTGCGAAACCCCGCCGACGCCCCTTTGCGCCGCCACCGCGCATCCGCTATGGTTTTGCAAAACAGCGAAAACGCAGGTGGGCATCATGCAGGCAACCAGACGAACATTCACCCTTGGCACGCTTGCCGTGCTTCTTTCGGGCTGCAGCGGGGCGGCAAGATTTGCCAGCACCCCCGCCCGCCCCGACACCACGCTTCCCACCGCGCCCAATGCGGGTTGGGATGCCTGGGTCGCCGGGTTCAAAGGGCGCGCCGCCGGTCAAGGCATATCGCCCGGCGTCATCGACCGCGCGTTTCGCGGTGCCGGATTTATCCCCGGCGTGATTGAACGCGACCGCAACCAGACAGAATTCAAGCGCAGCCTTGAAGATTATCTTTCCATCGCCGCCTCGGACGAACGGGTTGCCAAAGGCCGCGCCAATTATGCCGCACAGCGTGCAACCCTGGCCCGGATTGAGGCGAAATATGGGGTTGAGGGCAATGTCGTGGCCGCGATCTGGGGCCTTGAAAGCTTTTTCGGGGAACGGCGCGGCAATATCCCGATTGTGTCGTCCACATCTACTCTTGCCTATGAGGGGCGGCGCGGTGCGTTTTTTGAAAAACAATTGATCGCGGCGCTGAAAATCCTGCAAAACGGGGACACGACCCCTGAAAATCTGGTGGGCAGTTGGGCGGGCGCCATGGGCCACACGCAGTTCATCCCCACATCCTATGAATTGTTCGCGGTGGATTTCACCGGTGACGGGCGGCGCGATATCTGGTCGGACGATCCGACCGACAGTCTGGCCAGCACCGCCGCCTATCTGGCGAAATCCGGCTGGCAGCGGGGCCAACCCTGGGGCGGCGTGGTCGGATCACCCGGCGCCAATGTGCCCGGCGGCCGCCGGTTACAGCCCGAAGCAGGCGGGCCGACCTTTATTGTCGGGCGCAATTTCGATGCGATCAAACGCTATAACAATTCCGACAGTTACGCGATTGGCGTTGGCCATCTGTCAGACCGGATCGTGGGTGGCCCGCCGATCACCGGTCCGTTTCCGCCCGATCAGTACGGGCTGCGCAAGGATGATCGTATCGCGTTGCAGCGGCGTCTGACCGCCGCCGGTTTTGACACCCAAGGCAGCGATGGCGTGATCGGGCCAAACAGCCGCGCCGCAATTCAGGCGTATCAGGCCCGCAACGGTTTACCCGTCACCGGCGATCCGTCGCTGGAGTTGTTGCGCAGGCTCGGCTGACCGTAGGTGCCGCGTCGGGATTTTCTGACGCCGCAGGTTATTTCCCGGCGATGCCCTCTGGACTTTGCCAATCAAAATCCGGTTCATTGCCGGATCAGACATTCAGGAGAGCACCATGGCCAATGATTTTTCCAACCGCACTGCCGTCGTCACCGGCGGCGCCCAAGGCATCGGCGGTGCCGTGGCCGAAGTTTTGGCAAAGGGCGGTGCCCGTGTCGCGCTGTGGGACATGGATAAGACCCTGGCCGAAGAAACCGCCGCGCAACTGGGGAATGGCGCCATCGCCGTATCCTGTGACGTCAGCGATTGGGCCAGCGTACAGGCAGCCTATGACACAACAATCACAACGTTCGATCGGATTGATATTCTGGTCAACTCGGCCGGGATCGCGGGATCAAACGCGCCTGTGGCCGAATATGACGTGGCCGAATTTGCCCGCATCGTTGATATCAACCTGAACGGCACCTTCATGGTGAACAAGGTGGTGGTGTCACAGATGATGGCGCAAAATTACGGGCGCATCGTCAATATCGCATCAATTGCCGGCAAGGAAGGCAACCCGAATGCCAGCGCCTATTCCGCCTCAAAGGCCGGGGTGATCGGCCTGACCAAATCCCTGGGCAAGGAATTGGCGGCCCACGATATCGCGGTCAATTGCGTAACCCCCGCCGCCGCGCGCACCCGGATTTTCGACCAGATGGCACAGGAACATATCGATTACATGCTGTCAAAAATCCCCCGTGGTCGTTTTCTGGAACTGAGCGAGGCAGCGGCGATGGTGGCGTGGCTGTGCAGCGCCGAAAACAGCTTTACCACCGGTGCGGCGTTTGATTTGTCAGGCGGGCGCGCGACCTATTAATCCTTGAATGTATCAACGAACGGGTAAATGCGCCCGGTGCGATCAATGAACAACCCGGCCCAATCGGGCACGGCCAGGGCGATCGCGCTGCGCATCTGTGCGACACTTTCGGCCGGGTCAAGATGCCCCGCACCATCTGTCATATCGGTGCGCACCCACCCCGGGCGCAGGGCGAAATACAATACGCCCTGCCCCGCCAATTCATGGCCTAGTGAAATGGTCACGGCATGCGCGGCAGCCTTGCTCGCGCAATAGGGCGCGCGCACCGGGCCACTGATTTTAGCCAGAATACCGGCCTGACTGCCCAGCGTCACACCAATGGGCGTGTCGGCCAGTTTCAGATTGGGCAAAAGCGCGCGGGTGACCAATGCAGGCCCCAGGGTATTGATCGCAAAGACATTTGCCCATTCCACAGGGTCCGCCGACAAGGCCGTGCCAGCCGGATCGCCCATGACACCGGCATTGTTGATCAACAGATCAATCGCGCGCCCTGCCATTGCCGCCCCCAACGCCGAAATGCTGGCCGGATCGCCCACATCCAACGGCAGGATATCCGCACCTGTGGCGCGCAACGCATCGGCGGCATCCGGATCGCGCGCCGTGCCGATCACATGCCAGCCATCAGCGCGGTATTGTCGGGCAAATTCCAAACCCAAACCCCGTGTCGCGCCGGTGATCACAACTGTTTTCATACGTTCCTCTTGGTGCCTGCAGCCTGTCGCCCCCTTTGTGCATCATATGAGGCCCAGTTAAACCTGCATCTGGTTAAAATATCGCTACCCTCTTCCCCGTCGGTATCACCTTGAAGGCCCGGGCAGAGTTGTCTATCAACGCGCCAAGGCGGGTGTAGCTCAATGGTAGAGCTTTTGCTTCCCAAGCAAGTGACGAGGGTTCGATTCCCTTCACCCGCTCCAGATTTCCTCACATCGTTACCGCAAGATCGCCAGCGCCCTGTCGCCCCGAAATGCGTGAAAAATTCAGCCCTGCACCACGCCATGCCCTAGCAAACGGCGCGATCCGGTTTATCTTGGTACAAACAACCAAAAGGATCACGCCATGGGCCTGAAGAACATGATGACCAAACTTGCCATCGCATTTGTGGCGGCAAAAGGCGCGCAGATGTACACGCAGGCCGGTGGCATGGACGGGGTCAAACGCAAACTGGCCGAACAGAAACAGTCGGGTCAGGGCATCGGTGGCCTGTTGAATCAGGCGGGCAGTGGCGGCGGGTTAAGCAACGTGTTGGGCCAGCTGGGCCTGTCGGGCGGATCATCGGGTGCGGGCGGCATTGGCGGTCTGCTGGGCGGTTTGGCCGGGGCCGGTTCGACCAACCCGGAGGGGGCCGATAAACTGCGCGGATTGCTCGATACCACCGCCACCCCGCAAGTGCCCGAAGAAACCGAAGCGGGCCTGGTTATTCGCGCGATGATCATGGCCGCCAAGGCCGATGGCGAAATCGACGAAAAAGAGCGCCGCACCCTGTGGGAGGTCTTGGGCGACAGCGACCCCGAGGATCAGGCGTTTGTTGAAACCGCCCTGAACGCACCTGTCGATGCACAGGCGTTGGCGCGCGATGTGCCAAATGGAATGGGGTTGGAAATCTATACCGCTGCGGTGCTGGCCATCACCCCCGATAACCGCGACGAGGCGCAGTTTCTGAACGCCTTGGCCGAGCATCTGAACCTTGACAAGGCCGAGGTGAATGCCGTGCATATCGCCCAAGGCAAAACGCCGCTTTATACGCTTTGATCGCGCGACACACCTGTTAAGGGACCGGCAAAGGAGCGGTGGGCAATGGTCGATTTTCTGGTTTATGACGTGTTCACCGACACGCCCTTTGGCGGCAATCCCTTGGCGGTCGTGACCGATGGGCCAGCCGTGCCCGAGGCGCAGTTGCAAAAAATTGCGCGTGAATTCAACTTTTCCGAAACCACATTTGTGTATCCCCCCGTTGATCCGACCCATACCGCAAAGGTGCGGATTTTCACCCCAACGATGGAGATTCCGTTTGCCGGGCATCCGATCATCGGCACCGCCCTTGCGTTGCACGATCTGGGCCGGGCGGCTGATATGGTTCTGGAACTGGGCGTGGGGCCAATTGCCTGTTCGATCACAAAGGGATTGGCGCGGTTCACCGCCACACAGCCCCTTACCATCGACGCGCACCCGGATCTGGCCGATGTTGCCGCCTGTCTGGGCGTGGCACCCGGCGCAATCCGCACCGACCGGCATATGCCGGTACTGGCCGGTGTGGGCCTGCCGTTTGTATTGGCCGAACTAAGCGATCTTGCCGCTCTAAACAGCGTACAGCCCGTGAGCGACGCCTTTCGCGCCGGTGCGGCGCAGTATCCATCACAGCTTGATTTTGCGATCTATGCCTATGTGCGCGACGGCGCGGCGGTTTCGGCGCGGATGTTTGCCCCGCTTGACAACATCCCCGAAGACCCCGCCACCGGCAGCGCCGCCGCCGCCCTGGCCGCGTTCCTGTCACAACTTGAATCGGCGCCGCTGACCCTGTTGATCACCCAAGGTCAGGACATGGGCCGCCCCAGCCATATACAGGCCGAGGTCGAGTTGGAAGGCGGGTTGACCCGCGCGATCCATATTTCAGGACGGGCACGCAAAATGATGGTGGGCCGCCTGACACTTTGACTCTGGCATCCCCCCTGCCCTTGGCCTAGTCATCGGGGATGATCGACATTCAAGAAACCCCGATGCGCGCAATCCTTCTGATGGTCGGTTCAATGGCCGGGTTTGCCTTTTCGGACATGTTTGTCAAAATCGCCACCGGTTATCTGCCCACGGGGCAGATCATCGCCACGTTGGGTTTTGGCGGCACGGTCGTCTTTTCCATTCTGTCGATGCGCAAGGGGCACCGTCTGATCGGGCCGGATTTCTGGCATTGGTCTATCCTGTTTCGGATGCTTGCCGAAGTGGTGGGCACCATTGGCTTTGTCGTTGCCCTGTCGCTGACCACATTATCCGAAGTGTCGGCGGTGATGCAGGCCGCACCGCTGGCCGTGACGCTGGGCGCTGCCGTGGTCCTGCGCGAGCCGGTGGGATGGCGGCGCTGGGGCGCGGTTCTGGTTGGGTTTTGCGGCGTTTTGATCATGTTGCAACCGGGGGCCGAAGGGATGAATTGGGGTGCCCTGGTCAGCCTGCTGGCGGTGGTCGGCTTATCTTCGCGCGATCTTGTCACGCGGTTTGTGCCCAACCATGTGCCCAATCTGGTTCTGGCGACCTATGGTTTTGTATCCCTCATTCCCACGGGGTTTATCCTGCTGATGTTTTCCGGCGGTGCGGTTGTGCCTGCCGCGCCGGTTATGGCGATTCTGTTTGCCATGGTCTGTTTTGCCTCGATGGCCTATTTCGCGCTGACACTATCGCTGAGGTTGGGCAGCATGGCGGTGATTGCCCCGTTTCGATATTCGCGGCTGATCTTTGCCTTTGCGTTGGGTGCGGTTGTGTTTGGCGATGCCCTGACCCCGGCGATTGTGTTTGGCGCATTGCTGGTTGCGGCGGCCGGCCTTTATACCCTGTATCGTGAACGCCGTCTGAAACATACCTGAACGCAGGGCTGCGTTGCACTTGCGCCGCGCGCTGCTATACCTTGAAAAAACAAATTATAACGGAGCCTCTTCATGAGCACGATCATCGACATTATCGGTCGCGAAATTCTGGACAGTCGGGGCAACCCCACCGTTGAGGTGGATGTCATTCTGGAAGACGGCACAATGGGGCGCGCTGCCGTGCCATCCGGGGCCTCGACCGGGGCGCACGAAGCCGTTGAAAAACGCGATGGCGACACGTCGCGCTATATGGGCAAGGGCGTGCTTGAGGCCGTGGCGGCCGTGAACGGCGAATTGGCCGAAGGTCTGGTTGGTTTTGATGTCATGGAGCAAGAGGCAATCGATGCCACCATGATCGAAATGGATGGCACCCCCAACAAGGCCCGTCTTGGCGCAAACGCCATTTTGGGCGTGTCACTGGCCGCGGCCAAGGCGGCGGCGGATTACAGCGCGCAACCCTTGTTCCGCTATGTCGGCGGCACCAGCGCGCGCACCCTGCCGGTGCCGATGATGAATATCATCAATGGCGGCGAACATGCCGACAATCCGATCGATATTCAGGAATTCATGATCATGCCGGTCAGCGCCACCAACATCCGCGATGCGGTGCGCATGGGGGCCGAGGTATTTCACACCCTGAAAAAAGAGCTGACAACCGCCGGCCTTTCCACCGGTATCGGCGATGAGGGCGGTTTTGCCCCCAACATCAGCAGCACACGCGACGCGTTGGATTTCATTCTGAAATCAATCGAAAAGGCCGGATATACCCCCGGTGACGATATGATGTTGGCAATGGATTGCGCCGCCACAGAATATTACCGCAATGGTAAATATGAGATGAAGGGCGAAAATGCCTCGCTTTCGTCGGAAGAAAACGTCGCCTATCTGGCGAAACTCTGTGCCGACTATCCGATTTTCAGCATCGAAGACGGCATGTCCGAAGATGATTGGGACGGCTGGAAAATGCTGACCGATGAATTGGGCGACAAGGTGCAACTGGTCGGCGACGATCTGTTCGTCACCAACCCCGAGCGTCTGGCCGAAGGCATTTCGCGGGGCTGCGCCAATTCGATGTTGGTGAAGGTCAATCAGATAGGCACATTGTCCGAAACCCTGCGCGCGGTGGAAATGGCCCATCGCGCCCGGTTCACCAATGTGATGAGCCACCGCAGCGGCGAAACCGAAGACGCAACCATCGCCGATCTGGCCGTGGCCACCAATTGCGGTCAGATCAAAACCGGATCACTTGCCCGGTCTGACCGGTTGGCCAAGTATAACCAATTGATTCGCATCGAGGAAATTCTGGGCGAAACGGCTGTGTACGCCGGCAAATCGATCCTGCGCTAAATCTATCACAGGGGGGGCCAACCATCGGCCTCCCCTTTGCCACGCCCATAACGCGCCCTATATGCCATTCAATCCGACCAAGTGTCGGCATGAATGACGGAAAGGTCGCCATGATGAAAAACACTGTTGTGATCCTCATGATATCTGTTTTGGGCCTGTCAGCCTGCAACACGGCTGTTGGTGCGGCCAAAGACGTGTACGGCGGCACCAAATATGTTGCCAAAAAAGTTGTCGGCAGCGACAAAGACAACGAATAATGCCAAAATCAACCCTTGCGCAGCTGTTGACGGTGCTGATCCTTGCGGTTGGCCTTTCAGGCTGCGCAGCGGTGAAATTGCCGATAAAGGCGGCGGGCACAGTGGTGGGAACCACCATTCTGGCCGTAACCCAAGACAGCTATCGCCCGACCGCCCCTTGACGCACGGCGATTTGAAACTCTTTCTTTAGGAATGTGGTATAGTCCCGACCCGAAGAAAGCCAATATCGTGTTGAAAATCCTTGCCATTACCCTGACGCTGGTTGCCGCCCCCGGTTTGGCCGCCAGCCCATCGCGCGACGCGCCCTTCGTCAATATCGACGGCGGCACACTGTCGCTGGCTGATTACCGCGGACAGGCGGTGTTGGTGGTGAACACGGCATCACAATGCGCGTTTACCCGGCAATATAGCGCCCTGCAGACATTGTGGGAAACCTACCGCGACCGTGGTCTGGTTGTCCTTGCGGTGCCCTCTGACGATTTCGCACAGGAACTGGACAGCGCCGCAGAGGTAAAGGAATTTTGTGAGGTCAATTACAACCTGACCCTGCCAATGACCGATATCACACACGTGCGCGGATCAGATGCACACCCGTTTTATGCCTGGCTGGCGGAGCAGGTCGGGTTTGTGCCACGATGGAATTTCAACAAGGTGCTGATCGGACCGGACGGGGCGGTTTTGGCCACCTTTGGATCACCCCAAGGGCCGCTTGGCCCCAAGATGATACAACAGATCGAACAGGCCCTTCCATGAACGAAACCGCCGACGACATCATCGCACGATTGCAATTGCAGCCCCATCCCGAAGGCGGCTGGTATCGCCAGACGTGGGCCAGTGACGAAACGCCGCGCGCCACGGGCACCTGTATTTATTTCCTGTTGAAACAGGGCGAGGCAAGCCATTGGCACAAGGTTGACGCCACTGAAATCTGGCATTTCTATACCGGCGCGCCCGTAGAGTTAAGCATTAGTGAAACCGAAACCGGGCCGGTCAGTGACCTGATGCTGGGGCCTGATTTTAACGCGGGGCAACACCCCCAGATCATCGTGCCAAAGTACCATTGGCAGGCCGCCCGTGCGATCAACGGCTGGGCCTTGGTGGGTTGTACCGTCTCGCCGGGCTTCACCTTTGATGGGTTCACCCTGGCGCCGCCTGATTTCGATATTCCGCGTTAGAGTCGCGCCAGTAAAGCCACGATTTGTTTTGGGAAAGCCAGACCGATCAAGAGATTGAAACGCCCTTGCGTCCGGCCAGATCGGTAAAATACTGCCACGCCACCCGGCCCGAACGGCCACCGCGTGTTGCCTGCCACTCAATCGCTTCGGCGCGCAGGGTTTCGGGCGCGATTTCTACATCATGGGCATTACAGTACCCTTGGATCATCGCCAGATATTCATCCTGCGTACAGGGGTGAAAGCCCAGCCAAAGCCCGAACCGATCAGACAGCGATACCTTTTCTTCGACCGCTTCAGATGGGCTGATCGCTGACGAACGTTCATTTTCGATCATATCGCGGGGCATCAGATGGCGCCGGTTCGACGTGGCATAAAATACCACATTGTCGGGCCGCCCTTCGATTCCGCCATCCAGCACCGCCTTGAGCGATTTGTAATGCTGATCGTCATGGGAAAATGACAGATCATCGCAAAACAGGATAAACCGGTGATCAGTGTCGCGCAGCAGGTTCAGCAGGCGCGAAATGCTGGGCAGGTCTTCGCGCTGTACCTCGACGATCTTCAGGGGGTGCTGCGCGGCCACTTTGGCATGAATCGCCTTGACCAGGCTGGATTTTCCCATGCCCCGTGCGCCCCACAACAATGCATTGTTGGCCGGCAGGCCGCGCGCGAACTGCACCGTGTTTTCCAGCAGCGTGTCGCGCGACCGGTTCACCCCGACCAACAGCGACAGATCAACCCGGTTCACCCGCGCCACGGGCACCAAACGATCAGGCGCCACCTGCCACACAAAGGCATCGGCGGAATTGAAATCCGGCGCGCGTAATGGCGGCGGCGACATCCGCTCCAACGCGGCGGCGATACGGTCTAACGGATCACTCACTTCAAATCCTCGAAATCTTCCAGCTCTTCTTCATCGTCCAGCAACCCCTCTTCGCGCAGGGCTTGATCGCGCTTTTTCTCAACCCGCTTGACCAGTTGGATCGACACTTCGTAGAGGCCATAAACCACCACAAACAAAATCAGCTGTGTCACAACATCGGGCGGTGTAACCAGTGCGGCCAGCAGCAAAATGGCGACAACCGCGTATTTGCGCACATCCCCAAGACCCTGCGCCGACACAAGCCCGGCCTTGCCCATCAGCGTCAACAGCACCGGAAGTTGAAAGCAAAGCCCAAACGCGATGATGAATTTCAATGTGATATCAAGGCTTTCGTTAACCTTGCCGAAAAACGTGATCGTTACGCCATTTGAGGTTTGCGGCACGACCACACCATCCATCGGCACGCCGCCCACCACCCGTTGCATCAACCCGGCAAAAACCGAAGAAATATCGGCAAAGCCAAGGAAAAATTGCATCGCCAGGGGGGTGACGACAAACTGGGCGAACGACGCGCCCAGCAGAAACATCACAGGCGAGGCGACAAGAAACGGCAGGAATGCGTTCTTTTCCGTGCGGTACAGACCGGGCGCCACAAAACGCCACAGTTGATAGCCAATCACCGGAAAGGCCAGAGCAAAGCCAAACACCATCGAGATTCGGAACAGCGTGAACAGATATTCCTGGGGCGAGGTATATTGCAACGTTGGCGACGGATCACCCAGACTGCGCAAGGTGGTCTCGATCGGTTTCACCAGAAACTGCAAGATCGGTTCGGCAACGATGAATGCCAGAACAATCCCGACGATAAACGCCCCCACCGCACGGATCAGGCGGGTGCGCAATTCGGCCAGATGTTCGATCAACGGGGCTGACGTGTCTTCCATGTCGTTCGATGTATCATCGGGCTTGCTGCTCATGAGTCACCCTTTGGTGAAGTGTCCGGTTCTGGCGTTGCCGCCGGGGCCGGATCGGGTTTTGCGGCTGTTTCCGCACCCAGTTTTGCCGCTTCATCCGCGCGGTCCGTGACCGATTTCGCGGTTTCGGCGGCACGCGCGGCATCCCCGGTTTTTGGTGCTTTGCCCGGCTGCCAATTATCGAATTTGTCAGCCGCGTTGTTCAGCGCATCAAGACCAAGGTTTTTGGATGACGTCGCGCTTTTCAGATCCTTGGCCACGTCTTTCACCCCCGCTTCGTCGGCGGCGTTGTCCATAGCGCGTTGAAATTCGCGTGCCATGCTTTTCATGCGCCCGGTAAACCGACCCAGGGTACGAAACATCCCGGGAAGGTCTTTTGGGCCCACCACGATCAGCGCGACAACGCCGATCACCAAAAGCTCGGTCATGCCGATATCGAACATGGTGTGTCCTTTGACCTGGTTCAGGTATGAACCATTAGACTTTGTCTTTTTCCTTTTCCTCTGCCGTGGTGTTTTCCACGGTTTCGGCATCTTCTATTTCTTTGCTGGAATCGCTGACGCCGCGTTTGAAGGCGGTGATCCCCTTACCGACTTCGCCCATCAACGATGAAATCTTGCCGCGTCCAAACAGGACCAGAACGACAACCGCAATCAGTAACAGGCCCGGCAGGCCAATATTGTTCAACATGGGGTCTCTCCCTTTGAAGCACCCGGCAGGGCGCTGGTATATCGCCCCTTGTTAAGACAGCGCCGCGGCAAGGGAAAGCGGCAAGGCGAAAAATTGATCGGGTTCATGGCGTTAAAAGCAAAGTTTTGTGACACGATGTTTTGAACTGACCGGTTCAACATGTGTGAGGGGCCAGAATTGGTACGAATCACCGCGCGCTGCCGCAATATCCGACCCGTGCCAAATGGCCGAGCAAAGCCTGCCGATAATGTGCAAGCCTTCAGCGGCGCGGAAACACAAAGCATTTGTCACGCCGAATCATCAACCACAGCGGCGTGCCCGGTTTGGGAAGGAACACCGACGGCACGGTGGCACTGATCATTGATCCGTCAAAATCCAGTTGAAATTCGACCAGACTTTCCTTGCCGATAAACCGTGAGCGTTGCACCACCGCGCGGGCGGGTGTGCCATCACTGGGCGTGGGCAGGGGGCCGCGCCCGCCGCGATCAAAATCAATCCGCACATGTTGCGGGCGGATCACGATATCGACTTCGGTATTGTCAGGCACACCGGGCGCAAGGAATTTGCCAAACGCCGTTTGTGTCAGCGCCCCATGAACAGTGCCTTTTATCACATTGATATCGCTGAAAAATGCCGCTGCGGCCTGATCGGCGGGGGTGTTGTAAACGTTGTACGGCGCGCCCTGTTGCACGATCTTTCCGCCGCGCATCAGGGCAATGTCATCGGCCATGCGCATCGCTTCTTCCGGCTCGTGGGTGACCAGAAGAACGGCCGTGCCTTCCTCTTTCAGAATGCCCAGCGTGTCATCGCGAATGCCATCGCGCAGCCGGTTATCAAGGCCTGAAAACGGCTCGTCCATCAGCATGATTTTGGGCCGGGGCGCAATGGCGCGGGCCAGTGCCACGCGCTGTTGTTCGCCGCCCGACAGTTCGTGCGGGAATACATCCAGATACCGCTCAAGCGACACACGTTCGAGCAATTCAGTGACCCGGCGGCGTTTTTCGGCCTTGGGGCCGCGCAGGCCAAAAGCCACGTTATCGGCCACGGAAAGATGTGGAAACAGCGCGAAATCCTGAAACATCAATCCGATCGAGCGGCGTTCGGGCGGCACCCGAAAAACCGTGTCGCAGACCAATGTGCCATCAACCCAGATGCGCCCGGAATCCTGCATATCGACCCCGGCAATGATCCGAAGGGTGGTCGATTTGCCGCAGCCAGACGGCCCCAAAAGGCAGGTCACCTGCCCCGGCATCACATCCAGCGTGACATCATCCACCACCCGACGACCGCCAAAGTCGCGGATGATGTTTTCAATGCGCAATCGGGGGGGTGTCAGGGACAAAGGCGCCTCATTAAATACCCGAGCGTAACGGTCGGGCTTGCATCCCGGAAGTAACAGCGCCCCCGGCCCGTTTCAACCCCACCCGCCCCTTAGAACGTCGCAAGTACCGCGCCGCCATCAAGAAGGATATTCTGCCCGATCATGTATCCCGCGTGCTGCGAACACATGAACGCACAGGTCTGACCGAACTCTTCGGCAGTGCCATAGCGGCGCGCGGGAATACCGGCGGCGCGCTGTGCGCTGGCCTCTTCCATCGAAATGTTCTGCGCTTTGCTCACGCCCTGGTCCAAAGACACGGCGCGATCCGTGGCGTGGATGCCCGGCAAAAGATTGTTGATCACAACCCCATGGGGCGCGACCTGACGCGCGGTGCCCGCGACATACCCGGTCAGCCCGGCACGCGCCGAATTGGACAGGCCGAGCACCGGATTGGGTGCTTTGACTGACATCGAGGTGATGTTGACCACCCTACCCCAGCCCCGGTCGATCATGCCCGGCACGCTGGATTTCATCAACGCAATCGGCGTCAACATGTTGGCATCCAGCGCCTTGATGAAATCTTCGCGGTCCCAATCTGACCAGACACCGGGGGGCGGGCCGCCTGCGTTGGTGACCAGAATGTCGATATCACCCGCCGCATCCAGAACCGCGGCCTGCCCATCAGCCGTGGTGACATCGCACACCACCGTGTCGACCTTCACGCCAAATTCGCTGCGAATCGCCGCCGCTGCCGCCTCCAATGCCTCGGCCCCGCGTGCATTCATCACCAGATCAACGCCCGCCTCGGCCAAGGCCCGCGCGCAGCCCAACCCCAATCCTTTGGATGATGCCGTCACCAAAGCCCGTTTGCCAGAAATCCCAAGATCCATATCGCCTCTCCCCGTGGTTCAACCCCAGCTACCATTCCCACGGCGCAGACAAAAGGCCAGTTGCACGACAAACAAGACCCACGCAATCAGGCGAAAACCACACCATTATATTCAAATCCAAAACAATAACCGCTTTTGGTTGACCAAAGTTTGGCCGGTTCTTAACCTTTGTTCTGCTATGGCGGTGGGGTGTTGCCAAAGTGGGTCGTGCAAATGATCCGCCGTGCGCAACAGCCGCAAACAACATAGTGGGCTGCGGATGACCAATGAAGTGACCATCACGACCGAACCGGCACAAAGTGTTGCGGTTTACCGTTCATCTGCGTTTTGCGCAATTGACGGGGCCAACCTGGGCGATCCGCTGTCCCATGCGGACGAATTGAACCTGGGCGATGTTTACATGCTGGCACCGCAATCAAAACGCCCACGCCTTGCGCTGACCCCCACGCCAACGCCGGGGCGCATGGCCATCGCCGCCGATACCGAATGCGGCTGGGTCGGGGCCGCGCTGCATCTTGATAGTTGCGCCACATTCATGACGCCCGATGGCTCCACAGTCGAAGCGCTGATTCTGGTCGAATTGAATTCTGACAATGCCAGCGTCGCTGAAATCTATCTGTTCCCCCTTGCCCGGCTGAAACCAAAAATCGGTTATTCCCTTGTTGCCCTCGACAAGGCCAGCGCCCTGGCGCGCTTTGCCGAAATCGCCTGTGTGTCGTTCACCCGGGGCACCCGCATTACCCTCGCCTCTGGTCGGCAAATCGCGATTGAACGGATTGGCGTTGGCGATGCGGTTCTCACCCGCGATCACGGCCCGCAAAAGGTGCGGTGGATCGGCCAGCAAACTGTGCGCGCCACAGGGGCGCTTGCGCCGATTCGCATCACCGCCGGAACGCTGAACAACGATAACGATCTGCTGGTCAGCCCCAATCACCGCCTGTTCATCTATCAACGCCACGACCACATGAAGGCAGGGCGCGCCGAAGTGTTGGTAAAGGCGAAACATCTGGTCAATGACGAAACGGTTTTGCGCACCGATGGTGGGTTTGTGGATTATTTCCAAATCCTGTTCGACCGCCATGAAATCATCTATGCCGAAGGGATCGCCGCCGAAAGCCTGATGGTCAACACCCGGGTGCGCGCCGCCCTGCCCCGCGATGTACAGGATACTGTTGCCGGGGGCGGTGCGCCCTTGGGCGTGGAACTGGGCCGCGCCAAACAGGGCACCGACACGGCCACCCTTTTGCGCGCCGCATCATCGCGATAACCAACATTTGCGCCACAGACCCACGGGCCCCGCTTTTGTGACAACAAAAGTGGGGGGCATGGCGTGACGCGTCAGCGTCTCTGCCAGATCACAGCACCGCATTGCGCGCGCCCCGCCACCCCGCTATATCGCGGCCATGTTGGATCATACCTCAAACGCCCCCACCCTGCCGCCGGAGATTGCCCGGCGCCGGACCTTTGCTATCATTTCCCACCCGGATGCCGGCAAAACCACGCTGACAGAAAAATTTCTGTTGTACGGCGGTGCCATTCAGATGGCCGGCCAAGTGCGCGCCAAAGGCGAGGCGCGGCGCACCCGCTCGGATTTCATGCAAATGGAAAAGGATCGCGGTATTTCGGTATCTGCCTCGGCGATGTCGTTTGATTTTGGCACCTATCGGTTCAACCTTGTCGATACCCCCGGCCACAGCGATTTTTCCGAAGATACCTATCGCACGCTCACTGCCGTCGATGCCGCGGTGATGGTGATTGATGGTGCCAAAGGCATTGAATCCCAAACCAAAAAATTGTTCGAAGTGTGCCGCCTGCGCGATCTTCCGATCCTCACGTTCTGTAACAAGATGGACAGGGAAAGCCGCGACACATTCGAAATCATCGACGAGATTCAGGAAAATCTGGCGATTGATGTTACCCCTGCATCCTGGCCCATTGGTGTCGGGCGTGATTTTCTGGGATGTTACGACATTCTTCATGATCGTTTGGAATTGATGGATCGCGCCGACCGTAACAAAGTCGCCGAATCGATCAAGATCAACGGATTGGATGATCCAAAACTGGCCGAGCATATCCCAGCCGGTCTTTTGGAAAAGTTGCGCGAAGATGTGGAGATGGCCCGAGAATTGCTGCCTGTCTTTGATCGTCAGGCGTTTCTTGATGGCACTCTGACCCCGATTTGGTTTGGCAGCGCCATCAACAGTTTTGGCGTCAGGGAATTGATGGACGGGATTGCCGAATTCGGCCCCGTGCCACAGCCACAGCGCGCGCACCCCCGCCAGATTTCGCCCGGTGAACCGAAAGTAACCGGTTTCGTCTTCAAGGTGCAGGCGAACATGGACCCAAAGCACCGCGACCGGGTGGCGTTTGTGCGCCTGGCGTCGGGGCATTTCTTGCGCGGTATGAAACTGACCCATGTGCGCAGCAAGAAAACCATGTCAGTCACCAACCCCGTGCTGTTCCTCGCGTCGGACCGCGAATTGGCCGAGGAAGCCTGGGCCGGCGATATCATCGGCATTCCCAACCACGGGCAGTTGCGCATCGGTGATACACTGACCGAAGGCGAGGCATTGCAGGCCGTCGGCATCCCATCCTTTGCGCCGGAACTTTTGCAAAACTGCCGCGCGGGCGATCCGTTGAAATCGAAACACTTGGACAAGGCCCTGTCGCAATTCGCCGAGGAAGGCGCGGCAAAGGTTTTCAAACCGATGATTGGCGCGGGATTTATCGTTGGCGTTGTCGGTCAGTTGCAGTTCGAAGTGCTCGCCAGCCGAATCGAGTTGGAATACGGCCTGCCTGTTCGATTCGAGCCGAGCCATTTTCAATCGGCCCGCTGGGTGAATGGCCCCCGCGACGCGGTCGAAAAGCTGGTCGATGGCAATAAAAGCCACATCGCCCATGACAGCGACGGCGATATCGTGTTTTTGACCCGCCTTCAGTGGGACATTGACCGTGTCGAGCGGGATCATCCCAAGGTGACCCTGACGGCAACCAAGGAAATGATGGTATAATTGCGAAACACTATGCCGAAAACCCGCCTGATTGACCACAAAACAGCGTGCCACATTGACGCTGCGCCTCTGATATACTAGCGACAGACCCACGCGCGCCCTGCCCAACGGCAGGCTTGGCCATCCGGGCCCGCGCATCATTGACGTACGGGCCAAGGATCGGTCCGTTAACACGCGGAACCGCATGACAAAATTCTCTGACTTGAATCTCGACCCGAAAATCACGAAAGCCATCGCCGAGGCGGGATACGATACCCCCACCCCGATCCAATCGGGGGCGATCCCCGCCGCCTTGCAAGGGCGCGATGTTTTGGGAATCGCCCAGACCGGCACAGGCAAAACGGCCGGCTTTACCCTGCCGATGATCCATCTGTTGGGCCGTGG
Source organism: Oceaniglobus ichthyenteri (assembly GCF_003057885.1). Lineage (GTDB taxonomy): Bacteria > Pseudomonadota > Alphaproteobacteria > Rhodobacterales > Rhodobacteraceae > Oceaniglobus > Oceaniglobus ichthyenteri. Next base: position 50,106 of record NZ_QAGK01000009.1, read on the forward strand.
CCGCGCCCGGGCACGGATGCCCCGCAGCCTGGTGTTGGCACCGACACGCGAATTGGCGGCGCAGGTGGCCGAAAATTTCGACACCTATTCGAAATACACCAAACTGACCAAGGCACTGCTGATCGGCGGCGTTTCGTTCAAGGAACAGGATCTGCTGATTGATCGGGGTGTCGACGTTTTGATCGCAACTCCGGGGCGTTTGCTGGACCATTTCGAACGGGGCAAACTGTTGTTGACCGGTGTGCAGATCATGGTGGTGGATGAGGCCGACAGGATGCTCGACATGGGGTTCATTCCAGATATCGAACGCATTTTCAGCCTGACACCTTTCACCCGCCAGACGTTGTTTTTCAGCGCCACGATGGCCCCCGAGATTGAGCGGATCACCAACACATTCCTGTCCAATCCTGAAAAGGTGGAAGTGGCGCGTCAGGCCACGGCATCGGAAACCATTGAACAGGGCGTGGTGATGTTCCGCGCCTCGCGCAAGGACCGCCAGGCCAGTGAAAAGCGCAAGATCCTGCGCGCATTGATTGATGGCGAGGGCGAGAAATGCTCAAACGCCATCATTTTTTGCAACCGCAAGACAGATGTTGATATCGTTGCCAAATCGCTGACGAAAAATGGCTATAACGCGGCCCCGATCCATGGTGATCTGGACCAGTCGCAGCGCACGAAGACGCTTGAATCCTTCCGCGAGGGCGGATTGCGGTTTCTTGTGGCGTCGGATGTGGCCGCGCGCGGGCTTGATGTGCCGGCCGTGAGCCATGTGTTCAACTTTGATGTGCCATCCCATGCCGAAGATTACATTCACCGCATTGGCCGCACCGGTCGCGCCGGGCGTGATGGCAAGGCGATGATGATTTGCGTCCCGTCAGACGAAAAAAACCTCGATGATATCGAACGTCTGATCGGCAAACCCGTTCCGCGGTTGGAAAACCCGCTGGGCGAAACACCCGCCGCCGCGCCCGAGGAACACTCGGACGATGCGCCAAAGCCAGAAAAGCGCAGCCGCAGCCGCACCAGAAAGCCCAAGGCGGAAACGCCCGTCGAGGCCACCCCAGAGGCGGCAGCCGAAGCCGCAACGCCCGCACCACAGCCAAAACCAGAGCCCGCGCCAGAGCGAAAGCCAGCCGCCGAGACGGAAAAGGAACAGCCGCGCGGACGCGGTGGGCGGGGCCGCAACGACCGCCACGATCACGGTCAGCCCGTTGTCGGCATGGGCGATCACCTGCCCAGTTTCATCGCCAAAAGCTTTGACGAGCGGCGCACAGGTTAAATCCTGACAGTTAATGAAAAAGGCCCCGAGGCGGAAACGCCCGGGGCCTTTTTTATTGTCTTGGCACTGGCTCAGCTCAGGCGGCTGACCACCACTGTCACCTCAGGCTTGCGGCCCAATTCGGTGTTACAGGTGTTGCGCACGGCGCGGCGCAAGGCATCGTCAAGTTTCGCATCATCCACCAGTACCTTGTCAGCGGTGCGACCGATCAACTGAGCCAGATCCGCCTCGAGCACATCAATCACCGACGCGCCAGAACGACCGGTTTCCGGCAGCCCCATGGTTTCAACCCAAGGATCACCCAAGGGTTCATCGTTTTCATCCATGATCAAAGTCACAATGGCATGACCGTTCAAAGCCATACGGATACGATCGCGCACAACCCCATCCAACGCCCCGATTTGCACCGTTCCGTCCAGATAGGTCCGGCCGGTTTCAACATATTCCACGACTTTCGGTTCGTTGCCCGACAACGACACACAGGTGCCATTGGGGGCCAAAACCGAAATGCGCCCCTGTTCATTGGTCATTTTGCAGTGTTCGCGCAGATGGCGGTGTTCGCCATGCATCGGGATCACCATCTGGGGTTTCACCAGATTTTGCATTTCCAACAGGTCAGGCCGGTTGGCATGGCCCGACACATGATACATGCCGTCGTTGTCATCCACCACATCCACACCCATTTCCGAATAGGCGTTGATGATGCGGTACACGCCACGCTCATTCCCTGGAATGATCTTGGACGACATCAGAAATGTGTCGCCCTCTTTCATCGACATGCCTAGATATTTGCCCCGGGCCAATTGCGCCGATGCCGCGCGGCGTTCGCCCTGTGATCCGGTCACGATCAACAACAGACTGTCGCGTGGAAGATCGCGCGCCTCTTCGACAGGAATGGTGTTGGGAAAATCCGAAAGCACGCCGGTTTCGACCGATGCCTTGATCATCCGCTGCATCGCGCGGCCCAACAGGCAGACCGACCGCCCCGCCTTTTCCCCGGCCACGGCCAACGTACGTACCCGCGCCACGTTTGACGCAAAGGTGGTGGCCACAACCATGCCCGATTGCGCCGCAATCAGTTTGGTAATGTTGTCGCCCAATGACGCCTCAGAGCGGCCCGGATGGCCGGAAAACACGTTGGTCGAATCACAAACCAGAGCTTTGACACCATCTTTGGCCACCTCGGCCCACAATTCGGGGTCATATGGTTCACCGACAAGTGGGGTCTTGTCGAGTTTGAAATCGCCCGTGTGAATAACCCGGCCTTCGGCACTGTCGATGACCAAAGCACTGCTTTCCGGGATCGAATGTGAAATTGGCAAGAACCCAACCTTGAATGGGCCAGCCGTGGTCATTTCGGGCCAGGCGGATACGATTTTCACCTGTTCGGGATCCTGGCCTTGTTCTTCCATCTTGCGCTTGGCGTGGCTGGCGGTGAAGGCCCGGCAATACACCGGCACCCGCAGACGCGACCAAAGAAGGCCAATCGCGCCGACGTGATCTTCGTGGGCGTGGGTAATGAATATGGCATCCAGCCGGTCACGCCGCTGCGCGATCCAGTCGATATCGGCGAAAATCAGATCAACACCCGGTGAGCCATCCATATCAGGAAACGTCACGCCGATATCAACGATGATATACCGCTCTTTGCCAGCCGGGCCATAGCCGTAAACATAGCAGTTCATGCCAATCTCCCCGGCACCGCCGAGGGGAAGGTAGATTAATTGTTGTTTGCTCATACGCTTTGGTTTTCCTTATTATAGCGATGAATCACGGTCAAACCGTGCATTGTCAGTTGGTTTTCATAGGCGTCAAACAACGCCTCGCTTTGCTGGAACAACGGCGCCAGCCCGCCGGTTGATATGATTTTCATCGGGCGCGCGCGCTCGGTTTTGATCCGGGCGCAGATTTCGCGCACCAATCCGACATAGCCCCAAAATACCCCCGACTGCATACATGCCACCGTATTGGTGCCAACAACGCATTGGGGTTTCGATATATCCACATTCGGCAGCGCCGCGGCGGCCCTGTGCAATGCCTCAAGCGATAGGTTGACGCCGGGCGCAATCACCCCGCCGACATAGGCACCATCATGGGCCACGACGTCGAATGTCGTTGCAGTACCGAAATCAACCACTATCAAATCGCCACCATACAGATCGTGCCCCGCCACCGTGTTTACCAAACGGTCAGGGCCCACTGCAGTTCCCGCGTCAACGCGCACATCGATGGGCAACAGGCATTCTGGTTTGCCCACTACAATCGGGCGGCAGTTGAAATAACGATCCGACAACACCCGCAGGTTGAACACCACCCGCGGCACGGTGGATGAAACGATCACCTCGGTAATCTCGACGTCAATCTTTTGAAACGACATCAGGCTGGACAGCCAGACATAATATTGATCTGCCGTGCGCTGCCATTCGGTTGAGGTGCGCCATGTCGCCAGGAATTTCGCGCCGTCCCAGATGGAGAACACCGTATTGGTGTTGCCGCAATCAATGGCCAATAACATATCCGGCCTCCTTAAAAAAACACATCGGCCGCTGAAATGGCGCGCGGGCCCTTTGCGGTGATCAACACCAATTGGCCGCTGTCGTCCACCGTGTCAAATGTTCCTGAAATTTCTTCGGTTGGTGTGCGCGCGGTTATACGTTCACCCAGCCGCGCGGCATTGCGCATCCAGCGATCGCGGATCTGGCCGAACCCCAGCCGTTCCAGAATCGCCTCTTCCGTGGCATAAAATCCGGCGAGATTTTGCAAGAACACAGCAGGCGTAACTGCCGCGCCGCCCTGTTCGGCCAAGCTGACCGGGGGAAATGCGGCATCCCGCACCAACGGCGCGCTGGCCAGATTGACGCCGATCCCGATGGACAGCGAATCCACCTGCCCCCCTTTGCCAATACTCTCAAGCAATATGCCGGCGACTTTGCCATTGTCCAACAACACATCATTGGGCCATTTGTTGGCCAGCCGCGTGCGATCAACATACAGGGCAAGGGTTTCAAACAGGGCATTCGCCGCCAGAAATGATCGCAGCGCCGCGCGCGCCGGGCTGGGCCCCGGGCGCATGATCAACGTGGCGGCAAAATTGCCCTTGGGCATCGCCCAAGCACGTCCGCGCCGCCCTTTGCCCGCGGTCTGGCGTTCGGCAATAATCCAGGTGGGCAACGCCAGATGCGGCGCCTGACGCGCCGCCTCGGCATTGGTGCTGTCGACTTCGTCCAATGTGATCCGGGCATAGCCCCCGGGCCAACGGCCCGGATCAGTTGACAAGGGTTGCCGCCGCCAGGGCCGCGGCGTTTTCAATCCCAAACAGGTTGACCACGCCGATCACCATTGCTGCCGCAGAGACCATCAAAAAGCCCCACAAGATCGGCGATCCACCGGTATCGAGGCCCTCGTCATCCTTGCCGAAATACATCAGGAACACGATGCGCAGGTAATAGTACGCGCCAATCGCCGAGGCCACGGCAGACAACCCAACCAACCAATACAAGTCAGCGTCGATTCCGGCCTGCCACACGCCGAGTTTGCCGAAAAAGCCCAACATCGGCGGCACACCTGCAAGACTGAACATCAGCACCAAGAGCGCCAAGGCACGGGCAGGTTCGCGTTTGGCATACATGTTCAGCGCCGAAATATTCGTCACTGCCTGACCGTCTTTTTCCATCGACAGGATAAACGCGAATGTGCCGATGTTCATGGTGACATAGATCGCCATGTAAATCAGCATCGCCTGAATGCCAAAGGCCGTGCCTGCCGCCAGACCGATCAACGCATATCCCATATGCGAAATCGAGGAATAGGCCATCAGGCGTTTGATATTGTTTTGGCCGATCGCGGCAATTGCCCCCAGAAACATCGAGGCCACAGCCAGCAAAACGATGACCTGCTGCCAATCACCGACCACGCCACCAAATGCATCATGCAAAACCCGACCCAAAAGCGCGATTGCAGCAACCTTTGGCGCCGCACCAAAGAACGCGGTGACCGGTGTGGGCGAGCCTTCGTAAACGTCGGGTGTCCACATGTGGAACGGTGCGGCCGAAACTTTGAAAGCAAGGCCCGAGATAATGAACACCAGCCCGAACAACAGGCCAAGGGGCGCATATCCTTCGCCAACCGCCGTAATGATCCCGGCAAATTGCGTGGTACCGGCAAACCCGTAGGTCAACGAACACCCATAAAGCAACAGGCCCGAAGACAGAGCGCCCAGCACAAAATATTTCAGCCCGGCCTCGGTCGATTTCACGCTGTCCCTGCGCAGTGATGCCACAACATAGAGCGCCAGCGATTGTAGCTCCAAGCCCATATAAAGCGTGATCAGATCGGCCGCGCTGACCATGGTCATCATGCCAATCGCCGACAGAACAATCAGGATCGGGTATTCGAACCGCAACAGATTGCGGCGGGTCATGTATCCCTCGCTCATCATCAGAACGGCGGCTGAGCTGAGCAGGATCATCACCTTGGCAAAGCGCGAATAGCTGTCATTGATAAAGCTGCCGCCAAAAACGACATGGGTGCCATCAGACAACCCGATATAAATCCCGGCAGCGGCCAAAACGGCCGAGGTGACCCAGATCAGCATCGGCGCTGTGCGGTCCTTGCCCGTGTAAACCCCAAACAACAGCGCAGCGAGCGCAAAAATGGCCAGGCAGAGTTCGGGCAGGACAGACTGTAAATCGGCGGATGTCATAGCGTTTCTTAACTCCGGGGCCTAGTTCTGGACGACAGCGGTGGTATCGCCCGCATCGATCAGCGCGGTGTCGAATTGTGAAATCAGCGCCTCAACCGAGGGGCCGGTGATATCGGTGACCAGGCTGGGGTAAACGCCCAACAAAATGGTCATGACAACGAGAGGTGCGAAAATCGCCCGCTCGCGCGTTGTCATATCGGTGATGGATTTCAGGGATTCCTTGATCAGATCACCCATGACCACACGGCGATACAACCACAACCCATAAGCAGCGCTCAGGACAACGCCCGTTGCCGCAATCGCCGCAACCCATGTGTTGGCCTGGAAAACACCCATCAGCGTCAGAAATTCCCCCACGAAACCGGATGTGCCGGGCAGGCCAACATTGGCCATGGTGAAAAGCAGGAAGATCAGCGCGTAAACCGGCATCCGGTTAACCAATCCGCCATAGGCGTCGATTTCGCGGGTGTGCATCCGGTCATAGATGACGCCAACACACAGAAACAGCGCGCCCGAGATGAACCCGTGCGAGATCATCTGGAAAATCGCCCCATCCAACCCCTGTTGGTTCATGCTGAAAATCCCGGCGGTCACATATCCCATATGTGCGACCGACGAATAGGCGATCAGCTTTTTCATGTCCGATTGCGCCAAGGCGACCAATGAGGTGTACACAATCGCAATCGCCGAAAGCCACAACACCATCGGTGCGAAAAGCTCTGATGCAAGGGGAAACATCGGCAGACTGAACCGCAGAAATCCGTACCCGCCCATCTTCAGCAAAATCGCCGCCAGAACAACGGAACCGGCCGTTGGTGCCTGAACGTGCGCATCGGGCAACCAGGTATGCACAGGCCACATCGGCATTTTTACCGCGAACGAAGCGAAAAATGCGAGCCACAACAGGGTTTGCATGCCACCAACGATGTGGATGCCCAGAACGCTAAACGACTCTGAGCCGAAATTATGGGCCAGCAGCGTCGGAATATCGGTACTGCCTGCATCAACATACATGGCAATCATCGCCACCAGCATCAGAACCGACCCAAAGAACGTATACAGGAAAAACTTGAACGATGCGTAAATGCGGTTTGCCCCGCCCCAGATGCCGATGATCAGGAACATCGGGATCAGGCCGGCCTCGAAGAACAAATAGAACAGCACGATATCAAGTGCGCAGAATACGCCCAACATCAATGTTTCCAACAACAGAAACGCGATCATGTATTCCTTGACCCGCAGTTTGACATCCCAACAGGCCAAAATCGTGATCGGCATGAGAAAGGTGGTCAGCATGACAAACAGCACCGAAATGCCATCAACGCCCATCTTGTACTGCAGCCCCATCAGCCAATCGTGTTCTTCGACGAACTGAAACCCGGTGTTGTTGGCATCAAACCCGGCCAGAATGAACAGGCTCAGCAGAAATGACGCCGATGTGGCGATCAGCGCCATGTATTTGGCATTGCGCTGCGCCGCCTCGTCATTGCCCCGCAGGAAAATCGCCAGGATCAGCGCAGCCAAGGCCGGCAGGAAGGTAACGATGGAAAGAAGGTTGTCCATTAGAATAATCCATTCCGCCGTGCGGCACTCAAAACGACAGGCAGCGCGGCGATAAATCCGGCCAAAAAGATGGCCGTGTAACACATGACCGAGACAATCAGACCAGAGCCGCCCAACTGCGCCAAGCAGAGGAAAAGGCCGATGGCCAATGCGAGCGATGCAAAGATCTGGGTTGGGAAATCAATCACTTGGTCAGCCTCGCATGGTCATCAAGGTAATGAAGATTGTAATGCCCAGAACCATGGCGAACGCATAGTGGAACAGATACCCCGACTGAGCCCGTCCGGCCAGACGTGTAAAGAACGGGATGATCCCAAGGGCAAGACCGTTCAACCCGCCATCAATCACGCTGCCATCGCCACGGGTCCAAAGAAACCGGCCAAGAGCCTTTGTCGGTTTGACGAACAAGGCATGGTAGACTTCATCGAAATACCATTTGTTAAGCAAGAACCGGTAAATGATCGGCTGGGTCGCCGCCAGACGGCCCGGCAGACTGGGGTTTTTGATGTAAAACAGCCAGGCAGTGAACAACCCGATCAGCATCGCAACGAACGGGCTGACCTTCACCCAAATGGGGGCGTGGTGCGCATTGTCCATCACATGATTGTCCGGCGCCATATAGATCGCACCATCGCCAGGCTCGCCAACATGGGCCACTGCGCCAGCGGCCTCCTCGGTCGCTGCATGGGCCGCGCCGGGCAACACTGTTGCACTGGCATGTGCCTCACCTTGGGTGATGCCGAAAAACCGGTTTACGCTGTCGTGATCACCAAAGAAGGAATTGAACCAGATCATTCCGGAAAACACGGCACCAAGGGCAAGAACACCCAGGGGTACCAACATGACTGTCGGGCTTTCGTGGGCTCCGTCATGGGTGTGCTTGTCGCCCCGGGCCTCGCCATAGAATGTCATGAACATCAGGCGCCAGGAATAAAAGCTGGTGAACATCGCGGCGATGACCAACATCCAGAACGCATAGGTTCCCGGCCCCGACATCGCGCCCCAAGCCGATTCAATCACGGCATCCTTGCTGAGGAAACCGGCGAACCCGATATGGGTAAGCGGAATGCCAACACCAGTGATGGCCAGGGTGCCGATCATCATCGCGCCAAAGGTATAGGGCAGCTTTTTACGCAGGCCACCATAATTGCGCATATCCTGTTCGTGGTGCATCCCGTGGATTACCGAACCGGCGCCAAGAAACAGCATCGCCTTGAAAAAGGCGTGGGTGAACAGGTGAAACATTGCCACCGGATAGACACCCACACCTGCCGCCACGAACATATAACCCAGTTGTGAACAGGTCGAATAGGCAATCACGCGCTTGATGTCGTTTTGCACCAATCCAACCGTGGCCGCGAAAAACGCGGTTGTTGCGCCAATAAGCGTGACAAACATGGTGGCGTTGGGGGCAAATTCCATCAACGGCGACATCCGGCACACCAGGAAAACGCCTGCTGTTACCATGGTGGCCGCGTGAATCAGGGCGGACACCGGAGTCGGCCCTTCCATCGCGTCGGGCAACCACGTGTGCAGGAAAAGCTGCGCCGATTTGCCCATGGCCCCGACAAACAGCAAAACGCAAATCACCTCAATCGCATTCCAGTCAGCCCAGAGAAAGCGAAGGCTGTCATCGGATTTATCGGCAACCTCGGAAAAGATCGTTGAAAACTGAATGCTGTCGAAGATCAGATAAATCGCGAAAATGCCCAAAAGAAAGGCAAAATCACCGACTCGGTTGACGACGAAAGCCTTGATCGCCGCGGCATTCGCGCTGGGTTTGCGGTAATAAAACCCGATCAGCAGATACGACGCAACGCCAACCCCTTCCCAACCGAAAAACAGTTGGAGAAGATTGTCAGCTGTAACCAGCATCAACATGGCGAAGGTGAAGAACGACAGATAGGCAAAGAACCGGGGGCGATACACTTCACCCTCACGGAAATTCACATCATGCTCCATATAACCGAACGAATACAGATGCACCAAGGCCGATACTGTTGTGACAACAATCAACATGATCGCTGTCATCCGATCCAGCCGGATCGCCCATTCGGTGGCCAGGCTGCCGGATTCGATCCACCGCATGATCGGGATCTGCTGGGTCACCCCATCAAAGGACAGGAACACGATCCACGATAAAAATGCCGCCAGAAACAACAGGCCCGTGGCCGTCCACATGGCGGCTTTTTCGCCAATGAATTTCCAGCCGAACCCGCAGATCAGCGCGCCCAACAACGGGGCAAAGAGGATGATGGTTTCCACTGTGATCAGCCTTTCAGCACGTTAACGTCTTCAACGTCGATGGTTCCACGATTGCGGAAAAAGCACACAAGAATGGCCAACCCGATCGCCGCTTCGGCGGCGGCAACGGTCAGAATGAACATCGTGAACACCTGGCCCACCAAATCGCCCAGATAGGCCGAAAAGGCGACGAAATTGATGTTCACCGCAAGCAGCATCAATTCGATACTCATCAAAATGATGATCACATTCTTACGATTAAGAAACAGACCGAAAATGCCAATGACGAACAATGCGGCAGCAACGGTAAGATAATGTTCAATCCCGATCATCGGTTTTTATCCTGTGATGGTTCAGAAGTTTTGGCGCTCAGCCCAGAAAGCTGTAGCCGCCCAGCAAGACGATCAAAACCACAACAACAATCACGATTGTATTGGTCGACATTTTCACATCCTTTCAAGCGGCAGGTCAAAGCCCCTGCCCCGGTTTCACGTCTTTGATTTCCATTGCCAAAGCCGGATCGCGCATCATCTGCGACACTGCATTCTGGCGCTTCACATCCGAACGATGGCGCAGGGTCAGAACAATCGCCCCAATCATTGCAACCAACAATACAAGGCCAGACAACTGGAACTGCAAAAGATAATCGTCATACAGGATCCGGCCCAACATTTCGGTGTTGGACAATCCAGCCGCTTCTGCGGCTACAGCAGCGCGCAGCGCCACGGCCTGCTCTGACGCCTCCCAGACACCAAAGGCGATGCCCAATTGCATCAGAATCACAACACCGATCAAAAGAGCCAGCGGCATGTATTTCGACATTTCCGCCTTAAGCTCGGCAAAGTCGACATCCAGCATCATCACGACGAACAGGAACAAAACCGCTACGGCACCGACATAGACAATGATCAGCAGCATCGCGACAAATTCGGCGCCCAGCAGCACAAACAGCCCCGCCGCCGACAGGAACGACAGGATCAGCCACAAAACCGAATGCACCGGATTGCGGCTGATCACCGTAAACAGGCCCGCCGTCACCAATGTGACAGCGAAAAGATAGAATGCGAAAACCGCAGTGCCCATCGTTCAGTTCCCTTCGTTCACCGCCCTCTTTTGGGGCTCTTGCGTGGGTTATCGGTAAGGCGCGTCAATCTCAAGGTTGCGCGCGATCTCGGCTTCCCACCGCTCGCCATTGGCGAGCAATTTGTCCTTGTCGTAATACAGCTCTTCCCGGGTTTCGGTCGAAAATTCGAAATTCGGGCCTTCGACGATTGCATCCACCGGGCACGCCTCTTGGCAGAAACCGCAATAGATGCATTTCGTCATGTCGATATCGTATCGCGTCGTACGGCGGCTGCCGTCATCGCGCGGTTCGGCATCGATTGTGATCGCCTGTGCGGGGCAGATTGCCTCGCAGAGTTTACAGGCGATACAGCGTTCTTCACCATTGGGATACCGGCGCAAGGCGTGTTCCCCACGAAACCGCGGCGAAAGCGGGCCTTTTTCGTGGGGGTAATTCAACGTCGCCTTGGGGCCAAAGAAATATTTGAACCCGACCTTGAAGCCTTTGAAAAAATCAAACAGCAGCCAGTATTTGCCAGCGCGAACATAATCGATCTGAGTCATGTATCAGCCTCCTACGGCCCAGCGGGCATAGGCGCCGCCGAACATCTCGAAATGTGCAAAGAATGAAACCAGCACGACCCAGGCCAGCGAAAAGGGCAGGAAAACCTTCCACCCGAGGCGCATCAACTGGTCATAGCGGTAGCGCGGCGTGATCGCCTTGACCATGGCGAACATGAAGAAAAAGAACGCCATTTTACCCACCATCCACAGCGCCCCATCGGGCAGGCCGGGAATGGGCGACAGCCAGCCGCCGAAGAACAACAGCGACGTCAGCGCGCACATCAGGAAAATCGCGATATATTCACCCGCCATGAACAACAGGAACGGCGTCGACGAATATTCAACCTGGTATCCGGCCACCAGTTCCGATTCGGCCTCAGGCAGATCGAAAGGCGGGCGGTTGGTTTCCGCCAGACAGCTGATGAAGAACAGGAATACCATGGGCAAATGTGGCAACCAATACCACGAGAACAACCCATACCCGCCATCCTGCGCGCGCACGATATCACCAAAATTCAACGATCCGGTGGATATGATCACCCCGACGATGATCAGGCCAATCGACACCTCGTAAGAAATCATCTGCGCGGCAGAACGCAACGATCCAAGAAACGCATATTTCGAGTTCGCAGCCCAGCCGCCCATGATCACGCCATATACCTCAAGCGAGGAAATCGCGAAAACATACAGAATGGCGACATTGATATCGGCCAAAACCCATGTGTCATTGAATGGAATCACCGCCCAGGCAATCATCGCCAAAACAAAGCTGGCCATCGGCGCCATGATAAACACGGTCCGATCCGCACCGGCAGGTACGACGATTTCCTTGACCACATATTTCAGCGCGTCGGCAACCGATTGCAAAAGGCCGAAAACCCCCACAACGTTGGGACCACGACGCATCTGAACGGCGGCCCAAACCTTGCGGTCGCCATAGACCAAAAACAGCAGTGAAATCATCACAAAGGCGATGACCAAAAGGCTTTGCGCCATTACAAGCAGGGCAATACCCAACCCGGTATCCAGGAAATCAGCCATTGCGTATCACCGTATCCCTTTGAAACATGGGGCCTCTCAAACCGTTGGTATGCCGCGTTCCCGACAGCGCGCAACGACGACTTCGGCGTCAATCGTGCGCACGCCGCGAGGCAGCGCTGGCGATATGGTGTAAACAGCATCGCCGCGCCAAATGCCACCCCGTTCGTGAACATTTGTCCGCACATGCCGCGCAAATCCATACCCGCGGATCAATGCATACTGCGCCGCAGCACATTCTGCATAGTTTTCAACATCACCCGGCTTCAGCGCGCCACGCGCCTCCACCAGAAAGTTCGCCAGATCCCCATCCAACAGCCGGGTTTGCACACCCAGATAATCGGGAACCAGACCCAACTGATCAACTGTCGGGTTCGTTGGTCCACAGGCAGCCACCGTGGCGGCCACCAGGATCATGACGAGGGGGCGCACGCCCGCTTACTCGGCCGCCAGAGGCCGGGCCTTGCGGGCCTTGGCATTGGCGCTCAACTCTCCCATCAGGGCGCTGGCCCGGGCGATGGGGTTGGTCAGATAATGATCGCGCACCGTGGATTGGAACGGTGCCTCACCGGCATCGCCCATCGGCACGGCCTGCCAGTCATTCATCGGGATATCATCGATCAACCCCATATGCGGAACGGCCTTTACCAACGCCTTGCGCAGCTGCAGCAGCGAATCATAGGGCAACGTTGCCCCCAATTCAGCCGACAATGCCCGCAGAATTGCCCAGTTTTCCTTTGCCTCGCCCGGTGCAAACCCGGCGCGCAGCGCCAGTTGTGGGCGGCCTTCGGTGTTGACGAAAATCCCCTGCTCTTCGGTCCAGGCCGCGCCGGGCAGAATCACATCGGCGCGGTGGGCGCCCCGGTCGCCATGGCTGCCCTGATAGATAATGAACGGACCTTCGGGAATGTCCCCTTCATCGGCGCCCAGGTTATAAATCACCTCGGCCCCGTCCAGCGCAGCGGTCAGGCCGCCATCGGTCACGGCCCCCACATCCATCGCGCCGACACGCGCGGCGGCTGTGTGCAGGATCAACAGGCCCGACCTGGTTTTTTCCGCCAGGGCCATCGCCTGTGCCAACACCGCGCCGCCGTCTGCACGGCACAACGCGCCCTGCCCGACAATCACCAGCGATGGTTCATCCACAACCGAGTCAAAATCATTGTCCAGCAGTTTGGCCAAATCCGCAGGGCCGGTGCCGATGTGGTCATACTCATAGGTCAAATCGACCGGTTCACCGATCAGACCAACGTGCGCGCCGCGCGACCACGCCTTGCGAATCCGCGCATTCAACACCGGCGCTTCCGCGCGGGGGTTGGTGCCGATCAGGTGAATATGCTTGGCCGAATCAATATCTTCGATCGTGGCGGTGCCCACATACCCGGCGCGATTTCCCGCGGGCAGCTTTGCCCCATCGGTGCGGCATTCGACATTGCCGCCCAACCCTTCGATCAGCTCCTTAAGCGCAAATACGGCCTCAACCGGAGCCAGATCACCCACCAGCCCGGCCAATTTTGCGCCCTTCATGGCATTGGCAGCCGCGCTCAGGGCTTCGGGCCAGGTGGCGGGGCGCAATTTGCCGTTCTCGCGGATATAAGGTGTGTCCAAACGTTGCCGACGCAGGCCATCCCAGACAAAGCGCGACTTGTCGCTCAGCCATTCTTCGTTGATTCCGTCGTGGTTGCGCGGCAACAGGCGCATCACTTCGCGGCCCTTGGTATCGACCCGAATGTTCGACCCCAGCGCATCCATGACATCAATCGTTTCGGTCTTGGTCAATTCCCAAGGCCGGGCCGTAAATGCATAGGGCTTTGAAGTGAGCGCGCCAACCGGGCACAAGTCAATGATATTGCCTTGCAGTTCCGATTCCAGCGTCTGACCGAGATAGGATGTGATTTCGGAATCTTCCCCACGGCCCGTCTGGCCCAATTCGGGCATGCCCGCAACTTCGGTGATGAACCGCACGCACCGGGTACAGGAAATGCAGCGCGTCATATGGGTGCCGACCAACGGCCCCAGATCCATATCGGCGCTGGCGCGTTTTGGTTCACGGAACCGTGAAAAATCAACGCCATAGGCCATGGCCTGATCTTGCAAATCACATTCGCCGCCCTGATCGCAGATCGGGCAATCCAACGGGTGGTTGATCAACAAGAATTCCATCACGCCCTCACGGGCCTTTTTCACCATCGGGCTGTTGGTTTTGATCACCGGCGGCGCGCCTTCGGGGCCGGGGCGCAAATCGCGCACCTGCATCGCACAGGATGCCGCGGGTTTGGGCGGCCCCCCCACAACCTCAACCAGACACATCCGGCAGTTGCCCGCAATCGACAGGCGTTCGTGGTAACAGAACCGCGGAATTTCCACCCCGGCCTGTTCACAGGCCTGAATCAGGGTCATCGCCGGGTCGACTTCAATTTCTTTCTCGTCGATCACGATCTTGCGCAGGGTGCTCATCGCTGTCGTCCTTCCCTTGCACGGGCGCGTTTGTGCCCGAAAACTGATGCTTGGGTGCCGAACCTACTGCGCCCAAAGTTGGCCCCGTTTTGGAGCATCCCGGCGCAAACTGCAACGGCGTTTCCCACAGTTGCATCACTGTGACGCGCCGATAAAACCGCGATCAGCGGCAGCGCCCCTGAAACATCCAGGCATCCAACTGTTGCCGCGCATGGCGTTCGACCCGGTGATAGGTCACGCGCGTGGCACCGGGAATCGCCTTGCAATGGGCGACCGACAAATGATCGGCGGTATGGCGGGCACTGGCATGGTTCACCAGATTGGGTGTTACCAGAATGATGAACCCATTCCCCTTGTCAGTGGTGAAAATCTGTCCATGACGGGGGAAAAGCGCCTCGGCGTTGAGATGGCCATCACCGTGGTGTGCCGCGCCATGGTGCACCTGACCGCGCAGGAAATGCCCGTAATATTCGGCGCGCGGCGGAACACTGTCAAACGCGCCCGGCACAACCAGGGCATGGGTGGGCGCATCCGGCACCTCGTGGGCGACGGACGCGATGGGGCAAAGGGCAACGGTCAAAGTGCAAAGTATTTTACGCATCAATTCTCTTTCAATAGGCGTCCACTGGCGCTGTTTTTCGCAATCTCTTCACGGCCCACCTGGCAAAACCCTTCGGGACTGCCCGACTTGGCGCCGCGTTTGGCAAGGTCGGCGCGTATGATGGCGCGCAGCTTTTCCTTTTCGGCCTTGTTTTCCGCGAGATCGCGAATCTGTGTCTCAGTATAGCCCACTTTTCGCGCATAACTCTCAATCGATTTCAGATAAGTGAATGCCCGGATCATGCGCGGTGAAATGGTCGGGCAATTTTTGCGCACCTCATCGGCCAACCCAAGCGCGTAGAACATGGCATACACTTGTGGTTCTTTGTTGATTGGCGGCAAAGCCTGTGCTGCCACGGGAAAGGCAAGCGTTGCACAAAGTGCCGCACTGGTTAAAAATCTGCTCATTTGCTGCTCCGACATTTGGGTTCAGGTGTCCGCACACTCCGAAAACGCATATTTTGACGCGCCCAGTCCAACGTGGCCCCTGATATGATTTTATTCAACCCAAGCGGCAAAAACCCGCGCAACCGTGATCAGCGCCGTTTCAGCCACGCCAAACCAAAGGCCCGATCACCACGTCCAAGCCATCATCGGCCAAACGCAAGACAAAACCGGGGCTGCGGCCACCCGCGGTCATGGAAAAGAACGCCAATGTGAACCCGGCGATATGATCGCCTTCGGGCTGCATCACCGGGCGGTGCAGACCCCGGAAAAGATCATATCGCCATCATCCAAGCGGGTTGCCCGCCATTCGCCGGAAGAATCCGTATCCCAGGCAATGTCAGAGCCGCCATAAGTCAACAGGCAATACCCTGTCGCCGGGTGGCGCACGCTTTCGCGCACCGCGTCGATGTCTGCGCCTTTGGCTTCAACCTTTACTGAAAACTGCCGCGCCTCGGCGCCTTTTGACAGTTTTGACCGGTACGGAAGCGTAATTTCAGGCGCAGCTTTGTTAAACCCCAACCGTTGCTGGATGCCACAGCCCGAAAGCAGACCTGCCATAACCGCCCCAATCACGGCAATTCGTCCAAATCTGAGACCCATGATCCGACCTACTCTGCCGCAAGGGGCGATCTGGCCCGTTTGTGTTTGATCCGGTCTTCGATTTCGTCGCGGAAGTGGCGAATCAATCCCTGAATCGGCCAGGCCGCAGCATCGCCAAGGGCACAGATCGTGTGGCCTTCGACCTGCTTGGTCACGTCAAGCAGCATGTCGATTTCTTCGGGCTGTGCGTCGCCCCTGACCAGACGTTCCATCACCCGCATCATCCATCCGGTGCCTTCCCGGCACGGGGTGCATTGGCCACAGCTTTCGTGTTTGTAAAACGCCGCCAGCCGCCAGATCGCCTTGATCACATCGGTGCTTTGATCCATCACGATCACCGCCGCGGTGCCAAGGCCCGATTTCTGCTCGCGCAGCCAATCGAAATCCATGATCGCTTCTTCTTGCATGATCTTTCCGGGCAATAACGGCACCGAACTGCCGCCGGGAATCACTGCCTTCAGGTTGCTCCAACCACCGCGAATACCGCCGCAGTGGCGCTCGATCAGCTCTTCAAAACTGATCGACATGGCTTCTTCTACGACACAGGGGTTGTTCACGTGGCCCGAAATCGCAAACAGTTTCGTGCCCGAGTTATTCGCCCGCCCGAACCCCGAAAACCATTCCGGCCCTCGCCGCAGGATTGTGGGCACAACGGCGATGGATTCAACGTTGTTCACCGTCGTCGGACAGCCATAAAGGCCCGCACCGGCGGGAAACGGGGGTTTCATCCGCGGCATGCCTTTTTTGCCCTCAAGGCTTTCAAGCAGCGCGGTTTCTTCGCCACAGATATAGGCCCCCGCCCCATGGGACAGATACAGATCAAAATCCCACCCCGAACCGGCGGCGTTGCGCCCCAACAATCCATCGTCATAGGCGGCATCAATCGCCGCCTGCAGCGCCTCACGCTCGCGGATATATTCGCCGCGGATATAGATGTAGCAGGCGTGCGCCTGCATCGCGAACGACGCGATCAGACATCCTTCGATCAGGGTATGTGGATCATGGCGCATGATCTCGCGGTCTTTGCATGTGCCGGGTTCGGATTCATCTGCATTCACCACCAGATAGGATGGCCGCCCATCGCTTTCCTTGGGCATGAATGACCATTTCAAACCGGTTGGAAACCCCGCGCCGCCCCGGCCCCGCAAACCCGAGGCTTTCATCTGATCGACGATCCAATCCCGGCCCTTCTTGATGATATCGGCCGTGCCATCCCAATGTCCGCGCGCCTTGGCCCCGGCCAACGAGCGGTCGTGCATACCATAGAGATTGGTAAAAATCCGGTCCTGGTCTTTCAACATCTTATCGTCCTTACCTCAGCGGGAATCATTGGCGCGTTTTCTGCGCCAAACCCGATATGTCACCACCAACGCCCACACCATCACGGCAAGCGCGGCAAAATCAAACAGGAACAAGACCCGCGTTGTGATATAGCCCTGCGCGCCCAGAAATTGCAGCCCCATCCAAACCACCACCGCCCCGGCAATCGCAAACCCCGCCGCACGCTGCTGGCGCGCAAGGGAAAGTTCAAGATCGGAACGGTCGGTCATCAAGGCGTCCTTGTTCGATAGCGTTTTTCAACCCATTCAGTACTTAGCGCGGTTCGAGAACTCTGTCTCCTCTCCTGCCGCCAAAACTTTGGCCTGGGCCACCCAATCATCGCGCATCACCCGGCCTTTGAACCCTTCGAGGTTGTCATCAACCCAGGCAATTTCTGCCGGGGTCCAGGCCGCAATCTGATCAAAGTGATAAAACCCCAGACCGTGCAACAACTCTTCCAGCTTTGGCCCGACGCCCTTGATCATCTTCAGGTCATCGGCCTTGCCGTCACGCGCGCCAGTCAAAGACGCAGGGCGCGACGCTTCGGGCGTATCGCCCTGATCCGTCTCAATCTCGGGGCGCGCGATGCCTTCGGCGGTGGCCTCTTGTTTGGTGATCCCGGTATCATCGGCGGGCGTGTCGGCCGCGGGTTTCGGGCCGGGCGTCGGTTTGTCGGTATTGGCCGAGGGCGGCATCATATCGTCGCGCGCGCTGTCCTGGGCTGCACCGTCGTTACGTTGCACCCACGGGGTAATCAGCGGCACTTCGGTTCCGTCAATACGTTTGATCGTATCGCCCAGATCACGGGCCAGGGTGGCGCTGGCATTCAGTGGCACGCGCCCCTCAAAGTGGTCGGTCAGGCTGGTCAGGCCGCTGGCGGGTTCGGCGGCATAACGGCCATTTTGTGGCCCCGGTGTCGGCACTTTTCCGGCTGCCAGATCATCCAGCAAACCGGCCATTATATCGGCGGTCAGATCTTCGTAATAATCCTTGCCGATATGGGCCATGGGCGCGTTGGCACAGGCTCCCAGACATTCAACCTCTTCCCACGAAAACTTGCCATCAGCGCTTAATGTATTCGGTGATCTGGCGATCTTTTCCTTGCACACCCCGATCAAATCCTCGGCGCCGCAAATCATACAGGACGTGGTGCCGCAAATCTGAATATGAGCCACCGACCCAACCGGTTGCAGATGGAACATGAAATAGAATGTCGCCACTTCGAGCACGCGAATATATGCCAGATCCAGCATGCGCCCGACTTCTTCGATGGCGGGGCGGGTCAGCCAGCCTTCTTGTTCCTGCGCGCGCCACAAAAGCGGGATCACGGCGCTGGCCTGTCGGCCTTCGGGAAATTTTGTCATCTGCGCCTCGGCCCAGGCCTGATTGGCCGGGGTGAAGGCGAATGTATCGGGTTGTTCTGGGTGAAGGCGGCGGAGCATCTAAATCAGACCCTTGTAGACTTGGCAGAGGACAAAGCCCCCGGCGGGAGTATTTTGCGTAAAAGAAACATCGCCGCTTAGCGGTCAATCTCTCCGAACACCACATCCATGGTGCCGATAATCGCGGCAACATCGGCCAACTGGTGGCCCTTGGCGACGTGATCCATGGCTTGCAGGTGCAAGAACCCCGGCGCACGCAGTTTTGCGCGATAAGGTTTATTGGTGCCATCGGCCACAAGATACACGCCAAATTCGCCTTTCGGCGCCTCAACGGCGGCATAAATTTCGCCTGCGGGCACGTGAAACCCTTCGGTGTAAAGTTTGAAGTGGTGAATCAGAGCCTCCATCGAGGTTTTCATATCCCCACGGGTTGGCGGTGTCATTTTTCCACGGGCCATGACCGGGCCGGGTTCCTTGCGCAGCTTTTCACAGGCTTGGTGAATAATTTTCACCGATTCGCGCATTTCCTGCATCCGCACCAGATAACGATCGTAACAATCGCCATTTTTACCCACAGGAATGCCAAATTCAAATTCGTCATAGCATTCATAGGGTTCCGCGCGGCGCAGATCCCAGGCCATGCCACTGCCGCGCACCATCACGCCCGAAAATCCCCAATCCAGGGCCTCTTGTTCGGTCACAACACCGATATCGGCGTTGCGCATTTTGAAAATGCGGTTTTCGGTCAGCAGCTCATCAATGTCGTCCATCACACGCGGGAAATCTTTGGCCCATGCGTCGATATCTTCGATCAGATCGGGCGGCAGATCCTGATGCACGCCACCGGGGCGGAAATACGCCGCATGAAGGCGCGCGCCACAGGCCCGCTCGTAAAAAATCATCAGTTTTTCACGCTCTTCAAAGCCCCACAAAGGCGGGGTCAGCGCACCAACATCCATTGCCTGAGTGGTAACGTTCAGCAAATGATTGAGAATGCGGCCGATTTCGCAATACAGAACCCGAATCAAGGACGCGCGGCGCGGCACCACAGTACCGGTAAGCCGTTCAATCGCCAGGCACCAGGCGTGTTCCTGATTCATCGGGCTGACATAATCCAGCCGGTCGAAATAGGGCAGGTTTTGCAGATACGTCCGCGATTCCATCAGCTTTTCAGTACCGCGGTGCAACAACCCGATATGCGGGTCGCAGCGTTCCACAACCTCGCCATCCAGTTCCAGAACCAGACGCAGCACACCATGGGCCGCCGGGTGTTGGGGCCCAAAGTTGATGTTGAAATTGCGGATTCTCTGTTCGCCGGTCAGCGTGTCGTTGAATTGTCCGTCCATATCACACCTTTACCCTATTGGCCTGCCACGCCTCGGGCAGACGACCCAATCGATGGGCCACATGATCGTATTGCGGCGCAAGCCACTCTTGCGCCTTGTCGCGCAACCGCTCGGGCATGTCCAGCGTCGCGCCCTCATGAACACGCCGTGTTTGTACTCCGGAAATGGCCGCCAGATCCAGAAAATCGCAAATCCGGGTCATTCCGTCACCGCCGAACAGGTCTTCGTAAAATATCGTCAACAGCTTTCCTTCGGGCACCGCATCGTGCAACCGGGTCAGCGCGCCGGCATAATCGCCGCGTATCTCAATCTCGCGTTCATCCCCGGCAATGGTCCGCATCAGGATGTTTCTGGCCTTGTTGGGGTCCAGAATACCGGTTTCGCTGCGCCGGGTTGCAATCATCCGCACGTGTGACCAAAGCCGCGCCACCGGATCGCGCATCAGATAAATGAACCGCACATCGTCAGTCAATTCCGCCATCGCGCGCAATCGCGCCACAGGCAACAACCCATAGGCCGGGGTGACATCGCCAATTACATGGGCCGCCCCCTGCCCGTGTGTCAGGTAATCCATGTAGGCACCGGGGTTTTCCCCGCCGCCGTTCAGCACCTGCAACCAATCGTCGCGGTCTTTGATCCGGCGCGACAGATCGGCCTTTTTCGCCCCTTTCGCATCCGCGACACGCGCCGCCAACTTATCACGCCACAGGGTGATTTCGCGAATATGGGGTTCGAATTTGCCTTTTTCCAACGCGTCGAAATAATGCAGTTCTTTTACCGTGCGCAAATGGCATGCGGGATGGTCAACCAATGCCTCATGCAACCACGAGGTGCCAGATTTCGTTGCGCCCACACAGAACATCAACACGGTATCGCGGGCGGTTTTTTTACCTTTGCCCATCAAGCGTGACATTATGTTGGGGGCGCGCACCACTGGCGTCACTTGGCGCCATCTGCGGCCTTGTCATCGCCGGGCAGAATGTATTCGGCACCTTCCCACGGCGACATGAAATCAAACTGGCGATATTCCTGCACCAATTTGACCGGCTCATAGACCACCCGTTTTTGCGCCTCGTCATAGCGCACTTCGGTATAGCCAGTTGTCGGGAAATCCTTGCGCAACGGATGGCCGCGAAAGCCATAATCGGTAAGGATACGGCGCAAATCGGGGTGGCCGGTGAACAACAGGCCGAACATATCGAAAATCTCGCGTTCAAACCAGTTTGCGCTGGGATGCACCTCGATGATTGATGGCAACATATCCTCTTCGCGCGCAGCAATGCGCAGACGAATACGCTGATTCTGGTACATCGACAGGAAATGATACACCACATCGAACCGCGCCGCGCGCGCCGGATAATCGACCGCAGTGATATCGATCAAAGTTGAAAAACGACAGGTGCGATCGGTTTTCAGAAACTCGACAAACGACACCAGTGACGATGGCGCGATTTCCATCGTCAATTCGCCATGGGACACGGCATAAGACAGCACGCAATCGGGGCGCTTTGCCTCGATATGGGAACCAAGTTCGGTCAGGGCGTCGGTCATCATTACCTCGCGATCGTGCCGGTGCGGCGGATTTTGCGTTGCAGTTGCAGGATACCATACAGCAGCGCCTCGGCGGTGGGCGGGCAGCCGGGCACATAGATATCGACCGGCACAATCCGGTCACATCCGCGCACCACAGAATAGCTGTAGTGATAGTAACCGCCACCATTGGCACACGAGCCCATGGAGATCACATAGCGCGGTTCGGGCATCTGATCGTAAACCTTGCGCAGGGCCGGTGCCATCTTGTTGGTCAACGTGCCTGCCACGATCATCACATCCGATTGGCGCGGGCTGGCGCGCGGCGCAATGCCAAAACGTTCAGCGTCATAGCGCGGCATCGATGTGTGCATCATTTCAACGGCGCAACAGGCCAGACCAAAGGTCATCCAGTGCAATGAACCGGTGCGTGCCCAGTTCACGATGTCTTCGGCACTGGTCAGCAGAAAACCCTTGTCCTGCAGATCGCGGTTCAGATCCTGAACCGTGACTTCGCGATCAATCCCGGCGGTATTGGTTCCGGTCATTGCCATTCCAGCGCTCCCTTTTTCCACTCATAGGCAAAGCCCACGGTCAGCACGCCCAGAAATACGATCATCGACCAGAAGGAAACATCGCTCATACCATGGAACGTCACCGACCACGGAAACAGAAACGCGATTTCCAGATCGAAAATGATGAACAGGATCGCGACAAGGTAAAATCGCACATCGAATTTCATCCGCGCATCATCAAAGGCGTTAAAGCCACATTCATAGGCCGAAACCTTTTCAGGATCCGGATTGCGCACGGCAATCAGCGCCGCCGCCAGAATCAGAACAAGGCCCAAGGCAATCGCCATGGACAGAAAAATGAGAATAGGCAGGTATTCGCGAAGATATTCGTCCACGTGGCGGCTCCTTTTCGCCGGACTTGCCCCGGCGCGGCGTTGGCTCTGGTCTGTCTAATCATGGCGCAAGACAGGGTCAACCGAAAGGCGGCATATGCGCACGCCGTTACAGCGGCCAGGGCGGGTAAAATTCCTGTTTGTACAACAGTTCGGCCCCTTCGGGCGGCAGGGCGCGCTGAAACGTGGGGCGTTCGGTGATCCGCTCGTACCAGGCCTGAACCGCGGGAAACCGATCAAGCGTTGCAAAATGACGCCCCATATACACGGCCTGCCCGACGCAAATATCAGCCGCCGAAAACCCGCTGGTCAACAGGTAATCACGGTTTTCAACCGGCGTCGAAAGCCGCCCCTCAATCGCGGCATAGCAGTTTTCAAGACGCGCACCCTCAAGTTTCATCAGGATCGGACTGCGCATGTGGTCTTCGTACAGGATGATATGCTGTTGGGTCAGCGCCGCGGTGTGTTGACTGACGGTTTCGGCAAAATGCAGCCACATCAGGAAATCGGGGCGATCCACCTCGCCCGGAATCCGGCCCAAGCCACGTTCGGGAAACCGTTCGCACAGAACCTCGCAAATTGCGCCGCTTTCCCACAGGATATCGCCATCAAGTTCAAGTGCGGGCACCCGCCCCGCCGGTGAACGGGTCAAAAATTCGTCAGAACGCAAGCCACGGTCGAACGGATGAACGCGCAGGTTGAATTCAACCTCAAGCTCGTAAAGAAGCCATAGCACCCGCATCGAGCGGGTTTGGTGGCAATGGTGTAGCGTAATCATATCAAGCCTTCCTTGCGCGGCGGATGTCGCGGTTGGATATTTTTAGCAAGAAAAAGCAGAGAGTTAAACGTACTGGTGCAGCGCGCCGATTTCTGCCCGTAAAATTTCGGCGATCTGATCGCATTCTTCAAGGGTAAAAGTCAGCGGCAGACGCATGTCAAGAAGCCCCGCCAGCACCCTGTCGGTCTGCGGCATCGGGTGGGGATTGGCATACCGCCAATGGCGATAAGTTGACGTGAAACCAGCCGGTTCAGGCGCGCCAAACCATTTCAATTCAACGCCGCGCGCCTTGCAGCGGGCCACGACCTGTTCAACCCTGGCCACGGGCCAATCAAGCAACAGCATCTGAAACGACGATCCGACATAGGATTCCCGGTGCGGGCGTTCGATCAGGGTGAGGCCCGGCGTGCCTTTCAGCCCCTGCTCAAGCTTACGATAGCGCGCATTCCATTTTTCGCGCTGTTCGGCCAACCGGGCGATTTGCGGGCGCAGGATCGCCGCGCGCAGATTATCCATGCGGCCCGAAATGTTTGGCGTGTCGTATTTGACCTTGGCAAAGGCTTCGGGCGGGGGGGCGGCAATGTGGCGTTCGTATAACATGTACGATCCCGACAAAAGGATCGCGCGCGCCATCAAGTCGGCATCATCCGACACCAAAAACCCGCCTTCACCGGAATTCACATGCTTGTAGGTCTGGGCCGAATAACACCCCATGACCCCGAACCGCCCCGACGGCGTGCCGTTCCACGCGGCCCCCATCGTGTGGGCGCAATCCTCGATCACGCGCACGCCGGCGCGGTCGCAAATCTGCATCAACGCATCCATATCGCAGATGTGCCCGCGCATATGGGACAAAAGCAAAATTTTGGCCCCCGAGGTTGTGATTTTTTCGCCCAGATCCGCCAAATCGATGCGCAAGGCATCGCTCACCCCGACAAACACCGGCACCGCGCCAATGCTGGCAATTGCCCCGGGCACCGGCGCCAGGGTAAAGGCATTCGATAACACCCTATCCCCCGCCGCAACCCCCAAGGCCCGCAACGCGGTTGCCATCGCATAGCCACCCGACGCAACGGCCAAGCAATATTTCGCACCCGTTGTGGCGGCAAATTCCTGTTCCAATTCCGCCGCTTCGCCCAATTCACCAGGCGCCAGATTATAACGATGCAACCGACCATGGCGTAACACGTTCAACGCGGCGGCGATCCCTTCTTCGGGAATCGGCTCTTGCTGGGTGAAACCGCCGGTAAAAATCTCGCTCATGTCGCGCCTCTTGCAATGATCGGGCAAGAGTGGTGCCAAGAGGTGGGCCCCGTCAACGGTCAACCGATCAGCCGTGCCACCACATCGTGCAAATCATCAAAGTGATCCAGCAGCGCGTCAGGCTGCAAGGCCCGCACATCCGTATCGCCGGGCCCGAAACCAACCAGAACCGATGGCACCCCCGCAGCGCGCGCCGTGTCATGATCGGTCACCGTATCGCCGATCAGAACCGACCGGCGCACATCGCCACCACACAACCGCACCGTTTCGGTAAAATGAAGCGGATCAGGCTTGCGCACCGGCAGACTGTCGGCCCCGAGCAACGCGCCGAACCAATCACGCGCGCCAAGGCTCTCAATCAGGATTTCCGCCAGCTTAACCGGCTTGTTGGTGCATATTCCCACCACATAACCTTTTTCGATCAGCCCCTTAACCGCCGCCTCAACCCCGGGATAGAACCGCGTGTGGGTGTGGATATCCGCCTCGTAATGGCGCAAAATATCAGGGTAATACGCGGTGAGGGCATCGTCGTCATAGGCGACACCCAACCGGTCAAATCCAAGGCTCAGCATCGCCCGCCCGCCGCGCAGCGCCGTGCCCTTGTCGGTTTCAAGACGCAAAACATCGCCGTG
Organism: Oceaniglobus ichthyenteri; assembly: GCF_003057885.1. Classification (GTDB taxonomy): domain Bacteria; phylum Pseudomonadota; class Alphaproteobacteria; order Rhodobacterales; family Rhodobacteraceae; genus Oceaniglobus; species Oceaniglobus ichthyenteri. The sequence goes on from NZ_QAGK01000009.1 coordinate 75,820, forward strand.
CCCCATTTCACGAAAACACGCATTTGCCGCCGCCAAAAGATCGGCGCCGGTATCGGCCAGCGTTCCGTCCAAATCGAAAATAACTGTGCGCACGTTCGCCCCCTTTTTGGCGGGATAGTCCCGCCCCTGAAATGTATCGTAAAGCTTTTTGATCGCCCCACCCCTTGTGAGATGGCCGTCACGGGTTAAAAGACAAAGAAAAGAAATGAAAGAGCGGTCATGGACACACATCTTATCGTACTGGCCGCAGGCCAAGGCACGCGCATGCAATCGGACCGGCCAAAGGTTTTGCATGAAATTGGCAATGCACCGCTATTTGCCCATGCCCTTGCCTCGGGCGATGCGCTGGAGCCCCAGCGCCGGATCCTTGTTGTTGGCCATGGCGGCGATCAGGTGCGCGGCGCCGCAGAAACACTTGACCCCGACATCACCGTCGTCACCCAAAGCGAACAATTGGGCACCGGTCACGCCGTCGCCAGCGCCCGGACCGCATTAGAGGGCGCGACAGGCACGGTATTCATTCTGTTTGGCGATACGCCATTCATCCGCCCCGAAACATTGGCGAAAATGGCCACGGCGCGGCGCGATCACAGCGTGGTTGTTTTGGGTTTCACCCCACAGGATCCGGCCCGCTATGGCCGATTGGTCATGCAGGGCGACACCCTGCAAAGAATCGTGGAATTCAAGGACGCGACCGATGAAGAACGCGCGATAACCCTTTGCAATGGCGGAATTTTTGCCGTTGACGCCACGATTCTTTTTGATCTTCTGGATGGCGTCAACAACACCAACGCATCGGGTGAATATTACCTGACCGATATCGTGGCCGTGGCGCGCGCGCGCGGCCTGTCGGCCACCGCCGTCACCTGCCCCGAGGCCGAAACCATGGGCATCAACACCCGCACCGAATTGGCCAAGGGTGAGACGATATTTCAAGCCGTCAAGCGCCGCGAAGCGTTGGAAAATGGCGTGACCCTGATCGCGCCCGACACAGTGTTCTTTTCGCACGATACCCATTTGGGCCGCGATGCGGTGATCGAGCCCAATGTCGTATTCGGCCCCGGTGTGACCGTGGAAACCGAAGCACAAATTCGCGCGTTTTCGCATCTTGAGGGGTGTCATGTGGGCGCGCGCGCCATCGTCGGCCCCTATGCCCGCTTGCGCCCCGGCGCCGAGCTGAGCAACGAAGTGAAAATCGGCAATTTCGTCGAAATCAAGAACGCCCAGATCGGTGATGGGGCAAAAGTGAATCATTTGTCCTATGTTGGTGATGCAACCATCGGGGCCCATGCCAATCTCGGCGCCGGTACGGTGACGTGCAATTATGACGGTGTTTTCAAACACCATACGACGATTGGCGCCTCGGCCTTTATCGGGTCTTCAACGATGCTTGTCGCGCCGGTCAATATCGGCGCAGGTGCCATGACGGCAAGCGGATCGGTGATCACATCTGACGTGCCCGCCGGTGATCTGGCACTTGGGCGGGCCAAACAGGTGAACAAACCGGGGCTTGCGACGCAAATGTTCGAAAAGTTAAATTTTTTAAAGAAAAACAAACAGAAAGATTCTGATTAATGTGCGGAATTGTAGGTATCCTGGGCACCCACGAAGTGGCCCCAATGTTGGTCGAGGCATTGAAGCGGCTGGAATATCGCGGGTATGACAGTGCCGGCATCGCCACCGTGAACAACGGCGTCCTGGATCGGCGCCGTGCGGTGGGCAAACTGGTCAACCTGTCAGACCATCTGGTCCATGCCCCGTTGGCGGGTAAATCCGGCATTGGGCACACCCGCTGGGCCACCCATGGCGCGCCAACGCAAACCAATGCACATCCCCATCAGGCGGGGCCGGTCGCCGTCGTGCACAACGGAATCATCGAGAATTTTCGCACCCTGCGCGAAGAGCTGGCTGGCGAAGGGTATCAATTTCACAGCCAGACCGACACCGAAACCGTCGCGCTGCTGACTCAGAAATACCTCTCTGAAGGCCATGACCCGATTGCGGCCACGCGCCTGACGCTTGCACGGCTCGAAGGCGCTTTCGCGCTGGCGTTCCTGTTCGATGGCCATGACGATTTGATGATTGTGGCGCGCAAGGGGTCCCCCTTGGCCATTGGTCACGGCGACGGTGAAATGTATGTGGGCAGCGATGCGATTGCCCTCGCGCCGATGACCAATCAAATCACATATCTTGACGAAGGCGACCGCGCGATCCTGACCCGGACATCGGTTGAAATATTCGATCACACCGATCAGCGCGTGAATCGTGACATGAAAACACTGTCAGCCGATCAAACACGGGTTGAAAAGGGCGGTCACAAACATTGGATGGCCAAGGAAATCGCCGAACAGCCGGTGGTTTTGGCCGATGCCATGGCCCATTACATCACCGGCGACACGATCGAATTTCCCGATGACTTGCCCGATTTCAACGGTATTGACCGGATTATCATGGTCGCATGCGGTACGGCATTTTATGCCTGTCTCACCGCCAAATACTGGTTCGAACAATTGGCCCGAATCCCCGTCGAAGTGGACGTGGCCAGCGAATTTCGATATCGTGAGCCGCCCATCGGCGCACGAACCATGGCGATATTTGTCAGCCAGTCGGGCGAAACCGCAGATACCCTGGCCGCCCTGCGCTATTGTCAGGGCAAGGCGGCGATCCTGTCGGTGGTCAACGTGCCCGAAAGCAGCATCGCGCGCGAAAGCGATGTGGCGCTGCCAATTCTGGCGGGCGTTGAAATCGGCGTGGCCTCGACCAAGGCATTCACCTGCCAATTGACGGTTCTGGCCCTACTCGCCCTGCGCGCGGCCGCAGATCGGGCCACACTGGCGCCCGAAACCTTGGCCGATCATCGCGATGATTTACGCGCCCTGCCCGGTTTGATGAGTCAGGCCCTGGCCACCGAGGACAAGATCGTGACCATCGCACGCAAGTTGGCCGAGGCGCAGGATATCCTGTTTCTGGGCCGTGGCGCGATGTTTCCCCTAGCCCTTGAGGGCGCACTTAAATTAAAGGAAATCAGTTACATACACGCCGAAGGTTATGCATCGGGTGAACTAAAACACGGCCCGATTGCTTTGGTCGACGAACAGGTGCCAGTGATCGTTCTGGCGCCCCGTGATGCGCTGTTCGATAAAACCGTCAGCAACATGCAAGAGGTCATGGCGCGGGCAGGCAAGGTGCTGTTGATCACCGATTCCTGCGGCGTGACCGAAGCCGGTTTCGGCACCTGGGAGGTGCTGAAAATGCCCACAGTCGCCCCGGTTTTCGCACCGATCCTTTATGCTGTCCCGGCACAATTGTTGGCCTATCACACCGCGATCGCAAAAGGCACCGATGTTGATCAGCCGCGCAATTTGGCCAAATCAGTTACGGTGGAATAGGCCCGATCAGTTTGCGTAAACAACCAGTGTCGGCAGGTCGGTAATCGGCGCCTCAAGCAGGCGCAGCGCCGCCAACGACACCTGTGACCCGCCGGTTTCCGGCCCGGCAAGCGGGATCAGTTCCACCAAGGCTGATTTGCCGTTTGCAGGGTTTTCGATACGCCCGGGACCGGCGGTTTTCACAAGCGGCGATTTGATCCAGAACCCGCCTTGGGTCGGATCGCCCAAGGATGCGACCGTTTCGCCAAGTTTCACTTCGCCTGCGGCGACGGGGGCCGCTTCGGCCTGTTTGCGCTGTGCATCGGTGGTTGTGTCGAATTCTTCTTCGGTGCGGGCGGCGGCGGCTGGGGGCGGTGCGCTGACCACATCGCGCACATCGTCACTCAACTCGGCACTGCCGGGTTGCGCACTTTCTGTTGCATCCAAAGGGGCGCTGGCGTCGGCGGGGGCAGCCGCATCGCCGGTGCGCAAAAATTCGGGCATCTGGGCACAAGCCGAGATGGCAAAAAGGCCGCAAACCGCGGCAGGGCGTAAGAGTTTGTTCATAGCTGACAAGATAGTGTACGACAGGATCGGCGGCAACGGCCAATCCCCCTTGCGGCGGGTCTTTGCGGCCCCTACTCTTGTGCCATGACTGTACCTTTGATTGATCCTTTTCAGCGGGCCATTTCCTACCTGCGGGTGTCGGTGACCGACCGCTGTGATTTCCGCTGCGTTTATTGCATGTCTGAAAACATGACGTTCCTGCCCAAGAAAGAGCTTTTGACGCTCGAAGAACTGGATCGCATGTGTACCACCTTTATCGGCATGGGCGTTGAAAAATTGCGCATCACCGGTGGTGAGCCTTTGGTGCGCCGCGGGATCATGTCGTTCTTTCAGGCCATGACACGGCATCTGGACAGCGGCGCGTTGAAAGAGCTGACCCTGACCACCAACGGATCGCAACTTGAAAAATACGCTGCCGATCTCTTCGCGGCCGGTGTGCGGCGGATCAACGTCTCGCTTGATACTCTGGACGAAGAAAAATTCGCACAGGTCACCCGGTGGGGCCGTTTGGCGCAGGTCTTGCGCGGGATTGATGCGGCACAGGCGGTGGGGCTTCGGGTCAAACTGAACGCAGTGGCGTTAAAAGGGTTCAACGAATCCGAACTGTTCACCCTGACCGAATGGTGCGCGGCGCGCGATTGCGATCTGACCTGGATCGAAGTGATGCCGATGGGCGATCTGGGTAATGAGGACCGTTTGGATCAATACTGGTCCCTGAAAGATCTGCGCGCACGATTGCGCGAACGCTATACCGTGACAGATATTGCCCTGCGCACCGGTGGCCCGGCGCGTTATGTCAGGCTTGAGGAAACCGGGCAAAAAATCGGTTTCATCACCCCCCTCACCCATAATTTCTGTGAAAGCTGCAATCGCGTGCGGCTGACTTGCACGGGCGAATTATACATGTGTCTTGGCCAGGAAGATATGGCCGATCTGCGCGGCCCACTGCGGGCATCGGCGGAAAATGACGTTTTGGAAAACGCCATTCGCGCTGCCATCGCGTTAAAGCCCAAGGGCCACGATTTTGATTATTCCCGCCAGCGCGCAGATGGCCAAATGACCCGCCATATGAGCCACACGGGCGGCTGATACCGCCCGAGCGCTTCATCAAATGCGGCCTGTCGGCATCGTTGATGCCATGCTTTATCCGATTGGCATCCGCTGCTCGGCAACGCCCGCCCACCAGGAACAGCCCGCAGGAATCGCGTCATCATCGAAGTTATATTTCGGGTGATGTACCCCCGCCGTATCGCCATTGCCCACCAGAATATACGCCCCTGGCCGCGCGTTCAGCAGGAATGCGAAATCCTCGCCGCCCATGATCAATGGCGCATCCTCACAGGCCCCTGCCACCGATGCCGCAACGTCGGCGGCAAAGGCGGTCTGTGCCTCGGAATTCACCATCACGGGATAATTCCGTTTGTAATCAACGGTCGCCGTACATCCCATTGCCTGGGCAGTCAGGGTGCAAATCGTCTTTAACCGTTCTTCGGTTTTGTCCTGAACCCCCGGATCAAGGGTGCGCACAGTGCCGCGCAAATGTACACGCGGCGGGATGACATTGTAAGCGTCGCCTTCGGATTGAAAGGATGTCACCGACACGACCACCTGTTTTACCGGATCGATATTGCGCGACGCGATGGATTGCAGCCCTGTCACGATCTGCGATGTCGCAACAATCGGATCAACACATTCATGGGGTTTGGCGCCGTGGCCACCGCGCCCCTCGACGAACACATCAAAAATGTCGGTGGCGGCAAAAAACGCACCCGGCCGGATCGCGAACTGGCCCGTCGGCAGCCCGGGCCAATTGTGCATCCCATACACTTCCTGAATGCCAAACCGTTCCATCAGGCCATCGTTCACCATTTCCCGACCACCGCCGCCGCCCTCTTCGGCGGGTTGAAAAATCAACACAACCGTGCCGTCAAAATTGCGGGTTTCGGCCAGATATTGCGCCGCCCCCAGCAGCATCGCGGTATGTCCGTCATGGCCACAAGCATGCATTTTTCCGGGCGCGGTACTGGCATAATCCAAACCGGTGTCTTCGATAATCGGCAGGGCGTCCATGTCGGCACGCAGGCCAATCACCTTGCCCGAATCGGTTTTGCGCCCCTTGATCACGCCAACCACCCCGGTGCGCCCGATCCCTGTCACCACATCGTCACAACCGAACGAGGTAAGCTTTTCCGCCACGATCCCGCTGGTGCGGTGGGTGTCGAACTGCAATTCGGGGTGCATGTGGAAATCGCGCCGCCACTCGGTGATCCGGGGCAGCAATTCGGCGAAACGGTTTTTAACGGGCATTCTGGGGCGCTCCTGTTTTGGGCCTGATCAATCTGGCAAAGCCCGATGCCCGCGGCAAGCGGCAAATCGGTTGGCCGCGGTCTTTGCCGCCTCAAACATCCTCACGGCAAAGCGAATCGACAACTTTTGCCAGAAACGCTTCGCCCGCCTCAAATTGGCTGACTTCGATGTATTCGTTGGGCTGATGGGCCTGTGCAATGTCACCCGGGCCGCATACCACGGCCGAATATCCCCGCTCCTGAAATTGACCGGCTTCGGTGCCATAGCTGACGACATGGGTGCCATTGTCGCCGGTGATGGATCGCGCCAAGGCTTCGGCGGCGCCTGCTTTTTCCGGCGACAGGGGCGGCACGCTGAAATAGGGTTCAACATCGATGCGCGTATCGGGGTGAATCGCCTGCATTTCAACCTCGACCTGACGCACTTTTTCCAGATAACGATCACGCCATGCCTGCATGGATTCACCGGGAACAACCCTGAAATCCATCCCGAACATGCAATCCTTGGCGGTGATATTATGGGCTGTTCCACCCTCGATCCGTCCCACATGCGCTGTGGTATAGGGCGGCACAAACACGTCGGCCAGCGCACTGGGTTTGGCGGCGGCGTTCTGCGCGTTTATCTCATTGGCCCATTCGATCAACTTTGCCCCGAACATGATCGCATTCACACCGGTGTGTATCAACGATGAATGCACCTCAAACCCCCGCAAATGGGTATGATACCCGACACTGCCCTTGTGGGCCGTCACGGTTTTCATCATCGACGGCTCACCAATGATTGCGCCCGCCGCACGGGGCAGATGTTTTACCATTTCATCAATCATCGGCGGCGCCCCAAGACAGCCCACCTCTTCATCATAGCTCAGCGCGATTTGCAGGGGCCGTTTCACCCCCCGCTCTAACGCCAAAGGCACGGCGGCCAGTGCCAGCGCATCAAACCCTTTCATGTCACAGGTGCCGCGCCCATACAGCCGCCCGCCCTTTTGTGTGACCACCCATGGATCCGTGTCCCATGCCTGGCCATCCACCGGCACCACATCGGTATGGCCCGATAAAACGATGCCACCGTCAACCTCTGGCCCGACATTGGCATATAACGCGGCCTTTTTGCCCGTCGTGTCATATACGCGGGTCGCGGCGATTCCGTATCCCTTCAGATATTCTTCGACCCAAGAGATTAATTCCAGGTTACTGTCGCGGCTCACTGTGGGAAAGCTGACCAGCTTTTCCATGATCTGACGGGCGGTCAACGGGGTCATTTCGGCCTCTTGCAAATGGGACAGGCGAAAGGTGCGTCGCACATACCCGAAGGTCAAGCAAAACCACCATTCCTTGCATATCGATACAAACCCTTGGCAGTTTGAGTATTTTTTGTTGTGACAATCCGAATCTTGCGCAATGCTGTCCGATAACCTGTGACGGCATGACCGATCCGGGATCAAAAACCGACTGGGGAGTCACCTATGCCCGATGGGGCCGCGCCCGTCCTTGATGTCAAGGACCTGAAAACTGTATTCAAAACGCGGGCAGGGGAAATCCACGCCGTCAATTCCGTTAGCTTTGATTTACGGCCCGGCGAACTGTTGGGTGTGGTCGGCGAATCCGGTTCCGGCAAATCGGTAACGATGATGTCCTTGATCGGTCTGCTGCCCACGCCCCCCGCGGAAATCCGTGCAGGTCAGGTGGTGTTCAAAGATCAAAACCTGCTGTCCATCGATGAAACCGGCCTGCGCGATATTCGCGGCAAACGCATCGGATTTGTGTTCCAAGATCCGATGACATCGCTCAACCCCGTGTTCAATGTCGGCTTTCAGATCGGCGAACCGCTGCGCAAACACATGGGCCTGTCCAAATCCGCCGCCCGCACCCGCGCCGTCGAACTCTTGGAACTGGTCGGCATCCCTGATGCGCGGCGACGGCTTAACGATTATCCCCACCAATTTTCGGGTGGAATGCGACAACGGGTGATGATTGCCATCGCCCTGGCCTGCGATCCCGAAGTGCTGATCGCCGATGAACCGACAACCGCACTTGATGTGACGATTCAGGCGCAAATCCTCGACCTGGTGAAAGAGCTGCGCGAAAAACTCGGGATGGCGATCATCTGGATCACCCATGATCTGGGCGTGATTGCGGGCATCGCCGACCGGGTGTTGGTGATGTATGCGGGTCAGGTGGTGGAGCAGGCCCCGGTGCAGGAATTGTTCGCCAATCCCCAACACCCCTACACCCGCAGCCTGCTTAAAACCATTCCCACGGTCAGCGGAGAGCGCGCCCAGCGCCTGCAAGTGATCGAAGGCCAACCGCCGATCCTCACGGCGTCCCCCACCGCCTGCCCGTTTCTGCCCCGCTGCGCCCATCATTTTGATCGCTGCGCCGCCGAAAACCCGGCCCGCCGCCCCGTCGCCCCCGGCCATGACGCCGCCTGTTTCTGGGACCCAACCACAGGAGCACCGCGATGATTGAAATCCACCAACGCCCGGTTTTTTCTTGCTTAAAATATCCCCGCCGGAGGCTCCCGCCCTCTCCCCACACACCAACACCGGACAAACCGAGATGAGCGTGCCACACAAACTGGTCGAAGTGCGCGATCTGAAAATGCATTTCCCCATTCGCGGCGGATTGCTTCAACGGGTCGTTGGCGCGGTCAAGGCGGTGGATGGCGTCAGTTTTGATATTTATCAGGGCGAAACCCTGGGGCTGGTGGGTGAATCGGGCTGTGGCAAATCCACCTGCGGGCGCGCCCTGTTGCGTCTGTATGAGGTCACGGGCGGTTCCATCCTGATCGAAGGCAAAGATATCGCCGAGGTCAACGCCGAGGAATTGCGCCAGATGCGCCCGACCATGCAGATGGTGTTTCAAGATCCGCAAGCCTCGCTGAACCCGCGCATGTCGGTGGCCAATATCATCGCCGAACCGCTCGACGAGCACATGAAACTGTCGAAATCCGAACGTCAGGCGCGGATTGCTGAATTGATGGATCAGGTCGGGTTGAACCGTGATTTTGCCAACCGCTATCCCCATGAATTTTCCGGTGGTCAACGGCAACGGATCGGCATCGCCCGCGCCTTGGCGTTGAATCCGAAATTCATCGTGTGTGACGAACCGATTGCCGCTTTGGATGTATCCATTCAGGCGCAGGTGGTGAACCTGCTGGAAGATTTGCAGGATCGCCTGGGCCTGACTTATCTGTTCATCTCACATGATCTGTCGATGGTGCGCCATATCGCGACCCGCGTCGCGGTGATGTATCTGGGAAAAATCGTTGAACTGGCCCCGCGCGCCGCCCTCTATTCCACGCCGCAGCACCCCTATACCCAGGCGCTTTTGTCGGCGGTTCCCGATCCCGATCCGGCGATTGCCGCCAACCGTCATCGTCAAATCCTAACCGGCGATGTGCCCAGCCCAGCCAACCCGCCAAAGGGCTGCAATTTCAACACCCGCTGCCCCAAGGTGATGGAAATTTGCCGCCAGAAAGACCCCGAATTCCGCGAGGTGTCACCGGGATGCTTTGCCGCCTGTCACCTGCTGAACGACGACCAGAATAATAAACCAGGGAGAGTAACATGAAACTGAAAACTGCGCTTTTGGGGGCCGCTGCCGCGGTGGCGCTGACCCCGGTCATGGCAACCGCCGACGCCCACACCGGCGAGCGTGGACGCGACGGCGAAGTGAAAGTGATTTATTGGCAGGCGGTATCAATCCTGAACCCGTTCCTGTCGGGTGGCACCAAGGATGTCGAAGGCGCGTCGCTGATCCTTGAACCATTGGGCCGCTATGATCAGGATGGCAACCTTGTGCCGTTCCTTGCCACCGAAATTCCGACTGTCGCCAATGGTGGCGTGTCCGAAGATCTGACCACAATCACCTGGAAGCTGAAAGAAGGCATCCTGTGGTCAGACGGCACACCTTTCACATCGGCCGACGTGGTGTTTACCGCCGAATATTGCATGCACCCCGAAGGGGGCTGTGCGCAATTGGCAAAGTTTGAAGGCGTTGAAAACGTTGAGGCAATCGACGATCTGACCGTCAAGGTCACGTTCAACGAACCCAAACCAAACCCCTATTTGCCTTTCATGGGGGGCCAGTCGCCAATCCTTCAGGCGGCGCAATTTGCCGAATGCACCGGCGCGCGGGCACCCGAATGCACGGACGAAAACTTTAACCCCATCGGCACCGGCCCTTTCACCGTGACCGAATTTCGCCCCAATGACGTGATCACCATGGCGGCGAATCCAAATTACCGCGATGCGTCAAAACCGGCCTTTGCCACGCTTACCCTAAAGGGGGGCGGCGATGCGGCGGCGGCGGGGCGCGCGGTGCTGGAAACCGGCGAATACGATTACGCCTGGAACCTGCAACTTGCCCCCGAAGTCATCGCCAACATGGCCGCCGCGGGCAAGGGCGTGCCGGTGTCGGCCTTTGGCACCTTGGTGGAACGGTTGGAAATGAACATGACCGATCCCTCGCCCGACCTGCCCGAGGGCGAGCGTTCGACGGCCAAACATCCCCACCCGATCCTGTCGGATATTCGCGTGCGCGAGGCGCTGAGCATCGCGATTGATCGTGATCTGTTGGTCGAAATCGGCTATGGTCAGGCGGGGCGTGCCACCTGCAATCTGGTGCCGGCCCCGGCGATGTATGCCTCTGACAACACCAGCTGTATGCCCCAGGATCTCGACCGCGCCCGCGCCCTGCTGGACGAAGCAGGCTGGAGCGATACAAATGGCGATGGCGTGCGCGACAAGGATGGCAAGAAACTGGCGTTGCTTTATCAAACCTCGGTCAATGCCGTGCGTCAGGATTTTCAGGCGCTGATCAAACAGTGGTGGGAAGAAATCGGCGTTGAAGTCGAGCTGCGCCAGATCGATGCGTCGGTCTATTTCGGCGGTGATCCCGGTTCGCCCGATACGTTCCAACGGTTTTATGCCGATGTGGAAATGTATGCCAACAACTTTGATGGCACCGACCCCGAGGCATATCTTGCCGCCTATACCTGCGACAAAATCCCCAGCCCGGAAACCCAGTGGCAGGGCGAAAACATCAACCGTTTCTGTGATCCGGCCTATGAGGAATTGCTGGCCGAACTGGGCCGCACCGGTGATCTGGATGAACGGGGGCGCATCGCCAAGGCGCTGAATGACATGCTGACCAAAGACAGCCATGTGATTGTCGGGCTGGTGGATCGGGGCCGGGTTTCGGCCCATTCCAACACCTTGGGCGGTGTGATCCTGAACACTTGGGATTCTGAATTGTGGAATGCCGCCGATTGGTATCGCACAGAATAATCTGCCCCTGCCCCCCCTGTACCGCAGGGGGGCAAACCCACCCCTCAACCAGCCCTGAACCGAGGCATCCATGCTGACATTCACGATCCGCCGGCTGATCCTTTCGGTGCCGACGCTTCTGTTCATCGCTTTGGTGATCTTTTTACTGTTGGAACTGGCGCCCGGCGATCCGATGGCCCAAGTGCCAATGACCGTGCCCCCCGAGGTCAAGGAAAAGATGCGCCTGGCCTTGGGTCTGGGCGAGCCGGGCCATATCCGGTTCTGGAAATGGCTGGTACAGTTTTTCTGGATCGAGCCGCTGAATCTGTTCGATCATTACTTTGGCACCACCTTCGCCGAGGGCAAATTAAGGGTGATTTCATGGCAAACCCGCAGCCCGGTGATGGATATCGTGGTACAACGCCTGCCCCAAACCCTGTGGGTGGTTGGCATGGCCTATATCGTCGGGGTGTTGATTGCCCTGCCGATCGGGATTTATTCGGCCTATCGCCAATATTCCCTGTTTGATCAGGCCGGTACATTTGTTTCGATGATCGGCTATTCGGTGCCGCCGTTCTTTTCCGGCGTGTTGTTGATCGTGATCTTTTCTGTGCAACTGGGCTGGTTTCCCTCGATCTATGATACCACCCATGTCGTGAATGATTGGGCCAGCTTCAAGGTGCAGTTGCGCCAGATGATCATGCCGGTGATGGTTTTGGCGCTGCAAACCACGGCACAGATTTCGCGCTATATGCGGGCCTCAATGCTGGACAATCTGAATCAGGATTATGTGCGCACCGCGCGCTCCAAAGGCATGTCGGAAATGGTGGTGGTCATGGTGCATGTGCTGCGCAATTCGATGATTCCGGTGGTCACGGTGATCGCCCTTGGCGTGCCGTCAATCTTTGGCGGGGCGATCATCACCGAACAGGTGTTCAAGGTGAATGGCATCGGCCAGTTGTTGATCACCGCGATTCAAGCCAACGATCTGCCGATGGTGCAAACGCTCACCTTTATTTTCGCCATTCTGATTGTGGTATTCAACCTGATTGCCGATATCCTGTACGGCGTGCTTGACCCAAGGATCCGCTATGACTGAACCTGTGCGCGCCAATACCGCCGTGGTCCCGCCGCAACCGGTGCGTGTGGCCCCCGCCCCGCGCAGCCAATGGTGGGGCGTGTGGGATCAATTTCGCACCCACAAGGGCGCGCTGGCGGGGCTTGGGTTTTTCGTGTTCATCCTGTTGGCCGTCACCCTTGGGCCGCTGCTTTGGACAATCGACCCCACATTCATCGACATCCGCGCCCGCAACCAGGGGCCAAGCCTGGCGCACCCATTTGGCACCGATCAGTTGGGCCGCGATACATTGGCACGGATGATTTCAGGCGGGCGCACCAGCGTTTCGGTGGGCCTGATGGCAATGGTGCTCAGCCTGATCCTGGGCACCTTGGTGGGGGTATTGGCAGGCTATTTCAAACGGCTCGACGGATTGCTGATGCGGTTTACCGATTTGTTCCTGGCGCTGCCTTTGCTGCCATTGTTGTTGGTCATCATCCTGTTGTTTCGTGATCCGCTGCGCGCCGCGTTTGGGCCGGAAACCGGGATATTCATTCTGATCGTCGGGGTGATCGGCATCACCAGTTGGATGCAAACCGCGCGCATCGTGCGCGGCGATGTGTTGGCGTTGAAAGAACGCGAATTCGTGCTGGCCGCGCGCAGTATCGGCACCCCGAACCGGCGCATGATTACCCGTCATATCCTGCCCAACGTGTTGTCACCCATCATGGTCAGCGCCACCTTGGGCATCGCCAACGCCATCATCACCGAAAGTGCGTTGTCCTTCCTTGGCCTTGGTTTTCCGTCGGATTTCCCCACTTGGGGCCGCCTTTTGTTTGATTCCACCGATTATTTGCAACAATACCCCGAACGGGTAATGTGGCCGGGCTTGGCGATTTCGCTGACGGTACTGTCGGTAAATTACATCGGCGACGGGCTGCGCGATGCGCTCGATCCGCGGATCAGGGGGCGTTGACCGAAGGGCGCCCCAGATCTGAGCGGCACTGACCTTTGCGAAAGCGGTTATTCCACCTCTTTCCTGATCCGCCGCACGGCAAGCCACACCAAAACCACCACCAATGGTGTCAAAATCGCCGTTCCCATTCCCTTGCTGAATCCCAGCGGTTCGAACAAAGGATAGGTGACATAGGCGGCCAGATTCACCGCATAGTAACTGATCGCGACCACTGACAAACCTTCAACCGTTTTTTGCAGCCGAAGTTGCAGATCGGCGCGTTTGTCCATGCTGGCCAACAGATCCTGATTCTGGGCGCTGCGTTCCACATCGACCCGTGTGCGCAACAGGTTGGCGGCACGGATCGCGCGTTCGGCCATTTCATGCAGCCGCTTTTCGCTGGCCTGAACCGTGCGCATTGATGGTTCGAACCGGCGCTGCATGAATTCGCCAAAGGTTTGCCGACCCTGCCAGCGCACTTCGCGCAGAACCGAAATCCGTTGATCCACCAACGCGGCATAGGCCCCGGTGGCCCCAAAGCGGAAAGAGCTTTGGGCGATCATGGTTTCCAGTTCGGCCGACATTTCCAGCAACGCATGCAGCGTATCATCGGATTTGGCGCTTGGGTTGCTCATCTGGGTCATCATCGCGGTCAGCCGTTGATCAAGGCCGCCCATGTGCTGCCCCAGATCCCGCACCCGTGCCAGCCCCAGCATCGACATGGATTTATAGGTTTCGATTTCGCACATCCGCTGCACGATGCGGCCAATGCGGCGCGGATCGGTGGCCGGGTCAATGAAACAGGCCATGCGCATATGCCCCGCCGGATCAATGCGGAAATCGGCGGCCATGATCCCCGACCCATCGACAACCGCCGAAACCGCCAGGCTTTCGGGCACGAACCATTCGTCCAGTTTTTGGCCAATCTCGTCTTTGCCCACGCCCATCTCGACCCGGATCAGGGCCGATGTCATGCGTAAACCGGGGGCCTGGGCCAGCCAATCTTCGGGGAAGACGTCAAATTCTGCCGGGTCAAACGCCCGCGCGCCCACGCCATTTCCAAAAATCGTATAAGTCACGAATTCGGTGTGCTGTTCCCATTTCAGGTGGTATTTTCCGACCTGACCAAAATAATGGGTGGCCCCGTCCTTTGGGTGCTGCGCCCCGTGCCGGTCAAGCAAATCCAACAGATGCGCCCGATCCAGACTGCGGTCGCGCCCCACGGCGGCGTTTGGCTGTTTGATTGCCAGAAATGCGGCGAATGATGGCGCGCTCAGATTTGGAAACGGCCGTGCGTGCAGCTCATTTGCAAGATTGTATCGCAGGGGGTGGTTTTCAATCGCGCTCATCCGGGGCTGCTCCTGCTGGGTCGGGTCTGTTTTACCTGTCATATTCGCGCTGTACGGCGGATTTCACCGCTTTTGTTGCGCCTTTGGCAGTATACAATGGTGGCCTGTTATTATTGCAACGCTCGCCACCCCGATCACGGCCGCGCGATCCGCGCGCCGTTGCAGGTGCGGCGTCGGCATTTCCGGTTCTGGATCAAACCCGGCCCGCCAGTGGAGCGCGCCGGATAGACGTTGATTGCTATTCTGCCGCCACCTGATCGGGCGCATCCAGAAGTTTGGCAAAGCGGCGCCGTTCCACCATCGCGCGGCGAATGATCCGGGGGGCGTTTATGGTTTCGGGCGTGCCCAGTTGGCGCGCCGACCAGCGATGGCGCGCCAGATTGACGCCACTGAGCGCCGACAGCGGAATCGCCAACAACAAGCTGAGCCCGATTGGCAACAACCACAGCGTGACAACCCCCACCCCCATGCCCGCCACCATTGCCGCACCCAGCACGGTTTCCACACCGTGAAACTGCGCCAGCGTCGCCCAGCCATAGCGCCCGCCGCGCCGCGCCTGTGGCACCCAGGTTTCGCGAAGGCCCAGCGCCGTGCGCGCCACAGCCACCGATTGTTGCACCATCAACACCGGCGCATAGGCAATGGAAAGGGTGATTTCCACCAGCACCGACAGCACGAATTGCCGCAATCCGCCAAGATCGCGCAGGCGAATGCCAACCCGGTGAATCGCCCCGACGCTCATCAATTTTGGGGCCAACAGCATGGCATACATGAACGCCAAAATCGAAACCCCGTTGAACCGGGTCATTTCCGGCCAGCTGACCTGGGGGTTCAGGCCGCTGAAATAAGTGATCACATCGCCCTCGGCCCCGCCACCAACCAGAAACCACACCACCAAAAGCGCCAACCACACGGGCGACATCAGATACCCCATGGCCCCCGAAATCAGGTGAAACCGCGATACGGCGTGAAAGCCGCGGCTGAACACCAGCCGCAGGTGTTGCAAATTGCCTTGGCACCAGCGCCGATCCCGCAACACGTAATCAATCAGGGTCGGCGGCACCTCTTCATACGATCCGCCAATGCCGGGCAAAAACCGCACCGACCAACCGGCACGGCGCAACAGTCCTGCCTCGACAAAATCATGGGATAGGATCAACCGCCCCTCGCCATTGCGGCTGCGCATGCGCGGCAGGCCGGCACAGGCGGCAAAGGCCGCGCTGCGGATGATCGCGTTGTGGCCCCAATAGTTGCCCTCGCGGTCGGTCCATTTGGCCAGACCTTCGGCCAGAGCAGTGCCATATATCCGGTTGGAAAACTGTTGCACGCGGCCAAACAGGGTGTGCGCGCCAAACAGCAATGGAAACGACTGGATCAGCCCCGCCGCCGGATCGGCAGACAACGCATCTGACAGCGCAACAATCGCTGGCCCGCTCATCAGACTGTCGGCGTCCAACACCAACATCGCCGGATACGCCCCGCCCCAGTTTTCGACCCAATCAGCCAGATTGCCGACCTTGCGATCGGTGTTTTCGGTGCGGCGGCGGTAATACACCGGCGCATCCGGACCCACCATCGCGCGCAGCGAATAAAACGCGCGCAATTCTTGCAGCGCAATGGCATCATCGCGGGTGTCTGACAGAATAAACAGCGAAAACCGGTGTTCATGGGGTTCACTGGCCAACGCGGCCAACATGGCGGCGGCGTTGCCAAACACATCGGCCGGGGATTCATTGTAAACCGGCACCAACAGCGCCACGTCCATGGGCAGGACCGGGCCAGGTGCCGATACCGGATTGCGGCGCAACCACAGGCTGCTCAGGCCCAGAAATGCGGTGCTGACCGACAGGGCGATCCAGAAAAAGCTGAACGCGATCAAAAGAATGATCACCGCCTCAAACGGGGTCAGCCCGCCAACGGCAAACCAATCGGTGAATGCCGCGATCAGGCCTGCCGTGGTCAAAACCGCAGGCACGAACGTGGCCACGCGCCAGGCCATTGCCCGCGACGCGGTGC
The DNA here is from genome assembly GCF_003057885.1 of Oceaniglobus ichthyenteri. Classification (GTDB taxonomy): domain Bacteria; phylum Pseudomonadota; class Alphaproteobacteria; order Rhodobacterales; family Rhodobacteraceae; genus Oceaniglobus; species Oceaniglobus ichthyenteri. The sequence continues at coordinate 92,708 of NZ_QAGK01000009.1, forward strand.
GCACCGGGGCGGGCGCGCCGCAATGGGGCCGGTGCAACGCCTGTATGGGGCGCGACAGCGGGCTGTGGGGGGGCATGTTGGGATGGGGCATCAGGCGGTCCATCGGTAAAGCCAAACTTCACTCACCGGTTTGTTATCCTTGAACAATTGGGCGCGAAATTCCGCGGCGGGCACATCGCCCGGCACAAAGCTGAACGCCAGACGCAGACCGCCGGTTCCCCGGTTGCGCTCTAATACGCCCTCGGATGGGGGTATCTGATCGGAATGCAGATAAATCGTCAGCCCCTCGGCCCCATCAACCAAGGCGGGGTGATCGGCGAAATCAATGGCACAGACCGTTTTCACCTGATCAAACCCCCGGCCGATGCGGGTGTTGATGACTTTGGCCACATCGGGCAATCCGGCGGGCTGTTCGCCCCATGCCATTGTATAGGCAAATTCATGGGCCTGCCCCGGGGCCAGGGGCGTGCCGGGGTGCCAATAGGCCACGATATTATCGTAAATCTCACGGTCTGCGGGAATTTCAACAAGGCGCACCGCGCCCTGCCCCCAATCGCCCTTGGGCGTGATCCACAGGGACGGGCGGTTTTCATAGCGCGCCTCAAGATCGGCAAAATCTTCGGCCCGCCGTCCGCGCTGCATCAGGCCGAACCCTTTCGGGTTTGCATCGGCGAAACTACTAAGTTGCAGGGCGCGGGGGTTGGCCAGGGGCCGCCACAACACCTCGTCATTGCCGTTCCACACCATCAACGCTTCGCTGTCATGAACGGCGGGGCGGAAATCATCGAACCTGTGGCGGTTGGTTTCATCGAACAGGAACATACTGGTCAACGGGGCAAACCCCACATGGCTCAGCGCCACGCGCGGATACAGCGTCGCCGATACCTCAACCATGGTGGGCGTGCCCGGCGTTATTTCAAAACTGTACGCGCCACTGGTCGATGGCCCGTCAAGCAAGGCGTGAACGGTGAATGTGCCCTGCCCTGCCTTTGGGGTTTCCACCCAGAATTTGCGAAACTCGGGAAATTCCTCACCCGAAGGATCGCCGGTGTTCAACGCCAGCCCCCGCGCCGACAGGCCATAGGTCTGACCGTTGGCGATGGCGCGAAAATAGCTCGCGCCCTGAAACACCATGAATTCTTCAAAAATGCCGCGCTTGTTCAACTCTGCACGCAGGCGCAGACCGGAATACCCCATGGTGTCATCCACGGGCGGATTGGGAAACTGATCGGTGCTGTCAAACAATGACAGATCAAACCCAAGGGTGCGGGCGATACCATCGTCAACGATGGCAATTTCCACCGGATGATCAAAATAAAGCCCCGCCGCGAACAGATCCAATTGCAACGGGCGCGGCTCATCCGCCCAAATCGCCTTTTGGCTATTGAACCAGATCATCCGGTATTCATCATAGGACAGGTTTTTCCACCCTTTCGGGACGCTGGGCGCGGGCTGATACGGCGCGGCGGCCAAACGTCCGGCCTCCTGGTTCAACCAGTCGCGGGAGAACGGTGCCTGAGATTGCACCAATTCGCCCCGCGCAAACGCCGGTGCCCCAGCTAACGCCGCAAGTGCGGCCAAAAACGATCGTCTATCCATGGTCATTTTACGAAGTCCCGCCAAGGTTGAGATTTGATCCAGGCCACGCCATAGGCGAGCGCGATCAGAAGGCCGAAGCCGATGAAATTGGCCAGTGTCATGTTCCAGGCCGTGCGTTCCGTCTGGTCCATCACGAACCCGCTGAACCGCGCCAGAACCATTGAAAACAGGAACACCGCCAGCGATTGCTGCCCCACCTTGGTGATCCACGCCACCAAAGTGGCCCAAACGCGTGACAGGCGGCCCTCCCCGACCGGGCGCAGGCGCACGCCCTGTGGCCCCGCAACCACCCATGCCAGATAAGCCAGCGCCAGAAACTGAACATAGCGAAGGATGCCGAAGTTCGATTTGTCAAACCACGGTGCAAACGCCTGTCGGAAATCAAACACCGGGTTACACCGGCCAAATCCGGTTTCGGCGCACCCGGTCAGCGCGATATAGGTGGCGCGCACCGGGGCCAGTTCAAAAAACCGAAACCCGACATTCGAAACGATGATATTTGCAACCACCAGCACCGCGCACAGCGCGATCAGCCAGATGCGCACCGGCGGGGCCGGAATCCAGCCCCGCATCAATGCAAACCCGGTGAAAAACACCAATTGCCAGGCAAATGGGTTGAAAAACCAGCGCCGCTCGCTCCAGGGTTCGGCGGGAAAGCTGAGGCCGGAAAACACGCCGCCCCACCAGACCCACAGCGCGCCCTGCGCCGCGATCCACAGCCCTGCCATGGCACCAAAAACCAGGCCCACGTGCAGCTTTGACAGGGCCATCACCACCGGGATCATTGCCAAAAGCACCATATACATCGGCAAAATGTCGAAATAGTTCGGCACATAGGTCAGCGTCACCAGGCCCACCAATTGCGGCCCCGGATCGGCAAAGAATTTCCACAGGTTGAGGGTGCCGATGTATACTGTTTCGAAATCACCGAACTGATCAATCGCCGCCAACATCGCCGCGATTACCACGAACATGCCCAAATGCGCCCAATACACCTGCCAGACACGATACCCCACACGCGCAGTCCCCAAACGCCAGCCGCGGCTGTCGAAACTGGCGCCAAAGGCAATCGCGCTGGCCATCCCCGAACAGAACACAAAGATTTCGGTGGCATCGGAAAAGCCCCAGCGCGCGGGAATCCACAGGCTGAAGAAATTGTTGGGCGTGTGCGAGGCAAGGATGATGAACATCGCAATGCCGCGGTAGAAATCCAGCCGGGGATCACGAAATCGCGCCGCCGGTTTGACCCGGACAGGGGTCGAGACGCCCGCAAACGGAAAATCGGTAGGATTGGCCAGTGTCATGTGTGTGAGAGTCCTTTGCGCGGCTTATTAGGCCGAATTGCGCGCGGCGCAAGCGGCATTTTCAGCCTTTGAATCAAGGCCAAGCCGGGCCGCAGATCTTTTGGCATCGCAGGCGCGCGGGGCACTGGAAATCCGGGGATTATACGGGCGGGCGGGCAGAATCGCTTGGGTCATGGGGGCAGTCCAATACAGGGCAAACGCGTGGCCCCCATATGTAATCGCAGTTGTATCGGATTACTGCTTCCCCCCCTGCAAATAACAGGGAGGTGATCCTGTTTCCGCTGTTAACGCCAAATTGTTCGGCGGTTTGCCGCCAAACAATGCCGTCTATCAACCTGAGTAACCACGATATTTCAGGTTTTGTCCTTGAGACGTGCCAAAATGGCGTCGGTGTCCTGTCCGAACCGGGGCGGTGCCCGGCGATAGGTGACAGGGCTGGCCGACATGTTCAACGGATTCCCGATCAGCCGCACATGGCCCTCGGCCGCCTCGTCACAGGGCACTTCGGCCACCATGCCGCGCGCTTGCACCTGATCGCTGGCGAACACCTGATCAAGGGTCTGCACCGGGCCAACCGGAACCTTGCGCGCCTCAAGCCCAGCGATGATATCGTCCATCGTGCGTGCCGCCAGCAGCCCGGCGACGGTTTCGATCAACGTGTCGCGGTTGGCCAGACGGGCGGGGTTTGTGGCGTAACGCGGGTCTTGCGCCAATTCCGCAACGCCCAGATAATCACAGAACCGGGCAAATTGGCCATCGTTGCCCACGGCCACCAAAACATGCCCGTCACTGGATGCAAACACCTGATAAGGCACGATATTGGGGTGGGCATTGCCGCGCCGTTTCGGCACCTCGCCCGAGGTGAGGTAATTCACCCCCTCGTTGATCAACCAGGCGATCTGGGTATCGACAAGCGACACATCCACATGCTGCCCCTCACCGGTCTGATCGCGGTGGCGCAGTGCCGCCAGAATGCCAACGGTGGCGTACATGCCGCACATCACATCGGCCACGCCGACGCCCACCTTCATCGGCTCACCATCTGTTGCGCCGGTCAACGACATGATGCCGCCGTACCCCTGGGCCATCAGATCGTATCCGGGTTTTGACGCATTCGGCCCCGTCTGTCCGTAGCCCGATATCGAACAGTACACCAAGGCGGGGTGGGCCGCGCGCAGGCTGGCGTGGTCAAGCCCGTATTTTTCCAACCCGCCGGGTTTGAAATTTTCAAGCACGACATCACAGGTCGCCGCCAGGGCACGAATGGTTTCCTGCCCCTCGGGCGTGGCAATATCGACCGCGACCGATAATTTATTGCGGTTGGCGCACATGAAATAGGCCGAAAGATCGGTCGGCGCGCCATCGGTGCCGGTGACAAAGGGCGGCCCCCATGCGCGGGTGTCATCGCCATGTGTGCCGGGATTTTCGATCTTGATGACTTCGGCGCCCAAATCGCCCAACAATTGGGTGCAGGTCGGCCCTGCCAGAATCCGCGACAGATCCAGAATTCTCAACCCGTCCAAAGCACCAGCCATATCCGCCTCCTCAAATGCGCCCGTCGTATGCCTGACGGTCTATCACAGCGGCGATCACGGTAAAGGTGTCAGCGTCCAATGCATCGGCAATTGCGCCCCTGAGATCGGCACGCCCGGTCACTGTTACGCCGTGACCGCCAAAGGCACGCCCGATGGCGGCAAAATCGTGACCGGCAAAATCAACGCCTTGATTTTGCATCTGTCGTGCGCGCTGTTTCATTTCGATCAGGGCAAGCGCGCGATCGACAAACACGACAAAGATCGTCGTCTGGCCCAGTTCGGCAGCCGTGGCCAGTTCACCCGCGACCATCAAAAATCCCGCATCGCCCGAAAACGACACCACCGGCCGGTCCGGCGCGGCCAGCTTTGCGCCGATGGCCAGCGGTACGGCACAGCCCATGGTGCAAAATCCCGATGATTGCAAAAGCGTGCGGGGGGCTTCGCAGGTCCACATTTGCGACAGTAAAATCCGGTGCGCCCCGCTGTCGACAGTGGCGATGGTATTGGCCGGCAATGCCGCACGGCAGGTATCAATGATCGCGGCGGGGCCCCATGGCTCGTCCGTGGGAAAGGCCGCGCGCAGGGCCTGTTTTGCGGCGGTGACGCGGCCCTGGGGCCATTTGGCACGCACGGTGCTGTTTTCGCGCAACGCGTCGAGTGTGGCGCCGGTATCGGCCAGAAAAGACAGCGTCGCCTGATGCATATAATGGTGGTTGGGCGCGGCGTGAATATCAATCACCCGCTGGATGGCTGGGTTCCACGGATCGCGCCACCCGGCGCGCATTTCAATCGGATCATACCCGACCGACAGGATCAGATCAGCCTCGCCCAAAAGCGGCAGCAAGATCGCATCGGCCTTGGGCGAAAGCCCAGCGGCCCCCATCGCCAGGGGATGGGTTTCATCAATCACGCCCTTGGCTTTGTAGGTGGTGATGACAGGCACCGACAAGGCGTCGGAAAACCGGCGCACGGCCTCAAATGCGCCGTCTTTCAGGGCATCCAGACCCACGATCATGATCGGGCGGTGCGCCTCGGACAGCCAGCGGCGGGCCTTTTGCAAATTGGCCGGAACGGTTGGCGCGGGCGGTGTGCGCGCGCCCTCCATTTCGGCGCCCGGTGCATCGGCCACGGAAATCGGCACATCGATATGCACGGGGCCCGCGCGCCCTTCGGTGGCGATGGCGATCGCCTTGTCGGCGATCACGCCCGCCGCGCCGGCCGTCAGCGTGAATGTCGCCTTGGTAATCGGTGCAAACACGGCGCGGTGGTCCAACACCTGATGGGTATAGGTGGCCGCCTCATCCGGATCGATACAGCCGCAAAGCACGATCATCGGCACGCGGTCCTGATGGGCGTTGGCCACCACATTCACGCCGTTCATCGCCCCCGGCCCGACAGTGGCCAGCAAGATTGCCGGCGCACCATCGACATGATGCACCCCTTCGGCCATGAACCCGCCGGCATTTTCATGCTTGCACAGAACAAACCGGATGCCCGCCCGTTCAAGCGCGTCAATCAGGGTCAGAACTTCGCCCCCCGGCATTCCGAACGCGGTGCGGCACCCGGCGGCGTAAAGGCGGCGCGCCAGGATATCGGCAGAGCGGGGGGGCGTTTTCATATCAGATATCCTTGGTCAGTGGGCGGCGGCATCGGCGATATTCTGGAATATGCCATCTAATTCGCCCGCCGCCACCTGCAAATCAGGAATGTCATCCGCGCAATGGTGGTGGCGAAAAGGCGCATGGTAACTCTCCTGAATGAAATACGCGCCAACCCTGACAGGTGGCGCGCATTCTGAAAAGTCACGTGTGCGACAGGTTTTGTTATGACCGGTTTGGCAACATCCGCGGATACAACACGACACGGCTTTGCATTGGCACGCGGTTATAAAGATCGACCATCTGATCGTTGACCAGCCGCGCACAGCCATTGGAGACGGCGCGCCCGATCGTGTTGGGCAGATGCGTGCCGTGAAGGCGCAGGAACGTATCGCCGCGCCCCGGTTCAAACAGGTACAGCGCCCGCGCGCCCAATGGGTTGGTCAATCCGCCCTTGATCCCGTCCTCGGCATAGCGGGCATATTGCGCGGGCGACCGTTTGACCATATCAGGCGTCGGTTTCCAGCTTGGAAACTCTTTTTTCGCACCGACATAAAATTCACCGGGTTCATACAGCCCCACCCGGCCAATGCCGCAGGTATAGCGGATGGCGCGCTGTTCCGGCAGGGTCCAGTACACGGCAAATTCGTCGGGGAAAACATGCACCTCACCCGGTGCCAGATTGACCCGCAGGCTTACCTCACGCGGGAGGTATTTTTCCGGCACATTATAGGTTGGCACGGTGGGCGCAGCAGCCAGTGGCGTAGCCCCCAGCAAAGCAAAGGCAGTGGTGGTTTTTATCAGATCCCGGCGGTTCATCATGGCAGTTCCTTCTAAGGTCGTTGTGTCCCGGCGCAGAACGGGACAAGCAGCATTATAACACATTCTGGCCCACGCCAGGTTTGATTAACAACCCCAACGTTTACAAATTGTTCCCCTGCCGTTGCGACGCCTGTGGTATTTTGGCGATGTCGTATTTTTTTGGTCACGCTTTGCACCGAAGCAAAAGCATGCCCCAACGGCCGTTGGCGAATCATCTGGCAACCGGGTTTAGCCGCGCCAGCGCAACAGGCGCCGTTCAACCCGACCGATCACGAAACTGACACTGACGCCGAGCACCGATAAAATCGCGACACCGGCGAACAAACGCTCCAGATCATAAAGCGATCCCGCCTCAAGGATATACGCCCCCACCCCGGTTTGCGCGCCCAGCATTTCGGCCGCCACCAACAGGATGATGGCAATCGCCAGACTGATCCGCAGCCCCGATAATATGCCCGGCATTGCCCCGGGCAGCACGATCTTGCGCACGATGCTGAACCACGACAGGCCAAAACTCTGCCCCATGCGGATCAGCGTGCGATCCACGTTATCGACCGCGCCATAGGTGGCCACCACCGTGGGGGTAAAGGTGCCAAAGGCGATCAGCGCGTATTTGGATGCCTCATCAATGCCGAACCAGATCACAAACAACGGCAGCAGCGCGATTTTCGGGATCGGAAAGATCGCGGCCACCAACGGCACCAGCCCCGCCCGCGCATAGGAAAACAGCCCGATGGCAAATCCAATCAGCACCCCCGCCGTTACCCCAAATGCCGCCCCGACAGCCAACCGCGACAAAGACGGCAACAGATGATCCCACAACCGCCCCGACTGATAGAGCGATACAAACTCGGCCAACACATCGGACGGGCGCGGCAGGGTCAGGGATGAGATGACGCCCGTTGCCGTGCCCCATTCCACCAATGCGATCAGCGCGATGAACACTGCCGCGCCGATGCCGCGCTTGGCCTTGGGCGCGAAACCGCCGCCGCGAAAGGGAACCGGATCAGCCATTGATCAGCTCTTGATCGGCGGCGCGGGCCTCATCGCGCATGACATCCCACAGGTGGGATTGATGGCGCACCAGATCCGGGTCATCGGCGCGGCGTTCGGCAAGATCGGTTTTTATATCCACCACCTCGGCAATGCGCCCCGGGCGGCGCGACAGCACAACAATGCGGTGGCCCAGGCGCACCGCCTCGGTCAAATTATGCGTCACATAAACAGCGGTAAAGGGTGCGCGCAGCCACAGCGCCACCAGATCATCCATCAGCAATTCACGGGTTTGCGCATCAAGGGCCGACAGCGGTTCATCCATCAACATCACCGCCGGATTGACGGCCAAGGCACGCGCAATCGCCACCCGCTGTTTCATGCCACCCGACAATTGCCGGGGCAGCGCGGTGCGAAAATCCGACAGGCGGGTGCGCGATAAAACATCGGTGACAATGCGGTCGGTTTCGCCTTTGGGCAGGCGATGATCCTCAAGCGCGAGGCGCACGTTGCCCTCGACCGTGCGCCAAGGCAGCAGCGCGAAATCCTGAAACACATAGGTCAGCGGATTCAAACACCCCTCAGGCACCCTGCCCGTTTGCAATATCTGCCCCCGGCTGGGCCGTTCCAACCCACCGATCAGCCGCAACAGCGTGGATTTGCCACAGCCTGACGGGCCGACAATGCACAGAATGCGCCCGCCGGGGATATCCAGCGTGATATCGGATAAAACATCGGTGCGGTCATAGGAATGACCGACACCGACCAAAGACAATTCCATCTTTTACGACATCTGCGGCGCGAAATCGGTGTTCACGATCGTATCAAGCGTGATCGCGTCATCCACCAGATCCTCGGCCTGAAACCAGGCCAGTTGATCGCGCAGTGACGCCATGTTCAGCGCGCCATCGCCGTTCAGCCGCATCGCACCATTCAGGATTGATGGCGCCGCTGCCTCGTAGGGGCGATCAGTGTAGACGTAGTTATGGATCAGGCGCACCATGTCATCGCGCGCTTGCTCGCCTTGGGTTTTATCCACCAAAGCGGCGTTAAAATCGGCCACGCCTTTGGCAAAGACCGCCATGAAATCACGGGTTTTGGCGGCCTCATCGGTGGTGTTCCTGGCCGAGGTGAACACGGTTGTCACCTGATAATTGGGCAGGTAATCGGCCACGTCGCCAATCATATGCACAGCACCCGACCCGGCCAATGCCTTGGCGATATGGGGTACGATGGCCCAGCCATCCACCTGGCCCGATTTCATCGCGCCGATGATCGCGCCAACCTTTTGCAACGGCGTGAATTGCAATTCGATCCCTTCGCCCTGGGCCATTTTCGACCCCATATAGTGAAACGACGATCCGGCTTGGGTCACGGCCCATTTTTTCCCGGCCAACATCGCCGGTTCGGTGATGCCGTTTTGGAATGCCGCGTCAGACACCAGAATTTTCTGCCCGTCCACGCCCGGCTCTTCCTGCAACGCGCCACCGATGACGCGCACGGCGCCCTTATCGGCCAAGGAGATCAGCGCGCCTGTCATGGCGGTTATGCCGAAATCCACATCACCACTGGCAATCGCCACGGCCATCGGTTGCGCCGCATCGAAAAACCGCAATTCGGCATCCATGCCCGCGTCGGTGAAATATCCACGCTGCTCGGCCACAAAGCTGGCGGCGTGGCTGGTCAGGCGCAATGCGCCAACGACGGTTTTGGTGCCCGAGGCAATCGCGGGCGCGGCCAATGCGCCCGCGGCAACAGTGCCACCCATAAGGGCAAGAGTGCGACGTCTGGTGATGGTCATGGTGGATACTCCCGTGCTTTTGGCCTGTGCGACCGGTTGGCGGGCAGCATGGTCTTTGACGGCGCAAGGTCAAGGCTTAGCTGACCAGCAGGTCTGACAAATCTTTTGCGGCCTTTTGCAATTGCGGCAAATCGGCATGCAGCGCCGCCAGATTGCGCCGTTGCACCGGCGCATGGATCGACAGTGTCGAAACCACCCGCCCCTGCGGATCAAGAATGGGAACCGCAATGGCTGTCATGCCATCCATGAATTCTTCGTTATCGGTTGAAAACCCACGTTCACGAATCGCCGCGATTTCGGCCTGTAACAGAATGGGATCGGTGATTGTTTTATCGGTATGGCGCACCAACGGCGCGGCCGAAACGATCCGGTCAAGATATCCGGGTTTCAGGGAACTCAGGTACATTTTGCCACTGGCGGTGCAATGAAACGGCACTTGGGTGCCGATGGGCAACTGAATGCGCAGGGGCCATTTTGTTTCGACGCGATCGAGATAAATCATCGATTCACGGTCGGGCGTGGAAATATTACAGGTTTCCCCGACGCGGTCGGCCAGAGCATTCAAGATTGCCAACCGCGCTGTGCGTACATGCAGGCTGGACAAAATATTCACCGCCAACCGGCGCAACCGGCGCCCCGGCCCATAAGATCGGCCATCCAGATCCCGTTGCAGGAACCCTTCGGCCTCGCAGGTGTGCAACAGCCGGTGAATGGTCGGCTTTGGCAGGCCCAGCGCCGCACCCAGATCAGCAGGGCTGACCGGGGTGCCGACACGCGCTACTTCTTCCAAGAGCAACAGCAACCGCATGTTGGTGGGGATTTGCCCCTGCTCCTGGTCCGTGTTTGCATCTTCTGGCATGGTATTGCCTTTCCCTTATCCCCCGATTTGCGGGACAAGCATCAATGCAAGGTTTGGCGTCAAGGCAACGATGATCCAGACACCAATCAGCGCGGCAAGATATGGCACGGTATAGCGCAACAACCGGAAATATGGCACGCCGGTCACCCCGCTTGCGACATATAGGTTCAGACCATAGGGCGGCGTGATGAACCCGATGGAAGCGCCGATCAGAAAGATCACCGAAAAGTGGACCGGATCAATCCCGACAGTTGCCGCAATCGGGGCCAGGATCGGTGCAAGAATGATCGTAACCGGCAGTGATTCCAATACCATGCCCGATACGAACACGATGGCCATTGATGTGAACAGCACAGCGTAATATCCGCCCATGCCGGTGACAAAAGTGCCGATCACCTCCTGTGCGCCAAGCAGCGAAAGGTTTTGCTGCATCACCACCGAGATTCCGATCAGCGGTGCCAGAATGCCGGTAATCTGTGCACTGCGCATGGTGATTGACGGCACTTCGGACAACTTGAACCCTTCGACAACGGCCATATCGGCATATGTCTTTTCATCGACCGGCGTGTCATTGCCATGATTGTGCATGATCTTGTTCAACGGATAACAGATCAGCCCGACAATGAGGCAAAAGCCAACCGTCACAGCCGCCGCTTCGGTGGGGGAAAATTTGCCGGTATAAATGCCGTACAACACCAATCCGATCGCGAAAAAGCCCAGCCATGCGCCGAACGCGGTTTTCAAAATCCGCTCAAGCCGCAGAGGAATGAGATAGCCCCAGCCATTGATCGTGCAGATGATCCAGGCCGCCGCCATCATCGCCAGAACCATCAACGCACCGGGAACGATGCCCGCGATGAACAGGTCGGAAATCGACAGGCCCATGAGATAGCCATAGACGATGAAAATGATCGATGGGGGAATGATGATCCCCACTGTGCCGCCTGCTGCTGCGGTGGCCGCGGAAAACCGTTCATCATATCCGCCCTTTACCATTTCGGGGTGCAACATTGATCCGATGGTGGCAGTTGTCGCGCTGTTTGATCCCGAAATCGCGGCAAACAACCCACAGGCGCCGATGCTGGCCATGGCCAACCCACCGCGCAGCCACCCAAGACAAGAATAGGCAAAATCCGAAAGCCGCCGTGCAATACCGGATTTGTTGATCAAATCCCCGGTCAGAATGAACAAAGGCATCGCCAACAGGGCAAACCCTTTGACAAACACATTGGACAATTCGGCACCCACGTTATCAAGGGTCTGACCCAGAACAAACGTCGTGCCAATTACCCAATAGCCGATAACCAGAAACACCGGCACGCCCAGCATGAACAAAAACGTGACGCCCAGCGAAATCACTGTGATAATCGTTGCATCGGTCATCACACATCGCCTCCGATAACGGCTTGTTTTATCATGATTTCGCCTGATCTGTAATTGCGCCAATCCTCTATCCAGTTTTCCATCACCCGCGCCGCCATCAGCAAAAATGCAATCGGCACGGTGATCAGAAACCACCATTTCATGAAGTTGTCCGTGCCTTCGAGAATCTGAAAATTGTCGGCCGCATTTGCCGTAACGCGTGATCCGGTAACCACGACGATGATGCAAAAGACCAGCCAAAGCACCGCATCCAAGGACAGGCAAAACATTTGCGCCGGGCGCGGCATGTTGGTGCGAAATTCGTTGAACGCCAAATGTGTGCGCAGTTTGATGTTATAGGCACAGCCAAACCACGTCATCACCAGAAACAGAACCGGCGGAAATGTGGTTGACCAAGGTTCCTGCACCGAAAACACAAACCGCCGCACCACTTCGACACAGATGATCGCGGCAATGCCAAGATAGGTGTAAACCATGACGGTGCGTTCAAAATGCCGTTCGATAAAGGGAACCAGACGATAGATTGTCATCACCAGAAATGCGCCCAACAATGTGAACGCAGTGCCAACAACCCACGCCCCTTCCGTGCGCAAAGCTTGGGTGATCGCCCACCAATCACCACTAAACAGCGTCGGCACAACGGCCGCAGCTTCGGACCATATTGACATGGTCTGCCCCTCTTTCGGTTGGCCGCCGCCGTTTGCCGGAGGTTCGGGCCAAGTTTGAAACAGGTCGGCCCACGACAGGCCGACCTTGAATTTAAGTGATGATCAGCCTTTCCACCAACGGCGGGGCTCTACGTTTTCGGCCAGCGTGTCTTTTGGAATTTCGCGGGCGATATTGTAGATATCCTGATAGGTGTCATGCCCACCGGACCAGCCGTTCAGGCGCTCGCGCCACTGTTCCCACAACTGCGGCTGGAACTCGGGCGAACACATTTCTTCGGCCTTCTTGATTTCGGCATCCGACAAGGTGGCGACGCGCACGCCCTCGTTGGCGAAAATGGTGTTCGGCAACTGCGGCGTTGAGAAGCCGACAGTGTTGACCAGTGCCGCCTCGTTCGCGCCCTGCACATGCACCTGCGCCCAATACGCCGATTCCATCACCGCCTCTTGCAGCTCTTCGTTCAGCGCATCCCATGCCTTCATGGTCATCGCGGTGTGTTCGGTGCCGCAGAAGAATTTCAGATCGACACATTGTGATACCACAGGCGCCATCCCGGCATAGGCCACCGCAGAAGCCCAGGTTTCAGCGCCATCAATCAGGCCCTGACGCAGACCATCAAGGGTTTCTTCCCACGCCACGGGAACCGGATTAAGCTGCATGGCCTCCATCGCGATGCGCCCCAACTGGGTGCCGGTCACGCGGTTCTTGGTGCCTGCCAACTGATCGATGCTTGTCACCGTCTCGCGGTCTTTCCAGGACAGACCCAAGTTGATGCCACGCAGTTCAGCATGGGAAAACAGGAATTTCATCCCATGGCGCCGCTCAAGCGGTTCGCGCAACAGGCGCACCGAATCGGGATGATACAGGAAATGGTACTGTGACGCGCGGCTTGGGAACATATACGCATAATCCAGCACGTTGTAATACGGCGCACCGCCCGATGAGTTCTGGGTGGACGCGGCAATCATATCAACGATGCCCTGCTGTGCTTTTTCAACACATGCGGTCTGGCTACAGATCTGGTTATCCCCAATGAATTCAACGCGAATTTCGCCATCCGTGCGGCTTTCCAGATCCCGCGCGAATTCCAACGCGCCCATCCGTTCAACCAGCAGGTTACGGGCGTTGAAACCCGACGCGCCCATCTTGAATGTGTGCTTTGGCTCTTTTGCGAACCGCTTTTCATAGGTCGATTCAGCGGCCTTGGCCAGGTTTGCGATGCTTACGGCACCACCAAACGTGCCAGCCGCCAACAACGTGCTTGACATGCCGTACTGGCCTGCAAGTTTGAAAAGGTCACGGCGCGAAATGCCAGCAAGTGCTTTGGAAACTTTCATTTTATCCTCCCTGAAAGTGCTTGATCGTAAGGTTCGTCAATTATTGAGACGTATCGTTTCAAAAAACACTATTCGTGGAATTTGATTCTGTATAGGGTTTTCTTCACATACTTGGAGGGAATCGTATGCAAGACGCGGATTACATCGTTGTGGGGGCCGGATCGGCGGGATGCGTGGTGGCAAACCGGTTAAGCGCGGATCCTTCGGTAAAGGTTGTTCTGCTTGAGGCAGGCGGGCGCGATCTGAATCCCTGGATTCACATTCCTGTCGGGTATTTCAAAACCATCCATAACCCGTCGGTCGACTGGTGTTACAAAACCGAACCCGATCCGGGTTTGAATGGCCGGTCCATCGAATGGCCCCGTGGCAAGGTTCTGGGCGGTTCATCCTCGCTGAACGGGCTTCTTTATGTGCGCGGACAACCTCAGGATTATGACCGTTGGGCGCAAATGGGCAATCGTGGCTGGGGCTGGGACGAGATTTTGCCGCTGTTCAAACGGGCCGAAAACAATGAGCGCGGCGCCGATGAATACCATGGCGATCAGGGTCCGCTTTCGGTGTCGAACATGCGTATTCAGCGGCCGATCTGCGATGCATGGGTCGCGGCGGCGCAATCGGCGGGCTATCCGTTCAACCCCGATTATAACGGCGAAACCCAGGAAGGCGTTGGATATTTCCAGCTGACCTCGAAAAATGGCCGGCGGTGCAGTGCCGCTGTTGCCTATCTTAACCCGGTGAAATCCCGATCAAACCTGCAGATCATCACCCACGCCCAAGTCGAAAAAATTGAACTCGAGGGCAAAAAAGCCACGGGGGTGACCTATCGCGATAAATCCGGAACGTTGAAAACCATCAATGCACGCCGCGAAATCATATTGTCGGGCGGCGCGATCAATTCACCACAATTGCTTATGCTGTCGGGGATTGGCCCGGGCGAACAGCTGCGCGAAAACGGGATCGAGGTGGCGCACGATTTGCCCGGTGTCGGCCAGAATATGCAGGATCACCTGCAGGCGCGGCTTGTCTATAAATGTAATGAACCGACCCTGAATGACGAGGTGCGCGGCATCTTCAATCAGGCACGAATCGGGCTGAAATATCTGATGTTCCGGTCCGGCCCGATGACCATGGCCGCCAGTCTGGCCACCGGATTCATGCGCACCCGCGAAGATCTGGAAACCCCTGACATTCAATTTCACGTACAGCCCCTGTCGGCGGAAAATCCCGGCAAAGGTGCCGATCTGTTTTCGGCTTTTACCATGTCGGTATGTCAACTGCGCCCCGAAAGCCGGGGCGAAATTCGCCTGGCCGGGCCGGACCCGCGCCAGTACCCGAAAATCATACCCAACTATCTCAGCACCGAAACCGACTGTCGCACCATCGTCGCGGGCGTAAACATTGCCCGCACCATCGCACGCCACGCGCCGCTGACCTCAAAGATATCGACCGAATATCGCCCCAATCCATCCCTGCCGATGGATGATTATGACGCGACATTGGATTGGGCGCGCAGCAATACCGCGTCAATCTATCATCCCGCGGGCACATGCAAAATGGGCCAGGGCAGCGACGCGGTGGTTGATTCAGAATTGCGCGTTCACGGCATTTCGGGCCTGCGCGTCGCAGATTGTTCGATCATGCCTGAGATCGTTTCAGGAAACACAAACGCCCCCGCCATCATGATCGGCGAAAAGTGCAGCGATCTGATCCGCGCGACGTGAATGAAACATTCCAAACCGCGCTCTTTCACAGAGAAAATCGAAAGGGCGCGGGGCCTGCACATGCTGACGTCCCAGCATTCCAACGTTTCTAATGCAAACGAACAGGTTTAGGTGCCGTCACCGCGCAAATCGGTTACAGACAAACTCAGGATAAACCAAAAGAATAAGTGGTGCGGCTGAGAAGACTCGAACTTCCACGGGTGTTACCCCACAGCGACCTCAACGCTGCGCGTCTACCATTCCGCCACAGCCGCACATACGGTCTGGCGGCGGTGTAGTATACGCCGCCGCCCGTGTGAAGCCCCTTTTTCAAAGGGCGTCACATTTGCCTATTCGCTGATTGAAAACGCAGGCAAGGCAGAGGCCGGTTGCAGGGTTGGCAAGGGGGCCAATCCACCTGTTTGCGCGCCGCCCACTGCTTTGCGCAACACGGCCAAACGGCCAGGCTGGGCGGTTGCAAAAACCGGTTGCACGGCTGCCGCATCCAGCGCGCCTTCATACCATGCAGCGGCCAGATCGACGCGCATCTCGGTTCCGATCCCCTGACTTAGGTGGTGACCCATCAATTCACCGAATGCAGCGCTGTCCATCGCCGCGAGTATAAGGCCCGAACCAATTGCCTGATCCATGTTGTCATCACGATAACCGACCGACATGCACACCTTCGCCGTTGCCGCCAGATCCTGTGACGGAATCCCGGTGCCCTGCGTAAAGCCCGCGACATTTTGCAAAACGGCCTCGCGTGGCTTGCTACCCAGGCTGGCGACGAATGTCGCTGTTTGCTGCCCATAGGCCGCGCATGTGGCGTTTATCTGATCCGGGGTGGCCCCCAGACCCTGGGCCAATTGCGCCCCGTCGGCAATTGCCGATTGGCGCGCAAGACAGAACTGTTCGTTCAACGCCGCAGTTGAGTCAGTCATGGTTGCAGCGGTAATAAATCCGCCATTCTCGCTGGTTTTTTTGGAAACTGCGGCGCAATGCACCGACAGCGTGGGTTTGGCCGCACCGCCAAACAGACTGGGCAAAGCCGCCGCCACAGGTGTGACCGCGGCCTGGGCGATGGGCGCCGGGGCAACAGGAGCGACCGCAACCGGTGTGGGGGCGACGGCAACCGGAGCGACCGCAACCGGGGCAGGCGCAACAGGCGCCGGCATCGGCGCAACGGCCACCGGAGCAGGTGCCATCGCCATCTGTTGGCTGGGGGCGACGACCATTGTGGTTTGCGGCATTGTTGCTGTGGGGGCCGCCATTCCGGCCATCACCGGCGCACCGCCCGCCATTTCCTGGCGGAACTGTTTCAGCAATCCACGCACGCCTTCCGGATTTGCGGCAACCATCTGCTGGGTGGCATACCCGCCCGCCTGGGCGCGATTGTATGAGTTGATCAAAAGATCCTGCTCAAAGCTTGATAATTGCCCGGTCGCGGCATAACCAAGATAGGCCTGATATTGCGACACGGCATCACGGGATTTGCGGCCCAATTGGCCATCTACCGAACCGGCATTGAACCCGAAATAATTCAACGACGATTGTATCTGCCGCCCGGTCTGGGTGGCCGGAATGCGCGGTTTGGATACCTTTTTCTTATAGGTCTTCGTCGATTTTCGATAAACTTTCTTTTGCGGTTGTTTTGCGGCATGGTTCACGATCGCCCCAACAATCGCACCTGCGATGAAATCACCCGCATCTGCCGATGCCTTTGTGGCCGGACCAAAGGCCAGTGACGCCGCGACACCCGTCAATAAAAGCGATTTGGTAATCATGTTTCTGCTCCGTAAAAAAATACCGTTATATTCTTGCAAGGATAGCATATGAACCCAACATGATAAGCGTTTTTTGCGAATGTCCGACAGATTCGCTACTTTTCCGTTAATTATCGAGGCCGTTCATGGATTGGATCGTATCACCCGGCCTGACCCCCTATCCCGAGGCGTTGTCGCGGATGGAACAGATCGCCGAGGGGATCAGGGCAGACACACACCCCGAAACCGTGTGGTTGGTCGAACATCCGCCGCTTTATACCGCCGGCACCAGCGCGCAGATCGCCGATTTGGTCGATCCGGATCGGTTTCCGGTCTATGAGGCGCGGCGCGGTGGGCAATATACCTATCATGGGCCGGGGCAGCGGGTGGCCTATGTCATGCTTGACGTGGCCAAACGGGGCCGTGATGTGCGCCGGTTCGTGCATCAGATGGAGGCTTGGGTGATTGCCGCATTGGCCGAATTCAATATCACCGCCGAGGTGCGCGAGGGCCGCGTTGGCGTGTGGGTCGAACGGCCCGATCGTGCGCCAAACGGTGACGGGTCCGTGCGCGAAGACAAGGTGGCGGCGATTGGAATTCGCTTGCGCAAATGGGTTTCCTTTCACGGCCTGTCGATAAATGTTGAACCTGATCTGACGCATTTTGACGGAATCGTGCCTTGTGGCATCCGCGAACATGGGGTGACCAGCTTGGTCGATCTGGGGCTGCCGGTGACCATGGAGGATGTCGACGTTGCGTTGCGCCGAACGTTCGGCGATGTTTTCACATCCTGATCGGTGGCAAACCGACGCCAAGGCGCCCATCAAACAACCGCCTGACGTGTGGCCGCATCGCCATCCATGGGGTTCTTTTTCACAAATACACCCAGCGCACGACAATTTTTCCATGGCGCGGCAAGGTGTAACATTGCCCCCGGCCCCAATTTGGCATTAAAAGGATTCCCAAACCCGTGCGATCATCCGCGCGGCTGGCAATAATTTCGGGAACCAGGAGACATCATATGGCCGACGCAGCCGTTCATGGCCACGGCGGGCACGACGAGCGGAGTTTTTTCACCCGCTGGTTCATGTCCACGAACCACAAAGACATCGGTATCCTTTACCTCTTCGTATCCGGTTTCGCCGGTTTCATCGCGGTGGCCTTTACGGTTTACATGCGCATGGAGCTTATGGAACCGGGTGTGCAATATATGTGTATGGAAGGCGCGCGGATGACGGCCGCCGCTGCCGGAGACTGTACGCCCAACGGCCATTTGTGGAACGTGTTGATCACGGGCCACGGGATCCTGATGATGTTCTTCGTCGTCATTCCGGCGCTTTTTGGCGGTTTTGGCAACTATCTCATGCCGTTGCAGATTGGCGCGCCGGATATGGCGTTTCCACGGATGAACAACCTGTCGTTCTGGTTGTACGTTGCGGGCACCCTGTTGGCCATTTCTTCGGTTCTGGCCCCCGGTGGCAATGACCAGGCCGGATCCGGCGTGGGTTGGGTTTTGTATCCGCCGCTGTCCACCAACGAAGGTGGTTTTTCGATGGATCTGGCGATTTTCGCGGTTCACGTTTCGGGCGCCAGTTCGATCCTGGGCGCGATCAACATGATCACCACATTTCTGAACATGCGCGCACCCGGAATGACCCTGTTCAAGGTGCCACTGTTCTCATGGTCGATCTTTGTCACGGCTTGGATGATTCTCTTGGCCCTGCCCGTTCTGGCCGGCGCAATCACCATGTTGCTGACCGATCGTAACTTCGGCACCACATTCTTTGATCCCGCCGGTGGCGGTGATCCGGTGTTGTATCAGCACATCCTGTGGTTCTTTGGTCACCCCGAAGTGTACATCGTGATCTTGCCGGGCTTTGGCATCATCAGCCACGTGATCGCCACCTTCGCGCGCAAGCCGATCTTTGGCTATCTGCCGATGGTTTGGGCGCTGATCGCGATTGGTGGCCTGGGCTTTGTTGTGTGGGCGCACCACATGTACACGGTCGGTATGTCCCTGACACAGCAAAGCTATTTCATGCTGGCCACCATGGTTATCGCGGTGCCCACCGGTGTGAAGATCTTTAGCTGGATTGCCACCATGTGGGGCGGATCGATTGAGTTCAAGGTTCCCATGATGTGGGCGTTTGGCTTTTTGTTCCTGTTCACCGTGGGCGGCGTTACCGGTGTTGTTCTGGCCCAGGCCGGGATCGACCGGGCCTATCACGACACCTATTATGTCGTGGCGCACTTTCACTATGTGATGTCGCTGGGCGCGGTGTTTGCCATTTTCGCGGGGATCTATTTTTACTTCCCGAAAATGTCGGGCAAGATGATTCCCGAATGGGCCGGGCAGATCCATTTCTGGACCTTCTTTATCGGCACCAACATCACCTTCTTCCCACAACACTTCCTGGGTCGTCAGGGGATGCCACGCCGTTATATCGACTATCCCGATGCTTTCGCGCTGTGGAACTATGTCTCAAGCTGGGGCGCCTTCCTGTCCTTCGCTTCGTTCCTGTTCTTCATCGGAGTTTTGTTCTGGGTGTTGATCACCAAACCGAGCACATCGCCCGCGAATCCGTGGAACGAATTTGCCGATACGTTGGAATGGACTTTGCCCAGCCCACCGCCCGAGCATACGTTTGAAACGCTCCCCAAGCAGAGCGAGTGGGACAAGCAGCCCGGTCATTAAAGGAATGATCCGACGCCCATTGGGCAGGTGATCCAAAGGGCTCCGCATTTCGCCGGGGCCCTTTTTTTTGCAAATCAAGTGAGCGCCCCATGCCCCTACGCTGGGATCAAGACCCCGACAAAACTGATTTTACAAACCGAGGCAGCACTGACCATGCCTTGGCCCACGCTGTCTTGTGGCCACACCGATCCTTGCCACGCAAAGGTATGGCGATCGCAATCGGATTTGCGTTTGTGATGATCATGGTGCCCGTGATCCCGTTACTCGGCTCGCCGATCTTGTGGGGGCTTTTGCCGTTTACCATGGGGGCGGTGTGGCTGCTGTGGTATTTTCTGGAACGCAGCTATACCAGCGCCCAGTTGCGAGAGGATCTGACCCTGTGGACAGATCGAATCGAAATCGTGCGCTCGAACCCAAAAGGCGCGGAACAGCGATGGTCGGCCAATCCGTTTTGGGTGCGGGTCAAATTGATTGAAACCGGTGGACCGGTTGAGAAATATATAACCCTGTCCGGCTCCGGACGTGAGGTGGAATTGGGCGCGTTTCTTGCACCCGAAGAACGACAGGTCTTGTATGGTGATTTGAACCGCCTTTTGGGGCGGCTTTCACATCCCGGGTTTGCCGACGAATGACGGATTGATATGTTGCGTGAGCTTGGTTCACGCCACCCGGATCAGCCCAAACGCGCCTTGAGTTTACCGCCAACCGCGCCAAAATCCATCTGGCCGGTGTACTTTGCTTTCAAAACACCCATCACCTTCCCCATATCCCGGATCGAGCTGGCTTCAGTCTTGGCGATTGCGGCGTCCAGGGCGGCGTCAACTTCCTCGTCGCTCAGCTGTTTAGGCAGGAACCCTTGGATCACGACAATTTCCGACAGTTCCTGCTCTGCCAATTCCAGACGCCCGGCTTCTTCATAAGCGCGCGCACTTTCCTGACGTTGCTTCACCATCTTGCCAAGGATCTGAAGCACTTCGGCGTCACCCACCTGGGTTTCATCGCCTTCGCCCATACCGCGGAGGGCGATATCGCGGTCCTTGATCGCCGCATTGATCAAACGCAGAGTCGACAGCCGCTGTGTCTCTTTGTTTTTCATCGCAGATTTCAGCGCTTCGGTAATCTGGGTACGAAGGTCCATGTCCTGCCTCAGTCCTGGTTTGGGTCCAAGTTGGTATAATACGGCAAAGGTTGAACCATGACAACCAACGTTGAACGGCATAACCAATTGATTAAAAACGATTTTCAATTCCCCCTGCCCCCTTGACCCGCCGCGACAGGCCAACTAGTTTGCGCCAGATTTACCCAATTTTCCGGAGGTTGCCCCATGGCCCAGTCGCCCCGCCCCACTGCCTGCCTTGCGTTGGCCGATGGTACGCTGTTTTATGGCCAGGGCTTTGGTGCCACGGGCCAAACCGTCGCCGAGCTGTGTTTCAACACCGCCATGACCGGGTATCAGGAAATCATGACCGATCCGTCCTATGCGGGTCAGGTTGTGACGTTTACCTTTCCTCATATCGGCAATACCGGCATCACCCCCGAAGACGATGAATCCTCCGATCCGGTGGCCGATGGCATGATCGTCAAATGGGATCCGACCGAACCAAGCAATTGGCGCGCCATGGGCACCCTGCCCGATTGGTTGGAAAAGCGCGGACGCATTGCCATGGGCGGTGTTGATACCCGGCGTCTGACCCGCGCTATTCGCCAACAGGGCGCGCCTCATGTCGCCCTGGCCCACAACCCCGATGGTGATTTCGACGTCGAGGCGTTGGTTGCCGCCGCTCGCGCGTTTCAAGGCCTGGAAGGCGCGGATTTGGCCGCCAAGGTCACCTGTGCGCAATCCTATCGTTGGGATGAAATGCGCTGGGCCTGGCCCGAAGGCTATACCAAGCGCACAACACCCGGCCACAAAGTGGTCGCGATAGATTATGGCGCAAAGCGTAACATCTTGCGGTGTCTGGCAAGTGCCGGGTGCGATGTGACAGTTTTGCCCGCCTCGGCCACCGCTGACGATGTGCTTGCCCTTTCGCCCGATGGGTTGTTCCTGTCCAACGGACCTGGCGATCCGGCAGCAACCGGCGTTTATGCCGTGCCGATGATCCAACAGGTGATGGAGCGCAGCGATATGCCGATTTTCGGCATTTGTCTGGGCCATCAGATGTTGGCCCTGGCACTTGGTGCGCGCACGGTCAAAATGAACCATGGCCATCACGGCGCAAATCACCCGGTGAAAGACACAGAAACCGGAAAAGTTGAAATTACGTCGATGAACCATGGGTTTACCGTCGACAGTCAATCCTTGCCAATCGGGGTCAAGGAAACCCATGTGTCCCTGTTTGACGGCAGCAATTGTGGCATCCGCGTGCAGGACCGCCCCATCTGGTCAGTTCAATACCACCCCGAGGCCAGCCCCGGACCGCAAGACAGTTATTACCTGTTCGAACGGTTTGCCAAAGCCATGGATGCGGCCTGACAGACACATGTTAACCGCCGGTTAACCTCCTTGGCCTTAATGTTCGGAACAGGATTCTGAGCGGAAAGGGCCAGGGTGAACCAGTCATTGCGCATTATTCCGTCGCCAACAGACCCGGATTTCGGGCCTGACGGCGGCGGTGCTGCGCAACAAAGGGGCCGATTGGGCGCGCTGCTCTTGGGGGCGGGGCAGATCACGCCCTCTGCATTGCGGCTTGCGCTCGTACATCAGGCCGAATCTGGCGCACCTTTGGGCATGATCCTGTGTCAAAACGGCGATATCGATGAAAACACTCTATACAATACGCTGGCCGCACAGTTTGGCGCCATTCGAATTGATCCTGCGGATTATCCGGTAAACACCGCGCTGATCGAACAGATCGGGGCGCAGTTTTGTGCGGTACACGGTGTTTTGCCCATCGCAAAAGCAGGCGCAACCGCCGTTGTCACCACCTCTGATCCGGGCCGGTTTCATATGATCCGGCCAATTTTGGAACAAGAACTCGGCCCTGTTTCAATGGTGGTATCAAGCCAAAGCGAACTT
Organism: Oceaniglobus ichthyenteri; assembly: GCF_003057885.1. Classification (GTDB taxonomy): domain Bacteria; phylum Pseudomonadota; class Alphaproteobacteria; order Rhodobacterales; family Rhodobacteraceae; genus Oceaniglobus; species Oceaniglobus ichthyenteri. Next base: position 115,779 of record NZ_QAGK01000009.1, read on the forward strand.
TACGCGGCACTTCTAACCACCCGCAAACGCGCCTTGGCGCGCAACGCAGAACGCCGTACAAAAAGCACCGAAAGTTGCCGCACGCTTTCCGGCAAACGTCTGGTTTGGGGCGGCGGCGGCCTGTGCGTGCTGTTGTGTCTGGCGTTACTCATCATGCCGATTGTGACGCTGTCGGCCCTGACTGTCCTTGCCTTGGCCATTCTGGCGATAAACACGGTATTTGCGGTTTCGATGGCTGCAATCTGGCTATTGCGGCGCGGTCGTATAACCGAACCCATCGCGCAGACCTGTCGTATCGTGCCGGTGTCTGTCATGGTTCCGCTGTTTCGCGAAAAACACATTGCCAAATGCCTTATTCAACGGCTGTCACGACTGAATTATCCACCGGAACAGTTGGAAATCCTGCTGGTGGTGGAAGAAGACGATGCAATCACCCAAGCCACGCTGGCCCAGTGCACATTGCCCGCGACGATGCGCACATTGATCGTGCCAAGGGGTCAGGTGCAAACCAAACCGCGTGCCTTGAACTATGCGTTGGATTTTTGCCGGGGCCATATTGTCGGGGTTTATGACGCCGAAGATGCGCCAGACCCGGATCAAATTCGCGCCGCTGTTGCGCAGTTTCAACGTGCCCCCCCGGTGGTTGCCTGCCTGCAAGGGCGGCTTGATTATTATAACCCGCGAAAAAACTGGATGGCGCGGTGTTTTACGATCGAATACGCGACGTGGTTTCGCATCATGTTGCCGGGGATGGCGCATTTGGGTTTGGCCTTACCCTTGGGCGGCACAACCTTGTTTTTTCGAAAATCCGCGCTGATCTCATTGGGCGGATGGGATTCGCACAATGTTACGGAAGACGCTGATTTGGGCCTGCGATTGGCACGTCGGGGATATCGAACCGACCTGTTGGACAGTGTCACCTTGGAAGAGGCGAATTGCCACCCCTGGCCATGGGTGCGTCAGCGATCCCGCTGGATCAAAGGCTATGCGATGACATATTTCGTTCATATGCGAAATCCGGTCACCCTTTATCGTGATCTGGGTGGCCGTGGGTTTTGGGGCATGCAGCTTTTGTTTCTGGGCAGCTTGTTGGGCGTGCTGACCGCGCCTCTGCTTTGGGCCTTTGTCCTGATTTTGTTTGGCCTTCCACACCCCTGGACCGCGCAAATGTCGGGCAGTTTGGGAACGGTTTTGTCTTGGTCACTCGGCGGGGCCGCGCTTATTCATTGGTCGGTCTGGATATTGGGCGCTTATGCAAAGGGTGATCGGGGGCTGATGGCATGGGCACCCACACTGTCGATTTATCACGCTCTGGCAACGGCCGCCGCGCTTAAGGCAGCGTTTGAGATCATGACCAAACCGTTCTTCTGGGATAAGACAATGCATGGGCATCTGTCTGAAACGCCCAGCCCAGCTAAGGAAACTCTGACGTAACCGAAACCACTTTCAGCCGTGTTTCAAATGCCTTGGAAATATGGGCCTTCAGTGCCTCATATGCCGCATCGCCATCGCCCGCTTCGATCGCGGCAACGATCCGGTCATGTTCGGCCAACGCAATTTCGCCCCGCCCCTCAACCGCGAGCGACGTGGTTGCCAACAGCGCCATGAACCGATGTACCAGATCCAGTTGTTGCACCAGGTATCGGTTATGGCTGGCCAGATGGATCTGTTTGTGAAACCGCCGGTTTGCCCGGGCCAAAGCCGACGGATCACCAAGCAATGCGTGATCTTCCTTTACCATCGAGCGCAGCACGCGCACCTCTTCGTCGGTTGCGTGTCGCGCGGCCAGACGCGCGGCCAAACCCTCCAGCTCTGTTCGTACCACATATAGTTCGGCCAGTTGATTGTGATCCAGCGACGCCACAATCAATGACCGTCCATCCCGGGTCAGCATGCTTTGGGTTTCCAACCGCTGCAGCGCCTCGCGAATCGGGGTGCGTGAGACGCCAAACCGTTCGGCCAGCTCACTTTCCACCAATCTGTCGCCCGGGCGATAGACACCAACGTCAATCGCCTCAAGGATCAAGAGATAGGCATCCCGCTGCCCGTTGCGATTTTCCGCCATAAGTATCTCACTCCTGTGTCATTTTATCCTAGCGTTGCAGCGCACCGAGGATCAAGCGCACCATTGCGCAGCCCCGCCCGGCGCGCTAGGCACAGAGCATGCGCACCGATGCTTTTTCTCACGTGACCACTTGGGTTTTTGACCTGGATCGCACGCTGTATCCGCCAGCGGCCGATCTGTTCGGGTTGATGAATCCGCGGATCATCAGCTGGATCACCGACACGCTGAACGTCACCGAGGCCGAAGCAGGGCGTTTGCGGGTGCAGTACTGGCAACAATACGGCACCACACTAAGTGGCCTGATGCGCGAACACGGGCTTGATCCGGCCGCCTATCTGACCCACATTCACGATATTCCCCTTGATCGTCTGGCGCCCGATCCCGCCTTGGCCGCGCATATCAGGGCACTTCCCGGTCGCCGGATTGTGTTTACCAACGCCTGTGCCGCCTATGCTGAGCGGGTTCTGGCCGCGCGTGGGCTTTCCGGTTTGTTTGATGCAACTTACGGCGTTGAACATGCAGGGTTCAAACCGAAACCGGAACGCGGCGCGTATGATGCGATCATTGCCCAGGATGGGTTATCGCCCACCAGTGCCGCAATGTTTGAGGATGACGAGCGGAACCTGATCGAACCCCATTCCATGGGCATGGCAACGGTTCACGTGGCCCCTGAACGCGGAGCAGGCCCCCATATCCACCATCACACCGATGATTTGACGGGCTTTCTGTCGCAGGTGATCGACGGCACCTTGTGCGCCGCGCAAAGAACGTCAGATATACCATCATGACACACACAGACGTCTTGATTTCGGGGGCCGGCATCGCCGGTCTGGTCGCCGCCGCCGGGTTGGCCGCAAAGGGCCTGACCGTCACAATCGTTGATCCAAGTCCGCCGGTTCAGACTGCCGAGGCAGACGGGTCGGATTTGCGCTCTACCGCATTTCTGCAACCATCCCGGGTGTTGTTTGACAAACTTGGATTGTGGGATGTGTTATCGGCCCATGCAACGCCATTGCGCGCGCTGCAGGTGATCGACAGCACCGGCTGGCCCCCGGTTGAAACCGACCGCCGGGTGTTCAAACCCGCCGATCTGGAAGAAGACGTGTTTGGTTGGAACCTGCCGAATTGGCGCACACGCGCCACATTGGCCGACGATCTGGCCGAAACGCCCGGCATCACATTGCGGCTGGGCGTTGGATTTGCCGGGATGCTGGCGCGAGATGACGAAGTGCGGGCAGATCTGAGCGATGGCAGCCGGATCACCGCGCGCCTTGTCGTGGGCGCGGACGGGCGCGCGTCGTCCGTGGCGCGCGCTGCCGGGATAACAATGAAAACAAGGCGCTATGGCCAAAAGGTTCTGGCCTTTGTTGCCACGCACACGGCCCCGCACCATGACGTATCGACCGAGATTTATAATTCCGGCGGCGCATTTACCACCGTCCCCCTTCCCGATCATGAAGGTGCGCCTGCATCGGCGATTGTATGGATGAACGGCGGCGCACGCGCGCTGGAATTGTACGGATTGAACGATGCTGATTTTGGCGCCGAAATGACCCTGCGCGCCTGTCATATACTGGGCGACATGCGCCCGATCAGCCCGCGCCGGATGTGGCCGGTGGTCACGCAAACCGCGCAGGCCCTGACAGCACGTCGCACCGCCCTGATTGCCGAAGCTGCCCATGTCTTACCCCCCATCGGGGCGCAGGGGTTGAACACGTCGTTACACGATGTTTCGGCGTTGCTCGATGCACTTTCGCCCGATCCGGGCGCGCCCGAAGGTTTGCGCATCTACGAAACGGCCCGGGCCAAGGATATTTCAGGCCGGGCCGCTGTGATTGACCTGTTCAATCGGGTTTGCAAATCCGATGCGGCCCCGGTTCAGGCACTGCGCCTTGCCGGGCTTCGGCAGGTGCATGATATTGCCCCGATCCGGCGCACGATAATGCGCGCCGGACTGGGACCGCTGAATCAGAACACCTGATCCAACGCCTCCTCCAATCGCGCCACGCTGGCTGGCACGTCTTTCAATTTGTCCAACCCGAACAGGCCAATGCGAAAGGTTTTGTAGGCAGACCCCTCGCCAACCTGCAAAGGGACACCCGCAGCAATTTGCATGCCCAAGGCCGCGAATGCCTTACCGTTTTGCACATCATCGCGGTCGGTATAGGCCACCACCACACCGGGCGCGCCAAACCCTTCGGCGGCAACCGATTTTACACCGCGTTTTGCGAGGGCGGCGCGCACCGCATTTCCCTGTTCCCACTGGGCATCGTTCAGCGCGCCAAATCCCATGTCGCGGGTTTCACGCATGGCATCCCGAAACCCTTTCAACGCATCGGTCGGCATGGTGGAATGATAGGCATGACCGCCGTTTTCATACGCCTCCATGATCGACAACCATTTGCCCAGATCCACAGCATACGACGTGGATTTACGGGCCTTCACCCGCTCAACCGCCGCCGCGTTCATCATCACGCACCCTGTCGATGGCGATGCCGACCAGCCCTTCTGAGGTGCGGAAATCAACACATCAACACCGGTCGCCTTCATATCGACCCAGGCACAGCCCGACGCGATACAATCAAGAACAAACAAGCCACCGACATCGTGCATCGCATCGGCCACTGCGCGCAGATAATCATCGGGCAGAATCATGCCCGAGCTGGTTTCGACATGGGGCGCAAACAGAACGTCGGGGCGCTCTTGCTTGATTTTCGCAACGACTTCGTCAATCGGCGGCGGGGCAAAGGGCGCATCGGCGGCATTGCCGGTGCGGCGCGCCATCATCACGGTTTCTTCTGCCGGGGTGACGCCCGCCTCGAAAATCTGCGTCCAACGGTAGGAAAACCAACCGTTCCGGATCACCATCACCTTGCTGTCGGTGGCCAGTTGGCGCGCCACAGCCTCCATCGCATAGGTGCCGCCACCGGGCACCAGGGCAACGGCATCGGCGTTATAGACTTCTTTCAACAGATCAGAAATATCGCGCATGACCCCCTGAAAATCCGCACTCATGTGGTTCAGGGACCGGTCGGTAAAAACCACCGAATATTCAAGCAATCCATCGGGATCGACGTCGGGCAATAGGGCTGCCATGTTCAAAACTCCTTCTTATCTGTAAAAGAGTTAGCCCGCCCCGACCGTTCGGGCAAAGCCTATTTTGCGCGCAGCCCCATCCAATCACCCTGGTTCATGCGCCTTTCGGAAACCCGGTTATTCAATCGGCCCCGCCAACCGCTCTTCGCTCAGCAGGACGTTGGCCTCAACATCGCCGACGCCCGGCAATGTCATGATCCGGCGGCGCAGCACCCTTTCGAAATCGGCCAGATCGCGCGCCACGACGCGCAACCGATAATCATACAGGCCCAGCACATGCACAACCATCTGAACCTCGGGTATCGCCGTCACCGCACGTTCAAAATCCTCAAGGCTGACGCGGCCTTTGGTGGCCAGTTTCACGCCCAAAAATACGGTGACGCCAAAACCCAGCTTTTCCAGATCCACCTCTAACCGTCGCCCAGTCAGCACGCCCGCCTGTTCCAGGCGCTGTATCCGCCGCCAGGTGGCCGGTTGCGACAGGCCCAGTTTTCGGCCCAGAACGCTGGCCGGTTGGGTGGCGTCGCGATCCAGCAGGCGCAACAACGCCCAATCGGTGGCATCAGGGGTCATATGGGCAACTGCCCGGCGGATTTGATCCGCGCCACATCCATCAGGGATTCGATATCGGCAATATGAGGCAGCGCCAGAATCTTGGTACGATAGATATGTTGATAATGGGCCATGTCCCGCGCGATAATCGACAAACGCACATCGACGCGTCCCAGAAAGGTTTGAATTTCAAGAACTTCGGGCACCTTGCGCGCGGCGGCCAGAAAATCATCAAACGCGGATGAAACGGTTTTATCCAGGGTAAAGCGCAACGAAACCTCAACCTGATACCCAAGAGCGGCCCAATCAATCACCGCGCGAACCCCTTTTATCGCACCTGTGTCGCGCAGGCGGACAAGACGGCGCGCGGCCACGGCACCACTGACATTCGCGCGTGCCGCCAGCGCGGTGGTGGCCATATCAGGATCGGCCATCAGATGGCGCAGCAGACGGCGATCAATGTCATCAAGCATGAATTACCCTTAAATAATCTGAACAACGCATGAATCCAACCCTATCACCCTACTTTTCCGAAAAACACCCCCTCGCCTTCCCCTGACCTGCCGCATATGGTCACCGCCAAACAGCAACCAGAGGAAATATCATGCGCGTTTATTATGATCGTGATTGCGACATCAACCTGATCAAAGACAAGAAAGTCGCGATCCTGGGCTATGGCAGCCAGGGCCACGCCCACGCCCTTAACCTGCGCGATTCAGGCGCGAAAAACCTTGTTGTGGCCCTTCGCGAAGGCTCGCCTTCGGCGAAAAAGGCCGAAGGCGAGGGCCTGAAGGTTATGGGCATTGCCGAGGCTGCCGCCTGGTGCGACCTGATCATGTTCACCATGCCCGACGAATTGCAGGCCGAAACATACAAGAAATACGTTCATGACAACCTGAAAGAAGGCAGCGCAATCGCATTCGCCCACGGTTTGAACGTGCATTTCGGCCTGATCGAACCAAAGCCCGGCGTCGATGTGTTGATGATGGCGCCCAAAGGCCCCGGTCACACCGTGCGCGGCGAATACACCAAAGGCGGCGGCGTGCCCTGCCTTGTGGCGGTAGATAATGACGCATCGGGCAAGGCGCTGGAAATCGGCCTGTCCTATTGCTCGGCCATTGGTGGCGGACGTTCGGGGATCATCGAAACCAACTTCCGCCAGGAATGTGAAACCGATCTGTTCGGCGAACAGGCCGTATTGTGCGGTGGCCTGGTCGAACTGATCCGCATGGGCTTTGAAACTCTGGTCGAGGCCGGATACGAGCCTGAAATGGCCTATTTCGAGTGCCTGCACGAAGTGAAACTGATCGTTGATCTGATTTATGAAGGCGGCATCGCCAACATGAACTATTCGATCAGCAACACGGCCGAATATGGCGAATATGTCAGCGGCCCCCGCATTCTGCCCTATGAAGAAACCAAAAAGCGGATGAAAGAAGTTCTGAGCGATATTCAGACCGGTAAGTTCGTGCGCGACTTCATGATGGAGAATCAGGTCGGTCAGCCGATGTTCAAGGCGACCCGTCGTTTGAACGACGAGCACCAGATCGAAAAAGTTGGCGAAAAACTGCGCGCAATGATGCCGTGGATTTCCGAAGGCCGCATGGTCGACAAAGACAAGAACTGATCCAGACCATACGATGAAAGGCACCGCCATTGGCGGTGCCTTTTTGATGGTCCGCCCGCCGGTGTGCGATGGCGACACCGTCAGGCAGCAGCGCATTGAAAAGACAACCCATGTCAGATCGCCCCCTTAACGACGCTGCACATTCAGCCGCCGAAACGGGTGTCAGCTCCGAACCCACAGTCAAGAATTGGCTTTCAATTCTTGTTCTGGGGCTGATCTGGGGCGGCACATTCATGATGATCGAACTGGCCTTGCGCGGCTATGGCCCGATCACGGTGGCCACGGCCCGCACCACATTGGGTGCTGTCGCGTTGGTGGGCCTCACCTTTGTTTTGCGGCGGCCTTTTCCACGTAATCCGGCGGTTTGGGCGATTGCTGTGCCGATCGGCCTGCTGACGTCGGCTGTGCCTTTTGTGTTGCTCAGTTGGGGGCAACAATACGTTCCATCGGCGTTTGCGGGGCTGGCGATGGCGGCTGTGCCCTTGTTCGTTCTGCCCCTTGCGCATGTGTTTTCCGACGAAACGCTTGGTTTTCACAAGACAATCGGTGTCATTCTGGGGTTTGTTGGCGCATTGGTGTTGATGGGCCCCGGGCTGGCCAATTTACGCACGGGCGCTTTGGAATCCTTAGGTCAGGTTGCCTGCCTGAGCGCGGCGTTGTGTTATGCCGTTGCGTCAATCATGACCCGCCGGTGTCCCCCGGTGGACTCTGTGGCGCTGTCGGCGATACAGCTTTTGGTGGGCAGCGTTGTGTTGGTGCCGCTAATGCTGTGGGTTGACGGTGTGCCCGGATGGGTGCCGGGTGTTCCGGGCTGGGCGATTGTGGTGCTGGGCGTTGGCCCCACCGCGTTGGCCGCCGTGTTGCGCACACAGATCATTCGCAGCGCCGGGGCGGTGTTCATGACGCTGGTGAACTATCAGGTGCCACTGTGGTCGGTGTTTTTCGGCGCCTGGCTTTTGGCAGAAACCCTATCGTTACGGTTTTATGCCGCATTGGCAATCATCCTGCTCGGACTGCTGGTCAGCCAATGGTCAAGCCTGAGACGACTTTTCAAAATCGCACAATAAGCGGGTATTCAGCCCATAAAATCCGGGCTGAGTTATACTTTTACAACATCAGACGGCAGATTGCACCTCGTCTACGATGTCACTGACAACCCTTTTCAGCATTGCTTCGTCTTCGCATTCCGCCATGACGCGGATCAGCGGTTCAGTTCCGGACTTACGGATCAAAAGCCGGCCTTTGCCGCGCAAATCAGACTCGGCCTGGGCGATGGCGGCTTTCACGCTTTCGGCTTCCAGTGGCCGTTGCCCGGTTGCAAAACGCACGTTTTTCAACAATTGCGGCACCGGCTCAAACACGTTGCGCAGGTGCGAAGCGCGCTGCCCGGTCTGTTTCATCGCGGTCAGAAATTGCAGCCCGGCCAACAGCCCGTCACCCGTGGTCGCATAGTCGGTCATCACGATATGGCCCGATTGCTCTCCGCCCAGATTAAAGCCATTTTTGCGCATTTCTTCAACGACATAACGATCACCAACGCCGGTGCGGTGCAGATCAATCCGTTGCGCGGTCAGATACCGCTCAAGTCCCAGATTGCTCATCACGGTCGCGACCAGTGTATTGCCTGCCAATCGATCCTGACGCGCCCAACGTGAGGCAAACAGCGCCATGATCTGATCGCCATCGGCGACATCGCCGTTTTCGTCCAGAATCATCACCCGGTCGGCATCGCCGTCCAGACAGATGCCCACATCGGCGCCATGGGCAACCACAGTTTCCGCCGCCGCCGCCACATTGGTGGACCCACAGCCCTCATTGATGTTGTGGCCATTGGGGTGCACCCCAACCGGTATAACATCGGCGCCCAGTTCCCACAAAACCTCGGGCGCCGTTTTATACGCTGCGCCATTGGCACAGTCGATCACAACCCTGATTCCGTCCAGCCGCATACCCTGGGGCAGCGTCGCCTTGATCCGTTCAATATATCGGAACCGGCCATCGTCAATGCGTTTGGCCCGGCCAATGTTCTGCGCCTGTGCCGGTTGCACACCAGAGGTGACCATGGCTTCAATCTCGGCCTCGGCATCATCCGACAGTTTGAACCCATCGGGGCCAAAAAATTTGATTCCATTGTCCACAGCAGGATTATGGCTGGCCGAAATCATCACACCAACGTCGGCGCGCATGGACGGTGTCAGCATACCAACCGCCGGTGTCGGCACCGGGCCCAGCAGAAACACGTTCATCCCGGTCGATGTGAACCCGGCCGTCAGCGCGTTTTCAAACATATAACCCGACAGACGCGTGTCTTTGCCAATCACCACCCGGTGCACGCCCTTATCGCTTTGGCGAAAATACCGCCCCGCCGCCGCACCCAGGCGCATTGCCAATTCAGCCGTCATCGGATGTGTGTTGGCTGTGCCACGCACGCCATCGGTGCCAAATAGTTTACGGGTCATGCGCTGGTTCCTGTTGTTGCGGCCCACCAAAGGGTAAGCGCCTGTTTGGTTTCGGCCATATCATGCACGCGCAAAATCTGCACGCCCTGCGCCACCCCGGCCAGGGCAACACCCACAGATCCCGCCGCGCGCCCCTGGGGATTTTCGGCGCCGCCCAGGGTTCCGATAAACCGTTTGCGCGATGCGCCAAGCAAAATGGCGCAGCCCAACCCATGAAATAACGACAAATGTGCCAGTAACGTCAGATTGTGCTCCAAGGTTTTGCCAAATCCGATGCCCGGGTCAATGATTATCTTGTCTCTGCGAACGCCCGCCGATACCGCCCATTCAACCCGGCGCGCCAGGCTGTCGTATACATCCAGCACCACATCATCATATTGCGGGGCGTGTTGCATGGTTTCAGGCGTGCCTTGGGCATGCATCAGACAGATCGGCACATCAAATTCGCGCACCATCCCTGCCATCGCCGCATCAAAGGTGAGGGCAGACACATCATTTACAATATCCGCCCCCGCATCACAGGAGGCACGGGCCACATCGCCCTTGCGGGTATCAATGGAAATGAGGCCGCCAAAATCCGAACGAATGGCCCGTATCACGGGTGCCGTGCGGGCGATCTCAATGTCGGGCGGAATGATTTCCGCCCCCGGCCGCGTGGATTCACCCCCGATATCGATAATATCGGCACCATCGCGCGCCAAAATTCGCGCCTGCGCAATGGCGTCAGCAGGCGCATGAAATTGGCCACCATCAGAGAAACTGTCGGGGGTGACATTCAAAATGCCCATAAGCCGCGGCTGATCAAGGGCAAGGGTGGAAAACGGCGCGCGCGCAGCCGTCAGCCGGTGCAGCACATCCTTGGGAATGTCATGCAAATCGACGCACTCGGGCAATGCATTCCGGCGGTGACACATTGCCTGACTGAACCACATCGGCCCCCCCGCCAGCGGCAGCGCCGTCTTGGGTTGGCTGGGGCCGAATTGAACCAAGGGCCGGAAATAACTGGTCATGCGCGGTGTCCTTTGGGCTTTAGTCCGTGGGCAGAACGGCATCGGTCGGATCATGGCGATACACCGGGCAGTGTGCCTGCTGACCGGTGTGATCACCGATCACGATCAGCCGCTCAGCCTGCATTTGCCCGGCAAACCATGCCGCCAGGGCCGGGCTGTCGCGCAACACCACATCGGGGCGATCGACACTGTCCAACACAAGTTTTGACGGCGCCCAAACAGTCAGTGCCTTGTTCTTCATCGCCCAGTCAAGCTCGGTTCGGGTTTGAACCACGACACAGCGCGGATCGCGCCCCGCCAAGACCCAGGCGTTTTGTTCAATCGCCAACAGATCAATGCGACGCTGCGCCATCGTCTGATCCGATGTTGGCACGGTGCCTTGGGGCAGATCAACGCACAACACGACGGGCGATGGCAGTTCGTCCAATTGCGCGATCCATTTTGATAAATGCGGTGCCGCCAGCGCCGCTTGCGACAGGTACACCACCACGGGGTGCAAATCAGAATCCGGGTTTGCCGCCACTTCGGGCGCATCGGCCCGTTCGCGCACGATTTCCACCCCCAACGCGCCCGGCCCACGATCAAGTTTTTCAATCCGCACAAAACACCGCTGTGCCTGGGGTTGGGTCAGAATGCGTTTGGCAATGCGGTCGGCCAATGTTTCCAGCAGGTTCAACCGCTCGGCGGCCAGTTCGGCAGCGATGGCATCGGTCAACGTGTCATACGACAGGATCTTGTCGACGTCATCATCGCTGGCGCCGTCATGATCGGCCACTTCGACCACCAGATTGAAACACACGCGCTGGGTGGTACCACGCTCTTGTTGGAATGCGCCGATTTCAACGGTTACAATATGATCGCGCAGCGAAATACGGTCGGCCAGACGCGCCGATCCGGTCGCACGTGCGCGCATTTCGGGATGGCCAAAGGCCTGTGTCACATCCGATGTCATCGCCCGCTCCTCATGTTCGTCGGCGTTTGTGCCATAACCCACCATCACCGGCCCGACCAGAGCAAGGTTGCGCGCCGGACAGGGGCGCGCAAAATTCAGCCTTTGCGATAGAAATGATGCACGCCGATTGAAATGGTCCGGGCGTATACCTGGCTCCAACGGGGGCGCACGGCGCGGGTGTGGTAATGGGTGGCCCCGTGGGTCAGACCGCGCGCCGCACCGTCCAGCATCAGGCGCGCCACCTTGCCAACTTTTTGCCAAGCCCGCGGTTCGTGAATCTGTTCGGGGCTGCCATCGCAGGTATAGGTGAACTGACACTGGTATTTGCGGCCTGTTCCCTGACGGATGACGCCACAGACCGTGTCGGGAAAGCGGGCGCTGTCAACCCGGTTCAGGATCACTTCGGCAACTGCGAAAATGCCTTTTACCGGCTCGCCGCGTGCCTCGAAATACAGCGCTTCGGCCAGACAACGCCAGTCGGCGCCGCCCGATGCCGGTGGCAATGCAGACAACATGTTTTTCGAAATCTGCAGGTTTGATGCAGGCATGTCGGGCTTGGGCGCAGGCGCAAAAAGACGGGTCAGGAGATTTTCGCGCTGCGGCTGCAAAACTGCGCTTTGCGGTCCCAACAAACCGCTAAGCTGTTGTTCAAGCCGCACAGAGGGGTCATTTCGCTCGGACAAGACAAGATCGGCCTGGGCTGGTGCGTGGGCAAATGCCGCCATGCACATCACGACCGCCCACAGCATCTGTGGATGTTTCATTCTGCCTCCTGGCATTGAGGGTGCCTTGCGACACCGTCACCCCGACGCGCACAAAGCTGCAAGCGCAGTGTCTTTAGACCAAATGCGCCGCACAGGAAAGCCCACGGGCTAACCCGCTGAATTAAAGTCGAATTTTATGAACTCTCAGTCTGGCTTGGAAAACTGCGCCGCCCGGTCGCGAATCGCCAGATGCGCCGCCGCAAGCCGCGCCATAGGCACGCGAAACGGCGAACACGACACATAATCAAACCCTGCCGCCCGACAAAACGCGATGCTGGCCGGATCACCGCCATGTTCGCCACACACCGAAAGGGTGACATCGGGCTGGCTGGCGCGGCCCCGTTCGGCGCCAAGCATCAACAGCTCACCAACGCCGTCTTCGTCCAGACGCAAAAACGGGTCTTCGATAAACACGCCCTTTTGAACATAGGACATCATGAAGCGCCCCGCATCATCGCGCGACAAACCATAGGTCATCTGTGTCAAATCATTGGTACCAAAAGACAGGAAACTGACCGTTTCGGCGATTTCGCCGGCGCGCAACGCAGCGCGCGGGGTTTCCACCATCACCCCCAGACGATAGGTGAAATCAACGCCGGTTTCCGCACGCACAGCCGCCGCAACCGCGTCAACCCGTTGTTTTACAATCTCAACTTCGCGGCGTGCCGAAACCAGCGGGATCATCACCTCGGGCACCACTGTGCCGCCCACGGCCACGGCGGCCTCAAATATTGCGCGGGCTTGCATGTCATAAATTTCGGGCACGGTTATCCCCAACCGCACGCCGCGCATGCCCAGCATCGGGTTCACCTCGCGCAGGGATTCTACCCGCGCGGTGACCTGCGCGAGGGGCAGATCCAGCGCCTCGGCCAGCCCCAACATACCTTCGCGCCCGTTGGGCAGAAATTCGTGCAATGGCGGATCAAGCAGGCGAATACACACCGGCAGGCCGGTCATGATTTCAAACAGCTCTTTAAAATCCGCCCGCTGGACCGGCAGCAGCCGTTCCAGTGCCGCGGCCCGATCTTCGGGGCGCTCGGCAAAGATCATCTCGCGCATGATTGTCATCCGCTCGGCCTCGAAAAACATATGTTCGGTACGGCACAGCCCTATTCCTTCGGCTGCAAAACGTCGCGCCATTTCTGCCTCGGCCTTGGTGTCGGCATTGGCGCGCACGCCGATATCGCGGGCCTCATCCGCCCAGCCCAAAAGCGATTGAAAGGCATCGTCCAAAGTCGGCTCCAACAGGCGCGCCGCACCGACAAGCGCCATGCCCCGCGTCCCGTCCACCGTCACGATGTCACCCTCATGAAAAGTGCGGCCATGATCGCCGGTCAGCGTGCGCGCCTTGAGATCAATGCGAATCCCCGACGCCCCCACAACACACGGCAGCCCCAGACCACGCGCAATAACCGCCGCGTGACTGGTGGCACCGCCCTTTTCCGTCAATACAGCGGCGGCCGCCAACATGCCGCGCACATCGTCGGGTTTGGTTTCGCGTCGCACCAAAACGCACGGCTCTTCGCGGGCCGCGCTGGCCTGTGCGGCACGCGAGGTGAACACCAAACGTCCCGTTGCCGCGCCCGGACTGGCGGCGATTCCCTGGGCAAAACTGTCGCGCGGACCAGCCGGATCAACCTGCGGGTGCAACAAATCGGACAAGGCGGTCGGGTCCACCCGCAACACGGCCTCATCGTGTGATATTACCTGATCGCGGGCCAAAGCCACGGCAATGCGCACCGCACCCCGCGCCGCGCGGGCGACCCGGATTGCGTCCAGAACATACAACTTGCCGCCAGCGATGGTGAATTCAATCTGCATTTCTTCGCGCAGACGAACGCGGCATTGTGCGCCATACTCAATAAGCTGGGCAAACACCTCTGGGCACAACTCCTCTAGCGACGCGCCGCGGGGATCTTGGGTCAGGTACAAACCGCGCGCCGCGCCCACCAATGCCTCGCGGCCCTGCGATTGGCTAAGATACCGGCCAGTGACCTGTGGTTGGCCGGTTGCCGAATCAACAAACTGAATAACGCCCGACCCACATTCACCGTTCAGGGTTTTGCCAACGCCCAAGGCCATCTGTTGAACCACCAGGCCCAGCCCGGCATCCACGGGCGCGCCTTTGGCCTGACGCAACAGGCGCGCCGATGTCCCCTCCCAGGCGCGAGCCATTGAGCGCAGAACATCGTACAATTGGCGATCAGGCTCTTGTGGAAATGGCTCATCCAGCTCGGTTTCGAACGCCTGAAGCAACGCGCGGATCGTTTCGCCGTTTGCAGGATTGGACAATTCGAATATTTCGGGATCCAAACGCGCGACAAGTATTGCATAAGATTGTATAAATCGAACATACAAGGCATCCGCCGCCTCAAGCCCGATCTGTTCGGTAAGGCGGGCGTGCTGTGCCGCATTCATCCCGATATTCAGGATTGCGCCCGGCCCGCCCCAATCGGACACTTCGCCCGACGGTCGCACCGACACCAAAGAATCCCGCCCCAAGGCCGCGAACACCCCGGTAAGATCCGGCATATCGCCCGCTGCAATTTTGCGGACCGTTTCAAAATCAAGAGCGATGGTTGGCGGCACGGGCAGATCCATGCGCATCAACCTTTGCAGGCATTTCGCCCTGCCGCCATGAGCCTGTGCGCTGATCCGCGCCGTGGGCGTGATCAGTGTTTGACCTTTGATATCAACATGTTTCTGCACTGCGGCGCTCCAATATTGCGCGCAGGATAGCGGCCTTGCCCGGTCATGCAAGGTTTACATCGCGTTGATCAGCCCTCGATCCGATTCAAATCAGCAACCCCAAGGCAGATCGTGCGGATCCGACTAAGCAGGTTCAAACGGTTGCGGCGTATGATCTGACTTTCGGCATTCACCTGAACTGCGTTGAAAAACCCATCAATCGGCGCGCGCAGGGCTGCCATGGCCGACATGGCGGTTGCAAAATCCTCGGCCTGCATTGCCGGGGCTATAACGGTTTCCGCCCGATCCAGCGCCGCGAACAGTTCTTTTTCCGCATCGGTTTCGGCAAATTTCACATCGGCCCCATAGGAATATTCCACGCCATCCTTCGCCTCCGCCTGCGCCAGAATGTTGTTGGCACGTTTGAACCCCTGCAGCAGGTTTTCGCCATCGTCGGTTTTAAGCATTTCTGACAAAGCATGCGCCCTGCTTAAAATAAACGTTAGATTATTGTTGCCCTTATCTAGGCCAAGTATCGCATCAATAACATCGTGACGGAACCCAGAGTCTCGTAGGTTCACTTTCATCCGCTCATGAATAAAGCTCAAAAGCTCAAAAGCTGTATTTTCCAATTTGGTCGCAAACGGCACCAATGCACGACGCACCAAAGCCAGCAGATCTAGATCAAGCTTGTTGTGAAGTATCAACCGAATAACCCCCAAAGCCGCCCGGCGAAGAGCAAACGGATCTTTGCTGCCGGTTGGCTTCTCATCAATCGCCCAGAATCCGGCCAGGATATCCAACTTATCGGCCAGCGCCACGGCCACCGACAAAGGCGCGGTTGGCACTTGGTCGGACGGGCCCAAGGGCGCGTAATGCTCTTGCGCCACGGCTGCGACATCAGCGGGATGGCCCGCCTCGGCAATGTAATATCGCCCCATAAGACCTTGAAGTTCGGGGAATTCACCCACCATCTGAGATTGCAGATCGGCCTTGGCCAGATTGGCGGCAAGGGCGGCCTGATCGGGGTCTGCGCCCACAAGCGGGGCAATTTCGCGCGCCAAGGCGGATACCCGCGCCATGCGGTCGGCGACTGTGCCAAGTTTGTTATGGAACGTGACGGTTTCCAATGCCGAAACCCATTGACCCAGGTCGGATTTGGCGATGCGCAGGTCGTTATCCCAGAAAAACCGCGCATCTGACAGGCGGGCCGACAACACCTTTTGGTTTCCGGCAAGGATTGTTGCGCCTTCATCGGCGGTTGTGCGGTTGGCAACTGTCACAAATCGAACAATCTGGCCCGATTTTGGGTCTTTTACGCTGAAAAACTTTTGATGTTCCCGCATTGAGGTTTGCAACACCTCAGGCGGCAAGTGTAAAAAATCAGCCCCGATTTCCCCCATCAATACCACGGGCCATTCGACCAAACCCGCGACCTCGGCCAGCAAACCGGGGTCTTCGACCACCTCAAGGCCGCTGGCGAAGGCCTGATTTGTCGCATCCGCCCAAATATGATCGGCGCGATCCTTGGCCGACAGAATCACATGGGCGCGTTTCAATTTCGCCGCGTAATCATCGAAATTTGCGACAGAAAACTCACCCGGCGACATGAAACGATGACCGCGAGTCACATCGCCCGCGCGTGTACCGTCGATATTTAACTCAACCACCCGGTGCCCGCTTTCATCGCTTAAGATACACAGGATCGATTGCAAAGGGCGGACCCAACGCAAATCACCCGCGCCCCAGCGCATGGATTTTGGCCATGGGAAATTGCGCACGACCTTTTCCAGAACTTCGGCAACAATGCCATCTGCGGCCCGGCCCGGCGTTTCGATGATGGCCATGTAAACCTGGCCTTTTTTATCATCGCGAATTTGCAGATCATCACGGCTCAGGCCCGTTGAACGCAAGAACCCCTCGACTGCTTTTTCGGGCGCATCGACACGGGGGCCTTTGCGTTCTTCCCGCTGCGCCGGGGCCGTGGCCAACAGGCCCTCGACCGACAAAGTCAGGCGGCGCGGCGTATGAAATGCCCCTGCCGAGGCATAGGTCAGGCCCGCCTCGACCAAACCATCGGTGACGCGCTGTTTCAGATCGGCCGCCGCCTTGGCCTGCATACGGGCCGGAATTTCCTCGGACAGGAGTTCGATCAAAAGATCTGCCATTTCAAGGCCTTCTTGCTAAGGGTCAGTCGCGGTCCGGACAGGCCGGGCCAACATCGGTGCCGTCATAACGGCGTTCGCCACAGTTGTTCAACTGGTGCCAGGCATAGGCGCGGCCATCATCAAACACCGCAATCACCCGATCCACACCGTATTCGATATTGGATTGGCTGAGAAACGCGATTGCCTCGCCGGTTTCCAGTGCTTTGCCGATTGCCGCTGCATCGAAACACTCAAACCAGCCGGGCGCCACCAAAGGTTCGGCAGCGTCATAGGTGACATAGGTTTCGGTCAACATGCCCTGGCTCATCGGGGTGGTGAAACAGCCGCGAAACCGCAAGGGCGAACTGTCGGCGTCAATGCCTTTGAAGCCCTCAACCAAAATCGGTTCGGGTGTGCCTGTGGCCAGAACCGTCAGTTTTATATCGTCGGGCGTGAATTCAACTTCGTCGTAAAACCCGTACACTTGCAGGTAATACATTGTCACACCGGCAATCAGCGCAGTGACCAAAATGAATCCTCCCAGGATTTTGCCTATCATGCCGCCCAGCCACCTTGGGGCGTTTGCAAATATGCATCGGCACAGGCCTTGGCCAAGGTGCGCACCCGCCCGATATAGGCTTGGCGCTCTGTCACCGAAATCACGCCGCGCGCATCAAGCAGGTTAAATAAATGCGACGCCTTGATACATTGGTCATAGGCCGGATGTACCATCACAATACGTTTGCCGGTTGTCGGATCATCCGCCGGCGCGGCAAGGATGCGGGCGCATTCGGCTTCGGCGTCTTTGAAATGTTGCAACAGAGTGTCGGTGTCGGCCACATCGAAATTCCAGCGGGAATATTCCTGTTCGGTCTGTTTGAACACATCGCCATAGGTCAGCGGAATCGGCGCGGCGGGGGCGTTGAACGGCATGTCCATCACGTGATCAATGCCCAAAACATACATCGCCAGACGCTCTAACCCATAGGTCAGTTCGCCCAAAACCGGGTGGCAATCATGCCCGCCCACCTGTTGAAAATAGGTAAACTGCGATACTTCCATGCCATCACACCACACCTCCCATCCCAGACCCCAGGCGCCCAGAGTGGGTGATTCCCAGTCATCCTCGACAAAGCGGATATCGTGCAGCGCCATATCAATGCCAATCGCCGCCAGTGACCCAAGATACAAATCCTGCAAATCGGGGGGCGATGGTTTGATCACCACCTGAAACTGGTAATAATGCTGTAACCTGTTGGGGTTTTCGCCATAGCGCCCATCGGTCGGGCGGCGCGAAGGCTGCACATAGGCGGCGGCCCATGGCACCGGGCCAAGTGCGCGCAGGGTTGTGGCCGGATGAAACGTGCCCGCCCCAACCTCGAGATCGTAGGGTTGCAAAACGGCACAGCCTTGGGCCGCCCAATAGGTTTGCAACCGCAAGATGATTTCCTGAAAGCTTTTGGGCGTGTCCACGGCGCGGCCTCGGTTATTAGGGGGCAGATGCGGCCCTTGCATAGGCAGATGGGCAACAAGGGTCAATCGCACCTGTTGCTCTCATCAATGTTTCTTGACCTTGGGCAAGATATCGATCTGATTGACCGCGCTGTGAAATGTATGTGTAAAAATAAGGTGTGGCAGATTCGGATGTTAAGACTTTTCAGAACGATATTGGTGGTCTTTGCCACATTTTTCGCCAACGCGGCCTTGGCCCAACAGTATTGGGTTCAGGTCGAAGCACAGCCCAGTTTGCAATCGGCACAGGAACGCGCCGCCGCCTATGCCGGTCAGATCGCCAATGTTCAGGGGTTTCGTTTGGGCAACAGCGATTGGCGCGCCATTGTCATCGGCCCGTTCGATGAAACCACAGCCAACCAACAGCGCACCGCGCTGCGACGCGAGGCCCGGATCCCGCGCGACAGTTTTGTAACCGATGGGCGGTCGTTCAACAGCCAGTTTTGGCCAATCGGCAGCGCGGGCGCTTCAATCGCGCCTGTGGCCCCTGCCCCGGCCCCGGCGCAACCCACCCAAACGCCATCTGAACCCGTCGTGGCCCCCGCCCCACCGGAACCCACCGGCGAAACCCTGGCCGAGGCCCGGCGCAGCGAGGCGCAGCTGACCCAAGATGAGCGTAAGGATCTGCAGATCGCCCTGCAATGGGATGGCTTTTACAACGCCGCCATCGACGGGGCCTTTGGCCGCGGCACCCGCGCCAGCATGGCCGATTGGCAACAGGCAAACGGCCATGAGGCCACCGGCGTTCTGACCACCCGACAGCGGGCGGAATTGTTGGCCGCCTATAACGCGATTCTTGCGGGAATCGGCATGGAAACGGTGCGCGATGACGTGGCGGGCATTGAAATTGATCTGCCTTTGGAGCTGATCGGATTTGACAGCTATGAACCGCCCTTTGCCCATTACGGCGCCCATGACGGTGCCGCCCGGCCCAAGGCATTGCTGATTTCGCAAAAAGGCGATGTCGATACCCTGTTTGGGCTATATGACATCATGCAAACCCTTGAAATCGTGCCCGAACAGGGTGCGCGTGAAAAGCGGCGCGACTCTTTCACCCTGATCGGTGAAGGCCCTGATTTCATCTCCCAGACCGAGGCCGTCGTGCGCGATGGCGCGGTCAAGGGATTTACCCTGATCTGGCCCAAGAACGATGAAAAGCGGCGCCAGCGGGTGATTGATGAAATGACCAGCAGCTTTGTTGCCCTGCCCGGCGCGGTGATGGATGACATGGTGGGCGAGCCGACAGAGAACCAACGGATCGATCTTTTGGCAGGGCTTGAGATTCGCAGCCCCGAGGTGAACAGCAGCGGATTTTACGTCGATGCGCGCGGTCGGGTTTTGACCGCAGCCAACACCGTTCAATCCTGCAGCCGGATCACCCTGAACGAAGAGGTCGAGGCCACCCTGAAGGCCAGCGATCCCGCCAGTGGCCTGGCCGTATTGGAACCCAGTCAGGCCTTGGCACCACGCGCCTTTGCCCGGTTTCAGCCCGCCGTGCCACGGTTGCAATCGGATGTGGTTTTGTCGGGCTATTCCTATGGCGGCATTCTCGGCGCGCCTTCGCTGACATTTGGCGTGCTGGCCGATTTGCGGGGATTGAGCGGCGAAGAAACGATCAAACGTTATGATCTGGCCGCGCAACCCAGTGATGTGGGAGGGCCAATCCTGGATACCAGCGGCGCGGTTCTGGGCATGTTGATGCCGAATGTCGATCAGAATGGCCGCGCCCTGCCGGGCGATGTCAGCTTTGCCGTCGATGTGGAAACCATCGCGGATTTCCTGTCAAACAACAGCATGGCGGCCACAGCGGCGGAACGTACAGGCCCGGTCAAGGCCGGCGTGCTGAATGACATCGCGGTTGATATGACAGTTCTGGTCAGCTGCTGGCGCTGATTGGGTTTGGTGGGGCGCGGAAAAACCTGCGCCCCGCTCTCAGCCTTTCCAGAACATCGCGGTGAACAGTACATACACCGCCATCAGTTCCAACCGGCCAATCAACATGCCCGCGATCAACAACCATTTCGCGGTATCGTTCAGCGGCGCAAATGTGCCCGATGGGCCAATGATCGGCCCCAATCCCGGCCCGATATTGGAAATCGCCGTGGCAGCACCTGACAGGGAGGTGACGAAATCCAATCCCGTCATCGCCAAAAGCACCGAAAGCACGCCCAAGGACACGATGAACAGAACCAGAAACGCCATGACCGAACTCAATACGTCATCTTCGACGGGCCGGCCTTCGTATCGGGGGGTGAAAATGCCGTGAGGCGAATGGATGCGGCGGATCTGTGCATAAATCGCCGATATCAGGATTTGATAGCGGAAAATCTTGATCGAACAACAGGTTGATCCGGCACATCCGCCAATCAGGCCAACGAAAAAGAACACCACCATGGCGAAACTGCCCCACAGTTGGTAATCCACGCTGGCATATCCGGTTCCGGTGATGATTGATGCGACGTTGAATATCGCCTCGCGAAACGCGGGTTCGGACGGGCGATCAAGGTTGATCATCTGAAACCCGGTCAGCACCAGAACCACAACACTCACCAGCAGGATGAAACCGCGAATCTGCGCATCGCGCAACACTGGCCGCGCCGACCCCGCCAGCAGTTGAATATACCGCACGAACGGCAGGCTGGCCAAAATCATGAACAACGCCGAGGCATATTCCGCAGGCCCCTGAAACGCGCCAAACGATTGATCGGTGGTCGAAAATCCACCGGTCGAAAGCGTGGTCAGGGCGTGATTGATCGCCTCGAAACTTGGCAGGCCCAGCGCCAGATAGCTGAGAAAGCACACAAACGTCAAAGCCACGTAAATCCACGATATCTGCGCCGCAATCTCGGCGGCGCGCGGCAGGATCTTGCCCAGCGTATCGAATGCCTCAGAGCGGAAAATCTGCATGCCCCCCACCCGCAATTCAGGCATGAACACCATGGCGACAACGATGATCCCGATGCCGCCAAACCATTGCAGCATTGATCGCCATAACAGCAATCCGCGCGGCAAATCATCCAGCCCGGTAAATACGGTTGATCCCGTCGTGGTCAGCCCCGACATCGATTCAAACATTGCATCGGTCAGATCGGCCCCCGTTGCGCCCAGAACAAACGGCAGGGCGCCGAAGATCGGCAAGGCAACCCACACCCCAACCGTCAACAGGAACGTCTGTTGAATCGTGATCCGTTCAACCACCCCATTGGCACAGCCCAGCGCGATCAGACCACCGGTCAGGGATACAATCACGGCACTTTCCAGAAACACCGGCCAATGGCCGTTGCCCGCCACAAAATCGACGATAAGCGGCACAATCATGGTCACGCCCAAGGCGGCCACAAGCAGGCCAATGACATATCCAACGGGGCGCGGGTCGATCATGGGTCAGGGTTGGCCGGATGGGGGCGCGGTGTCAACAGTTTGCGCCGCGCCAATGCGGCATCTGGCGACGCCAAAATCTGTCTTGTCATTGGTCAAATTGCATCCAGGGCCTGCTTGAGATCGTGAAGCAAATCGTCCTGATCCTCAATCCCGATGCTGACGCGCACAAGGCCCGGCGTTATGCCCAGAATGGCGCGCTGTTCATCGCTCAGGCGTTGATGGGTGGTGGTGGCCGGGTGCGTGACGATGGATTTTGCATCGCCCAGATTGTTGGAAATCGTCATGATTTTCAACGCGTTGAGAAATTTGAACGCCGGGCCCTGCCCGCCTTTGATGTCCAGCGACAAAACCGTACCACCGCGTTTCATCAGCCGCTTTGCCACCTCATACTGCGGATGGCTGGGCAGATTCGGAAACAGCACGCGGTTCAATCGCGAATCGCCCTCAAGCGCACTGGCGATATGGGTGGCGCTGTCGGTCATCGCGCGCACCCGCAAATCCAGGGTTTCCATCCCTTTCAACATCACCCAGGCGTTGAACGGCGACATCGCACCGCCGGTGTGTTTCAGATATGGTTCAACTGTTTTGCGAATGAATTCGCGCGTGCCCAGAATGATGCCGCCCAAACACCGGCCCTGGCCATCAACGTGTTTGGTTGTGGAATAAACCACCACATCGGCGCCCATTTCCAACGCGCGGCTCCAGATAGGCGTTGCAAACACATTGTCGACAATCACGGTGGCACCGACGCTGTGGGCAATTTCGGCCACGGCCCTGAGGTCGATCACCTCAAGCGTGGGGTTTGAAATGGTTTCAAGAAATACCGCCCTGGTTTCGGGGCGCATGGCCGTGCGCCAGGCGTCCAGATCGGTGCCATCGACAAAAGTAACTTCGACCCCGAACCGCGACAGGATATCTTCAAGAATATACAGGCACGATCCGAACAAGGCGCGGGAACTGACCACATGATCACCCGCGCGCAACATCGACGTCAGCGCGCCGTTGACCGCGGCCATGCCGCTGGCGGTGGCAAACCCGTCTTCGGCGCCTTCCAATGCGGCGATGCGTTCTTCGAACATGCGCACGGTTGGGTTACCATAGCGGGCGTAGATGAATTCATCGTTACCGGGCTGCAAAAATCGCGCCTCGGCCGCTTCGGCGGTGTCATAAACGAACCCCTGGGTCAGGAATATCGCCTCGGACACCTCGCCGTACTGGCTGCGCCGGGTGCCTTCGTGCACCAATTTGGTGCGGGTGTTCCACTCTTTCGTCATGGGGTGCCCTTTCCAACAAAAACCCCCACCGTCACGGACGCCGGGGGCCATTGTCCCGACCTCTTTAGCGGAATATTTTACGTGGCCCGCAATCCGGTGAACAAAGCGCCACGATGAAAAACCGATACGCCCCTCGCCGGTCACGGTCAAGCGGTGTCGCCCTTGCACCCTCACGCTCAAAGTCACACACTCTGCACAAATTCAAGGAGAGACACATGACCGCCCCGATCGATCTTTATTACTGGCCCACGCCCAACGGCTGGAAAATCTCAATCGCGCTTGAGGAAATGGGCCTGCCCTATGCCGTGCATCTGATCAATATCGGCAAGGGCGATCAATTTGCGCCTGATTTTCTGAAAATTGCGCCCAACAATCGGATGCCCGCAATCATTGATGCGGACGGGCCGGATGGTGCGCCGATTTCGATTTTTGAATCCGGGGCCATCCTGCAATATCTCGCCCGCAAGACCGGGCAGTTTTGCGGCGAAACCCAACGACAGCGTATCGCGGTCGATCAATGGTTGATGTGGCAAATGGGTGGATTGGGCCCCATGGCCGGACAGGCGCATCATTTCCTGAAATACGCGCCTGCGATGGATCCGCCCCATGATCTGCCCTATGCGAAAGAGAGATATCGCAATGAAACCGCCCGCCTTTATGGCGTGTTGGACCGGCAGTTGGCGGAAAATGAATTTGTCGCCGGTGATTTCTTTTCAATCGCGGATATGGCGATCTGGCCTTGGGCCAGCCTGTGGGATGGGCAACAGCAAACGCTGGATGACAAACCTCACATGGCACGCTGGCTGGATGTCGTGGCCGCGCGCCCGGGTGTGAGTGCGGGCCGCGCCGTGGCCGCAGACAAACGCGCCAACCTGCAAGACGATAAACAAGCCCAAGAGCTTTTGTTCAAACGCAAATGATCTAGTCGGGCTTGGCCGTATCTGTGGCGCTGTCATCCTCAAGATAGGGTTGCAGCGCCATGATCTGGGTCCATAAAAACACAAACATCAGGATCGGAAACCCGAATGTTTCGATCTTGACCCAGGCATCGGTGGACATGGTGCGCCACACCAGTTCATTGGCCAAGGCCATGGCGGCAAAAAACACCGTCAGACGCTTGGTCAGAATCATCCAACCTTCGTCCTTCATCGGCAGCATTTCGGCCATCACATAGGCCAGATAACTGCGCCCCCGCAAAAGCCCGACACCCAGAATCACCGCGAAACAGCCATAAACGATGCTGGTTTTCATTTTGAAAAACCGTTCATCATTCATCCAGGCAGTCAGCCCGCCAAAGAAAATGACCATGAAAGCGGTAAAAATCTGCATCCGGCTAAGTTTGCCGGTCAGATACCACAGCACCCCCATGGCAATCAGCAGGATCGGCACAAATACCAAGGTCGCCACGATAAAGCCCGAATATTCGACCCCCGACATGACATAGGTGTTTTCCTTGATCTTCAGATACAGCAGGAAAAACGCCAAGGGCGGCCCCAGTTCAAGCACCTGTTTCAGAATCGGGTTGATGGTTTTATCGGCCATGGGGTCTCCTATCCGCCCATCTCAACTATCACAGCGCCCAGCGCGATCAATGCCATCAACGCCATGCGCCGCGGCCCAACCGTTTCACCCAGCACCAACCAGCCGATGAGCGCGGCAAAAACGGTGGATGTTTCGCGCAAAACCGCCGCCTCGCCCACCTTGTCCAGCCGGGTGGCCAGCATGACCGCCCCAAAACTGCCAAAGGCCAGCCAGGCGCCGATCGCCCCCTTGATCAGCAGCGGCCGCAGCGGCGGTGGCTTGACCATCCGCCGATAGCGCAGAACCGCAAGGGGCGGAAAATCGATTGCCGTGATAACGAAAAACCATGCAAGAAAGGTAAACGGATTGGGCGTGGCCCGGATCGCATAGGCATCATAGGTGGTATAAATGGCCACCATCGCCCCGGTTGCCAGGGCGATCAGCAACGCAGGCACCAGCGTTTCGCGCTGCAATTGGATGTGAATGAGATTGTACGCGGCCAGCCCGAAAATTCCACTTAACAGAACTGCAACCCCAAGCCATTGCAGAGGCGCGAAAACCTCGCCGAAAATGATCCATGCGCCGATTACCGTAAACAACGGCCCGGTGCCACGCACCACCGGATAGACCACGGTAAATGCCCCCTTGGAATAGGCAAAAGCCATGCCAACCTTGTAAATCAAATGGATACAAAGCGCGCCGAGCAGTAAAACCCATTCACCCCCCTGGGGCCAGGGCACCAGAAACAGCGCCACGGGCAGCGCGAAAATGAAGATGAAAAAATCAACCGATCCCCGGGTCAACCACGGATCGTGCATTCCTTTTTGCAGCGCGCCAAAGGCTGCGTGGATGACCGCCGCACTCATTGCCAGAATCATCGCCCATTGATGGCCGGCCTCGGTCCCCTGCAAAGATATGATCCAATCGCTCATGCGGGAACCCGCGCCGGGGGGACAAGCGTTGAGCAGGCAGTATTTTGTTGAAACTGGATCAAAGAATGCTCGATCAAATTCTCGATGAACTTAGTGGCACATTTGGCAATGTTCCGATTGCAATTGCCACTTTGCGCCTGGCCGTTGCCATCATATTGGGCGCGATGATCGGATTTGAGAGGGAGCAGCGCGAAAAAGCCGCCGGATTGCGCACGCATATTCTGATTTCGCTGGCGGCGTGCATGTTTGTCATCGTGTCCCAAGGCATCAGCAACATATCGTTCGGCCCCCCCGATCAGACCCAGGTTGACCCCCTGCGCCTGATCGAGGCGGTGACCGCCGGCGTTGCCTTTTTGGCCGCTGGCGCAATTTTCAAACAGGGCGCCAAGGTGCACAACCTGACCACGGGGGCGGGCATGTGGTTGGCCGGTGCCATCGGGTTGGCCTGCGGCACCGGCCAAATTCCGCTTGCTGTTCTGGCCACTGTCATGTGCGTTACCGTTTTGTGGGTGCTGCGCCGGGCCGAACAATAAGACCGCGCAGGTCAGGGCGCTGCTCCTGTGGCGCTACCGGTCAGGGCCGCGGCGAATTCTTCGGGGTCAAAGGGTGACAAATCGTCGATCTGCTCGCCCACGCCGATGGCGTGAATAGGCAGGCCAAACCGATCGGCAAGCGCCACCAACACACCGCCCCGCGCGGTGCCGTCAAGCTTGGTCATCACCAGACCGCTGACATCGGCGAGTTTGCGAAATATCTCAACCTGTTGCAGGGCGTTCTGCCCCGTCGTTGCATCCAGAACCAACAGGGTATTGTGCGGGGCTGTCGGGTCTTTTTTGCGGATCACGCGCACGATCTTGGTCAGCTCTTCCATCAGGTCGGCGCGGTTTTGCAGACGCCCCGCCGTGTCAATCAACAACAGGTCCGCGCCACTTTCACCCGCCTTTGTCATCGCATCAAACGCCAGACTGGCCGGATCAGACCCTTCTGGCGCGGTCAACACCGGCACTCCGGCCCGTTCGCCCCACACTTGCAATTGCTCAACTGCGGCGGCGCGAAACGTATCGCCTGCGGCAATCACCACCGATTTGCCTGCCGCGCGGAACTGGCTGGCCAATTTGCCGATGGTCGTGGTTTTGCCAGATCCGTTCACACCCACCACCAACACCACTTGGGGTCGGTTGGGATACAGCGGCATAGGCCGGGCCACAGGCTCCATTATCCGCGCAATCTCCTGCGCCATCAACGCGCGGATTTCGCCCGATGACAACCGTTTGCCAAACCGCCCTTCGGCCATGTTCGCCGTCACACGGGTGGCTGTTTCCACGCCCATATCCGCACTGATCAGCAGTTCTTCCAACTGCTCCAGCATTTCATCATCCAACGCGCGCCGCACCACCTGTTCGGGCGTCGCGCGCCCGGCCAAACGGCCCAAAAGGCCCGGCTTTACCGGCGATGCCTGTGGCGTCTGCACGGGCGGATTTTCGGCTTTGACAGGGGGCTCCGTGGCCACAGGGGGCGCTTGGGGTTCGGGCAACTGCTCGGGTCCACCACCGTCTTCGACAATGGCATCCACGCCCTCTTCCAACTTGGAAGAGCTTTTGAACAGCTTACTTTTCAGCTTGTTGAAAAATGACACATCCAACCCTCCTCAGGCTTCCCATGACCTAAGCCAGTTGGAACC
Source organism: Oceaniglobus ichthyenteri (assembly GCF_003057885.1). Classification (GTDB taxonomy): domain Bacteria; phylum Pseudomonadota; class Alphaproteobacteria; order Rhodobacterales; family Rhodobacteraceae; genus Oceaniglobus; species Oceaniglobus ichthyenteri. Next base: position 143,440 of record NZ_QAGK01000009.1, read on the forward strand.
GGGATGGAAGAGCGTCAGGTTTGTAACACCGCAAATGCACCGGTATAGTTTGCCAATGACAGATGATGACAGCCTCACCCAGCGCATTGCCACCGCTTTGGCCACGAATCCGCAGCGCGTACAGCGCCTTGATCACGCTGGGCAAACCATCTGGATCAAACGCCGTGAAACACCGGGTTTGCTTTTGCGGCTGCAAAAGGGCAACCCCGACGCCGCGTTCAAGGCCGAGCGTCACGCCCTGCACGAATGGCACCGGATGCGCGCCCCCGCCCCCAAAATCCTGGCAGAGGGGACGGATTTTCTCGCCCTCGCCGATTCCGGCCGCCCGTTAAACGCGCTGCTGAGCGATCCACAGATCACAACCGCCGACCGGATCGAAGCCTTTCACGCCGCCGGCCGCGCACTGGCCGCGCTTCATGCACGACAGATCAGTCATGGCCGCCCCTCACTCAAGGATATCTGTTGGGACGGTCAGAAAATCACTTTTCTTGATCTTGAACGTTACGCCGCGCGGCGCAACACGCCCCAAGGGCACGCGATGGACCTTGTGATGTTCGTTTTCAACGCCTTGGTGGTGGGGCGTGGCATGACACCCGAACTGAATGCCGCGATACAAACCTATCGCGCCAATGATCCCGATAACATTTGGGGTCTGGCCCGCGCGTGGTGCCATAAAATGCGTTGGATCGATTGGATCACGAAACCCGTACAATTGCGCCGGGGCGGCAAGGCCAAGGAATTCAAGGCGATCCCTCTTACCTTGGCAGTTTTCGCCAACGGCTGACAGGTCAGCGTTTCGCCCGACCCAAGCGCCAAACCAATCATCCTGTGCGCCGCAGGCGCTCCGTCTGGTTACACCTCGTCCGGGAAATACTTCATTGTCAGGCGAATCGGGTTTGGGGCCGCCTGCCCCAACCCACAGATCGACGCATCGCTCATCGCTGTGCACAGATCCTCTAACAGGTCCGCATCCCATTGATCAGCTTGCATGAGTTTCACCGCCTTCTCACATCCCACCCGGCAGGGCGTGCATTGGCCACAGCTTTCATCCTCAAAAAACCGTAACATATTCAACGCGGCGTCGCGCGCTTTGTCCCGATCGCTCAACACCACGACGGCGGCCGATCCGATAAAACTGCCCATTGGCTGCAACGTATCAAAATCAAGCGGCACATCGTTCATACTCGCAGGCAAAATCCCCGATGATGGGCCGCCCGGTTGATAGGCCTTGAACACATGGCCCGCTGCCATGCCCCCGGCGGCCGCGATGATATCGGCAATCGTCGATCCGGCTGGCAATACATACATGCCCGGCCGCGCAACCCGCCCCGATACGGAATAGCTGCGCAAACCCGTGCGCCCATTCCGTTCAACCGATGATAAAATCTCCGGCCCCTCCCGGCAGATCCGCGCAACCCAATGCAGTGTTTCAATATTATGCACCAGGGTCGGGCGCCCGAAAACACCCACCTGCGCCACATAGGGCGGGCGATGCCGGGGCAACCCGCGCTTGCCCTCGATGCTCTCGATCATCGCGCTTTCTTCGCCACAGATATAGGCCCCCGCCCCACGGCGCAGGTCGATATAACCCGGGGCGACCACCCCTGCCGCCTCAAGCGCGGCGATTTCGCGGCGCAAAATCTCCAGCACCGCCGGATATTCATCGCGCATATAAATGTAACAGGTTTCTGCCCCGACCGCCCAGGCGGCGATCAGCATGCCCTCCAGAAACAAATGCGGCGTCCGTTCCAGATAATAACGATCCTTGAAGGTGCCCGGCTCGCCCTCATCGCCGTTTACCGCCAGATAACGGGGGCCGGGATTGCCGCGCACAAACCCCCATTTCTTCCCCGAAGGAAAGCCCGCGCCGCCCAGCCCACGCAGGCCCGACGCCAGCACCTTGTCCTGCACGGCCTCCCAATCGCCGGATTCCGATAATGTTGCAAATGTGCTATATCCACCCTTCGAAACGTAAGATTCATAGGTTTCATAGTCGGGAATGTGACAGTGCGTATCGCCTGTCGCAATTGCTTCTTGCACCTTTTCCAGGGTCGCGTGACCAATATGATTGTGGCCCAGCTCCAGCACCGGCGCCACATCACATCGCCCCATACAGGGCGCGCGTAACACCCGCACCTCTGCCGCATCCAACCCGGACTCCAACGCAGATTTCAGCGCCTGCGCCCCTGCCAATTCGCACGACAGGGAATCACAAACCCGGATCGTCAACGCCGGTGGCGCCGCTTCACCCTCTTTCACTACGTCGAAATGGGCGTAAAACGTCGCCACTTCATAAACTTCGGCCATCGAAAGGCGCATCTCTTCGGCCAAGGCGCGCAGATGATCTGCGTGCAAACACCCCTCGGCGTCCTGGATCACATGCATGAATTCAATCAACAAATCGCGCCGACGTGGGGCATCGCCCAACAATTCGCGCACCCGCGCCAAAGCCGCATCATCCAATTGCCGCCCCTTTGGCGTTTTACGTCCGCGCCCCTTGCCGGATTTCCAAACCCCTTTGCGTTGATCCAGTGCCATATTGCGCCCTTCCTGTCTGTGCCGTCACCATATCCGCCGGTTGCCGCGCCGCCCACGTCAAATGCGACACACAAGCCGCCCATCAAGGCATCACACCCCCGTCACTGACGCCAATCGGAAACATTTTACGCTGCAATTATGCCGCAAAATACACTGATTTTTCATCTATGGCCTGATATCATGAAAAACATGAAACCCGATTCCGCCCGCCTGTTTGCCATTGCAACTCTTTTACCGGTTTTGCCGTTACTGGCCGGTGCATTTTTCGGTGGGTCGGCGGTTTGGCTGGGTTTACTGCTGATGACCGCACTTGTGTACGGTCTGGATCATCTGGTTAAACGGGTAAATCATGCCGCCCCGCCAGATGCGACTGGTGAGTTTCCGACCGGCAATCCGCTGTCTCTTGGGCTGGCGGTCGCGCATTTCATTCTACTGTTCGCGGCGGTCCATGCTTTGGGTCGCGGCACATCTTTGTCTGCGTTGCAACATCTGGGCCTGTTCATGGGCGTTGGGCTATGGTTGGGCCAGGTCAGCAATTCGAACGCGCATGAGCTGATTCATCGGACTGACAGGCGGCTGTTTCGGGTTGGCAAATGGCTGTATATTTCCTTGCTGTTTGGTCATCACACCTCGGCTCATCGCAAGGTGCATCACCGGTTTGTGGCCTCTCGCGATGATCCCAATACCGCCCAGCTGGGCGAATCTTATTACAGTTTCCTTGCGCGCGCCTGGCCCGATGGGTTTGCCGCCGGATGGGAAATGGAGAAATCCGTTTTAACCCGCAGCGGCCAAAAATTTGCGATGCTGCGCCACCCCTATATCGCCTATATCCTGGGGGCAGTCGGGTTTATGGGGCTGGCTGTCGTCATCGGCGGATTTTTTGGGCTGATCTGGTATGTCGCCCTGGCGGGGTTCGCTCAGGCGCAATTGTTGCTTTCGGATTATGTACAACATTACGGGCTTGAACGCCGCGCCATTGATCCCACCCGGTTGGAACCAGTCGGCCCACACCACAGCTGGAATGCGCCACACTGGTATTCCGGTGCAATGATGTTGAACGCGCCCCGCCATTCCGATCACCATACCAATCCGGCAAAACCCTATCCCGCGCTTGACCTCGGCGAAGACGTGCCAATGCTGCCCCGATCCTTACCTGTCATGGGCATGATTGCCCTTTGGCCCCCTGCATGGCGGCGCATCATGGATAAACGTGCCAAAGCGTGGCGGCCAAAGGTGCGCTCTGCCGCCGCCTGACAAAGAAGTGAGCATGGCCATGATCGCAAGTCTGGCAAGAACGCAATGTCTGTGCCATGATTTCGGTATGAAACATTTCATTTTCGCCGCGTTCGCGCTGCTGGCCACCCCTTTGGCCGCTGAAACGCCCCTGACCGGGCCTGAATTTGATGCCTATACCCAAGGCAAGACGCTGTATTTCAATTCGGGCGGCGTGTCATACGGAGTTGAGGAATACATGCCCAACCGGCGCGTGCGCTGGTCGTTTCTGGATGGCGAATGCAAAGAGGGTGAATGGTATGAAAACGGATCCCAGATCTGTTTTGAATATGATGACGGCACTGGCCCGCAATGCTGGACCTTTTTCAAAGGCCAGGGCGGATTGCGCGCCCGGTTTGAGGGTGAAAACGTAAGCGATTTCCTGTACGAAGCGCGCCAAAGCGATGAACCGATGGTATGTCTCGGCCCCAAAATCGGCGTTTGACGTTCATCATTTGACGAAAGCGCCGCGCCAAAACGCGGGGTTCAAGATGCCTTTGCAACCGGCGTACGTTTGCCCATGGCCCATTTTGCGGCGGCCGCCCCAAAGGCGGCGAACAAGGGGCGCGACACCGGATCATTGGCGGCGTTCCATTCGGGATGCCACTGAACCGACAGGCAAAAACCGGGCGCATCCTTGATATAAATCGCTTCGGGCGTCGTGTCGGGTGCCCGTCCGTCAATCACCACCCGCTGTCCCGGCGTGCGAATGCCTTGGCCGTGCAACGTATTGGTCAGCACCTTTTGCGACCCCATCAAACGATGGAATGGCCCGCCCTCGGTGAAGGTCACGGTGTGGCGCAGTTCAAATTTTTCCTCCAGCGTGCCATCGGGCGGCATACGGTGATTGTCACGCCCCGGCAGATCGCGGATTTCGGGATCAAGCGTGCCGCCCATGGCCACGTTCACCTCTTGAAACCCTCGGCAAATCCCGAAAAATGGCTGCCCCCGCTCAACACAGGCGCGCACAAGGGGCAGCGTGATCGAATCGCGGGCGCGGTCAAAATCACCATGGGCGGGGGTTGGGGTTTCGCCGTATTCTTCGGGGTGCACATTGGGGCGACCACCGGTCAGCAAAAATCCATCACAGGCCTCAAGCAATTCAGCCACGGAAACAAACCGCGGATCGGCCGGGATCAACAGCGGCAAGGCGCCCGACACATCGGCAACCGCTTCGGTATTCATCAACCCGCCCGCCGTTACCGGATATTGATCGTGCAATAGGTTGTGATTCCCGATAATCCCGACGATGGGGCGCGTCATAGGTTTCGTTCCTTTGCTAAATCTTTTCGCAGGATAGAGCGTTTGCGCCGCGCCGCCAACCAAATTTCCGACAGCTTGCCAAAGACTTGGCCGTTGGGTTGGGCGCTGAACATCTACAAAAGCTCGCCCTGTTCGGGGGGCGATTTTGGTGGTTTGCGTTTTTTGGGCGGGGCCGTGCCCACCGTATAATCACCATCGCCAAAACGCAGGGTGAGCGGATGCGCCTTGGCGGCAGCTGCCTTGGTGGTGATCACCGCATCCCCACTCAGAACCACCACATAGCCACGCTTCAGGGTTTCTTCATAGCCAAGGGTCAGGCGCACCCGTTCCAGCGCGGTCAATTTCCGGTGCGCCAAGGCCAGGCGTTCGGTCTGGGCGCGCTGCATCCGGTCGGCCAGCCGGGCCAGATCACGCCGCCCCGCATCGATTTCACGCGCGATTGGCACAGGGCTCAGGCGATTGGCCCGTTGTGCCAGACGATCAGCCTGGGTCGCGACGGCGCGGTTCAGGCCCGGTGCCAAACGGGCCGCCAATCCGTTTATTTGCCGCGTATCGTTATCCATCCGCGCGCGCAGGGTGGCCGGTCGCAGCACCGCCGCCGCCTGGGTCAGCCGCGCGCGCGCACCCTGACTGTGCCGGGTCAGGGCCGCAGGCAGGCGCGCGGCGGCCAGATCCAACCGTTGCCGCGCCGGGGCCAGCAGACTTTCCAGCCGGGGCAAGGCGCGCGACACATCGCGCAACCGTTGACCGCGCTGGGCCAACATCCGCCCCGACGCCCCGGTCATCCGCGCGCCCTGCCCCGTGACCAGGGCCAAAAGATCGGCACGCACCGGCACCGCCAGTTCCGCCGCTGCTGTGGGCGTGGGTGCGCGTTTGTCGGAAACGAAATCAATCAAGGTCGTATCGGTTTCATGGCCAACTGCGCTGATCAACGGGATATCGCTTTCGGCTGCCGCGCGCGCGACGATTTCTTCGTTAAACCCCCACAAATCTTCGATGCTGCCGCCACCGCGCGCCACGATCAACAGATCGGGCCGGGGAATCGCCCCGCCGGGGGTAAGGCCATTGAACCCGCGAATCGCCCGGGCGACCTGTGGCGCACAGTCTTTTCCCTGAACCGCGACGGGCCAGATCAACACCTGGCGCGGAAACCGTTCGCGCAAGCGGTGCAATATATCGCGAATCACCGCGCCGCTGGGCGATGTGACCACGCCAATCACCTGTGGCAGATAGGGCAGCGGGCGTTTACGACCTTCGGCAAACAGCCCTTCGGCCTCAAGGGTTTTCTTGCGCTTTTCCAGCATCGCCATCAACGCGCCCACCCCGGCCGGGCGCAGATCATCCACCGTCAGTTGGTATTTCGATTGCGACCCAAAGGTGGTGAGTTGGCCGGTGGCCACAACCTCCATCCCCTCTTCTGGAACGGTGGCCAGGGCGGCAACCTGACCCTTCCATGTGACTGAGGCCAGGACGCTGCGATCATCCTTGATGTCGAAATACAAATGCCCCGAGCGCGCCTTGAACACGCGCCCAACCTCACCGCGCACCCGGACGCGGCCAAATTCGCCCTCGATGACCCGTTTTACCGCGCCTGCAATTTCGGTCACGGTATATTCGTGGGCATTTTCGCCGGGGGTGGGATCATCAATCAGGTCAGACATAGGGCGGCCTTGTGAACAGGGAAACTCCACCCTAGAACGCCCGGGACACAAACGAAAGTGAGGCGCGCCATGAACATCCTGATTTTAGGCAGCGGTGGGCGTGAACATGCCCTGGCATGGGCCGTTCTGCAAAACCCCAGATGCGACCGTTTGATCGTGGCGCCGGGCAATGCGGGCATCGCAATGATCGCCAAATGCGCCACCTTGGACATTCTGAATGGCGGCGCGGTGGTGCAGTTTTCAGAAGAAAACGCCATTGATTTCGTGATTATCGGGCCAGAGGCCCCTTTGGCCGCAGGTGTGGCCGATGATCTGCGCAGTGCGGGCATTTTGGTATTGGGGCCGGGCCAGGCGGCAGCGCAGTTGGAAGCAAGCAAGCGGTTCACCAAAGAGGTGTGCGATGCCGCAGGTGCGCCCACCGCCGCCTGGGCGCGGTTTGATGCGGCAGAGCCTGCACGCGCCTATATCCGCGAAAAAGGCGCACCAATCGTGGTCAAGGCCGATGGGTTGGCCGCGGGCAAAGGCGTGATTGTCGCGCTGGACGAGGCAACAGCGCTGGCCGCGGTGGATGATATGTTCGCAGGCGAATTTGGCGATGCCGGGGCCGAGGTGGTGATCGAAGAATTCATGGAGGGCGAAGAGGCATCGTTTTTCGTTCTGTGTGACGGCGAAACCGTCCTCCCAATCGGCACCGCGCAAGATCACAAACGCGTCGGCGCGGGCGACACCGGGCCAAACACCGGCGGCATGGGCGCCTATTCCCCCGCGCCGGTGATGACCGATGCGGTGGTCGAGGCGACCATGGCGCAAATCGTACGCCCCACGATGGCGGAAATGGTGCGCCGTGGCACTCCGTTTCAGGGTGTGCTGTTTGTCGGGCTGATGATCGAAAACGGTCAACCCCGATTGGTGGAATACAACGTGCGCTTTGGCGATCCGGAATGTCAGTGCCTTATGATGCGCCTGGGGGCGCAGGCGCTGGATCTGATGCTGGCCTGCGCCAATGGACAGCTGGACAAGGCCCAGGTGAATTGGGCCAATGACCATGCCATGTGCGTGGTTATCGCGGCCAACGGATACCCCGGAGCATATGAAAAAGGCGATGTGATCGCCGGTCTTGATCGGCTGCGTGCTGACAGTTTCGCCATGATGTTTCATGCGGGGACCCTCAAGGTTGACGGACAGATGGCGGCACATGGGGGGCGGGTGCTGGGTGCAACGGCACGCGGTGCCACATTGCGTGAAGCCCGGGATCGCGCCTATGACCTGGTGGATGATGTGCACTGGCCGGGCGGGTTTTGTCGGCGCGATATCGGGTGGCGCGCGCTGGATTGACCCCGGGCAATTGGGGGCCAGCCCCCAGACCCCCGGGATATTTTCAGCAAGAAAAAACAGATGTTACTGACACGACATCGTTTTGATAAAGCTGGACCGGTCGGTATGCGGCGCAATTGAGCGGGTGGATAGGGTGGCGTTGTTCAACCGCGTTGCCATCACGTTGCGCCAATCTGCATCTGCAGTGATCAATTCGGGGCCTTGGCCACAATCACGGATGCCACCGGCGATGTCGTTTTCTCCTATGCGGTGGTTTGTCAGGCCGGTAAGGGATGCCACCGGTGTAAGGCTGAAGCGTTGATCGCCGTGGGCTGCAAAGCGCCAGACCTGAAGGGTTTTGGCAAGATGCGGGCGGTCGATCCAGGCAATCTCCATGGTGCCGTCCCCGTCCAGATCGGCAGCCCCCAGCGGCGAGAGCCAGCGAAAGCGGTGTCCGATCGGGGGTGAGGCCACGAGGGGGACGAGCCGCGCATTGGGATCAAGCCCCCAAACGGCAAGGCGCGCGCCCAAGATATCGCTGCTTTCAACGGTGATGACTTCGGGCGTGCCATCGCCGGTAAGATCGACCAGCCGGGGCGCGGTATCTTCGAAAATCATGCCCGGTGGCCATGTCGCCGATTGACGGCTGCCATCGTCCAGCGTGACCGCAAGTGTGGCAAATTCCACGTCATCGCCCAACACACCGTGGGCATAACGCGTCGTCGGATCGCTATAGCGGGCGCTGCTGATCTTTGCGGCTGCGCCCGGTGACGCAGCAAGGGCGGCGCAGACACATAGGGCCTGCGCCAGCGCCATCAGATTTGTTTTTCCGGCATCTGTACGATCAGACCATCCAACGCGTCGGTGACTTTCAACTGACAGGTCAGACGTGACCGCGCCGGATCGGGTTGGAACGCAAAATCCAGCATGTCTTCTTCCATGCTGTCTTTTTCGGGCAATTTGGAAACCCAATCGGGATGCACATACACATGGCACGTGGAACAGGCGCAGGCCCCGCCGCAATCGGCCTCGATCCCGGGAATGCCATTGTCGCGCGCGCCTTCCATTACGGTCAGCCCATCGGCCACATCCACCACATGTTCGGTGCCGCCATGTTCGATATAGGTTATCTTTGCCATCTGCACGGGTTCCCTTTTCGCAAATCTTGCGCGTTATCTAGTGGGCAAAGCGCCAAGATGCCAGTGCGATTCCGCCAATCTGTGGATAAGTGGCTTCCGCAGGGGCGGCAGACGGGGTATGATGCGGCCAAACGCCCACCAGAGGCAGAGCAGTATGACAAGAAATCGGGTTTTCACGGCAGGGATTGTCGGCTGTGCAATAGTGGCCTTGGCCGGTTGCGCGCCCATGGCCATGCCCGATGTATCCCGGTTTCAAGAACCCGAGTTGAAAGTGGTCGATGCGCCTGCCAACACCAACCCGAATGCCTGTTACAGCAGTGATATTACTCCGGCTACCGTCGAAACCGTGACGGAACAGGTGTTGGTTCAGCCTGCCGAAGTTTCACCGGATGGCACCGTGCTGCGGCCCGCCAGTTATCGGACCGAGACAGAAACCAGGATCATCAAGGATCGGTCGGAGATTGTATTTGAAACGGTATGTGAAAAAGATCTGACGCCGCAATTCGTCGCCAGCTTGCAACGGGCCCTTGCCGTGCGTGGTTTATACACCGGACCGGTGACCAGCGAAATGAACGCAGAAACCCGGCGCGCCGTACGGCGGTTTCAAAACCCCGAAGGATTGCACAGCAGCGTTTTGTCGGTAGCTGCGGCAAAACGGCTGGGCCTAGCCGTATACAGCCGGGACGAAGCATTGGCCACGCGCCGCTGAGCAGCCATAAAAAAGGGCGCCACACTGAGCCAGCCCCTACGACAATTACTGAAAATTCCTTGTTCATATAGACGCTGGTTTTTTTGTCTGATCGACCTTAGGACTATAGCTTCTGTTCCTTAATGTGATCCATCACCGGCCTCACAAAAGAAGTTCCAGCATTCGTCGAATGTGACCAGCTCACAGATTTGTGCGAGCGCGACGAACATTTGGTCGAATGGGTAATCCCCCCGAATTTAAGGGGCTGCAAAAGTAGAATTTTCTCGGCAGGATGAACGAGAAGATTTCGAATGAAGACAAGCAGATACACTGAACCGGAGATCCTTGCGATCCTGGCCAGGCCGAAGGCGGTGTGCCGGTAGCGGAGCTGTGCCGCGAACAGGGCATGATGCCATTGCCCGGCAGGTGATTGCCCTGCAATCGCCGAGAGGGAACGCGTCGTTCTATAATTGGCGGGCCAAACGAGACCTTGTTCGCTATTGGTTCAAGAATAATGGTCGAGTGCGGCATGATGGATGCGTCCATGGCCAGCCAGATGAAAGCCATGGAGGAAGAGAACCGCAGACTGAAGCGGATGTATGCGGACCTGAGCATGCAGAACGATTTGCTGAAGGAAGCCCTTGGAAAAAATTATATATCGGCCATCTCAGCGCCGCGAGATGGCCGAAACGGCGTTGGAATGACGGGGCATCAGCATTATGCTGGCATGTCGGGCGTTTGACGTCAGCGAGACCTGTTATCGCTACAGCCCGAAGCTGAAGGACGAGAACGAGGTGATCGCCGATCTGCTGACAGGGCTGACAGATGCACGAAAGACTTGGGTTTTGGCTTGTGTTTCCTGCATTTGCGTGTCAATGATCGTTCAAAACTGACCCGGCTTCAGCGTTTGATTTTGACCCGCCTATTCGGTGGCAAAGCCGCCAGGCGGGCCGCCCTCATATAGCGAGTCTGTCTGAGGACTTTGTCTGCGTCGCGGTTATTTTTCTGTGCGGCGTTTGCTCTGCGCGAAGCAGTATGACCTGTTGCTGGTCTTGATGATGGCGCAGTGGTGCGTGACGCGATCCAAGAGCGCGGTTGTCATCTTGGCATCCACTGCCCGGCAGGCGCATCTGGAAGATGCTGCCGAGAGGGGCCGAAGACAGCGACCCATTCCCCGAACTCAGGTTGGCGGTGAGGATGACGCTGGTTTTCTCGTAGAGCTTGCTGATCCGCTGGCCGGCAGGCGAATGCATGCATTCGCTGAGAGGCAGGTGGAACAGCAGTGCGCCGCCGGATTTCGGGAGTGAACGTCGGTTCGCTTAGCGACAAACCATCCGAGGGATGGTTTGAGGCGTGAACGGGCGGAGCCCGATATAGCCCAACTCGTCGATGATGACGCAATCCAGAGCCGACAGTTGCCGGATGATCTTCCCGGCATTACCATCGGCTTGTTCCTTGATCCGCTGCCCGGCAGTGTATGGTTACATGCATGAGAGGGAGGGCATTGATCCGATCGACCGCGTTGAAGAAGTGGGCCTTCTTGCCGTTGTTGATCAATGTGGTTCCAAGCGCGATAGCGATATTGGGTGAAGGGCGCCTTGGAAACACGCCAGTGGCGTGTTTCAGCCCGGAACGGGCGGAGCCCCCTCTTTGCCCGCCCCGGTTCCGCCCACCAGGATGAGGTTGTGTGCCTCTTTGGTGAACTGGCCTGAGCAGAACGGTTCGATCTGGGCCTGGGTGACGGCGGCCGCACCGTAATGAGTGGTGGCAAAATCCTTGTGATGCGGGAACTTCGTGATGCGCATTTGATACTGGCCTCTCAGTGATGCAGAACCAGGCAGGTGGAACGGACTCGCACCGTCTTCTCCACGTAGCCGTCAAAAGCCCGCCCCAGGGGGCGCAGCTCGGCGCGCTCATCTTCAAAAATCTCCGCAATCGTGCGGGTCGATTGTTCAGGGTGGGCGCGATTTGCCAGCTTCTCGCAGCGCAGGCGCAACCAGTCGTTGAACCGCCCCGGGTTTACCGGAGAGTGTTTTGTTCAAATCTTAGGCTGCTTTATCATGGCCGTTTAAGTTTTCATAGAAAGCGTCCTCTGCTTCTTGTGGCGTAGTATAGCCGATGGCGCTGTGCA